>NZ_JBNWBX010000005.1:0-382043 GCF_053522705.1 Agrobacterium sp. 16-2014-1-2a
CCCACGTTTCTCTTTCTTCTCATATTCAATTGTCAAAAAACAGACCGCTCATTGCAGTCACAAAATCAAACCCCAAAAGCAAAAGCCCTTGGAAAACAATAAGCAGTCAGCTCATCAACCTGATTTCTTTAGAACGAAAGACTTCGTCGCCAGCAGCGCCGCCGCCCTCGTTCAGTGAGCGGACTTATAAGAGATCACCCACAAACAAGTCAACACACCTATCGTCAAAAAACTGACATTTTTGCTAAACCTATGAAAATAAAAGATAGTTTCAAGGCGGACCGCCAGGGAGGGCAAGAGGAGCCTCCTGTATGTGCCGACTGGTTCTGTTTCGGGAAACATGCAATAGGAACGGATAAGAGTTTCAGCCAGACTGGGGCGTCCGACGCCCCTTATAGCCTTAAGAATTGGAGAGCCCGTGCGCATTCTCGATGAAGCCGTCATTCCCGAGCTGCCGAATTACTACCGTGGCAAGGTGCGTGAAAATTACGATCTGCCCGACGGCAACCGCATTATCATATCAACCGATCGCCTCAGCGCATTCGACCGCATCCTCACCTGTGTTCCTTATAAGGGGCAGGTATTGACCCAGACGGCACGCTACTGGTTCGAGCAGACGAAGGATATCTGCCCCAACCACGTGGTCAGCTATCCCGATCCGAATGTCGTCATCGGCAAGAGGCTTGAAATATTGCCGGTCGAAGTGGTGGTTCGCGGTTATCTGGCCGGCACCACCGGCACATCGATCCTGACCCTTTATAAGAAGGGCCAGAGACAGATGTACGGCATGAGCCTGCCGGACGGGATGAAGGACAACCAGATCTTGCCCGAGCCGGTGATCACGCCGACGAGCAAGGCCTTCGATGGTGGTCACGACGAGCCGTTGACGCCGGCCGAGATCGTGGAGAAGAAACTTCTGACGCAGGAGCAATGGAACACGCTTTCCCGTTACGCGCTCGCACTGTTCAAACGCGGACAGGAGATTGCCGCAAAGCAGGGCCTCATACTCGTCGATACGAAATACGAATTCGGCACCGATGAAAACGGCACGATCATTCTGGCCGACGAAATCCACACGCCTGACAGCAGCCGCTACTGGATGGCTGAAACCTATGAAGAGAGTTTCCGCAACGGCGCACGGCCGGCAAGCTTCGATAAGGATTTCGTGAGAGCCTGGGTTGCCGAACGCTGCGATCCCTATAAGGACGACGTTCCGGAAATTCCGCAGGAACTCGTATTGCAGACGTCAAGGTTATATATTGATGCATACGAACGCATCACCGGACAAAGCTTCGTTCCCGACGATAGCGGTGAGACGCCGCTGGCAAGAGTACGCCGGAACCTGGAGCAATTTTTCCCCGGAGTCTGACCTTGAGCAAAACGATCGAACAGGCGAGAAAGGGTGACAGGAAGAACGACGTTCCTGTCAAGCGCCGGCCTCGCCGTTCCGCCGAAGAGACGCGGCGGGACATTCTTGCCAAAGCCGAAGAACTTTTTCGCGAGCGCGGGTTCAATGCAGTGGCAATTGCCGATATCGCCGCAGCACTAGGCATGTCGCCCGCGAACGTCTTCAAGAACTTCAATTCGAAGAATGCGCTCGTCGATGCCATCGGGTTTGAGCAGATCGGTGCATTCGAGCGGGAAATCCACCCGCTCGATAAAAGTCATGCACCAGTTTCCAGGCTGCGCCATCTCGCCCGCACCCTGATGGAACAACACCATCAGAACCTCAACGACAATCCCTATATATTCGAAATGATCCTGATGACGGCCAAGCAGGACATGAAGTGCGGTGACTACTACAAATCCGTCATAGCAAACCTGGTGGCCGACATTATTCGCGATGGCGTAGATAAGGGAATTTACGCCCCCGCCGACATCCCGCCTCTGGCGGAAACCGTTCTCCACGCACTCGCGAGCGTCATCCATCCCGTCCTCATCGCACGGGAAGATATCGGCAATTTAGCAACACGTTGCGATCAACTGGTTGATTTAATCGAGGCAGGATTGCGCAATCCGCTTGCTAAGTGACGATTCTCAACTTACGTCACCTTCTCGCAATTGCTTGCGAAGCGTGAAAGCCTGCGCTTCTATGCGAATGGCGGTCCGAGCAGATTGAACGAAGAAGGTCCCCATAGGGCCTTCACCCATCGTCCCTGCACCCGGACCAGCATCCGCCGAGCGACACTGCGCTTATAGTTGAATGCGACCGATACGCAGGGAAGAACAATGAGCCGACGTATTTTACCCCTATTTGCTTCTCTGTGCATGACCGCAGTTCTCGCGGGATGCAGCGATGGCGGCGAAAGCAGCCAGACCGCCGGCCAGGGCGCCGCGCGTCCCCCGTCTCCGGTCAGCATCATTGTGATGAAGACGAGCGAATATCCCCTGACCACCGTTCTTCCCGGCCGCGCAAGCGCGTTCCAGACGGCGGAAATCCGCCCGCGCGTCACTGGCATCATCCGCGACATTCCCTTCAAGGAAGGCAGCGAGGTCAAGCAGGGTGACATTCTCTACCAGATTGAAGACAACACCTATCTGGCAGAAGTGGCACAGGCCAAGGCAAGCGTAGCGAAAGCCGAAGCAAGCGTTCCGAGCGCCCAGGCGAACCTTGCCCGCTACGAGCGGCTGGTCAACAGCGGCGCAACGCAGATCGAATATGAAAACGCCAAGGTGACGCTGCTTCAGGCCGAAGCCGACGTGGCCCAGGCCAAGGCTGCGCTGGAAACGGCTGAGATCAATCTCGATCTCACCAAGGTCCGCGCGCCTTTCGATGGCATCACCAGCGCTACCGCTTTCAGCATCGGCAACGTGGTGACGGCAAACCAGACGACGGCTTTGACGACGCTGCGCCGCATCGATCCGATCTACATCGATCTGATGGAATCCAGCATCAATCTTCTGCGTCTGAAAAAGGCGATCTCGTCGGGCCAGCTCGGCGGCGATACCAAGGAAACCGGCATTCACCTGACGCTGGAAGACGGCACCGAATACAAGCATGACGGCAAGATCGACATGTCGGACATGGCGGTGAGCGAAACCACGGGCACCTTCTCCATCCGTGCTCTCTTCGATAACCCAGACGATCTTCTGCTTCCCGGCACCTATGTTCGCGCAACGCTGACCATCGGTAAGGAAACGGGTTTCCGCATCCCGCAGCGCGCAGCGAGCCGGAACGCCAATGGCGAACTGACCGCAAAATTTGTCACCGCGGAAAACAAGGTGGAAACGCGCACCTTCCCGTCCAGCCAGCAGTCGGGCAATGCCTGGCTGGTGACGGAAAATGTCAAGGATGGCGACAAACTCATCGTTGACGGCTTCCAGTGGATTGCCGACGGCGCGACGGTCGCGCCCGTGGAAGTGACCATCGACGATCGCGGTATCGTCGTTCTGCCGCAGCAAGCTCCGCCTGCCGCCGCCCCCTCGAAATAAACATGAGCACGAAACCCTCGGTCGAAGCTCGTAAAAGGTAAGGCAGGACTGCCATGGCCCATTTCTTTATCAGGCGCCCCGTTTTTGCATGGGTTATCGCCATCGTCATCATGCTGGGCGGCGCTCTGGCAATTGTGACGCTCTCCATCTCGCAATATCCCGATATTGCCCCGACGACGGTCCGCGTCAGCGCAACCTATAACGGCGCTAGCGCGGAGACGGTCGAAAAATCGGTGACGACCATCATTGAGGACGGCATGACCGGCCTCGACGACCTCACCTATATGACCTCGTCTTCCTCGACCGGCAGCGCCGAAGTGACGCTGACCTTCGGCAACAGCATCCTGCCTGACATCGCGCAGGTTCAGGTGCAGAACAAGCTGCAGCTCGTGCAGTCGCAATTGCCCGACACCGTGCAGCAGCGCGGTATTCAGGTCAGCCGCTCCACATCGAGCATTCTGATGGTGGGTGCGCTGATCTCGACGGACGGCAAGCGCAATTCCGCCGATCTCGGCGACGTGTTCTCCTCGCGCGTTGAAGACCAGATCAAGCGCCTTGAAGGCGTGGGCAGCATCAACGTCTTCGGTTCCGAATATGCGATGCGCATCTGGCTCGACCCGTTCAAGCTCAACAAATACCAGCTGACCACGGCTGACGTCACCGGCGCCATCGAAAGCCAGAACACCCAGGTTTCGGTCGGCTCCCTCGGTGCCGTTCCCGCCGTCCAGGGCCAACAGCTCAATGTGACGGTGACGGCACAGAGCCAGCTCACCACCGTCGCCGATTTCGAATCGGTCATCTTGAAGGTTGAGAAGGACGGCGCAACCGTTCGCCTGAGCGACGTGGCCCGCATCGAAATCGGCCAGGAAACCTATGGCGGTGATTCCCGCTCCAACGGCCGTCCTTCCGCCGGTTTCGCGGTCAACCTCGCCACGGGCGCCAACGCGCTCGACACTGCAGCACGTGTCAAGTCCGCGCTTACCGCCGTTGAGGGCTCGCTGCCTGCAGGCGTCTCGATCGAATATCCCTACGACACGACACCCTTCGTGAAGCTGTCGATCGAGAAAGTGGTGCATACGCTGATCGAGGCGATCATTCTCGTCTTCGTCGTGCTGCTGGTCTTCCTGCAAAACCTGCGCGCCACCTTCATTCCGATGATCGCCGTGCCCGTCGTGCTCCTCGGCACGTTCGGCATCCTCGCAGTCACCGGATATTCTATCAACACGCTGACCATGTTCGCCATGGTTCTGGCGATCGGCCTTCTCGTGGATGACGCCATCGTCGTTGTTGAAAACGTCGAGCGCATCATGTCGGAAGAGGGCCTGTCGCCGGTCGAGGCGACGGAAAAATCGATGGGCGAGATAACCGGCGCCATCATCGGCATCGCGCTCGTCCTGACCGCCGTGTTTATTCCCATGGCCTTCTTTGGCGGATCGACTGGTATCATCTATCGCCAGTTCTCGATCACGATCGTTTCGGCCATGCTGCTTTCGGCGGTGGTCGCCATCGTTCTGACGCCGGCGCTGTGCGCAACAATGCTGAAGCCCATCGACCATACCAAAAAGCAGCGTGGACCGGGTGCCTGGTTCAACCGCGGCTTCGGCAAGACGACGGACGGCTATGTTTCGTCGATCGGCTATCTGCTGAAACGGCCACTGCGCGTGACGATTCTTTTCCTGATCGTCGTCGGCGGCTGCGCCTGGTTCTTCACCAAACTGCCAAGCTCCTTCCTCCCACAGGAAGATCAGGGCGTGCTGCTGACGATCATCCAGACACCGACCGGTTCGAACATCGAACGCACCAACGAGGTGGTAAAACAGGTCGAAAGCTACTTCCGTGAAAAAGAAGCAGCCAATGTCGAATCGGTTTTCGGCGTGCTTGGATTCAGCTTCAGCGGTTCGGGTCAGAACAACGCGATAGTCTTCACCAAGCTCAAGGACTTTTCCGAGCGAACCGCACCCGATCAACACGCCGCCGCCATTGTGCAGCGGGCAATGGGTACGTTCTTCGGCTTCCGCGATGCACAGGTATTCCCGCTTTTGCCGCCGGCAATTCAGGGCATGGGCACGTCGAGCGGTTTCTCCATGTATCTCGTGGATAGCGGCCGCAACGGCACCGACGCTCTGACCGCAACCTCCAAGGACCTGATTGCGCTTGCAACAAGCAATCCAAAGATCAGCTCTCTGCGAAGCGACAGTCAGGACAACGAAACGCAGATGAAGATCATTCTCGATCAGGAAAAGATGGGGGCCATGGGCGTCGATCTTTCCTCCGTGAACCTGATGCTGTCGACGATCTTTGCCGGCCGGGATGTCAACGACTTCACCCTGAACGGTGAGCTCAAGCCGGTCTATGTTCAGGGCGATGCACCCTATCGCATGCAGCCGGACGACCTGAAGTTCTGGTATGCCCGCAACACCAGCGGCGAAATGGTACCTTTCTCCTCCTTCAGCGAGGTGAAGTGGATCAACGCGCCGCCGTCACTGGCACGCTACAACGGTACGGGCGCGATCTCGCTTGAAGGCACCGCCGGCGCGGGCATTGCTTCCGGCGAAGCCATGGACGAGATGGAACGTCTGACGGCAAGCATGCCAGGCGGTTACACCGTGGCATGGCAGGGAATCTCCTATCAGGAACGCCTTTCCGGCTCGCAGGCGCCCATGCTGTACGCGCTGTCGGTTCTCATCGTGTTCCTTTGCCTGGCTGCCCTTTATGAAAGCTGGTCGATCCCGTTCTCGGTCATTCTGGCTGTCCCGGTGGGTGTACTCGGCGCTTTGACTGCGGCCCATTTCTTCGGCCAGACGAACGACGTCTACTTCAAGGTGGGCCTGCTGACGACCATCGGCCTTGCCGCGAAAAACGCGATCCTGATCGTTGAATTCGCCAAGGAGAGGCAGGAGCACGGGTTAAGTCTGGTGGAGGCGGCACTGGAGGCGGCGAAGCTGCGCCTGCGCCCGATCATCATGACGTCGCTCGCCTTCATCCTCGGCGTCGTGCCTCTCGCGATCGCAACCGGAGCGGGTTCCGCTGCGCAAAATGCAATCGGTATCGGGGTGCTGGGTGGTATGCTTTCTGCAACACTGCTCGGAATTTTCTTCGTTCCGTCCTTTTTCGTCATCATTCGTCGCCTTTCAAGGCGTTAACAAAACAAAAATGGGCTGTGCCAACCGTTAATACGCTGCTAGAAATATGGCCGATTTGGCAAACGCACGTTTCTAGGGCATATCGACCGCGCAGCCCATTTGTCAGCAAGCCGCGCTTGGTAAGCCAACCAGAGAATTGGGAAAATTATATGCTGTCTATTCGCGCTACTATTCCCCTGACAATGCTACTGCTTTCGGGCTGCGTTGTCGGACCCGACCACAAGACGCCGGAAATTCAATTGCCGGGAAAGTTCGCGGAAGCCGGAAAAACCAGTAATGGCGACATCAGCAGCGTTGCATGGTGGACGGCCTTTAACGACAACCGCCTGAACGGTTACGTCTCCACCGGCCTTGCGCAGAACCTCACCGTGATGCAGGCAATCGAGCGCATCAATCAGGCGCAGGCCCAGGTGATCGTGGACGGCGCCGGCGGCCTGCCGAGCCTGACTGGCAGTGGCAGCCACACGACCAGCGAGACCAAGGGCAGCTACCGTGACGTTCCCGTCACCAACGTGTCCAACGGCAGCCTTAGCGTTTCCTGGTTCCTCGACCTTTTCGGTCGCTATCGCCGGGCAACGGAAAGCGCCGATGCTTCGCTTGACGCCGCGTACTCCACCGTCGACGTTCAGCGCCTGACGCTGATTTCCTCAGTCGCCGCGGCCTATATCGACGTGCGCTATTATCAGGAGCGCCTGGCGATTGCCCGCCAGAACCTGAGTTCACGCCGCGAAACGCTCGATCTGACGAAGCTGCAGCTCGAAGCGGGTGCGGCCTCGCGCCTCGATGTCGTCCAGTCCGAAGGTCTGGTCAATTCAACGCTGTCGCAGATACCCGGCCTCGAAACCAGCTTCCGCAAGTCAGCCCACCGCATCGCGACCCTGCTCGGCATGCCGGCCTCGTCGCTCATCACCGAGCTGCAGAAGGGCGCACGCCAGCCTGTTGCGCGCGCAGTTCCCCGCACCGGCATCCCGGCCGACCTGATCCGCAACCGTCCGGACATCCGCGTCGCTGAACGCAATCTCGCCGCTGCGGTCGCCACGATCGGTGTAACCGAGGCACAGCTTTATCCAAGCATCGAGCTTGGTGGCGCGATCACCCCGAGCTACAATTTCCTGAGTGGCGGCGGCAGGGGAACGGCCAATAGCTGGTCCTTCGGTCCGAGCCTCACTCTCCCGATCCTCGATGGTGGCAGACTGCGCGCCAATGTCGACATCGCGAACTCTCAAGCACGCGAGCAATATCTCGTCTGGAAGGCAACCGTTCTCAACGCGGTTGAAGAAGTCGAAAACGCCCTGGCCGCCATCAATCGCGACCAGCGTACCGTCGACGCGCTGAGAAAGACTGTCTCATCCTACCAGGAAGCGCTGCAGCTCTCGACAGCCAGCTATCGTGATGGTGCGTCGTCTCTGCTCGACGTTCTGGATGCCCAGCGGTCGGTCTCCGATGCGCAGGCAAACCTTGCAACGGCGATCCAGACGACCGCGCAGGATTATGTCTCGCTCAACGTGGCTCTCGGCGGCGGTTATGCCGTTGGCCAGCCTGTCCCGAAGAAGTCCGCCGGCCCAACCGTGGCCGCTGCAAAGGGCATGTAAGAAACGCCTCAAGGCAAATGAAAAGCCCGCGTCGAGACGCGGGCTTTTTTGTATTCCAGACATAAAAAAGCACCGGTCGCCCGGTGCTTTTTGTTTAACCTGCCGTCAGGCTCAGTTCTTGGCGCGCTCGACGTAGGAATTGTCTTCCGTCGCGATGACCACGCGGATACCGGCGTCGATGTGCGGCGGCACCATGGTGCGGATGCCGTTGGAAAGAATTGCCGGCTTGTAGGAAGAAGAAGCCGTCTGGCCCTTCACAACCGGTTCCGTTTCGACGATTTCCAGCGTGACGTGGCGCGGCAGTTCGACAGCCAGCGGATTGCCTTCGTGAATGGAAAGAACGCAGGTCATGCCTTCCTGCAGATAGGCCTTCTGGTCGCCCATTGTCTCGACATCGACAACGACCTGATCGTAGTTTGCCGGGTTCATGAAGTGAAAGCCTTCGCCGTCTTCATAAAGGAACTGGAAGTTCAGGTCTTCGACGAAAGCGCGCTCGACCTGTTCGGTCGTGCGCCAGCGCTCGGAAACCTTCACGCCGTCAACGATGCGGCGCATGTCAACCTGCGTGACCGGCGTGCCCTTCCCCGGGTGAAAGTTCTGCGCGGTGAGAACAACGTAGAGCTTGCCGTCCACGTCGAGAACATTGCCCTTGCGGACGGATGAGGCGATAACCTTGACCATATGACTTCCTTGTAACTCGATGAAATGCGTCGTAAAGGACTGCGCGATAGCACCGGCCCGGCAGACGTTTTGTCTTTTTTCTGGGGCGCAACTACCTTAAATCCGCGCGAATTGCCAGCCTTCTACAGCAATTCGCGGAAGAGTGCCTAGCGGTTTTCCGCCCGGAATTGCTTTAAATGATGCGATCAGGCGTTTTGCGGGCCGTTTATCCGTAACAAGGCCAGCAGGTAAGACGGAAAAGAAAAAAGAGATGGGCTCAAGCAACGAGACAATGTCGCCCTGGTGGACGCCCGACGTCCATGCCGACCGCCGCGCCTTTCTGCTTGGACGCAACGCGATCCAGTCGGAATTTCGCAGCTATTTCGCGCGCGCGGACTTTCTAGAGGTCGACACCGCCACATTGCAGATTTCTCCCGGCAACGAGGCACATCTGCATGCCTTCGCCACCCAGGGACTGACGCCAGCCGGCGACGCCGCTCCGCTCTATCTCCACACCTCGCCCGAATTCGCCTGCAAGAAATTGCTCGCGGCCGGTGAAGAACGCATTTTCTGTTTCGCCCATGTTTATCGAAACCGGGAAAGAGGCCCCCTGCACCACCCAGAATTCACGATGCTGGAATGGTATAGGGTCGGAGAAACCTACGAGATCCTGATGAAGGACAGCGCCAATCTTCTGGCGCTGGCGGCAGAAACCGCCAAAACAAACAATTTCACCTATCGTGGCCGCAGCGTCGATCCGTTCCTCGAACCGGAACGTCTGAGCGTCGCGGAAGCCTTCGATCGCTATGCGGGAATTGATCTTCTGGCGACGATTGACCGAAACGGCGAGACGGATAGCCAGCACCTTGCCGCGAGCCTCACCAATGCCGGAATTCGTGTGGCTAAGGACGACACCTGGGCGGATATGTTCAGCCGCGTTATCGTGGAGCGGGTGGAACCAGAACTGGGCTTCGGCCGCGCCACCATTCTCGATGAATACCCCACAAGCGAGGCTGCGCTTGCCCGCAAATCGCCTGGGGATGCGCGGGTGGCGGAACGGTTCGAGCTTTATGCGTGTGGCGTGGAACTTGCCAATGCCTTTGGCGAATTGACCGACGCTACTGAGCAGAGACGGCGTTTCGAAATGGAGATGGTTGAGAAGCAGCGGGTTTACGGCGAGACCTATCCTTTGGACGAGGATTTTCTGGCGGCGCTGGCGATCATGCCGCCGGCAAGCGGCATAGCACTCGGTTTCGACCGACTGGTGATGCTGGCAACCGGCGCGCCCCGAATCGATCTGGTCATGTGGGCACCCGTCGCGGAATACGGACGATGACAAGGCTTGAAACCATCAAGACACCCGAAGCACTTGTTGAGGCGGGGTTGATCAAGACCGAGGCGCTCGAGGACGTGCGCGCGGTGACGCAGCGTTACGCGTTAGCCATCACAGCGACAATGGCCGATCTGATGGACAGCGGCGATCCGCAGGACCCCATCGCGCGGCAATTCGTGCCGGACCTAGCCGAACTCGTCCACCTTCCCGAAGAACGGGACGATCCGATCGGCGACGGTGCACATAGTCCCGTCCATGGCATCGTCCACCGTTATCCGGACCGGGTGCTCTTGAAGGCGGTGCATGTCTGCCCCGTCTATTGCCGTTTCTGTTTCCGCCGCGAAATGGTCGGGCCGCAGGGCAACGGCATGATGAGCCCGGAAGAGCTGGACGCCGCATTCGACTATATAAAAGCCAACCCGGCCATCTGGGAGGTCATCCTCACCGGCGGCGATCCGCTGGTGCTCTCGGCGCGGCGATTGTCCGACCTGATGACGCGGCTGAAAGACGTACCGCACGTCAAGATCGTTCGCTTCCACACCCGTGTACCGGTCGTCGATCCCGAACGAATCGACGGGCCGCTGATCGAGGCATTGAAGGCCAGCGGCAAAACCACCTATGTGGCCCTGCACGCCAACCACGCACGCGAACTTGGGCAAGCAGCCAGAAGTGCTTGCGCGCGCCTGATCGATGCCGGCATCGCCATGGTCAGCCAGACCGTACTTTTGAAGGGCATCAACGATGATTCGGCAATTCTCGCCGAACTGATGCGCGCCTTTGTCGAGAACCGTATCAAGCCTTACTACCTGCACCACCCCGACCTAGCGCCCGGCACCAGCCATTTCCGGCTGACGATAGAAGAAGGTCAGCGAATCGTTTCCGCCTTGCGCGGGCATGTCTCCGGTCTTTGCCAGCCGACCTACGTTCTCGACATTCCGGGCGGTCACGGCAAGGCCACGATCGGCCCGAATGCGGCCGAAAAAACCCGCGATGGCTGCTACTCCGTCTCTGACTTCAACGGAAACGATCATATTTACCCGCCGCCTGCATCCGGCGACGATTAAAAAAAGCATAAAAAGCCCGCCGTGCCGGGCTTTTCAAAGCGGCGTCGAACGAAAACAAAAATTTCACATTTCCGCCCCCCTCCTGTCATCATAAAGAAAAATATTCTACCTATAACAATCAGCATTGATTTTAATGGTGGTCTGGATTATCAGTGTGGAACTGGAGAGCGAGTCTCCTGATTCCGGATCAACACCAATACAGGGAGTGTGTCATGTCAAAATATATTCGCATCAACGCAATCCTTGGTCTTGAGTCCTGGAATGCTGGATTTAAATCCACGTGTTCCCGCTGCTGTCGAATGTGACCTGACGGTCTCAATTTTCTGAAAATCAGTTCGACAACATGCTGTGTTAATGAGCCACAGCGGGAGTATACCTATGCAAAAGCAAGTTATTGAATTCGCTGGCGAACCCGTCGGCATCGTCATACCGGACAACGACCGGCTGAAGTTCATCGCGGTGAAGTTCCACGTCCATGACCTGGACGAACAGAAGTTCGACAGCGCCGACGATGTGCGGATTGCAATTCGCAATCTCGTGCGCAGCCGGAACCTGGCCGCGGCCTGATGCGGGAAACCCATCACCCGCTCACGGACCTTTCAAAACCAAAGCGCGCCCAATATCGGATCCCGAATACCGGGTCGATGGCGCGCTTTTCTATTGCCTGACAATTCGTCCACTGGTCTGTCATAAATCACGACGGGGTGTATCAATACGCCCTGCACTAAGGTGAAATAGCTTTTTCAAATCCGGATTGGAGTGCAAAAGCCACGCGCTCCTAGGGCTCCCACCTCTCCTCATTTCTGTGCTTGTCGCAGGAATCCAGCCAGCCCAGATCCCAGGGCTGAAAAGACTCTCTCGCCCCCAGACGCGCGTCAGAACGCGGTAAAGGTCAGCGTCGTCAACGAGCGGACGATGCCTGGAATATTGACGATGTTCTGGTTGATGAACTTGCCGATATCCTCTTCCTGCGGAAGATAGATCTTCAGCATCAGATCATATTCGCCGCTGGTGGAATAAAGCTCGGAAACCAGCTCCGTTTTGTAGATGGCATCGGCGACATCATAGGTCTTGCCGGGCTCGCATTGAAGCTGGACAAAAATGGGCTTCACGGACATCTCCCGTATTGGAACTTGTGGTGCGTGGCTCTTTGCCATGCGTCATGGCGCACTATTGGCTTAGCCGCGCCGGTCTTGCAAGACCGCCTGCCGGTTTAGGCAGAAAAGTCTCATCCGCTGCTACCAGCCCCGATCGCGGCCTGAGAAACGATCCAGCTTCGAAAACTTTCAAGCGGAGCGTAACCGGCGCGATCGGGCATGCAGGCGAGATAATAGGCCTCTTCGCTCTCCACCTCGCCGGTAACCGCCGCGACAAGCCGGCCACTTCGCAACTCCTCCTCGATCATGAAGGACGGAATGAGCGATGCCCCGACCCCGGCGCTCGCCGCCTCGGCAATCGTCGTGAACTGATCGAAAAGCATGCCATGCACATTGTCGAAAACCACATCATGGCTGCGAAACCATTGTTCCCAGGCATCCGGCCGGGTCGTCATGTGCAGCAGCGGCACATGCAGCAGATCGCCCGGCTGTGAAAGCCCGTAGCGCTCCCTGAAAGCGGGACTGCACACCGGAATGACTGTTTCATGCATCAGAAAAATGAGTTCGGTACCCGGCCAATGCGGCAAACCGAAATGAATCGCCGCATCGACTGTATCGGTACGGAAATCGAACAGCGACGAACGCGTAAGAAGATTGACCGAAACGCCCGGATGTCGGGCAATGAAATCGGGAAGAAGCGGCACCAGCCAGCGCGTACCAAAGCTTGGCAAAACACTGAGATTGAGCGTGCCGCCATCCGGATTGGCGCGCAGATTGAGCGACGCGGTCGATATTCGCCGCAGGGCCTCCCGGATTTCCCGCGCATAACCCTCCCCCGCCCGGGTGAGCCGGATTGTCTGCCGCTCGCGCAGAAACAGCGCCACGCCAAGTTGCTCCTCAAGCGCGAGGATCTGCCGGCTGACCGCACCTTGAGTAAGCCCGAGTTCTCTCGCAGCCGCGGTCACGCTGCCGGTGCGCGAGGCGGCTTCAAAGGCCGCAAGAAGTGAAAGCGAGGGTAAGAAGCGCCGAGGCGGTAGAACCATATTCCCTCACGGAATGAACTCTTGACGATATGTCGATATTCAACAGGTAAGGCCGCTTGTAAAGTCTCATAAACAAGGGCTTGTCACTCATACGGAAAACAAATGAACTCGCCCGGAAAATGGTGGAACGATGTATAATGATCCCCGCTCGCACGGCCTCTGGGAAAAGACCGCGCCGCAGCCGCCCGCAACGCCTGCTCTGCAAGGCGAGGCGGTTGCCGATGTGGTGATTGTCGGTGGCGGCTTCACCGGACAATCCGCCGCCCTTCATCTTGCTGAAAAGGGCATGGATGTCGTTCTTCTCGAAGCCAGGGAAATCGGCTTCGGCGGCGCCGGCCGCAATGTCGGTCTCATCAACGGCGGCATGTGGGTCATGCCGAGGGAGTTGCCCGGCGTGCTGGGCGAAACCTACGGGGAACGGCTTCTCAGCCTTCTGGGTGATGCGCCGTTGCTGGTGCGCGAATTGGTGGAAAAACACGCGATTCCCTGCGAGATCGAAAAGAATGGCACATTGCATTGCGCCGTCGGTGAAAAAGGGCTCGCCGAAATTCGCGAGCGCTGCGAACAATGGGCAGCCAGAGGCGCTCCCGTCCGCCTTCTCGATGCCGATGAAACGGCAAGACACACCGGCAGCACCGCCTATTCCGGCGCACTTTTCGATACGCGCGCCGGCACGCTTCAGCCGCTTGCCTATGTTCGTGGTCTGGCTGCCACCGCGCAAAAGGCAGGAGCACGGCTGCACACCGCCAGCCCCGTCGTAGCGACCGAACGTAGTGGTGGAAAATGGGTGGTAAAAACACCGCAGGGATCGGTGACCGCCAACTGGATCGTGGTCGCCACCGAAGCATACAGTACCGGGCCGTGGCAGATCGTCCGCGACGAACAGACCTACCTGCCCTACTTCAACTTCGCGACCAGACCGCTTAGCGACAATCTGCAAAAGAGTATCCTGCCGAACCGAGAAGGTTGCTGGGATACAAAGGAAATCCTCTCCTCGTTCCGCATGGACAAAGCGGGTCGGCTGGTCTTCGGCAGCGTCGGCGCCTTGCGCAGCACGGGTGCCGCCATTCACCGGGCATGGGCCAAACGATCGCTGAAGCGGCTTTTCCCGCAACTGGGAGAGACGGAATTCGAATGCGAATGGTACGGCCAGATCGGCATGACGGACAATGCCGTGCCTCGTTTCCATAAATTCGCGGAAAATGTCGTCGGTTTTTCCGGTTATAATGGCCGCGGCATCGCACCCGGTACTGCCTTCGGCAAGGTGATTGCGCAACATATTCTCGGTGATATCGCCGAAAACGACCTGCCTCTTCCCGTGACCGAACCAAAAGCGC
This sequence comes from Agrobacterium sp. 16-2014-1-2a, assembly GCF_053522705.1. Taxonomy (NCBI): domain Bacteria; kingdom Pseudomonadati; phylum Pseudomonadota; class Alphaproteobacteria; order Hyphomicrobiales; family Rhizobiaceae; genus Agrobacterium; species Agrobacterium sp. 16-2014-1-2a. The sequence continues at coordinate 14,702 of NZ_JBNWBX010000005.1, forward strand.
AGGCCTTCCGGGCAGTGAAGGAAGCCTATTACGAGGCGGGCGCACAGATCGCTCATTTCGCCGGTGAACGCTTCTGATCAACAGGCCGAAAGCCGCCGGTCGTGGCGGCTTTTTCAAACGGCATCGATATATTCTTGAAAATATAATGATTGCCCTATAGGCCTATCGATATATTCATCAGTATATCTCGAGCCGGGGGAACACACCATGAGACTCTTACGACGCACCTTCTTCAAAACCATCGCCGCAGCAACATCCTTCTGGGTGGCAGCGTCCTTTGCGGTGGTTCCCGCCCATGCCGCCGAAAAAGTCACGGTGTTTGCTGCCGCGAGCATGAAAAACGCACTTGATGCGATCAATGCTGAATGGGCGAAGGAAAGCGGCAATGAAGCGACCGTGTCCTACGCCGCAAGCTCCGCACTCGCCAAACAGATCGAGCAGGGTGCACCGGCGGATATCTTCATTTCCGCCGACCTCGCCTGGATGGATTATGTTGCCGAAAAGAAGCTGATCAACGTCGAAAGCCGCTCCAATCTTCTTGGCAACCGCATCGTTCTCGTCGCCCCGGCCGACAAGGCCAAGCCGGTCGATATCAAAAAGGACTTCGATCTCGCCGGACTGGTGGGCGATGGCCGACTGGCCATGGGCGCGGTCGATTCCGTTCCGGCGGGTAAATACGGCAAGGCTGCGCTGGAAAAGCTCGGCGTCTGGTCATCCGTGGAAAAGAAAGTCGCCGGCGCGGAAAGCGTGCGCGCAGCGCTGCTGCTCGTGTCGCGCGGCGAAGCGCCCTATGGCATCGTCTACCAGACCGATGCGGCCGCCGATCCGGGCGTGAAGATCGTCGGCACCTTCCCGGAAGACAGCCATCCGCCGATCATCTACCCCGTCGCCATTCTCTCGGAAGCAAAATCTCCGGCGGCAAAATCCTATCTCGATTTCCTGAAGTCCGCCAAGACTACGCCCTTCTTCGAAAAGCAAGGCTTTACCGTTTTGAAATAAACTGCGTCTCGCGGCCCGATCCCGTATGGGACCGCGAGAGATGACGATTGTAGGATATGGCTTTGCATTGGTGGACACTAAGCCCTGAAGAATGGACGGCGATCAGGCTCAGCCTGTGGGTGTCCTCCATCGCCATGTTCGCCAGCCTGCCCTTCGGCATTGCGGTTGCCGTCGCGCTGGCGCGCGGGCGCTTCTGGGGCAAGTCGCTGCTCAATGGCATTGTCCACCTGCCGCTCATTCTGCCGCCCGTCGTCACCGGTTTTCTGCTGCTCGTCCTCTTCGGCCGCAGAGGCGCCATCGGCCAGTTTCTCGACAGCTGGTTCGGCATCGTCTTTTCCTTTCGCTGGACGGGAGCGGCGCTCGCATGCGCCGTCATGGCGTTTCCGCTGATGGTGCGCTCCATCCGCCTCTCCATCGAAGCGGTGGACAGCAAGCTGGAAGAGGCGGCCGGAACCCTGGGTGCAAGCCCCCTATGGGTGTTCCTCACCGTCACGCTTCCCCTGATCCTGCCCGGCATCATCGCGGGCATGATCCTCGCTTTCGCCAAGGCCATGGGCGAATTTGGCGCGACCATCACCTTCGTTTCCAATATTCCCGGCGAAACCCAGACGCTGTCCGCTGCCATCTACACTTTCACGCAGGTTCCGGGCGGCGATGCAGGCGCATTGCGGCTGACCATCGTTTCCGTCGTGATTTCCATGTCGGCCTTGCTCGTCTCGGAGTTTCTGGCCCGCATCATCGGCAAACGGGTGAGCATGGAATGACGCTTTCTGTCTCCACCCGCCACCGCCTCGGCTCCTTCGAACTCAACGCGTCATTCACCTCTGATGGCGGCGTTACAGCGCTTTTCGGACGCTCCGGCTCCGGTAAAACGTCGATGATCCGCATCATCGCAGGTCTGCTGCGGCCAGATAGTGGTCAGGTATCGCTCGATGGCGAAGTGCTGGCCGATAGCGGAAAGCGCCTGTTCCTGCCGGCGCACAGGCGCCATTTTGGTTATGTTTTTCAGGACGCGCGGCTGTTTCCTCATCTCAGCGTTGCCCAGAACCTGAACTACGGCAAATGGTTCGCTACGGAAAAATCTGAGCGGGCGAATGAAAACCGCATTATCGACATGCTTGGCATCGGCCATCTTCTCCAGCGTCGTCCGAACAAGCTTTCCGGCGGTGAAAAACAGCGGGTCGCCATCGGCCGCGCACTCCTGTCATCGCCCAGACTACTGTTGATGGACGAACCTCTCGCCTCACTGGACGAGGAACGAAAGGCCGAGATCATCCCTTATCTGGAACGGCTGCGCGACGAGACGAAAATCCCGATCGTCTATGTCAGCCACTCCATCCAGGAAGTCGCCCGCCTTGCCGACCGCATAGTTGTTATGAAGGACGGCAAGGTGGAGGCACAGGGAAAAGCGGCCGACGTGCTGTCACGGTCGGATTTCAGCGCACATCTTGAGCGACGAGAAGCGGGCAGCATCCTTTCGGGACACATCGAAAGCTTCGATGAAAGGCACGGGCTTGCTGCCGTAAGGCTCTGCTCGTCGCTCCTGCAGGTTCCAGCAAAAAGAGGAACACCCCGCACCCCGGCACGCGTGCTGATACCGGCGCGTGACGTCATGCTTGCCACGGCAAAGCCCGAAGGCCTGAGCGCCCTTAACATCCTCGAAGGCCATATTGCCGGTATCTCCGCCAGCGAAGATGGCATGGTAACCGTTCAGGTGGATTGCGGCGGCGATATTATCCAGTCGCGTATCACCGATCTGTCGCGCGAACGTCTCCAGCTGGAACCCGGGAAACCGGTACACGCGATCATAAAGTCGGCGGCTCTCGATCCGTATTAGTGATGGCGGCATCCGGATTGCGGTTGGCCTCAAGCCAGTCGATATCCTTGCGCAGGGCCTCATTCATCCGCTTTTCCATGCTGCGATACCGTTCAAGCAATTCGGCACCGAATGCGGTCAGCGCGGCCCCACCCCCCTGCTTGCCGCCCCGCTGGGATTCGATCACCGGCTGTTTGAACATATGGTTCAGCGCATCCACAAGCAGCCATGCACGGCGATAGGACATGTCCATCGCTCGCCCGGCGGCCGATATCGAGCCGGTCTCGACAATCAGCTCCATCAACTCGATCTTACCGTGGCCGAGACGATCTCCGGGCGGAAAATCGATGCGGAGAACGGGCTTCAGTGGCTGATGTATATTGCTCATCGGCTAGAAACCCCGGCCATGAAGATCGTGATAGGCTTTCTGCGCACCGTGCTGCGGCAGAGCCGTCGCCTCGTAAACACCGCGCGCCACTGCGCGCGCCATAACGATGGTAGCGAGATGGCAGAGTTCCGCGAAATGAGCGCCGCCCTCAAGCGGCTTCTCACCGGTCGCAGCCGAAAACATGGTGTCGCCGTCGCTCGGCAGATGGGCGGGCAGCACGGCGCGCGCCAGCCCGTCATGCGCCATGATGGAAAGGCGGTGCGCCTGCGCTTTGGTAAGGACGGCATCGGTGACCACGGCGCCGATGGTCGTCGCGGTGAGGTTGACGCCCTTGAGACGAAGCGCGGTATGATCCGGTTCGAAACGATCAGGAAAACCGCAGTCGCCGAACTCGCCCTGCTCTTCAAAAGGCACAGACCAGAAATGGCGGCTGGTGCCAACGGTTGCCGAGCCAAGCGCATTGACGGCGACGATGGCCGCCACCTTGTAACCGCCGGAACTGACAGCGCTTGCCGAACCAAGACCGCCCTTGAAGGTGGCGGTGGTCGCCCCCGTTCCCGCGCCGACTGTTCCAAGCCCGAAGGGCTCCGCACGCGCCGACCTGAAAGCCGCATAGCCCATCTCGCGATAGGGCGAATGCAGCCCCCACTCCTTGTTGCCACCATTCAGCAGATCCATGAGGATCGCCTGCGGCACAATGGGAACACGGGTGGAACCGACTTGCAGGCCACGGCCGATCTCGCGCAGACCGGCCTGAACACCACCCGCCGCATCCAGCCCGAAGGCCGAACCGCCTGAAAGTACGAAGGCATCCACGGTTTCCACCGTCATCGCCGGGTCGAGCAGGCCGGTATCACGACCACCGGGCGCCCCGCCAAGAACCGAACCGGAGGCGATTACGGGTTTTTCGAAAACGATTGCGGTGACGCCGGAGCCGAGTGCAAGATCGGTGACATTGCCGACCAAAATCCCATTGATATCCGTCAGAAGATTATTGCGTGCCGCCATGCCGTTCCCCTTTTCTCCCGGTATCCCGCCGCCACGGGGCACTGTCAACGCAAAAGGTGAATCAGGAAAATACCGCCGTGCCAATCACCGGTGTCGAGGGAATGGCCATATCTCTCGGCTCCAGCGGCCCCGCCACAAAAGCCTGATGCCCTGACTCAATGGCGCGGGCGAAAGCTTCCGCCATGCCGACCGGGTCACCCGCCCCCGCGACCGCCGTGTTGAGCAGAACGGCATCGTAACCAAGCTCCATCACCGTCACCGCATGTGACGGCCGGCCGATACCGGCATCGACGATCAGCGGCACATCGGGAAAACGCGCCCGCATGGATTTCAGCGCCATCAGATTAAGCGGCCCCATGGCGCTGCCGATCGGCGCACACCAGGGCATCAGCACCTTGCAACCCGCATCCAGGAGCTTTTCCGCCACGACAAGATCATCAGTCGTATACGGAAAGACTTCGAAACCATCGTCGCAGAGAATTTTCGCCGCTTCGACGAGCGCAAACACATCGGGCTGCAAAGTGTCGTGATGGCCGATGACCTCCAACTTGATCCAGTTGGTGTGAAAAACCTCACGCGCCATCTTCGCCGTCAGCACCGCTTCCTTCACGGTATGGCAGCCAGCCGTATTGGGCAGAATGTAACGATCCAGCTCGCGGATCAGCTCAAAAAACTGGCCACCCTTCTTGCCGCCTGCCGTTTCCCGACGCAGCGAAATCGTCAGAATATCCGTGTTGCTGGCCCGCACTGCATCGGCAAGCACGGCGGGAGACGGATAACGCGCCGTGCCGAGCAGGAGGCGCGACGAGACCTCACGGCCATAAAGCGTCAGCATGGCCTCAACCTCCCTGCATCGGCGAGAGGATTTCGACACGGTCGAACGCCTTCAATCGATAATCAGCGCGCTCTTCCGAATGCACCAGATCGCCATTGACCGCCGTCGCCAGCCACTCGCCTTCATAATCGAGGCTGGTGAGTAACCCGGCCAGCGTCTCGGTGGCGAGATCAAGCTCGTCGCCATTCACCAGAAGTTTCATGATCCTGTTCCTTTCCAGAGATATCTTGGCAGACGATTTCAGCCGCCTGCCGCGCCATAGCCGGCGACAGCAGGAAGCCATGCCGGTGGGCGCCGTTGATGAAGACGGTCCGGCCGTCCTGCGTAACTTTCGGCAGATTGTCGGGATAGGCGGGGCGCACGCCCGTTCCGGTCTCGATGATTTCCGCTTCGCCGAAGGCCGGATGTACGGCATAGGCGGCGTTCAGAAACTCCATCATCGAGCGCGCTGAAATGGCTCCGGCATCCTCTGTCTCGATCATCGTCGCCCCCACCATGAAGCGACCCGGCTCACGCGGCACAATGTAAAGCGGAATGCGCGGATGTAAGAGCCGGACGGCGCGCGACAGGGAAACCTCTGACGTGGCGAGATAGAGCATTTCTCCCCGCACGCCGCGAAGATTGGCAATCTCGCCCACCGCCGCAGCGCCCGTGCAATCCACCACCCGATCGAACGGCTGCTCATCCACCGGAATACCCATATGAAACCGCACGCCCAAGCCGCAAAGCCGCGTATGCAGCGATTTGAGCGCAAGGCGCGGATCGAGATGCCCCTCGCCCGGGAAATAAAGCCCGGAGCGGAACCGCCCGGCAAGGTCAGGCTCCAGAGCGGCGATTTCACCCTCATCCACCCATCGGTACCCTGCGGTTCTGGATGCGAAACGCGAAAGCTCGGCTTTGTCGCGGGCGGGCGCGACGACCAGCGTGCCGTGTCTGATGACAAGGCCGGGGGTCGCCTCATCCCACCAGTCGAGAGCCGCCTGGCCGAGCATTAGTACCGCCTCGTCCGCACTTTCACGCTCGCACCAGGGCGCCAGCATTCCGCCCGCGTAAAAGGATGCGCCGCGCGAGGCTTCAGCATTGCGCTCCGAAACCTCCACGGTTGCACCGCGCCGCGCCAGTTCGAAGGCCGCCGTCAGACCGGCGACCCCCGTTCCCTTGACAAGGACACGCATGCTACTGGCCGTCTGCCGGGGTCGCGAGCGGCATGTAAAGCTCGCCACCTTCCTTGAAGCGCGCGGCCATGGCCTCCAGCCCTTCCTTCTGCGCCTCGGCGCGGATGTCGTGGGAAATCCGCATCGAGCAGAATTTCGGCCCGCACATCGAGCAGAAATGTGCGACCTTGTGCGCCTCCTTCGGCAGGGTCTCGTCATGGAAGGAGCGCGCCGTGTCCGGATCCAGCGACAGGTTGAACTGGTCTTCCCAACGGAACTCGAACCTTGCACGCGACAGCGCATCGTCCCGCACCTGTGCTGCCGGATGACCCTTGGCGAGATCGGCAGCGTGAGCCGCGATCTTGTAGGTGATGACACCGACCTTCACGTCGTTACGATCAGGCAGACCCAGATGTTCCTTCGGCGTGACATAGCAGAGCATCGCCGTGCCAAACCAGCCGATCATCGCTGCCCCGATGCCGGAAGTGATGTGGTCGTAACCGGGGGCGATATCGGTCGTTAGCGGCCCAAGCGTATAAAAGGGCGCCTCACCGCATGTCTTCAACTGCTTGTCCATGTTCTCCTTGATCTTGTGCATCGGCACATGGCCGGGGCCCTCAATCATGACCTGGCAATCCTTCGCCCATGCGATCTGTGTCAACTCACCGAGCGTCTCCAGCTCGGCAAATTGCGCGGCGTCGTTGGCGTCGGCAATCGAACCGGGCCGCAACCCGTCACCCAGCGAGAAGGAAACATCATAGGCACGGCAGATGTCGCAGATCTCGTCGAAATGCTCATAGAGGAAGCTTTCCTTGTGATGATGCAGACACCACTTGGCCATAATCGACCCGCCGCGTGAGACGATACCGGTGACACGGTTGACGGTAAGCGGAATGTAATGCAGCCGAACACCGGCATGGATGGTGAAATAATCCACGCCTTGCTCCGCCTGTTCGATCAACGTGTCGCGGAACACTTCCCAATTCAGGTCCTCGGCAATGCCGTTGACCTTCTCCAGCGCCTGATAAAGCGGCACTGTGCCGATCGGTACCGGCGAATTGCGGATGATCCATTCGCGGATATTGTGGATGTTGCGCCCGGTCGAAAGGTCCATGACGGTATCGGCACCCCAGCGGATCGCCCAGACCATCTTCTCCACCTCTTCGGCCATGGAGGAAGTGACGGCGGAATTGCCGATATTGGCGTTGATCTTGACCAGAAAATTACGGCCGATGATCATCGGCTCAAGCTCGGGGTGATTGATGTTGGCAGGGATGATGGCGCGACCCGATGCGACTTCCTGACGGACGAACTCCGGCGTCACATAATCGGGTATCTGCGCGCCAAAACTCTCGCCATCACGAGCCAGCTTCTCCTTCGCCGCTTCGCGCCCCAGATTTTCGCGGATGGCGATGAACTCCATTTCCGGCGTGATGATGCCTGCCCGCGCATAGGCAAGCTGCGTTACGGCTTTTCCTTCCGTGGCCCTCAGCGGCTGGTGGCGCACGGCGAATTCCGGCGTCAGCCGCTCGCCGGTGGCAAAGCCGTTATCCTCCGGTTTGACGTGCCGACCGTCGTAAGCCGCGACATCGCCGCGCGCTACAACCCAGTCGTGACGCAGGCGTGGCAGACCCTTTTCGATCAGAACGTTATGCAATGGATCGGTATAGGGGCCTGAGGAATCATAGACCGTGACCGGCGGTTCGCCCGCCGTCGGGTGGACGGCGATTTCGCGCATGGGCACGCGAATATGCGGATGCAAAATTCCGGTTTTGTGGATTTTCGTGGAGGCGGGATGCGGCCCGGTTGTGACGACAAGCGGGATATTCTTGGCAACGATATTCATCATGAGGCTCCAAAGTTTGACAGTGGAGACCCAGTTCGAGCCGGAATGATGGAAAATACCGACGCGTCGGCAGCGCAAGTTACACGCAATCCGACCTTCGGTCTTTGCACCGTCCCTACGCCAGTATGAACTGGATCAGGTTCAACGGGTCACTGCGCATAAAAGCAGAATCTCAGCCCCTTGACGGGACACCCCTGGTGAATGGACACAAGAGAAAACACCGCCCGACATTTGTCAAGGGTGCTGCTGATGGCTGGCAAAGGTGGACGAACAACAAAAGCGCCGTTAGTGGTAATTAACCTAACGGTTTAGGCGAATATTATCGTTTTCAAATTAACGATAAGCACAAACCATCCTGATGTTAAATTCATGGGAGATAAGTCGGAATGAATGCGACTATTCGTGAAATACTGGCAAAATTCGGCCAGCTTCCTACCCCCGTCGATACGATTGAAAACGAAGCAGATCTTTATGCGGCGGGTCTTTCTTCCTTTGCATCGGTGCAATTGATGCTGGGTATCGAGGAAGCTTTCGATATCGAATTCCCCGACAACCTCTTGAACCGCAAGTCCTTTGCCAGCATCAAGGCCATTGAAGACACCGTTAAGCTCATTCTGGATGGTAAAGAGGCAGCCTGATGAATGTGACCGTTGCGCCGCAGGATGAAACGCTGTCCGCGCGCGCAAGCCGCGTCGCAGCAATTGCCGCCAAACACGCGGACGAGGTGGACGTCACCGGTCGCTTCCCGGAGGAAGCCGTCAAGGCGCTGAGACAAGAGCGCCTTCTCGGCATTCAGGTCCCGTCCTCTCTTGGTGGCGAAGGCGCATCCATACAGCAAATCGCCGATATCTGCGCCCGGCTTGGCCAGGCCTGTTCGGCAACCGCGATGATTTTCGCCATGCACCACATCAAGGCATCGAGCCTTGTGGAACACGGCGAGACAAGCCCATGGCATGCGGGCTTCATGAGCCGCATTGCAAGCGAACAGCTTCTGCTCGCCTCGGCCACGACCGAAGGCGGAATCGGCGGCAATCTGCGCAATTCCATCTGCGCTATCGAGGTCGAAGGAGACATTTGCCGGCTGGAGAAGGACGCCACCGTCATTTCCTACGGCAGCAATGCGGATGCCATCCTCATCACCTCGCGCGCCCACAAGGATGCCGCCCCGGCCGATCAGGTGATGACCGTCTTCCTGAAAGATCAGTACAGGCTCGAGAAGACCCATGTCTGGGACACACTCGGCATGCGCGGCACCTGTTCGGACAGTTTCCTGTTCCGCGGCGAGGCACCGGCGGTGCAGATATTCCCAAAACCATTTGCGGAAATCGCTGCGCAATCCATGCTTGCAAGCTCGCATCTTCTGTGGAGCGCCGTTTGGTATGGCATCGCGTCGGATGCGGTGCTGCGCGCGCAATCCTTCGTCAGGACGGCTGCACGCAAGTCGCCCGGTGTCACACCGCCAGGCGCTATCCACATTGCCGAAATTTCCACGAAATTGCAGGTGGTCAAATCCAACGTCATTGCGGGCGTAAAGGCTTACGAAGACACCAAGAGCGACCCGGACAAGCTGATGTCCATGGCGTTCGCGGTTGCCATGAACAATGTGAAGATCTGTTCTTCGGAAACCATTCTAGAGATCATCGACCAAGCGATGCTGGTCTGCGGCATCATGGGTTACAAGAACGGTACGCCCTACAGCCTTGGCCGACACCTTCGCGACGCGCATTCCGCGCGCCTGATGATTTCCAACGACCGTATTCTCGGCAATTCCGCCAATCTCCTGCTGGTTCACAAGCAGGACACCAGCCTCTTGGGATAAGACCATGGATATGCAAACATCGTTTCTCGATCTACTGTTCGAAGAAGGCCTGCTGATTGAAACGGGTGTCGATGGTCTTTACGGACGCAGCGGCCAGTTCGAGGACGTCATTGCCGCATTCGAACGCCTGATCGACCGCACCGGCGGCCCGGACAGTGCAGAGGCGATCCGCTTCCCGCCCGGCATCAACCGCGCCTATTTCGAAAAGAGCGGTTACATGAAAAGCTTCCCGCAGCTTGCGGGCACGGTGCATTCCTTCTGCGGTTGCGAACTTGACCATGTCAGCCTTCTCAAATCCATGGATGAGGGCGGCGACTGGACAAAGGACCAGAAAGCAACCGATATCGTGCTGACGCCGGCCGCTTGCTACCCTCTTTATCCGACCATCGCCAAGCGCGGCGCATTGCCTTCCGGCGGCGGTCTCTACGACATCCAGTCCTATTGTTTCCGCCATGAACCCTCGAAGGACCCGGCACGTCAGCAGCTTTTCCGCATGCGGGAATATGTGCGCATGGGCACGGAGAGTGATGTGACCGAATTCCGCCAGACATGGATGGATCGCGGCGTGGCGATGATGGAAGCCGTGGGCCTTGAAGTGACCATCGACGTGGCCAACGATCCCTTCTTCGGCCGCGCCGGCAAAATGCTCGCCAACAACCAGCGCGACCAGAACCTGAAATTCGAACTGTTGATCCCCGTCACATCCGCCACCAACCCGACGGCCTGCATGAGCTTCAATTACCATCAGGACGCCTTTGGCCAGAAATGGGGATTGAACCTCGACAATGGTGATGTGGCTCACACCGCCTGCGTCGGTTTCGGCCTTGAGCGCATTGCGCTGGCACTTTTTGCGCATCACGGACTGGATGTAAAAACATGGCCCGAAAAGGCCTTGAAAACACTCTGGGGCTAACCATTCATGCGGCAGATTTTCCCCGGTCTCGATCCCAAAAACTATGTGCAGCACTCGCTTCATTCGTCGGAAAGAATGTGGCCGGAGACCAATTGCTACATCGATTTGTGGATCGAGGTGCTGGCCTCGAAAGGGTTGCCGCCTGAGGCCATGTTCGGCTTCACCCTGACGCAGGATTTCGAAGGCGACCAGTTCACCTTCTTCAAGGTGCCGCTGGAAGATCTGGAAGCACTTTATGGCGTTCGAGCCACCGAACTTGCGATCTTCGACCGGGTAGAAAACCATATCGAAGCGCAGCTGGAGCGCGGTCGCATCTGCCTGATCGAGATGGACAGCTTCTATATGCCCGATACCCACGGGGTGGGTTACCGGAAGGAACATGGCAAGACCACCATCGCCATCAACCGGCTGGACCTTGCAAACCGGGAACTCGATTATTTTCATAATGCCGGCTTTTTCCACCTGTCGGGCGAAGATTTCGACGGCCTGTTCCAGCATCATCTGAGAGAGAGCGAGCCGCCCTTCCTGCCCTATACGGAATTTGCGAAATTTGCAGACAGCAACCCTTCGCCGGCGCATATCCGCAAAACGGCCGAACGGCTGCTGAAGTTTCATTTTTCACGGCGACCATCCGACAATCCGGTCAGGTCTTTTGCAGCCGTGTTTCCGGCTCAGGTCGAGAAGGTGGCAGACCGTCCGTTTGGCTTTTTCCACAAATATGCCTTCAATACGCTGCGCCAGCTCGGCGCCAATTTCGAACTGGCGGCGAGCCACCTCGAATGGCTGGACAAGAGCGAATTTGCTGAAGCGCGAGACCACGCGCTGCGCATATCCGAGGTCGCCAAGACCGTGCAGTTCCAGCTCGCTCGCGCCGTCACACGCCGTAAATTCGACGCGCTCGCCTCGGTGCTCGATCCGGCTGCGGAAGCATGGGATGGTGTGATGGAAGCCCTTGCGGCGAAATTGTCGAACACCAGCGAGGCCGCGTGAGGACTTATCTTCCGCGCGAAAGCGAAAAATTGCTGAGTGAAGGCTGGACGCTGACACTGACGTCCGCCAATGCCTGCGAAACGCCCTCGGAAATTCCCGCAACTCTTGAAAGCTTTCACGTATCCGTTCCCGGAACAGTGGCGCAAGCTCTGGAACTGGCCGGGAAATTCGACCGTTTCAATCCGACACCATTGAACGACAGGGATGCCTGGTACCGTCTGACGATGATTTCCGATGTGCGGGAGCGGGCGATCCTGCGCTTCGACGGCCTGTCGACGATTGCAGAAATCTTCCTCAACGGCGAACTGATCGCCGCCAGCCAGAGCATGTTCGAAAGGCTGGAAGTGCCGGTTGAACTGACGGGCGCGGACGAACTTTCGATCTGCTTCCGGGCACTTTCGCCAAGGCTCGAAAAAACCGGTCCCCGCGCCCGCTGGCGTCCGCAGATGATGAACACCCAAGGTCTGCGGCTGATCCGCACCACGGCGCTCGGATATATGCCAGGCTGGTGCCCGGAAATCCATGCCGCCGGCCCATGGCGACCCATCAGCCTTAGAAGACAGGCAGGCGTGCTTTGCACAGTCCGGTCCTCGCTCGACGAAACCGGGACGGGAACGGTCAACATCGCCCTGGAGGCGAACCACGACATTCCATCCGCACGGCTCACCTGCGCCGGTTACAGCACCGATCTTTCCAGAGGTGAAAACGGCGAATTCTTGGGCGAACTCCGGATACCCGATGTCGAGACTTGGTGGCCGCATACCCACGGCAGACCGGCGCTTCATGAAGTCGTTCTGGAACTGGATGGTAAGCAACACAGGCTCGGGCGCACCGGCTTCAGGCGCGTGGAGGTGGATTACGGCGAAGACGGAAACGGTTTCGGCATCCAGATAAACGGGCACCCCGTTTTCTGCCGGGGCGCAGTCTGGACGACCGCCGACATCGTGCGCCTGCCGGGAACAAGACCGGACTATGAGCCTTGGCTTCGAAAAGCTGCCGAAGCCGGTATGAACATGATCCGCATCGGCGGCACGATGGCCTATGAAACGCCGGAGTTCTTCACGCTGTGCGATGAACTCGGCATCATGGTTTGGCAGGACGCCATGCTTGCCAATTTTGATTATCCAGCAAAGGATGAGGCGCTCAGCCAGCATATCGTTACGGAAATCTCGCAGTTCCTCGAGGCGACCGCCCTTTCCCCTTCGCTGATCGTTTTTTGCGGTGGTAGCGAAATGTACCAGCAGGGCGCGATGCTCGGTCTGCCGGAACAGATATGGAAGGGAACGCTCACCGAGACAATTTTGCCCAACGTCCTGGCCGAAAAACGGCCAGACGCGGCCTATGTGGCGAATTCCCCTTCAGGCGGCGCCTTGCCCTTCTTCCCCAATGTCGGGGTTGGTCATTATTACGGTGTGGGCGCCTATTGCCGTCCGCTGGAAGATGCCCGCCGGGCCAATCTCCGCTTTGCCGCTGAGTGCCTGGCCTTCGCCAATATTCCCGAACAGGAAACGCTGGACAGACATCTTCCCGCACTGGCGGTGCATGATCCGCGCTGGAAGGCGCGCACGCCACGCGATCGCGGCGCTTCCTGGGATTTCGAGGATATTCGCGACCATTATCTGAAACTGCTTTACGACGTTGAGCCGGACGTGCTGCGTCGGGAGGATGGCGGCCTCTATCTCGACATGTCTCGTGCCGTCACTGCCGAGGTCATGGAAGCAACCTTCGCCGAATGGCGTCGCGACGCGTCCTCTTGCCGGGGCGCCCTGGTGTGGACCTTGCAGGATCTCGTTCCCGGCGCTGGCTGGGGTATCATCGATGCCACCGGCAGACCAAAATCCGTCTGGCATGCGCTGAAAAGAGCGTTTCGTCCCATCCAGGTCAGCCTTTCCGATGAAGGTACCAACGGGCTGGACATTCATGTCATCAACGAAACCGGCGACAACCTTAACGCCATGCTGGAACTGACCTGCCTGCGCGATGGCACGCAACCCGTCGTCCATGCCAAACGGCCGCTCACGCTCTCGCCGCGACAGAGCCAGACCATCGCCGCAACCGAATTGTTCGGCGCCTTTTTCGATACGACCTATGCCTATCGTTTCGGCCCGCCCTCCCATGATGTGACGGTAGCCCGGCTCCGCGATGTCGCGACCGGATCTGTCATCGCCGACGCATTCCATTTTCCTCTCGGTCGGAAAAAAGCACTGCACGCCGCCAACCTTCAGGTGGGGGTGAGCGAGGCGAACGGCATCTGGTCGCTCGAGATCGGCACGGACCGGCTGGCGCAATCCGTCCATATCACGGCGCAAGATTACCGCGCCTCGGAAAGCTGGTTCCATCTCGCACCCGGTGAAACCAGAAAAATCAACCTCCTGCCGGAGACAGTAACATCCGAAACGCCCCCTTCCGGCGATGTCGTCTCGCTAGGCTCCAGCCGGCGATTTTCCTTTTAGAGCCATCAGCTTCACCGCATCGATGTAGGCTTTTCTGGCCTCAGGCGTTGAAAGATTATGGTCGGCGTCAGGAATAATCGTCAGCGACACATTCCGGTAGGCCGAGAGGCCCCTGCCATCGGCGTTGAAATAATACCGGAAATGCTCAAGCCCGTCGTCATTGTCGCTGTAAAGCAGGCTAATGGACACATCCCTTGTCTTGAGCTTGTCGAAAGCACCGTAGACGGCACGCCCTTCCTCGCTCCCCCGGCGGGAAAGCCTTGCCGTTTTTATCGAAAGCTTCTTGAGCGTCGCCTTGGCGATATTGCGACCGGCGCTCACCACATCAACATCGCCGCTGACGAGACGCTTGAACGTAGCGCCCTGGCGAAAACGCTGGCTGTATTCCCCAAAGGACCGTGGCGGTTTGTGCAGCGCTTCATCGACCGAGCGGCCTTTCCGCCAGTGGAACACAACCGGATTAACCGCAACCACCCCGCTGATCCGGTCATCGGCAAGCGCGCCATTGAAGGCGAGGTAGGCGCCACTGCAGCGCCCAGCAGCAACGACGGGTCCTTTGCCACGCCGACTGAGAAAATCGAGCGCAGCGGCCACGTCGTCATTCTGCGCCGCATCGTAAAGAACCTGATCGGGCGCGTTTTTGACCGGGGGGCTGTCGGCAATATTGGCCGCGTCGAACCGCAGCGAAGCGATACCCTCCCGTGCGAGCAAACGGGCCGTTTGCACGGAAAGCCTGCCCCAACCCGCATGCCGGTCGTAGGCCGCGCCCAGCAGAAGGACCGAGGAGACCGCCGGCCGATCGTCAGGCTCGCAAAAAACACCGAAAAGCCGACCGGCTTCGCCAAATTGCACCGGCTGTTCCAGAAAACCGCGACCGCGCTGCGGAGTGTTGACGATGAAGTCCTCCTGCGGATCCGCCGCATCCGTGGTCTGGGTCTTGGACAGGACCCAATCCCGAAGCCGCTTCACCACATCGCCGGGTATTTTCGAGAGTGTAGGACTGGATACGAGATCGTCATATCCCTCAAATTCCGCCTCCCCCACCTCGGCACCAATCGCGGCGAGTTGTTTGGCAAAATCGCTGTCGCTCGCCCGGCCCGGTCTCGTCAGCACCAGAATGCTGCGCCCAGGAGCGGTATCCAGCTTTGCAAGATTGACCTTCTTGATAGCATCAGCAACACCCACCGGCATGGCCATGCCTGCAATTGCCCCCGCCTCCGCCATGCGCTGCCCGGGACGAAGACCAAGGCCATCGTCAATCATGGACGACCACATCGCCAGTTCGCGAAGATAGCTCCGTCCGGAGACGACGGGCGCGAGAAGCGCCATGGAACCGACGGCCGCCGCATCGGCGAGCGCCTGTATGGCGATCAGACAGCCGAGACCCTGAGCGATGACGACCACCCTGGAACAGCCGGAAAGACGTTTTAGATAATCGAGCGCCGCTCGCGTGTCGGAAAGCCAATCCGCCGCACGGTCGACATCCTCCGGATCGAGCGCATCCCCGGCGCCATGATAGTCGAATCGCAGGCTGGCGACGCCGGCCGCCGCCAGCCGTTCAGCCACAACCCGCTGAAACTTGCGAGTGCACAGTTCCTCCATGCCCCAGGGGCTGACGAAAAGAACCGCATGATCCTGTTTGACCTCTTTGCGCGCCGGGTGAAAAACACCCGTGCATCCTTGAAAAGAAACCGGATGCGCGATCGACCCATCGGATGCAATGCCCGAGAGCGACAACATGTCAGGGGACGGTTCACCGCTTGCACGCTCTGAAATATCTATCGCCATCGACCTTGCAATCACTACGCCTTTGTCGGCTCAACCATTTGCGGGATAACTATACCGGAGCGTCCTAACGTCCTGTTCTACAGTAAAACCAATAACATTAGGGAAGTCTAAAAATGTAGTCGTCTCAATATCGAATGTGGAATGCACGTTACAAAAACAAATATCGGGGATCGTGGGCCAGCCTCGGCACGGGCGCTATTTTGCTCGAAACCGCTTGAATATACTGATAAATAGCGAGTCACATACCTATTTGCAGGAGGGGATCCCGCCACCCGGCAGCCTGACCGTCTTGACACCGCGCAAACCAACACGCCGGGCCCTGCCCGACAGGTCATAGAAGTTTTATATGGAACAAAGCCTTACGCGTTATATCTGGTCGCATACGAAGCGGCAGCAGCTTTTCATTCTGCTGATCGTCGCCCTGTCCATGATCCCCTATTTCCTCGCCTTCGATCTGCCCAAACAGATCGTCAACGGGCCCATTCAGGGAGACGGCTTCGAAGGGGCAAACGCGACACAGCTTTTCATGCATCTCACGGTCGATATTCCCTATTGGGGCACCGTGACGCTCTTCCCCGGGCTCGAACTCAACCGCATGTCGATGCTGATGGCGCTCAGCCTCACCTTCCTTGCGCTTGTCGTCATCAACGGGCTTTTCAAATATTATATCAACACCTTCAAGGGCCGCCTCGGGGAGCGGCTTCTCAGGCGTATCCGTTTCGAACTTATCGATCGGATCCTGCGATTCCCGCCCACGCATTTCAAGCGGGTCAAGGGTGCTGAAATCTCCAGCATGGTGAAGGACGAGGTCGAGCCGCTGGGCGGATTTACCGGCGACGCCTTTGTGCAGCCGGCGCTTCTCGGCGGTCAGGCGCTCTCGGCACTCTTCTTCATTCTCGTGCAGAATTTCTGGCTGGGTCTGATTGCGGCTTTCATGGCCGCCATCCAGGTCGGCATCATCCCCAAAATGCGCCGTCGCCTCATCGAACTCGGGCGCCAGCGGCAGCTGAGCGCACGCCAGCTTGCCGGGCGCATCGGCGAAATGGTCGACGGCATCGGCACCATCCACGCCTATGACACCTCCAATTTCGAGCGTGCCGATGCCTCGCACCGGCTCGGCGACATCTTCAGGATCCGCTACGATCTCTACCAGTGGAAGTTTCTGGTCAAATTCATCAATAACTTCCTCGCGCAGCTCACCCCTTTCTTCTTTTATGCACTGGGCGGTTATCTCACGCTCAAGGGCAGCCTCGATGTCGGGCAGCTGGTTGCCGTCATCAACGCTTATAAGGAACTGCCAGGACCGCTGAAGGAGCTGATCGACTGGGATCAGGCGCGTCAGGATGTTCAGGTAAAATACGAGCAGGTCTTCGAGCAGTTCGATGCGTCGAACATGATCGATGACAAGGTGCAAAAACTGTCACCGGGAGCAGTCGCGGCAATTGCCGCACCGATCGTCGTCAGCAATCTCACGCTGGAAGACGATAGCGGCAGCCGGCTTCTGGAACAGGCATCGTTGAAGATCGAGGCAGGCGAGGTGATCGCCATCGTCGGTGGATCGGGAGCAGAGGCGCTCGCGGATGCTATCGGCCGCACGCTCTGGCCGACTTCCGGCAAGGTGAGCATCAACGACGTCGACATATTGGAATTGCCTGAATCGCTGACGGGCCGGCGCATCTCCTATGTGTCCTCGGACAGCTATTTTTTCCACGCCAGCCTGAAGGACAATCTGCTTTACGGTCTCAAGCACGCACCGCTTGTCGAAAAGCAATACGAAGGTGCAGCGCTGGAACACCGCAAATGGGAGATCCGCGAAGCCAAGCTTGCGGGCAATCCGACGATCGACATCAACAGCGAATGGATCGACTACGCTTCAAGCCCGGCCGGTGACGGCAAGCCGGAAAACCTCATCCAGGCCGTTCTGGCTGTGCTCGACAGCGTGGAACTTTCACAGGATATTCTGGAATTCGCGTTGCGCTCGACGATCGACCCTTTGACCGACCTGCATCTTGCGGCCCGCATTGTGGAACTGCGACATGTCCTGCGCGCCGAACTGGAAAAGGAGAACCTGAGCGGCCTCATCGCTCCGTTTGAGCTGGAGAGCTACAACAGCGAGGCTACCGTGGGCGAGAACCTGTTATTCGGTACCATGCGCGACTCATCACAGTCGATCAGGACCGTCATCGAAAGCGAATATTTCCGTTCGCTGATGCGCGAAACCGGCCTCGTCAAAACCCTGTTCGAAATGGGGTATACGATTGCCGAAAACATCGTGGAAATCTTCGCCGACCTGCCGGGTGACCACCCCTTCTTCCAGCAGCTGACATTCATGACGCCCGACGATGTTCCGGTCTATCAGCAAATGCTGCAGCGTCTTCAGAGCCGGAGTTTCGACGAGGCCAATGAAAGCGAAAGACGCGCGATGCTGCGGCTGAGCTTCTTCTACATTGAGCCCCGGCAGCGTTTCGGCCTTCTGTCACCGGAAATCATGAACCGGATCGTTGAAGTCCGGCACATGTTCCATGAAAACCTGCCGGACAGCCTGAAGAACGTGATCGAAATCTACGATCCGACGAAATACATGAGTGCCACCAGCCTTCTGGACAATATTCTCTTCGGCAAGGTCAGCCATCGTTATACCGACGCATCACGGCGCATCACCCACATCGTGGCCGAGGTCATGCGCAAGCAGGGCGTCTATGAGCGTGTGCTTGCGGTGGGTCTGGATTTCAACCTCGGCGCCGGCGGCAAGCGGCTCGGGCCACTCCAGCGGCAGAAGCTCAATCTCGCAAGGGCGCTGATCCGCAAGTCCGACTATTACGTCTTCAATCGCCCCCTTCCCGGCCTCGATCCGCGGCAACAGGAGGAAATTGTCGAACGGGTCATCACATTCCTGAAACAGAACAATAATAACCCGGCGATCGTGTGGGTTCTGTCGAATGCGACGCTCTCGCGCATGTTCGACCGGGTCATCGTCGTCCATCAGGGCCTTATCAGCGCTGATGGAAGTTACGAGACTCTTGCGCAGGAAAACGGTACATTCAAGGATATGGTCGCAACATAAATCCAAGAAAGTGACCGAGGTGGAACAAGAACAGGGTAAGGCAATGCTTTTCAAAGACGAAATTCAAATGCTGAAACGCGTCCCGTTTTTTTCGGAAATGGAACCGTCGAAGCTCAAACTTCTCGCATTCGCATCCGACCGCGTGTCCTATCACACCGGCGACATGCTGTTCCGGCAGGGAGATGTCGGCGATGCGGCCTACGTCCTTTTGACCGGCAAAGTGGATGTTCTGGTCGATTCTCCGTCGGGCACGTTAAAAGTGGCCGAAATGACCGGCAATGCGATCGTCGGTGAAATCGCCATTCTCTGCGACAGCGTCAGAACCGCAACCGTGCGCGCCTCCACCAACGTGGAAGCCCTGCGTATCGGCAAGGAACAGTTCTTCAAGCTCATGTCCGATTTCCCTGACATTACCATCAAGGTCATGCGCGTTCTTGCCGAACGTCTCACCCAGACGACGACGGAGCTTAGCAAAGCGCGTGCAAACGCGAGAACATGAGCCGCAATTTCCTGCTACCGTGGATGGCGATGTTGGAAAAATAAATGTCGCACCATTGCAATATAAATGAAATGCTGACTGAATAAGGGTAAGGGCGTCCGCCAAAAGAGAGCGGATACAATAATCTGTAGAGACAACGGGCTTCATGGGAGGAAGCGTGCAAGATTCCGTTGTAATCGGGGTGTGTCATGGCGTTCGATTCCGACATAGTAAGTCGGGAAGGTAATAAAGATTTTCGGGTAAAGATCTGGGGTGCGCGGGGAACGCTTCCTGTTTCAGGTGAAAACTTCCGAAAATATGGCGGGAATACCATCTGCATCGAGGTACGATGCGGAGATCATGTTCTTTTGTTCGACGCGGGTTCGGGGTTACACCCTGCTGGTCTGGCGTTGCGGGCGGAAGGTATTACCGACGTCAACCTGTTCTTTTCTCACTGCCATTACGACCACATCGTCGGCTTTCCCTATTTCAAGCCGTTCTACAATAGCTCCAACGATGTCGCCATCTGGTCGGGTCATCTTGCCGGCACCATGACAACGCGGGAAATGCTCAAGGACTTCATGAGCCCGCCATGGTTCCCCGTACCGCTGGAAGTCTGTTGCGCAAAAATGGCAACCCGTGACTTTATGCCGGGCGACGTCCTGGATGTTCATCCGGGCCTCTCGATCCGAACTGGAATGCTCAATCATCCGGGCAACGCCATCGGGTATCGCCTGGACTGGGCGGGAAAGTCATTCGCCATCATCACAGATACCGAACATGAACCGGGCAATATCGACAAGAACGTGCTTGATCTGATCAAGGACGTCGATCTCTTCCTCTACGACGCCATGTTTACCGATGAGGAGATGGCCCTTTATCGCGGTTATGGCCATTCGTCCTGGCAGGAGGCGATCCGCCTTGCCAAACTGGCAGGCGCAAAAAATGTCGGCTTCATCCACCACGCCCCAAGCCGCAGCGACGATGAGCTGGACGATATCGAAAAACAGGCAAAAGCCCAGTTCAGCGGTGCATTCGCGACAATGGACGGCCAGATCATCGACCTCTGATCGCGGTCACAAATCTCGTGTTGCTGGCCTGCGTTTGACGCTTTTTTGAAGCCTGATTTGTATCATGCGGCGAACAGACGTTCGAACACGCACAATTGACCATCGCCGGCCCATTGCTCCACGATATTGCCACGAGATACCCTGCATTAAAGACACCAGAGCACACTTAATGATGATTCTGCGCCAAATGACCGCATGATGGGATTTGCATGATCCGTTTCTTTTCGGAGACCAATTTGAGACGCGCCCGGATCTTGTCCGGCCTCATAATTTTTGCCTTTGTATTTTCCCATCTTTTCAACCATTCGCTCGCTCTCATCTCCATCGATACCGCCGAGCGGGCGCGAAAATGGTTCAGCCTGATCTGGCTCAATCCCGTCAGCAGCCTGCTGTTTTATGGGTCGGTTGTGGTGCACGTCTGTCTTGTCCTGCGCTCGCTTTATCAGCGCCGAACATTGCGCATGCCCCTTCGCGAAGCGCTGCAAGCCATACTTGGCCTGTCGATCCCGTTTTTGATCATCAGCCACGCCGTCAATATTCGCGTGTCGCACATGATCTACAACATCGACGTGGGATATTACTCGGTCGTTCGCCGGCTCTGGATCAACAACCCCATGGCCGGCGCGTGGCAAAGCCTCGCATTGATCGTGATCTGGACCCACGGGTGTATCGGCCTGTTTTTCTGGTTGCGTTACCGGGACTGGTATCCCAAAATTGCCGGGATATTCATGACTGTGGCGGTGATGCTGCCTTTGTTGGCGCTTCTGGGCTTCAGCGATGCCGGCCGCTGGCTGGAGGAGGTGGACAGAAAATACTCACTTCCTCCCGGGCTTGCAGATACCACCGTTCAAAGAGACGACATACCGTTACAACGGGAGATGGAGACGCGTATCCGTTTCGTTACCGACGCAACGGAAGCGATTTTTGTCGGCGCGGTCATGCTGGTGTTCGTCTTGCGCGGCGTGCGCAGCTGGCGACAGAGATCGACGGCTATCGAAATCCGTTATGAGCATGGCGCGCAAGCGCGCGTCCCTGCCGGGCTCAGCATTCTGGAGGCCAGCAGACTCGCGGGCGTACCGCATTATTCCGTATGCGGCGGCAAAGGACGCTGTTCGACCTGCCGGGTCAGGATTGTCGAAAGCAAAGGCCCGCTTCCGCCTCCTGGAGATATCGAACAAACCACTTTGAGGCGCATCCATGCCGATTCAGATGTGCGGCTCGGCTGCCAGTTGCGGCCCACCCAGGATATTGGAATAGCGCTTCTGGTATCGCCGCCCCAACAGAGTGACCTGCCAGCGGATGCGCAACCGGCCCGGCCGGGCAAGGAAGAGGAGATCGCCATCCTCTTTTGTGATATCCGCAATTTCACCGCGCTTTCCGAGGCGAAACTGCCATATGACGTCGTGTTTCTTCTAAACCGCTACTTCACCATCGTCGGGCAGGCCGTAGAACAGGCCGGAGGACATCTCGACAAATTCATCGGTGATGGCGCCATGGCTCTTTTCGGACTTGGCGACGATGCAGAAAATGCCTGCCGCAACGCCATGAAGGCCGCCGCTATCATATTGCGGGAGCTTTCAATCCTGAATGAGGGACTGGAAAAACAATTTGCTGTCCGGCTGGAAGTGGTAGTAGGGATCCACGCCGGCCCGACGATCGTCGGCGTCATGGGCTATGGCGCAGCGAAAACCCTGACCGCCATCGGCGACACCGTGAATGTGGCGAGCAGGCTGGAATCCAAGGCCAAGGAATTCGGCGCCGCCATTGTCGTTTCCGAACCCGCCATCATTCAGGCGGGACAGGAGATTGCCGATTTGCGAAGCGAAAAAATCGCCATTCGCGGGAGAAACTCGCAAATGAAAGTTTTCCTGCTCTCGAAAGAAGAGAGCGAGCGCTACCTATAAGGCAACCCCGGCGCTCTCTCTGACGGGCCATCCGGCCTCAAATCTTGCGATAGAGAAAATAACGGTCGGTCGGCACGCTTTCCGGCACCGGCAGAGGCTTCAGCATGGGATGATCCAGAGGCAGACCGCTGACCGCAACGCCGCCTTTTGCCAGCATGCCCGCGGCAAGGTCCGGCAGCCATGTCAGGGTAATGGCATCCTTTTCCGGGTAGCCCGTGCCGATATCGGCATGCACCATGGCCGCCTCCACACCGATGAAGGCGGGAGCGGTTTCCGATATTTCACCGATGACGAGATCTTCCTGCGCCGGAACAGACGAGGCGTGCGCGCCCATGGCCCTGTCGAAGGCAACGATACGGCGTTGCGGAAACAGTTCGCGCAAATGATTGAACGTGCGCCCGTTTCCAAGGCCTATTTCCATGATCGCGCCTTCGTCAGGCAGATCGAGATCGGCCTTGACGTGGTTGAGGATATCGCGCTGCGCGGTCAACCGGCGAATGAAACTGTCCAATCTGCTCATAGTCCGTCCGTTCATGAATTCCGGGCATTTTCAGTAAAAGCTTATGGCGATTTTGCTGGAAATGTCCGGGAGAAGCCGATCAGGCCTTGATGATGTGTTTTGCGGCGATATCCCGACGTGCGAAGACGTTTCGCGTATCGATAATCAGCGGCGACCATTCGCAAAGAGCGGCATAGTCCACATTGTCGTGATCGGTCGCGACCAGAACAGCGTCAAAGGCGCTGACGGTCTGCTTGTCCCAAGCCACGGATTTCATGCCCATCAGGTGGCTATATTCCCGGGTTTTCGGGATTTCTGCCACGTGCGGATCATAATAGGCCGCTTCGCCGCCGCGCTCCTGAATAAGTTCTATGAGTTTCAGCGAAGGACTTTCACGAATATCGGGCACATTCTTCTTGTAGGCGAGACCGACCACCAGCACCTTGGAGCGGCTGAGCGCCTTGCCGGAACGGAGGTCGAGGGCTTCCGCAACCCGTCCGATGACATGACGCGGCATGCCGGTGTTGATCTCGCCGGCGAGCTCGATGAACCTCGTCGGCAACTCGTACTCCCGCGATTTCCAGGTGAGATAGAAAGGATCGATCGGTATGCAGTGGCCACCAAGACCCGGGCCGGGATAAAACGGCATGAAACCGAACGGCTTGGTTTTCGCCGCGTCGATCACTTCCCAGATGTCGATGCCCATGGCCTCGTAGACGACCTTGAGTTCATTGACGAGCGCGATATTGACAGCACGGAAGACGTTTTCGGTGATTTTCACCGCCTCGGCCGTGGCGTTTGTCGAGACTGGAACGATCTTCTTGACCACTGAGCCGTAGAATGCCGCCATCAGTTTCCCGGCAGCCTCGCCATCGCCTGCAACGACCTTTGGAATGGTCGAGGTCTCGAAGTCGCGATTGCCGGGATCTTCCCGCTCGGGCGAAAAACCGATGAAGAAGTCGACGCCGGAGACAAGTCCGGTAGCTTCCAGAATGGTCTTCACAACTCCGTCGGTCGTGCCGGGATAGGTGGTCGATTCCAGCACCACAAGCTGCCCCCTGCGCAGATGCGCGGCAATGTCCCGGCAGGTCTTTTCGACATAGGAGAGGTCCGGCTCGCGATATTTCGTCAGGGGCGTCGGCACGCAAATGGCAATCACATCGCATTCAGCCAGTCTGGAAAAATCAGACGTTGCGATGAAGCCATCATCGCGCCTGACGCTTGCCAGCACCTCGTCCGAAACCGCCTCGATATAGCTGCGGCCGGCATCGATCGCGACCATTTTACCGGGATCGATATCGAAACCGACGACCTTGAAACCGGCCTTGGCGATCGTGATGGCTAGCGGCAGACCGACATAGCCAAGGCCGATCACCGCCGCTTTGGCGCTCTTGTTTTCGATGCTGGAAAGCAGGTTCTGGGAAACGACTGGGGAAGTCAAAGCGTGTCACGCTCCGCGCATGTGCAAAAGATGCCTTTCAGTTGGGCAAGAATGGTCAGGCTGTCAAGGCTCGGCCCTCTCAAATTCCGGTTGACGCCGGAGCCATGGGCGACGCACAACCATCCGGATGAGGATCGCTTTTTATTCACCGCTCAAATCGCCCAACCATCCCGTTCCCTCCGGAGACCGGCTGATGGCCCGCCTGCTGATGAAGGCGATGGCGATGGGCGGCCACGATGTTTCCGTCGCTTCCGAGCTGCGCAGCTTTCTCAAACAGGCTGACGATCCGGCGAGGTCCTTGCTTGCCGATGTGGCGACGCACGAAATCGAGACCATGACGGAGCGCTGGCAGCGGGAAGGCGCGCCGGATCTGTGGTTTTGTTATCACCCCTATTACAAGGCCCCGGACTTGCTCGGGCCGGAAATAAGCAGACGTTTCGGTATTGCCTACGTCACCGCCGAGGCCTCCTATTCCCCCAAGCGCAATGGCATGGGCTGGCAGGCGGTTCAGGACGAGTTACTGGCCGCATTGAACGCTGCCGCCATCAATATCTGCTTCACCGCGCGTGATCGCGACGGGCTTGTCCGCGCCTCTCCCGCACTCCGCTCGGCGATGTTGGCGCCCTTTATCGATGCGAGTAATTTTCTTGAAATTGCTCCGCGCCCCACACCGGGAAAACTCATCACCGTCGCCATGATGCGGGCGGGCGACAAGTTCGACAGCTATCGCGCGCTTCGCGAAGCGCTTGCGCTGTTGCCTCAGGACTTGAACTGGACATTGGATATCATCGGCGACGGGCCGGAACGCGCTGCCGTACAAGCCATGTTCAGCTCTTTCCCCGATCGCCGTCTTGTCTGGCACGGAGAAAAAAACGCAAACGAAATCGCAGAACTTCTTTCAAAAGCATCGGTTTACGTCTGGCCGGGGCATGGCGAAGCCTACGGTCTCGCCTATCTCGAGGCACAGGCTGCGGGCCTGCCGGTTATCGCCGAAGCGGTGGCCGGCGTCCCCGAAGTGGTAAAATCCGGAACCACCGGATTACTGACACCGGAAAATGATACAGCCGCCTATGCTGGAGCAATCGAAACTCTGCTCGGCGATGACAAGCGGCGGGAGGAATTGGCAAGGGCAGCCCGCCAGTTCGTAAAAAATGAACGATCTCTGGAAAACGCCGCAAGAGAACTGAACGATATCCTGTTGCGAGCAAAGGCACGAACATCATGAGTCTGGAAACACTCGTAGCGGCACTGGATGAATGTGGACGACGCGGCATAACGGCCGATCTCTGGCTCAGGGACGACGATGCGGTGGAACCGACACCGGCGCTCGACACGCTGCTCGATCTTTGCAGCAGCTTTTCCGCGCCGGTCACGCTTGCGGTTATCCCCGAGATGACGACGGACAAGCTCGCGCAGCACCTGGATACGACTGACATTGCCCATGTCGCCGTGCATGGCTGGTCCCATACGAACTATGCCACCGAGAAAGAAAAGAAACAGGAACTCGGATCACACCGTGATCTGTCCATCGTTCTCGACGAGTTGCAATCCGGGCTGGAAAAACTGCACGATCTGCATGGCAGGCGTTTCGTGCCTATGCTCGTTCCGCCGTGGAACCGCATAGATGCCAATGTGGTGCAGGGACTGGCGGACCTCGGATATCGAGCGCTTTCGGTTTTCGGCCCGGAGAAAGACGCCGTGCCACCTTGCCTGAACACCCATGTCGACGTGATTGACTGGCACGGCAGCCGCGGTGGGCGCGAACACGAGATCCTTTTCGCCGAGACCGCCGCCCGCATCCTGCAGACTGCGGAGCACGGCGGCACGACCGGCATCCTCACCCATCATCTCGTGCATGATGACAACGTCTGGCGTTTTCTGAAACGGCTGTTCGAAATTACAGGCAAACATCCTGCCGCGCGCTGGCGCTCCTCGGCAGAACTCGTCAACCAGATATCACCATGACTTCCAGGCAATCAGCAAACCACGCGTCTTGGTGGCAAGTTCGCGCCTGACAGCTTCAACCTCCTGCAACGCGGCGCGATCGGCAAGAGAAGCGGCAACAAACCCCGCCGGCGCAAGGCTGATGCTCCCAGCCCGAGCGATGACGGTAAAGATCAGCGGACCCGTCGACCACCAGGCTGGCGCACGCGGCATTTCCTCAAGAATCCTCGGAAACGCCTCCAGCATCCTGCGGAAGACCGGATGGCCAGCAGGTGTCGCAATGAAAGAGTTGGCAAGAAGCATGCTGCCCTGCCCGGTATCGCGCGGCGTTTCTTCATCGAACGCCGTCAGCCCTACCAGTGGCAGGAAAGCATCGAAACTCGCATCATCCCGCGCCGGATACCAGTCGCAATCAAGATAGATGCCACCAAAACGCTCCAGCACGACATAGCGGGCCACATCGACAGCGCCGGGATAATCGCCGTCTTCCAGCATCGTCCTGAAGACGTCATTCGAAAACACGCCTTCCCGCTCAAGATCGGCCTCCCGCCAGAGGCGATATTCGTAACCATGCGAGGCGGCATGGGCGGCCCAGGCCTTGACCGATACGGGCGGGGCCTTGTCTCCGATCCAAATCTGGTGGATGCGCCTCGGCACGTCCTCCCTGCTTTTCAGATTGATAGCGCGGTGTTCCTCCGGGGAAAAATGCGCATATTTCGCAAGCACCTGCGGCGGCGGAACCAGCGTATATTGATAGCCGATCCTCGCGACCACATCGCCTTCAGCCTTGGCAAGACGCAGCCGTGCCGCATGCAGCCTGCGCGGCAGACCGAGCACTGTCCGCTCACCCATCAGGTGCCCGTCCTTTACTGCAACCAGCGATAAGAGAAGCGCATGCGCTTCCGCATATTGTCCTTGGTTTTGCAACTGCCGGGCTCTATCCAGCTGGGCATCGTAATATTTCTTGTCGGACATGGATCCTCACCCGGGAACGTTCGTTAACATATCGCCAAACACAAGCCATCAGGCAAGCCATTGCAATTTGGAAGCCGGCTTTGAATTTGCTAAACAATTCGATGTTTCAGAGGCATAGACAGACAACAAACCCTACGATAACGTGCCTTTAAGCCCTCCTGAGCAAATTGTCACAAGACAACGATAAAGAGAGACGGCAAGGAACCCTTTAGCATGAGCGCAGGCGCAGATTTGCTCCGTATTGAAAATCTGCGGGTCTCGTTTTCTCTTATGGGTGGCACGATTGACGCCGTGAGGGGTGCCAGCCTTCGCATTCTTCCGGGAAAAGTGACCGCGCTTGTCGGAGAATCCGGCTCCGGAAAATCCGTCATCGGCCAGACGATCATGGGCATCCACCCCAAGACGGCGCGCGTGAACGGCCGCGTGCTGTTTACCGATCCCGCAAATGCCGCAGCCGGCCCCGTCGATCTGCTGCAACTGCCGAAGGATGGCCGGGACATCCGCGCCATACGCGGAAATCGCATCGGGCTGATTTTTCAGGAACCCATGACGTCTTTTTCGCCGCTGCATACGATCGGCAACCAGATTGACGAAGCGCTGAGAATCCACAGCATCCTGTCGCCGGCCGAGCGCGCGGAAAAAATGCATGAGACGCTCGACCTTGTAGGGTTTTCCAACCCGAAGAAGGTCGTGAACATGTATCCCTTCGAATTGTCGGGCGGCATGCGCCAGCGCGCCATGATCGCCATGGCACTGATCTGTCGCCCCGCCCTTCTGATCGCCGACGAACCGACGACGGCTCTTGATGTAACCATACAGGCGCAAATCCTCAAACTACTGCGCGATCTCCAGAGCCGACTGAACATGAGCATGCTGCTCATCACCCACGATCTCGGCGTGGTGGCAAACATCGCCGACGAGGTTGCCGTGATCTATCAGGGCGAGATCATGGAAGCCGGAACGGTCGACGATATTTTCAAGGCACCGAGCCACCCCTATCTCAAGGGCCTGATGGCCGCCGTGCCGCATTTCGACATGAAGCCGGGTGAGAGGCTGAAGGCGCTTCGTGAGATCACCGTCGACCACGAAAGCCTTGTCGGCAAGAAGACCGCCGCAGTGAACAAGACCCCCGGCCCGCTCTTGACCGTGGAGAATATCAGCAAGACCTTCACGACCCGGAAGTCCAGCTGGTTCAGCCGCCGCGATGCCAATGCCACCAAGGCGGTGAACAGCGTCAGTTTTGAAATCCGCCGAGGAGAATGTCTTGGCCTCGTCGGCGAAAGCGGCAGCGGCAAGACAACCGTCAGCAAAATCCTCATGCGCGCCGTTCGCCCGGATGAAGGCTCCGTGACCTTTCACCGGCCGCAGGGCGATATCGACGTCCTCAATGCAAGGGACGGCGATCTAAAGGAATTGCGGTCGAAGATACAGATGGTCTTCCAGGACCCGATCTCATCGCTTTCACCGCGCATGACCGTGCGCAATATTTTGAGCGAGCCGCTTGAAATCCATGGACGGGGCGATGCGAAATACCGCGCGGAAAAAGTCCGTAATCTCGTCAAGGCCATCGGCCTTGGAGAAAGCGCGCTGAACCGTTATCCGCACAGTTTCTCAGGCGGCCAGAGGCAGCGTATCGGCATTGCCAGAGCCCTGGCGTTGGGTCCCGAACTGCTGATCTGCGACGAACCCGTTTCTGCCCTAGATGTCTCGGTGCAGGCGCAAATCCTCAACCTGCTCAAGGATTTGCAGAAGGACCTCGGACTTACTTACCTCTTCATCTCGCACAATCTGGCAGTTGTGGATTACATGGCGGACCGCGTGGCGGTGATGTGCGAGGGCCGCATCGTCGAGCTGGCGCCGCGGGAAATCATGATGCGCTCTCCGGTTCACCCCTATACAAAATCGTTGCTGGCGGCCGTGCCTTTTCCCGATCTCGACCGTCCGCTCGATTTCCGTACCATCGGCAAGATCAGCGCGACGGGCAAGTTCGACTGGGGCAAGCAATTCCGCGACGAGGGTGACGGCGAAATGATCTCTGCCGATCTTGGCGATGGCCATTTCGTTCTCGCAAATGGCAATGCCGACATCAGGGAGCTTCGCTCGTGATTACGCGCCGCACCACCCTTGCCTTGATGGCCTCCGTCTTTTTGCCGACCTATGCGCGCGCTGCCTATACCGACCCCGCCTACTTCAAGGAAAAGCGGGAAAAAGGTGAGCTGCCTGATATTGCCAAGCGCTTGCCGAAAAACCCGCGCGTCATCGATATGAAGGCGCTTGGCCGGGAGCCCGGAAAACACGGTGGTTCCGTGCGCATGCTGATCGGCGGCCAGCGCGACATCCGGCTTATGCCCATCAGCAACTATGCCCGCCTTGTCGGTTACGACGAAAAATTCGAGCTTCATCCCGACATTCTGGAAAGCTACGACGTTCAGGACGAACGCATCTTCACCTTCAAGCTACGCGAAGGCCACAAATGGTCCGACGGCAGCGATTTAACCTCCGAGGATTTCCGGTATTTCTGGGAGGATGTTGCTCTCAACAAGGAAATTCACAAGGGCGGCCCGCCAATCGAACTGCTGGTCAACAACAATCCCCCCCAGATCGAAGTCATCGACCGGCTGACGGTGCGCTATACCTGGGAAGGCCCGAACCCCGATTTTCTGGCAAAGCTCGCAGCAGCATCGCCCGCGCGGCTTTTCCTGCCCGCCGCCTACATGAAGCAGTTCCACGTCAAATATCAGACCGCGGAAAACCTCGCCAAGCTCATCAAGAAGAACAAGGCGGATGACTGGAGCGGGCTGCATATCAAGATGTCGCGGCAGGTCCGTCCGGAAAATCCCGCTCTGCCGACGCTGGACGCCTGGCGCAATACGACTTCGCCACCGGCCGAACAGTTCGTTTTCGAACGCAATCCCTATTATCACCGTGTCGACGAAAACGGCCTTCAACTGCCCTATCTCGACCGGTTCCTGCTGAACGTCACCTCCTCCGACATCATCTCGGCCAAGACGGCGTCGGGTGACAGCGATCTGCAATATTTCGGCCTCGATTTCGCCGACTACACCTTCCTGAAGGATGCCGAAAAGCGCTTTCCTCTGAAGGTGAACCTCTACAAACGCTCTCAAGGGTCGCGCATTGCGCTTCTGCCCAATCTGAACTGCGCCGATCCTGTATGGCGGAGCTGTTTCCAGGACGTGCGCGTGCGCCGCGCAATGTCGCTCGCTATAAACCGGCACGAAATCAACATGGTCTGCTTTTACGGGCTGGCCAAGGAAAGCGCCGACACCGTCTTGCCGGAAAGCCCGCTTTACCGACCGGAATTTGCCGAGGCCTGGAGTGCCTTCGACCGGGCGATGGCCAACAGGTTGCTTGACGAAGCAGGTCTCGATAAGCGCGACAGCGCCGGCTACCGGCTTCTGCCGGACGGCCGTCCAGCCTATATCATCGTCGAGACCACAGGCGAAAGCACGCTCGAAACGGACGTGATGGAACTGGTCACGGACCACTGGCGGCATATCGGCATTGCGGTTTCGGTCCGCCCGACCCAGCGCGATGTCTTCCGCAAGCGTGCCATGGGCGGCGAGGTGCTGATGTCGGTGTGGATGGGCATGGACAATGGCGTGCCGACCCCCGACATGTTGCCTTCGGGCCTTGCGCCCACCGGCGACGACCAGTTGCAATGGCCGGTCTGGGGCATCCACTATCTGTCCGGCGGGCGCGAGGGCAAGGAGCCTGACCTGCCGGAAGCAGCGCATCTGCTCGATCTCCTGAAAAAATGGCGCCGAAGCGTCACCGAGGAAGAGCGCGAGGCAATCTGGCTGGAAATGCTTGGTATCTACACGCAGCAGGTATTTTCCATCGGCATCGTCAACGGCGCGCTGCAACCCGTCGTCCATGTCAAACGCATGCGAAACGTGCCGGAAAAGGCGCTTTTCGGCTTTGAACCCACATCGTATCTCGGCATCTACATGCCGGATGCCTTCTGGTATGACGGAGACGCCTGATATGCTGCGGTATATTCTCAAGCGCATCCTCGTCATGATCCCAACGCTGATCCTGATCTCGATGCTGGTCTTCACCATCATCGAATTGCCGCCGGGCGATTATTTCGAAAGCTACGTCGCCGAACTGCGCGCCATGGGCGAGACCGCAAACCTTGCCGAAATCGAGGAGTTGCGCGTCCGCTATGGCTTCGACCAGCCGGCGCCGATCCGTTACTTCCGCTGGGCAACCGGCATGCTGGTTGGCGATTTCGGTTATTCTTTCGAATATCAGCTCCCGGTAAACGAGGTTGTGGGAGACCGTCTGTGGTTGACGGTTCTGGTGTCCTTCGTCACCATCATCGTCACCTGGATTCTTGCCTTCCCGATCGGCATCTACTCCGCCACGCACAAATATAGCTGGGGCGACTACGGCCTGACCTTCCTCGGTCTGCTTGGCATCGCCATCCCCAACTTCATGCTGGCGCTGATCCTGATGTATTTCGCCAATATCTGGTTCGGTATCTCCATCGGCCATCTGATGGATCGGGAATATCTGAACCAGGCGATGAGCTGGCCAAAGTTCAAATCGATTCTCGAACATATCTGGATACCCGTCCTCATCATCGGAACGGCGGGCACGGCCGGCATGATCCGCCGCCTGCGCGCCAACCTCTTGGACGAGTTGCAGAAACAATATGTCGTAACCGCCCGCGCCAAGGGGCTTCACCCTTTCAAAGTGCTGATCAAATATCCGCTGCGCATGGCGCTGAATTTCTTCATCTCGGACATCGGCTCGATCCTGCCCGCCATCATATCAGGCGCGGAAATCACCGCCGTCGTGCTGTCACTCGAAACAACCGGTCCGATGCTCATCCGGGCGCTGCAAAGCCAGGACATGTACCTGGCCGGCTCCTTCCTGATGTTCCTTGCTTTCCTCACGGTGATCGGCGTTCTTGTGTCGGATATCGCCCTTGCCATACTTGACCCGAGAATCCGCTTCGGAGGTGGTAACGTCAAATGACTTCATCCATCCCGACATCCGGCGAAGCGCTGCCCCACTACGTTTCGACGGCGCCGTTCGACCCGTCGCTCATCGAACCCAATACGTCCGGAATGGCGGCCTTCAGCAAGGCGTCGCAGCTGCGGCTCATGTGGTGGCAGTTCCGCCAGCACAAGATCGCCGTCTGGTCCGGCGCCTTTCTGGTGGTGCTTTATCTTTCGATCCTGATCAGCGAGTTCCTCGCGCCTTACAATCTTCACACCCGCAATATCGAGCATATCTACGCCCCACCCCAGGCCATTCACCTTTTCAATGACGGAAAATTTGTCGGGCCTTTCGTCTATGGTCGGGAAATGACGCTCGACATGGACAATCTGCGGCGCGTCTACCGGGATGTGCCGACGGATATCCAGCCGCTGCGTTTCTTCTGCAAGGGCGATACCTATCATTTCTGGGGCATGATCGAGGCTAGAACCCACCTCGTATGTCCGGCCGAAGGTGGTGAAATGTTCCTGCTCGGCACCGACCGGCTTGGACGAGACGTGCTGTCGCGAATCATCTACGGCGCGCGCATCTCTCTGACGATCGGCCTTCTCGGTGTCGCCATGAGCTTCGTTCTCGGCATT
Organism: Agrobacterium sp. 16-2014-1-2a; assembly: GCF_053522705.1. NCBI lineage: Bacteria > Pseudomonadati > Pseudomonadota > Alphaproteobacteria > Hyphomicrobiales > Rhizobiaceae > Agrobacterium > Agrobacterium sp. 16-2014-1-2a. The sequence continues at coordinate 47,695 of NZ_JBNWBX010000005.1, forward strand.
GTGATCGGCGGACTTGCAGGTTATCGCGGCGGCACTTTCGATCTCATCGTCCAGCGTATCATCGAAGTCCTGCAATCCATTCCGAGCATTCCGCTGTGGCTCGCACTCGCAGCAATCATGCCGGTGACCTGGAGTCCGATCCTCGTCTATCTCGGCATCACCATCATTCTCGGCATGCTGGACTGGACGGGACTGGCGCGCGCCGTGCGCTCCAAATTGCTGGCATTGCGCGAGGAAGACTATGTTTTGGCTGCACAACTGATGGGCGCCGGCACACCGCGCATCATCGGCAGGCACCTTATCCCCGGCTTCATGTCACATCTGATCGCCTCGGCGACGCTGACGATACCGGGCATGATTCTCGGCGAAACCGCGCTGAGCTTCCTTGGTCTCGGCCTCAGGCCGCCGATCACAAGTTGGGGAATTCTGCTCACGGAGGCGCGCAGCGTCAGCGTCATTGCGCTATATCCGTGGCTTCTCATCCCGACGATTCCGGTTGTTCTCGTCATTCTGGCCTTTAATTTCTTCGGTGACGGACTACGTGATGCTGCGGATCCCTTCAGATAAAATGGAACACTCCTTGATAAACTGCTCTTCCGCCATCGCCTTTTTTGGGAAAGGCAAAAAGAGGTGTGGCCGATGACCTCCCGTCTGAACGACGCACGCATCCTCATGTACAGCCACGATTCTTTTGGCCTCGGACATCTGCGGCGCTGTCGCACGATCGCTCACGCGCTGGTGGAGGATTATCGCGGCCTCAACGTGCTTATCATTTCGGGCGCAACTATCGCCGGCGCCTTCGATTATCGCGCTCGTGTCGATTTCGTGAAAATCCCGAGCGTCATCAAGCTGCGCAACGGCGAATACACCTCCATGGACCGGCATATCGATCTTCAGGAAACACTGAAGATGCGCCGCTCCATCATCTATCACACTGCCGAAAGCTTCCAGCCGGATATCTTCATCGTCGACAAGGAGCCCATGGGTCTTCGTGGCGAGGTGGAGGAAACGCTTGCGTATCTCAAGGGACAGGGAACCAAGCTTGTCATCGGCCTCCGTGACGTCATGGACGCACCGCAGCTGCTTGAAGCGGAGTGGAAGCGCAATGACGTGATGACCAAGATCGGCAAGTTCTATGACCACGTCTGGATTTATGGCCCACCGGATTTCCACGACCCCTTGACGGGGCTCGACGTTCCCCAGACCGTTCGCGACAAGATGGATTTCGTCGGCTTCCTGCAACGCTCCAAAACGCAGGCGGAAACCGTGGCGCACCGGCCGGAGGGCGACTATCTTCTCATCACCACTGGCGGCGGCGGTGACGGCAGCGAATTGATCGATGACGTCATCAACGCCTACCGTCATGATAGCGAACTGACGCACAAGGCGCTCGTGGTGCTCGGCCCCTACATGCCGGCAGACCAGCGCCAGCGATTCATGAGCAGTGTTGCCGATATTCCGTACATCGAGATCATCGAATTCGACAACCGCATGGAAGACCTCGTTGCCGGCGCTCAGGCCGTCGTGTCGATGGGCGGCTACAACACCGTCTGCGAGATATTGTCGTTCGACAAGCCTGCCCTCGTCGTGCCGCGCACGGTGCCGAGGGAGGAGCAGCTTATCCGCGCAAGCCGCGCGTCGGAGCTCGGCCTTTTCGACATGCTTTTACCTGAGGATGCCGAGAATCCGGCGAAAATGGCGGCAGCTCTTAAAGCGCTGCCGAATCGCGCGCCGCCTTCCGTCAATTCGCAGGACCTGAAGCTCGATGGTCTGGAAAACATTTCGAAACGGATAGCCGAATGGCTGCCGCCCGAGGGCGACAAGGTGCCAATAACGCTGACGGCGTGACCGGCTCCCCGACAACCACCGCTTCAAAAGAGACACGCGCAACGTGACCGACACAAAAAAAATCGTGGTGCTCCTCAAGGGCTATCCGCGCCTGTCCGAGACTTTCATTGCCCAGGAACTTCTGGGGCTTGAAAAGGCTGGCCTTACGCTGGAACTCATGTCCATGCGCCGCCCGACGGATAAAAAACGCCACCCCGTTCACGATGAAATCCGCGCACCCGTGACCTACCTGCCGGAATATCTGCATGACGAGCCCATCCGCGTGCTGAAGGCCCTGTGGGCATGCCGCAAAAAGCCAGGCTTCACCAAGGCGCTGCGTCGGTTTTTCAGCGATCTGCCGCATGATCTAAGCCGCAACCGCTTCCGCCGTTTCGGGCAGGCGGCCGTGCTGGCGCACGAATGGCCTGTAGATGCCGGGTGGCTGCATGTCCACTTCATCCACACACCCGCCTCGGTCGCCGCCTATACACATCTTATCACCGGCACGCCCTGGACGATTTCGGCCCACGCCAAGGATATCTGGACCTCCAGCGACCGGGACCTTGCCGCAAAGCTGGAAAGCGCCCGCTGGGCCGTGACCTGCACCGCAAGCGGCTTTCAGCATCTTCGCACCCTTTCCGGCGTCAAGCAGAATGTGCATTTGAGCTATCACGGTCTCGATCTCACCCGCTTCCCGAATTTCGACACGCCGCGTCCGCAAAGAGATGGATCGGACGCTCATGATCCGGTCAGGATTTTGAGTGTTGGACGGGCCGTCAAGAAAAAGGGCATCGATATTCTGTTGCAGGCTTTGGCCTCGCTTCCACAGGACATCCATTGGCGTTTCACCCATATAGGTGGCGGCGACGAACTTGCCGGGTTGAAAAAACTCGCCGACGAGCTTGGCATCGCCGACAGGATCTTCTGGACCGGCGCCATGGACCAGAAACAGGTGCTGGAGAATTACCGCGAGGCCGACCTCTTCGCCCTTGCCTGCCGCATCACCAGCGATGGTGACCGCGACGGTCTTCCCAATGTGCTGGTCGAGGCCGCCAGCCAGGCGCTGACCTGCATTTCCACCAATATATCAGGCATTCCGGAATTCTTCGTGGATGGTGAAAACGGCCTGCTGACGGAGCCCGAAAATCCGGTTGCCTTCGCCGAGGCTCTGCGCACGGCGATTACCGATCCACAATTGCGTGAGCGTCTGGGTAGTGCGGCGGAAAACCGTGTGCGAACCGCCTTCGACAACCGCACCAGCATTGCCGAGTTGACGACGCTGTTCGAAACCGAGTGGGAAAAAACGCCATGACCGATACGGAAAAGCGCCCTTCCGTTTTCTTCTACGTCCAGCACCTTCTGGGCATCGGCCATATCGCCCGCGCCAGCCGCGTTGCCAATGCCCTTCAGGCTGATGGTTTCGATGTCGTTCTGGTGACAGGTGGCACCCCGGTTCCCGGCTTTCCGGGCGAAGGCATCCGCCATGTCGAATTACCGCCGATCGCCGTTAGCGACGGCAGCTTTTCCGGCCTTGTCGATAGTTCCGGCAAACCGGTCGATGACGACTTCAAGAAGCTTCGAACGGATATGCTGATCGGCGCTTATCACGGCGCAAAGCCGGATATCGTCATCATAGAGGCCTTCCCCTTCGGCCGCAGGCAGGTGCGTTTCGAATTGCTGCCGCTTCTGCACGAGATCGAGGACAGTGAACCACGCCCGCTCGTCATGACGTCGCTGCGCGATATTCTGCAGGAAAAAACCAAACCCGGCCGGGACGAAGAAACCGTGTCGCTGGTGAAGAAACATTTCGACGCGGTGCTGGTCCACGGAGATCCGGATTTCGTCCGGCTGGAGGAGACCTTTCCCCTTGCCGGCGAAATCAGCCAGCGCGTTGTCTATACCGGCCTCGTCGCGCCGCTGCCATCGCCGGAACCGGCGGAAGAATTCGATATCGTCGTTTCCGCTGGCGGAGGTGCCGTTGGTGCAGCCCTTATCCGGGCCGCACTTGAGGCATCGCCTCTGCTGGAAGAGATCAAAAGCTGGTGCCTCATAACCGGCCCCAACATGCCGCAGGCAGATTTCGATGCGATCTCGGCGCAGGCGCCCGAAAATGTGTCCATCTTCCGCTTCCGCAAGGATTTCGCAAGCCTGCTCGCCGGCGCGCGGCTTTCAGTTTCGCAGGCCGGTTACAACACCGTCTGCGATATTCTACAGGCAAAATGCCGCTCGCTTCTGATCCCGTTTGCGGCCGATGGCGAAACGGAACAGAGCGCCCGCGCCGAACGGCTGGCGCGGCTGGGGCTGGCACAGGTGCTGGAAGAGAAGCATATCTCTGCGCAATCCATGGCCGATGCCATCAGGGCGGCATTGGCCCTGCCGGGACCGGACGTGATCCACCTCGATCTCGATGGCGCCGCAGGAACGGCTAGAGCTTTACGCCGCCTTTTTGATGAGCGGTGAGGATCGCCTTTAACTCTCGAACGGCCTCCTCATCCGTGCCCTTGCGCCCCGCGCCGGTGAAACCGAGTTTCGCCACCCGGCTTTCCGGATCGTAAAACGGAATGGCGGAACAGGATGCGTGGATCTCCGTAATGGGAAAGCGGTCCAGCAACGTCTGCACGACTGGTGGACGCACCCCGGCCCCCGGCATGATGACAATCCGCCCGGCGGCAAGCTCGGATAATCGGGCCAAGGTCTCGATGCCCTCAAGCGCCGAACGCGCGCCCCCGGAGGTCAGAATTCTCGGGAAGCCCAGCGCGATAGCGGCCTCCAAGGCTTCATCCATGTCGGGAACAACGTCGATCGCCCGGTGCAGCGTCATATCGAGCCCGTCGGCGTGGCGGCGCAGTTCTTCGAGCAGGGGAATATCAAGCGAGCCATCGCCAAGCGAGGCACCGAGCACCACGCCGGAAAGCCCCGCCGCGCGCGCCGCATCGATATCGCGTTTCATCACATCGGCTTCGTCGCGCGTGAACACGAAATCCCCGGCGCGCGGCCTGATCATCACGCTCACAGGCAGGGCGTAGGCCGCCGCCCGGTGCATGAAACCCGCAGACGGCGTCACACCGCCACCGGACAATGCCGCGCAAAGTTCTATTCGGTCGGCCCCACCCCTGACCGCCGCTTCCAGACCGGCCACGTCGTCCACGCAAATCTCGAGAATCATCGTAACCTCTTTCTTTTGAATGTGCCGTGTTTTCGCGCCGGCTTATCCGAAAACCGCCCACACTTTTCGGTCCGACGCTCTACCTGCGGCGGCCCTTCCCATCAAGCGCGTAGAGCATGTAAACGCCGCCGAGACCCACAACCGCTCCCAGGATTGAAGTGCCTGAATAGCTCGTGACGAGCGTGCCGACGGCAAAAATCAGCGCACCCAAACCCGCGCCGAGGAAGATGTTGACGGCAATCAGCGAGCTTCCAAGCCCCGGCCGATCCGCAATCAGTTCCTGTAGATAGGTGATCGGGATACTGATGATGGCGGCTGCGCCGAGCGCGCTGATCAAGGTCTGCGCATAGATATGCCAAGGTGCCGTCGCGAGACCCTGCAGGATGAGGTAGATGGCATAAAGCCCCGCTCCAGCCGCAAGGGTCAGCGTTTGCGGCACCTTTTTTTCGATCCAGCCCCACAGCAGAATGAAGACGATTTCCAGCGCGGCAACGATGCCCGCGACGATACCGATATCCGCGACCGTTCCCTTTGCCTGACCCGTTATGATGAGCGAGCGGATGGAATCATTGAGATGCAGCATCGAGCAGATGAGCGCGATGGCGATGATCCGCAGCAGCACCCGTCGCTCCCCGATTTCCGCAAGTGAAGCGCGGACACCGAAGCGTGCCTGCGTGTTCACCGATGCCGGAGTGGCCGTGCGCGGCAGGCAAAAGGCCACAAGCAGAAAGCAGATAAGCGCGCAGATGCCTGAGAACAGGAAAGCCAGCAGCATATTGCCGGAATTCACCAGAAAAATACCGACGATACCAGGCACCAGCACCCAGGACAGCGAGATGGTGGCCCGCATGATCGAATTAACGGCGATCATGTCGCCCGTCGAAAGATTGCGGGCATCGGCGCGCACATGCGCGAAAATCAGAGAGTTCATCGCCCCGAAAATCGGCAGGAGCAGCAGCTTCGCGGTCACGAAGGCGGTGGCATTACCAACGAGATAAACCAGCAGATAGCCGCTGACGCCGAAAAGCGCGATCAGCAGCATGGGTTTGCGATATTCGCCGAGCCGGTCTGCAACGATGCCCATCAGCACGCTGGCGCTGACATTGATGATGGCGGCAAACAGCATCAGCAGGGAATAGACGGTGTTGCTGAGCCCGATTTCGCGAATGCCGATCACCGCCTGATAGGGGGCGGTGGCGGCATTCGAAAATCCGAAGAACAGGATGGCGAGCGCCCCGATGCGGATCGACGGATTGTTGAAAACGATGGAAAGAGCCGACGGCATGAAGGTTCGCCTGAGATGATCCGGCACCGCCGGATCGCTGAATGAAATGCTATCGAACCGCTGTCATCGCCAGCGGGCCGAAAGGATGGGTTTCGGGATATAGTTGAAATGCGGTTTCCATGGGTAAAAATCGCCATCCCGGCGGCGATTGGGGAGGTTTTCGATATCCTGATTGATAACCCCCTCCGTCAACGCCATGAGATTGGGATTGGCGATGGGCGCAAGCTCCGGCGAAAGATAACCTGACTTGACGACCAGCAGCCTTACCGCCTTCGGATCGAAGCCCAGACGGGTGAAATCCGCGATCATGTGATAGGGCCTGCGCCTTGCAGCCAGAATGACGGTAATGCCATCGATGACGACTACCGCCTGCCGCTGATCGGAAGCACCTGGATCGTCCAGTTTCAGGACCTTGGCTTCGACGGTGATGGAAGGGCTTTCGGGATCGAGACTGCCGCCGATCTTCAGGGAAAGCGCCGCGCCCTCGCCCGCCGCAAAACAGGCCTCGACCGCCGGCCTGTCGGTGATGCCGCCGATCAACGCGCCCTGCCAATTGCGCGCAATCAACGCCGCCAGAACATCGGCGCGATCGCCCACCCCGCCGCCGGTCGGATTGTCGCCGGAATCCGCCAGAATGATCGGCCCGGTTGTTGTTTTTTCCGCAATATCCATGATGACCTCGAGCGGTTCGGTCACGGGACCGAAACGGAAATCCTGTCGGGCATTCCAGTAGGATTGCGCAATCTCCGAGGCGACCGCCTGCGCGGCCTCCCTGTCCGTCCCGGTCACGACAGCGCAGGCCGTCGCCCTTGGTTCATCGGCCCAGACGTAGCCGATCATGAAATTCGCATCCCAAATGCCGGGCCGCGCGTCGTAGTCCGGCAAGACGGCATAGAGGCTTTTGGCCGGTTCATCTTCCGTGGAGGTTTTTTCACCCGGCAGGAGAACGGGGATTTTCGCCCATGCCACACCGGGCTTCTCGCCCGTTTTCAGAGCCTTGATGAGCATCGTCCACGCCCGCACCATCGTCTCGCGCACATCGATATGCGGCGCAGTTCGGTAGCCGGCGAAAATATCCAATTGGTCGATGATCGACTGGCTGACATTGCCGTGCAGGTCGTAGCTGGCGGAAATGATAACATCCGGTCCGACTACGGCGCGGGCGCTGGAAATCCAGTCCCCTTCCGCATCGTCCATTCCCTCGACATTCATCGCGCCATGCATGGCGAGATAAAGCCCGTCGAGCGGCAGGCAAGCCTTGAGACGCTCCAAGAATTCCTGCTTGAACGCATCATAGGCCGTGCGCGACACGGGACCACCCGGCACCGCCCGCGCATGCAGAAGCGGCAACACCTCCGCCCCGCCTTCGCCGAGGAAATTGAAATATTCGGCTTCCAGCAACTCCGTCCCGCGAAAGACGCGAAAATCTTCCTGACGCATCAGCACCGGCGAATAGGTGCTGCATTCGGTATGAATTCCACCAACGGCAATACGCATCTCGCCTTCCTCTCAATAGACCGGGCTCAAGCGGACGATGGCGGAGAAACGCAGCCAGTCCTTCTGCGCTTTCGGCGTCCACGCCGCCTCGGCAATGGCGGGCAGTCTCGGGAAAACCAGATGGTTGAAATAGGCGCGATTGAGGAAATGCTCGGACCAGATGCAGGCCTGAACGCCCTTCATCCGCTCCTTCAATTCCTCGGGGAACTCACCGACTGCCTCGTAAGCATATGTGTGCGACGGCGGAACGGTGCCGGCCCAGCTTGCGCCCGGCTCCTGCCAGGCTTCATCCTGCACCATGTCGAGATAATAGGCCTGTCCCGGCGTCATCACCACGTCGTAGCCCTGCTTTGCAAGCTCCAGGCCAACTTCCGGCTTCTGCCAGGCCATCAGCAATGTTCCCGAGGGATCGACGCCGCCGCCGTGCGAAACTTCGTCCCAGCCGGCAAGCTGGCGGCCGCGCTCATGCAGCATCCCCTGAATACGTTTCATGAAATAGGACTGGATACCGAAGGTGCCGTCGAGGCCTTCCTTTTCCATCAACGACTTGGCAAGCGGCGAGGCAAGCCAGGAGCCATCTGCTACCTCGTCGCCGCCGATATGGATCAGCCGCGAGGGGAAAAGCTCCACCATCTCGTCGAATATCTTGCCAAGGAATTCATAGGTTGGCTCGATGGCGGGATTGAGCGCATTGTTGGGATAGCCCTGTACGGAGCGATAGCTGTCCGGCGCTTCCTGCCCATCCGTCAGCTCCGGATAGGCAACGAGAGCCGCCGTGCTGTGGCCGGGAATATCGACCTCCGGCACGATTTCGATGTTCAGTGCCGCCGCATGCGCGACGACCATGCGAACATCATCCTGCGTGTAATAACCGGAAACCGGCTCAGCCCCATTGCCGAGCTGCGGCAGAAGCGGCGCATCCGGGCCGCGCGTCGCGCCGACTGTCGTCAGCAGCGGGTAAGCCTTGATTTCGAGACGCCAAGCCTCGTCATCCGTCAGGTGCCAATGGAACCGGTTCATGCGCAGCCATGCAAGAATGTCGATCAGCCGCACGACATCACCGGTCGGATAGAATTGTCGCGAGACATCCAGATGGCAACCGCGCCAGCTGTAACGCGGCGCATCGGCGATGGTGCCGGAAACCGGGAAACGGAATTTGGTATCGGTGCGCGCGCCGTGCAGCAATTGCGCAAGCACAGTCAGGCCGTATTGCAGACCTGCAGTGGCCGAATATTCCACGACGACGGCGTCATCAGAGAAAGACAGGCGATAACCCTCAGCTTCCAGACCGCTATGTTGCTTGAAACGAAGCGGCTTGCCCTCATGAACAGGCGCGAGGCTGAAAGGCACGTGACCAACGGCAAAAAGCCTGCGGAACAGCGACGAAACAGTTTCCACCGCAAGCACTTCTTCCTTGCCTGCCTCTTCCGTCGGGAAGAGTGCGACGGGAAAGTCTTCGCCCGGCGCGGCATCGATTTCTGCAGGCCAGGGCTGGATGGCGAAGGGCAGATCGAGCTTTCCTTCGGGAAGCAGGGCTGGCGCCGGCTCGCTATGGCGCCCGTCAAGCATCAGGTCAGCGACATCAACCGCGCGATGTGTGCCGTCGGCAAGGCTGATATAGGCGGATTTCGCACCGTCTGTGCGATGGCGGGCAGGCCTGAGCAGGCCGTCAACGGTAAAACGCCACGATTTCCCGGCTTCGAGCACGAAACCCGTTGGCGGCGCAAATTCATGGAAATTGGCATTGCGGCGCAGATAGACGGCATTGCCGCAGACGGGCTTGTCGATGGTCCGCGTCAGCGACGTATAGACGATCCGGAAATCCTTCACCGCCTCGCTGGAAAGATTGAACAGGGTGAAGGTGAAGCCACCCGATGCGGAATCTTCGAGCGGATGCCATGAGTTTTCGAGACGAAATTGTGCGAGCGCCATGATGCTCCCCTTTATTGTGCTTCAAGCCCGAGAGGACTTCGGTCAGTAGTGTTCGGATTGTGAGAAAGTGCGGGCGAGCGGCGCCTGCCCTGCCGTCAGGCCGCAATCCACCGGCAGGCACACGCCGCTGATGGCCGCTGCCTGTGGCCCTGCTAGAAAAGCGACTGCGTTGGCGACATCCTCAGGCCTCACGATGCGCTGCAACGGATACCAGTGCTTCGCTTCCTCGAAGACCTGAGGATTGACTGCCGCCCGCGCTTCCCAAGCCTGCGTGCGCACGGTTCCTGGAGCAACAGCATTGGAACGGATGCCGAATTTTCCGTATTCGACAGCGATCAGCTTCGTCAGATGGATCAAGCCTGCCTTTGCCGCGCTATAGGCGGGATGGCCGAACACAGCCATGCCGTTGACGGAGGTGATATTGATGACAGACCCTTGCGTGCGCTTAAGCGCGTCCTCGAAAGCCCTGAAGCAGAGAAACGGTGCTTCCAAGTTAAGGGCATTGTCCTTGCGCCATATCTCTGCGGTCGTGTCGTGCAGGCTGACGGCCCTTGCAGCACCGGCATTGTTGACGAGGGTCGCGACATCACCCAGCTCCGCAACCTCCAAGGCCAGCCTTGCAAGATCCTGCGGATCGGTGACGTCGCAGGTTTTCGAAACGAAGGCGGAACCGGAAAGCAGGGAAAGCGCATTGGAAAGGGCGTCGGGATCGATATCGACCAACACCACCTTCGCGTGGCTTTCAGAAAGCGCCGCGGCAATTGCCCGGCCGATGTCGCCCGCCGCGCCCGTTACGACGGCGACCTGGTCTTTCCTGTCCTGCATGTCATGCTACTCCTTCGAGGCTTTCCAGAGCGGGTTTTGAGGTCAAGCCGCTCTACATCTTTGTTTTTATGCATTTTCCGGGCGTGAAACCGCTACGCGGCTCACTGGAAATGCTCTAGTCACCCAGCAATTGCCGGTCGTCCGGATCACGATGCTCCACAAGCTGCTGCTTGATGTGCCGCAGGGTCACCATCGACCGCTGCCGGTGGTGATAGGCAGCTAGCGTCGCCAGAACATCAACCGCCGCCAGATAGGCATAACGCGATGATGTTGGGCGGAAGATATTGTTTCCCTCAGGCACGTTGACGGCCACCACCATATCGGCGGCCAAGGCGACGGGCGTATCGCTCTGGGTCAGCGCGATGGTGGTGACCCCCATTTCCCGCGCCAGCCTGAAGCACTTCACCAATTCCATGTTGCGGCCGGAAAAGGAGGATCCGATGATGACGTCTTCCTTCCGCGCAGCGGCAGTCATCATCAATTGCATGCTGTGATCGGCGCTGGTCGAAACGCGCAGGCCAAGGCGAAACAGCCGGTTCTGAATTTCCGAGGCGATCATCGAGGAATTACCACCGGCTCCAAACGCGTAGATCATGCCGCTATTGGCAATCCGGACGGCCGCTTCGTCGGCCAGGGCGGGATCGAGCGTCTTGTGCAGCAGGAAAAGCGCCTCCTGCGCCTTGGCAAGCACTTCCTCGGCGACGTCCGACGGGCCCGTGCTTGTCGGTTCCGAGGTGAGGTAGCGGATGCCGACATAAGCGGTCTTGGCAAGGCTGACCTTGAAATCCGAAAAGCTCTGGCAACCAAGACGGCGGCAGAACCGCGTCACAGTTGGCGGGGAAACCTCGGCGCGGGCGGCAAGCTCGATGATCGATGCATTGACCGCAAACTCGAAGTCCGAAACCAGGATATCGGCGATCCGCCGCTCCGATTGCGAGAACTGTCCCCTGTCGTCTTGAATCTTTGCGAAAATATCCATGCTCACCGGTCTCCGTTCCGCCAAAACTTAAGGCTTGGCCCCGTTTCCGATGCACCCTAATCCGAGACGCCCGTCAACCGTACACACCCATGAATCGACCATGTTTCGCCCCGTTGACGACACGCCGGACACCTTTGATTTGAAAATTATTTTCTCTGTTGATTGCGAGATGAGCATATGCCAACAATCTTCGCCAGAGAAATATCCAAATCTTGAAAATAATTTCAACAACGGACCTGAATCATGCGCGACCCATTCAAAAACCCTTTTCCCGAAACAGACGTCGCCCGCCACTCCATCTGGGACATGCTGGTAACGCGGGATATCGACGCCTTCCTCACTGCCGACTGGTCGAAAGTCGCGGATGATTTCGTAAAGGACGGCTTTCTCGGCATCAACGCCAACCGGGATGCAAACCCGGACAACTGGCGCCTGTCCTTCCCCTCGCTTGACGCCTATCGCGACGAATGGCTGCGACAGGCGCAGGATTTCCAGACCCAGCAATTCGCTGAAGACCCGCGCAACGCGATCTTCACCACCACCACGCTGGAAGAAATCGAAGTGGAAGGTGAGACCGCGCTGGTTCGCAAGAAGTTCGACGGCGGGCTTCGCAAGGCCGACGGCAGCTTCGACGTCATGAAATGGCAGACGCTCTATTATTGCCGACTGCATGAGGGCCGCTGGAAAATCAGCGGTTTCACCGGATACATGCCCAATCCCATGCCGTGATCCAGCGGACCTGCCAGACCGATTTGAACGCCGGGCCGAAAGCCCGGCGTTGCTTTTTCGTCTGGAGGACGAAGGCCGCTCAAAAACGATAGCGTCGCAGAAAACCGGGCATGGCGAGACAGATTTCATGGCCCGGTTCCCGCCCTTTATTGTATCAGTTTGAGGACAGAAAGATCGACACGCCGTTCGAGCGATGTGCCGCTTTCATCAAACAGATGGCAATCCGACGCCTTGATACCGGTGACGATGGTTTCATCGACGACAACAGGCGCAGAACCGGAAAGAAGCGCGCAATAATTTTCACCCGTGGGCGCGACGCCATAAGCGATCGTATTCACACCCAGCCGCTCGATAACGCTGGGCGCGACCTTGATATTCAGGTCGGCCGTTTCGAGACCGGTGTGTTCCGGGCGAATGCCGAGCGTCAGTTGCGTGCCTTCAAGACCGGCGCGCGGCTCCACCGGCACGGTGATTGTCTGGCCCTCATACTCCACGGTCACACCATCGGCGCTGACGGATTTGCAGGTGACCTTCAGGAAATTCATTTTCGGATTGCCGATGAAACCGGCGACGAACAGGTTTGCGGGCTTGTGGTAAAGTTCCAGCGGCGCGCCGACCTGGGAGATTTCGCCCGCATTCAGCACCACGATGCGGTCGGCCATGGTCATGGCTTCCACTTGGTCATGCGTCACGTAGATCATCGTCGCCTTCAGCGTCCGATGCAGATTGGTGAGCTCGATACGCATGTCGGCGCGAAGTGCGGCGTCAAGGTTGGAAAGCGGCTCGTCGAACAGGAATATCTTCGGCTCGCGAACGATGGCGCGACCGATCGCTACACGCTGGCGCTGGCCGCCGGACAACATGCCGGGACGCTGCTGCAGGCGCTGGTCGAGTTGCAGGATCTTCGCGACGGCCTCGACCTTTTCCTTGATCTTGCCCTCTTCCATCTTTTCGACGCGGAGGGGAAAAGCGATGTTTTCAAAAACCGTCATATGCGGATAGAGCGCATAGGACTGGAACACCATGGCGATGCCGCGTCTAACCGGCGGCAAGTCATTGACCTTCACGCCGTTGATGACGATGTCGCCGGCGGAAATATCCTCAAGGCCGGCGATCATGCGCAGCAATGTGGATTTGCCGCATCCCGAGGGACCGACAAAAACGACGAACTCGCCATCCCTGATGTCGAGCTGAACGCCCTTGATGACTTCGAAATGTCCATAGTTCTTGCGGACGTTGTTGAGATAAAGCTGACCCAAAACTTGCCTCTCCCGTCACCAGCCGACATCAGGCTGCGTTCAGAGACGTTCCGCGACACGGAAAAATCGCGCCTTATCGGAACCGTTAAAACACACGAGAAGCTCCTGCCGTCATAGCGGCGGGTATTCTCGCAACGAATTATGAGGTTGCGGGCGACCTGCGCCCGCAACCGTATAAATGTGGATTACTTGTACTGCTCGAGAGCGGCAGAGGCCTTCTTTGCGGCATCTTCCGGTGTCGCCTTGCCGGTAACGACAGACTGCACCATCTCAATCATCGTGTCCTGGAAGCCCTTGTAGTCAGTGAAGAGCGGCTCGGGACCGCCATAGGCGATACCGTCGATCAGCGGCTTCCAGAAGGGGTCCTTGGCGATGAACTCATCAACCTTCGGCGACGGACGAAGCGGGGTCAGGCCAGCGCCGCCCTGCAGTTCGTATTCGCCCTGCGGGCCGGGAGAGGTGATGAACTTGGCGAATTCGGTCGCCTTTTCTTCGACACCGGTTCCCTTGAAGATTGCGAGGCTGTCGGTGATGAGCAGCGTGCCGGGACCCTTGGCTTCAGGGCCGAGCGGCAGGGTTGCGATACCCCAGTTGATCTTGGTTTCCTGCAGGCGGGTTGCAGCACCCGATCCCGCCTGGATCATGCCAACCTTGCCATCGAGGAAGATGGCGCGGATTTCGTTCTGCTCGTAGGCCGTCGGACCCTCGACGGAGTAAGGCGTGATGTCCTTGTAGGCCTTCAGAGCTGCAAGAACCTGCGGGCTGTCGACGGTGATCTTGTCGCCGTCGATGACCTTGCCGTTATTGGTGTAAACCCAGTGCATGAACTGGTGCATGGTGTTGTCGAAGGTCTTGGCGGGCAGACCATAACCGGCGACGCCGGTCTTTTCCTTGATCTGCTTGGCAAAGGCGATCTCTTCAGCCCAGGTCTTCGGCGGCACTTCCGGATCGAGACCGGCCTGCTTGAAGAGGTCCTTGTTCCAATAGAGCGCCTTGGTCGAGAAGGCGACGGGCACGCCCCACTGCGTATCCTCGAAGGTAACCGTGTCGACGATGTTAGGATAATAGGTCTTCTTTTCGTCTTCGGTCATCGGCACCGGAACGATGAGGTCGTTCTGTGCGAACTGCTTCAGCGTGCGCGAACCGACATAGGCCATGGCGACCGGAGTGCCGGCGGCTGCGAGCGTGGTTGCCTTGTCCTGGCACTGCGCCCAGCCGACGACTTCAGGAACGACCTTCCAGCCGGCATTCTTGCCTTCCCATTCCTTGATGTATTTTTCATGGATGGGGTCCATCTTGTCGCCGCAATAGATCCAGCTGATCTCCTTGTCGGCGGCGTGTGCCGCCACCGTGCCAAGGGCAGTGGAACCGGCAAATGCGAAGGCGCAAAGCGCCAATCCGTAATGTTTCAGTGCCATAGATAGTCTCCCGTTTTCTGGTGGTCGTTCCTATTGTTGATTATTTCACCGCGCCGGCGGTAAGCCCGCTGACGAGATAGCGTTGCATGAAGAAGATGACGACCATGGCCGGCGCAATGCCGACGAAGCTGGCCGCCATCAACTCATTCCAGACGACTTCCTGACGACCGAAATAGGCAAACAGGCCGATGGGCAGCGGCATATATTCGGTCTTGGAATTGAAAGTGAGCGCGAAGATGAACTGCTGCGCATAAGCACCGATGAAGGTGGTGATGGACACGACGGCGATGCCAGGCATCGCAAGCGGCAGGATCACCCGGCGGAAGGTATAGAAATAGCTCGCGCCGTCCACATAGGCCGCCTCTTCCAGTTCGCGCGGAATACGCAGCATGTAGGTTCGCAAAAGCCAGATGGCAGTGGGGATCAAAAAGGCGGCGCCGGGAATGATCATCGCCAGATAGGTGTTCAGCACGCCCATATTGCGCATCAGCCGGTAAAGCGGGATCAGAAGCACAGCACCGGAGAACATGTTGATCGCCAGAAACGCGCCGAGCAATTGCCCGCGACCGCGAAACTGGAACCGCGCGAAAGCATAGGACGCCGGCACCACCAGAAGCAGAACGATGATCGTCGATATCGTCGAGATGAAGAAGGAGTTGAAGACGTAGCGGGCAAAGCCGGGAACGCTGACCCACATGGTCCGGTAAGCTTCGAAGGAGCCGTTTTCTGGCCAAAACTTATACGGTGACGAAAAAAGCAGGCTGAGCGGTTTCAGTGAAACTAGAAACCCTTCGACAAACGGCGCCAGCACGAAGGTCAGGAATACGGCGATGCCGCAATAAATCCCGACGATCTCATACCATCTGTAACGGTTGATCATCGCATTTTTGTCGGTCATCGGCTGGTCTCCTGCGAGATACGGCTGGTGATGCGGAAGTAGAAGTAGGTGAATATGGACAGGAAGATGCAGATCAGCACTGCACGCGCTGCGCCCTCACCGTATTTGTAGGAACCGATCGCCGTCTTGTAGGTGTCGATGATCATGGTCGTCGTCTGGCCCGTCGGTCCGCCCTGTGTCAGGATCCAGATGATGTCGAAGGAATTGAAGGTCGAAATCAGCGAGATCATCGACATGGTAATCATGGCCGGCAGCATCAGCGGCAACGTGATGCGGCGGAAGCGGTAGGTGCGGCTGGCGCCGTCGGTCCAGGCTGCCTCGTAAAGATCCTGCGGAATGGCCTGAATTGCCGCTAGCAGATAAAGCGTCACCATCGGCACGCCGATCCATACGTCGGTGATGATGGTCGCCCAGAAAGCCGTGCTGCCATAGGCGAGGAAGGCGACTGGACCGTCCACCAGGCCAAGATTCTGTAGAACACCGGAAATCATGCCGAACTGGCCGTTATACATCCAGCCCCACATGAAGATGCCGATAGCCATCGGCACGATCCATGGCGGCATCGTCAGGATGCGAAACAGGGCCCGACCGGGAACGGCCGAATTCAGCAACACCGCACCGAAAGTGCCGATGATCATCTTTATCGAGACGGAAAAGAACGTCCAGATAAAGGTCCGCGTGATGACCCCGGCGAAAGTCTCGTTGAAGATCTTCTCGTAATTGATGAAACCCACCCAGTTCGTCGTCTTTTTCAACGACGCGTCCGTGAAGGACAGGATGAAGGTATCGACGAGCGGATAAGCAACAATAACAGTGATGTATAAAAGCGCCGGCAAAAGAAGAAGCCAGGCAAAGATAACCGCGCTGCGTTTCGCATCCATCGCAGCGCCCCCTTAAGCCGATTTCACGGCGGGCGACTTCAACTGCCCGTGGAGTGCCAGATCATATTCCTCCCACACCGGCTTGAGATCGACCACCTTGCGGCCATGGCGCGCCTCGTCCATGGCGAGCGCCAGAATACCGGCCTCGATCGCGTCGAGCGCGGAAACCGGCAGGGGCGTCCCCTTGACGACATGGTTGATCACGTCCTCGGCCATCTGCTCATCCGCGCCATAATGCTGGGAGAGCACGGTTGCCGCCGAATAGGTCTTGGCAACGGTCTTTTCGTTGGTGCGGGCATTGTGCACGTTCAGGAAGCCGCGCACGAAATCGCCCTCGGCCATGCCCTTGGCGCCGATGACACAGAAACGGCGGAAATCGTCGGGAACGTTCAGATTGGTATGGAAGGCGAGCGATGCGCCATTTTCATATTCGACGATCGCGGTCTGGTAGTCGATGATATCGCCGTCGCTGTCGAAAACCTTGTCGGAACCCATCCAGCCGCTCGGCTTGCGATGGTAGACTTCCATGTCGTTGATGCCGTCATTTTGCGGAGCATTTGCAGGCGTGAAGCTCTTGCGCCCGCCAAAGCTCGACACGAAACGCGGCCGGGCACCCACCACGCCATTATAGAGATCGAGGTCGTGGCAGCATTTTTCCAGCATGAAGGAGCCGGAATAGTTCTCGTAACGCCGCCAGTCGCGCATGAAGAACGCGCCATGATAGGGCGGGATATGTTCCGAAGCCTCGATGGATACGACGTCACCCAGCTTGCCTTCGGCCTGCGCGGCGCGCAGATCGCGGTAAAGCGGCGAGTAACGCAGGACCAGACCGACCAGCAGCCGCTCATGTCCATGCTTGTTGAGCAACCGGGCGAGTTCGAGGCTTTCCTCGATGCTGACGACGATGGGTTTTTCCGAGAAGATGGTGCAACCGGCTTCAAGCCCGATGCGGATATGCTCCAGATGCATATGGTTCGGTGAGCCGATCATCAAAAGGTCGAATGTCTCGCCGGCAATCAGCGCCTCGGGGCTGTCATAGGCCTTGCCAGCCGAAATGCCCTTTTCCTCAAGACCCGGCAGACCGGCCGGGGCAGGATCGACATAACCGACGATCTCGAAATCCTTGTCGATCTCGTGAAAAACGTAGCCCAGATAACCGAGACGGAATCCGAGTCCGATAATTCCCACCTTCATGAACTTTGTTCCCTGTTCACTCGTAATTCATTTTCGCAGAGGCAACCATTTCTGTGCTGGTTATTCTGATATCTGCGATAATTTTCCGCCACGATGAAATTAATTTTCATAACGGTCAAGTTAAATTCGATCTCGCAAATCCTAGTGAGGACCGGAGACCGATTTCCCCAGCGGAGACAGGCGCAAGATAGAGCGCCGTCAGCCACTGATACAAAAACAATACCAAAAAAATGCCAATCGTCTATAGCAATTCCAATTGCCGGAAATTTTTTTTGGTTAATGCGGAAATTTCAAGCAACAGGCCACATTATTCAGCAAATGATCGAAAAAACCACCGATTAATCGTACAAATCCACTAATGGTTCTATTTTGGTATTGCCGATTGTGACGCATATGGTATAGCCGGAATTCGCCACATCGATTGTGACAGAGGTTATGGATGAACGGGGCAGTGCTTAATCTGGACGACCTGCAATCGGGAGGCGGCGGCCCGCTTTACCTGAAACTGCGTCAGACGATTGAAGACGCCATCAATGGCGGCCGCCTCAAACATGGCGATGCCCTGCCGCCCGAGCGCGACATTGCCGAAAGCGCCTGCGTCAGCCGCGTCACGGTGCGCAAGGCTGTGGACGATCTCGTTCGCGACGGACTTCTCGTGCGCAGGCATGGGTCGGGCACCTTTGTCGTCAAACCCATCACCCGTATGCAGCAGCCGTTGACCAAGCTTACCTCGTTTACAGAGGATATGCGCCGCCGGGGAATGGTGGCGAGCACGCGCTGGCTTGAAAGAGGCCTGTTTTATCCGACCGGTGACGAAATGATGGCTCTCGGCCTTTCCCAATCCGCCATGGTTGCCCGGTTGACGCGACTGCGCCTTGCCAACGACCAGCCGATCGCGCTCGAAGTCACGAGCCTGCCGGGCGATATTCTGCCGGACCCACAGCTGGTGGAAAACTCGCTTTATCAGGAGCTTGCGAAAAGCGATATTCGCCCCGTCCGCGCCATCCAGCGCATCTCTGCGCGCAACCTTACGGATGAGGAAACGATGCTGCTTGGAGTTCCCCCCGGGTCTGCTGCACTTTCCGTCCAGCGCATGGCCTATCTCGAAAGCGGCCGCCTCATGGAAATATCGCGCGCCCTTTATCGCAGCGACGCCTACGATCTCGTCGCCGAACTGACGATGACCTCCGACTGAAACACATCGACCAAGGACAGAAAACGATGACAACCCTGATGCGCCAGGAAATCAACGAGATTCCCGATGCCGTCGCCCGTCTGCTGGACAATACCAGTGCCGACTTCCGGCAGGCCGGAGACAAGCTGAAAGCCCGTGACCCGGCCGTTATCGTCACCATTGCCCGCGGATCGTCCGATCACGCCGCGCATTTCCTGAAATACGCGATCGAGTTACAGACGGGGCTTCCAGTCGCCTCTCTCGGCCCTTCGCTCGCATCGATCTACCAGACGAAACTGCGGCTGGAACGGGCGGCAGCCTTCGCCGTATCGCAATCGGGCAAAAGCCCTGACATCGTCGCTTTGGCGGAAAGTGCCCGCAAGGGCGGAGCGCTTACCTTCTCCCTCGTGAACACCCTGCCTTCCCCCCTTGGAGACGCAGCCAATCACGCCATCGACATCCAGGCGGGACCGGAAAAGGCAGTTGCCGCAACCAAGTCCTTCGTCAACTCCATTGTCGCCGGTCTGGCCATCCTTGCCGAATGGACGGAAGACAGCCTGCTCGCGAAGGCCGTCAGCACCCTGCCGCAGAATTTCGCCAAGGCGATCGGACTTGACTGGAGCCATATTGGCGAGGCTGTGAAGGGTGAGGATTCACTTTATATGCTGGGCCGCGGCCCCGCCCTTGCGATTGCCGCGGAAGCCGCGCTGAAATGCAAGGAAACCTGCGAGCTGCACGCGGAAGCCTATTCGTCGGCAGAAGTCATGCACGGCCCGGTTTCGCTGGTCGCACCGAAATTTCCGGTAATCGCCTTTGCCGCGCGCGACCGCGCCGAGACCTCCGTTACGGATATTGCCGCAAGCCTTGCCCATAAAGGCGCCAATGTTTTCGTCACATCTGCCAAGGGTAGCCCGGCCAAGCCCTTGCCATTTGTGGAAACCAACCATCCCCTGACCGATGCATTGCTGCTTATCGCGCCGTTTTACGGCTTCATCGAGCAATTGTCGCGCGCAAGAGGCTTCAACCCGGATGCTCCCGTGGCATTGAAGAAGGTGACTGAAACCCAATGAGCGGCATAAAGGCATTTGTCGGCGCCCGCATTTTCGATGGCGCCGAATGGCATGATGACAAGGTGCTCCTGATCCGCGAAGGGCGCGTTGCCGCTGTCCTGGACAGCGTGCCTGCCGACGCCGAAGTGATCGATACAGATGGACTATTGATCGCGCCGGGCTTCATCGACCTTCAGGTCAATGGCGGTGGCGGCGTCATGTTCAACAACCAGCCGGATGTGGCTGGCATTGCCCGCATCTGCTCCGCCCACGCCCAGTTCGGCACGACGGCTTTGATGGTGACGCTCATCACCGACCGGTCGGACGTGACTTTCAGGGCGGCGCAGGCGGGGATTGCCGCGGGCAAGGAGCATGTGGCCGGTTTCCTCGGCCTGCATTTCGAGGGGCCGCATCTTTCCGTCGCGCGCAAGGGCACGCATGATCCGGCGTTGATCCGCAAGATGGAGACAGACGACCTCGCGGTCCTGACCGGCTGCAGGGCGGAACTCCCCTTCGTGCTGACAACCATTGCCCCGGAAAATGTTACTGTCGAGCAGGTTGCAGCACTCAGCGACGCCGGCATCGTCGTCAGCCTCGGCCATACCGACACCGGTCTCGATGTTGCGACGGCCTATGCTGATGCAGGCGCTTCCATGGTGACGCATCTCTTCAATGCCATGAGCCCGCTTGGCCACCGCGAGCCGGGGCTGGTCGGGGCCGCACTTTCGAACGGCAAGTTGCATTGCGGGCTTATAGCCGACGGATTCCATGTCGATCCGGCCGCAATCGGCATTGCGCTGCGCGCCAAGAATGGCCCGGCCCGCATCTTCCTTGTCACCGACGCCATGTCCACCATCGGCACGGATGATGACGGTTTCGAACTGAACGGCCGGCGCGTCTATCGCAACGGTGGACGGCTAACATTGGCCGACGGCACGCTGGCGGGAGCGGATATAGACATGCTCTCCTGCATCCGCTTCATGCGTGAGAAGATGGAAATGCCGCTGGAAGAAGCTTTGCGAATGGCATCCGCCTATCCGGCGCAGGCAATCGGCGCCTCCGGCAAGGGAAAACTCCTGCCCGGTTTCGATGCTGATTTCGTGATGCTGACACCAGACCTCCAGATGCATTCAACATGGATTGGCGGAGAAAAAATCTACGATGCCACACGTTCCGGAGTCTGAACCATGATCGTTTGTTTCGATATCGGCGGAACGACCATCAAGGGCGCGATTGCCCATGCCCCGGACGATATTCGCCCCGTACCGCGTATACCAACGCCCAAAACCAGCTTCGAAGACTTCGCTGCCGGCTTGAAATCCGTCATCGACAACAGCGGCGGCACACCCGACTGCGTATCACTGTCGATCGCGGGCGTCATCGATCTTGATACGGGAAAGGCGACAGTCGCCAATATTCCCAGCATTCACCGCAGAACGTTAAAAGACGATCTGGAAAAAGCCCTGGACCTTCCCGTTATCGTTTCGAACGATGCGGATTGTTTCGTGATCGCCGAATCGGAAATCGGCTCCGGACAAGGACATCGCGTCGTCTTCGGCGTTATCCTTGGAACAGGTGTCGGCGGCGGGCTGGTGATTGACGGCAAGCTCATCAACAGCGACGGCGGCTTTGCCGGCGAATGGGGACATGGGCCAGTGGCCGCGACATTGGCCGGCAATCCACCGGTATCGCTGCCGCGATTCGAATGCGGTTGCGGCCTTACCGGCTGTGTCGACGCGATCGGCAGCGCGCGCGGCATGGAAAAGCTGCATCTGCATCTTCACGGGCAGGATATGACCAGTGAGGATATTATTGCCGCCTGGCAGGCAGGCGATGCGCAAGCCGCAAGAACCATCGATGTACTCATTGATATTCTCGCCTCGCCGCTGGCGATGGTGATCAATGTCACCGGCGCAACCATCGTGCCCGTCGGCGGCGGGCTTTCGAATTCAAGGGAACTCGTGACAGCTCTGGACGAAGCCGTCAGGGGCCGCATTCTCAGGCGCTTCGACAGGCCGCTCGTCGTGCCTGCCATTTGCCGGATCGAGCCGGGGCTGATTGGTTCCGCCGTTATCGGGCTGAAATATGCGAAGGAAATCGTGAACGCGGTTTAAGCCGCGTCACACCGTCTCGATCTTTTCCCGACGAAAGCCCAACCCCACCAGCCTGCCGGTCAGATGGGCAAAAAGTGGAAACCGCATGATCGCCCGCACGATGGCGGGTGGGCCTTTCGGCTTTTCCGCCGTTTCCGTCTGCTCTTTCTTGCGACCGACACGCATCATCCGCTGCAAGAATTGCGTGGCCTTGGTTGGAAAGGATCGCCGTTTCTCTATGGCGGCGAGGTCATCATCGGCAATGGTCCGGCCGGATGTGAATACCGGCACCAGAACATTGGCCGCAGCAACCGCATCCTGAATGGCAAGATTGATGCCGACACCGCCGACGGGCGACATGGCATGGGCCGCATCGCCGATGCAGATCAGGCCGGGCTTCCACCAGCGCTTCAACCGATCGATACGGACGGTGAGCAGATGCACGTCATCCCAGCTCGTAATTTCGTCGAGCCTCTCGCGCGGGAAAGGGCAGATTTCCGCAACCCGGTTCCTGAAGGCTTCAAGTCCCTCAATCTTCATGTCAGCGAAAAAGCCCTTGCGCACCACGTACCCGCATTGCCAGTAGTCACCGCGGTTGATCATCACGAAACCCTGCCGCGAACCCGCATGGCCCATGGTGTCGGCCGGATCACCCGGCTGTCTCGAAAGGCGCATCCAAAGCACCTCGGTCGGGATGCCGAAGTGCTGTACTTCAAGTCCCGCCGCCTCGCGGACGATGGAGTTGCGGCCATCCGCGCCCACCACCAGATCAGCGGCGATCTCGATTGGGCCTTCCGGCGTATTGACCATGAGGCCACCAACACGCCCGTCGCTCTCGATCAGGCCGGTTACCGGCGCATTCATCAGCAGCCGGAAATTCTCATATTGCCCGGCCTTGCCGACGATAAAATTGAGAAAATCCCATTGCGGCATGAAGGCAATGAAACGATGATGGACCGGCAGCCGCGAAAAATCTGCGATCGTGATACGCTCGCCGCCGATGACTGCGTTCAGCCGTGGCGCACGCGTATGCGGGAGGCTCAGGAACTCCTCGGCGAAACCCAGCTGCTCCATCAGTTCAAGCGTGGAGGGGTGAATGGTGTCGCCGCGAAAATCGCGCAGAAAATCTCCATGTTTCTCGACAACCGTTACGTCTATACCGCTGCGGGCAAGCAAAAGGCCAAGCATCAGGCCGGCCGGCCCGCCACCGGCCACGACAACGGACGTGCGGATGTGCTGAACGGCCCTGCCGTCATTCTTCGGCACGACTTTCGCTTCTTCCATCACCGCCCCCCTGTCCGTTAAACGTCTCTATCGTGCATCCGCCGGCGGCAGGTTTGCATTTTTCGGCTGTGGCCAACCATGTGCATCGAAACGGAAAAGCATTTCGGACCGGGCAAAGATAAAGGCGAAGGCCATGGCCGTCCACATGCCAAGCAACAGCCCGGCGGCCACATCGCTTGGATAATGCGCGCCGACGATGACGCGTGAAACACCAATGACAAGCGCAAGCAGCAGGAACGCCCAGCGGAAGCGCGGCATCAGCATGGCGAAAACACCGAAAAACGCTCCGGCAGCCGTCGAATGGCCTGACGGGAAGCTCTCATAAAGATTGTCACCGGTAAAAGGCGTGAGGCTATAGGCACCCATTTCCAGAAAAAGCTCCGGCCGCGCCCGCCCGATCAGGAATTTCAGCGTGTGGACCAATATGCTCGCCGTTCCGATCGTCAGGAAGAAGTAAGCGAGAAGCCGCCATGCCGTTCTCAGCCGCCCGGCGTAGGTCCGCGCCTGCAGGACCCGCGCGCCGACATAGGCGAGGATGGCAAGAGCGCCGGTGGAATAAAGCATCCAGCTGAAAGTACCGAAATCGGTAATGGAGCGATTGAAGGAAACTATCCTTCCCGGCAGGGCTTGAGCATGTTCCGAAAGGCGTGGGTCGAAAGGAATAAAGACCAGAACCAGCACAAGGCTTGCCGCAAAAATCCAACCGCTGGAAACCAGAAAACGTCGCATCAATATTCTCACATCGTTTTTCTTGCATATGGCTTTGCCATCCGCAAAAACAATAGCCCGGCTGTGTCCTTGTTATGATCGGTTTTCACGAGTAGAGGCTAGTGCATGTCGCCAGAAACTATGCATCGGTTTCGGGCAACCGGAAACGACCGACGGACGGAAGATGACAGATACCAGTGAAATGCCACGCAGGCTGACGATATTGGGTTCGACGGGTTCGATCGGTACGAACACACTGGATGTCGTCCGTCAGCTGGGTGGTCGCAGACAATTCGAGGTTTTGGCGCTCACCGGCGCCGGAAACATCGATCTTCTGGCGCAACAGGCGCGTGAATTCGGCGCGCAGCTTGCGGTAACCGCCGAGGATGGCAAATACGAAGCGCTGAAAGCGGCCCTTGCCGGCACCGGCATTGAAGTTGCGGCAGGCAAATCCGGCCTCGAAGAAGCGGCCTCGATGGAGGCCGGCTGGGTAATGGCAGCGATTGCCGGAACACCTGGTCTTGCCCCGACATTGACAGCCGCACGGCGCGGCGCAGACATAGCGCTTGCAAACAAGGAATGCCTCGTTTCCGCAGGCGATGTTTTCCTCCGCACGGTCAAACAGGGCGGCGGCAGGTTGATCCCGGTCGATAGCGAACATAGCGCGATCTTCCAGTGCCTGACGGGCGATCACAAACAGGCCGTGGAGCGCATCGTACTCACCGCATCCGGCGGACCGTTCCGCACATGGTCGCGTGAGCAGATGTCCAATGTCACGGCAGATATCGCCCGTGCCCATCCCAACTGGTCTATGGGGTTGAAGGTATCGATCGGCAGCGCCTCCATGTTCAATAAGGGCCTGGAAATGATCGAGGCGAAATATCTCTTCGATCTCAGGCCCGATCAGGTCGAAGTGATCGTCCATCCGCAGTCGATCATACATTCGATGGTGGGTTATACTGATGGCTCCTACATCGCCCAGCTCGGCTCGCCCGATATGCGCACCGCCATCTCCTATGCCCTCACCTATCCTGAGCGCGGCAATCTCAATGTCGAACGCCTGGATTTCGCCAAACTGGCGCGGCTCGATTTCGAAGCGCCTGATGAAACCCGGTTTCCAGCACTCCGACTGGCGCGCACGGCGCTGGAGCGCGGAGGCTTGCAGGGCGCGGCCCTGAATGCCGCCGAAGAAACCGCCTTTCACGCCTTCGTCGAAGGCGGCATCGGTTTTCTCGATATGGCCGAAATCGTCGAAACGGTCATGGACCGCATGCATGACGGCCGATCAGCCAACAGCATTGAAGACGTATTTTCGGCGGACGGGGAAGCCCGCAATCACGCGCGGGAACTGATCGCCAGCAAAGAAAAGGCCGCGTAAACGCGGCCAGATTTTCTCTTGTTTGAACTGCGGCCTTAAGCCACCGCCCGCGCCAGCGCACAATGCGACCAGAGCTGGTGCAACGCGCCGACCAACTGTTCGATGTCGGCATCGGTGTGCAGCGGTGTCGGCGTGATGCGCAGACGCTCGGTCTTGCGCGGCACGGTTGGATAATTGATCGGCTGGACATAGACGCCGTGATTGTCGAGCAGGATATCCGAAATCCATTTGCACTTGGCGGCATCGCCCACCATGACCGGTACGATATGGCTGGGATTGTCCATATGCGGAATGCCGCGTGCATCCAGAAGCCCCCGCAGCTTGCGCACCCTGTCCTGATGGCGGGCGCGCTCAAAGGGGCTTGCCTTCAAATGCTGGATCGAGGCGATTGCGCCGGCAGCGAGCGACGGCGGCAGGGCCGTCGTGAAGATGAAACCGGAGGCGAAAGAACGGATAAAATCACAGACCGCCGTGGACCCGGCAATATAACCGCCCATCACGCCGAAAGCCTTGCCGAGCGTTCCCTCGATGATCGTCAGGCGATCCATCAGGCCTTCGCGCTCGGCAATGCCGCCGCCGCGCGGTCCGTACATGCCAACGGCATGGACTTCGTCGAGATAGGTCATGGCGCCATAACGATCGGCAAGATCGCAGATTTCCTTGATCGGGGCGATATCGCCATCCATCGAATAGACGGATTCAAAGGCGATGAGCTTCGGCGCGCTTGGATCGGCTGCCTTGAGCTTCGCCTCGAGATCTTCGAGATCATTGTGTTTCCAGATCACCCGCTCGCAACGGCCGTAACGGATGCCTTCGATCATCGAGGCATGGTTGAGCGCATCGGAGAAAATGACGAGGCCCGGAATTTTCTGGCCAAGTGTGCCGAGTGTCGCCCAGTTGGAAACGTAACCCGACGTGAAGATCAGCGCCGATTCCTTGCCGTGCAGATCGGCAAGTTCCTGTTCCAGCAGGACGTGATGATGGTTGGTCCCAGAAATGTTGCGGGTGCCTCCCGCACCCGCGCCACAGTGATCGATGGCGGCTTTCATGGCTTCGATGACTTTGGGGTTCTGGCCCATGCCCAGATAATCGTTGGAACACCAGACGGTTACGTCCTTGCGCTCGCCATTGGCGTTGTACCGTGTCGCGCGGGGAAAATTCCCCTGCTGGCGTTCGATATCCGCAAAAACGCGATAGCGTCCCTCAGAATGCAGGCTCTGCAGTTCCGTCGTAAAAAATGCCTCGAAGTCCATGCCATGCTCCAGAATTGACCAGATCGTTTTCTGCCTCGACACCGGGACCGTCAACCCTTGCGAGCTGCTTTAACCACGTCTGCGTCAATTCGCCGTTGTTTTGAACCATTCCAATAAACCGTTTATAGACGCCGATGAAAAGTACAAAATTGATTCACATCAAAAAACCCGGAAATTTGGAACCTTTTTCAAACGGCGCCGTTGTTTGGGACGCAATCGATTTACGCGCGGAAGAACGCCTGAAAGAGGAGGCTTCCCTAAACGGTATCGAATTGTTAGTTATCTGTGGCGGTCGGAGGTAGCAGTCGCCGCAGATAAATATGGGACGCCTACCGAGCCGAAGAGCTCATTGTAACGTTGGAGAGAGTTTCATGAAAAAGGCAATCATATTTGCGCTGGTCGGCCTGTCGCTTGCAAGCTGCACGCAGACTGAAAAGGGTGCTTCGATCGGTGCCGTTTCCGGTGCGGTCCTGGGCGGCGCTATCACGGGCAACGTTCGTGGCGCGGCAGTGGGCGCGGCGATCGGTGGCGTTGGCGGCGCGTTGATCGGCAATGCATCCGAACCGGGCTATTGCTATTATCGCGACCAGTACGGTCAGCGTTACACGGCGCGTTGCCGTTAATAGCTGCACGAGATACCGTTGCACAGAAGCCCCGGTCATCCGGGGCTTTTTGCGTTAAGGCGGGCAAAACACAGTCCGAAGGGTCCTCAACGCCGTTTATTTATGATTAAACTGCACTGTTAACGGACAGGAAACGGGTCAGAGCCATAATAAATGCTCAACCATAAAGCAGCTTATGCGAAGAACACGGACTAACCCGAAGACAGGTATTGCGTATCGGAAAGCTGGCACCGCTCTTGCGGTTGCCGTTACGTTCGCCCTGTACCCGGCGTTTACTCGCGATGCTTTTGCTTTCAAGCTGTTCGGCGTGCGTCTCTGGGGTTCGGAAGAACCGGAGATCGAAGTTATAAATCCGGTCAAATATGCCGTGACGCTGAATGCTGCTGATGCAGACAAATCTCTCAAAGGCAGCCTGGAAAACAGCTCGCTTCTTCTGGCCGACAAGGACAAACCGGCCTCCGGCGATCTCGGCCTTCTGATCAAGGCGCGTGATGACAGGGACAGGCTGATCGCAGCGCTTTACGAAAACGCCCGATATGGCGGCATCGTCAAGGTCACGGTCGCCGGCAAGGATGTGGACGATCTGCCACCCAATCCGGTGTTCGATCACTCCGCTCCGGTGCCCGTTGTCATAACCGTCACCCCCGGCCCGGTCTTCACGCTCGGCAATATCAGGCTCGAGGGCGATGTGACGGGCCGCAACCTTGAAGAATACGGTCTCGTCACCGGCGGCGATGCCGGATCTCTGGCAATCATCCGCGCCGGCAACAAGCTGATCGATGATCTGAAAGCCGAAGGCCGCCCGCTTGCGAAGCTGACGAAACGCGAGGCCGTTGCAAACCACGCGACGAACACGGTCGATATTACCATGGCTGCCGAAGGTGGCCCCGTGGCACCCCTCGGCGCGGTTACCGTCACCGGCGAAAAAACCGTCGACGGCGACTTCATCCGCCGTTATTCGCGCCTCAATGGCGGCGAACCCTACTCGCCGGAAAAACTGCGCAAGGCCGCAGACCGGCTACGCCAGCTCGGCGTCTTTTCCAGCCTGACAATCAAGGAAGCAGGAACGCTGTCGCGCGATGGCTCCATTCCGCTCACCATCGAGGTGTCAGAGGGCAAGCACCGTTATTTCGGCGTCGGCGCACAATATTCCACCACGGAAGGCATTGGCCTCCAGGGGTATTGGGGCCACAGGAACCTGTTCGGGCAGGCGGAATCGCTGCGGATCGAGGGTTCGGTTTCACGCATCGCCGAAGCATCGAGCGTTGAAGGCATGGACTATTCGGCGGGCATCACCTTCACAAAGCCCGGCATGTTCAACCCGCGCACCACATTCAAGACCAGCCTGATCGCCAAGACCGAACATCCCGATACCTATGAGGCCAAGACCATAACTGGAGCCGCCGGTTTCAGTTATGAGCTGAACGACACCGATACCGCAGCCGCCGGTCTCGAGGTGCAGTGGGCAGATACCGAAGACGCATTCGGCAAGAACAAATATCTGACCACCTCCATACCGCTGGAATTCGTTCGCGATACGCGCGACGACAAGCTCAACCCCACTGAAGGCTTTCGTGCATCGGTGGCCGCCAAGCCCAGCTACGAAGCGCTGAACGGCACTTTCTTTTCCTCCTTTGAAGGCTCTATTTCGGGTTATAAGGGACTCGGCGCCGAAGATCGCTTGATCATGGCCGGAAAGCTTTCCGGCGGCGTGCTCGTCGGCGGCAGCAATCTGCAGGACATACCGACCACAAGGCGCTTTTATGCCGGCGGCGGTGGATCCGTCCGCGGCTATAGCTACCAGGAAATATCGCCCTATAATGCAGCCGGTGATGCAACTGGCGGCCGCTCTTACGTGGTTGGCTCCATCGAAGCCCGTATCAAGGTCACCGATACGATCGGAATCGTGCCCTTCATCGATGCGGGTGTGGTATCCGACAGCGTGACCCCTGATTTCTCCGATATCCGGGCTGGCGCCGGTATTGGTTTGCGTTACGCAACGCCCTTTGGGCCTTTGCGTCTTGATGTCGCCATGCCGCTTGAAAAATATGATGGTGGCAACAATTTCGGCATTTATGCTGGCATCGGCCAGTCTTTTTAAACGCCGCCATCGAACACCCTAGCAACAAAGTGTAGATTACGCTTGATGACAACGTTGATTCGATTGCTGAAATGGCTGGGCTACGCTGCTCTTTGCGGCGTGGTGCTGGTGTTGCTTGCGGTTCTGTTCGTCGGTCTTACCCCGATGGGTGCAAGAATTGCCGCAAAGCAGATTTCATCGCTCGTTTCCACGCCCGACCAGACAATCGAAATCTCTCCACCCAGCGGTCTTTTGACCGGTCGCCTGCGGCTCGACAATGTCACCCTTTCGGATCGGCAGGGACCTTACGCCCGCGTGAACCAGATCGCCGTTGACTGGTCGCCGCTCTCGCTTCTTGCCGGAACCTTCCACGCCGACCGGGTGTCGGCCGGATCGATTGATGTCGATCGCAAACCGCTTCCCGCTGAGCAAACATCGACCAAAAGCTCCGGCAGTTCGTCCCTGCCGATTGAAATCGACATCGACAGTTTCGATTTCCCCGATATTAGCCTCGGACAATCCCTTCTTGGCCGCGACTTCGAGCTGACCGCCGAGGGCAATCTCAAGGCCGCGCAGGACGATATCAGGCTATCGCTCACCGCCCACCGGCAGAGCACGCCGGACGCTGCCATCAATGCGGACATCGCGTTTCTGCCGAATGAAAATGTCTTGAAGTTGAAAGCGGAGATGAAGGAGCCCGAGGGCGGGCTTCTGGCCACGCTGCTCTCGCTTCCGGGCACACCCGCCGTGGCGATCGATGTGAACGGTGAAGGTCCGCTTTCTGACTGGACCGGCACTCTGCGCGGCAACGTCGCCGGCAACCCCGTGCTCAACGTCACCGGCCACCATCTACTTGGAGACGACGGCACGCGGCGTATCGAGGTCGCAGGCGGCGGCCAGCCCGATCTGCTTCTGCCCCCCGCTTTCCGGCAGCTTTTTGCCGGCGAGACGAAACTTGATGCAAACGCCACGCTCTCACCACAGGGCCGCATCGAAATCGGCAGCAGCACGCTGGAAACCGGCACATTGCTGCTGACTGCCTCGGGCACCGTGGATCCGAACGGCCAGAACGATCTTAGTGCCAACCTCATCGGCACCGCCGGGCCAGTGGATTTCCGCTGGCCGCTGAACAATGGCGAGATCCAGGCCCTCATCAATGGCATTGATCTTTCCCTGAAGGGCAACGCTGATGCCGCTCATCTCAACACCACGGCATCGTTGCGCAGCCTTTCCCTGCCACAGGGTAGGCTTGATGATGTCAAGCTGACGGCCAGGAGCGGCAATCTCAACATTGCCGATCGCAGCGGCACCATCGACACCATTCTCTCCGTGGCACAATCGTCCTTCGTCAGCCCGGATATCGACCGGCTAGTGCGTGCGCCGGTCACCATCAAGGCGCCGGTCAGCCTCACCTCGTCGACCATCGGCTTTGACGGCGCGACGCTGGAGAGCGCCAGTGTCGGCGGAACGCTGAACGGCAGTTTCGACCTCGCCAACAATCGCCTGACATCCAGCGTGCAGCTCTTTGCGTTGCCCGCCACCCTGCCGCCAGCGCTGGCGGAAAAATTCGATACCACCATAGCTTTGCAGGGCGATATCGACCTGATCATTGGCGGGCGCACAAGCGTTCAGAACCTCGTGGTCAAATCCGGAACAATTGAAGCGACAGGTGATGTCAGTCTCGAAGACGACGCGTTGAGCGCCAATCTGACGGGCAAGTTTCCCGCTCTCGAAAAACTGACGCCACAGGCAAAGGGCGTTGCCGATTTTGCAATTGAAGCCAGCGGCGCGCTTGCCGCGCCCGACTTCAATGTCACCTTAAGCTCCGAAAGTGCCACTCTTGCCGGACGGAAGCTTGAAGCCCTGAAGGTCAATGCCGCAGGCAAGGCCGATCCGGCCGCACCGCAGGCAAAACTGACCGCCAGCGGCAGCCTCGACCGGCAGAAGATCGACGCCAACGCCAATGTGGTGCAGACAGAAAACGGCACGGCAATACCCGAGCTTCATGTGGCAGTGGGTCGCAACATCTTGAACGGCAAGCTGCAATTCTCGCAACAGTTCCTGCCATCTGGCAATCTGTCGTTCAATTTCCCGGACTTGGCCCTGCTGGCGGCACTTGCCGCGCAACAGGCAGATGGCGATATTG
The DNA here is from genome assembly GCF_053522705.1 of Agrobacterium sp. 16-2014-1-2a. Classification (NCBI taxonomy): domain Bacteria; kingdom Pseudomonadati; phylum Pseudomonadota; class Alphaproteobacteria; order Hyphomicrobiales; family Rhizobiaceae; genus Agrobacterium; species Agrobacterium sp. 16-2014-1-2a. The sequence goes on from NZ_JBNWBX010000005.1 coordinate 79,373, forward strand.
CCGGCGACATCGTACTCAGTAACGATAACGGCCGGATTGCCGCGACGATAAAGGCGAATGGCGGCAGTATCCGCCAGGGCACAACGGTTATTTCGAAGCTCGCTGCCGATATCTCCATTGACGACCTTCGGGCGCTCGCCATCAACGGCAAGGTCAGCGCCGACAGCGTCAATGCTGGCACCGCGGCGATTTCGGCGCTGAATGCGACCATTGGCCATTCCGGCACGACCACCAACTTCGATGTCAACGGACGCTACGACAATGCGCCGCTCGTGGTAAAGGGCAGTGCCAATACCGCAGGATCGCCGATGACCGTGCGGCTCGATGCCTTCTCGGCCGCCCCCAAGGGCATTGCCGTACGGCTTGAAAAGCCGAGTACAATTGCGATCGAGAACGGCACGGCCCGCATCTCCGGTCTGACTATCATCACCGGCGACGGGCGCGTCGAGGTAAACGGCACGGCGGGTTCGACACTCGACATCAACGCCAATATCCGCTCGCTTCCCGCGAACCTCGCAAATGCCTTCGCCACCGGGCTGGATGCGGCGGGGAGTATATCCGGAACGGTCAGCGCCAAGGGCACGGCTTCAGACCCGGCGGTCGATTATAATCTGAACTGGACGAATGCCGAGGTTGTCCAGACGCGTGCGGCAGGGCTTGCAGCGCTCGGCATCAAGGCAAACGGCCGTTTCGCCGGCGGCACCCTGCAGATCGATACGAATGTAACCGGTCAGGGCGGCATGTCGCTTTCGGGCGGCGGCTCCCTCGGCATTGCCGGTAACCGTCCGCTTTCCATGGCCTTTTCCGGGAGGTTGCCCTTCTCCGCCGTTGCCGCACAAACCGCAGCACAGGGCCTCGATGTGGACGGCACCGCCGCCATCGATGTGAAGATTTCCGGCAGCGCTTCCGCGCCTGTCGTTACCGGCAGCATCACCACCGATGGTACGCGCCTGACCGATGTGCGCCGTAACCTCACGGTCAACGGGCTGGCAGCAACGGTCACCTTCGATCGTGATCGCGCCGTCATATCCCGGCTGACGGGAAAGCTTGCTGGCGGTGGAACGATCTCGGGAACGGGTAGCGTCGGTATAACGGGCGGTTCGGGCTTTCCAGCCGACATCACGATCACGTTGGACCGCGCCGGTTACAATGATGGCACACTGGTGACGACAATCGTGAGCGGCACGCTGACACTGAAGGGTCCGCTTCTGAATTCGCCCGTGCTTGGCGGCAAGCTGACGCTGGACAGAAGCGCCATCACCATCCCGGAGAAACTTCCAGCCTCGCTGACGGAAATCGACGTCAAGCACAAGAACGCCCCGCCGCAGGTGCGGGCGCAGGTAAAGGCACTCGGCAACGATCAGGGCGGCAGTGGTAGTTCATCGACCATCAATCTCGATCTTCAGATAAACGCACCGAGCGGCATCTTCGTGCGCGGACGCGGCATCGACGCAGAACTGACCGGCAATCTGACCATTCGCGGTACGGCAGCTGTTCCCGTCATCTCCGGCGGTTTTGAAATGCGCCGTGGACGGCTCGAAATTCTCACCCGCCGTCTCGATTTCAATACGGGCAAGATAACCTTCGGCGGCGGCCTCGTGCCGGTTCTGGATATGGAGGCGCAGTCCACCGCTGGTTCCGCCACCATCACCGTTGCGGTTTCCGGCAATGCCAACGACCCGACATTCGCCTTCTCCTCAACCCCGGCTTTGCCGCAGGATGAGGTTATGGCACAGCTGATCTTCGGCCAATCCATGTCCAAGCTCTCGGCCTTGCAGATCGCGCGGCTGGCGGATGCGGCAGCCCAGCTTGCCGGTGGGCGCTCCACCTCGTTGTTCGACAAGCTCCGAAGCAATCTCGGTGTCGACGATCTCGACATCTCGACGGATTCGGAAGGCCAGGCCCGCGTTTCCGCCGGCAAATATCTCAACGAGCGAACCTATCTCGAACTGCAGCAAAGCGGCGATTCCGGCGCAAAGGCCATCATCAACCTCGATGTCGGGCGCGGCGTGAAGCTGCGCGGTGAAGCGGGCGGTAATGGCGAAGGTGCAGCCGGTATATTTTACGAGAAAGAATATTGAAGTCTTCGCATTTAGGTTTGCGAAACCATCTCATGCTACGAATCTTCCATTGAAGGCGGAAAATATTGTTTCCGGCTGTTCAGGCACCAGGCAGAACGCCAAATTCGCATATGCAAGTGTCGGTGCACTTGCGCTGGCCTCCACAGCGAGCATTGGGAAGAATTCTGATGGCAATGATAAACTCTACCAACTTTGGCGGCGAGACGCTCGAAATCATCGCATTCCGCCTGCATGATCAGGAATTCTGCGTGAAGACGACGACTATCCGCGAAATTCGCGGCTGGGCGCCTTCAACGCCCATTCCCCACGCGCCGAAAGACGTCATCGGCGTCATGAACCTGCGCGGTTCGGTTATTCCGATCATCGATCTCGCACACAAACTCGGAATGAAAAGCACCGTCGCAAATGAAAGAAGCGCCATCGTGGTGGCCGAAGTGCACAACATGGTCATCGGCATGCTCGTCGATCGCGTTTCGGACATTCTGACGATCCCGGCAAATCAGGTCCAGCCGGTTCCGGAAATCTCGGCCTCTTTCGACAAGTCCTACTCCGAAGGCATCATTGCCAACGAACATGGCATGATCTGCTTCCTGAACCTTGCAAAGATGTTCAAGGGAACCGAAGCGGAAGATCTCGCCGCCTGATCGTTGCAATTCCTTTGCATGACGGCCGGTTCGCGTTCTTAGGCAACCTAAGAACAAAGGCTCAAATACGAGACTATTGACCATTGAACCAAACCGCCGGAGCACCTGCCCGGCGGTTTTTGTTTTCATGACCGTCTCTTTTATTAAATAAGAACATTTTAATATTATAGATATCTAATATTAAAAGCCGACGAACAGTATCGCGCCTACATCACATCACGCGGGTTCCGATACCTGACCGAGGCTGACAAGTCGCAAGTGCCTGCATTGCTGCCTTTGGCGGCAGAACCTGTTCGTTGTTCAACATGATACGGCGCCGACCACACCTCCTGTGCGGCAGCGCGCGCCGAGGCCGCTATTTGGGGGACGTTAATGCTGGGGTTAGGGAAAAGCGCAGACAATCGAAATATGCTCGATGCGATATCCAGATCGCAGGCAGTCATAGAATTCGATCTTAAAGGCAATATTCTTACGGCAAACAGCAATTTCTGTGTGACGCTGGGCTATGATCTCGCAGAGATCGTCGGCAAGCATCATCGTATCTTCTGCGACCGGGAATTTGTCGCATCGCACGCATACCAGGAATTCTGGGAATCTCTTGCGCGCGGCGAATTTCAGGGCAAGGAATATCGCCGCATACGCAAGGATGGATCGACCATATGGATCGAGGCCTCCTACAACCCCGTCTTCAGGTCAGGCAAACCCTATAAGGTTGTCAAGATAGCGACCGACATCACAGCCAAGAAGATCAAGGCTGTAGAAGATGCTGGCAAACTCGAAGCGCTTTCACGCTCCCAGGCCACCATCGAATTTTTGCCGGATGGTACGATCATTACCGCCAATCCGAATTTCTGCGCCACTGTCAACTACGACCTCAAGGAAATCGAAGGCCGGCACCACCGTATGTTCTGCGATCCGGCCTATGCAGCATCGCCAGCCTATGCCAATTTCTGGCCGCGGCTGGCATCCGGAGAATTCATCTCAGACGAATTTGTTCGTTATGGAAAGAACGGCAAGGAGATATGGATCCAGGCCGCTTACAACCCGGTATTGGATGAGACAGGCAAGGTGGTGAAGGTTGTGAAATTCGCAACCGACGTGACGCCGCGTATGAGCGCCATCACCCTTCTCGCCGATGCCTTGCAGGCACTGGCCGAGGGTGACCTGGTGCAGCGCCTCGATAGCAGCTTCGTGCCCAGCATGGAGAAATTGCGCCAGGACTTCAACGGCGTGGTCGGCAAACTTCAGTCCACCATGCAGACGATCGCTCACAATGCCTCGACAATCGCATCCGGCTCGGGTGAAATCCGCATAGCCGCCGATCAGCTCTCGCAGCGAACCGAACAGCAGGCGGCCTCGCTGGAAGAAACAGCAGCGGCGCTGGAGCAAATCACCACCACCGTGACCGATGCGAGCCAGCGCGCCGGCGAGGCCGGGAAACTGGTGTTGCGCACGAGAGAACATGCCGAACATTCCGGTGAAGTCGTTCAGCAGGCAATTTCCGCTATGGACGCGATTTCGCGCTCCTCCGGTGAAATCACCAACATCATCGGCGTCATTGACGACATCGCATTCCAGACCAATCTTCTGGCGCTGAATGCCGGCGTGGAAGCTGCCCGTGCCGGTGAAGCGGGCAAGGGTTTCGCTGTGGTCGCCCAAGAGGTGCGGGAACTCGCGCAACGATCCGCCGTTGCTGCCAAGGAAATCAAGTCCCTCATCAACACCTCCCGCGAACAGGTCGCCAATGGCGTCGATCTGGTTGGCAGAACCGGCGGTGCGCTGCGGGATATTCAATCGCAAATGGGCGAAATCGATGCCAACGTCTCGGCCATCGTCGAGGCCTCGCGCGAACAGGCCAACGGTCTGAGAGAAATCAACCAAGCCGTCAACGTTATGGATCAGGCGACTCAGAAGAACGCCGCCATGGTGGAAGAAACCACTGCCGCCAGCCACGGCCTCGCCAATGAAGCGGACAACCTGCACGAATTGTTGCGGCAGTTTAGAATATCGCGCGAAGGACAGATATCATCCGCCCAGCAGATCAATAAAAGACCCGCTGCAATAACGAGGCTGACAGCACCACAGCCGCGATACGCAACGGCAAGGTCTCACGGAAATGCTGCGCCCGAATGGGCGGAGTTTTAGTATGCTTCGAACCCCGGATGCCAATGCCGACCGGCAACTGGCATTATAAAATAACACGGTCCGCACGGGTGAAGATTTCGAAGTCTTCACCCCGCACCAGCGCAACAAGCGTGATGCCCGCACTCTCGGCAGTTTCGATGGCAAGCGCGGTAGGAGCCGAAATTGCTGCCATAACCGGACTACCAAGGATCGCTGTCTTCTGAACCATCTCCACCGACAGGCGACTGGTGACGGCAACAATGCCTGTCTTGGCGGAAATACCGGCATTCACGACAGCACCGGCCAACTTGTCGAGCGCATTGTGGCGACCGACATCTTCGCGCACCGCAAGCAAACCATCTTGAGGACTATAAAAACCCGCACCGTGAACGGCTCTCGTTTCGCGGTTGAGGCTTTGTGCGTCGCTCAGTGCTTTCACCGCAGCAACGATGTCATCACCGTGGATCGACATTCTCACGCCGCTGAGATCGGGGACCACGCGAACCGCCTGTTCTATGGATTCGATCCCGCACAGACCGCAACCAACCGGACCTGCCATATGCCGCCGTCTCGCCCGCAGGGCATCGGCCTCGGCGTCCATCAGATCCACCTGGACATCATAGCCCTGCCCGGCTTCAATGACCTCTATCGCCCGGATTTCGGTGCGTGCCGAAATGATGCCCTCTGTCAGGCTGAAGCCGACGGCGAAATCGACAAGATCAGCGGGACTAGCCATCATCACGGCATGGGTGCTGCCGCCGTAAGAAAAGGCAACCGGCACCTCCTCCGGCACGGCGCGCTCACCCGTGCTAAGGACGCCCTGTCGCAGCGCGGATCTTGCGACCCTTCGATAACTGGCTTCTATCGACACGGCGATCATCCCTCCATGACAAGAAACATGACTTCTCGTCTGCTCTCGATCGACAACAGCGATGTTACTTTTCACCCTCATGTCTAGCCTATCGCCCTGAAAATCGGAATCGATTTCCGCAAACGTAATGAGCGGACCGAGGCGCTTCTACTGGAACGACAACTCAGATTTTCTGCCTGCTTAAGAAAACAGGCAGTGGCCGAGAACAAAAAAGCGACCGAAACGGCCGCTTTCTGTTTTGGGTATTGTGTGGACAGTCATTCTTTCGAACCCGCCCGGTGCTTTCAAGCGGCGACGAGAACCTCATGCAGGTTCGTCAGTTCGTAGAGATGCTTTTCAAGCTTGGTCAGATGTTCGTGGTGATGATTGCCTTCCTGGATTTCGGCCTTGGCCAAATCGATGCGCTTCTGCAGCGTGTCAGGGGACATATCGTCAGCCGAAACAGCGGATTCGGCGAGAAGCGTGCAACCTGTCGGAAGAATATCGGCAAAACCACCGAAAACGACGTATTTATGGGTTTCGCCAGAGGCGAATTTCACCGTCACCAGGCCCGGCTTGATCGTCGTCATGGTGGGCGCGTGATTGGCCAGAACCGTCATCTCACCCAGCGTAGCCGGAATGACGACTTCCGTAACCGTTTCGGAAACGAGCAGACGTTCCGGGGAAACGAGATCGAATTTGAAACTGTCAGCCATGGCTATTCACTTCTTTTCAATTACGCGGGCGTCACGGACTTTTATTAAAACGCCGGCAAAGCCGTTCCGGTTTCACCGTCATCGTCGGCAAGGCGCGTGGTCGAACCACGCGCCCGCCAATTCATAATCAGGCAGCTTCAGCAGTCAGCTTCTTTGCCTTTTCGATGGCTTCTTCCATCGAACCGACCATGTAGAAAGCTGCTTCCGGCAGGCTGTCGTATTCGCCGTTGACCAGGCCCTTGAAGCCCTTGATCGTGTCTTCGAGTGCGACGAGCTTGCCCGGAGAACCGGTGAAGACTTCGGCAACGAAGAACGGCTGCGACAGGAAGCGCTCGATCTTGCGGGCGCGGGCAACCGTCAGCTTGTCTTCTTCCGACAGTTCGTCCATGCCGAGGATGGCGATGATGTCCTGAAGGGACTTGTAGCGCTGCAGGGTCGACTGAACCTTACGGGCAACCTCGTAGTGTTCTTCACCGACGATCATCGGGTCAAGCATGCGCGAGGTGGAGTCGAGCGGGTCAACAGCCGGGTAAATACCCTTTTCTGCGATCGAACGCGACAGAACCGTCGTTGCGTCAAGGTGCGCGAACGACGTGGCCGGTGCAGGGTCGGTCAAGTCGTCGGCGGGAACGTAAATCGCCTGAACCGAGGTGATCGAACCCTTGTTCGTGGTGGTGATGCGCTCCTGCATCTGGCCCATGTCGGTTGCGAGCGTTGGCTGATAGCCCACAGCCGAAGGAATACGGCCGAGAAGAGCCGACACTTCCGAACCAGCCTGCGTGAAGCGGAAGATGTTGTCCACGAAGAACAGAACGTCCTGGCCTTCGTCGCGGAAGTTTTCAGCGATCGTCAGACCGGTCAGAGCGACGCGAGCGCGGGCGCCCGGCGGTTCGTTCATCTGGCCGTAAACGAGAGCTGCCTTGGAACCTTCGCCGCCGCCAAGCTTGTTGACGTTCGACTCGATCATTTCGTGATAGAGGTCGTTACCTTCGCGGGTACGCTCACCCACGCCGGCGAATACCGAGTAACCACCGTGCGCCTTGGCGACGTTGTTGATCAGTTCCATGATGAGAACCGTCTTGCCAACGCCAGCGCCGCCGAACAGGCCGATCTTGCCGCCCTTGGCGTAAGGAGCCAGAAGGTCAACGACCTTGATGCCGGTAACGAGGATCTGGCCTTCAGTCGACTGCTCGACGTAAGACGGTGCGTCCTGGTGGATGGCGCGCTTCTTGGCCGTTACGATCGGACCTGCTTCGTCAACCGGCTCACCGATGACGTTCATGATGCGGCCGAGCGTTTCCAGACCGACAGGAACCTCGATCGGGGCGCCCGTATCAGCGACGACCTGACCACGGACGAGACCTTCGGTCGAGTCCATGGCGATCGTGCGTACGACGTTTTCGCCGAGATGCTGAGCGACTTCCAGAACGAGGCGGTTGCCGTTGTTATCGGTTTCGAGCGCGTTGAGGATCGGAGGCAGTTCGCCTTCGAACGCCACGTCGACAACAGCGCCGATAACCTGGGTAACCTTGCCCGCGCCGTTCACCGCTGCGGTTTTCTTGGGGGTAGCTGCCTTAGCCATTATCCTTACCCTCTTTCCTTACCTCAGAGCGCTTCCGCGCCCGAAATGATTTCAATGAGTTCCTTGGTGATCTGAGCCTGACGCTGACGGTTGTAGGAAAGCGTCAGCTTGTTGATCATATCACCGGCATTGCGCGTTGCGTTGTCCATCGCGCTCATCTTGGCGCCCATTTCACCGGCAACGTTTTCGAGCAGAGCCCGGAAAACCTGAACCGAAATGTTGCGCGGAATAAGGTCTTCCAGAATAGAAGCCGCATCAGGCTCATATTCGTAGACGGCGCTCTGCGTTGCCTCAACCTCTTCCACAACAGGGACTGCGGCAGGAATAAGCTGCAGACCGGTCGGGATCTGGCTGATGACGGACTTGAATTCCGAGTAGATCAGCGTGCAGACGTCAAATTCACCCGCATTGAACAGGGAGATCACCTTCTTGGCGATCTGGTCGGCGTTTTCGAAACCGACCTTCTTCACTTCGCGCAGTTCGATGCGCTCGATGATATTAGCTGCGAATTCGCGACGAAGGCTGTCGTAACCCTTCTTGCCGACCGTGATGATCTTGACCGTTTTGCCTTCGGAAATCAGCTTGCGGGCTTGATCGCGGGCAAAACGGGAAATCTGCGAGTTGAAACCGCCGCAAAGACCACGTTCAGCGGTGCAGACAACGAGCAGATGCACGTTGTCCTTGCCGGTGCCGGTCATCAGCGCCGGAGCGACGTCCGCCTCTACCGCCTTGGCGATGTTGGCAAGAACGGCGCCCATGCGCTGAGAGTAAGGCCGGGCGGCCTCCGCAGCTTCCTGGGCGCGCCGAAGCTTCGCCGCGGCGACCATTTTCATCGCCTTGGTAATCTTCTGCGTCGCCTTTACGGAGGCAATGCGGTTTTTCAGATCCTTTAGTGAAGGCATCCGTTATCCGTCCGAGTAAAAGAGCCCTAATTACGAGAAAGACTTCGCGAAGCTATCGAGAGCGCCCTTGAGCTTGCTCTTGGTATCGTCGCTGATTGCCTTTTCCGTGCGGATGGTGTCGAGGATCGCCTTGCCTTCCGAGCGGAGGTAGGAGAGCAGACCCTGCTCGAACTTGCCGACCTGCGCGACCGGGATCTTGTCGAGATATCCGTTGACACCGGCGAAGATCACCGCGACCTGCTCTTCCGTCTTGAGCGGAGAGAACTGCGGCTGCTTCAGAAGCTCGGTCAGGCGGGCACCGCGGTTAAGCAGGCGCTGCGTGGAAGCGTCAAGGTCCGAGCCAAACTGGGCGAAGGCGGCCATTTCGCGATACTGGGCAAGTTCACCCTTGATCGAACCGGCGACCTGCTTCATCGCCTTGATCTGGGCCGCAGAGCCAACGCGCGAAACCGACAGGCCGACGTTAACGGCCGGACGGATACCCTGGTAGAACAGGTCGGTTTCAAGGAAGATCTGGCCGTCGGTGATCGAGATCACGTTGGTCGGAATGAACGCCGAAACGTCGTTGCCCTGGGTTTCGATGACAGGCAGAGCCGTCAGAGAGCCAGCACCCATTTCGTCGGAGAGCTTTGCAGCGCGCTCCAGAAGACGGGAGTGAAGGTAGAAGACGTCGCCCGGATAAGCTTCGCGGCCCGGAGGACGGCGCAGCAGAAGCGACATCTGACGGTAAGCAACGGCCTGCTTGGAAAGGTCGTCATAACCGATGAGGGCGTGCTTGCCGTTATCACGGAAGTATTCGCCCATGGCGCAACCGGCAAACGGTGCAAGGTACTGCATCGGAGCCGGGTCGGAAGCCGTGGCAGCAATGATGATCGAATACTGCAGGGCGCCGCGCTCTTCCAGAACCTTTACGAACTGGGCAACGGTCGAACGCTTCTGGCCGATAGCAACGTAGACGCAATAAAGCTTGTCGCCTTCCGGACCATTGTCGTGAATGGCCTTCTGGTTCAGGATCGCGTCGAGAATGATCGCGGTCTTGCCGGTCTGGCGGTCTCCGATGACGAGCTCGCGCTGGCCGCGGCCAACCGGGATGAGGGCGTCGATAGCCTTGAGGCCGGTCGACATCGGCTCATGAACCGACTTACGCGGAATGATGCCGGGAGCCTTGACGTCCACGCGCGAACGCTTGGCGGCATTGATCGGGCCTTTGCCGTCGATCGGGTTGCCAAGGGCGTCAACGACGCGGCCGAGCAGTTCCGGGCCAACCGGAACGTCAACGATAGCGCCAGTCCGCTTTACGGTGTCGCCTTCCTTGATGGCACGGTCGGAACCGAAGATAACCACACCGACGTTGTCGGCTTCGAGGTTGAGCGCCATGCCGCGAACGCCGCCAGGAAACTCGACCATTTCGCCGGCCTGAACATTGTCGAGACCATAGACGCGGGCGATACCGTCACCGACGGAAAGCACCTGACCGACTTCCGAGACTTCCGCCTCGTTGCCGAAATTTTTGATTTGATCTTTCAGAATTGCGGAAATTTCCGCGGCGCGGATATCCATCAGCCAACCTCTTTCAGTGCAAGCTTAAGGGTGGAAAGTTTGGTGCGAAGAGACGTATCGATCTGGCGAGAACCAACCTTGACGATCAGGCCACCGAGGATCGAAGGATCAACGGTAACGGAAACCGTCACATCCTTGCCGGTAACGCTCTTCAGCGCCGCCTTCAGTTCAGTTTCTTGCGCTTCGTCGAGCGCATGTGCCGAGGTGACCTCGGCGGTAATTTCGCCGCGATGGGCAGCAGCAATGGAGCGATAGGCGCGGATCATGCCGGGAACGGCAAACAGACGGCGGTTATTCGCAACGACCTTGAGGAAATTGACAGTAAGACCAGCAATACCGGCCTTCTCGCAGATTGCGGTGATTGCCTTGAACTGATCCTCGGCAGAAAACACCGGGCTCGCAACCAGACGCTTCAAATCGTCACTTCCATCGAGAAGTGCGCCGAACCTGTCCAGATCGGCTCCAACTGCCTCGACCGCACCCGCTTCCAAAGCAAGCTCGAAAAGCGACGATGCATACCTTTCGGCTACACCGGATGTTCCATGGGAGGTATCTGCCACGGGCACTTTTTCCCTGCTAATCGTCCAAGAACATCAGCGAGGGGGATCCTCCGCATCAAATTCTTGAAATCGTTTCAATTTCCCCGAAAAAGACCGGAATTCCCCCCTGCCTTTTCCCAATTTCGCGGTCCGTCTAGCATAGGACGCCGGGACTCGCAACACGCGTAATAGCGGAAAGCGCCGTTTGGGCAAGGGGGAATGCGTTTAAATTTTCCGATTCCGCCCAGGATGCGCCGCAGGTGCGGCACAAAAGCCAAAAAGCCCGTCTCAGACCAGTCCGAACACGTAGCTCAACGACAGTGCAGACAACAGAAGGTGTACAACCAGAAGTATGAAATTCCGCGCTGTTGCGCCTCCATCCGAGAGAATGGAGAGAATGCCGCCGAACACGCTGAGACCGAAAGCCGCACCGAAGGCGAGATAGACCATGGGCTGCGCCAGAAGCAGGGCGGAAGCACCGAGGCCGAGATAAAAACCGGCAAGCGACGAGCGCACAAGCGCGTAACCATCCCGGCGCTCGCCGATCGCCTGCAGACCGAAGGCACGCAGAGTAACGCCTGGTGCAAACATGAAAAAGAGGCCGATCACGACCGACACCACCGCAGCGCCGAAGGCCAGCTGCTCGCCGAATTCGGCGGGAAAATAAAACTCCATCTCGTTCCCCAAATCATTTTTGCCTGCTGCGTTATGACACGGTCATGACAGCGGGAAAACGTCCCCATTGATAAAGTTCAAAGGAAACTTTGCGGATCGATATCGAGCTGCACATGCACGCTGCCCCGTTCCTTCGGGCCATTGGCCAGAAGCGTTCGAAGGAAGGATTGCATGTCGGAATTGCGCCGCCCATGCACCAGCAGACGAAAACGGTGCCGGCCACGGATAAGCGCCAGCGGCGCTTCCGCCGGGCCGAGCAGCATGATGCCCGTAACCTGCGGTGCTGCTGCCCTTAAACCCCGCGCATGGGTTTCGGCCTCCGCACGCGTATCGGCGGAAACGATGATTGAGGCAAGCCGTCCGAAAGGCGGAAGAACGGCTTTTTCCCGCTCCACGATCTCCCTTTCGTAAAAGGCAGATGCATCGCCGGACACGATTGCCTGCATGACAGGGTGTTGCGGCTGGTAGGTTTGCAACAGGCCGTGGCTTTTCAGCCCGGTTCGCCCGGCGCGACCGGTCACCTGCGAGAGCAGCTGGAACGTTCGCTCCGCTGCGCGCGGATCGCCATTGGCAAGCCCGAGATCGGCGTCGACAATACCGACAAGCGTCATAAGGGGGAAGTTGTGCCCCTTGGCAACCAGCTGCGTGCCGATGACGATGTCCGCCTCTCCCTTGACGATCGCCTCCAGCTCCAGACGCAGCCGCTTGACGCCCATCAGGTCAGAGGAGAGCACGATGGTGCGGGCCTCGGGAAAATGTTTCTCCACCTCCTCCGCGATCCGCTCTACCCCCGGCCCGCAGGCCACCAGATGATCGAAGGTGCCGCATTCCGGGCAATGGTCCGGCGTCGGTTCGTTGTGACCGCACTGGTGGCATTGCAGTTGATTGCGGAACCGGTGCTCCACCAGCCAGCTCGAACATTGCGGGCACTGGAAACGGTGACCGCAGACCCGGCAGAGCGTCAGCGGCGCGTAACCGCGACGATTGAGAAAGAGCAGGGACTGCTCGCCCTTTTCGATGGTTTTGCCGATGCCGCGCAGGAGAACCGGCGAAAGAAACCCTCCCCTTTCCGGCGGATGGCGACGCATATCGATCAGATGCAGATCGGGCATCGCCGCATCGCCGAAGCGCGTATGCAGATGGATGGTATTATAGCGGCCAGAACTGCCGTTGACCTGGCTTTCCACTGACGGCGTGGCGGAGACCAGCACCACCGGGAAATCCCCGATCCGGGCTCTGACGACCGCCATGTCGCGGGCGTTGTAAAAGACGCGGTCTTCCTGCTTGTAGGCCGGGTCATGCTCCTCATCGACGATGATGAGGCCGAGATTGTCGAAGGGAAGGAACAGCGCCGAGCGCGCGCCGGCCACCACCTTCACCTCACCCGTCACCGCCTGTCGCCAGACCTTTTCGCGCATGCGCGGCGACAGGTCAGAATGCCATTCAGCCGGCTTGGCGCCGAAGCGGTCGTGAAAGCGATCCAGGAAGGCCGCGGTCAGCGCGATTTCCGGCAACAGGATGAGGACCTGCTTGCCTTGTCGCAGCGTTTCCGCCACCGCCTCGAAATAGACCTCGGTTTTGCCGGAGCCGGTCACACCATCAATCAGTGAAACATGGAAACCACCCTTGCGCACATCCTCGAGAATTTCCGATGCCGCCTGTTTCTGCGGGCCTTCCAGTCGCGGCTCGGCATAGTCAGGATCAGGCTCGGCCACAACGGGCGGCGCGGGCAGAAAAACCGTCTCGAATACGCCCTGCTTGACCAGACCATCGACAACGCTGGTAGAAACGCCGGCGGCATGGGCAAGGCCACTCTTCGTCCAGCCATGGACCTCGGCCGCCAGCTCCATCACTCTCTCGCGCGCGGGAGTAAGGCGCTCCGGCCTGCCTTCGGTCAGCCGCAGCCCCTCGATCATGGGTTCGGGATCGAAGGCGGCGGGCGCGCGTAGGGCCATGCGCGCCACAAGGCCGGGCGGAGAAAGCGTGTAAGCGGCAACCCAGTCGATGAAGCGCCGCATTTCCGCTTTCAGCGGCGGGCACTCGAAACTCTTGGTGATGGGCCGCAGCTTTTTCGGATCGACGCTCTTCTCTCCTGCATCGTCCCACACCACGCCGAAGACCTGCCGTGGTCCAAGCGGCACCTGAACGATGGAGCCGGTCTCCACCACCATATCGTCAGGCACGGCATAACTGTAGGGTCCCGGCGCCGGCATCGGCACGAGAACGGGCACCGTGCGCGTGAGCGACGGCGGGTCGAACAGAGCCCCAAACAGATCGGACGAATCTTTTGCCATGATGTGGCGAACATGCCCCGGCGGAATGAAAAAGGAAACCGCCCGGATGTAATGGCTGACCCCGGTAAAGTCCACGCCAGATGCGAAGCCCAGGCGCGAGCCTTAACCAAATACTGACCATAAGGGCATAGCGTTGGAAGAGGAATGGAGCGCCCCGTGACCGAAATTCTGACTTTTGCCACACCCGATCTCTTGAACGAGCGCCAATCCTGGCTTGCCGCGATTGCCGGTGAACGCCGCCTTGCGGACAATACCGTCGAGGCCTATGAGCGCGACACTCGCCAGTTTTTGACATTCCTCACCGGTTATATCGGCAAGCCAGCTTCAATCGCCGATATCGCCGATCTGCGCCCGGTCGATCTTCGCGCCTTTCTGGCCAGTCGTCGCAAGGAAGGCGCCGGCGCACGCTCGCTGGGGCGGCATCTGGCGGGCCTGCGTTCCTTTCTCCACTATCTGCAAAAGAAACGTCTGGTGAATGCGGCCGGGGCCACCGCCATGCGCTCGCCGAAACAGCCGAAATCTCTGCCGAAACCGCTGACGGACCGGCAGGCGCTGAAAATAACCACCACCGAGGCACAATTGAATGAAGAGCCGTGGATTGCCGCCCGTAACGCTGCGGTTCTCTCGCTTCTTTATGGCTGCGGTCTTCGCATCTCCGAGGCGCTCGGGCTGGCTCCGGCCGATTTCACGCCCGACGCCCGCAGCCTTCGCATCACCGGCAAAGGCAACAAGACCCGGATGGTGCCTTTGCTGGCGGTGGTAACGGAAGCGGTTGAGGCCTACAAAAAGCTCTGCCCATATCATCTGGCTGCCGACCAGCCGCTATTCCTAGGCGCGCGCGGCGGCAAGCTGCAACCTGCCATCATCCAGCGCGAGATGCAGAAGTTGCGTGGCGCTTTCGGCCTGCCGGAAAACGCCACACCGCATGCGCTGCGCCACTCCTTCGCCACCCATCTACTGGCCGGCGGCGGCGACCTGCGCACCATTCAGGAACTGCTCGGCCATGCCAGCCTCTCCACCACGCAGATCTATACCGGCGTCGATACCGCAAGATTGCTGGAAATCTACGATAATGCCCACCCGCGCGCATGAAGCAGGAAATGCTTAACCATAGTCATTAATCAGACGTCCAAGCCGCCGTTCTATAAGTGGACTAGAACCGGATAGTACCTATGCAAAGCCTGATAAAGCCACAAAATCTCACCGCCACCCTGATGGGCAAGACCGGCGACACCCTGCTCTGGTTGCTCGCCGCGCTGCACGTCACTGCTGTCGCAATCCTCTTCGCGACGTTGCTATCGTTGGGTGAGGCGCAAGCCGCCGAACAGGAGATAAGCTGCACGGGCAGCGATATTCTCGTGGAGATGCGCAAGAGCGACCCGCAGGGCTTCGCGAAGATCGAACAGGAAGCGGCAGCTATCCCGAACGGCAAGGGCAACTTCTGGCGCATCGAAAAAGCTGGGACGGCACCGTCCTTTCTTCTCGGCACCATGCATGTCACCGATCCACGTGTTCTTGGCATGCCAGCCGCCGCAACACCCGCGTTTGAAAAAGCCGCGACGGTCATCGTGGAATCGGACGAAATCGTCGATGACAAGAAAATTGCGGCATCGCTGCTGACAAGACCCGACCTCACCATGTTTCTGGACGGCAAGTCGATCACCGACATCCTGTCACCCGAAAATGTCGCACGCCTTGAAAAGGGTCTTAAGGAGCGCGGCATTCCGCTGAGTGCCGTTTCGCGCATGAAGCCATGGATGCTGTCGAGTTTCGTCGCCCTTCCCGCCTGCGAATTTGCCCGCAAGGCCACTGGCCTGTCTTTCCTGGATAAGAAGCTCGCTGAAGATGCGGTCGCGGACGGAAAGCATCTTGTCGGGCTGGAGACCATGGTGGAGCAGCTTGCGGCCATGTCTGAGCTGCCAATGGAATTTCATCTGCAGGCGCTGATCGAAACGCTCGAATTGGGCGACCGCATGGACGACATCATGACGACAATGACCGATCTTTATGTCAGCGGTGATATCGGCATGACCATGCCCATGCTGAAGAGCATCGATCCCAAGAAAGCGTCTGAAAATGACCAAGGCTACGCCGCCTTCGAGCAACGCATCATCACCGATCGCAACCACGTCATGGCGGAGCGATCGGCCCCTGAGCTTGCCAAAGGCAATGTCTTCATGGCCGTCGGCGCTTTGCACCTGCCGGGCGAAGAAGGCGTAATTGAACTCCTGCGTGCGCAGGGCTTTACCCTCACACGGGTCGACTGATCCACTCGTCTCCGGTCTTGACGGGGCGGACATTGGCGCAAAACGGCCGCATCGTCGCCGGCACGATGCGACGATGAAACGGCCCGACGACGAAAAGATAGAGACGCCCGAACAGGTTCTTGCGCCGGACGATAGTAGTGACCTTCACGATCTGCCGACCAGGCTCCTGTTCCACATCGACGACGATACGGAAATCGAGATGGTTGTCGTCAAAGCCGAGCACGGTCCGGTCCGCAGTAGACGACAGCACTGGAAATCCGCCCGCCGAAGTACCCGCCGCCAGCTCGACCGTTCTGAGACCGAAAAGCGATACGAGACGGTTTCGAAGCGCCATAAGGCCGCTGATCCATGCCGGAGGATGATCGAGGAGAAGTCTGCTCACATCGAGTGAACTCGATGCGGCCGTCACCATCTCTCCTTCAAAGCAATCCCGCCAGTCCGCGCCCGGCAATATGTCTTCGCTGTCCCGCATCCCATAACCTCATTGCCGCCTTGTGTGGCGAGGCTCATCATCACTATTTCCGATCATCCGGGAACGTGACAAACCGCCGCTAATGGCAATTCGAGCGGGTTTAGCTTCAGAAAATACGAAGAGACAGAGAGATAGAGCGTTTTCGCTTTTGGAAAAGCGTAGTGCTTTAGCCGTGCGTCATACGCTTCAGAACATTGGTGCGCCAGTAGAACTGGTGAACCAGAACTGCGGCGACGTGGCCGGCGATCAACACCCACATCAGCCCCTTGAACGGCCCGGAATGCAATTCTCCTGCTACTCGCGCGCCGAAATAATAGGCCGCAATGCCCGACAATGGCAGGGCAAAAAACAGCGCGTAAAAGGTGAAATGCGCGACCTTCGCGGCGATTTGAGAAGCGCGCGGTTCATTGGCGGGATGCGGCGGCACACCCTGGAAAAACCGCAGACAGAGGCGCAGAACCGCAAGGGACAGGACGGCAAAGCCGACATACGCGTGAATATTGGCCGAGGAGATCTGTTCCGGCGTCAGCGTTTCACCCCGCCGCATCAACCGATACGCATGGGCCATGCCATCTGGAAACAGAAGGTTGAAAAAGATCAGAAGCGCCATCGTCCAGTGAAGGATACGCTGCGGAACGGAGAAGGAAACTTGAGTGGAGGACGCCATTTTATTGCCTTTTATCAAAAGGTTAGACAGGCTATGGCGCAAATATGCTGAACCCCGGCCTGCATTGCAAGCCGGGGTTCGCTTTATGGCTGAAATTTAATATTGGCTAAAATCACATATGGATCGGCTTGAAGAAAGTTGCCAGCGCCGCTTCCTTCACCGCTTCCGACATGGTCGGATGCGCATGGCAGGTACGGCCGAGATCTTCCGAGGAACCACCGAATTCCATCAGCACGGTGATCTCGTGGATCATTTCGCCAGCGCCGAAACCAACGATATGGCCGCCGAGAACCCGGTCGGTTTCCTTGTCAGCGAGGATCTTCACGAACCCATCAGTCACCTGCATGGCGCGGGCGCGACCATTGGCGGTGAAGGGGAACTTGCCGACCTTGTAGGCGATACCAGCGGCCTTCAGTTCTTCTTCCGTCTTGCCGACGGAAGCGACTTCCGGCTGCGTATAGACCACGGCCGGAATGACATCGTAGTTCACATGGCCGCGCTGGCCGGCAAGAATTTCCGCAAGAGCGACGCCCTCGTCTTCCGCCTTATGTGCCAACATCGGGCCCTTCACCACGTCGCCGATGGCGTAGATGCCATCCACATTGGTCTTGAAGTGGCCGTCGATTTCGACACGGCCGCGGCTGTCGAGCACGACACCGGCTTCCGCAAGGCCGAGACCCTCGGTGTAGGGCTTGCGACCGGTGGAGATCAGCACAACGTTGGCTTCCAGCGTTTCAGCCGCGCCACCCTTGACCGGCTCGAACACCACCTTTGCGCCAGTTCCCGTCTTTTCAACGCCCGTCACCTTGGCACCGAGCTTGAAATCGAGACCCTGCTTGGCGAGCAGACGCTGAGCCTGCTTGGAGACTTCGCTATCCATGCCGCCGAGAATGGTGTCGAGATATTCGACGACGGTGACCTTCGCGCCAAGACGCGACCAGACCGAACCAAGCTCGAGGCCGATGACACCGCCGCCCACCACGATGAGCTTTTCCGGAACCTTGGAAAGCGCAATCGCGCCGGTGGAGGAAACGATGACGCTTTCATCGATATCCACCTGGACGCCGGGAATACCAGCAACATCAGAACCGGTGGCGATGACGATGTTCTTGGCTTCGATTTCCTGGCTCTCGCCCTTGTCGTTGGTGACGGAGACCTTGCCGGCGGATACAACCTTGCCCGTGCCCTGGAAGGCATCGATCTTGTTCTTCTTGAACAGGAAGGCAACGCCGTCGACATTGGCTTTCACCACGCTGTCCTTGTGCCCCATCATCTTCTCGAGGTTCAGCTTCGGAGCGGCGACTTCGATACCAAGCGTATCAACGCCATGGGCCACATGCGCGAAGGTTTCGGAAGCGTGCAGCAATGCCTTGGAAGGAATGCAGCCGACATTGAGGCAGGTGCCGCCATAGGTCGCGCGCTTTTCGATCACTGCGACCTTCAAGCCAAGCTGTGCCGCCTTGACCGCGCAAACATAACCGCCGGGACCCGTACCGATTACCACTACATCATATGCCATGTTTCTGTTCCTGATTGATTGCGGGCAGGATTTTGAACCGCCCTGCTTCCGTTTGACCTGAAACTCAGGCCGCTTTTTCCGTTGCGAGTTTTATACCGAGAGCGATGAAGACCACGCCACTGGTGCGGTCGATCCATTGGCTGGCGCGCTGAAAAGCTGCGCGCATGCGAGGCGTCGTCATGAACAGGCTGACGCCGACGAACCACAGGATAAGGCAGCTTGCCATGACGAGCCCATATCCGAACTTGATGCCAACAGGCGTATGCGCGTGAACCACCGTCGAAAAGATCGACAGGAAGAAAAACACCGGTTTGGGGTTAAGCGCGTTGGCGGCAAAACCGAGCGTGAAGGCCTTCAATGCAGTCTGGCCGCTTCTGGCCCGAACGCCATCTTCGCCTTCCGCAGCCGGCAATTCGGTCTTGCCGGCGCGCAGCGCCTTGATGCCGATATAGATCAAGTAGGCGACACCCAACCACTTGACGATGTTGAAGAGATAGATCGACTGGGAAATGATGAGACCAAGTCCAAGGATCGTATAGGTGACGTGGAACATCAGGGATGTGCCAACACCGAAGCTGGTGATGATGGCCTGCTTGCGCCCATGCACCATGGCCTGACGCATGACCATCGCCAGATCGGCGCCGGGAGAAACGATCGCGAAAAAGAAGATCGCCATCAGGGATGCAAGTTCGATCAGATACTGATGCATGGGAAAATCAACCTCTAAAACATCAACACGAAAAGCATCAGCCCAAGACCGAGCATCGAACCGAGCCAGACCAGCGAGCGGATATAGGGCACACCAGCGAGATAAAGTGGAATATAGACCACCCGGCAGATCAGCCAGATCAAAGCGCCGGTGAAGGCCAGCCCGGACGGATCGCCAGCCATGATGACACCGAAGGCGAGCGCAATGAAAGCGGGATAGGTCTCGCGAAAATTCGCCGAGGCACGCGCGGCGCGTCCGGCAACCCTGCCCTGCGGCTTCTTTTCAGCATCCCGCGGACCGGCATTCCAGTCCAGCCCGAATTCACGCGTTGCCGTCATTCCCTGCAGCGCAATGTGGGCGGCCAGCAGCAGAACGCTGAGCCCGATCAGCGGCAAAAAGGGTGACGCGGCAAGAAATGTCGGCTGCACTTTCGCTCTCCTGATGGCATTTCAGCGGGATCGACTTGAAACCCCGCTGAAACGAAAAGCAAGACCGATCAGAGATCGAGAACCAGACGTTCCGGATCTTCGAGGCTTTCCTTGACGCGAACGAGGAAGGTCACGGCTTCCTTGCCGTCAACGATACGGTGATCGTAGGAGAGCGCAAGATACATCATCGGACGGATGACGACCTGACCACCGATGGCGACCGGACGCTCCTGGATCTTGTGCATGCCGAGGATGCCCGACTGCGGCGCATTGAGGATCGGCGAGGACATCAGCGAGCCGTAGACGCCGCCATTGGTGATGGTGAAGGTGCCGCCCTGCATGTCGGCCATGCCGAGCGAACCGTCGCGCGCTGCCTTGGCGAGACGGCCGAGTTCCTTTTCGACACCAGCGATGGAGAGCTGGTCGGCATCGCGAATGACCGGAACGACGAGACCCTTGTCGGTGCCGACAGCCATGCCGACGTGACAATAGTTCTTGTAGATGATGTCCGTGCCGTCGATTTCAGCGTTGACGGCGGGCAGTTCCTTCAGCGCGTGGGTCACGGCCTTGGTGAAGAAGCCCATGAAGCCGAGTTTGACGCCGTGCTTCTTCTCGAAAACGTCCTTGTAGCGGTTGCGCAGATCCATGACGGCGCTCATGTCCACCTCGTTATAGGTGGTCAGCATGGCGGCCGTGTTCTGTGCATCCTTGAGGCGACGTGCGATCGTCTGGCGCAGGCGGGTCATCTTGACGCGCTCTTCGCGAACCTGATCCTGCTCGGCCGAAACCGGACGGGGAGCAGCAGCAGCGACCGGAGCGGCGGCAGGTGCCGAAACACCCTTGGCAACAGCGGCGAGAACGTCGCCCTTCAGAACCTGGCCACGCTTGCCCGAACCGTCGACCTGATCGGCGGAAAGGTTGTTTTCAGCGAGCAGCTTGCCGGCGGCAGGTGCCGGCGGCATGGCGCTGCCAGCCGGAGCGGCGGCCACGGCTGCGGCAGGTGCCGGTGCAGCAGCAGGCGCAGCAGGCTTTGCCGCGGGTGCAGAAGTTGCAGCGCCGGCAGCACCTTCGGCGATCTGGCCGAGAAGGGCGTCGAGACCGACGGTTTCGCCGTTCTGCACGACGATTTCGGTCAGCACGCCGGAGGCGGGTGCCGGAACTTCGACGGTAACCTTGTCGGTTTCGAGTTCAACGAGAGGTTCGTCGGCCTTGACGGTATCGCCGACCTTCTTGAACCAGGTGCCGACGGTCGCTTCGCTGACGGATTCGCCGAGGGTTGGTACGCGGATTTCAGTGGCCATGATCTAGTTCCGTTATTCGGGTGTCTTTTTTGCGGGGCGATGCGGGAGAGTTCTCACTCTCCCAGCGCGTCTTCCAGGAACGCAGCAAGCTGCGCCAGATGCTTGGACATCAGGCCGGTCGCCGGAGAGGCGGCAGCCGGACGGCCCGTGTAACGGACCTTCTGGTACTTGGCGTCGATATGCGCCAGAACCCATTCAAGGTAGGGATCGATGAACGACCACGCACCCATGTTCTTCGGCTCTTCCTGGCACCAGACCATTTCCGCGTTACGGAAACGGGAAAGCTCGTTGATGAGCGCCTTGGCCGGGAACGGATAGAGCTGTTCGACACGCAGCAGGTAGATGTCGTCGATACCGCGCTTTTCACGCTCCTCGAGCAGATCGTAATAGACCTTGCCCGTGCACATGACGACGCGGCGGATCTTCGAATCCTTCTGCAGCTTGATCGGACCATCCTTGATGACCTCCGCATCGTCCCACAGGAGACGGTGGAAGGAGGACTCGCCTGCAAGCTCCGCAAGCGACGAGGTGGCGCGCTTGTGACGCAGCAGGGACTTCGGCGTCATCAGGATGAGCGGCTTGCGGAAGTCACGCTTCATCTGGCGGCGCAGGATATGGAAGTAGTTAGCCGGCGTCGTGACGTTGGCAACCTGCATGTTGTCTTCGGCGCACATCTGCAACCAGCGTTCCAGACGGGCGGACGAATGTTCCGGACCCTGACCTTCATAACCATGCGGCAGGAGGCAGACGAGACCGGACATGCGCAGCCACTTGCGTTCACCCGAAGAGATGAACTGGTCGAACACAACCTGGGCGCCGTTGGCGAAGTCGCCGAACTGGGCTTCCCAGAGCGTCAGTGCATTCGGGCGGGCAAGCGAATAGCCATATTCGAAACCAAGAACCGCTTCTTCCGAAAGCATCGAGTTGATGACTTCGTAACGGGCCTGCGTCGGCGAAAGATTGGCAAGCGGGATGTAACGCTCTTCTGTCTCCTGATCATAGAGAACCGAGTGGCGCTGCGAGAAGGTGCCGCGTTCGCAATCCTGACCGGACAGACGGATCTTGTGGCCGTCTACGACCAGCGAACCGAAGGCCAGAGCCTCAGCCATCGCCCAGTCCAGCCCCTCGCCGGTCTCTACCATCTGGGCACGGTTTTCCATGAAGCGCTGGATCGTGCGGTGTGCGCTGAAGCCTTCCGGAATGGTCGACAGCTTCTTGCCGATTTCCTTCAGCTGCTTCATCGGCACGCCGGTCTTGCCACGACGCTGCTCATCGGCATTGTCGGCGGCGCGCAGACCGGACCACTGACCATCCAGCCAGTCGGCCTTGTTCGGCTTGTAGGACTGGCCTGCCTCGAACTCCTGCTCGAGATGGGCGCGCCAATCGGCCTTGATCTTCTCGAAATCGCCTTCGGTGATCAGGCCTTCCGCAATCAGGCGGTCAGCATAGATGCGGGCAACAGTCTTGTGGCCACGGATGACCTTGTACATCTTCGGCTGCGTGAACGCAGGCTCGTCGCCTTCGTTATGGCCGAAGCGACGGTAACAGAACATGTCGATGACGACAGGCTTGTGGAACTTCATGCGGTATTCGGTTGCAACCTTTGCCGCATAAACCACCGCTTCCGGATCATCACCGTTAACGTGGAAGATCGGCGCCTCGATCATCTTGGCAACGTCGGACGGATAGGGCGACGAGCGCGAGAAGGCCGGGTTCGTCGTGAAGCCGATCTGGTTGTTGATGATGAAGTGCATGGTACCGGCAACGCGGTGACCGCGCAGGCCGGAGAGGCCGAGAATTTCGGCAACCACGCCCTGACCCGCAAAAGCGGCATCGCCGTGCAACAGGAGCGGCAGCACCTTGGCGCGTTCCGATAGCGGAATGATGTCGCCGTCCCATGTCTTGGCAAGCTGGTCCTGCTTGGCGCGGGCCTTGCCCATGACGACAGGGTTGACGATTTCAAGGTGCGACGGGTTTGCCGTCAGCGAGAGGTGAACCTTGTTGCCGTCGAATTCGCGGTCTGAGGAGGCACCGAGATGGTACTTCACGTCACCGGAACCTTCGACGTCATCAGGCTTGAACGAACCGCCCTTGAACTCGTGGAACACGGCGCGGTGCGGCTTGCCCATCACGTTGGTCAGAACGTTCAGGCGGCCGCGGTGAGCCATGCCGAGCACGACTTCTTCCAGACCGTCCTGGCCGCCGCGCTTGATGATCTGCTCAAGTGCCGGGATCAGCGATTCACCGCCATCGAGGCCGAAACGCTTGGTGCCCTTGAAACGCACGTCGAGGAACTGCTCGTAACCTTCGGCTTCGACGAGCTTGGACAGAATGGCCTTCTTGCCTTCCGGCGTGAAGTCCACACCCTTGTCCGGACCTTCGATGCGTTCCTGGATCCAGCCCTTTTCTTCCGGGTTGGACATATGCATGAATTCGACGCCGAGCGTCGAGCAATAGGTGCGCTCGAGAATATCGACCATTTCGCGCACGGTCGCGTATTCGAGACCGAGGACGTTATCGATGAAAATCTTGCGGTCGTAGTCGCTTTCCTCGAAGCCATAAGACTTCGGCGAAAGCTCGTTATAGTCCTCAACGGCGCTGGCGATGCCAAGCGGGTCGAGCTTGGCGTGCAGATGGCCACGCATGCGGTAGGCGCGGATCATCATGATGGCGCGGACGCTGTCACGGGTCGCCTGAAGCACTTCGGCCGGGCTGACGGCCTTGCCGGTATCGGCGCTCTTGGCCTCGGCTTTCGCCTGAACCTTCTTCTCGATGGCCTTCTCGACCGTAGCCCAGTTGCCATCAAGCGCGGATACCAGGTCGCCGTTTGCCGGGATCGGCCAGTTGGCGCGCTTCCAGGAGGCGCCCTTGGCTGCCTTCTTCACGTCTTCCGGATTGTCGGACAACGCCTTGAAGAAGCTCTGCCACTCCGGCGACACGGAAGAGGGATCCTCTTCGTACCGGGCATAGAGCTGCTCGATATAGGCTGCATTCGCGCCGTCCAGAAACGACGTGATCTGAAACTGCTCGTTCGCTTCTTGCCTTGCCATTGTGTTCTTGCGGACTTGTCCGTCCGCCTCCTCGATGCCGTTAGGGCCGTTTATCGGCCTGCCGCTTGATTATTGCTGTCTGCCGCCGGGGCGGTATGCCGTCTGTCTGTCGTTCTTTGCGGCTTCGGGCAGCGTGGCGTTAAAGCCGCACCGCCCGTTACCGGTCTCATGTGGTCTCAGCCCTTGAGGACTTCAACCAGCGTCTTGCCGAGGCGCGCCGGGGAAGGCGATACCTTGATGCCTGCAGCTTCCATTGCTGCGATCTTCGATTCCGCATCACCCTTGCCGCCGGAAACGACAGCGCCGGCGTGGCCCATGGTGCGGCCCTTCGGAGCCGTACGGCCCGCGATAAAGCCAGCCATCGGCTTCTTGCGGCCCTTCTTGGCTTCGTCGATCAGGAACTGTGCCGCATCTTCTTCAGCCGAACCGCCGATTTCGCCGATCATGATGATCGACTGCGTGGCTTCGTCGGCCAGGAACATTTCCAGGACGTCGATGAACTCGGTGCCCTTGACCGGGTCGCCGCCGATGCCGACAGCCGTCGTCTGGCCGAGGCCTTCGTTGGATGTCTGGAATACGGCTTCATAGGTCAGCGTGCCGGAGCGCGAAACGATACCGACCGAACCCTTGCGGAAGATCGAGCCCGGCATGATGCCGATCTTGCATTCTTCAGGCGTCATGATGCCCGGGCAGTTGGGGCCGAGCAGGCGCGAGTTCGAACGGTCGAGGCGAGCCTTGACGCGCACCATGTCCATCACCGGAATACCTTCGGTGATGCAGGTGATGAAGGGGATCTCAGCCTCGATGGCTTCGATGATGGCGTCGGCTGCACCTGCCGGCGGAACATAGATCACGGATGCGTCTGCACCGGTCTTTTCCTTGGCTTCGGCAACCGTTGCGAAGATCGGCAGGCTTTCGCCCTTGGAGCCGGTCCAGGTTTCGCCACCCTTCTTCGGGTGAATACCACCAACCATCTGCGTGCCGTAATAAGCAAGCGCCTGTTCGGTGTGGAAGGTACCGGTCTTGCCGGTCAGACCCTGAACGAGGATCTTGGTGTCTTTATTAACAAGAATAGACATTATTTCCGGTCCCTCAATTAGCCGTTGATCGCCGCGACGATCTTCTTGGCTGCGTCGTCCAGGTCGTCAGCAGCCGTAATCGCAAGGCCCGATTCGTTCAGGAGCTTCTTGCCAAGTTCGACGTTGGTGCCTTCGAGGCGAACAACGAGCGGAACCTGCAAACCGACTTCCTTCACCGCGGCGATAACACCTTCGGCGATGACGTCGCACTTCATGATGCCGCCGAAGATGTTGACGAGGATACCCTCGACCTTCGGGTCAGCAGTGATGATCTTGAAAGCTGCAGCAACCTTCTCCTTGCCGGCGCCGCCGCCGACGTCACAGAAGTTTGCCGGCTCCTTGCCGTAAAGCTTGATGATGTCCATCGTCGCCATTGCGAGACCGGCACCATTGACCATGCAGCCGATGTTGCCATCGAGCGCAACGTAAGCGAGGTCCCACTTGGAGGCTTCGATTTCCTTGGCGTCTTCTTCGGTCTCGTCGCGCAGCGCCTTGACGTCGTCATGGCGGAACAGCGCGTTGCCGTCGAAGGACATCTTGGCATCGAGAACGCGCAGATGACCGTTTTCCATGACGATCAGCGGGTTAACCTCGAGGAGAGCCATGTCCTTCTCGTTGAAGGCCTTGTAGAGGATCGGGAACAGCGCCTTAGCGTCTTCCGCAGCAACACCCTCAAGCTCGAGCGCCTTGGAGATCGCGGCAACGTCAGCGTCGCTCACACCCTTTTCCGGGTCGATGGCGATGGTGTGGATCTTCTCGGGCGTGTCGTGGGCAACAGCTTCGATATCCATGCCGCCTTCGGTGGAAACCACGAAAGCAACGCGACCGACCGAGCGATCGACCAGCAGCGAGCAGTAAAGCTCGCGAGCGATATCCGCACCGTCTTCGATGTAAAGGCGGTTGACCTGCTTGCCGGCATCGCCCGTCTGCGCCGTTACCAGCGTGTTGCCGAGCATATCCTTGGAGTGGGAAACGACTTCTTCGATCGTCTTTGCGAGACGAACGCCACCCTTGGCGTCGGGGCCGAGTTCCTTGAACTTGCCCTTGCCGCGGCCGCCGGCGTGAATCTGGCTCTTGACGACGTAGAGCGGGCCGGGAAGCTGCTTTGCGGCGGCTTCGGCTTCTTCAACCTTGAGGATGGCGACGCCTTCAGCGACCGGCGCACCATAGCCCTTCAGAAGAGCCTTGGCCTGATATTCGTGAATATTCATGGAATAATCCCTGTTTGGAGCCGCTTGAAGCGCCCTGCATCCTTATCTGACGCAGGGCGCTTCAAGCTGTTGAATCTACGCATCGTGCCTTGCAAAAATCCAATCCGGTTTTGCGCCGATGCGTCAGGCTATTACTTCAGCGACGGAGCGATGTTGATGCAGGCTTCGCAGAGACCGGCAACAGCGCCGACGGACTTCTGGAAGGCGGCTTCTTCATCCTTGTTCAGCTCGATCTCGATGATGCGCTCGATACCACCGGCGCCGATGATGGTGGGCACGCCGACATACATATCGTCCACGCCGTACTGGCCCGACAGATGGGCAGCCGCGGGCAGAACGCGCTTCTTGTCCTTGAGGTAGGATTCAGCCATTTCGATCGCCGAAGCGGCTGGCGCGTAATAGGCCGAGCCGGTCTTCAGCAGGCCGACGATTTCCGCACCGCCGTCGCGGGTGCGCTGGATGATCTCTTCGAGACGCTCGGCGGTGAGCCAGCCCATCTTGACGAGATCGGTCAGCGGAATGCCGCCAACGGTGGAGTAACGCGCCAAAGGCACCATCGTATCGCCGTGGCCGCCGAGAACGAATGCCGTTACGTCCTGAACCGAAACGTTGAACTCTTCGGCGAGGAACAGGCGGAAGCGAGCGCTGTCGAGAACGCCGGCCATGCCGACGACCTTGTTCTTCGGAAGACCGGAAAACTTCTGAAGCGCCCAGACCATGGCGTCCAGCGGGTTGGTGATGCAGATGACGAAAGCGTTCGGGGCATATTTCTTGATGCCGGCGCCGACCTGCTCCATGACCTTGAGATTGATGCCGAGAAGATCGTCGCGGCTCATGCCGGGCTTGCGGGCGACGCCTGCGGTGACGATGCAGACATCAGCGCCTTCGATGGCAGCGTAGTCGGACGCGCCAGTGAGCTTGGCATTGAAACCTTCAACCGGTCCGGACTGGGCAATATCCAGACCTTTGCCCTGCGGGATGCCGTCGGCAATATCGAAGAGGACGATATCGCCCAGTTCCTTCAGGCTGGCGAGATGCGCCAGCGTGCCGCCGATCATGCCAGAACCAATAAGTGCAATCTTTTTGCGAGCCATCGAATGCTTCCTCTAGAGCTTCAATTCAATTTCACCACGCCACCGGCAGCCAAATTGTCGCACTTCGATTAGCCCCATTGACCAAAATTGGCAACAGATTCTTTTGGCATGAATATTTTCAATCGTTTAGATCATTATTTTCTTACGTAAACGTAAGAGAATGCGTCACGAAAGTGTCAAACTTTCTGCCGTTTTTCATGGTGGAGCACCAGATAATCTGCACTGCGCATCTCAAACAGGCGCGAGGCGGTGCGATCGAACTCGAAACCTTCGGTGCCCTTGCGCTTGCCGAGCAGGTCTTCGGGCATGGCCGCAGCGGAGGCGAAGAGGCGGACGCGGTGATCGTACAGCGCGTCTATGAGAATGATAAAACGCTTGGTTTCGTTCCGTTTGTCGGCATTGAGAAACGGGATGTGGTCGATGAAGACTGTATCGAAACGATTGGCTATCGCGAGAAAATCAGAAGCGCCGAGCGGCTTTTCGCAAAGGTCGGAGAAGGAAAAGCGGGCCACACGGCCGCTGGCGCGCGGCACCAGAATGGAGCGGCCCTTCATCGGTATTTCGGTTGGCGCGACAAGATGGCCACCGGTCATGTGCCGCCAGGCCATATCCATCGCCTGATCCGCCGCACCGTCGAGTGGCGTGACATAGACCGGCAGGCTTTCCAGCTTTTCCATGCGGTAATCGGTGGGACTGTCCAGCGTCACCACTTCCACATGCTTCTTCAGCAAATCGACAAAGGGCAGAAACAGGCCGCGATTAAGCCCGTCCTTGTAAAGATTGTCGGGCACAACATTGGACGTTGTTACCAATGTGCAGCCATTGGCAAAAAGCTCGCTGAACAGCCGGGCGAGGATCATCGCATCGGCAATATCCGTGACGGTGAACTCATCGAAGCAAAGAAGCTCCGCTTCCGCCAGAAGCTGGGCTGCCACTGGAGGAATGGGATCGGCCTGCTTGGTTTCGCCATTCTTGAGCTTCTGCCGATGCGCGTGCACGCGATTATGGACATCAGCCATGAATTCGTGAAAATGGCAGCGCCGTTTGGAAGAGACGGGCGCCATCTCGTAGAACATGTCCATCAGCATCGTCTTGCCGCGGCCAACGCTGCCATGGACATACAGTCCCTTGACGAAGGCGGACGGGCCAGCCTTGCGAGCGAACATCCAGCCGAGTGCGCTTTTTTTCCTGGCGGGTTTGCGCGCTTTCAAATCGGCAAGGATACGGTCGAGGTGGGCCGCAACGCCGCGTTGCGCGGCATCCGCCTGCAAAGTGCCAGCTGCCGTCAATGCGTTGAGCTGTTCAACGACACTATGGTTGTAGTCAGGCAATGGCTTCATGGAAAAGCGCCCCGGTCGCGGACGGACGCCCGCGACGAATGGAATGGCTTGAAACAGGCGAGGCGATCCGGATGCACCGGAGATGCTCTATCGGCTGAGGCTCAGCGGCTGGCCGCTATTCGTCGTGCCGTCAAAACGCGCATCGGCGCTCTTGTAGACGCGGCCGATCGTATCGCCGGAACGGTTCTTGAAGAGGACCATCTTGCCGGACACTTCCCAGGACCCCATCGCCGTGAGTTCGCCGGAGCAGCCACGCGTGCCGCCACGAGAACCGCTGCCGAGATTGGTAAGCGTCAGGAACATGTCGCAATTGGCGCCGCCATTGGAAACGCGCCAGTTGCCAACCATGGATTCCTTGGTGACATCAAGCGCCGTTGTCGGCGGAGCGGCAGACGCCATATCAGTGCCGCCAGGCGTCGCAGAAGCGGGTGCTGACGGGAACTGACTGCCGGAAGCACCACCGGGTGGCGGCAGGGCGCCAGACTGAACGGAGGGAACCGGCTGTGCCTGCAACGGCGGCGTATAACCGGGATTGTTGCTGGTGTTGTTGTTGTAATCGTAGGAGGTACGTTGGCAACCGGCCAGGCTCATTACAACCGCAAGACCCGTCACCACATATCTGAATTGCATATCAAGCTCCCGATTCTCTCGCTTCCGGAAAGACCATGATCAAACAAGAAGGCTGAATTATTACCAAAGCCTTATCTTGCGCAAGCGATGGCTGGGATAATTACCATTTCGGTCGATTTTTACCGAAATTTCCCGCGCCCGGTTGTAAAAAAGGGCCGCGGTCCAAACCGCGGCCCGATAGATTTTCTGTCCAAACGAATCGTCTTCAGACGCGACGCTCGACCATCATCTTCTTGATTTCCGCGATCGCCTTGGCCGGGTTGAGACCCTTCGGGCAAGCCTGCGCGCAGTTCATGATGGTGTGGCAGCGATAAAGACGGAACGGATCTTCGAGATCATCAAGACGTTCGCCGGTTGCTTCGTCGCGGCTGTCGATCAGCCAGCGATAGGCTTGCAGCAGAACGGCGGGGCCGAGGTAACGGTCGCCGTTCCACCAGTAGCTGGGACAGGAAGTGGAGCAGCAGGCGCACAGAATGCACTCGTAGAGACCATCGAGCTTCAGGCGGTCCTCATGGCTCTGCTTCCATTCCTTGGCAGGCGTCGGCGAAACCGTCTTCAGCCACGGCTCGATGGAGCGGTGCTGCGCGTAGAAGTTCGACAGGTCCGGAACGAGGTCCTTCACCACTGGCATATGCGGCAGCGGATAGACCTTCACCGTTCCCTTGATCTCTTCCATGCCCTTGGTGCAGGCGAGCGTGTTGGTGCCGTCGATGTTCATAGCGCAGGAACCGCAAATGCCTTCACGGCAGGAGCGGCGCAGCGTCAGCGTCGGGTCGATATTGTTCTTGATGTACAGCAGCGCATCGAGAACCATCGGCCCGCAATCGTCGATATCGATATAATAGGTATCGATGCGCGGGTTCTGGCCATCATCCGGGTTCCAGCGATAGATCCGGTATTCGCGAACGTTCTTGGCACCATCCGGCTTCGGCCAGACTTTGCCTTCGCTGATCTGGGAATTCTTGGGGAGAGCGAGTTCAACCATATCCAGTTCCTCAAATCAGTAGACGCGAGCCTTCGGCTCGATCTTTTTCGGATCGATGCCGTCGGCGATCAGGTCGGTGTGAACAGGGCGGTAGTCGAGCTTGACATCACCTTCAGGGCTGACCCAGGCAAGCGTGTGCTTGCGCCAGTTCACATCGTCGCGACCGCCGAACGGACCATCGACGAAATCCTCGCGGGCATGCGAACCGCGGCTTTCCTTGCGCGCTTCCGCGCCGTAGACCGTGGTGATCGCGTTGGCCATCAGATTGTGGAGCTCGAGCGTTTCCACCAGATCGGAGTTCCAGACCATCGACCGGTCGGTAACCTTGACGTCAGGCAGTTCCTTCCAAATGGCGGAAATGCGCTGGCAACCGCTTTCCAGCGATTCCTGTGTGCGGAATACGGCGGCATCGTCCTGCATGGCGCGCTGCATCTTGTCACGCAGCACCGCCGTCGGCGTCGAGCCGTTGGCATAACGCAGGCTGTCGAAGCGATCCATGATCTTGTCGCAGGCAGCCGTGTCGAGAGCAGGAACCGGCGAATCGCGGTCGATGACCTGGGCTGCACGGATGGCGGCAGCGCGGCCGAAGACCACAAGGTCGATCAGCGAGTTGGAGCCGAGGCGGTTCGCGCCGTGAACCGAGGCGCAACCGGCTTCGCCAACGGCCATCAGGCCGGGAGCGATGCGTTCCGGGTTCTCGGCGTTGGCGTTCAGCACTTCGCCCCAATAGTTGGTCGGAATGCCGCCCATATTGTAGTGAACGGTCGGCAAGACCGGGATCGGCTCGCGCGTCACGTCAACGCCGGCGAAAATCTTGGCGCTTTCGGAAATACCCGGAAGACGCTCATGCAGGATCGCCGGATCAAGGTGATCGAGATGCAGGAAGATGTGGTCCTTGTTCTTGCCGACGCCACGACCCTCGCGGATTTCCATGGTCATGCAGCGAGACACCACGTCACGCGAAGCAAGGTCCTTCGCCGAAGGAGCATAACGCTCCATGAAGCGCTCGCCTTCGGAGTTGACGAGATAACCGCCCTCGCCGCGCGCGCCTTCGGTGATCAGGCAGCCCGCGCCGTAAATGCCGGTCGGGTGGAACTGAACGAATTCCATATCCTGAAGCGGCAGCCCGGCACGTGCGATCATACCGCCGCCGTCGCCGGTGCAGGTATGAGCCGAGGTCGCCGAGAAATAGGCGCGGCCGTAACCACCGGTCGCCAGCACCACCATCTTGGCGGAGAAGCGATGGATCGTGCCGTCATCGAGGTTCCACGCCACGACGCCCGTGCAGCGGCCATCGGGCGCCATAATGAGGTCGAGCGCGAAATATTCGATGAAGAATTCCGCATTGTTGCGCAGCGACTGGCCATAAAGCGTGTGCAGAATGGCGTGGCCGGTACGGTCGGCAGCGGCGCAGGTGCGCTGCACCGGCGGGCCTTCGCCGTAGTTCTGCATATGGCCGCCAAACGGGCGCTGGTAGATCTTGCCTTCGGCATTACGCGAGAAGGGCACGCCGTAATGCTCCAGCTCATAGACCGCCTTTGGCGCTTCCATGGCGAGATATTGCATCGCGTCGACGTCGCCCAGCCAGTCGGAGCCCTTTACGGTGTCGTAAAGGTGCCACTGCCAACAGTCGGGCGTCATGTTGGTGAGAGAAGCGGCGATGCCGCCCTGCGCCGCGACCGTGTGGGAGCGCGTTGGGAAAACCTTGGTGATGCAGGCCGTGCGGAACCCCTGTTCCGCCATGCCGAGCGTTGCGCGCAGACCCGCGCCGCCGGCGCCCACCACGATCACGTCATAGGAGTGATCGACGTAGGTGTAAGCCTTGCCATTCTGGGAAGGTGAACTGATCGATGCCATGGCCGATTTATCCTGCGAATGCGATTTTCAGAATGGCGAAGATGCAAAGACCGCCAATGAGAACCGCGAAAAACGTATTGAGCATCAGAAGAACGAGCTTCGAAACCTCGCCGTGAACGTAGTCTTCGATGATGACCTGCATGCCGAGCTTCATGTGAATGAGGCCGGAAACCAGCACCAGACCCATGATGACCGCAACGAGAGGGTTGGAAAGCGCCGCCGCAACTTCCGGATAGGGAGCGCCGGCATATTTGATGAGAAAGACCACGAAGAAGATCAGCAAGGGCACGTTGGCGACGGCCGTAAGGCGCTGGCGCCAGAAATGGTCGGTGCCTTCCTTGGCGGAGCCGAGGCCACGAACCTTTCCGAGAGGTGTACGCATATCCATGACAGGCTATCTCCTTAGCGCACGATCAGGGCGATGACCCAGATCAGCGCGGTCAGACAGATCGACGCTACAAAGGTCGCCTTGGCGAGTTTCGTGTTGAAGTTCTTCTCGAAGCCATGGCCGAGATCCCACATGAAGTGGCGAAGGCCGCCCAGCATGTGGTGAACGAGAGCCCAGGTATATCCGATCAGGATAAGCTTGCCGATGATCGTACCGATTGCCCAGCTGACCCAGTCGTAATAGGCAGGGCCGGAAGCAAGTGCGATAAGCCACCAGGCGACAAGAAGCGTTCCGAAATAAAGCGCCGCACCCGTGATGCGGTGCACGATGGATGCGACCATCGTCGGAATCGGCTTGTAAATTTGAAGATGCGGCGACAGAGGCCGGTTATTTGTCACGTTCGCCATCAGAACCTCGCGGCGTTTTCCCGTGCACCCGTCAGATCGGGCGCCCCCAAGCAACAGCACATGACGAAAGAATGTGCATTGCACCAACCGCGACGTTTAATCACATGGGAGCATCACGACAAGCACATTTCATGACCGATTCCAATTTAATCGATTGGTTCACGAATTTTTTTTGGAATTTTTTTGCTCGAAAATAAAAAAACGAGCATTTCCAAGATTTACGCCTTCAAAATATTTACCTTTACGTAATTTCGAAATCATGTAATTTACTATTCGTTAACCGAAAAAATCCGGAGAATGAGGCTCATGTTACAGCATCGAATCGCAGCTCTGGCGGTGATGACTGCAGGCATTATTTTCACGGCACTGCCTCCTGCTGCGGCAGGTGATTTTTATAGTCGCCACCATTATCAGGATCGTCAGTCACAGTTGAGCTTCTCCACGGACGGACTGCCCTCCACCCTTTCCGGCGGCACTTATGTGGGTGGAATATCCGCCTTGAGGGTCCGTGGGAACGGCAATTATTTCGCGATCAATGGTGGGCTTTCGCGACAAGGCGCAACCGTCAATATGGGCGCGCAGCTGGCACCGAAGGCGAAAATCATCAACGTCCGCGCCGAAACGACAGGCGACGCCTGCGATTACCAGCACGGCGTCTGCATCATCAGGCCCTGATATGATCAGACAAAACGCCAGACGGTGGTCTTTTTGACTTCACTGTCTTCCAGAGCCCGCGTCACCGGCACCTGATAGGTTGCCTCGGCGTAAAGGCGCTGTTTGGGCAGGTAGGCCCGCCCCGGATCGCCGACGAGTACGGTCACGCCTCTATCCGCCAGTTCCAGAAACCAAGGCACGAGGAGATCGGCAAAGGCGCGATCATAAAACACGTCGCCGGCCAGCAGAACATCCGCCTCAACCGGCGTCCCAACCAGATTGCGGCCGGTAAAATCGATGGCCACACCGTTGAGAGCAGCATTCAGCCGAATGGCCGTTTCCGTCCACGGATCGATATCGGCGGCGACAACAGCCGCGGCGCCCGCCTTTACGGCGGCAATGGCGACCAGTCCGGAACCGCTGGCGAAATCCAGCACACGCTTGCCGGAGACACTTTCAGGGTGATCGAGAACGTAGCGGGCAAGTCCCTGTCCACCAGCCCAGGCGAAAGCCCAGAATGGCGGCGGCAGGCCGATCTCTTCCAGCTCCTCCTCCGTCTTCAGCCACAGCTCATGGGCTTCGGTCGCAAGATGGAGGCGCAATTCCGGCACATGTGGTGGATGCATGATGCCGGTATTGTCGAGAATGAAGCGTTCAGGATCGGTCCTCACCGAAAGCTCAGTCCGGAGATTTCGGTGGATTGGAAAGGCCACCCATGCGGCAGACTTCGAGATATTCCTCTTCCGTCACCGGCTGCACCGAAAGCCGCATGGAGGTGACCAGCGACATCTTTTCGAGTTTCGGATTGGCCTTCACATCCTTCAGCGAAACCGGTTTCGGCATGTCGCAAACGGCGCGGATATCCACGCAATCCCACTTCAGATCGCCCTCTGCGGTCGAATCCGGGTGCGAAAGGGCGCAGACTTCCACGATGCCGACGACATCCAGCCCTTCATTCGAGTGGTAGAAAAAACCCTTGTCGCCGATTTTCATGGCGCGCATGTTGTTGCGGGCCTGATAATTGCGCACGCCGGTCCATTCTTCGCCGGCCTCGCCCTTGGCCTTCTGCATTTCCCAGGACCATTTGAACGGCTCAGACTTGTAAAGCCAGTAATTCGCCATGGCCGGTCACGCCCCCGGATTGTTGAAGACCCAGTTATAGGGCTTCACATCCACGCTTTCGAACAGGCCGGCCTTTGCATAGGGATCGGCATCGGCAAGGGCCTTAGCCGCATCGATGTCGGCAGCTTCCACGATGACAAGGCTGCCATTCGGCTTGCCTTCGGCATCCAGAAACGGTCCGGCAATCTTCAGCGTGCCTTCGGCGTTCAACTTGTTCAGGTGCTCCAGATGAGCCGGGCGCGTGTCCATGCGCACGTTCAGATGGCCGGGCTTGTCTTTGCAGATAAAGGCAAACAGCATTTTCGTCTCCTCGCTGGCGCATGTCTCCCAAAAGTGTAAGCGGTTTTGGGACCAGGACATGCGTAAAAACTATCCGAAGGCCACACTCATTCAGTGGTGATGGGCCTTGTCATCAATTGTTGCATGGCGCTCGCCACGTCTAGATTGCCGTCGATGATGGCCGCAACCGCCTCGGTCACCGGCATGTCGACAGCGTGATGTTCGCCGAGCCGGGCGGCAACGGCTGCCGCAAAGGCGCCCTCCACCAGCCCGCCGGACATGTCCTTGCCTTCGCCCCGGCCAAGCGCGATGCCGAAACGCAGGTTTCGCGACTGGTGGCTTGTGGCGGTCAGCACGAGATCGCCAAGGCCGGAAAGACCGCGCACGGTATCGGCCTTGCCGCCCATGGCAACGACCAGACGCGACATCTCGGCAAGCCCCCGCGAAATCAACGCCGCCCGTGCGGAATCGCCGAGGCCCGCACCTTCAACGATGCCGGCGGCAATGGCGAGCACATTCTTCAGCGCGCCGCCAAGCTGCACGCCCGTGCGGTCGGTCGAGGCATAAAGCCTGAAGGTTCTGCCGGAAATCGTGGTCGCCAGCCGCTCGGCGATGACAGCGTCTTCCGCCGCTATCGCCATCGCCGTCGGCAGTCCGCGCGCGATATCGGCCGCAAACCCCGGACCGGAGAGAACGGCGATTGGATGATGCGGCAGTTCCGCTTCCAGAAGTTCCGTCAGCAGCCGGCCGGACACCCGGTCGATGCCCTTGGCACAGGTAACGATGATACAATCATTAGCCAGATAAGGACCGTAATGGCGCGCCGCATCGGCATGGGCCTGAGAGGGCATGGCAAACAACACGATGCCTGCATCGGCCAGCACATCCGGCACAACGGAAAATTCCAGCGCATCCGGCAGGTCTACACCCGGCAGGACAGCCTCGTGAATGCGATCAGCCCTAAGATCGGCCATCAGGGACGCATCACGGCCGAGCAGGGTCACGTCATGCCGATTCTCCAGCGCGATGACGACGGCGAGCGCGGTTCCGAAGGCGCCAGCGCCGATGACGACGATTTTCTCCCGCTGCATCAGGCCTTGGCTCCCCTTTTGCCGAAACCGATCAATGTCTCCGCGCTGCCATCAAGCGGCCAGCGCGAGCGCGGCGCGATCTCCAGCGCATCGGGTTCCCGGCCGCATGCCATCCGCTCCAGCCCGGCCCAGGCAATCATCGCGGCATTGTCAGTGCAGAGCCGGTGCGGCGGTGCGACAAAGCGGAACCCGTGGACATCACAAAGCGCCTGGAGGGTCTGGCGGATTTCCGTATTGGCGGCAACGCCGCCGGCCACGACCAAAGCGGGCTTCGTCTCGAGATGCGGAAACTCTTCCTTAAAGCGGGCAAGCCCACGACCGATACGGTCCTTGAGCGTGCGTGACACCGCCTTCTGGAAGGAGGCGCAGATATCGGCAATATCCTGATCCGAAAGCGGAGCGATCGCGGTCGCCGCCTGCCGCACCGCTGTCTTCAGACCGGAGAAGGAAAAATCGAGTCTCGTCTCGCCGACCATCGGGCGCGGCAGTGCAAAACGGTCAGGGTTGCCTTTCGCTGCTGCCTTTTCAACCGCAGGCCCGCCGGGATAGGGCAATCCCAGAAGCTTAGCAGTTTTGTCGAAGGCTTCTCCAAGCGCGTCATCAATGGTCGTACCCCAGCGCTCGTATTCACCCACACCGCGAACCAGCACAAGCTGGGTGTGGCCGCCGGAGACCAGCAGCATCAGATAGGGGAAGGAAAGACCTTCGGTCAGACGCGCCGTCAGCGCATGGCCTTCGAGATGGTTGATGGCGTAAAGCGGCTTGTCTGCAGCCTTCGCAATCGCCTTGCCGGTCATTAGGCCCACCAGCAGACCGCCGATGAGGCCGGGGCCGGACGTGGCCGCGATGGCATCGACATCGGCAAGGGTGACACCCGCCTGTTCCAGCGCTTCTTCCACCAGCGTGTCCAGCGCCTCGACATGGGCGCGGGCAGCAATTTCGGGCACCACGCCGCCATAGGCGCTGTGTTCCTCAAGCTGCGACAAAACGACGTCGGACACGATCTCGCCACGTCCGTCCGCATGCCGAACCACAATGGATGCAGCGGTTTCGTCACAGCTTGTCTCTATGCCGAGGATACGAAGAAAGGGGGTCATCAATTCTGTTCGTTCATTGCGATCATGCGCTGAGTTGGTCTAAGACAACTCCGGTAACAATGGATAGACGCGGATGCAAACAAAACCTTTCCGAATCGGCACGCGCGGCAGCCCTCTGGCGCTCGCACAGGCTTACGAGACCCGTAACCGGCTGATGTCGGCACACGGTCTGCCGGAAGATATGTTCGAAATCGTCGTGCTTTCCACCAAGGGTGACCGGATAACCGACCGCGCTTTGTCGGAGATCGGCGGCAAGGGCCTGTTCACGGAAGAACTGGAGAGCCAGCTTCTTTCCGGCGAGCTCGATATTGCCGTGCATTCCTCCAAGGACATGCCGACCGTTTTGCCGAAGGGCCTTTATCTTTCCGCTTTCCTGCCGCGCGAGGATATGCGCGACGCCTTCATTGGTCGCACCGCACCGAAGCTTCTGGAACTACCGCAGGGCGCCGTTGTCGGCTCCGCATCCTTGCGCCGCCAAGCGCTGATCCGCCGCCTGCGTCCCGACCTGAGCGTCATCATCTTTCGCGGCCAGGTCGAAACCCGCCTGCGCAAACTGGAGGAAGGCCAGGCGGATGCCACGCTTCTCGCCTTTGCCGGCCTGAAACGGCTGGGCATGGAGAATGTCCCGACGGACATTCTCGACCCGAAGGAATTTCCACCAGCCCCCGCGCAGGGCGCGATCTGCGTCGAGAGCCGTATTGGCGACACACGCATGGACGAGTTGCTTTCACCTATCAACGACATACCCACCTACGATGCGGTTACCTGCGAGCGCGCCTTTCTGGCCGCCCTCGATGGTTCCTGTCGCACCCCGATTGCGGGCTTTGCTACCTGCCACGGCGAGGAACTTCATTTCTCCGGCCTGATCCTCACACCGGACGGACAGACGAGCCACAGCGTCGAGATTTCCGGTGCTCGCAAGGATGCCGAGGACTTGGGTCGCAGGGCCGGTGAAGACGTGCGCGCCAGGGCAGGCAGCAACTTCTTCGACGGCTGGAGCTGAGCCGATGCGGATCGTCGTCACCCGGCCGCTTCGTTCGGGCGAAAAGACGGCCGCAAAGCTTGAAGCCCTCGGTCACGAGCCGGTGCTTCTTCCGCTGTTTCATCCCGTCCACCACGGCGAGCGCGCCATATCAGCGCTATCGGAGCCGCTGTCGGCCATTGCCGTGACCAGCGCCGAGGCCTTGCGGGCGCTTAGAGATTTCCGCCACCGACTTGCGCCCCATCTTTCGAAACCGCTTTTCGCCGTCGGCGAGGCGACGGCGGAAGCGGCGAGGGAAATCGGCTTCCAAAACATCCTCACCGGATCTGGTGATGCGGTGGCTCTCGCGGGGCTTGTCTCGGAGCATCGCCCCCTAACGGAGAGCACAGATCCATTGCTCTATCTTGCCGGCACACCGCGAGGCGCCGTGTTCGAGGACGGCATTGCCGCCGCGGGAATTTCCTTCCGAACCGTCGATTGTTACGAAATGCAGCCGTCAGATCTTTCAGACGATATGCTCGAAACAGCACTTGTGAAGACAGCTGCCGATGTGGTCCTGCTCTATTCGTCGGAAGCCGCACGGGCCTTTTTCCGCCACGCATCGTCGGAAAAATATGTGGCGGCGCTGACCACCACACAATTCGTCTGCATCAGCCGCAATGTGCTTTCACTGGTTCCGGAAATCTTCCGCGCGAACGCCGCAGCCGCCGAAGGGGCAAACGAGGCAGCCATGTTTGAACTTCTCCACCGAAAGTCTGGAACCTAATTCAGGCTCGCCTCTTTCCTTTGCCGCCGTCACTGACTAGGTTTAGACTATTGCAGGCAGAAATGAGGTTGTCATGGTATCGGGAAAGCCGCCACGCCACTCCAAGTCAAACGCCGAACCGGTCACCATCGACCTGGACGCAAAAGACGTGAAAGCAATTTCCGCCGACGTGGATGCTGCAAAGACTGATGACAAGACCGGCGAGACGACACCGGCAGCAGCTCAGCCAAACGTTCCTCCCAAGCCAGAAGCAGCCGAAACGTCCAGCCCGGCTCCCGTTTGGGAACAGACGCATAAAACACCCATGGAGCCTGCACCGAACGTTCACAAGGCGGAACCGGCAA
This sequence comes from Agrobacterium sp. 16-2014-1-2a, assembly GCF_053522705.1. Lineage (NCBI taxonomy): Bacteria > Pseudomonadati > Pseudomonadota > Alphaproteobacteria > Hyphomicrobiales > Rhizobiaceae > Agrobacterium > Agrobacterium sp. 16-2014-1-2a. The sequence goes on from NZ_JBNWBX010000005.1 coordinate 119,079, forward strand.
CCGGCAAGCCCCAGGTGGAAAAACCTGCCGACAAACAGCCCGAGACAGCTTCGCCGAAACCCGAAGCGAAACCGGTGACCAGCGCGACTGACGCAAGCGCTGCTTCCGCTTCCGCGGCGGGCGCAAAGCCTGCGACTTTTGCTTCCACATCGTCGTCCGCAGCATCCGGAAGCGCGACTACTGGTGCAAAGCCATCGACAGGCGCGTCATCCTCCGGACCGGCCAAGCCATCCACGCCACAGCAACCCGCGCGCAAACAGGCGGCAACCTCCGGTGTGATCGCGGCGGGTATCGTGGGTGGCCTCGTGGCGCTCGCAGCTGCTGGCAGCATGCAATATGCCGGCATTCTACCCTCGTTTAATGTGAGCAAGACCGGAAGCGATGAGATTGCCGCATTGAGAACCGAGCTAGGGAGCCTGCGTCAGCAGCTCGCCAATGTTCCCGCGGCAGGAGGGGATACCTCGGCGCTGGAACAGCGCATCGCCGCTCTTGAGGGCGCAAAGGGCGAAGCCCCGCAGGTGGACGCACTTTCGGAAAAAATAACCGCGCTGGAATCCGCGCTCACGTCAGAGCGTTCCGCGCAGGCCTCAGCAACGGCGGAGCTGACACGCCGCCTGACTGACGCGGAAACCAAGATCAATGAACCGCGCGACGATATAGAAGTCGCCCGCGCCATCGCGTCGGCCGCACTGAAAGCCGCGATTGATCGCGGTGGGCCGTTCCTCACTGAACTCGACACATTGTCTAAGGTAACCCCGGACGATCCGGCAATCGCATCCTTGCAGTCTTTCGCCGCAACCGGCGTGCCATCGCGCTCGGAGCTGATGCAGAAATTCCCCGACGTTGCGAATGCGATGCTCTTGGCGATCAATCGGCCCGACCCCAATCAGGGCATCATGGAACGTCTGACGGAAAGCGCCTTTTCGCTGGTGAAGGTCCGCCCCGTCGGAAACATCGAAGGCGAGACCCCCGACGCCATGATCGCGCGCATGGAAAACAAGTTGCGCAACGGAGATCTGCAGGGTGCGGCACTTGAATGGAATGGGCTTCCCGAGGCCGCCAAGACAGCATCCGCCGACTATAAAAAATCTCTGGATGCGCGCATCGAGGTCGAAAACCTGGTGAGAGGCACGTTAAACCGCGCCATCACCAGCACCGGCAAGCAGGGGTAAGGCATGACCAGAATTCTGACTTTCGTCCTCATCGTTCTGGCGCTCGGTTTCGGTTTCTCCTGGCTGGCGGACAGGCCCGGTGTCCTCTCACTCGTCTGGCAGGGCCAGCTGATCGAAATGAGCCTGATGGTCGCCGCCTCCATCGTTGCTGCATTCGTTGCGGCCGTCATGCTGGTCTGGTGGGTCGTCAATGCCATATGGACATCGCCGAACGCGGCACGACGCTATTTTCGCGCCCGCAAGCGTGACCGTGGTTATCAGGCGCTCTCCACCGGCCTCATCGCCGCCGGCGCCGGCAATGCCATTCTGGCCCGCAAGATGACTGCCCGCACGCAGGGGCTTCTCAGTGCTGATCAGGAGCCGCTGATCCACCTGCTTGATGCGCAGGCCGACCTCATCGAAGGCAAATATGACGAGGCGCGGCGCAAATTCGAGGCGATGGCCCGCGATCCTGAAACCCGCGAACTTGGCCTTCGCGGCCTTTATATCGAGGCGCGCCGACAGGGAGCCCATGAAGCAGCCCAGCAATATGCCGAGGACGCAGCCGAAAAAGCCCCTTACCTGCCCTGGGCAGCACAGGCGACGCTGGAAACCCGCTGCCGCAACGGCGAGTGGGATGACGCGATCCGCCTGCTCGACCAGCAAAAAGCAGCCGGCGTTATCCAACGCGGCGAGGCTGAGCGGCTGAAAGCTGTGCTTCTTACCGCAAAGGCCGGTGAAAAACTGGAGAGCGACCCAGTGGGTGCACGCGAAGACGCAAAACAAGCCCTGAAGCTTGCAAAAAGCCTTGTGCCCGCAGCATTGATCGCAGCAAAATCCTATCTGCGCGAAGACAATCTGCGCAAGGCCGCAGCGGTTCTGGAACCGGTATGGAAGAACGATCCCCACTCGCAGATCGCCGATCTCTATGTTCGGGCGCGCAGCGGCGATACGGCCATCGATCGCCTTAAACGTGCCGAACGGCTTGAGAGCCTGAAACCCAACAACATCGAATCCCTGTTTGCCGTGGCGCAGGCAGCTCTCGACGCCAAGGAATTTGCCAAGGCGCGTGCCAAAGCGGAAGCCGCCGCCCGGATCGAGCCGCGCGAAAGCATCTTCCTGCTGATGGCCGACATCGAGGAAGCCGAAACCGGCGATCAGGGGCGGGTGCGTTACTGGATGGCGCAGGCGCTGCGCGCACCACGTGATCCCGTCTGGGTGGCAGATGGTGTCACTTCGGAGAAATGGCTTCCGGTTTCGCCCGTGACAGGCCGTCTCGACGCCTTCGAGTGGAAAGCGCCTTTTGGCCAGCTTGAAGGACCTGTCGAAGACCTGACAATCGAAAATGCGATTGCGGCAGCACCGGCAAGGACCGAACAGGCTCCGACCCCGATCGTTGTTGAAGTGGCACCTCAGCCCATTGTTGTGACGAAACCCGCACCCATCGAGGTCAAGCCGGACGTATCTGCCCCGAAGGAGAAAAAGCCGGCAACAAATGAAGTTCCGGTGGAAGCCAGGCCAGCGGATGCGAAGACAGAACCAGTGCCATTTTTCGGTGGTGCACCGGATGATCCCGGCGTCAAGAAACCCGGCGTGGAAGCCGAACCCAAAACCCGGCTAAAACTCTTCTGACAGGCTATCGATGTTCAACCAGATCCAGTCGTTTATTCAAAACCTCGTTGGCCAGCATGCGGATGAATTCAGCCCCGATGATCTGAGGGTCGCGGTGGCCGCCCTCTGTTTTCAGGTAATGGAAGCGGACGGCACGGTCTCCAAAAGCGAGCGTGATCGCCTTCGTGAGATCCTCCACGACTATTATCATCTCGATGCCGGCAAGCTGGACGCGCTTCTTGCCGCCGGCCAGGAGGCCGGCAAGGAAGCGGTAGACTATTATCGCTTCACCACCGACATCCGCCGCCATCTCGATGAAGAGCAGCGCGTGGAGCTTATTGGCATCCTCTGGGATATTGTTTACGCTGACGGCGAACGAAGCGAGATGGAAGATCATGTGATCTGGCGCGTGGCCGATCTACTCGGTGTTTCCGTGCGCGACAGGGTTCTGCAACGTCAGCAGGCCGCCACCAGGTCAGGACCCGCTGAAGAAAGCGAAAACGAAGACGATGCTGTTTGACCCCTCCAGGCAACAGAGAAAACAACCTTCGCTGCTCGTCATCCTGCATCAGGAACGTTCCACGCCGGGCCGCGTCGGCCAGATGCTGGTGGAAAAAGGCTATCGGCTGGATATAAGGCGCCCCGCGCTTGGAGACGATCTGCCGCAAACGCTGGAGAAACATGCGGGCGCCATCATCTTCGGCGGCCCGATGAGCGCCAACGACCCGCATGACTATATCAAAGCCGAAATTGACTGGCTGAAAGTGCCGCTGAAGGAAAACAAACCCTTTCTCGGTATCTGCCTCGGCGCACAAATGCTGTCCAAACATCTGGGTGGTAAGGTAGAGGCCGACCGTGAAGGCAAGGTGGAAATCGGCTGGTATCCGCTTCATGCGACCGAACACGGGCGATTGCTGATGCCGCATTGGCCGAAGATGGTCTATCATTTCCACCGCGAAGGGTTCGATTTGCCGCGGGGAGCGGAGCTTCTGGCATCGGGCGAAACCTATCCCAACCAGGCTTACCGATACGGAAAAAACGCCTGGGGCCTTCAGTTTCACGCAGAACTGACCCGCGCGATGATGCACAGCTGGGTGGTGCGTGGCGCACAGCGCTTCGGTATGCCCAATGCACAGGTCGGCAGCCAGCATCTGGAGGGGCGCATGTTGTTCGACACACCGCTCCGGTCCTGGCTTGGCAATTTCCTTGATCTGGTTTTCGAAGGCAAACCGCAGCGCTGATGCGCGTCAGCGTGGTGCATCCAGATTGTCGATCCTGCGCAGCTTCGAAAAGCCGAGTGCCCAGATGACCGCAACCGCAAGCGTGCCCGCCCCGCCGATGACGACGGCTGGCACGGCCCCGACGACATGGGCCATGGTGCCGGCACGGAACTCACCCAGCTCGTTGGACGCCCCGACAAACACCATGTTCACCGCATTCACGCGCCCGCGCACCTCATCCGGCGTCCAGAGCGCAATCAACGTTTCCCGCACATAAACCGACACCATGTCCGATGCGCCCATGACCACCAAAGCGGCAATCGACACCCATGCGGTTTGAGAAAGTCCGAACACCACGGTGGAAATGCCGAAAAACCCGACACCGACGAACATCAGCAGGCCGGCATGGTGGCGGATGGGCCTGAACGCCAGAATGACCGCGACGGTTATGGCGCCGATACCGGGTGCCGCGCGCAGAAGCCCAAGCCCCCAAGGCCCGAGTGTCAGCACTTCCTTGGCGAAAATCGGCATCAGGGCGACAGCGCCGCCGAGCAACACGGCAAAAAGATCGAGCGAGATGGCGCCGAGAACCACTTTTTCCTGCGAGATGAATTTGAACCCGGCCAGCATGGTCTCGAGGCTGATCGCTTTTGCCGGACCCCGTTGCTCCGGTTTGCGGATCGTCACCGCCAGCATAGCGGACACGATGAACAGCACGAGCGCCACGCTATAGGCCACGGAAGCGCCGAGACCATAAAGCAGGCCACCGGCGACAGGGCCAAGAATGGACGCCATCTGCCATGAAGAGGAGTTCCAGGCGATGGCGTTCGGCAAATCCTCGACAGGCACAAGATTGGGAGCCAGCGATTGCACCGCCGGCCCCATGAAAGCCCGCTCTATGCCGAACACGACGAGAATGGCAAAGACCGGCCAGGGAGAAAAGCTGTGTGCCAACGTCAGGCCGAGCAGAGCCGCCGCGCAACCGGCCGCGATCAGAAGGCATACGGCCATAATGCGCCGGCGATTGTGCCTGTCCGCCACCGTTCCAGTGACAAGGATCAAAAGCAGCGATGGCAGAAACTGGAAAAGACCGATCAAGCCGAGATAAAAGGCATTGCCGGTGACCTCATACATCTGCCAGCCCACGGAAACGCTAACGATCTGGATTGCGAAGGCCGAAAAAAACCGGGCGCTGAAAAAACGGCGATAGGAACTATGCCGGAATGCACCGAAGCGGTTTTCGGCAGAAGGCAGGGACATCGGCTGGGTGCTCTCGAGACAATATGAGAAGTCTGCAATAGAGCGATACGACAAGAATCGCCAGCCCTATAGGCGCAACACTTGCCGGTTCACGAGCGAATGTCTAAATGTCTTGCAATCAAGATACGGAGATATTGATGCTTGCCCTGTTTCAGACCATCGATCTGGCTTTGAACCTCTATACGTGGGTGCTGATCGCCAGCGCCATTTTTTCCTGGCTTTACGCCTTCAACGTCATCAACTCCCGCAACCAGTTCGTGAATGCCATCGGCAGCTTTCTGGTCAACGTCACCGAGCCGGTTCTGCGCCCAATCCGTAGCATTCTGCCTAATCTCGGCGGCATCGATATTTCGCCGATCATCCTGCTGCTGATCATCTTCTTCATCCGCTCCTTCATGTGGAATACGCTCTATCCCATGGTCGCTTGAGCGACCTCTGGCAAAAACACGGCGATCACATACGCCTGTCCGTTCGCCTCACCCCGAACGGGGGACGCGATGCCATTGACGGCGTGGAGCAGGATGCTGACGGAAATGCCCATCTGAAGGGCCGCGTCAGCGCAGTACCTGAAGGCGGCAAGGCGAACAAGGCCCTGGTCATTTTGCTGGCGAAAAAACTCGGACTGCCCAAATCGTCCATCACCTTCATTTCAGGTGAAACAGCGCGTAAAAAAATCCTCCGGATCGATACCGACCCGGAGGATTTCGAAAAAGCTTTTTAGAAAGCTGGGAGTCTAAAGCAACGGCTGAAATCAGCCCTGCGTCTTGTAGCGCTCGATGGCTTCGACGATAAGCTTCTTGGCAACGTCGACATCCTGCCAACCGCCCATCTTCACCCACTTGCCGGGCTCCAGATCCTTGTAGTGCTCGAAGAAGTGCTCGATCTGCTTCAGCGTGATTTCCGGCAGGTCGGTGTAGTTGTGGACCTTGTCGTAACGGCGCGTCAGCTTCGGAACCGGAACGGCGAGGATCTTCTCGTCCTTGCCGCCGTCGTCTTCCATGATCATGACGCCGATGGGGCGCACATTGATCACGCAGCCAGGAACCAGCGGGCGGGTATTGCAGATAAGAACGTCGATCGGGTCGCCATCGTCGGAAAGCGTGTGCGGCACGAAGCCATAGTTACCCGGATAGGTCATTGGCGTGTAGAGGAAGCGATCGACGATCAGCGCACCGGCGTCCTTGTCCATCTCGTACTTGATCGGCTGGCCGCCAACCGGCACCTCGACAATAACATTCACGTCTTCCGGCGGATTCTTGCCAATGGAAATTGCATCGATACGCATTCGCTTCCCTCATTCGACGGGGTTGGATTTGGTTTTCGATACTGGGAAAGTCGCCGTATTGCAACATGGCTTTAGGCGGATAAGGCAGAATGCCGAATTTGAGGGCATCGGGATTGCGAATGGCCGACCGGAAAAAATGAAACCGGCGTGAAATCACCCGGCTGCGTACTCAGTTCCAGACGAAACCGATCTTGCGTAGTGACCTACCGCCGAAATCTTCCATGCCCTCGGCGATGTCCCGGCCGCCATGCGAACGGAAAAACCGATTGGCGACCTCGCTATCTTCGAGGCACCAGACCACAACACCGTTGCAGCCGAGCGAGGTCAGCAGCCGGCGAGCTTCCGTGAACAGCAGCGAGCCAAGCCCGATGCCCTGATATTCCGGCCGCAGATAAAGCTCGTAGATTTCGCCGTCATGCGGCAGCCCACGCGCACGGCTTAAGCCCAGCGTGGCATATCCGGCAACCACGCCCTTCACTTCCACCACCAGCATGGTTGCGGAACCCCGGGTCGCCTTCTTCCACCAGATTTCGCCGCGGCGCTCCAGCATCTGCGTCAGCGGTCGGTGCGGGATCAGCCCGGCATAGGCCTGTTGCCATGACAGACGGTGCGCTTCGGCTATTGCGCGCGCATCTTGCGGTTCGGCTCGGCGAACATCTATGGATAACGTTTTCATAACGCGATTCTGGCCCCGACCATGAAAACTTGCCAGCCATAAAGGTTAACGACAGCAAGCTTACCCACAGCCTATTCATGTGGACGACCGAGAAAAATTAACGCATCCTTAACCTTTGACACAAGGGTCTTTCGACTCATGCACAAATAAAACATGCGCATAAAAAAACCCGGCTCGCGGCCGGGTTTTTTCAATTCTTGACGGGAAGCCGCAATCAAACTGCGAGCTTCGCCTTTTCGAAACGCTTGCGATCGTTGGCGTCGAGGAACATCTTGCGCAGACGGATGGACTTCGGCGTCACTTCCATCAGCTCGTCGTCCTGGATCCAGGAAAGCGCGCGGTCGAGCGTCATGCGGATCGGCGGCGTCAGCTTTACGGCTTCATCCTTGCCGGCGGCGCGGATGTTGGTCAGCTGCTTGCCCTTCAGCACGTTCACTTCGAGATCGTTATCGCGAGAGTGAATGCCGATAATCATTCCGGCATAAACCTTCTCACCCGGCTCGATGATCATCGGGCCACGATCTTCCAGGTTGAACATGGCGTAGGCGACAGCTTCGCCCGAACCGTTCGACAAAAGAACGCCGTTAACGCGACCAGCAATCGCACCCTTGTACGGCTGATAGTCGTGGAACAGACGGTTCATGATCGCCGTGCCGCGCGTGTCGGTCAAAAGTTCCGACTGGTAGCCGATCAGGCCGCGGGTCGGAGCGTAGAACTTCAGACGAACGCGATTACCGCCGGAGGGACGGAGTTCAGCCATTTCAGCCTTGCGCTCGGACATCTTCTGAACGACGACGCCGGAGTGCTCTTCATCGACGTCGATCACGACTTCTTCGATCGGCTCCATCATGGCGCCGTTCTCATCCTTGTGCATGACAACGCGCGGACGCGAAACTGCAAGCTCGAAGCCTTCACGACGCATCGTTTCGATGAGAACTGCCAGCTGCAATTCGCCACGCCCGGAAACGAAGAACGAATCCTTGCCTTCAGCCTCTTCAATCTTCAGCGCGACGTTGCCTTCGGCTTCCTTGAACAGACGGTCGCGGATGACGCGGCTCGTGACCTTGTCGCCTTCGGTGCCGGCAAGCGGGCTGTCGTTGACGATGAAGGACATGGTAACGGTCGGCGGATCGATCGGCTGTGCGGTCATCGCCTCGGTGACGGAAGGGTCACAGAAGGTATCGGCAACAGTGCCCTTGGAAAGACCAGCGATGGCGACGATGTCACCCGCATGGGCCTCATCGATGGACGTGCGCTCAATGCCGCGGAATGCGAGGATCTTGGAAATACGACCGGTTTCGATCGTCTTGCCGTCCTGGCCAAGTACCTTCACGGCCTGGTTCGGCTTGATCGAACCGGAAGCGATACGGCCGGTGATGATACGGCCGAGGAAGGGGTTGGCTTCGAGGATGGTACCGATCAGACGGAACGGACCTTCTTCAACCGTAGGCTCCGGAACATGCTCGAGAACCAGATCGAGCAACGGTGCAAGACCCTGATCCTTCGGACCTTCTGGGTTGACGTTCATCCAGCCGTCACGGCCGGAACCGTAAAGGATCGGGAAGTCGAGCTGCTCGTCGGTAGCATCGAGGTTTGCGAAAAGGTCGAAAACTTCGTTGATGACTTCTTCATGGCGGCCATCCGGACGGTCGATCTTGTTGATCGCGACGATCGGACGAAGACCAACCTTCAGCGCCTTGCTGACGACGAATTTCGTCTGCGGCATCGGGCCTTCGGAACTATCGACCAGAACGATCGCGCCATCCACCATCGACAGGATACGCTCAACTTCGCCGCCGAAATCGGCGTGGCCGGGGGTGTCGACGATGTTGATGCGAACACCCTTCCACTCCACCGAAGTCGCCTTGGCAAGAATGGTGATGCCGCGTTCCTTTTCGAGATCGTTGCTATCCATCACGCGTTCCGCAACGCGCTGGTTGTCGCGGAACGAGCCGGACTGCTTCAGAAGCTCGTCAACGAGCGTCGTTTTTCCATGGTCAACGTGCGCGATAATCGCGATGTTGCGAATTGCCATTGTTCAAAATCTCTGAGGTTGGGCGCTACCGTCGGGAGATGCGCCAATTTAGTTTGGCGCGCTCATAACCTTTTTTTTGCAAATGCGAAAGGGGGGCATTGTCATATGCCCCCTGCGCTCAGGTTCTAGCTCAAGAATATGACAGTCTTTTATACGAGGCCGCGCTTCAAAAGCATGGCATCGGGACTTGGCATCTTGCCGCGAAAAGCGAGATAGGCCTCCTCCGGATCGATCGAGCCACCGACTGAATAGATATTCTCTTTCAGCTTGCGCGCCATTTCACCATCGAAGGCATTGCCGGTTTCCTCGAAGGCAGAAAACGCGTCGGCGTCCAGCACCTCCGACCACATGTAGGAATAATAACCGGCCGAATAACCATCACCGGAAAACACATGCTGGAAATGTGGCGTCGCATGCCGCATGACAATGGACTTCGGCATGTTCAGGGCGGAAAGCACCTCACCTTGCACGACCATGGGATCGCCGACGCTGTCACGGGTATGGAACGCCATATCGACGATAGCCGAAGAAGTGAATTCCACCGTGCTGAAACCGGCATTGAAGGTCTGTGCTGCCAGAACCTTGTCCAGCAGCGCCTTTGGCATCGGCGCCCCGGTTTCATAATGCAGGGCATATTTCTCCAGAATTTCCGGCACGGTCAGCCAGTGTTCGTAAAGCTGCGACGGCAACTCGACGAAATCGCGCGACACACCCGTTCCGGAAACGGAAGGATAGGTGACATCAGATAACATGCCGTGCAGGGCGTGGCCGAATTCGTGAAACAGCGTGCGCGCATCATCGAGCGAAAGCAGCGCAGGCTTCCCCTCTGCCGGTTTTGCAAAATTGCAGACATTGTAGATGATCGGTATTTCACCGACAGTGCCGTTCTTCAAAGGCAGCTTGTGCTGCGACTGGAACGAACTCATCCACGCGCCGGAACGCTTGGACGGGCGGGCGAAATAATCGCCGAGGAACATGGCCTTCAGGTCGCCCTTGTCGTCGCGGATTTCAAAAACCCGCACATCGGGATGATAGGCGGCGACACCCTTGATCTCGACGGCACGAATTGCAAAGAGCCGGTTGGCCACATCGAAACACGCATCGATGATCTTTTCCAATTGCAGATACGGTTTCAATTCAGTTTCGGAGAAGCTGAATTTCTGTGCCCGCAGCTTTTCGGCGTAATGGCGCCAGTCCCAGGGCATCACCTCGTGGTTCTTGCCCTCCGCGGCGATGATGGCGGCAAGTTCAGCCTCCTCCTCACCTGCGCGCAGCACGGCCTTTTCCCAGACCTGGCCCAGAAGACCGTTCACGGCATCCGGCGTTTTTGCCATCGTGTCGTCCAGCTTGTAGGCAGCAAAATTCTTGTAGCCGAGAAGCTGTGCCTTTTCCTCACGCAGTTCCAGCGTACGGCGGACGGTTGCGCGGTTGTCGGTATCGCCACCATTTTCGCCGCGAGCCACCCAGGCCTTGAAGGCTTGCTCGCGCAAGTCGCGGCGTTCGGAGAAGGTCAGGAATGGCTCGATGATGGAGCGGGAAAGGGTAACGGCAAATTTGCCGTCTTCGCCATGTTCGCGCGCGGCACCCGCCATGGCATCACGCAGAAAACCGGGAATGCCGGAAAGCTCGTCGTCGGTAGAAAGCAGAAGTTTCCAGCTCTTTTCATCCGCCAGAACATTCTGCCCGAATTTGGCGCCGAGACCGGCAAGCTCTTCATTGATGGCCGCCAGACGCTCCTGACGGTCCTTCTGCAACTTTGCGCCGGAGCGCACGAAACCCTTCCAGTGCCGTTCGAGAACGCGTTTTTCCTCGCCGATCAGGGAAAGCGCATCGCGCGTTTCCCATAGCGTGTCGATGCGTCTGAACAGCGACTCGTTCATGCCGATCTTGGAATAGTGCCGTGACATTTTCGGCGCGATTTCCCGCTCCAGTGCCTGAATGACGCTGTTGGTGTGGGCACCCGCCTTATTCCAGAACAGCGCCGAAATGCGCGAGAGTTCGTCGCCGGCGATTTCAAGCGCGGTCACGGTGTTTTCGAAGGTCGGCGCCTGCGGATTGCCGGCAATCGCATCGATTTCCTGTTCATGGGACAAAAGGGCGGCTTCAAAGGCCGGAGCAAAATTCTCATCCTTGACCGCATCGAATTTCGGCAGACCGTTCTGACCGTTCCAGGTAACGAGTGCGGGATAGGGCGCGGTCGTGGATGGCATTTCATCTTCCTTGTACAATTCCGGTTTACGCCCATATGGGCATGCCTCCACCGCCAATTCAATATGCCGGAATTTGGTGTGGAAGACATGATCGTCAACGCCGCCAAGTATTGACCGGCATGGCGACGGCATGTTTTGATTTCTCGCAATAATATCCCATGATGGAGATATGTATTATGGAGATTTATTCTTTAAGGTCTGCCAATAGTTTCCTTTTCAGGGACAATCCCAAAAACAGCAGCCCCGTGGGAAGCCCCGATTTCGGCAAGGCAGCCCCATCCGACGCGGCCACCGGCTTTGAAGAAACGATAGACCGCATCGATTTCACCCGTGTCAGCCCCCGGCAATTGCGGGAAATCGCGCAGGAATATTACGATACCGGAAAAATCAGCCACGATACCTGGCTTGAGCTTTCGTCCGAACTTCCGGCACAGACGCTGAATGCCAATGGCGAGGTGATTGACATTGCCGACGTGACCGACGACACGGATTTCGACTTTGTGACGTATTTTTCTGACCGGATCGAGATTGCCCGTTCCATTGGCACGACGGATGAAGTGGAAAAAATGCAGGGTGTATTGTCTTTTTTTGCTTCGACGTGACGATGACAGGCAATGTTGTTGGACGTCCGCAATCAAACTGACGAATACTTTACGCAATTTTCGATAATATGATTTATGCGCCATTGCTTATCGTCCGAAACTTAGTAAGGCTGACTTACCAAAAGGCGAAGCATGGGCACACGCGAAAAAGATTCATTGGCATTTTTGCTGAACAGCGGCGCACGCCTGCTGAACAGTGCATTTGAGCGCCGTATCTCGGAAGCCGGACTGGGCCTTACCCCCGGCGAGGCAAGAGCATTGCTGACAGTTGCGGTTATCGATGGCAGCAAGCAGGCTGACATCGCCGCCCGTCTCGGCATCGAACCCATGACGATCTGCGCCTATCTCGACAAGTTGCAGTCACTCAATCTGATAGAACGCCGGCAGGACCCGCAGGACAGGCGTTCCAAACGTATCGTCCTGACGAAAACATCCGCCGACATGCTGGAAGCTGTCGGTCACGAAATCGACCAGCTCGTTCTTCAGGCCACACAGGGACTGAACGAAGAGGAAGTCGCGCTTTTCCGTAGCTTCCTGCAGACGCTTCGCAACAATCTGCAACCGGAACAGCAGGGCCAGAACGGCTGATCGCAATGTCGAAAACGATCATGTCCAGAAAACGCACGGCTTTGCTCGGAGCATTGCTGACAGCGCTGGCGCCCATTTCCATGTCGATTTACACGCCGGCCATGCCGGAACTGACACGGGTTTTCGCAACCAGCGACTCCGCCATAAAACTCAGCCTGTCGCTCTATTTTGCCGGTTTTGCCTTAGCCCAATTGCTTGCCGGGCCGGCATCCGATGCCTTCGGACGGCGCAAGGCGAGCCTCGTCTTCCTGTCGATCTTTCTGGGCGGCGGTGTGCTCGCCCTCTTGGCCCCAACCATCGAAGTGCTGCTGTTCGCGCGCCTCGTTCAGGGCATCGGCGCTTCCGTTGGCATGACTGTTGCGCGCGCCGTGGTGCGCGATCAGTTCACCGGCCCGGAAGCCTCCAGCATCATGAACCTCATCGGCATCATGCTGGCGATCGGCCCTGCGATGGGGCCGACGATCGGTGGTCTGTCGCTTGCGGCTTTTGGCTGGCAATCGGTGTTTTTCCTCATGGCCGGTCTCGGAGCTATCGCCATCCTTTCGGTGGTGCTTTTTCTGCGTGAAACGACGGTGCCTGACAAAACCAGGATCCGACCCCGACACCTTCTGTCGGCCTATGGCACATTGCTGAAGCAGCCGCGTTTTCTTCTGGCCGCCCTCGTGCTCGGCGGCTCCATCGGCGCACTTTATGCGCAAGCCACCATGCTGACCTTCATCCTTATCAACGAAGTCGGCATGTCCCCCACGGCCTTCGGTGTCGGCATGCTGATGCAAACAGGCGCCTATTTCTTCGGTTCGATTGCGTTGCGTTACATTGCGCCAAGACTGGGCGACCGGCGTTCCGTCGTGCTTGGCCTTTGTTTTTCCGGCACGGGCGGTCTTCTCATCATGCTGTCGGTTTTCCTCGTGCCGCCATCCTTCCTCTCCATCATGGGACCCGTCGCGGTGGCGACGGTCGGGATCGCGCTGTTGACGCCTTCGATGGTCACGGCGGCCCTCGCCCCCTTCCCGCATATCGCCGGCTCGGCATCGGCCATGATGGGTTTCATCCAGATGGGATCTGGTTTTGCGGGTGGGGCAATGGCCTCGCTCATTGGTTCCCCGCTGACCAGCTTCGGCATCATCATTCCGGTTATGGAATTCGTGGCCGTTGCCAGCTACATCGGCTTTCGCGCCGTTTCCAGAAGAGAGACATGAAAAAACCCGCAGGCGTTGCCACCTGCGGGTTTTTCCAATTCATGCTTCAGCAGAATTACTTGCCGAGATTACGCTTCGCAAGGGTGCGCAGGCGCAGGGCATTGAGCTTGATGAAGCCAGCTGCGTCCTTCTGGTCATAAGCACCGTGGTCGTCCTCGAACGTCACCAGCGCGTCGGAATAGAGCGACTTCGCGCTCTCGCGGCCAGTCACCATGACATTGCCCTTGTAGAGCTTCAGCGTCACTTCGCCTTCCACATGCTCCTGGCTCTTGTCGATCAGGGCCTGCAGCATCTCGCGCTCGGGCGAGAACCAGAAGCCGTAATAGATGAGTTCGGCGTAACGCGGCATCAGATCGTCCTTCAGATGCGCGGCACCCCGGTCGAGCGTGATGGATTCGATCGCACGATGCGCAGCCAGCAGGATGGTGCCGCCGGGCGTTTCGTAGACGCCACGCGACTTCATGCCGACGAAGCGGTTCTCGACCAGATCGAGACGGCCGATGCCGTTTTCGCGACCATAATTGTTGAGCGTCGCCAGAAGCGTGGCAGGCGACATTTCCACACCATTGATGGAGCAGGCATCACCCTTGCGGAAACCGACCTTGATAACGGTTGCCTTGTCAGGCGCCGCTTCCGGGGAAATGGTGCGCATGTGCACATATTCCGGGGCTTCCTTAGCCGGGTCTTCCAGAACCTTGCCCTCGGACGAGGAGTGCAGCAGGTTGGCGTCGACGGAGAACGGCGCTTCGCCCTTCTTGTCCTTGGCCACGGGAATCTGGTTCTTTTCGGCAAATTCCAGAAGGTCGGTCCGGCTCTTGAAAGTCCAGTCGCGCCATGGGGCGATGATCTTGATATCCGGGTTCAGCGCATAGGCCGAAAGCTCGAAACGGACCTGGTCGTTGCCCTTGCCGGTGGCGCCATGCGCAATGGCATCGGCGCCGGTCTTCTTGGCGATCTCGATCAGGTGCTTGGAAATCAGCGGGCGGGCGATGGAGGTACCGAGCAGATAGACACCTTCATAAACGGCGTTGGCACGGAACATCGGAAAAACGAAATCACGCACGAACTCTTCGCGGACGTCCTCGACGAAGATTTCCTTGATGCCCAGCAACTCGGCCTTCTTGCGCGCCGGCTCAAGCTCTTCGCCCTGGCCGAGATCGGCGGTAAAGGTCACGACCTCAGCGCCGAGTTCCGTCTGAAGCCACTTCAAGATGATCGAGGTGTCGAGGCCGCCGGAATAGGCGAGAACGACTTTCTTAACGTCTTTCGGGAGTGCCATTATGATGTCCATCTGCATGATGACGGCATCGGGGTACCGCCATTTCCTTGGGATTTCGGCACTTTTACAGTGCAACCCGAAAACTGTGAAGCGATTTTCGGAAAAGATGCCCGACAAAACAACGAATAGGACGAAAGGGCAATAGGCATTTGCGAAAGGTCAGATCCCCGCAACAGCGCGTCATGACTGGAACGAACGAATTGTCACATGCATTATGCGATTTCGCGCTTTAACATGAAGCGGCGCGATCAACTTGAAGACCGTGAATGAAGCCACTCAGGGTGCAGGCAACGTTGCAAACGGCTGGAAACAGCACAAAACGACGCGAAAGGAAAACCTATGACGACCATCCACCCCGCATTCAAGGAAGATAATGTCGCCGTCATCACCGGCGCGGCCTCCGGTATCGGACTTGCCGCTGCCCGGAAATTTGCCGGTTTCGGCATGAGCGTCGTCCTCGTCGATCTCGACGGTGACAGGCTTGCCGCAGCGCATGCTGATATTCTGACCATCGCAAAGGACGGCGAAGCACAGATCGTCGCAATACCGACCGACGTGTCGAAACTCGATGAGCTTGAGGCGCTGGAACGCGCTGTCATCCAGCGTTTCGGGCGGGTTCATGTGTTGATGAACAATGCCGGCATCCAGCCGGGCAGCGCCATCTTCGGCGCTCAGGCCAACTGGGAAAAAGTCATCAACGTCAACCTGATGGGTGTCGTGAACGGCAGCCGGGTGTTTGGGCAGGGCATGGTCGCCCATGGCGAGGCCGCGCTCATCATCAATACCGGTTCGAAACAGGGCATCACCACCCCGCCGGGCGATCCGGCCTATAATGTCTCGAAGGCCGGCGTCAAAGCCTTCACGGAAGCGCTACAGCACGAGCTGCGCAATATTCCGAACAGCGCGGTTTCCGCCCATCTCCTGATCCCCGGTTTCGTCTTCACCGGCCTCACGGCAAATGGCAGGACGGAAAAACCAGCAGGAGCCTGGACCGGCGAGCAGACCGTTGATTTCATGATCGAGAGCATCGCCAGGGGCGATTTCTACATTCTCTGCCCGGATGGCGAAGTGGATCGCCCGACGGACGAGAAACGTATTCTTTGGGCCGCTCAAGACATCGTCCAAAATCGTCCGCCACTGTCGCGCTGGCACACCGAATATTCCGCCGCCTTCACCAGCTTCCTCAAAAACTGATCGCCCGACGCCGCCGCACTTTGAAAGTTGCGGCGGCTATCCACTTTTGATCATCCCCGGTTTTCGTACCAATGTCCCGGCGCGCAAAAACATTGGCAGAAACGCGAATTCGCGTTAAGCAACGGCAGTCTCCAGCTTTACGGGTGCCGCGATGGATTTCGTTCCGAGCCTGCCAACACTTGCCGCCTTCACCGTCGCCATCCTGCTTCTGGCGGTAACGCCCGGTCCTGACATGACGCTATGGATCAGCCGGTCAATACGCGAGGGCCGGGCAGCGGGTTTCATGACCCTTGTGGGCACCAATCTCGGTATTACCGTGCATACGATGCTGGTTGCCTTCGGCGTCGCGGCCCTCATCGTCGCATCGCCGACAGCCTTCCTCATCCTGAAGACCGGCGGGGCCGCCTATCTTGTCTGGCTCGCCATTCAGGCGATCCGCAAGGGCTCGGATTTCGTGATGGTCAAGACCACGGGCGAAAAACAGCAATCTTCACTGAAATCCGCCTTGCTGAACGGTATTTGGGTCAATCTGCTCAATCCAAAGGTCATCATCTTTTTCATGACCTTCCTGCCGCAATTCGTCAGCGCATCCGATCCGCATGTAACCGGCAAGCTTATTTTCCTTGGGCTCTGGTCAATCATCGTGGCGCTGCCGATCGGCATCGGCATCGTCGTTGCCGCCGATGTGCTGTCGGCCTGGCTCCAGCGCAACAAGAAGGTTCTGCGCGGGCTGGATTATACGATCGCCGGTGTATTTTCGCTTTTCGCCGTCAAGATTTTCCTCACCCAGACGCGATGACGCACAAATAAAAAAGGCGCCCGCAGGCGCCTTTCGGATAACTCATCAGCCGATCAATAGCTCATCGTCATCAAGCGTCTGGCCGCGTATCTTGCGGAACATGTCGATAAGATCTTCGACCTGAAGACCCTTGCGGCTTTCGCCGGACACATCGAGCACGATCTCACCGGCGTGCAGCATGATCGTGCGGTCGCCATAGTCCAGCGCCTGACGCATGGAATGGGTAACCATCAGCGTCGTCAGCTTGCGCTCGGAAACCACCTTGCGGGTCAGCTCCATCACGAACTCCGCCATGCCGGGATCGAGTGCTGCCGTATGTTCGTCAAGCAGCAACACGTCCGAACCGGAAAGCGTTGCCATGACAAGCGAGACCGCCTGCCTTTGCCCGCCGGACAACAGGTCCATGCGGTCCTTCAAACGATTTTCCAGACCGAGATTGAGCGAAGCGATACGCTCCCGGAAGAAATCCCGCCTGCCGCGCCCAAGCGCCGGCAACAAGCCGCGACGCTCTCCGCGAGACGCCGCAAGCGCAAGGTTCTCCTCAATTGTGAGCGCGCCACAGCTGCCAGCCAATGGGTCCTGAAACACGCGCGCCACCCGCCCAGCCCGGCTGGCGGTCGTTTTGCGTGTGACATCGGCGCCACCAACCATCACCTTTCCGGCCGTCGGCAGGACATCGCCCGCGAGAACGCCGAGAAGTGTGGATTTGCCGGCACCGTTGGAGCCGATCACGGTAACGAAGGAACCATCCTCGATGGTAAGATCGATCTTGGCCAGCGCCTGCTTTTGCAGCGGTGTGCCACGCCCGAAGATGACCTGAATGTCGGAAAGGGAAATCACGATGTTGCTCCCCCGCGGCGCAGTCGAGGCAGGATCAATGCAATGGCTACCAGTACCGCCGTAACGAAATTGAGATCGGAGGCCTTGAGACCCAGCACATCGCTCGACAAAGCGAGCTGGATGGCAAGGCGGTAGGCGATGGAGCCGAAAACACAGCCGATGAGCGCAATCAGAATGCCCCGCGAGCCGAACAGCGTTTCGCCGATGATGACGGCCGCAAGCCCGACGACGATGGTGCCGACACCGGCAGTCACATCGGCAAAGCCATTGGTCTGCGCAAAAAGCGCGCCGCCGAGCGCGACCAGTGCATTCGAAAGCGCCATGCCAAGATAGATCTGGTTGCCGGTCTTCACCCCTTGGGCGCGCGCCATCCGCGCATTCGCGCCCGTCGCCCGCATGGCAAGGCCCGCGTCGCTCTCAAGGAAACGCCAGACGAGAATGACAGCGAGCAATACCAGAACGCCGATAAAGAGTGGCCGCACGAGATATTCGGAAAGACCGAGACCGTAGAACGGCGAGATCATCGTATCCTGATTGAGCAGCGCCACATTCGGTTTTCCCATCACCCGAAGGTTCACCGAAAATAGCGCGATCATCGTCAGGATTGACGCAAGCAGGTTGAGTATCTTGAACCGAACGTTGAGCGTGGCCGTAACGATGCCAGCACCGGCGCCGGCAACCATCGCAATCGCCGTCGCGACCCAGGCATTGAGGCCGGCGATGATCATCACTGCCGCAACGGCTGCGCCGAGCGGAAAGGAACCGTCAACGGTCAGATCAGGAAAATCAAGTACCCGGAAAGCGAGATAGACGCCGATCGCCACGAAGGCGAAGACCAGTCCCAGTTCCACGGCACCCCAGAAAGCGATTTGGCTCACGGTAATGTCCTTGTTATTGCCGCCGCGTCGGCGGATACGGGCACCATTGCGTGCCGCGCAAAACGGGCGGCGAGTGACCGCCGCCCGAAGTCCGGTTTAGTCGATGACCTTGGTGGCGCGCTTCGTCACACTTTCGGGGAAGGTGACGCCAGCTTTTTCAGCAGCCTTCTTATTGATCACCAGATCGGTGCCGACGGCAACGGTTGCCGGAATGTCGCCGGGCTTCTCACCCTTGAGAATGCGAACAACGACAGCACCGGTCTGCTTGCCAACGTCGTAATAATTGAAGCCGAGAGCCGCAACCGCACCGCGCGCAACGGAATCCGTATCGGCGGCATAAAGCGGAATTTTCGCCTCACTCGCAACGCCAGCTGCCGCCTCGAAAGCGGAAACGATGGTATTGTCGGTCGGCACGTAGATCACGTCGGCCTTGCCGACCAGTGCGCGCGTCGCGCCCTGCACTTCGGCGGATTTTGTGGCGACAGATTCAACGACCTTCAGGCCGGCCTTTTCAGCCTCAGCCTTCAGCGCTGCAAGCGTCGAGACGGAGTTGGCCTCGGCGGAGTTGTAGATAAAGCCGATGGACTTGGCGTTGGGCGAAATTTCCTTGATCAGCGCCAGATGCTCAGCAACCGGCAGCATGTCGGAAAGTCCGGTCACGTTGCGGCCGGGCTTTTGCATGTCCTTAACGAGCTGTGCGCCAACCGGATCGGAAACAGCCGTGAAGACAACCGGAATGTCGCGCGTCGCTGCAACGACAGCCTGGGCGGACGGTGTGGAGATCGGCACGATGACATTGGGGGCTTCGCCCACGAACTGACGCGCAATCTGCGCTGCGGTGCCTGGATTACCCTGCGCGGACTCGTAGAGGAACTTGAGGTTCTCGCCTTCCTTGTAACCGGCTTCGGCAAGCGCTGCCTTGACGCCGTCACGTGCGGCGTCAAGCGCCGGATGTTCGACAATGGCGGTGACGGCAACGGTGACGTTTTCAGCCTTGGCCGGCAGAACGAGGGCGCTCGCGGCTGCGAGCGCCAGAATGAATGCACGCATAGGTATCCTCCAGTTGGTTTCTTATTGCCGTCTTATTAGAAACAAGACCGCCCGAAATCAATCAAAGAACCGTAACGAACCAAGCTTTCTGCCGCGATTGGCGTCGATTCAGTCGTCCGCACCGTGGTTGGCAATCATCATCGCCTCGAAAGCCAGCCTTTCGGTTTTGCGCATGCGCTCGGATTCCGATTTCAGCTGGCCGCAGGCAGCGAGAATATCGCGGCCGCGCGGCGTACGGATCGGCGAAGCGTAACCCGCCTGATTGATGAAATCCGCGAACTTCTCGATCTGCGCCCATTCGGAGCACTGGTAATTCGTGCCTGGCCACGGATTGAACGGAATGAGATTGATCTTGGCTGGAACGCCCCTCAGAAGCTGCACCAGCATCTTGGCGTCTTCCAGACTGTCGTTCACATCCTTCAGCATCACATATTCGAAGGTGATGCGGCGGGCGTTGGAGACACCCGGATAATTGCGGCAAGCCTCGATCAGCTCCTTCAGCGGGTATTTCTTGTTGATCGGCACCAGCATGTCGCGCAGATCGTCGCGCACCGCATGCAGTGAAATCGCCAGCATGACGCCGATCTCATCGCCCGTGCGGAAGATTTCCGGCACGACGCCCGAGGTGGACAGGGTCACGCGACGCTTGGAGAGCGACAGGCCGTCACCATCGGTGGCGATCAGAAGTGCGGTCTTCACATGTTCGAAATTGTAGAGCGGTTCGCCCATGCCCATCATCACGATGTTGGAGACCTTGCGGCCTTCGCTCGGCACATAGGCGCCGACCGGCGTCGAACCGTCAGGAAAATCGCCGAGCCGGTCGCGGGCGAGCAGAAGCTGGGAGAGAATTTCCTCGGCCGTCAGGTTCCGCACCAGACGCTGCGTGCCGGTGTGACAGAAGGAACACGTCAGCGAACAGCCCACCTGGCTCGAAATGCAAAGCGTGCCGCGTCCTTCTTCGGGAATATAGACCGTCTCGATCTCGACAGGGCGTCCCGCACCGCGCGGCGGAAAACGCATCAGCCATTTGCGGGTGCCGTCGTTGGAAATCTGCTCCTCGACGATTTCCGGGCGGGCAATGGTGAAGGCTGCTTTCAGCTTTTCCCTGAGTTCCTTGGCAACATTGGTCATGTTGTCGAAATCCGAGACGCCGCGCACATATAGCCAGTTCCACAACTGGCTGACACGCATCTTCACCTGCTTCTGCGGCACGCCGATCTCGGCCAGCGCCTCGCCCATTTCCTCACGCGTCATGCCGATCAGCGACGGCTTGCCGGACATGAGATCGCTATTGGCGATCAGGGGAGTTTTAACTGCCAGACCGGCAGGGGCATGCAATACGGACATCACGCTATCCCATCATCCAATGCATCGCACGACCGGCCTTTAGGAAAGGCGGAAAATCGTCTGCATGTCGAGAAAATCAAAGGCGGAGCACTTTTCGCGCATCCGCCTGTCAATGTTGCCGCGCCTTTAGCATCAAACAAGCAAAAACGCAAATGGCCGGTCGATGACCGGCCAATCACAAAGCTGACGAAGCGTCAGGATTACTTGCAGCTTTCGATCTGCTTGAAAGCAGCCGAAATGCCCGAAAGCGAATAGGAATAGGAAGTCGCGGTGCCGCGGCCGGAGACCGCCTTCACCGTCATCGACTTGCCGCCTTTCATCGCGGCCACGAGAGCGGGTTCTTCGGCAGCATTTTCAACCCAGGCAGCCTTGTCCTTGGTAAACATCACGAAGTTCTTGTTGTCGATCGTGACATTGACCTTGGAGCCCTGCTTCAGCGGGTAACCCACCATGGCCTGCGGCTCGTAGGAAATATTCTGGCCCGGACGCTGCGACACGATGAAGAAGATATCGCCGTGATCGACGCTCGCCGGTTCCTTGGAAGTGGGGATGGAAAGAACGTAGCAGACGGTGCTGTTGCCCGATTTGTACGAATAGGCGCCCCATGCATTGAACTGCTGGATGCGCGTGGGCGACTGTGCAGATGCTACGCCGACGCTGGTCAGCAAAATGGCCACTGCGGTTGCTACACTTCTTACAAACATAGAATTTCCTGCCGGGTTATTGTCTTCCATTGGCCCGAAGCAGCGGCGGGCTCCATGTTTATGGATCGGCCACGTTCAGGTGCGGATCGTCTTTTCTCATTGTGGTCAGGAAGCGGTTACCAAACCGTCAACAACACGTATAAAATGCCGAAAACGTCTTGAAGTGTTACAGATCGGCTACGCCCGCACCCTGAGAAGAAAGGCGTGGCACGCCCTCCCCGTCATGTCTATGACACACAAATTCAGGCAACAATTTGTCACCTGCCCGGCTCCGAGGAGCCTCGTCATCACAGACGTGTTATTCGGCCTCCTGCTGCCGTTTCAGCATGGCATCCGCTGCATCGTAGTGCTCCATCTTGATGTGGGCGCGGATCATCGCAAGCGCGGCCGTAATGACCGCGATGTCGTCGGTAAAACCAACGACCGCCAGCATGTCCGGTATGGCATCAAACGGCATGATGAAATAGGCAAGCGCGGCCAGAATAATGCCCTTGGCACGCAGCGGAGTATCCCGGTCGATCGCGCAATAATAGGCTGCTGCCGCATCGCGCGCGAAGGGCACCTTGGTCATCACACGCTTCAGCTTCGGCCAGAATTTGGCGCGCACGACGCGTTCGCGTTCGCCCTGGCTGCCCGTTTCCCCGGGCAAAAGAATTTCACCGATTTTCACATCATCCATGATCGACGGTCCTCCGGTCACGGTTATTATATGGGAGTTAAAGCCCGCCGTTCAATTCCCACGGCCCATTGCCGCCTTCTGCATGGCCTCCGCGAGCAGAAAATCCCGCTCGGTAACGCCCTGCGAATCGTGGGTGGTGAGGCAGACCCTGACGCGCGAATAGACGTTGGACCATTCTGGATGATGATTGAGCTTTTCTGCCACGAGTGCGGACTCGGCCATGAAACCAAAAGCCTCCGCAAAACTCGCAAATTTGAACGACCGGACGATTGCCGCCCCGTCCTCGCGCAAGGACCAGCCTTCGAGTTTTAAAAGCGCCTGCCGGATGGCTTCCGGTTCAAGTCTGGGATATTTCATGCATCTTGCCTCCGCTTGACATGCGATCCGCTGTTTCGGACAAACATTAACGCCTCAACGACCGGATCGACGCATATTCAATGAAACATACAGCCGTTATTTTTGTCTGCATGGGCAATATCTGCCGCTCACCGCTTGCCGAAGGCATTTTGACAAACCTTGCCGAAACCGGAGGCCTGTCTCGCCAACTCACTGTCGATTCCGCCGGCACCGGCGGTTGGCACACCGGTACCGCCCCGGATCGCAGATCCATCGCAATCGCCCGCAAGCATGGGATCGATATTTCCCTGCAGCGTGCGCGGCAGGTCAGCCAGGCCGATTTCGAGACCTTCGATCTCATCCTTGCCATGGACGGAGGAAATCTCGCGAAACTGCTCCGAAAGGCGCCCGAAAACCGGAAGCACAAAATCCACCTGTTCCTGGACTACGCTTCGGGACGCAACGAAAACGTCCCCGATCCCTACTTCGGTGGCGACGACGGATTTCTGGCCGTCTACAACATGCTTTTTGCAGGATGCAGCTCGTTGCTCGAGAAGATGGCGCTGGACCGCGCTTCGTGAAGCGGGAACACCTCTTCCACGATGTAGGGTCCGCCACCCACCGATTCCTTGGACGACATCAGCACGAAACGACCGACCGTGAAGGCGGATGTGCGGAAATTGCCGCGCCCGGAAAGATACTGCACCACATCGTCCAGCCGTGAAGAGCGCAACCGCGCCAGCGTCACATGCGGCATGAACTTGCGCGGATCCGGCGGCAGGCCGATCCTCTGACAGATTCTTTCGACCTCCGCCTGAAGCGCATTCATTTCCGGCGAGGGGGAAACCCCCGCCCAGATCGAATGCGGTTTCTTGGAGCCGAAGGAACCCATCCCGTTGAGACTGAGCTGGAATTCCGGCCTGTCGATCCGGTCCAGCCTGTCAACGACCTCATCGGCGGTTCTCCCGTCGATATCGCCGATAAAACGCAGGGTTATGTGATAATTCTCCACATCGATCCACCGGGCTCCCGGCAGACCACCGCGCAACAATGACAGGCTCATAGCCGCATTGCGCGGAATTTCGAGGGCGATAAACAGTCTCGGCATGGCGAGCTCCCCGAATCTCTTGGCAGAACAAGCATAGCGAATCATGCAATGCAGGCGGGCGCAAGTGCTTATTTTTTTTGCGCACCGATTGTCTTGATGAAGCTTTCAACAGCCGGCAAAGATTTCTCCACCATCATCGCCACACCCTGCGTATTGGGATGCATCTTGTCCTCCAGCTTCAACTTATCATCCGTCACCACGCCATCCAGAAAAAACGGATAAAGCGGCAGGTTGTATTTTTCTGCAAGCTGCGGATAGATCGGGTTGAAGCGCTTGGCGTAATCGTCACCCATGTTCGGCGGTGCCATAATGCCGACCAGCAGCACCGCTATGTTGCGTTTCTGAAAGCCGGAAATGATGGCGTCGAGGTTCTTTTCCGTCTGTTCCGGCGCAATACCGCGCAACGCATCATTGGCGCCGAGTTCCAGAATGACCCCGTCGGTGCCATCGGGAACCGACCACTCCGCCCGAGCCAGACCGCCTGAGGATGTATCGCCGGACACACCGGCATTGGTGACGGTAACATTGATGCCCTTGGCCTTTAATGCAGCTTCAAGCTGTGCCGTATAGCCATCGGTGGGGGGTAACTGGTAACCCGCCATGAGACTGTCGCCCAGGCCAACCAGTTGCAATGTCCGCTCCTGCGCCATGGCCGCCGAGGCGGAAAAGGCGGCGGCGAAAATGACGATGAAGTGAAACAGGGCAGCTTTAAATCTCATCACGGCTTTCCTAACTTGGTTTGCATTGTCTGAAATACCGTCCGCATCGACACCGCCAGACTGTTTTCATCATATATAGGAACGAGAATTGTGACGAAAAGCATCATAGAGCTTAAGAAGGCCGACCTCACGCTCGGCAACGCCGCCGCCTCCGTTCACGTTCTCAAGAGCATCGATCTTGCCATTGGCGAAAGCGAGGCGGTGGGGATCGTCGGCCCTTCCGGTTCGGGAAAATCGACGCTTCTCATGGTGCTTGCCGGTCTCGAAAGGCTGGATAGCGGCGAGATCGTCATAGCGGGCACGGAATTGCATAAGCTCGGCGAGGATGCTCTCGCGGATTTCCGCGGCAAGAATATCGGCATCGTTTTCCAGTCTTTCCACCTCATCGCCAATATGACGGCGCTGGAAAACGTAGCCGTTCCGCTGGAACTGGCCAACGTGCCGAACCCCTTCGAGATCGCCAAACGGGAACTCGTCGCTGTCGGTCTCGGCGAACGCCTCAACCATTATCCCGGCCAGCTCTCCGGTGGCGAA
This sequence comes from Agrobacterium sp. 16-2014-1-2a, assembly GCF_053522705.1. Taxonomy (NCBI): domain Bacteria; kingdom Pseudomonadati; phylum Pseudomonadota; class Alphaproteobacteria; order Hyphomicrobiales; family Rhizobiaceae; genus Agrobacterium; species Agrobacterium sp. 16-2014-1-2a. Next base: position 144,383 of record NZ_JBNWBX010000005.1, read on the forward strand.
CAGCAGCGTGTTGCGATCGCCCGCGCGCTTGCACCCTCCCCCGCCGTGTTGATCGCAGACGAACCGACCGGCAATCTGGATGCGGATACGGGCCAGCAGATCGCCGATCTTCTTTTCTCAAAACAGGCCGAACGCGGCATGACGATGATCCTTGTCACCCATGATCCGTCACTGGCCGCCCGTTGCTCAAGACAGATCAAGGTGCGCTCCGGCGAGATAGAGGGTGACAGCGCCACTGCCCATATGGCCCGGGCGGTGTCGGCATGATCGGCTCCATTCTCCCGTCTGTTGCCAACATCAAAAACGCATTGAGGCTCGCGCGGCGCGAAATTCGCGGCGGTTTGCGTGGCTTCTATATTTTCCTCGCCTGCATCGCGCTCGGAACCGGCGCCATTGCCGCTGTCAACTCCGTGTCACGCGCCGTCACCAGCGCGATTGCGACGGAAGGCCAATCGATACTGGCTGGCGATGTGCGCTTCGAGCTGCGCAACAGGGAGGCAACCGCAGAGGAACGGGCCTACCTCGATGGCCTCGGCAAAATTGCGGTTTCCACAGGGCTGCGCTCCATGGCGCGCCTTGCCGATGGTTCCGAACAGACGCTGACGGAAGTGAAGGCCGTAGACGGCGCCTATCCGCTTTACGGCGCCTTCGTAGCAGACCCAAACCGCCCTCTGAGCGAGCTTCTGGCTGCGAACGGCGATACCTATGGCGCCGTTGCCGCGCCGCTTCTCCTGGAGCGGCTGGGCATCAAGGTCGGCGACGACATCCTTCTCGGTAATGTGAAGCTGAAACTGACCGGCACGGTTGTCGACGAGCCGGATGCCCTGTCCGACGGCTTCGGTTTTGCCCCAAGGCTGATGGTCAGCCGCGACGCGCTTTTCGCATCAGGTCTCGTTCAGAACGGAAGTCTGGTCGAACACGCCTACAAGATCATGCTGAACGATCCTGCAGCGCGGGCAACGATGACCGATGCGGCCAACAAGACGTTTCCCGATGCCGGCTGGTCCATCCGCACGAGTGACCGGGCAGCGCCATCGCTTACCGAAAACGTCAACCGCTTCTCGCAATTCCTGACGCTGGTGGGCCTGACCGCCCTCATCGTTGGCGGCGTCGGCGTTGCGAACGCCGTTCGCGCGTTCCTTGATTCCAAGCGCACCACGATCGCCTCGCTGAAATGCCTCGGCGCGCCGGCTTCCGTGGTCACCATGACCTATCTCTTCCAGATCGTGTTCATTGCCGCCGTTGGCATCATCATCGGCCTAGCTGTAGGCGCCATCGCCCCGCTGATCGCCATGCGGTTTCTGGAGGGTGTGCTTCCGGTGCCGAAAGAGCTTGCCTTTTATCCAGCAGCACTTGGTCTTGCCGCCCTGTTCGGCATCTTGACGACACTTGCCTTCGCCATCGTGCCACTCGGCCAGGCGCGCGAAGTTCCCGCGACCGCCCTTTTTCGAGAGCAGGGGTTCGAGGAGGGCAGCTGGCCGTCCTGGCCTTATCTTGCAGTGACGAGCTTGTTGTTGGCTGCGCTGGCCATACTTGCCATCTTTTCGGCAGAAGAACGTTTCATCGCCTCGGTTTTCCTTGCCGCCATCGCCTTCGCGTTTGTGGTGCTGCGACTGGTGGCGTCAGGCGTCAAGGCCATTGCCAAACGCAGCCCGCGCGTTCATTCCGCCGCCCTTCGCCTGGCGATCGGCAATATTCACCGGCCGGGTGCGCTCACCCCCTCGGTCGTTCTCTCCCTCGGCCTTGGGCTGACGTTGCTGGTGACCCTGACGCTTATCGACGGCAATCTGCGCCGCGAACTGACCGACAGCCTGCCGGAACGAGCGCCGAATTTCTTCTTCATGGATATTCAGGGCACCGAGTTGCAGGGTTTCCGCGATCTTCTCAGGCAAGAAGCACCTCAGGGCACTCTGACCGAGGTGCCGATGCTGCGCGGCCGCATTCTGGCGCTCAATGGCGAGGACGTGACGAAGATAGACGTGCCGCCATCCGGCCGCTGGCTGCTGCGCGGTGATCGGGGCATAACCTATTCGCAGGATGCTCCCGAAAACGCCAAGCTGACCGAAGGAACATGGTGGGGACAGGATTATAGCGGCGAGCCGCTGGTCTCTTTTGCGGCGAAAGAGGCGCAGGAACTGGGCCTCAAGATCGGCGACACCGTTACCGTCAACGTGCTCGGCCGCAGCATCACGGCAAAGATCGCCAATCTGCGCAATGTCGAATGGGAATCGCTGTCGATCAATTTCGTCATGGTGTTTTCACCCAATACCTTCCGTGGCGCACCACATGCCTGGCTTGCCACACTCGCCGACCCCTCCGCATCCGCAAGCGAGGAGGGCCAGATATTGCGCGCCGTTACCAACGCCTACCCAACGATAACAAGCGTGCGCGTGAAGGACGCCCTCGATGTGGTCAACCGGCTGGTCGGCCAGCTTGCCACCGCAATTCGCGCAGCAGCGGCCGTTGCGCTCATAGCCTCCGTCCTCGTCCTCGCCGGCGCTCTTGCCGCCGGAAACCGTGCCCGCACCCATGATGCGGTCATCCTGAAAACACTGGGCGGTACACGCAGCCTGCTGATCCGCGCCTTCTCCTATGAATATATGATGCTCGGTCTCGCCACCGCCGTTTTTGCGCTTTTCGCCGGCGGCGTCTCCGCCTGGTTCGTCATTTCCCGCATCATGAAGCTGCCCTCCAGCTTCCTGCCGGATGTGGCGATCGGCACGGTCGTCGTCGCCCTCGTCATGACGGTAGGCATCGGCCTCATGGGTACATGGCGAATTCTCGGGCAGAAGGCCGCTCCGGTTTTGCGGCAGGCGGGTGAATAATCTTCGGTTGTGCGCTGCTTAACTTTAACGATTAATTCTTTGTAATGATCGCTGAAACGTGAGCGCTTTTCGCGCATATGGTGTCTTTTCGACTGCGAAAGGCCTTGTATCGGACACGTTCTGCCATCATATTCTTGGGCAGGCTTGCTGAAGCTCCGCAGCGGCGCCCGGGAGGTATCCCGACACCGTAGCAATTACGGAGCTCAAAAGAGGAAACAATGGCTGACTTCAATAACTACCAGAACCGCATGGCCCAGACCCGTGCACAGACTGGTGCGATGATCGATGAAGGTCTTCGCGCCTACATGCTTAGGGTTTACAACCTTATGGCACTGGCTCTGGTCATCACCGGTGTTGCTGCGTTCGCTACCTTCACGCTCGCGACCACCAATCCGGCTTTCGCCCAGTTGCTCTATGCATCGCCGTTGCGCTGGGTTGTGATGCTCGCACCGCTCGGACTGGTGTTCTTTCTTAGCTTCCGTATCCAGAACATGAGCGTTTCCGCCGCCCAGATGACCTTCTGGGTCTATGCGGCGCTGATGGGCGTGTCCCTGTCTTCGATCTTCCTGGTCTATACCGGCCAGAGCGTCGTACAGACGTTCTTCGTGACCGCTGCCTCGTTCGGCGCGCTCTCGCTTTACGGTTACACGACGAAGAAAGACCTTTCGGGCATGGGTTCGTTCCTGATCATGGGTCTGTTCGGCCTCATCATCGCATCCATCGTCAACATCTTCCTCGCCTCTTCCGCGCTGCAGTTCGCGATCTCCGCGATTGGCGTGCTGATCTTCGCTGGCCTCACCGCCTATGACACGCAGAAGATCAAGGAAATGTATTTCGATGGCGACGAAGTTGCCGTGGCTGGCCGCAAGGCGATCATGGGTGCGCTGACACTCTATCTCGACTTCATCAACCTGTTCATGTTCCTCCTGCAGTTCATGGGCAACCGTGACAAGTAAGGGCAGGAACCCAACTGGCAAACATGCAAAAGGCGGCCATTCGGCCGCCTTTTTATTTACAAGAAATTCAAAACCTGACCGTCTCCCAACCCGCTGTGGCATCAAGCGGCGGAATGGGTAACCCGTAGTCCCATCTCACTCGATAAGCTTCAGGACCTTGTCGAAAACCTTGAGAACCTGCGGCAGTTCGTGGCCACGTTTGAGAATGCGGCCATCCGTATTCACCACGCAATAGGCGCCCTGTTTCGCCGCCAGCTTTGGGTTCTTCTCGATCCTGTAGAGCGGCATTTCACCCGAGCGTTTAAAGACTGAAAATACCGCCTTTTCCCTCAAGTGGTCGATGGCATAGTCGCGCCACTCGCCCTCTCCCACCATGCGGCCATAGATGCGCAGGATCGCGTCCAGCTCACGCCGGTGGAATGTAATTGGCAGAGGGTCTTTGTCTTTTTTGTACTCGCGGAGATCGACAACGGTGGAACTGTCGCGTGAAGCGGTCTGAACCTGCTGCACATCCGGTTGATCGGTCATCCAATACCTCCGATTCCACCCAACTCGTCCGATTAATGTGAGCCGGAGAAGACAAAATTGCAAGTCTCGAACAGCCATTGAACATGAGATCGCAACTTTGGAGGAGGGTTTTACGGTCTTAGGACGGCAGCGAAACCCAGCGTCTGGGACGCAGAAAGACACCAGCCGATGTCCATAAGGACGCTGCCTTAGAAAAAAGCAGGGGTAAAAAAGGTAACCATTTAGGCAGCCATTTTAGCATGGCCTGCCGTATTTCGGTCAAACCATGGCCCGAATTGAATGGAATAGTCCTATTGTCAATTGATGCCTAGGCACCAAGATGACCCGATCCGGTGCATTGACCCTTTACCCCCAGCCCCCAATGCCCGGATCGGATCTTCCATCGCCAGACAGGCGATCAGGGTGTTTCGTTCCCCAGTAAAATACTTGCACCGACGATTGCCGCCGGATCGCCGCTGGCATTTGCCGTTTGCAACAGCACGGCGCAGCCACCCTTTTTCACCTTTGCCACCACGCTCGCCGGAAGCTTCACCGTCATCGGTGAACCATCCCACATGCCCACGGTCTGCACGTCATAGACGCTGTGCCAGTAGGACATTTTCTTCCCCTGGTTTTCGCCTTTCTGCACATCCACCGTCTGTTCGCGCGTGAAATAGGCGACCACGACATCGGCCTTGCCGCTGCCGGCGCCAATATCGATCTCCACCTCGTCACCGGCAAATTTAGATGCGACCGGCACGTTCAGCCCCTGGCCCTCGCGCTTGAAAGCATCCAGCCTGTCGTAAATCCCGCGGACATCCGCACCCTTGACGTGGTCGCGACCGTTCAGGATGGCCTGCGGCGTATAGACACCGTTGCGGCCGAGAGCGCGCATGTAGCCATATTGCCGTTCTGTATTTTCCTTCGATGCCAGGGAATCTGTCCAGCCAAGATAATTCCAGTAGTCGACATGGTAGGAGAGGCCGACCACATCACCCTTCTGGATCATCTTGCGCAATGCTTCGTCCGCCGGCGGGCAGGACGCGCATCCCTGCGATGTAAACAACTCGACAACGCCCTTCACAGCCTCCTGCGCATGCGCGGATGTGACGAGGAACGTGCCGAGAAGACATATCGACAGGGGCAATTTCAGCGGCATTACAAGAACCTTTGTCCGGAGCAGATATCCAGACGAATTGATGCGATCAACCCAACCGGATGCAAACCGGAAAATAGCGTCTATTCCACTTCAATAGAAAGTCACGAAGGGGTGAGTGGCAATCACAAAAAAAGAGATGATGAAACGCAAAGACGCCGGGAAAAATCCCGGCGTCCTTTGTTGGTCTGAGCTTTGTCAGGCAACCAGATCGCGAAGAACGGTCTGCAGAATGCCGCCATTGTTCATGTAGATCACTTCATCCAGCGTATCGATGCGGCAAAGAAGCGGAACTTCCTTCACCGAACCGTCGCTGTAGGTGATCTTGGCGATCTTCTTTTCACGCGGCTTGATTTCACCTTCGAGACCATCGATCTCGACGACTTCATCACCCTTGAGATCAAGGCTTGCCCAGGTCGTGCCTTCCTCGAAGACGAAGGGAACGACGCCCATGCCGACGAGATTGGAGCGGTGGATACGCTCGAAGGACTGTGCGATGACCGCCTTGACGCCGAGCAGGTTGGTGCCTTTCGCCGCCCAGTCGCGGGAAGACCCGTTGCCATATTCGACACCGGCGAAGATGACGAGCGGAACGCCCTCCGCCTTGTACTTCATGGCAGCGTCGTAGATCGACATCTCTTCCTTCGACGGATAGTGGATGGTGTAGCCACCTTCCTTGCCGTTCGGGCCGAGCATGTGGTTGCGGATGCGGATATTGGCGAAGGTGCCGCGCATCATGACTTCATGGTTGCCGCGACGCGTACCGTACTGGTTGAAGTCGGCAACGCCCACGCCGTGCTCCGTCAGATAGGCGCCGGCGGGCGAAGCAGCCTTGATCGAACCGGCCGGGGAAATGTGGTCGGTTGTGATCTTGTCGCCGAAGAGACCGAGAACGCGGGCGCCCTTGATGTTCGTAAGGCCCGTACCGGTCTTGCCCATGCCCACGAAGTAAGGTGGGTTCTGAACATAGGTCGACTTGTCGTCCCAGGCATAGGTCTGGCCCGGGGGAACCTGAACGGCCTGCCAGTTCGCGTCACCCTTGAAGACATCAGCGTACTTCGATTCGTAAAGTTCGCGGGTGACGTATTTCAGGATAAATTCCTGGATTTCCTGCGAGGTCGGCCAGATATCCTTGAGATAGACCGGATTGCCGTTCTGGTCGTCGCCGATCGGCTCCTTCGTCAGGTCCTTCTGGACCGTACCGGCAAGCGCGTAGGCCACGACGAGCGGCGGCGAGGCGAGATAGTTCGCCTGAACATCGGGCGAGATACGGCCTTCGAAGTTGCGGTTGCCGGAAAGAACGCCGGCCGTGATCAGGCCCTTGTCGTTGATCGTCTTGGAGATCGGTGCGGGCAGCGGGCCGGAGTTGCCGATGCAGGTGGTGCAGCCGAAACCGACGAGGTTGAAGCCAATCGCATCGAGATCCTTCTGCAGACCCGACTTGTCGAGATATTCGGCAACGACCTGCGACCCCGGCGCCAGCGAGGTCTTCACCCACGGCTGGGACTTCAGACCCTTGGCAACCGCATTGCGGGCGAGAAGGCCGGCAGCGATGAGAACGGAAGGGTTGGACGTGTTGGTGCAGGAGGTGATGGCGGCAATCGCCACATCGCCATGGCCGAGATCGAACTCCTCACCCTCAACCGCATAGCGGCTGTGGAGCTGACCGGGCTTCTTGTAGTCGTTCTCGAGAGCCGTCGCGAAATTCGGTGCAATGGTTTCGAGCGGCAGACGGCCTTCCGGACGCTTCGGACCGGCCATGGATGGCACGACGTCGCCGAGGTCGAGTTCAAGGGTGTCGGTGAAGACGAGGTCGGAACCGTCGCCGGTCCGCCACATGTCCTGTGCCTTCGAATAGGCTTCGACAAGCGCGATACGATCCTTGGTGCGACCGGACATGGTCAGATAGTTGATGGTCTCGCCATCAACCGGGAAGAAGCCGCAGGTAGCGCCATATTCCGGACCCATATTTCCGATGGTGGCACGGTCGGCCAGCGTCATCGAATCGAGGCCGGGGCCGAAGAATTCGACGAATTTGGAAACCACGCCCTTCTTGCGCAGCATCTGCACGACGGTCAGCACGAGGTCGGTCGCAGTCACGCCCTCCTTCACCTTGCCGGTCAGCTTGAAGCCGATGACCTCAGGCAGGAGCATGGAGACAGGCTGGCCGAGCATCGCTGCTTCAGCCTCGATACCGCCAACGCCCCAGCCGAGAACGCCAAGACCATTGATCATGGTGGTGTGGCTGTCGGTGCCGACGCAGGTATCCGGGTAAGCGATCGTTTCGCCGTCCTCTTCCTTGGTCCAGACGGTCTGGCCGAGATATTCGAGGTTTACCTGGTGACAGATGCCGGTACCGGGCGGAACTACGCGGAAGTTCTTGAATGCCTGCTGGCCCCACTTCAGGAAGCGGTAACGCTCGCCATTGCGCTCATATTCAAGCTCGACGTTTCGGGCAAACGCCGTCGGCGTGCCGAATTCGTCAACGATAACAGAGTGGTCAATCACGAGGTCGACGGGAACGAGCGGATTGATCTTTTCCGGGTCGCCACCGAGCGACACCATGGCATCGCGCATAGCGGCGAGATCGACCACAGCCGGAACGCCGGTGAAGTCCTGCATGAGAACGCGGGCGGGACGATAAGCGATTTCGTTTTCGGTCAGGCCCTTATTGTTCAGCCACTCTGCAACGGCCAGAATATGCTCCTTGGTGACGGACTGGCCGTCCTCGAAACGAAGCAGGTTTTCCAGAAGAACTTTCATGGAATAGGGGAGCTTGGAAACGCCCTTCAGGCCGTTTGCCTCAGCCTTGGGAAGGCTGAAATAGACGTAGTCCTTACCATCAACGGTAAGGACGGAACGACAATGAAAACTGTCGAGTGATTTGGGCATGGATAAAAAACCCCGCTTACTCTGATAGCCAACACGTGCGTGCGGACACCTATGCACTCATGCACATCAGGATGCGGGTACGACCATTTCCGCTGTCCGCACGTGAAAATTGCTCCTCGCAATCGTCAAGTCCGGCGCAAGATGATGTTCACGCCGGCCGCTGGCGTGGTTGACACCCATATAGATAATTTCTCAGAAACGTGCCAGACCATTCAGGAAATCAAATCGATTTTTTTATGCGAGACGATGAAAATCTTATACGGAAACGCAGCATGGATTTGACGGCGGAAAATCTTGGCGTGCGACGCGGCGAAGATTTCATATTCATGAACATTTCCTTCAAGTTAAGTGACGGCGAAGCGCTGGTGCTGACCGGCCGCAACGGCTCGGGAAAATCCACGCTTCTGCGCACTGTGGCCGGCCTGCTGCGCCCCGAGCAGGGCTGGGTAAAGATAGCCGGCAAAGGAATAGAAGCGGACATGCGTCCATCGGAGGCCTGCCATTACCTCGGCCATCGCAACGCAATGAAAACGGAACTGACGGTTTCGGAGAATCTGCGGTTCTGGAAAGACTTTCTCGGTGACTTCGCCGGCGGCGCCGGTGTCGATATCGATGAGGCGGCAGACATCGTCGGCCTTGCGGGCATCACCCACCTGCCCTTCGGTTACCTATCCGCAGGCCAGCAGCGACGTTTTGCCATGGCAAAGCTTTTGATCGCGTGGCGGCCGGTGTGGATTCTCGACGAGCCGACAGCGGCGCTCGACAAAGCAGCGGACGGCATGTTTACGGATCTGGTCAAGAGCCACCTGAGGAGAGGCGGCATCGTCATGGCTGCGACCCATCAGCCTCTTGGGCTCGACAATGCGCGGGAATTGCAGATGACGGGCTTTGCAGGTGTGGAGGCTTGGGCATGAGGGCTATGCGCGGGGGGTATACCCCCCTCTGCCCTGCCGGGCATCTCCCCCACAAGGGGGAAGATCAGCAGGAGGCACCTTCGCCGCTCCATCCGAAAACTGCGCGACGGGCGAAATCTTGCCGCAGATCGATCTCCCTCCCTGTGGGGGAGATGCCCGGCAGGGCAGAGGGGGGTGAAGACCCACGCACGGAGCACTCCCAATGACCGCCCTCTTCCTCCGCGACCTGAAACTCTCCATCCGCGCCGGCGGTGGCGCGCTGATCGGCGTCTTGTTCTTCATGACCGTTGTCGCCGTCATCCCCTTCGGTGTCGGGCCTGATCTCAATCTGCTTGCACGCATCGGCCCGGCCATCGTCTGGATCGGCGCGCTGCTCTCCACCCTCCTCGGCCTCGACAGGCTGTTTCAGGCAGAGCGGGATGACGGCTCGCTAGACCTCATACTCATGCAGGAAAACCCGCTTGTGCTGACCGTGCTCGTCAAATGCCTGGCACATTGGGTGGGAACGGGTCTGCCACTGGTCATCGCCTCGCCGCTCATCGGCCTGTTCATGAATATGGACGAAGTGGCGATCGGCGCGGTGATGCTCACACTCCTTGTCGGATCGCCCGCCATTACCTTCATCGGCGCGGTGGGTGCCGCTGTCGCCGTTGCCTTGCCGCGCGGCGGCCTTCTGGTCTCCATCCTGGTGCTGCCATTGGCCATTCCGGTTCTGATCTTCGGCGTCAGCGCGTCCTATGCGGCGGTGCAGGATCCGGCACCCTTTCTGCCGCCCTTCCTCATTCTCTGCGCGATCACGTTATTTTCAGCCGTGACCGGTCCTTTCTTTGCCGCTTTGGCATTGCGCAATGTTATGGATTGATGAAACCGCAATTGCCGATCTACGATTGACGGCGATCAATTGCGGGGCAGCCATTCTCGGGTTACACAAACGGCATGAACGAGCAGACTTTCACCATCACCAAATTCAGTGATCTCGCCAATCCCACGCGGTTTCTGGCGCTCTCGGCACGCATTCTGCCCTGGCTTGCGGTCCTGACGGCACTGGTGCTGGCCGCCGGTCTCTATCTGTCTTTCACGACAGAGGGCGACTACCAGCAGGGTTATACCGTGCGCATCATGTATGTGCATGTCCCGTCCGCCTGGCTTTCGATGATGTGTTATACCGTCATGGCGGTCTCAGCGATCGGCACGCTCGTCTGGCGTCATCCGGTTGCGGATGTCAGCCACAAGGCGGCCGCACCCATAGGCGCTGCCTTCACGCTGATTGCGCTTGTTACCGGCTCGCTCTGGGGTAAACCCATGTGGGGAACCTGGTGGGTATGGGACGCGCGGCTGACGTCCGTCTTCGTGCTTTTTCTGATGTATCTTGGCCTGATAGCGCTCAACCGCGCCATGGACGACCCTTCCAGAGCCGCCCGTGTCAGCGCCGTGCTCATCCTCGTTGGTTTTGTGAATATTCCCATCATCAAGTTTTCAGTTGAATGGTGGAACACGCTTCACCAGCCGGCAAGCGTCATCCGCATGGGCGGCTCGGCAATCGATTCGGAGTTTCTCTGGCCGCTTCTGACCATGGCGATCGGCTTCACGCTACTGTTCTTCACGTTGCACATCGCCGCAATGCGTAACGAAATCTGGCGCCGGCGCGTGGCAGCCCAACGGCGGCTTGCCGCCCGCATGGCAAACCGGGAGGCATGACAACATGACACACGCCTTTTATATCGGCATGTCCTATGCGGCGACCGGCCTTGTCGTCCTCTGTCTCATCGCCTGGGTCATTCTGGATGGTCAGGCGCGCAAACGGGAACTGAAAGAACTGGAAGCATCCGGCGTGCGCCGCAGGGCAAAAGCCGCTTCTGCGGGTGAAACCCGATGACGCAGGCCAGCCAGGACCAGAACACCAAAGCCAAAAGCACGGGGCGCACACGATATGCCCTGGCGCTTCTGCCGCTTCTGCTTTTCGGCGGTTTTGCCATTATCGCCGGCAAGATGCTCTACGATCAGGACGTCAACGGGCTGGATATCAGCGCCATTCCATCGGCGCTCATCGGAACCAAGGCGCCCGCACTGTCGCTGCCGCCGCTGGAAGGCTCAAACCTGCCGGCCCTCAACGATGCCGCCGTCAAGGGTAAGCTGACGCTGGTCAACGTCTTCGCCTCCTGGTGCATTCCGTGCCGTCAGGAGCATCCCATCCTTCAGGAATTGGCGAAAGACAAACGCATCACCGTCGTCGGCATCAACTATAAGGACAAACCGGACAACGCGCTTCGTTTTCTCGGCGAACTCGGCAATCCCTTTGCCGCGATAGGCGTCGACCCGAACGGCAAGGCCGCGATCGACTGGGGTGTCTATGGTATCCCTGAAAGCTATCTGGTCGGCGCCGACGGCACGATCCTCTACAAAAAGGTCGGCCCCTTCGATGCCCGCAGCGTCGAGCGGGATTTATTGCCGGCGATCACCGCTGCGGCCGGAAAATAGCCCGCGCGCCGAACGATACTATGCCTTGGAAATCACCCTTAGCGACGGCCCTTCGGCTGTCGCCTGCAAACCCATTCCTTCAAGCACGACCTGATTGCGGCCACCACGCTTTGCCGCATACAGGCTGTCGTCAGCGCGTTTGATCGCATCGTGAATTGAATGATCTCCCCTCGCAACAGCTGAAACGCCGAAGCTTGCCGTGACCTTGGTGGACACGCCACGGCTACGCCAATCCAGCGACAGAAGGTTCAAACGCATGGCATTGGCAAGGTGACCGGCCGCGGCGGCGGTGTGGCCGGGCAGGAAAACCACGAATTCCTCGCCACCGAAACGCGCCACCAGAGCGTCGCTACGCGCGCTTTTCCTGAGAAGGTCCGAAAGGCCGATGAGAACGATATCACCGGCGGCGTGGCCATAGTCATCGTTGATACGCTTAAAATGGTCTATGTCGCACGCAATTACTGCGCCTATTGGTGTCCCACTGCGAAAATCGGGAACGCGCCGGTCGAACCCACGGCGGTTCAGCACATCCGTCAGCGGATCGTGCTCAGCCGCTTGCAGGTGCCGGTCGACAGTCACGGAAATCTGGCTCGCAAGTACGGATAGCGCAAGCAGAAAGCCGAATATGCTCGCGGCAAGCTGCATGTAGAAAGCATAATCGGATTCGAAGAATTCGCTTAGTTCGATCATCGAACCGTTCGGCGTCATCACCAGCAACATGCCGATGCGCACCAGCGTTTCGAGCACCACGAGTGACGCAATCGCCACCATCAGCCTGTCTGCAAGCGCCAGGGGCCGCTTCCGCACGATCCAGACCGGGATAGCGAGCAGCAGGGCGCAGACAAGATCACCGATGACCAGCTCACGTTTCAGATCCGGTGTGATGAAGACATGGAACGAGACCAGCAAAACCGCCGCAGCCACGATCGACAGTCGCGCCGTCGTATAAAGCGGCCGTCCGAAATGGATGAGCAGCGCATGGCCGTAGAGAAAAAACGCAGAAAAGAACAACAGGTTCGAGACGATCGCCTGCACTTCGAAGGGCAAGCCGCGAAGCACCAGAGGTGCGGCAAAACCAAACGCCGCCGAAAGATATCCGAAACCCCAATATCGCGCCGAAGCGTGGCCTGTCCTCTGCAGGAACAGGAATACCACACCGAATGTCAGCATGATGAAGGGGAGAAGGTAGGCGAAATTATCTTGCACAGTGTTCTGCCGGACGGAAAGACGAGCCTTTGAGCCCGGACACTACCGCAATGCCCTTAAGAAAACTTGCATATAACGCAGGGTTTTCGTGCCTTTCCGACGCACGTACGGGCAGATATCTTCACATTGGCGGGAGCGCGTTCTGCCATTGCTTGATCGCTTCGACGGGCCAGACAAGCATCACTACGTTCAGCGTCAGATTATCGCGGATCAGCCAGCCGGTGAAGATTTCAAAGAAGATGGCGATCACAACCGTCAGCCACACCGGCACGCGGGCGGCGAAGAGGAAACCCAGCGCCATGAAAACGGTGTCCATCGCGGAGTTCAGGATGCTGTCGCCGGTATAACCCAGCGCCATGGTCGCCGTGCGGTAACGATCGATGATGAGCGGCGAGTTTTCGAGAATTTCCCACGCTGCCTCTATCAAAACCGCAAAAGAAAGCCGCATGGAAAGGGGTTTCTTGCGAAACAGCAGCCAGGCGAGCCCGTAAAACAGGAAGCCGTGGATAATGTGTGAGGGCGTGTACCAGTCGGCAAGATGCTGGGAATTGCCCGGCGTGTTCACACCGGGTTCGAACAGCTTCACATAACCGCATTCGCAAATGGGAATGCGGCCCATGGCATAGAGGATGACGATCTGCAGGAGAAGAAGTCCGGCGGCGACACCGAACCATTTGAACGAGCGCGGACGGGAAGCCGGCATCTCTGCAACTGTCATTTTTCGTCCTTGTTCAACGGTTCGAGCGAATGACGCATGACGAGCGGCATTTGCGCCATGGTGAAGATGATCGTGATCGGCATCGTGCCCCACACCTTGAACGCAACCCAGGCGTCGGTTGAGAACATGCGCCAGACCACCTCGTTCAGCACGGCGAGAAAGAGGAAGAACACGCCCCAGCGCAGCGTCAGCTTGCGCCAGCCCTCATCGTTCAGCCTGAAGGCCGAATTGAAGACATAGCCAAGCAGCGACTGGCCGAAAAACAGGCCGCCCAGCAGAATGACGCCGAACAGCGCATTGACGATGGTTGGCTTCATCTTGATGAAGGTATCGTTCTGCAGCCACAGCGTCAGCGCACCGAACACGAGAACCACAATGCCTGATATCAGCGGCATGATCGGCAGCTTGCGCGTCAGCATCCATGAGACGGAAAGCGCAATTGCGGTTGCGATCATGAACAGGCCGGTGGCGATGAAGATCGGCCCGCCGAACTCCGTCAGTACCGGAAAAGTGGAGGCCAGCCATTCGCCGCGGGAATTGGCGAAAAAGAACACCATAAGCGGGCCAAGCTCGAGCACGAATTTCAGGAGCGGGCTGATTTCCGCCACCATCTTTTCGCTTTCCTTGGAATTGCTTTCAATATCCATACTCAAACTCCCGCAATGGCCTTGGCGAAATCTTCCGCCTCGAAGGGCTCCAGATCGTCCACGCCTTCACCCACACCAATGAAATACACCGGCAGCTTGTGTTTGGCGGCAATGGCCACGAGGATACCGCCCCGCGCCGTGCCATCCAATTTTGTCATAATCAGGCCCGAAACACCCGCAACATTGCGGAATATCTCCACCTGGTTCAAGGCGTTCTGCCCGGTCGTGGCGTCCAGTGTCTGAAGCACGGTATGCGGCGCATCGGGATCGAGCTTGCCGAGCACGCGCACGATCTTTTCCAGCTCCGCCATCAGCTCCGTCTTGTTCTGCAAACGGCCGGCAGTATCAATGATGAGCACATCGCTTTTTTGCGCACGCGCCTGCTCATAGGCGTCGTAAGCGAGACCCGAGGCATCCGCACCGAGCTTGGTGCCAATGAATTGCGAGCCGGTGCGATCCGCCCAGATCTTGAGCTGCTCGATTGCCGCCGCACGGAACGTATCGCCGGCCGCGAGCATGACCTTGAGGCCAGAGCCCGAGAGCTTGGAGGCGAGCTTGCCGATGGTCGTGGTTTTGCCAGTGCCGTTCACGCCGACGACGAGAATGACATGCGGCTTGTGTGAAAGATCGAGTTCCAGCGGCTTGGCGACAGGTTTCAGGACCTTGGTGATCTCACCCGCCATGATGCGCGCCACATCCTCGCCGCTGACATCCTTGCCGTAACGTTCCGAAGACAAGGCGCCCGTGATGCGCATGGCGGTCTCGACACCCAGATCCGACTGGATGAGAAGGTCTTCCAGTTCGTCGAGCGTATCCTCATCCAGCTTGCGCTTGGTGAACAGCGCCGAAATCTGGGTGGTAAGTTGCGAGGAGGTGCGCGCAAGCCCGGCCCGCAGGCGCTGGAACCAGCTAAGCTTCGGCTGCGGCGCTTCGGCGACAGGCTCTTCGCGCTCGCTTGCCGCCGCAAAACCTTTCGGCAAGATCGGCGAAACGGCAGAGGGCTCAACGGCACCGGCAGCCTCCGCCTCATCGAGCAGCGCATCCATCGCATCTGCATCGAGCACGGCATCGGCAGCTTCGGGCAAAACCTCGGCCTGTTCTTCGGCGGCGGCTTCGGCCTGCAACAGCGACAGCGGAACAACGCCGATGTCTCCGGCCTGCTCGGCACCGGGCAGAAGCGGCGCGTCCTCTTCCTCCTGGTCGTCGGAAAGGGCCGCATCGGCATCCGGAGCAGGCCCACCGGCCGTCTCGATCTCCAGTTCGGAAACCGGGTCTTTCTCGACAATTGGATGTGCTTCGGCTTCGCTCAGTGCCTCATCGAAAGAGACATTTTCTCTGGCGCGTTCAAGCGCGGAATCCTCTTGCGGCTTGCCGTCAGTCCCGGCCTTGTCCTTGCCGAAAGAAAAGACTTTTTTGATGAAGCCGAGGGCCATGGTCGTTCCCGTGTCTTTTCCTGTGCCGCTTCAGGCCGCGTCCGCTGCGAGAAGCTTCATGTTCAGATGTTTGCCGTTGTGGCCGGTAATCTCAACCTGCGCAAGAGTGCGCGGGAGAAGATCGGGCGCCGCCACCAGCGTGAAATTGTCGGTATGCGCAAAACCGGTGTTTTCAACGAGGATCGTTTGCGTCGAACCGAGCATGTTTTGCAGATGCACGAGCCTGAGTGCCTCGCCACGTTCACGAAGCCTCGCCGCCCGCTCCTTCACCAGCGCACGGTCGAGCTGCGGCATACGCGCCGCCGGCGTGCCGGCACGCGGGCTGTAGGGAAATACGTGCAGGCTGGAAATGCCGCATTCTTCCGCAAGCGTCGCGGCGTTTTCGAACATCTCTTCGTTCTCGGTCGGAAAACCGGCGATCATATCAGCACCGAATGCGATATCCGGCCGGAGCGACCGCACCTCGTGACAGAAACGGATGGCATCGGCCCGCAGATGACGGCGTTTCATGCGTTTCAGGATCATGTCGTCGCCATGCTGGAGGGACAGGTGAAGATGCGGCATGAAACGCGCCTCACCTGCAATCAGATCCATCAGATGGTGGTCGGCCTCGATGCTGTCGATCGAGGATAGCCGAAGTCTCAAGATTTCCGGCACCTGCTTCAGCAATGTCTTGGCAAGAAGCCCTAGCGAAGGTTCGCCCGGCAGGTCGGCACCGTAGCTGGTAGCATCCACCCCGGTCAGCACGATTTCGGAATAGCCGCTTTCCACCAGCCTGCGCGCCTGCTTGACCACAGCGCCCATCGGCACGGAGCGGGAATTGCCCCGCCCATAGGGAATGATGCAGAAGGTACAGCGATGATCGCAGCCGTTCTGCACTTGAATGAAGGCACGGACATGCCCGTCAATGTGCTTGACCATCTGCGGCGCCGTCGCCTTGATGCTCATGATGTCGTTGACGCGCAGCTTTTCTTCCGCCGAAACGCCGAAATCCGGCAGTGCGCGATAGGAGGCGCTTTTCAGCTTTTCCTCATTGCCCAGCACCGCATCCACTTCGGGCATCTCGGCAAAGGTCTGTTTTTCAGTCTGGGCAGCACAGCCGGTCACGATGATGCGCGCATGCGGGTTGTCGCGCCTTGCCCGACGGATGGCCTGGCGCGCCTGGCGCACCGCCTCGCCCGTCACCGCGCAGGTATTGACCAAGACGGCATTGTTGAGTCCGGCCTTTTCGGCCTCCGCCCGCATCACTTCCGATTCATAGGTATTGAGACGGCAGCCGAAGGTTATGACCTCGACGCCGCTCATATGGCCCCCTGCTCAGCCACGGCATCGCGCGACCAGGCGCCGCTGATGGGATCGACCATGCCGGACCACTCCCATTCGGCCGGCCCCGTCATGATGACGTGGTTGTCCTCGCGCCATTCAATTGTCAGCGGCACACGCACATGGCTGGAGGCGACATCGATGGTGACTTTCCTGCCCGTGCGGCCGGTGCGCGCAGCGGAAACGGCAGCGGCACATGCGGCAGAACCGCAGGCGAGCGTCAGCCCGGCGCCGCGCTCCCAGGTGCGGGTGCGAAGCGCACTGTCGGAAATAACCTGCGCCAGCGTGATATTGGCCTTTTCAGGGAACATCGGGTGGTTTTCCAGAAGCGGGCCGAAGCGCTCCAGATCGAACTCCATCGGATCGCGATCCACCCAGAAAATGGCGTGCGGGTTTCCCATGGACATGACGGCGGGCGAATGCAGGATTGGCGCGTCGATCGGCCCGATCTGCAACTCGATGCGGCTCGTATCGTGGAACTCTTCAGAAAGCGGAATGTCGCTCCAGCGAAAACGCGGCAGGCCCATATCAACGGAAATCATGCCGTCTTCATGCTCAACGGCGTTCAGGATGCCCGCCACCGTCTGGAAGGTGAAGGTGGTCTTGCCGGTTTCAGAGGACAGCGCCTGCACCACGCAGCGCGTGCCGTTGCCGCAGGCCTGCGCCTTCGTGCCGTCGCAATTGAGGATATCGATGAATGCATCGGTGCCGCCGACACGCGGATCGTGGATCGCCATGATCTGATCGAACTGCGTGGCGGGATCGGCATTGAGCGCGATGGCCGCCGCAGGCGTCACCATATCCCTGCGGCCGCGCATGTCGACAACGAGGATCTTGTTGCCAAGCCCGTTCATCTTCGCAAATTCGACCGTGTCCGCCATCGTACTGAACCTGAAAACCACCTGAAACCGGAATAAAGACGGGCTTTGCCCGCACTTTCGCTCTATATGGCGGAAAGGGCGGCAAATTACCAGACTGTTGCGGCGCAAACCGCTGAGCCGCTCAGGCGGAAGGTACGTCGAAGACTTCGCCGGGCCGCATGGGCTGGAAGCGGCTCTCCTCTATCCCTTGCTCAGCAAGCGCTGCCTTCAGCGCGACAAGAGGAGCTTCGACCGCTTCATCGGTCAGTTGCACAGTGCCCCAATGGTGGCCGCAGACATGTGCCGCACCGCAGATCTTCATGCCTTCCACCGCTTCCGCCGGGTTCTGGTGCTGGCCCTTCATGAACCAGCGCGGCTCATAGGCGCCGAAAGGCAGGTTGGCGAGACGGAACTCACCGTGTTTCTTGCGCGCGGCGTGATAATTGAGGCCGTCGTGGAAGCCGGTATCGCCGATATGATAAATCTTGCCATAAGGCGTTTCGATGACGAAGGCCGCCCACAGCGCCATGCGCCGGTCATTCAGCCCACGCGCCGACCAATGGTGGCACGGCTCGAAATGAATTTTGACCGAACCAATCTCAAGGACATCGCCCCAGTCCCCCACCTTGATGCGCGCTGCCTCGACGCCGGTGCGGATGATGGAGTCATTGCCAAGCGGCGTGATGAAAAGCGGCTTGTGCGCGACATGCAGGCGCTTCAGCGTTTCCATATCCAGATGGTCGTAGTGATTATGCGTCACCAGCACCAGATCGATCGGCGGCAAATCCTCAAAACGGATGCCGGGCGGGTTGACGCGTTTGGGACCGGCGAAGCTGAACGGGCTGGTACGCTGCGACCACACCGGATCGATGAGAATATTCAGCCCTGCCGTCTGGATGAGAAAGGAGGCGTGACCGACGAAGGTGACGCGAATGTCCTTGCCGTCGATGCGGGGCTCCGGCTTTGCGAACGGAAACGGGCTGGGGTAGTTTTCCGGCCACGTGGCGCGCTCACCGTTGAAGCGCCATTTCAGGAGGCCCATGAAATTGCCGGGCGGCGAACCGCCGGGATTGAAGAAACGCACCCCGTCGAAATGATCGGAGACCGGCCCACTATAATAGGCGCTGGCGTTAGAGCGGCGCGCAAACAGGCCGCCGCCCGCAAGAGCAAGCAGACCAAGTGCGGAAAAACGAAAGAAGTTTCGACGTTTCATGGGAAAGGTATAGGAAGCCAGGCGACGCCGTTCAAGCACCGCCATCGCAGCTTTCGTCTGATCACGTAAAGATGACAAGGCACGCTTTGCCGCATGAAAACCGGCACTGTCTTGACTTTCACGGCACTTTCCTGTTTATCGCGGCCAATCAGCTGGCAGTTTCATGACTCCAAGCCGCCGACCGGGACCCGCAAAGGTATAAAGAGATCCCGGAGGTCAACACCCGACAGCGCGATGCGCCCTCGGGTGCTTTTTGGCTTTGCGTCTTGTTTTTGGCAGCGAAAGCACCGACGTTTCGGAGATCCCGGAACGAAGAAGGAAGAAACGATGTTTGAAAACCTCCAGGACCGCCTTGGTTCCATTCTGAATGGACTGACCGGCCGTGGCGCGCTGACGGAAGCCGATGTTGCCGCCGCCCTGCGCGAGGTTCGCCGTGCGCTTCTGGAAGCGGACGTTGCGCTGGAAGTCGTGCGTTCCTTCACCGACAAGGTGCGCGAAAAGGCTGTCGGCGCAGCCGTTCTGAAATCCATCAAGCCCGGCCAGATGGTCGTCAAGATCGTGCATGACGAACTTGTCGAGATGCTCGGCACCGAAGGCGTCTCGATCGACCTGCATGCGGCCGCCCCCGTCGTCATCATGATGGTGGGTCTGCAGGGTTCGGGCAAGACCACGACCACAGGCAAGATCGCCAAGCGCCTGACCGACCGCGACAAGAAGAAGGTGCTGATGGCATCTCTCGACACGCGTCGTCCGGCCGCACAGGAACAGCTTCGCCAGCTGGGCGTGCAGACCGGTGTCGACACGCTGCCGGTCATCGCCGGCCAGTCGCCGACAGATATCGCCGCACGCGCCGTGCAGGCCGCAAAGCTTGGCGGCCATGACGTCGTCATTCTCGACACCGCCGGCCGCACCCATATCGACGAACCCTTGATGCTGGAAATGGCCGACATCAAGAAGAAGTCCAACCCGCATGAAATCCTGCTGGTCGCGGATTCGCTGACCGGTCAGGACGCCGTCAATCTGGCGCGCAACTTCGATGAACGCGTCGGCATCACCGGTCTCGTGCTCACCCGTATGGATGGCGACGGGCGCGGTGGTGCGGCCCTCTCCATGCGCGCCGTCACCGGCAAGCCGATCAAGCTGATCGGTATCGGCGAGCGCATGAACGAACTCGACGAGTTCCATCCGCGCCGTATCGCCGACCGTATTCTCGGCATGGGCGACATCGTTTCGCTGGTCGAGAAGGCTGCCGAAAACATCGATGCGGAAAAAGCCCGTGCCATGGCCGAGAAGATGGCCAAGGGCAAGTTCGACCTCAACGATCTCTCCGACCAGCTTGCCCAGATGAAGAAGATGGGTGGCATGGGCGGCATCATGGGGCTGATGCCCGGCATGGCCGGCATGAAGGACAAGATGGCTTCCGCAGGCCTCAACGACAAGATGTTCGACCGCCAGATCGCCATCATCTCGTCGATGACCAAGGCCGAACGCGCCAATCCCGATATCCTCAAACACAGCCGCAAAAAGCGCATCGCCGCCGGTTCCGGCACCGATGCCGCCGAAATCAACAAGCTTTTGAAGATGCACCGTGGCATGGCCGACATGATGAAAGCCATGGGCGGCAAGGGCAAGGGCGGCATCATGAAGCAGATGATGGGCGGCCTTGCGGGCAAGATGGGGCTTGGTGGCATGATGGGCGGCGGCATGCCTGATCTGTCGAACATCGACCCGAAGCAGCTCGAAGCGCTTCAAAAACAGGCTGAAGCCGCCGGTCTTGGCAAGCCGGGCGCAGTGCCCGGTCTCGGTGGTCTGCCCGGCGGGCTACCCGGTCTGGGCGGGACAAAGCTGCCGGGTCTTGGCGGCATGCCGGGCCTGCCCGGCTTCCCGAAAAAGAAGTGAGGGCGACGCCAGTGAACAACGCAGAAGTGAAAGCCCAGCTTTCCGAATACCGCCAGTCGATCGACAATATCGATGCCGCACTGGTTCACATTCTTGCCGAACGTTTCCGCTGTACCAAGGCGGTGGGCGTGCTGAAGGCAAAATACAATTTGCCGCCGGCGGACCCGGCGCGCGAGGAATACCAGATCGAACGCCTTCGCCGTCTGGCAAAGGATGCAAATCTGGATCCGGATTTCGCCGAGAAGTTTCTAAACTTCGTCATCAAGGAAGTCATCCGGCATCATGAAGCAATAGCCGCCGAACATGGCGGTAATGAAAAGACCGCCTAACCGGCGGACAAGCTATCTCAAGGAGTAAATAACATGGCACTTAAAATTCGTCTCGCACGCGGTGGTTCCAAGAAGCGCCCGTACTACCAGATCGTCGTTGCTGACGCCCGTTCGCCCCGCGACGGCCGTTTCCTGGAGAAGGTCGGTTCCTGGAACCCGATGCTCGCCAAGGACAACCCGCAGCGCATCGAGCTGAAGGCTGACCTCATCAAGGAATGGATCGCCAAGGGCGCACAGCCGACCGACCGCGTTCTGCGCTTCCTCGCAGAGGCAGGCCTTGCCGATCGCGCCGCTCGCAGCAACCCGGAAAAGGCACTGCCGGGCAAGCGCGCTCTGGAACGCGTTGCAGAAAAGAAGCAGAAGGCTGAAGACGCAGCTGCTGCCGCAGCAGAAGCTTCTGCTGCAGAATAATCTGCAATAGAATTTTAGAGAACGGGTGGCGTGGTTTTCCATGCCGCCCGTTTTTTGTTTATTTTGGTATCAACAAACTTTAGAGCGTCAGGAACTATGCTCTAACGCGTTGGATCTGCGCATCGTGCCCTGTGAAAATCGATTCCGATTTTCACGCTGATGCTGTAAACCAGACGCAACCAACACCAGAAGACGGACGGCCCGATGGCAAAGCTGGAAAACCCGATACTCATGGCAAAGATCGGCGGCGCACAGGGATTGCGCGGCGAAGTCCGCGTCAGCACCTATACGGACGAACCGATGGCGCTCGGCGATTACGGCAATCTGGTGAGCGCCGATGGCCGCGTCTTCGAAATTCTGGAAGTGCGCGAGGGCAAGAATGTGGTTGTCGTCCGCTTCAGGGGTATCAACGACCGCAATGCGGCGGAAAGCCTGAACGGGCTCGAACTGTTCATCGAACGCGACAATCTGCCGGATGACGAGCTGGACGACGACGAATTTTATTATGCCGACCTCGAAGGGCTGGAAGCCGTCGATGCCGAAGGCAAAAGCTATGGCGCCGTCAGCGCCGTTTACGATTTCGGCGCAGGCGATCTCCTGGAGCTGAAAGGTGCGGGCCGCCGTCCCGCCCTCATCCCTTTTTCGGAAGCAGCCGTGCTTGAAATCGATCTGGAGGCGAGACGCATTCTCATCGATCCCATGGCCGCTGGCCTGATCGACAATCCGGACGACAAAGACGAAACCGGCGCATCGCCTTTCGGCAAGAAATAAGGCCATGACGTTCAAGGCTACAGTTCTGACGCTCTACCCGGAAATGTTTCCCGGGCATCTCGGATATTCGCTGGCGGGCAAGGCGCTGGAGCGCGAGCAATGGTCACTTGAGGCCGTGCAGATCCGTGAATTCGCCACCGACAGGCACAGAAGCGTGGACGACACCCCGGCAGGCGGCGGCGCCGGCATGGTGCTGAAACCCGACATTCTAGCCGCAGCCATCGACCATGTTTCAGATGGAGATACGCGACCGCGTCTGCTGATGAGCCCGCGCGGCAGGCCACTGTCGCAGGACCGAGTGCGCGAACTGGCGGCAGGCGACGGCGCGATTATCGTGTGTGGCCGCTTCGAAGGCGTCGACCAGCGGGTCATAGAGGCGCGCGGGTTGGAGGAAGTGTCGATCGGCGATTACATTCTCTCCGGCGGCGAGCCGGCCGCCCTGACGCTTCTGGACGCCATTGTCCGCATTCTGCCGGGCGTCATGGGCAACGATCTCTCAGGCGTGCATGAGAGCTTCGAGGGAGGGCTTCTGGAGCATCCGCACTACACCCGTCCGCAGGTCTGGGAAGGCCGCGACATCCCAGCCGTTCTCACCTCTGGCAATCACGCCGTCATCGACAAATGGCGGCACGAGCAGGCGCTGGCGTTGACGAAGGAAAGACGGCCCGACCTGCTGGAAAAGGCCAAGGTTTAAACCGCGAAAAAATAATAGGCCGTCAGTACCAGCCCGACTGCAATGACCAGCCAGCGGATGATCCACTGCGGCACCCGCCTTGCCGTGTGCACCCCCACATATCCGCCAAGCGCGGCCGCCGGGAACATGATGAGGGCGGCCCACCAGGAAACGACGCCGCCGCTGACGAAGATCGTAATGGCGATGATCGCGATCACCACCGAGAGCAGGTTCTTCAGGGCATTCAGATGATGATAGCTGCCACCCGAGGTCATTCCGAGGATGGCCAGCATCATGATGCCCATGCCCGCCCCGAAAAAACCACCATAGATGGAGGCGAGCCCCTGAAAGAAGAGGCTCGGCACATTACCGGGTGAACGCTCGGCACTGGCCTTCGGTCGCAGCCACGGGCCAGCGGCGAAAACAACGGTTGCGGCCAGAAGCAACCATGGCACAAGCTGGCGGAAGGAGGGGTTGTCGAGCGACAGGAGCAAAAGCGACCCCGCCAGCCCGCCGACGATGGAGACGGCCGACAGGAGGATCGCCTCGCGCCAGTGGGCGCGGATTTCAGGCCCGTAGGCGATCACGGAGGTGATGTAACCGGGAAACTGCACGATCGCCGACGTGGCATTGGCGACAATCGGCGGCAGGCCTGCAAGCGTCATCGCCCCGAAGGTCAAAAAGGTGCCGCCACCGGCGATCGCATTGACCACGCCAGATAGAAAGCCGGTCGCAAACAGCATCATGATAATAAGTACGGACATGGCCCCTCCCAAGGTTTTCATGCCATAACCGGGGAAACGCACCTTCGCAACAGCCCGTACGTCGCCCACAATTGATAAAATATTGTCATGAAGGGATGACAAATGGCGCTGCCTCGTGTATGTGCCCGCGTGGAATTGGGGTTTTCCCCTTTAACCGCAAGCAAAGAATGGCGAACCCGCTCCTGCCGCACGGCATGGTCTGAAGGCGTTGACCGACAGACGAAACGTTGAGCGCTCTGGCTGTTTCAGAAGAAATCAGAGGTTAACATGACCAATATCATTCAGCAGCTGGAAGCCGAACAGGCTGCCAAGATCGAAGCAAAGCGCACCCTGCCTGAGTTTTCTCCGGGCGACACGCTGCGCGTCAACGTGCGCGTTACCGAAGGTAACCGTACCCGCGTTCAGGCTTACGAAGGCGTTTGCATCGCCCGTTCCGGCGGCGGCCTTTCCGAGAGCTTTACCGTTCGCAAGATCTCCTACGGCGAAGGCGTCGAGCGCGTATTCCCGATCTACTCCCCGCTGGTCGAAGGCGTTGAAATCGTTCGCCGTGGTAAGGTTCGCCGCGCGAAGCTCTACTACCTGCGCGATCGTCGCGGCAAGGCTGCCCGTATCGTTGAAAACACCGGTACGCGCGCCCGCAAGCTGAACGAATCCGAGCGCCAGGCAGTCGCCGAAGAAAAGGCACGTCTGGAAGCTGAAAAGGTAGCAGCAGCACAGGCTCTCGCCGCCGAAAAGGCAGCAGCCGAAGCAGCAGAAGCCAAGGCAGCAGAAGAAGCAGCAAAGGCTGCGGAAACTGCAGCGGAATAAGATTTCCATTTTGATGGATTTACGGAGAAGGCGGTCTTTGGACCGCCTTTTTTGTTGCATCGATGCGCCATAACACTCTGGTGGGCGACATAGCGTCACGTCCAGCCTTCGACCCCATCTCCGTATCGACAGATCAAGATCAAAGTCGTATTGCTACTTATCTCTTTGCCTAATTTATTTAGAACATTCTCTAATAGCATTGCCTAGTTTCACTTATTGTGCAATTTTCGCGCAGTTTTAGGTGTTGATATGTTTTTTTTTAATTCTTTTTTAACAAAAAATAAGCGCGCTTTCTTCGCTGTCGGCCTTGCCAGCGCACTCATGAATATTCTCAACCTTTCCGGCTCCCTTTTCATGCTGGAGGTTTATGACCGGATTCTGCCGAGCAAGAGTATTCCTTCTCTGGTCGCTCTCGTTGTTCTGCTGGTTATTCTCTATGCCTTTCTTGTGGGGTTCGATGCTCTGCGCGGCCGGATATTGGCTCGCATCTCGGACAATATGGACGACGAGCTCAATCAGAAGCTCTTCAGGGCATCAATCAGCGCACCACTTGCCGCCTACGGCAAGGTAGACGGGCTGCAGATCGTCGGCGATCTCGATCAGATACGTCAATTCCTGTCCGGGCCGGGACCAGCAGCTTTCTTTGATATTCCCTGGCTGCCCATCTATCTGCTGATCTGTTTTGCCTTGCATCCCTGGATCGGTTTTGCCGTGCTTGGCGGCGCCTTGGTCCTTGTCGTGCTGACGCTCATAACCAACTGGCTGACCGAAAGGGCGACCAAACAGGCCTACACCGTGCGCGGACAGAGAAATGCACTCGTCGGCAGCAGCCAGCGCAACATCGAGTCCATAAGAACCATGGGCATGATGAATGCGGTGACGTCGATGTGGGACGATCTGCACTCCAATTACCGCGCCGTCACACTCTCGACGTCGGACACGGCGGGCATGCTCGCCGCGATTTCCCGAACATTCCGCCTTTTGTTACAGTCGGGTGTGATGGCAATCGGCGCCCTGCTGGTTATCGAGGGGCATGCGTCAGCGGGTAGCATCATCGCAGGCTCCATACTCTCGGCCAAAGCGCTGGGCCCTGTCGAACACGCAATTGCAAACTGGCGCAGCTTCATGACTGCGCGACAGGGCTGGAAACGCATCAACGAGTTTCTCGAACTCGTACCGGAACCCGCACAGCCGCTTTCCCTGCCGCCACCGAAATATACCGTTGCCATCGATCGCGTGACCGGCGGTCCGCCCAATGGCGCGCGAGATACCGTGGCCGATATTTCCTTCACGTTGAACGCGGGCGATGGCCTTGGCATCATAGGGCCAAGCGCTTCCGGTAAATCCACGCTGGCGCGTTTGATAACCGGTATCTGGCCCTATGAGCGCGGCTCCGTGCGCTTCGATGGGGCCGCACTGAACCAGTGGGACTTCGAGGTTCTCGGTAAATCCATCGGTTACATGCCCCAGCAGGTGGAGCTGATGCCAGGCACGGTCGCGCAAAATATCGCGCGCTTCGACCGTGACGCAACGGCGGAAGCCATCGTTGCGGCAGCCAAGGCCGCTCAGGTTCATGATCTCATCCTGAACCTGCCCAACGGTTACGACACCTATATCGGCGACCGTGGAGAGGCATTGTCAGGCGGACAAAAACAGCGCATCGGCCTAGCGCGGGCACTTTTCGGTGAGCCATTCTTTGTCATCCTCGATGAGCCGAACTCCAATCTGGACAGCGAAGGCGAGGCAGCCTTGCGCAACGCCATTGGCGACATAAGGGCGCGGGGCGGCATCGTGGTCGTCATTGCCCATCGTCCGAGCGCTATCGAAAGCGTCAATCTTGTGATGGTGATGAGCAACGGCCGCATGCTTCGCTTCGGCACCAAGGAAGAGGTGCTTGCGCAAATCCTGCGTCAAAATATTCGCCAGGTGCCGGAAACAGAAGAAGAAGTACGTAAGCTGGAAAGCCGGGTGGGTGAAAATGGTTGAGGGAGAAAAAACCGGCGTGACGAAAACATCTATCGTCAAACACTCAACCGCCGTAGTCGTTCTTGCTGCCGGCCTTCTTTTCGGCCTGGGTGGCTGGGCGGCTCTCGCGAAGCTTTCGGGGGCGGTCGTCGCCACGGGCCGGGTCGTTGTCGAAGGCAACTCCAAGAAAATTCAACACCTTTCCGGCGGTATCGTCAGCCAGATCAATGTTGCGGAAGGTGACACGGTGGAGGCCGGTCAGGTTTTGCTGCGGCTGAGTGGCACGATCGTTCAGGCAAACCTGTCCATTGTCGAAAATACGCTCGCGCAGCTTTATGCACGCCGCGCGCGTCTGCGTGCCGAAATCTCCGACGCCACCTCTTTCACAACGCCGGAAGATCTGGCCGTCTTGACCAATTCGAAAGCTGCCAAAACATTCATCGACAGTGAGCAGAACCTTTTCAACAGCCGTCGCAGTGCACTGATTGGCATGAAGAAGCAATTGGTAACGCGCAAGGATCAGCTAGCCGATGAAGCGCGGGGCATGGACGTGCAGATTGAGGCGACCAACAATGAACTTGCTATCGTAAGGGAAGACGTCTCAAAGACACGGGAGCTATATGCAAAGGGGCTGGTAACGCTTCAGCGCCTCAACCTTCTCAAGCGGCAGCTTTCCAATCTCGAAGGTCAACAGGGCCAGTATATGGCCGCGCGTGCGCAGACGGTAGGCAAGCTGAGCGAAATGGACTTGCAGTCGCTTCAGCTTGACGAGGACCGCAAGTCCGAGGTCACAAAAGATCTGACGTCAATCGAAGCCACCGTTGCGGAATACGAGGAACGGCTTGCGGCAACACGCGACCAGCTCGACCGCCTCGATATTCGCTCGCCGATTGCGGGGCGTATCTACCAGCTGTCGGTGCACAACATAAACGGCGTCATCCAGCCGGGCGAAGTGCTTATGCTGGTGGTGCCGGCAAAGGAAGATCTTGCAATCGACGCCAATGTTCTTCCAAACGACATAGACCAGATCTATGTCGGGCAGCCAGTGACCATTCGCTTCACGGCTTTCAATCAGAGCACGACGCCGGATGTAAGCGCTGAAGTCGCAGTCGTCGCCCCGGACTTGCAGACAGATTCCCGAAGCGGTGCGTCATTTTACGCACTGCGCATCAAGCCGAGCAAAACTGGAATGGACCATATACCAGGTGGACGGTTGTATCCGGGCATGCCGGCCGAAGTCTTCATACAGACAAGCGAAAGAAGCGTTCTTTCCTATTTTGTCAAACCGTTCCAGGACAGGCTTAGAAAGACGTTCCTGCAGGAATAAAAGACTTTCATTACATGTTTTCTTAGAAACGATTCGCAAATACACCAAGAGCGAGAATTTTTCCAAAAAAAACAATTTCTCATATTGTCTTGCCATTTATAATGTACTAATTATCACCCGCAATATTTATTAAATTTAATTTCGATACATCGAATTCTCAAAAATTTATAGGAGAGTAAAATGGCGTTAAAAGTAACTTTTGGTAATGGCGGCGCGGCATCGGTTTCGTCACTCACCAGCCTGATCGATCAGGAAGCATATAAGCTCCTCACGGAATCCACAGCACAGGTCAAAAACGGCTCTACGCTCGATTCAGGCGCTGTCAGCGTTGGCGCTGTGGCGGTTGCCGGTACCGGTGCTGGTGGCACTGTCGATGTCGGCTACGACCCCAACGCAAACGGCTTCACATTTGACGTATCCTCGGCATGGAATTCGGTGAAGAACGCTCTCGCCCAGTCTGACACCTCTGAAAACCTTAAGTTCAAGGATTTTGTACAGGTAGACGTTCACCTCGGCGGCACCGGTTCGTCCACCGTTGAAGTTCTCAATGCCAAGCGCGGTAACATCACGACCGGCGCAGGCAACGACACGGTTACCGTATCTGTCGTTTCGAACGAAAAGACCTGGGTCAACAATTTCAACATCGACACCGGCGCAGGCAACGACACGATCACCGTCAAGGCCGGCGCTGCCTTCAATGACACGTCGGCTGCGGGCACGGGCGGTCTTGCCGCCAATACCGGCGCTGTGAATGGTGGTGCTGGTGTCACCGACGGCAGCTACACCTCCGTCAAAATCGATGCCGGTGCGGGTAACGACTCTATCGACCTGAGCGGTGTAAAGCTCGCTTCGTCGCTGGTCACCGGTGGCAAGGGCATCGACCACATCATCGCAAGCGGTGGCGCCGATACCTTCGTCTTCAATCTGGGTGACATGGCGAAGAGCTTTGCCACAGATACCATCGAAGGCTTCAACGCCTCCATGGACAAGCTCAAGCTGGTCGGTACAGTGATCGATAACTGGGCGGTTTCGACCTTTGATAACGATACCGTCCTCAGCTACAACGTTACTGGCGAGCACAAGGGTGAGAAGATCATTCTCTCCGGCGTTCACCTGACCGGCAGCGATTGGTTCACGGCGTAATTTCTCTCGAAGAGAATTTCATCGGTTACCGTTAAATGGATCATGGCCCGGACATATCCGGGCCATGATTTTTTACATATGCGGCGGTTCGGAAATTATACCTGCGCTTCGCAATCTTGCAGATCAGGCGGCCTCGGCCTGATTGCCCATTTTTCTCGCCGCGATGATGACGAGCACACCTGCCAGCGCAAGGCAGAAGGCAAGGAAGAACATCGGCGCAATGGTGCTGCCGGTCTGGTCCTTGATCCAGGGCACCACGTTCTGCGCCACGAAACCACCGAGATTGCCGACGGAATTGATGGCGGCGATGCCGGCAGCGGCACCGGCTCCCTTGAGGAAGCGGCCGGGCAGGCTCCAGAACACCGGCTGGCCGGCAAAAATGCCCGCAGCGGCGATGCAAAGGAAGGCGAACTGCAATACCGGATCGCTGAGCAGCGCCGACATCAGCAGGCAAAACGCGCCGACGAAGGCAGGTCCGACGATATAAGGCGTTTTGTTTTTTGCCTTGTCAGCCGCCAGGGGCACGACGAAGAGAGCGACGGCCACGATCACCCAGGGGATGATGTTGATGAAGCCGTTGGCGGTGTTGGAAACGCCGAAGCTCTTTACGATCGTCGGCAGCCAGTAGCTGAGACCATAGGCCGCCAGCGGAAAGCCGACATAGCAAAGCGCCATGAACAGCACGCGCGGATTGATCAGCGCCTTGAAGCCGTCCTCCGCATGCTCTTCCATGCCCTTGTTTTCTTCGGCCAGGCGGTTCTTCAACCAGTCCTTCTCGGCCTGCGTCAGGAACTTCGCCTTTTCCGGCGTATCGTCCAGATAGAAGAAGGTAACGATACCGGCGATCACGGCGGGAATACCCGTCGCCAGGAACACCCATTCCCAGCCGGCATAACCGAGGAAACCATCGAGATCGAGCAGCATGCCGCCAAGCGGTGCGCCGATGGCATTGGCAAGCGCACTGAAGATCATGAACAAGCCGATCATGCGGCCGCGATAATCGCGCGGGAACCACAGCGTCATAAGGAACAGCACGCCCGGGAAGAAACCGGCCTCGCAAAGCCCGAGCAGGAAGCGCAGGATGTAGAACATCGTCGCATTCTGCGTGTAGGCAAGCGCGATGGTGACGGCACCCCAGGAAACCAGAATGCGGGCGAACCATTTGCTGGCGCCGAAACGGTTGAGGAAAAGGTTGCTCGGAACCTCAAAGAGGAAATAGCCGATGAAGAACAGCGAAGCGCCAAGTCCGTAGGCATATTCGCTGAGGCTCAGCGCATCGACCATCTGCAGCTTGGCATAGCTGACATTCTGCCGGTCGATATAGGCGATGAGATAGAGAAGGCCAAGAAACGGCATCAGCCGCCAGGTGATCTTCGAGATTAGGGATTTTTCCGATACCATGTGCTTTTCCCTCCCTTCGATTGCTCGTCGAAATGCAAATGATAAGGGGACCCATCTATATGTGCGCCGCAAGATACGCAAGTTGCATTGCATCATAAGCAATGCCGAAAAGGCTGCGAAAGCGGCATTTTAAAGCCCTGAGTGCATGATGCGGCGCACATCAAAGCCGCCGGGTCACCGTTTTACGGTCTGCGTGCATTCATATTGCCGCGAAACCGGCAATCTGCTATGAAGACCGCTATGGGATCTAAATTCGGATGTCTCGCGCAGAATGTTTATGTGCTGCAGGACCACAAGCGTCTGCCGGCACGGTTTTTTGCGCGCATTTCCGGGGCGCTCAACAGCCGACTTAGGCTCGCCTGACAGCACCCGCTGTCCACCGCCTTACTGAACCCTGATTTTACCTTTCCATGACAAGGCATAGAGCCATGAGCGCACCCCGCACCTTATACGACAAGATCTGGGACGACCACGTCGTCAATCGTGACCCGGACGGAACCTGTCTTCTCTATATCGACCGTCACCTGGTCCATGAGGTGACGAGCCCGCAGGCCTTTGAAGGCCTGCGCATCGCCGGCCGTCCGGTCCATTCGCCCACCCGCACGCTTGCCGTCGTCGATCATAACGTGCCAACCACAGCCGACCGGCTGGAAGGCATCAAGAACGAGGAAAGCCGTATCCAGGTGGAAGCGCTTGCGCAGAATGCCAAGGATTTCGGTGTCGAATATTATTCCGAGCGCGACAAGCGTCAGGGCATCGTCCACATCGTTGGCCCGGAACAGGGCTTCACCCTGCCGGGCATGACGATTGTTTGCGGCGACAGCCACACCTCCACCCATGGTGCTTTCGGCGCGCTGGCGCACGGCATCGGCACGTCGGAAGTGGAGCATGTGCTGGCGACCCAGACGCTGATCCAGAAAAAGGCCAAGAACATGCTGGTGCGTGTCGATGGCAAGGTTCCAGAAGGCGTCACCGCCAAGGACATCATCCTCGCCATTATCGGCGAGATCGGCACAGCGGGCGGCACCGGCCATGTGATTGAATTTGCCGGTGAGGCAATCCGCTCGCTCTCCATGGAAGGCCGCATGACGGTTTGCAACATGACCATCGAGGGCGGCGCCCGTGCAGGTCTGATCGCGCCTGATGAGACCACCTTTGACTACATCAAGGACAAGCCGCGCGCGCCAAAGGGCGAGACGTTGGAACAGGCCATCGCCTACTGGAAAACGCTGAAATCCGATGAGGGCGCCCATTACGACAAGATCGTGGTGCTGGACGCCGCCAATCTGCCGCCGATCGTCTCCTGGGGCTCATCGCCTGAGGACGTGACGTCCGTCGAGGGCATCGTTCCCAATCCGGATGATATCGAGGAAGAAAACAAGCGTACTTCAAAGTGGCGTGCGCTGGACTATATGGGCTTGAAACCCGGTACACGCATCACCGATATCGCCATCGACCGCGTTTTCATCGGCTCCTGCACCAATGGCCGCATCGAGGATTTGCGCGCAGCGGCAAAGATCGTCGACGGCCGCAAGGTCGCGCCCACCGTCTCGGCCATGATCGTGCCCGGCTCCGGTCTCGTGAAGGAACAGGCGGAAAAGGAAGGTCTGGACAAGATTTTCCTCGAAGCCGGTTTCGAATGGCGCGAACCGGGCTGCTCCATGTGCCTTGCCATGAATGACGACCGCCTGAAGCCTGGCGAACGTTGCGCCTCCACCTCGAACCGCAACTTCGAGGGCCGCCAGGGCTACAAGAGCCGCACCCACCTCGTCTCCCCCGCCATGGCAGCGGCGGCGGCCATCGCCGGTCATTTCGTCGATGTGCGCGAGTGGCAATAAAATCCTGAAGCCACGCTTTTATGGAAGCCACCTGCCCCGCACCGGGGCGGGTGGCTTTTGCATTACAGGCCTTGCAAACGCCGTTGCGGCTGCGTTCCGTGCAGGAAAACGGCAAAAGTATCCCAGGGCGGCGTGATGGAGAGCTGGCTCAAAATACGCGCAACCTCACCTCGATGAATACCTGCATGCAGGATCATATGTGAAACCATTTCGGCCCGGGACATGTAGCCTTTGTCACCGTCCGTAAAGGTGAAAGCGACAAATTCGCCAAGCGATTCCGGCGATGTTTTCTCGATGTAGTCGAGATACCAGCCATCCAGAGCCGCGACCTCCTTCGCAAGATCATCCAGCTGCGGCGTTGCCTCGGTATTGTCGGAGAGAAAGCCGTGCGCCGTTCCGGTGAGATGGCCCGAAAAAATCCTTGCGACCACGTAGTAGTGATTGATGAGCCGAATTGCGGTATGCCGTTCGGATGCGTTTTGGCCGGGATCGAGTTGTTGCAGCTTCTCGAACAAATCCCTGTTCGCCCATGCGTGATAGCCGAGCAAACTCCTGAGTAAATCTTTCACGGCAATATCCTTTACATCCGGAAAATGTGAGCACTATGTTTATATTTTCGTCATGGAGGCTGCCTTGTCTACTCGCATTGCCAAACGCAAGACCACGATGCGCAAAGAGCCGCGTCAGGAGCGTTCGAAGGCCACGGTAGATGCCGTCGTCCACGCAGCTGCTCGCATTTTGAGCGATCATGGATGGGCGGGTTTCACCACCAACAGGGTCGCCGAAACCGCCGGCGTCAGCATCGGCTCGTTGTACCAGTACTTCCCCGACAAGATTTCGATTGTGGAGGCAGTGCGCCATCGCCACCTCGAGGACTGTCTGGTCGTCATGAAAAGAGTGGCCGAGCAGCGGAACGCCCTCCCGCAATTCGTGGAGGAACTTGTAACCGGCATGATTGTGGTCCACAGCATCCATCCCGGCCTTCACAAGGTCCTTCTGGATGACGCACCCAGCCATGAGGGAATGAACGATCCCAACAGCGCTTTCGAAAAACAATATCTCGGTCTTTATTCGGAAGCGCTTGATGCCCATATGACGGCCGGCTCAAGGGCGGAAAGCGGGACTATGGCACTGATCGTGTCCGACGCCATCGACGGCATCATTCACAACGCCGCCCGACGTGGGCAATTGCAGTCACCCAAAATCAAACGGGAAATGATCGCACTCGTTGAGGCTTATCTGTGCCGGGAAACCAGCAACTGAGAGACCGCCAAATTACTCCGCAATGATCTTCACCCGCTGGCCGGGCTGAAGCGTGGCGGTGGCGCTCATCGCATTCATCATGCGGAACATGTCGAGCTTGCGGTCGGTCCCCATCATCCTTGCGGCAATCGTTGCCACGGTTTCACCGGGCTTGACCGTCACCACGCGCACGCGCAGAGGTTTCAACGATGCGATCTCCTGCGGCGTCATCTTGCGGAAACTCGTGCGCAACACGTTGGCGATGGAATCGAGCTGCGTGTTACCCTTCGGCACGGCCGTCAGGAAGCGGAATATCTGCTGACCGACACGGATGACGGTAACGTCAAAGTCCCATTTGTCCGCCGTCGCACGGGCTGTCGCGGCCTCCAGACCGTTGATCTGCGTTTCCTTCACGGTTTCCGGCATCAGGCCGGCAACCCAGCCGCTGGTAAGGTAATTGGCAAGAGTGGTCTGTTTCGGATCGGCCACGCCGTCGAAACGGATCGCCACATCGCCCGGCCCCGTCGCAAGAACGGCCTCCACCTTGTTGTCGATGACGAAACCTTCCGGCACATCGAAACGGATACCGAGCGTTCCGTGCAGGAAGGTCTGGCCCCGGACATAACCCTCCTGCGGGCTGTCGCCGTAAAGCAGGCCGTCTATGCCATCCAGAAACCAGTCGCGACCACGATCCCCGACCTGACCGTCCTGACCGAAGGCGCGGGCATGCCGGCGTGCAAGCTCGATGCGCTGCGGCGTGTTTGGGTGGCTGGAAAGAAAGTCGAGGCTCTGGTCATTTTCGGGATCAGCCGAGGAGAAACGCGCATAGGCTGCCATGGAATCCAGAAACCGCGGCGATGCGAAGGGGTCGTAGCCGGCCTCACCCAACATGCGCACGCCAATCACGTCCGCCTGCAATTCCTGCTGGCGCGAAAAAGCCGCAAGCCGCAGCTTGCCGCGCGCAAGCGCCTGCTTGCCGGCGAGATCGCTCGACAGAACCTCGGCGACCACGCGGCTTGCAATCACCTCCGCCTCTTCCCGGCGCTGGCGCTCGATGCCGTGGTTTGCGGTAACGTGGCCCATCTCATGCGAAAGCACGGCGGCCACTTCCGAGGCATCGTTGGCGAGAGCCAGAAGCCCGCGCGTCACGTAAAGATACCCACCCGGCAGCGCAAAAGCGTTGATAGCAGGCGAGTTGAGGATGGTGATGCGATAGGATTGCTGCGGATTTTCCGAAACAGCCGTCAGCGCGCCGGCGATACGGGCGACAAGCCGCTCCGTCTTGGCATCACGATATTCGCCACCATAACTCGCCACAATACGCGGATGTTCGCGCGCGCCCATCTGCGCACGGGGATCGTTCTTCTGCACCTCTTCCACGGTCTGCGGATTGTCCGAAGGTCGCAAGGTGGACTGGTAGGCCGGGCTGAAGAGAGACTGACAAGATGACAGGAATACGGCAGACGCCGTCAGCACGGAACACACGGCAGCCATCCTGCCCGAACGGCGAAGGCCTGAACGGGAGAAAAGCCTCCACTGCGCAGTCATGCTATTTCTCATTCTCTATGCCTGCCCCTAACGTTCCTGATCATCCGTTAATTGCAGACCAGAATAACAGATTCGCCCCAACGAGCCATGAATGTCGAAACGGTAAAAACGATCCATCAAGTCCGGAATATTCCTGAAGAACGCAATAATTCTCGTC
The DNA here is from genome assembly GCF_053522705.1 of Agrobacterium sp. 16-2014-1-2a. NCBI lineage: Bacteria > Pseudomonadati > Pseudomonadota > Alphaproteobacteria > Hyphomicrobiales > Rhizobiaceae > Agrobacterium > Agrobacterium sp. 16-2014-1-2a. The sequence continues at coordinate 179,786 of NZ_JBNWBX010000005.1, forward strand.
TTTTCTCGGGCAACGACTTGAAACTGGCAAGTGCAAATTAACGCCATTGAAGTTATCTAAAGCGATTGCCAGCGGCACGCGTCGAAAATAAGGCGATCAGCCGTTCAGAAAACTGTCGACCGCCTTCACATTTTGTGTGGCGAAGAAATCTGTGGTCGAGCCAGCATAGACAACGCGGCCACGATCAAGAAAAACCACCCGCTGCGCCAGCTTTTTTATGTCGTCTGGATGGTGCGTAACAATAATCGCCGTATTTTTTGTTTCGGCATGCAAGTCGAGAAGCAGGGAGGTCATGCCCGCCCGCAGCCCCGGATCTAGCGCCGCGAAAGGCTCGTCCAGCAGCATGACCGGTTTTTTCCGGACCAGCGCACGCGCCAGCGCCGCCCTTTGCCTTTCCCCGCCGGAAAGCGTGCCCGGCAAACGTTTGTCAAAACCCGCAAGACCAACGCGTGCGAGCGCCACGTCGATCCTCTGCCTGTCTTCCGCCCGCAGCTTCAGCCCGGGGCTGATGCCGAGCGCGACATTGGTGAAGATATCGAGATGGGCGAAAAGATTATTATCCTGGAAGATCGAGGAGACCGGTCGTTCGGAAGGATCGAGCGCCTTCATGTCCCGCCCGCCGATCAGGACGCGCCCGGAATCGGGCAATTCAAAACCAGCGATGAGATTGAGGAGCGTCGACTTGCCAGAACCGGATGCACCGACGACGGCAGTCATCTGGCCTTGCGGGAATATACAATCGAGATCGAAATCCTGCGTTCCGAGCCGCAGTCTGACCTTGTCCAACCCCACGGCAAATTCGTCACCCGTCATATGCTCGCCCTTGCTGATTGGGATTGCCGTGAAACGCCGCCCGCGGCAAGCAGCAGGCAGACGACGCCAAGGATGAACGCGTATCCGGCGGCATCATTGGTGCGGTAGCTGCCCATATTGCTATAGACCAGCCATGGCAACGTGACGAAATTTTCCGATCCGAACAGGGCGACCGCCCCGAGATCACCGAGCGACAGAGCCATGGCAAAGGAAAACGCCATCAGCAGCGGCCGCCGCAGTACCGGCAGATCGGCGAACCGCAGCCGCGTCAGTCCCTGAAGCCCAAGGCTGGCGGAGAGCCGGGACGTGCGTAAAAAATGGCTGGTGAAGGCTGGCTCCAGCACCCGCATGGCAAGCGGCAACGCCATCAGCATGTTGATGAGCGCCACGAGAACGGGAGCATAAAAACTGACATCTCCAAAGGGCCGCAGCAACAGGAACCACCCGCTTCCCAGCACGACGGGCGGCACCAGCAGCACCAGCGATGACCCCGCCCCGAGCGTGGCGGACAAAAGGCGCAAGGGCTGAGCCGCGTGCCGTCTGGAGCCCACGGCCTGTCGCGCACCGATAATCGCAAAGCAGCAGAGCACGACGAGAGTTGCGGAGAGCGCAGCGATTGCAAGGCTGGTCGCCGCCGCACGCAGGAAGATCGGCGCTGACAAAAGACGCGGCAGATCGGCCCCCAAACCCGAGACGGTTATGGCAACAAGCGGCAGGCCGACCAGCAGAACCGCAAAAATGATTGCCGCTCCGTCCCACAGGCGCGCGCCAACGCGCTTGCCGTCGAAACGGCGAACAGGGCGGCCAAGCGAGGCAATTTCCGCCTCGGGCGATGGCAAAAAGGCAAGAAGGCCGAGCAGAACTGCTGTGACTGCAATCTGCAAAACCGAAAGCGCGATTGCCCTTTGCGGATCGAAATCAAACCGCAGCGCCTGATAGATTGCGACCTCAAGTGTCGTCGCCGCCGGTCCACCGCCCAGCAGAAGCACTAGCGTGAAGCTGGTGGCGCACAGCATGAAGACAAGCCCGGCAATACCGGGAACAAGCCGCGAGACGGCCGGCCACTCGATGAAGCGGAAAACCGAAACCGGCCCCATGCCAAGACTTGCCGCCATCCGCCAATATTCGCCCGGAATCCGCTCCAGCCCGGCCAGCATCAGCCGCACCGCAAGCGGCAGATTGAAAAACACATGGGCGATGAGAATGCCGGAAAGGCCGTAAATACTGAAGGGCTGCTCCGCACCGGCAAAAACAAGGGCAGTATTCAAAACACCCTGCCTGCCCCAGATCGTGATGATGCCGAAGGCGCCGACGATGACCGGCAGCCCCATCGGCACAGCCATCAACCTGATAATCCAAATCCGCCCCGGAAAATCCTGTCTGCGGGAGAGCGCAAGCGCCACCGGCAGGCCGAGAACAATGGAAAGAACAGTGGACAACGTTGCCTGATAGAGCGTGAAGCGCAGGATGCGCAGCGTGTAGGCATCCACGATTCCGGTGGCGGATGTGCCGGCATCGAAAGACAGGAGTGCTGATACAGCAAGCGCCATGAACAGGAAAACGGCGGCAAACGCCGCCGTTCCGCCAATGATCGACCATCTGTAGTCGCGACGCAGCATCATGCGCGGGCGTGCCTCTTGCTCAGTTCATGCTCATGGCCGCAAGCCATTCGTCGATCCAGGCCTTGCGGTTCTTCGCCACCTCTTCCGGGTCCATCAGGAAGGTCTTCTGCGGTACGACGAGTTTGGAAAATGCCTCGGGCAGGGGCGTGGACGTTGCCGCGACCGGCATCATCCAGTTGTTTTCCGGAATGGCATCCTGAAATCCTGATGTGAGCGTGAAAGCGAGGAACTGCTTCGCCAGTTCCTTGTGCGGCGCGTTTTTGAGAAGGCCGGAAACCTCGATCTGGATGTAATGCCCCTCGGAAAAACCCGCGGCCTGATAGCGATCCGTCTTTTCCGAGACCATGTGATAGGCAGGCGACGTGGTGTAGGAGAGCACCATCGGCACCTCACCCTTGGTGAAAAGGCCATAGGATTCCGACCAGCCCGGCGTAACGGTGAGAATGCGCTTCCGGAGCTTCGCCCAGGCTTCCGGTGCCTTGTCGCCGTAAACGGACTTCACCCAGAGCAGCAGGCCAAGCCCCGGCGTGGAGGTGCGCGGGTCCTGAATGGCGATTTTCTGTGAAGGATCGCCGTCCACCAGATCCTTCAGGCTCGTCGGCGGATTTTTTATCGTCTGCGTGTCATAGACAACGGCGAAATGACCGTAGTCGTAAGGGACGAAAATGTCGTCCTTGTAACCGCCCGGCACCTTGGCCGCCGATGCATCGATACCGCTGATATCGAAGAGGCCGGTCTGTTTCGCTTCCGCGACCAGATTGGTGTCGAGACCAACAACGACATCCGCCTTCGACGCCGCCCCTTCAAGCTTCAGGCGGTTGAGCAGCGCCACGCCATCCGCCACACCGACGAAATTGACCGTGCAATCGCACACTTTCTCGAAGGCCTCTTTCACCTTGGGGCCGGGACCCCATTCGGAAACGAAGCTTTCATAGGTGTAGACGGTCAGTTCCTGTCTGTCCTGAGCAGTGGCAAGACCGGGCAGAAACAACGAAACGGCAACGAGGGAATTCAGGAAAAGACGACGGCGCACGGGTATCTCCTCAAAAAACGAAAAGGGAAATAGCCGCTTGCCTTAAGCCGTCTAATCCCTCCGCCGGTATGAACCGGATCAGGTTCTTCGGGTTGGCAAGCCTCTCAGCCTTTTGCACGCAAGCACAAAAGACACCCCGTTAGATCAAGATGATGATGTAGTCCCGCTGTCTCTGATTGGCAAGATGGCTGCCGTCAGGCCTGCTGCACCATGTGCACCAGTTCCCAGACATGGCCGTCGGGATCCTGAAAACTACCGGCATACATGAAACCGTGATCCTGAACCGGTTTCCAGCTGCTGCCACCCGAGGCGAGCGCCGTTTCGATCATCCGGTCGATTTCCTCACGGCTTCCCGCTGTGAGACAGGTCAGGACCTCGGTGCTGCGTGTGGCGTCGGCGATATCGCCATTGATGAAATCGCGAAAACGCTCCTCCTGAAGAAGCATCACGAAGATGTTCTCCTCAACGATCATGCAGAGCGTGCGGTCATCCGAATATTCCGGATTGAAGGTGAAACCGAGAGCCGTGAAGAAGCTTCTCGATGTCTCGATATTCTTGACCGGCAGATTGACGAAGATCATGCGCATTTTCTGAACTCCTCCGAACCCGCACAGGAAACGGCAATTCCGCCTCCCTGTCAAAGGTGGATGAGACCTCAGTCAAGAAATCGCGACCAAGTCACCCTTCAATTTCCTCGCGCAGCATCTCCAACTCCAGCCATTCCTCTTCCATGGCTTCGAGCTTTTCGCGCAGCTTCGTCATTTCCTGCGCCAGCGTATTGAAGGTAGCCGGGTCCTTGGTGAACAGATTGGGATCGGCCATACGCTGCTCACGCTTGGCGATTTCGCCCTGCGCCTTCTCCATTTCCTTTGGAAGGTTTTCGAGCGCAAATTTTTGCTTGAAGGAAAGCTTGCCCTTGGCCTTTGAGGGGTCCTGCGACGCGGAGGCGGAAGGGGCGGTCTTTGCCTTTTCCTGCTTCTCCGCCTTGCGCTTTTCTTCTGCGGCACCCTTGCGTTGCGCCATCATGTCCGAGTAGCCGCCGGCATATTCGATCCAGCGTCCATCCGGCTGGTCCGGATTGGCGGGCGCGATTGTGGAGGTGACGGTACGGTCGAGGAAATCGCGGTCGTGGCTGACGAGAATGACCGTGCCGGAAAAGCCCGCAACGATTTCCTGCAACAGATCGAGCGTTTCGATATCGAGATCGTTGGTCGGCTCGTCAAGGATCAGCAGGTTGGTAGGCCGCGCCAGAATGCGCGCAAGAATAAGACGGGCGCGCTCACCACCGGAGAGGTTGCGGATGGGCGTGCGGGCCTGTTCCGGCTGGAACAGGAAGTCCTTCATGTAACCCGTCACATGTTTCAACTCGCCATTGACCAGCAAATTGTCGCCGCGACCGTCGGTGAGGTAATGAGCGAGCGTATCGTTTGGATTGAGATCTTCACGCTTCTGGTCAAGCGTCGCGATTTCCAGATTGGTGCCGAGCTTTACCGTGCCGCTATCGGGCTGAAGCTGGCCGGTCAGCATCTTCAAAAGCGTTGTCTTGCCGGCACCGTTCGGCCCGACGAGACCGATGCAATCACCGCGATGCACCCGTAGCGAAAACGGCGCGATGATCACGCGCTCGCCGTAAGACTTGGTGATTGCGTCTGCCTCGATGACCAGTTTGCCGGATTCCCGCACCTCCGCAGCCGTCGCCTGCACGCTCCCCTGCGGTCCCTTGTGGCCGCGATAGTCCGCACGCATTGCCTGAAGCTCGCCCACGCGGCGCATGTTGCGCTTGCGTCTCGCGGTCACGCCGTAACGCATCCAGTGTTCTTCACGCTCGATGGCCTTGCCGAGCTTGTGCTGCTCCAGCTCTTCCTCTTCCAGCACCTTGTCGCGCCATTCCTCGAAATACGCAAAACCGCGATTGAGACGACGGGACTGGCCGCGATCCAGCCACACGGTCGAGGTCGAAACCTTTTCCAGAAAACGCCTGTCGTGCGAGATCAGCACCAGCGCGCTACGCGTCTGCTGCAACTCGCCTTCAAGCCATTCGATGGTGGGCAGGTCCAGATGGTTGGTCGGCTCGTCCAGCATCAGAATATCGGGTTCAGGCGCCATGACGCGGGCAAGGGCCGCACGCCGCGCTTCGCCGCCGGACAGGCTATCCGGATGTTCCTGTCCCGTCAGGCCCAGATGCTCGAGAATATAGGTAACGCGATAGGGATCGTCGCCAGGTCCCAGCCCCGCCTCGGCATAGGCCTGCACGGTGTCGTAACCGGCAAAATCCGGCGCCTGCTCCAGATAACGGATGGTGGCGGAGGGGTGACGGAAAACCTCGCCCGACTGCGCCTCGACCAGACCGGCGGCGATCTTCATCAGGGTCGACTTGCCCGAACCGTTGCGTCCGACAAGGCAGATGCGGTCGCCCGGCTCCACCTGAAGATTGGCGCCGTCGAGCAGCGGGGTCACGCCGAAGGTCAGCTTGATGTCATCGAGTTTCAAAATTGGGGGTGCCAAGGCGTCAGGCTCCGGTCAGATCATAAGGGCGGGCGAGCACGATGGCTTTTCCGCTTTTCAGCGAGAAATGCACAGGGCCGCCATTCGCGACATTGGAAATAGTGCGGGAAGAGCCGAAAGCAAGCGGGAAATCCTTGAGAGGATAACGCACATTGCCGATATCGAGCCCCACAAGGTCGGTAAACCCGACAACGGAAAACAGCGCACCGGGTGGCAGATCAAGGTCGAACGACCCCGCCAGCAGCGGGCGGGCCTCCTCTTCGCCGGAGGTCAGCGTAACGTTGAGACCACGCTCACTAAGCGCCACCGCGTAAAGAAGGTGCTGAAGTGCGTGGTCGCTTCTCGCTCCACCAAGCGCACCGGCGAGCACCAGAGAACGCGCGCCGCGGGCAAGGGCCTCCGACACCGCAATTTCGCCATCGGTCACAGCCTTTGCAGCGGGATAGGGCTGTCGCACCACATCGGGCCAGGCGTCCAGCAGGTCCTTGTCGGTGGAATCGAAATCCCCCACCCAGAGCTCGGGTGTGAGCCCGAGCGGTGCGGCATGGCGCATGCCGCCATCGGCCGCAATCACACGGCTACCCTCAACCGCCGCTTTGAGGCGGTCGGTAACGGTGACATCGCCGCCAAGCAGAATGGTGAAGCGTTCTCTATCCATGCCCTGCCTTATCGCACCTCAGGCAAAAATGGAAAGGCAGAAACCCGATGAAATCAGCCGATATTGATTTTCGTCGGCTTCGGGATTATGAAACGCCTCAGTGGTGATTTGCCGACCGGCTTGCAGCCACTTTAAAGAAGTCGCTAAAGGGTCGAGGAAAAGGGTAATTTCCTGGGACCGGCTGCGATTTCGCTGCCGGTTTTTTTGTTTTCGCAACGTTCTTTACGTCATCCGAAAAGAGAGTTCGACATGCCGATCAAGATTCCCGATACGCTTCCCGCCTTCGACACCCTCGTTCATGAGGGCGTGCGGGTCATGACAGAAACGGCGGCCATCCGGCAGGATATCCGCCCGCTCCAGATCGGGCTTCTCAATCTCATGCCGAACAAGATCAAGACGGAAGTGCAGATGGCGCGCCTCGTCGGCGCATCGCCGCTGCAGGTGGAGTTTTCGCTGATCCGCATTGGCGGCCATCGTGCCAAGAATACGCCGGAAGAGCACCTTCTGTCCTTCTATGAGACATGGGAGGAAGTGCGCCACCGCAAGTTCGACGGTTTCATCATCACAGGCGCGCCCATCGAGATGCTTGATTATGAAGACGTGACCTACTGGAATGAGATGCAAAAGATTTTCGACTGGACGCAAACCAACGTCCATTCGACACTGAACGTCTGCTGGGGCGCGATGGCCGCCATCTACCATTTCCATGGTGTGCCGAAATACGAACTGAAGGAAAAGGCTTTCGGTGTCTATCGTCACCGCAATCTCTGCCCCTCGTCGATATATCTCAACGGTTTTTCCGACGACTTTCAGGTTCCGGTCTCACGCTGGACGGAAGTGCGCCGCGCCGACATCGAAAAACACCCGGAACTCGAAATCCTGATGGAGTCAGAGGAAATGGGCGTATGTCTGGTGCATGAAAAAGAGGGCAACCGCCTCTATATGTTCAACCACGTCGAATATGATTCAACCTCGCTTTCGGATGAATATTTCCGCGATGTGAACTCGGGCGTTCCAATCAAGCTGCCGCATGATTATTTTCCGCACAATGATCCGGAGCTTGCCCCGCTCAACCGCTGGCGCAGCCATGCCCATCTGTTTTTCGGCAACTGGATCAACGAGATATATCAGACGACGCCTTACGATCTCGAAGCGATCGGTAAACTAGCGGCGTAAATTGCGGGATTGCGAATTGCCGGAAAATGACGCAACGTCCGCCGGCAATTCAAAGATATCGGGAGAATGACGCAATGAGCGACGCGGCGGCACGGGAGAATTTTGGCTTCACGGCAACCGGCGAAAAGGTTGAGCGCGTCACCATCTCGAAGGGCGGGCTGACGGCCAAGGTTATCACCTGGGGCGCCGTCATTCAGGACCTGCGCCTCGATGGGCACCAGCCGCCGCTCGTTCTCGGCTTCGATACATTCGAGGACTACAAATATTCATCCTATTTCGGCGCCACACCCGGCCGCAACGCCAACCGTATCGGTGACGGAAAATTCTTGATCGACGGGCACGAATACCAGCTGGAACTGAACGAAAAAGGCGTCAGCCACCTGCATGGCGGCAGCGACGGGATGGGCAAACGTAACTGGATGCTGATGGAACACGGCGAAAGCCATGCGGTTCTGCAGATCATCGATCCCGACGGCCGCGCCGGTTATCCCGGCAATTGCACGGTGACCGCGACCTATACGATCCGCGACGGCGGCGTGCTTTCGGTGGTCTATGAAACGGTGACCGACCAACCGACCATCGCCAATATCTGCCAGCATTCCTATTTCAACCTCGACGGTGCTGATACCGCACTTGGACATGAGATCAGCATCGCCGCTGACTTTTATCTGCCAACCAACGACAAACAGATCCCGACAGGCGAAATCCGCTCTGTCGAAGGCACCGTCTTCGACCTGCGCCACCCGACGCCGATGCGGCGAACGGAGGATGGCGAGCAGGTGCTCTACGACCATAATTTCTGCCTTTCGCCCGAGCGTCGCGCCAAGCGCAAGGTTGCCCGCGCCTATTCGCCCGCCTCCGACATTGCCCTTGAGGTTCACACCACCGAACCCGGCGTGCAATTTTATTCAGCCTTCAAGCTGAATGTTCCCGTTCCAGGCCTCGATGGCCGCCATTATGGCCCCTTTGCCGGTTTTTGCCTGGAAACGCAGATATGGCCGGATGCCGTCAATCATCCCGATTTCCCCTACGCGATCCTGCGTCCCGGCGAGACCCTGCGTCAGGAAACCGACTATATTTTCAAGAAGGGTTGAGGCGGCGGGCTGGGCTCAGTCCAGCACGCATCCCACATAACCGCCCGATGCTCGGGCACGCCGTTCGATAAGGCCGGCAAGCCGTTGCAAACCACGCCCCGGCTTGCTGGCAACGCGATCGATGGGATTGGGCAGGGAAACGGCAAGCAGTGCCGCTTGGCGGGAGCTGAGCTTTGCCGCCGGTACCTTGAAATGGTGCTGTGCTGCGGCCTCGATGCCGTAAATGCCGGGTCCCCATTCCGCAACGTTGAGATAAATCTCCATCATCCGTTTTTTGGACCAGACGAAATCGGCAGCAATCGCCAGCGGCAACTCCAGCCCCTTGCGCAAGAACGAGCGACCGTTCCAGAGGAACAGGTTCTTGGCCGTCTGCATGGGAATGGTGCTGGCGCCACGGGTGGACGCGCCTTCGAGCGCATTGTTGACGACGGATTGCATCTGGTTCCAGTCAACGCCGCCGTGGAAACAGAATTGTCCGTCCTCGGACATCATTACGGATTGCACAAGGCGCGGCGAAATATCCTCGAGCGGCACCCAGCGCCGGTCATAACCCTGAAGTGTCACCAGATCGGCAAGCATCAGCGTCGAGACCGGCCGCATGAAAGGCAGGGCATAAACCGGGATCAGCAGATAGGGCAGGATCAGCAACGCCAGCAAGGTCATGATGATACGCTTTGCCAACGTGCGAAAATCCACCTTCGGACTGCTCCGGTCTTCCGCCAGCACGGCGTAATCTGCGTCGCTTTCAGGCGTACTGCTCAATATTCGTCAAAGCCCCGCACCAATCGAAGCCTTTCATATTCCATTGCCGCCTTCAAGGCGAGTCCGGTCAAACAGTTGACCTCAGGAATCACGAAAAGGTTGCCTGGCCCCGCGCGCCATGCCAAAGAGCGCGGCATGGACGCTCAGATGACGAATTTCGAAACGAAGCTGCGCGATAACGCGGCACAGACCGAATCCCTGCTTGGTCGCCTGCTTTCCGCAGAGGCGCGTGCGGATGAGATTACGCGCCCGCAAAACCTGCTCGACGCCATGCGTCATGGTGTGCTGAACGGCGGCAAACGCCTGCGGCCCTTCCTCGTCATAGAAAGCACGGCCTTGCTCGGCGGAAATGCCGAAGCAGCCCATCATGTCGGTGCCGCGCTGGAATGCCTGCATTGTTACTCGCTGGTGCACGACGATCTGCCAGCGATGGATGACGACGACCTGCGCCGCGGCCAGCCGACAGTGCACCGCAAATTCGACGAGGCGACCGCCATTCTCGCAGGCGACAGCCTGCTGACACTCGCCTTCGACATTATCGCGTCGGACGAAAATCCTCTCCAGGCAGACCGCAAGGCGGCTCTCGTGCTCTCGCTCGCTCGCGCCGCAGGCATCGGCGGCATGGCGGGCGGTCAGGCGCTCGATCTGGCTGCGGAAAAGAACGCACCTGATGAGACCGGCATTATTACATTGCAGGCTATGAAAACCGGTGCACTGCTTCGCTTCGCCTGCGAGGCAGGCGCGATCATCGCCGGCAGCGATGTTTCCGAAAGGCAAAGACTGCGCCTCTTCGGTGAAAAGATCGGCCTTGCCTTCCAGCTTGCCGACGATCTCCTGGATCTGACCGCCGATGCCGCCACCATGGGCAAGGCAACCGGCAAGGATGCCGCACGCGGCAAGGGAACGCTGGTGGCACTACGCGGTGAAGACTGGGCGCGCCTCAAGCTTCAGGAACAGGTGGCGGAAGCCTCCGAACTTCTGGCCCCCTACGGCGAAAAGGCCGCGATACTCATCGCGGCCGCCAGATTCATCGCCGAACGGAAAAGCTGAGCCGGTTTCCCGGCTCACCGTTTTTCAGCCAATCAGCCCTTGAGCGGCGAAATCAGCACTTCGACACGACGGTTCTGGGCGCGGCCATCCGGCGTTGCGTTCGAAGCGATCGGCTGCGAGGGGCCGAAGCCGAGCGTCGAAATACGGCGCTGGTCGACGCCGCGTGCGCCGAGATAATTTGCAACAGACGCCGCACGACGCTCGGAAAGCGCCTGGTTGTGCTGCTGGCTGCCGGTGGAGTCGGTATGGCCGTTGATGTCGATGAGCGTGCGGTTGAACTTGTTCAGCACGATGGCGACGGAATCGAGTGTCTGATAGAAGGGCGGGATGACCTGATCCTGATCCGTCGCGAAGGTGATGTTCGACGGCATGTTGAGAACGATGCTGTCGCCACGGCGGGTAACCGAAACGCCAGTGCCCTGAAGCTGGGCGCGAAGCTCGGATTCCTGACCATCCATGTAATTGCCGATTGCGCCACCGGCGAGTGCACCGATGCCGGCGCCGATAAGGGCTGCGTTGCGGCGACCGACCGGCGAACCGCCGACAGCCAGACCACCGAGAGCACCGACGACAGCGCCGATACCAGCGCCGCCCGCCGTGTTCGACATCTTCTGCTCACCCGTATAGGGATCGGTGGTGGTGCACGCGGAAAGATAGGTCCCGCAAAGGGCAACGATCGCGATTTTTTTGATCATGTGTTTTGATGCTCCGAAGGGTTCAGGCGGTATGACAGTGGAATTTCGGCATTTTCACGGTAGTTTTTACTCCGCCGCATCTTTCCGGCCAAAACGCTTTTCGATGTAATCGATCACAAGCGCTTCAAAATCCGCGGCGATGTTGGGACCGCGCAGGGTGAGCGCCTTCTCGCCATCGATGAAGATCGGTGCAGCGGGGCTTTCGCCGGTTCCAGGCAGTGAAATGCCGATATCGGCATGTTTGCTTTCGCCGGGGCCATTAACGATGCAGCCCATGACAGCAACATTGAGCGCTTCCACACCGGGATATTTTTCACGCCAGATCGGCATGTTCTTGCGAATGTCATTCTGGATATTCTGGGCAAGTTCCTGAAAGACGGTAGAGGTGGTGCGCCCGCAGCCGGGACATGCCGCAACCACCGGAATGAACTGGCGGAAACCCATGACCTGCAGCAATTCCTGCGCCACCTGCACCTCGCGGGTGCGGTCGCCGTTCGGCTCCGGCGTCAGCGAGACGCGAATCGTGTCGCCAATACCGTGCTGCAGCACATAACCCATGGCGGCAGACGAGGCGACGATGCCCTTGGAACCCATGCCGGCTTCGGTAAGACCGAGATGCAGTGCATGGTTGGAGCGTTCCGACAGCATCGAATAAACGGCAATCAGGTCCTGTACCTGGCTGACCTTGGCAGACAGGATGATGCGGTTGCGCGGCAGGCCGATTTCTTCGGCAAGCTCTGCGGAAATCAGTGCCGACTGGACGATGGCTTCGCGGGTGACCTGACGGGCAGAGAGCGGAAAACCCTCCTCCTTGTTCTTGTCCATCAGCGTCGTCAGCAATTCCTGATCGAGCGACCCCCAGTTCACGCCGATGCGAACCGGCTTGTCATAACGGATCGCCATTTCGACGATTTCGCCGAACTGCTTGTCCTTCTTGTCCTTGAAGCCGACATTGCCGGGATTGATGCGGTATTTCGCCAGTGCTTCGGCACAAGCCGGATGATCCGCTAGAAGCTTATGGCCGATATAGTGGAAATCGCCAATCAGCGGCACGTCCATGCCAAGGCGCAGCAGCCGTTCGCGGATTTTCGGCACAGCGGCAGCGCTCTCATCGCGATCGACGGTGATGCGCACCATTTCAGAACCGGCCTGGAAAAGTGCCGCCACCTGCTGCACGGTGGCGTCGATATCCGCCGTGTCGGTATTGGTCATGGATTGTACGACGACAGGCGCACCGCCACCCACGATGACGCCCCCTACGTCGACGGCAACGGATGCACGGCGGGGCTTTGGATCGTAATCGGCGTGTGACGTCATGGCGGTCTCTGGAGCTTGCGGCAAGGTCTGGCAATTGAGGTGAAACAAGGGGGCCTGCTTGTCAACACCCAACGGATAAGAGCTTCTACTTTACCGCAATCATGGCAAAATTCGAGACGCCTATTCCTTGCCCGCACCATCCGCATGCCGGGCGAGCCGCGAAAGCAGCAAAACCACCACATGCAACAACGGCAGAGCGAGAAATACGCTGGCCAGGCCGGTATGTTCGGCAATGAAGCCGATGGCCGAGGGTGCTACCAGAATCCCGGAATAACCCATGGTGGTGACGACCGACAGGCCGATGCCGGGTGCCAGTCCCGGCATGTTCCCCGCCGCCGAAAAGGCGATCGGCACCATGTTGGAAATACCGATGCCGGCAATCGCGAAGCCGATGATCACAAACGTGGAATTTCCCGCAAGACCCGCAATCAGAAGGCCCGCAATCGACATGACCGAGCAGAACCGCAGGGTATTGACCGCGCCGAACCGGTCGCGCACCAGATCGCCGGCAAAACGCATGGCCGCCATGGTCATGGAAAAGGCCGCGAAAGCAAAACCGGACTGGGACACGGAAGCGCCGAGTTCATTGCGCAGATAAAGGGCACCCCAATCGAGGATCGCGCCTTCCGGAATCATCGAAAACAGCGCCATCAGACCGATAATCCACGGCAAGGGCGTCAGCGGCAAGCGACCTTTCGGACGCTCCTCCTCGGCATGCGGGCGATCCGCAAGAACGCGCGGCCACGCGACGACGAGCAAAACAAGGGCGATGACCGTCAACGCGATCGCATGCCCCTGCACGCCAATGGCCGTGATGAGATAACCGCCAAGACCGGCGCCGATCAGGCCGCCCAGGCTCCAGAAAGCATGGCACGACGACATGATGGCGCGGCGCATGTCACGCTCGACCGCCACCGCATTGGCGTTCATGGCGACATCCATCGCCCCTGTCAGCCCGCCGAACAGGAAAACCGCAATCACACCCGCCCAGATCGTGTCTGCCCAGGAGATGAAAAGCAGTGTCGGCAAGAAAATAGCCGCACTCGCAAGGCTGACCGTTCGCGATCCGAAACGGGCGATCTGGGAACCGGCGATCGGCATGAAAACCAGCGAGCCGACGCCGAAAACCAGAATGATCAGGCCAAGCGCACTTTCACTGAGGGATAAGCGCGCCGCAAATTCCGGTATTTTGGGCGCCCACGATCCCATCATGAAACCGTTCATCAAAAACAGCAGGGATACACCGAGCCTGTGCCGCGTCAGATAGGACGAGCGCTTGACCGTCGGCGAAAATGTCGTGGGGCCGTTCATCGGTAATATCCTTCAGACTTGACCGTGAGAGAGTTGGACGGCGTCATCGTCGCCGAAATGAACTTGTACGCCTTTAGCCGACAGCGCCTCGACCAATGTGCGGTCGGCGTCATGTTCCAGCACCAGGGAAAGAGGCGGAGAAAAGTCGTGCACGTGAAACGCCGCCTTGTGGCCCAGCTTTTCCGTGGTGATGGCGGCAACAATCCGCTGGCTGGCGCTGCAGGCAAGCCGCTTGAACACGGCATCCTCGAAAATATCCGCCGACAGGCCGGTCTCAGCCGCAACACCGCAAACTCCAAGAATACACAGCTCGGGCCGCATCAGCTCGAGTTGCCGCAACGCCATGGCGTCGATGGCCGCACCGACGGCCGGATCGACCTTGCCGCCGATCATGATCAAAGCTATATCGGCGCGCCCCGTGAGTTCAGCGGCAATAGCAGGCGTATTCGTTACCACCGTCAATTTGAGACCGGCGGGGATAGCCCTTGCAATGGCCAGATTGGTGGAGCCGGCATCGATAAAGACGACCATGCCCGGCTCAAAAAGCGGAATTGCTGCGCGCGCCAACGAAGCCTTGCGATCGGCATCCTCGGCGATCCGTGTCTTCAGCGGCACCGTCTTGTTATCGGAAAGCAACGCCCCGCCATAGACGCGCAGACACTCCCCGCGCGCCGCCATATCCCGCAGATCCCGGCGGACCGTATCTTCCGAAACGCCGAAATTCTGGGCGAGATCCTGCGCAAGCACTCGGCCGCTTTGCCGCAACTGTGCAAGGATGAGCGCCTGCCGCTCGCTGACAAAATGATCGCTCATCGGGACTCATGCATAAACAGGAAAAAACGTGCACGAACATGCATATTTGAGTTTTAGCGAAGGTGCAACAGCAAAACGCCCGCCGGGAGGGCGGGCGTTTATAATGAAAGACAAAATATCGCGGCTAGCGATGCCGTGTGGGCATCATTCCGCGTAAGCGATCAGCAGATCCTTTGCGTCGATCTGGTCACCCGGGCGCACGAGAACCTCGGCGACCTTGCCATCGCGTTCGGCGTGAAGCGCAGTTTCCATCTTCATGGCTTCGATGGAGAGCAGCACGTCGCCGGCCTTGACCTCCTGACCCTGGTTGATGAAGACGCGGCTGATGACACCCGGCATCGGCGCACCAATATGTGTGCCATTGCCGAGTTCCGCTTTGCGGCGCACCGCAGAGCCGGATGCGCCATGAGCGCGATCCGGCACCTTGATGCGGCGCGGCTGGCCGTTGATCTCGAAGAACACCGTCACCATGCCCTTATCGTCAGTGCCTGAAGAGGCTTGATTGACGATGACCAGCGTTTTGCCGCGCTCGATATCGGCAAACAGCTCTTCACCGTCCTCCATGCCGTAGAAATACGCATGGGTGGGAAGCACGGAAACCGGACCGTAGGTCTCGGAGGTCAGCGCGAAATCGGTGAACACCTTCGGATACATCAGATAGGATGCGAATTCGAAGTCGTTGACGGAACGCTCGAGTTTGGTCTCGATCGCCTTTCTCTCCGCATCGAGATCGGCATCCGGCAGCAATGAGCCGGGACGAACCGTATAGGGCGCGTCACCCTTCAGCGCCTTTTTCTGCAGGGCTTCCGGCCAGCCGCCTGGCGACTGTCCAAGATCGCCCTTCAGCATCGAAACCACCGAGTCCGGGAAGGACACTTCGCGATCAGGATTTTCCACGTCGGCGACCGTCAGATCCTGGCTCACCATCATCAGCGCCATATCGCCGACAACCTTGGAGGACGGCGTGACCTTGACGATATCGCCGAACATCCGGTTGGCGTCGGCATAGGCCTGCGCGACCTCGTGCCAGCGGCTCTCAAGACCGAGCGAGCGCGCCTGCTCCTTGAGATTGGTGAATTGCCCACCGGGCATTTCATGCAGATAGACTTCCGAGGCAGGGCCCTTCAGATCGCTTTCGAAAGCCGCATACTGGTTGCGCGCCGACTCCCAGTAGAACGAGATGCGGCGGATCCATTCCGTATCGAGACCCGTATCGCGTTCCGATCCGGCCAGCGCTTCCACGATGGAACCGAGGCAGGGCTGGGACGTGTTGCCCGAAAGCGCATCCATGGCGGCATCCACCGCATCCACGCCCGCATCGACGGCGGCAAGCACGGTCGCAGCCGCAATGCCGGATGTGTCATGCGTGTGGAAATGGATAGGCAGGCTGGTCGCCTCCCTCAGCGCCTTGAACAGCACCTTGGCAGCGGCAGGCTTCAGAAGTCCCGCCATATCCTTAACGGCGATGATGTGCGCGCCTGCACGCTCCAGCTCGGCGGCGAGGTTGGTATAATATTTCAGGTCGTATTTTGGACGCGCAGAATTGAGGATATCGCCCGTGTAGCAGATGGCCGCTTCGCAGAGCTTGTTCTCCTCGGCGATCGCATCCATCGATACGCGCATATTCTCCACCCAGTTCAGGCAGTCGAACACGCGGAACAGGTCGATACCGCCCTTCGCAGCCTGACGGACGAAATATTTCACGACATTGTCTGGATAGTTCTTGTACCCGACGCCGTTCGCACCGCGCAGCAGCATTTGCAGCAGCAGGTTCGGCGCACCCTCGCGGATCAGCGCCAGGCGCTCCCACGGGTCTTCCGTCAGGAAGCGCATGGAAACGTCGAAAGTGGCGCCGCCCCAGCACTCCAGAGACAGAAGCTGCGGCAAGGCCTTGGCATAGACGCTTGCGACGCCGGCAATGTCATGGGTACGCATGCGTGTGGCCAGCAGCGACTGATGGCCGTCGCGCATCGTCGTGTCCGTTACCAGCACCCGCTTTTCGTTGCGCATCCAGTCGGCAAAGCCCTTCGGCCCCAGCCGGTCGAGCAATTGCTTGGTGCCATCAGGCGTCGGCGCATCGATGTAGGGAACCACCGGCTGTGCCGCATTTGCCGGTGGCCTGACGCGGCCCTTGGTTTCCGGATGCCCGTTCACCGTCACATCGGCAAGATAGGTGAGCAGCTTCGTAGCGCGGTCCTGACGCTTGACCTGTGCAAACAGCT
Source organism: Agrobacterium sp. 16-2014-1-2a (assembly GCF_053522705.1). Classification (NCBI taxonomy): domain Bacteria; kingdom Pseudomonadati; phylum Pseudomonadota; class Alphaproteobacteria; order Hyphomicrobiales; family Rhizobiaceae; genus Agrobacterium; species Agrobacterium sp. 16-2014-1-2a. The sequence goes on from NZ_JBNWBX010000005.1 coordinate 196,857, forward strand.
CCGGCGTCGAATCGATGAAGCGGGTCGTATAGGTGTTGTTGCGGAAACTCGCATGGCCAATGATGGCCTCGAGGAAGGTCAGGTTGGTCGCAACACCGCGAATTCGGAATTCGCGCAGCGCGCGGTCCATGCGGCTGATCGCTTCATCCGGCTGCGGCGCCCAGGCCGTTACCTTCACCAAAAGCGGATCGTAATAACGGGTAATGATCGCCCCCGAATAGGACGTCCCGCCATCCAGACGAATGCCGAAGCCGGACGCCGAGCGGTACGCCGTTATACGGCCGTAGTCGGGAATGAAATTGTGCTCCGGGTCTTCCGTGGTGATACGGCACTGCAGTGCATGGCCGTTGAGGCGGATATCTTCCTGTTTCGGCACGCCCGATTCCGGCGTGCCGATGGCGGCCCCTTCCAGAATATGGATTTGCGCCTTGACGATATCGATGCCGGTCACGACTTCGGTGACGGTATGCTCCACCTGAATGCGCGGATTGACCTCGATGAAGTAGAATTTGCCGGTATCGACATCCATCAGATATTCGACCGTGCCGGCGCCGATATAATTGGTCGCAGCCGCGATCTTCAAGGAATAGGCGGCCAGTTCCTGACGCTGCGCTTCGCTGAGATAGGGTGCCGGCGCGCGCTCAACCACTTTTTGATTGCGGCGCTGGATCGAACAATCGCGCTCGAACAGATGTACGACATTGCCGTGGGTATCACCGAGAACCTGGCTCTCGACGTGGCGGGCGCGCTCGAGCAGCTTTTCGAGATAGACCTCGTCCTTGCCGAAAGCGGCCTTCGCCTCGCGCTTGGCCTCGGTGACCTCGCGTGCCAGATCCTCCTTTTTGCGGATGGCGCGCATGCCGCGACCGCCGCCGCCCCAGGAGGCCTTCAACATCACGGGATAACCGATCTCTTCGGCCAGCCGCTCCACCTCGGCCATATCGTCCGGCAGCGGCTTGGTTGCAGGAACAACGGGAACATTGACCGAGATCGCCAGATTGCGGGCGGCAACCTTGTTGCCGAGCTGGCGCATCGTATCCGCCGTCGGTCCGATGAAGGTGATGCCAGCCTTGTTACAGGCCTCAACGAATTCGGGGCTTTCGGACAAAAGGCCGTAACCGGGATGGATCGCGTCCGCGCCGGAAAGTCTGGCCACGCGGATGACCTCCTCAATCGAAAGATAGCTCTCGATTGGTCCCATATCCTTGGCGAGATGCGGACCCCTGCCGACCTGATAACTTTCATCCGCCTTGAAGCGGTGCAAAGACAGCTTGTCCTCTTCCGCCCAAATGGCGACGGTTTTTATCCCCAGCTCGTTCGCTGCCCGGAAAACTCGGATCGCAATTTCGGATCGGTTGGCAACAAGTATTTTCGATATTTTCAAGACGGTCTCCCCACACGCCAAAACAGAATTTCTGCTGCACTGCGGAATTAAGCAGCAAAACCCGGTCTTGAAAAGGGCAATTCGGGAGAGAAGCGTACTGTCGTAACTAGCTCAGCAAGCCGTTGCGAAAGGCGAGTGCTACAGTATGCTGCCTGTTCTTGGCGCTGAACCGACGCTGGATTCCATTGATATACCAGTCGACCGTGTGATTGGAGATCGATAGCTGGCGTCCAATTTCGGTTGAGGTCATGCCATCAGCCATCAGCGTCAGAACTTCCATTTCCCGCCTTGTAAGTTCAAGAGCGGAAACATTCGGCGCGTTGTTGAGGTTATGGACCTGGCCTGAAAGATCGAGCAGACGCCAGAACACCGCGCGCGTGGCCGCATCCAGCAGCTCAACGTGCAACGAAGGCAATTGCCGGTCCTCGCCGCCAAGGAACACCGCGCCGATGAATCCCGCGCGCCCGTGCACCGGAAAGGCATACCCACCCTGCAGACCGTAACGGCCGGCATCGTGAAAAAACACATTCGCCCTTTTTCGATGCATCGCGCGGGGCAGGCCCTCAAGCGCCTCTTTCCACTGAAACGGCTTGTGCACCATGCCGATCACCTTACGGACGGGATCGACGAGATTATATTTCTTGGCGCGGTAGACCTCGATCCACCCTTCCGGGAGATGTTGTGCGAGAATCTGGCCGGTGGAAGCAAGCTCCCCGGTCATCCGCCGGCTGACGAGGAAATATTCGAAACCATATTCGCGAATAAGTGTTACAAATTCGGAGCGAACACGATCAGCGTTTCCCGCCTGGTAGCACGCAGAGATGAAGTGAAGAATATCATGCATAAAGACACATGCCCGGAGCTTGGCTGGAAGGGATGACATGAAGGACATGGTCCCGCGAGGACGTCATGTTACTCGGGCGCCGGTCGGTTCAGACTGAACATATCGTCGTTAGCAATCCCTGAAACGAACATGCAAAATCTTGTGACGGCGTCCCCTAGAAACATCGGGTTCAGTTTTTTTTCGGTTCGCACGCGTGCTCGGTTTGTTAAGCCGCCATTCAGACTGAAAGAGCGATAATTACACAAATTTCGCCGTCTCATGCAACCTTGCTAAAACAGCATTGTATTGAGACCGAACAATCAACCGCTCGAAACAGACGCTGGACTGGATTGAAAATTTGACTTTGTTTCAGGTTTACACACGCGCCCTGCGCTATCTGACCGTACATAAATGGCGGGTGTTGATCGTTGTCATCGCCAACATCATTCTTGCAGCGATCACCATTGCCGAACCCGTGCTGTTTGGACGGATCATCGACGCCATCTCTTCCGGCTCCGATGTCACGTCCATCCTCATCCTGTGGGCGGGTTTCGGCGTCTTCAACACCGTGGCTTATGTCGCTGTCGCCCGCGAGGCCGACCGGCTAGCCCACGGTCGCCGCGCGACCCTGCTGACGGAAGCCTTCGGCCGGATCATCTCCATGCCGCTCTCCTGGCACCATCTGCGCGGCACCTCGAACGCGCTGCATACGCTTCTACGCGCCAGCGAGACGCTGTTCGGCCTGTGGCTCGAATTCATGCGCACGCATCTGGCGACTTTCGTCGCGCTCGTACTGCTTATTCCGACAGCCATTGCCATGGACCTGCGCCTCAGCTTCGTCCTGATCGGTCTTGGCATCGTCTACTGGTTCATTGGCAAGTGGGTGATGGGCCGCACCAAGGATGGCCAGGCTTCGGTCGAGGAGCATTATCACAGCGTTTTTGCCCATGTCAGCGATTCCATCAGCAACGTGTCCGTCCTGCACAGCTACAACCGCATCGAGGCTGAAACGAAGGCGCTGAAATCCTTCACCGAAAAACTGCTGAGCGCCCAATATCCGGTGCTCGACTGGTGGGCTTTCGCAAGTGCCTTGAACCGCACTGCCTCCACCGTTTCGATGATGATCATCCTCGTCATCGGCACCGTGCTGGTGAAGAACGGCGAATTGCGCGTCGGTGACGTGATTGCCTTCATCGGTTTCGCCAATCTTCTCATCGGCCGTCTCGATCAGATGCGTCAGTTCGTGACCCAGATTTTCGAGGCGCGCGCAAAGCTCGAGGATTTCTTCGTGCTGGAGGATTCCGTCAAGGAACGGGAAGAACCGGGCGACGCCCGCGAATTGTCCAATGTCTCCGGCACCGTGGAGTTCCGCAACGTCAATTTCGGTTTTGCCAACACCAAGCAGGGTGTCCACGACATCTCGTTTACGGCCAAGGCCGGCCAGACGATTGCCATCGTCGGACCGACGGGCGCGGGCAAGACCACGCTCATCAATCTTCTGCAGCGTGTTTATGATCCTGATTCAGGCCAGATTCTGATCGATGGAACCGACATCTCGACGGTGACGAAGAACTCGCTCAGAAACTCCATCGCCACGGTGTTCCAGGATGCCGGCCTTCTGAACCGCTCCATCCGCGAAAACATCCGCCTTGGTCGCGAATCCGCTACCGACGCGGAGGTCGTGGAAGCAGCAGCCGCTGCTGCTGCGACGGATTTCATCGACAGCCGTATCACCGGCTACCTGACCCAGGTGGGTGAACGCGGCAACCGCCTGTCCGGTGGCGAGCGCCAGCGTATCGCCATTGCGCGTGCTATCCTGAAGAACGCTCCCATCCTGGTCCTTGACGAGGCAACCAGCGCGCTGGACGTGGAAACGGAAGCACGAGTTAAGGCCGCCGTGGACGCGCTGAGAATGAACCGCACGACCTTCATCATCGCCCACCGCCTTTCCACGGTACGCGATGCCGATCAGGTGCTGTTCCTCGATCAAGGCCGTATCATTGAAAAGGGCACGTTCGACGAGCTCAGCCAGCGTGGCGGACGCTTCACCTCGCTGCTGCGCACCAGCGGCCTGCTGACAGAGGACGAGGGCCAGCCCCGGCCGAAAGCCATCGCCTCCTGACACTCTGGCTTACGGAATATAATAAGGGCGGGCACCGTGGTGTCCGCCCTTTTTCTTTGTCCGTTTTCCAAGGTCTGCGAAGCTGCAGACATGTGCCTTGATAATGCAGGAAAGGGCCAAGCCTTAGCCTTAGCCTTGGCCTTGGCCTTGGCCTTGGCCTTGGCCATCAGCATTCAGCGATAAAACAGCGCAGAAACATGGCTCTGTAAAACTGCTCTGCCTGCGTGCCACGTCGAGAGGAGCACGGCTCACATTCTCGTTGGCCCTTGCAAGACCGTCGCGAGGCTGTGTCATTTCTCTAATTGAGATGATGCTGGAGATACCCGCCAGGACAAAGCTGTTACCGCGCCTCCGTACAGACAAACAATACCAGGGCAGCCACAATAAAAATTAAGGCCCCTGCGTCACCGCAGGAGCCTGATTTTAAAAGCAAACGTAGAGCCGGTCGTCAGTCGAACGGGATCACCCGATCGTCAGCCGACAGGGGCTTGCCGTCGACGGATACAGAGACCTCTGCCGTGCCGGCCTTACGGCTGACGACGATGTCCTTTGCTTTACCGTCCAGCGTGATCTTCACCGAGAAGCCGCTCCAGTCTTCGGGCAGCGACGGCGCGATGTGAAGCTTGCCTTCGGTTCGGGTGATACCGAGAATGCCCTCGATCGCGGCGCGATAGAGCCAGCCGGCGGAACCCGTGTACCAGCTCCAGCCGCCGCGACCCGCATAAGCGCCCTCACCATAGACATCGGCGGTCACCACATAGGGTTCGACCCGATAGGTTTCGGAGGATGCCGCGTCGAGCGCATGGTTGACGGGGTTGAGCAGCTTGAAGCAGTTCCACGCCTCCTGCGCACGCCCCTGCTTGGCAAGGGCAAGCACTACCCAGGTCGCCGCGTGGGTATATTGTCCGCCGTTTTCGCGCACACCCGGCGGATATCCCTTGATATAACCCGGATCATGCGGTGCCCGCGAGAATGGCGGGGTGAACAGACGGATGATACCGGCCTTTTCATCGACCAGATGCTCAATGACAGCGTCCATCGCCTGCCGTGACCGCCCTTCTTCACCCTCGCCGGAAAGAACGCTCCAGCTCTGGCCAAGTGAATCGATCTGGCATTCCTCGCTGGTGGCGGAACCGAGCGGCGTGCCGTCATCGAAATAACCGCGACGGTAATAGCTGCCGTCCCAACCCGCAGTTTCGAGAGCATTGCGAAGCTTTTCGCGATGCGCCGACCACCTGCCGACACGGTCTGTATCACCGCGCTTTTCGGCGATCGCTATGAAATCGCGAAGCGCTCCGGCCAGGAACCAGCCAAGCCAGACACTGGTGCCCTTGCCGCCGATGCCGACACGGTTCATGCCGTCGTTCCAGTCACCGCCGAGGATCAGCGGCAGACCGTTTTCGCCGGTGCGATGGATCGCGAGATCAAGCGCCAGAGCCGCGTGTTCGTAGAGGCTAGCGGATTTGTCGCTCGTCTCCGGCTGGAAGAAGGCATCGTGCTGCCCCGGCATCAATGCCGGTCCCTTGATGAAGGGGATGCTTTCATCAAGGATGGCCGCATCGCCCGTAGCCGAGACATACTGGTTGATCGCATAAGCGAGCCAGACCACGTCATCAGAGATCGTCGTGCGGACACCTGCACCGGTCAAAGGCAGCCACCAATGCTGGACGTCGCCTTCCGCAAACTGGCGGCCTGCCGCACGCAGGATCTGCTTGCGAGCGAGATCCGGCTGGTAGAGCAGGAATGCCAGCGTGTCCTGAAGCTGGTCACGGAAGCCGAAGGCGCCGCTCGACTGATAGAAGGCCGTGCGCGCCAGGATGCGGCACGCCAGCGCCTGATAGGGCAACCAGCTATTGACCATGTGGTTGAAGCCGGCATCGGGCGTGGTAACCTGCAACTGGCCGGTAAAGCCAGTCCAGAACGCCTTGCTGCCCTCCAGCACCGACTGGAAATCCGCCGCACGGACTTGTTCGACCAGCGTTGCCGCCTCCTCCGCATTGTCGGCATCGCCGAGAATGAAGGTCATATGCCGTTCTTCGCCCGGCTTCAGGTGGATTTCCTGCATCAAGGCGGCGCAGGGATCGCCGTCCACCTCGGTGCTGCCACTGAGTGCCGCACCGGACACAATGCCCTGTGGAGCCTGTGCAGAACCGAAGCGGCCGATGAATTCACGGCGGCTGGTGGTAAAGCCGCTTGCCTCGCTGTCGAGCGTCAGGAAGGCAGTGCGGGTGCTATAGTCGATGCTGTAAGGGTTGGAGGCAAAAATCGCATTGCTGCCGGCATCGTGCCTGCTCAGGATGAACGGCGCAGATTTCTGGCCATTATTGCCCAGCACCCATTCCACATAAGCATAGACTTTCAGGCGGCGGCTTTTCGAACCCTTGTTGCGTACGATGAGCTGCGAGAACTTGACCGGCTTTTCACGGTCTACCGTCTGCGTCACCTCGACTTCAAGCTTATCCGTCTTGCCGGTCATTACGGAGTAACCGAGACCATGACGGGTTTCGAACAGGGCTTCCGGATCACGCGAAAGGGCAGCACAGGGCGTATAGAGCTTTCCTGTTTCCACATCGGCAACATAGAAGGCCTCGCCCGGCCGGTTGATGACCGGATCGTTGCTCCAGGGTGTCAGCTGATAGTCACGGGAATTGCGGCTCCAGGTGAAACCAGCGCCTTCCGCCGACACATGGAAGCCGAAACTTTCGTTCGAGATGACGTTGATCCAAGGATGCGGTGTGGATTGCCCACCATGCAGGCGCACGACATATTCCTCTCCGCTTTTGGCGAAACCACCAAAACCGTTCCAGAAATCGAGATCGCCCGCATCCTCGACAGCCTCAGCGACGGGGAATGCAGGCACTGGCAGGCGAGCCTGCGCGGCCTCAGTCGCGCCGTCAGGACCGCGATGCGCCGCAAAAAGCGACACGGCGCGGTTGATCTGGTCGACAATCTTGCCATTCCGCACATGCAGCACGACACGGGAGGCCGCCAGAAGCGCGCTCCAGGTCTCTTCGTCCATCAAGTCGCGGCGAACGGAGAACACATGCGGCCTACCACCATCGGCGGGATTGATGCGACGCTGTGCCTCGGAAATATGATCCAGCGCATGCTGCATATCCTGTGCATACGACGCGGCCCGTTCGTTGACGATGACGAGATCGAAGATCACGCCGCGCGAACGCAGATATTCGTGGGCGCTGAGCGCCTCACGGGCAATATCCATGTCCATATCGTCGTTGATACGCAGGCTGAAGATCGGGAAATCGCCCGAAATGGCAAGCGGCCAAAGCGCCCGCTGCGAAGCGAGGCCCGTTTTCAGCGTTTCCGAATCCGCGCGCAGATGCATGTCCGGATAGGTCAGATAACGGCCGAGATGCTGGAAAGCGGCGGCCTGCTGCGAAGTGACACCCACATGGCGCATCTGCACCTGCGTGCGCGTCCATGCATGCACGAGTTCATGGGCAAATGCGTCAGGATGGCGATAACGGTCGATCGCCTTGTCGACTTCCTCGCGGCTCGGCGCGGCAATCGTCCAGAAAATCACGCTCACCTTCTTGCCGGCCGGTACGCGCACAGTGCGGCGCAACGACAGGATTGGATCGAGCGTGAAGCCGTCGGTGTTGGAAAGCGTAGCACCCGTATCGAATGCAGCCGCTTCACCGAGCGATCTGCCGCGGCCGATGAACTTGGCGCGGTCCGTCTCGAACTCCGTCGGGCGCGACGGGCCGGCGTTATCGGCAGCAAGATGCGCGATGATCGTTCCGGGCTCATTCGGGCTGCGGCGGTTACGCCAGGCGCGGATGACATCGCCGCGCCGGCCGATCTCCGTCTGCACGAACATGCGCGAGAACAGCGGATGGGCGTTGTCGTCGTCTTCCGACGCAATGACCGGCTCCATATAGGAGGTCACTTCAATGTAACGATCCTCGGAACCGACATTGAGCAGCGTGACGCGGCGGCCATCGGCATCGTGCTCGGTGGCGACGATGCATTCAACGACGCTCTGCAGATCGCCGACATTCTTGTGGAATTCGGCCTTGTCGTCGGTGAAGATCGTCTTGGTCTTTTCGCCTTCGATGACACGCGGCTCAGCCGTCGCACTCCACCATTGTCCATTGGTGGTATCGCGCAGGAAGATGAAGGTTCCCCAACGATCTTCGGTCGGGTCGGCCTTCCAGCGGGAAATCGCCTGACCGTTCCATTTCGAATATCCAGCACCCGTTGAGGTGAGCATCGTCGAATAATGGCCGTTCGACAGGAACACCACTTCGCGGTCGCGCACGGCCGGGTCGGCGATGGAGCGCACTTCCGCACGCAGCAGGTCTGCCTGTTCCTTGCCGGGGGTTTCCGGCTCGTATTTGGCGCTCATGACAGGCACTTCGCGCGGTGCCTTTTCCTGCAACAGGAGTTCGGCCGCCTCGATTACCGGGTCGGAATGGAAGAGTTCGCGCAACACACCGTCAAAGGCGACGTTGGCGACAGCCGCGATCGACATGCCGTGGTGGTGGGCATAATAGTTGTAGACCACCGCGCAGACCTTGCCGTCAGGCACACGTGTCGGCGTGAAATCCACGGCATCATGGAAGCCGTACTGTCCAAGCGCGCCAAGCTTGCGCAGCTTGTCGAGGTTTTCCAGCGCACCGTCAGGATCGTACTGGCTTGCGAGGATCGACGCATAGGGTGCGATGACAGCATTCTGGCCGAGACCGCGCTTGAGGCCAAGCGTCGGCACACCGAAGTTGGTGTACTGGTAGTTCATGTTGTGATCGCGGGCGTTGAACGCCGCTTCGGAAATGCCCCATGGCGTGCCGAGACGGCGGCCGTGGTTCATCTGTTCCTTGACGATCAGATTGTTGGTCTGGTTGAGAATGCCACCCTGACGCTCCTGCATGACAAGCGGAGGCATCAGATATTCGAACATCGAACCCGACCAGGAGACCAACGCGCCCTGCGCACCGATCGGCACGACCTGGCGGCCGAGACGGTACCAGTGCTCGGTCGGCAGATCGCCCTTGGCGATGGCAAACAGGCTGGTCAGGCGGCATTCGGACGCCAGAAGGTCGTAGCAGGCCTCGTCCAGTTCCTTGCTTTCGACGCGGTAGCCGATCGACAGAAGACGGCGATCCTTGCGATAAAGGAACGTGAAATCCATCGAGAAAGCGAGGTTGCGGCTGCGGTCGCGCAGCGATGCAAGACGCTGGCGTAGCGGCTCCATATTGGTGAGGTCGATGGCGCTGTCTGAAATATGCGCCTCGCAGCAATCCACGAGCAATTGCGCCCAGCGGGTCACTTCCGCGCTCTGCGCAGACTTCACTTCGTGATCGACATTGGTAGCGAGCTTCTGGATGTCGCGCGCGAGTACCGCAAGATTGATGACGCGGATCGATGCGAATTCATGCTCGCGCTTGACCGAGGCAAGAGCGTTCGAAAAACCGATGATGCGTTCTTCGAGGCGGCGATGCAGCGGACGCAGGTTCTTGCGGTCGTCAGGCAGCGCTTTCAGCGTTTCGCGCAGAATACCGGCGAGATCGCCGATACCGTCGAGATTACCCTGAAGATGCGCGGAAGGCGCTTCTGCCCACTGGCGGCAGGCAGACGAAACCGCAATCAGGTGACCGGCGAGATTGCCGCTGTCCACCGCCGAAACGTAACGGGGACCAAGCGTCTGCAGCGTGTCCGTATGGTACCAGTTGTAGAGATGGCCGCGATGTTTCTCCATCTTCTCGACGGTCTGGATCGTGTTCTCGATCCGCTCCAGCGTATCGGCAAAGCTGATCCAGCCAAACTGGCGCGCCGAAATGATGGAAAGCAGGTAAACGCCAATATTGGTAGGCGATGTACGCGAGGCAACAATCGGCTCCGGCGTTTCCTGGAAGTTGTCCGGCGGCAGGTGGTTTTCCTGCGGCGTCACGAAGGCTTCGTAATAACGCCACGTGCGACGCGCGATCTTGCGAAGCTCGAAAGAGACGTGTTCCGAAACGAACAGCCGGTCTTCGGTTTCCGCCGACTGGCTGACATACCAGGCAACGGCGGGAGACAGAACCCAGAGCAGTGTGAAGGGAATGCCGATCAGGAAGGCATTGTCACCGGGCAGCGCCGCAAACAACAGGCCGAGCATGGCCACAACAGGCGCATGCCACATCTGGCGGAAGTAATAGGTGATGCCGCCCTGGGCGCTAGACTGCATGCTGGCGGCGGTGCGCCATTCCAGCATCAGCTTGTGGCTGACGAGCAGACGGTAGAGCGAACGGACAATTGCATCCGTCATCATGCAGGCAGAATCGGCAATGAAGACGATACGCAACGCAACCTGCGCATTGGTGGCGCGGATTTCCGACCAGATGGTGTGGAAATGCGCCTGAGGCACGATATCAGTGGAGCGCGGCACGAGCCCGGAAAGCAGCGAGAGCGTCGGAGCGACGAACAGCGAGAAGATCAGCAGGATCTGCCAGATCAGCGCACCGAGCGGGTCCATGAAATACCAGCCGAGGATCGAGGCAAAGAACCAGGCAATCGGCGTCAGCGAACGGCGCAGGTTATCGACCATCTTCCACCGGCCGATCGCGGTAACACCACGGGCGCGGTCGAGAATATAGGGAAGCAGCTGCCAGTCGCCACGCGCCCAGCGATGCTGGCGCGAGACTTCCACCTCGTAGCGGGTCGGGAAATCCTCGACCAGTTCCACATCGGTCACCAGCGCGCAGCGCGCAAAGGATCCTTCGAGCAAATCGTGGCTGAGGATGGAGTTTTCCTCGATCCGGCCCTTAAGCGCCGCCTCGAAGGCATCCACGTCGTAAAGACCCTTGCCGGTGAAGGTGCCTTCGGAGGTCAGGTCCTGATAAACGTCGGAAACGGTAAAGACGTAGGGGTCGATACCGCGATTGATCGAGAAGACACGCTGGAAGACGGAGGCATCCTTGCCCGTCGTCAGCGAAGGCGTAACGCGCGGCTGCAACAGGCCATAACCTTCAACCACACGTCCCGAGACCGGATCGATGACGGGGCGGTTGATCGGGTGATGCATCTTGCCGACGAGCTTGGTCACCGCATCGCGCATCAGGCGCGTATCGGCATCAAGCGTCATGACGTATTTGACATCGGCCGGCACGATATTGGCGCCACCGAGGAATGTCGTGTCCTTGTCGCCGCGCAGCAGCATGTTCAGTTCATGAAGCTTGCCACGCTTGCGCTCCCAGCCCATCCAGCAGCCTTCGGACGGGTTGTAGATGCGGCGGCGGTGCAGCAGGTAAAAACGCGTCTTGCCATCGAAGGCATAACGGCTGTTCAGCGCCGACAGTTCGCGCTTGGCATATTCGAGAATCTCGAGATCGTCGCCGGACTGCTCATATTGGGCATCGCGCCAGTCGCTGACCAGCGCGAAATAAATCTCGCCATGCGGATTGGCGAGATAATGCACCTCGATATTGCGCATCATCTCATCGACGCTGTCGCGGCTGGTCAACATGCAAGGCACGGCAACAAGCGTGCGGGCGTCCTGTGGAATACCGTTCTTGAACTCGTATCCGACCAACCGGAACGGCTTCACGAAGAAAGTGACGAGCGTGTTGAACAGACCGGTCGCGCCTTCCGAAGCAGGTAATGCAAACATCAAGAGGAATGCGGTCACCACATACCAGGGCATCCCCGCTTCGGCCAGGAACCAGCCGACGGCAAGCATGACGAGCGCGGTGATGAGAAACACTGGCGCCGCAATTGCGAGCCAGTTGAACTTGCGCATAGACCGGACGATATGCTGCGAGACCAGCGGCCTGTAAGCGAGCACCTTTTCAAGCTCGAACCGGCGCTCGCCGACGAGTACGGAGCCGACATTGACGCGATGGTTTTCAGACACCTCGGCAGGCTCGCCGGATCTCGCCATTTCCACGGCGGCACGCGCGACCTCTACCTCTGTCTTGGGGGAGCGACGCGCCAGAAGCTCGATCGTGTTGCGATAGGTGTTGCGCGAACCGAAATCGAGAATCTCGTAATCGGTTTCCTCGCGCAGGACCTTGTCGATATGGCTGACTTCCTCGAACCACACCGACCATTCGGTATCGTCGATTTCCCTCAGGCTCTTGACGATATTGCCCATCGTCACATTGCCGGAGGCCAGCCGGTTGTGTTCCGACATCATGACGTTTTCAGCGTCGGTGCCCGCAGCATGCAGGCGTTCTTCAAGCCAGGCAACCGCAAAACCCGAAGTCTGCGAGCCGTTTCTGAGGCGATAGAGGAACTGCGTCGCAAAGGTTGGGTCATCGACCAGCGAATCGACCTGCTTGAGAAGTGCCGCGGACGCTTCCGCATCGTTCAGGCGAATGATTTCGTCGACGACTTCATTCGCCTTCTGGCGCATGCGGCGCGAGCGTTCCACGCGAATGGAAATGCGGCGAAGATTTTCGATGAGGACAAAACGGATGATGGAGGGCAGCGCCCACAATTCGCCGATCTGCAGCGTCTTCGACGTCTGATAGCCATCCACCAGCGCCGTCATGTTCTCGCGCGAGACCGTGCTGTGGGTATGGGCGACATAAAGCCAGCCGAGCGCCATGACCCGCGGGATCGTCACGCCGCCCACCGTCATTGTCGGCAGCTGGCGATAGAACTTGCGCGGAAAATCGCGGCGGACTTCCTGGATCGCCTCTTCGATGACGTAGTGGTTGTCGAGCAGCCATTCCGCCGCCGGCGTTATCGTCGCGCCATTTTCCGCGTCGACGGCCGTTGTGCGGTAGACCCGCAGGATTTCCTTCTCGTTCTCACGGTGGCGCTCGAAGAAGTCGAACTCCATGAAGCCGGGAAGGGTATCGGCACCGTCGCGCGAAAGCGCGGCACCGGCATCATGCAGTTCCTCGACCGTCATATAGGACGCGCGGATCGAATCATTGTGATCGATCTGCTTCGTCTCGGAATCACGGGCGGCGGCGGTCGGGGTAATATGAAATGACATCGGCTCGTATTCTGAACTTTATGGAGAATTGTTCGACTTGACCGGCGTTTCGTCCGTGGCGGGAATACGCACGAAATCGGGCCACGCTATATTTATGACTTATCCTGAACCTTCGGTGAACCGGATCAGACGTTGTGTGCAACGCATCGTCAAACGGCGAATATCCGCAAGCACGGCGTTTTGCTGCGCGATCCCTCCGACCATGCAAAGCCGGGGATCTCTGCGGAGAATGGATTTTCGACGACAGGAAAATTTCGCCCTATGGCCCGGCAATGCCGTTCCAACCGGATTTCGCACCTTCCCCCACGGCGAAAATTGTTCGCGCAACGTCAGATAGTCCCCCTTTGACACCTGAAGGGCAACGCGAGGCCGAGAAGGCCTGCGCCACATCCGAAACGCTAATGCCCCAGGACGTCTATAGTTCCATGCCACCTGTCGCGATACGATGCAAGCGATGAATTTCAAGGCATTCCGGCTCCGGGAACGCCCCTTACATGCCCGCGTATATGCTGCTATGAAATTTGCAAAAAGCGCTGGAAAAAAGCGGCGTAACCAGGGACTTTGAAAATGACCAGACAGACCGCAAACATTGCCTCCTTCGCCAACCATATGCCGGATGTGGTAGCAATCCGCCGCCACCTGCACCGGCATCCCGAAATCGGTCTTTCCGAATTCCAGACCTCGGATTTCATTGCCGGACAGCTGGTGGAAATGGGTTACGAAGTAACGCGCGGACTTGCCGGAACCGGTATCGTCGCCACGCTCCGCAATGGCGACAGTGCCCGCACGCTCGGCATTCGCGCCGATATCGATGCCCTGCCGATCCGTGAGGAAACCGGAGCGGAATATGCAAGCGCCAATGATGGCGTCATGCATGCCTGCGGCCATGACGGACACACGGCCATGCTCCTGGGAGCCGCGAAGATCATCGCCGAACGCAGGAATTTCGATGGGACCCTGCATCTGATCTTCCAGCCGGCGGAGGAGAATTTCGGCGGCGCCCGCATCATGATCGAGGACGGACTGTTCGACCGCTTCCCATGCGATGCGGTTTTTGCCCTCCATAACGATCCCGGCGTGCCCTTCGGACAATTCGTCCTGCGTGACGGCCCGATCCTTGCCGCCGTCGATGAATGCAGGATCACCGTCAACGGATATGGCGGCCACGGCGCCGAACCGCAGGATGCGGCCGACCCTATCGTTGCGGGCGCCAGTATCATCATGGCCTTGCAGACGGTGGTGTCCCGTAACATCCATCCGCAACTGTCGGCGGTCGTCACTGTTGGCGCATTCCATGCTGGTGTTGCGAGCAACGTCATTCCCGAGAAGGCGGAAATGCTGCTCACCATCCGTTCCTTCGACGCGGGTGTGCGCGACGAACTGGAAAAGCGTATCCGGGCGATAGCCGAAGGCCAGGCGGCCAGCTATGGCATGAGTGTCACGCTCGATTACGAGCGCGGCTACAATGCGACCGTCAACCACAAGGCGGAAACGGACTATGTCGCCGGTCTGGCCCGTCGTTTTGCCGGGGCGGAAAAGGTGGTTGAAATGCAGCGCCCGTCCATGGGCGCGGAAGACTTCGCCTACATGCTTGAAAAACGGCCCGGCTGCTACTTCTTCCTCGGCACCGCGCGCACCGAAAACGACCCGCCGCTGCACCATCCGAAATTCGACTTCAACGACGATATCCTACCAATCGGAACCGCCTTCTGGGTCGATCTGGCGGAGGATTATCTGAAGGCGTGAATGAATATAAAAAGGCCGGTCGGAGGAGCGACCGGCCTTTTTTTCTCAAGTTTCCTGATGAGAAAATCTGGGAGGATCAGGGAACGAGACCGAGTATGACCGCCGCGACAAAAGCCACGCACACGCCGACAAGAGCCGCGTGAACCGAATCTCTCCAGTTTCGCTGCGACTGGGGCTGCGAGACAAAGTCTCTTGCTTTTCCGGCCTTGGAATAAGACATTGTACAACTCCCTTCCCTGCTCGGCCCGTCAAAGCGGGCACTGCTTATTTCCCGTGAAGAATAGCTTTATTCCCCACTGTTTCAGTAGAGATAAAATTCCATAAGTTCGGCGCATTGGGAAAAATACGGATCGCGACTTGCCGCCGGACAAGCATCAATCTACCCATTGCGCAGGATCAACGTCGCAGACGGCATTTCCGTTCAAAATCATTGGCAGGCTCGGATAAGGACCATGACGGATATAGACGCCATCATCATAGGAGCCGGGGTGATCGGACTGGCGACGGCCCGCGAGCTGGCGATGCGTGGTCTTTCCGTCATCATCCTCGAAGGCGAAAAGGAATTCGGTTCCGCCACCTCTTCGCGCAACAGCGAGGTTATTCACGCCGGGCTTTATTATCCTGAAGGCAGCCTCAAGGCACGCCTTTGCGTTGAAGGCAGGGAGCGGCTTTATACGTTCTGCCAGAGCCATGGCGTTTCGCACCGCCGCTGCGGCAAACTCATCGTGGCAGCGAACGCGGACGAGACGGCTCTGTTGGCGGCCCTCAAGGAAAAGGGTAACGCCAATGGCTGCGACGACCTCGCACTGATCGATGCCACGCAGGCGCTGTCGCTCGAGCCTGCGCTCACCTGCGTAGCGGCCCTGCTTTCACCTTCGACCGGCATCATTGATAGCCATGGTTATATGCTGGCGCTGCTCGGCGACGCGCAAGACCATGGCGCAGCCCTCGCCCTGAATGCACCATTCGAAAGCGCGGAAGCGACCGGCAACGGTTTCCGCGTTCACGTTGGCGGCAAGGAACCTCTCAGCCTGACATGCCGGCTGCTCGTCAACTCCGCCGGCCTTCTGGCACCGCTGGCAGCAAAACAGATCGAGGGATTGCCGAAGCACACGATCCCGGAGGCGCGTTTCGCCAAAGGCAGCTATTTTTCGCTGACCGGCAAGTCGCCTTTTTCACGGCTCATCTACCCCGCTCCGCACACCCACGGCCTTGGCGTGCACCTGACGCTGGATCTTGCCGGCCAGGCCCGTTTCGGGCCGGATGTGGAGTGGGTCGACACCATTGATTATGCCGTCGATCCCCGCCGCATGGAGGGTTTTGGCGACGCGATCCGCCGCTATTGGCCGGGCCTACCGGAACACGCGCTGATCCCGGCCTATTCGGGCATCCGGCCGAAGATTTCAGGACCCGACGAACCGGCCATGGATTTTCGCATCGACGGGCCGGAAACCCACGGACTTGCCGGTCTCGTCAATCTTTTCGGCATCGAAAGCCCCGGCCTCACCGCCTCGCTGGCGATAGCCAACGAGGTTGCGGCACGGCTCGAGGCCTGATCCCACCCGGATCTCAGCCGAAACGGGACAGTGCGCTCGCCATGATCTCCGGATCGACATTGCCGCCGGAGGCAACCGCAATCACCGTTTCGCTCTCCAGCTCGTTGCCGTGAAACAGCGCCGCCGCCAAGGCCACCGCGCCGCCCGGCTCGACAACGACCTTCAGCCTGTTGAAGGCGAGAACCATGGCCCGCAGTGCTTCATCTTCGGTCACGGCAATGCCTTTTCCGCAAAGCCCAACCATAATCGGGAAGGTGATGTTACCGGGCTGAGGCGTGACGATTGCATCGCAGATCGAACCGGAAGTCGTTGCATTCCGCTCGATCTTGCCCGCTGCGAGTGAGCGCGCCACATCGTCGAACCGCTCGGGTTCTGACGTCCTGACCTTGTAGTTCGGCGCTTTCGCCGCAAGGGCAAGGGAGATGCCGGATGTGAGGCCGCCGCCGCCGCAGGGCACGAGAACCTCGGCCGCATCGATACCGAGTTCCAAGCCCTGTTCGGCGATTTCCAGCCCGACAGTCCCCTGCCCTGCAATCACCAGCGGTTCGTCGTAGGGCCTGATCAGGGTCAATCCGCGCTCGCTCGACAGGCGGTCGCCAATGGCGTCGCGATCGTCATTCGCCCGATCATAGAGCACCACTTCCGCACCATAGTCGCGGGTATTGTCGATTTTGATTTTTGGTGCATCGGACGGCATGATGATCACGGCAGGCACGCCGTGCAGACGAGCAGCAAGCGCGACGCCCTGCGCATGGTTGCCCGAGGAAAAGGCGATCACGCCACGGGCGCGCACATCGGCCGGCAGACCGGATACCGCCGACCAGCCGCCGCGAAATTTGAACGAACCCGTTCTTTGCAGGCACTCGGCCTTCACGAACAGCTTTCGCCCGGCAATCTCATCCAGAAAATGCGACGACAGAAGCGGTGTCCGCACCGCATGTTCGCCGATGCGCTGGCGCGCTGCCTCAATCATCGAAATATCTGTCATGCCCTGCCCCTGTAATGCGGATGTTGGGTGTACATTAGGAGGTCGCAATTAATAGTGAAACCGGCTGGACAAGAAAAATCCCCGGTCTTGGCCGGGGATCTTTCGTCATGCGCTTTGCAAATGAATGGTCAATGGTTGTGCCGGGGCATCTTCTCGGCAATCCGGCGGAAATCCGCGGCCCCTTCCAGAACCGCACCGTCCGAAAGCTGGGTCACCGATTGACGATAGATGCGCTGCCAGGGCGTGGCATCCGCAGGCACCGCAGGAATGCCATCGGCCTTGCGGGCAGCAAGCTCTGCATCCGGTACCAACGCGTCGCACTTGCCCTGATTGAAATCGATGCGGATCACATCACCCGTGCGAAGCCATGCCAGTCCTCCACCGGCGGCACTTTCTGGCGAGGCATTGAGGATCGACGGGCTATCCGCGGTTCCCGATTGCCGGCCGTCGCCGATTGTCGGCAGGCTGGTGATGCCTTTTTTCAACAGCGCGTCCGGCGGCTGCATGTTGACGACCTCAGCCGAACCCGGCCAGCCGAGCGGTCCGGCCCCGCGAATGACGAGAATGGTGCGCTCATCAATATCGAGAGAAGGATCGTTGATACGGGCGTGATAGTCTTCCGAACCATCGAAAACCACACATTTGCCCTCGAAAATCCCCTCACGACCCGGCTCGCTCAGATAACGCTGCCGAAATTCCGCCGAAATCACGCTCGTCTTCATGATGGCGAAATCGAACAGATTGCCCTTGAGGACGAGGAAACCGGCCCGTTCCTTGAGCGGCTTATCGTAAGGAAGGATCACGTCGCGGTCGGTCGATTCCCGCCCGTCCAGATTTTCCGCCAAGGTCTTGCCGGTCACGGTCGGACAGCTCCCATCAAGCTTGCCTGCCTTCAGAAGCTCCCACATAATGGCTGGCGTACCGCCGGCACGGTGATATTTCTCGCCCAGCCATTTTCCGGCGGGCTGGACATTGGCGATGAGCGGAATGTCATAACCGTGAATCTGCCAGTCGTCCTCGCGAAGTTCGACGCCCGCATGTTTCGCCATCGCCGCCAGATGCGGCTGGGCATTTGTCGAACCGCCGATTGCCGAATTGACGCGGATCGCGTTCAAAAACGCCTCGCGCGTCATGATATCCGAAGGCTTGATATTCTCGACAACCAGTTCGACGGCGCGGCGGCCAGTGCGATAGGCCATCTGGCCGCGTTCGCGGTAAGCGGCCGGGATTGCGCCGCAGCCGGTCAGCGACATGCCGAGCGCTTCGGCAATGGCATTCATGGTAGAGGCCGTGCCCATGGTGTTGCAGTGACCGACCGAAGGAGCGGATTCCAGCGCCGCCTGCAGGAATTCCTCGCGGGTGATTTCGCCGGCGCCGTATTTGCGGCGCATGCGCCAGATGACCGTGCCGGAACCAACCAGATCGCCGTCATGATATCCGTCGAGCATCGGCCCGCCGGATAAGACGATAGCCGGAATATCAACCGTGCTTGCCGCCATCAGCGCCGAAGGCGTGGTCTTGTCGCAGCCCGTGGTCAACACGACGCCATCGAGTGGATAACCGTAAAGCACTTCCACCAGGCTGAGATAGGCAAGATTGCGGTCAAGCGCCGCTGTCGGTCGCTTGCAGTTTTCGAACATCGGATGGGTCGGAAACTCGATGGGGATGCCGCCCGCATCACGGATACCATCGCGCACCCGCTTGACCAGCTCGACATGGACGCGGTTGCAGGGCGTCAGGTCGCTGCCGCTCTGCGCGATGCCGATGACCGGCTTGCCGGAACGCAGCTCTTCCGGCGTCACGCCATAATTCATGAAGCGCTCCAGATAGAGCGCCGTCATGTCGAGATGGTCAGGGTTGTCGAACCAGTCCTGGGATCGCAGCCGCCGCACGGGTGTCTTGTCGTCGCTCATGAGACCGCCTCAGCCCTGTTCCCGGTTGTTGAGTTTTTCGAGGTAAAGCAGGATACCGCTATGGTCGATATCGGCTCCACCATCGCTGACGAAATCATCGAACTCCCGCGTTACCTGCTGGGTCAAAGGCAACGTCAGGGACAAATCCTTCGCCGTCGCCAGCACCCCGTTCAGATCCTTGAGCTGGAACTTGGAGGGTCCGCCTGGCGCGAAATTGCGCTTCACCATGCGTTCGCCGTGCAATTCCAATATCCGGCTTTCGGCAAAACCGCCACGTATGGCGTTACGGAACCCTTCGCGGGATGCCCCGCCCGCTTCCACAAGCATCATCGCCTCGGCAACCGCGCCGATGGTGATGGCGACGATCTGCTGGTTTGCGAGTTTGCAAAGCTGGCCCGCACCGGAGGGGCCGACATAGGTGAGCCTGCCCATCGGCGCGAAGAAATCCGTAAGACCAGAGATCAGCGCCTCATCGCCACCGGCCATGATCGCGAGCGTACCCGCCGTTGCGCCCGGCACACCGCCGGAGACCGGCGCATCGACATGATGAATGCCCATTGCCCGTAGCCGGGAGGAGTGTTCGCGCGCAATAGGCGGCGCAATGGAGCTGCTGTCGATGACAACAGCGCCTTTTTCCAGCGCGTCCGCCACACCCGCCTCGAACAGCACCTCGCCCACGGCTTTACCGTCGCTCAGCATGGTGATGACGATATCGGCACCCCTGGCGGCTTCGGCCGGCGATGCCGCGAGAACCGCGCCATCGGCAACCAGCGCCTCAGCCTTTTCGACGCTGCGGTTCCACACCGCAACCGAAAAGCCAGCGCCCAGCAGACGCCGGGCCATCGGCCCGCCCATCAGGCCTGTGCCGATAAAGGCAACCGACCGCTTCTTCTCCTCCCCGCCGACACTCATTTCAGTGAACCTCCCAGTTCGTCCTCGATATGAACCTGAATGATCTCTTCGAAGGAGCTTTCAGCCGTAAAGCCAAGTTCACGGGCGCGCTTTGCTTCGAAACCGGGCGCCCAGCCTTCGCACATGCGCATGATCATCTCATTCGGCTCGCGGCGAATGAGGGCAACGGCCTTTTCGCCCGCAACCTTGCGCAGCGCTTCAATCTGTTCGCCAACGGTGGCGCTGAGGCCGGGCATCGACAGGTTGCGGCGGGCACCGACCTTTTCCACGTCGATCGTTGCGCCATGAAGAAGGAAACCAACAGCGGAACGCGGCGAAGCGTGCCAATGGCGAATGCTTTCCGGCACCGGCAGAACCGCTTCCTGGCCGACCAGCGGCTCGCGCAGGATGTTGGAGAAGAAGCCGGAAGCAGCCGCATTCGGCTTGCCGGGGCGAATGCAGATCGTCGGCAGGCGAATGCCGATACCGTCGAAGAAACCGCGACGGCTATAGTCAGAGAGCAGCAGCTCGCAGATCGCTTTCTGCGTGCCGTAGCTGGTCAGCGGCGTGGTGTGGAATTCGTCCGGGATCGGATAGGGGAGCGGCGCACCGAATACGGCGATCGACGAGGTGAAGACCACGCGCGGCTTGTAACCGTCCTTGCCGTGGGCAATGCGGATGGCGTCGAAGAGATAACGCGTGCCATCGAGATTGATACGGTAGCCCTTGTCGAAATCAAGTTCGGCTTCACCGGATACGATGGCAGCAAGATGAAAGATCACATCGGGGCGGGCTTCGACCAGCTTTTCGGCTTCGCCCGGCGCGGACAGATCGGCTGCGCGCGCATCAACCGCACCGGAGAAGCCGGCGGGCGCTTCAGGCTGAAACACGTCGATAAGCGTGAATCTGTCAATCGACTTGCCGCCAAGCGATCCATCCTTGACGAGACGCTGCGTCAGCTTACGGCCAACCATGCCTGCAGCACCGATGATTGCGATATGCATATCTTCCTCCTCTTTGGCCCGGTCATTCTCCCGAGACCGAAAAAACATCATCGGCTCGTGAACCGATAAATTAGCTTGTAAGGTTGTCTGATAACCTTATATGGTTTGATTGAAAATAGTATTTTTTCACAAACCGGCAAAAGCAAGGGCGAAAGACCTTTGCCCGGATATTTTAGGGCGGATTGGACGGAGAGGGTGGAATGACGATCGTGAGCGAACACGATATCGAGGAATTGCGGTTCTCGCTGAAGAACAGGCTGGGCGAGGCATTGCTGCTGACATCGCAGGAAGACATGCTGCGCTATTGCCGCGACTGGCATGGCGACGTCACCAGTTCGGCGGTAGCCGTCATCCGCCCCCGTTCGACCAAGGAAGTCTCCGATACGGTTCGCGCCTGCGCCGAACTCGGTCTCGCCATCATCCCTCAGGGCGGCAATACCGGGCTGGTGCTCGGCGGCATTCCCGATGAGCCAAAGCGTCAGGTCGTGCTGAGCCTCGAGCGCATGAACGCCATCCGCACCATAGACAGCGACGATTTTTCGGCTGTCGTTGAAGCCGGCTGCATTCTGTCGGAATTCAAGGATGCGGTTCAGGACAAGGGAATGTTCTTTCCGCTGTCGCTCGGCGCGCAGGGCAGCTGCCGCATCGGCGGCAACGTCTCCACCAATGCTGGCGGCATCAACGTTCTGCGTTACGGCATGACCCGCGAACTGGTGCTGGGTCTCGAAGTGGTATTGCCTGATGGCACCATCTGGAATGGCCTGTCGACGCTGCGTAAGGACAATCGTGGCATTGACCTGAAGCAGCTTTTCATCGGCGCGGAAGGAACACTCGGCATCATCACGGCCGTGTCCGTAAAGCTCTACCCCAATCCAGAACATGTCGAGACGGCACTGCTCGGCCTCAATTCGCTGGATGACGCCATCAAGCTTTATCGTCGCGCCCGCCGCGAATGCTGCGACCTGATGTCCGCCTTCGAATTCATGCCGCCCGTCGCCTTCACGCTCGCAATCGAAGCAATCCCTGACCTTAAAATGCCGATCGCCGGAGATTATCCGGCCTATGTGCTGATGGAAATTTCCGGCTCGGGGCTAGTAGACACTGCCGACCTGATGGGACGGTTCCTCGAGGGCGTCATGGAAGACGGTCTGGTGCTGGACGGCGTCATCGCCTCCTCGCGAGCACAGGCGCAATCGCTGTGGCTTTTCCGCGAGGGCATGAACGAGGGTCAGGCGCTACGCGGCAGCCATATGCGCACCGATATTTCCGTGCCGCTGTCAAAACTTGCGGCGTTCGTGGCCGAAGCAGAGGCTGAACTGGCGGAAAAACTGCCGGAATGCCTGGCGGTTTCCTATGGCCATGTCGGAGACGGCAACGTCCATCTCAACGTGCTGCCGCCAAACGGAGCAACGCCGCAGGAGCGCGAAGCCTTCATCTACAAATCGAAAACCCTCGTCAACGAAGTCCTTGACCGTTACGTCGGCAGCATCAGCGCCGAGCACGGCATCGGCCGCCTGAAACGCTCCGATTTCGAAAGCCGGCTATCTGATGTGCAGCGCCGGATGATCACGGGTTTGAAAAATGCCTTTGACCCCGATTTGCGTATGAATCCCGGTTGCCAGATAACCCTGCAACCGGATAGCTAATCGAGAAACAGCAAAGGCGGCGGAATACGCCGCCTCTGAAAACCCCGCTGACGGCGAAGGAGGAAGTCGCCTGCTGCGGGAAAAAACGGACCAATCGTTTCTGTGGAACGGGAGCAATCATGACGCTGGAGTTCAGTCAGATACATCGCAACGATCATCTGCCCGGCCGGATCGCCGCGGAGATCGCCCGCGAAATCAATGATTCGAAACTCGGGCCGGGCGACAGGCTGCCGACGGAACATGTTCTGGCGAAAACCTTCGGCGTCAGCCGCTCGGTCATCCGTGAAGCGATCGCGCAATTGCGCAACGAAGGTTTTGTCGAAACACGGCAAGGCGTGGGCGCTTTCGTCACCGATCCCCGGCAGAGACTGTCCATTCGCATCGAGCGGTCCCGTCTGAACGATCCGGAAAATTTCCGCGATCTCTTCCAGCTTCGCATGCCGATGGAAATCGAGGCGGCGGGTCTGGCGGCACTCCACCGCAACCCGCAGCAGCTGGCGCGGCTGGCGGCGGCACTGGAAAAGATGCGAACGACCGACGACTGGTCGACGGAGGGCGTTGCGGCCGATCTCGACTTTCACCGTATTCTGGCGGAAGCGACGCAGAACGAATATTTCCTGATGTTTCTCGGCTTTATCGCAGAACGCATCAGCTCGGCTATCAACATCGCCTTCTCCCGTGCTATTTTCGGGGAAATCCTCGAGGTGACGATCGCCGAACATGTGGCAATCTTCGAAGCCGTCGAACGCGCCGATGCGACTGCGGCCAAGGATGCGATGCGCAAACATCTGCTCGGGGCAGCAAGCCGGGTCAATCTGGAACTGGATATCTTCTGAGCCACAAACAGAAGCTTAAACGGCAAAGCTATAGGACAGGTTTCGCTGCTTTCCGGCAATCCAGAGGCGAAAGACGATAATTTTGTCTGCGGTGCCGCTAGACTCGCTGTAAAAGTCATACTAAGAAGAATGAGATTAGGTTGTCAGACATCCAGACAATATGACCGCAGGAGGCGGCTGTCGGAGGGCTGAAGGGGAGGATATATATGACCGGCTCAAGGTCCATCGACGCTACCGCTATTTTGCCTGAAGACTTTGAAAACGCCCTGCTCGTCGGCCGCGTATGGTCGAAAAGCGAAGGCGGCCCCTGCCCCGTTCTGCTCAAAGGCGGCGTGCTTTACGACCTCACCTCTCTTTCGCCGACCATGTCGGAACTTCTGGAAAAGACGGATCTGGTGGAGCTGCTTGCAGACACCGGCACATTCGTAGCGCTTGGCGCGCTCGAGGTCTTTCTGGATGGCTCCGCTGGTGAACTTCTCGCCCCCAACGATATTCAGGCCGTCAAGGCTGCAGGCGTGACCTTCGCCGACAGCATGCTGGAACGCGTGATCGAGGAGCAGGCCAAGGGCGATCCACTTCGCGCGCAGGAAATACGCGGACGGCTGGCGCCGGTTCTCGGCGACAATCTCAAGGGACTTGAGGCCGGTTCGGAAAAAGCAGCCGAAGTGAAGAAACTGCTGCAGGAAATGGGCCTGTGGTCGCAATATCTGGAAGTTGGCATCGGTCCGGATGCGGAGATATTCTCCAAGGCGCAGGCCATGGCCTCCGTCGGCTGCGGCGCGCTGATCGGCGTTCACCCGAAATCGCAGTGGAACAACCCGGAGCCGGAAGTGGTGCTGGCCATTGCCTCCGACGGCCGTATCGTTGGCGCGACGCTTGGCAACGACGTCAACCTGCGTGACTTCGAGGGCCGCTCCGCCCTCCTGCTCAGCAAGGCAAAAGACAACAACGCATCCTGCGCAATCGGCCCCTTCATCCGCCTGTTTGATGGACGCTTTACCATCGAAGACGTGAAGAAGGCGCAGATATCGCTTCTGGTCGAAGGCGAGGACGGCTTCACCATGACCGGTGCAAGCGCAATGCAGGCGATCAGCCGCACGCCGGAAAACCTCGCTTCCCAGCTCTTGAACCGCAACCATCAGTATCCTGACGGCGCCGTCTTTTTCCTTGGTACGATGTTCGCGCCGGTAAAGGACCGCCATGGCCCGGGTCTCGGCTTCACCCACTCCAAGGGCGACCGTGTCGAAATCTCCACGCCCAAGCTCGGCAAGCTGATCAACTGGGTCACGACGACAGACGAATGCCCGGAATGGACATTCGGCACCGCGGCCCTCATGCGCAACCTGGCGAAACGCGGGCTGCTCTAGGCAATCCAGCAAAACTGCATCGCGGTTTTGCGCCCAGAATTGCGAAAACCCATAGGTGGAGCATTGAGGGCGATGCTTCGTCGAAAATGCTCCAGATATTTCTTCGGGAGGGGAAAATGCAAAAGACCATCAATCTCTTTTACCGGATTCTCGAAATCATTCTCGTCCTGCTGCTCGCCGGCATGTCGATCATGGTCTTCGTCAACGTTGTCATGCGTTACACCATGAATTCCGGCATCAATATCTCGGAAGAATTGTCGCGATACTTCTTCGTATGGCTGACCTTCATCGGCGCCGTACTGACCTTCCGTGAAAACAGCCATATGGGCATCGAAACTCTCGTGATGTTCCTGTCGCGCCGCGCCCGTGTCGTGTGCATGGTCTTGTCGAACATTATCATTCTGGGCTGTTCCGCCATCTTCTTCTGGGGAACATGGAAGCAGTCTGCCATCAACGCCAGCATGCATGCGCCTGTCACCAAGCTGTCGATGATCTGGGTCTACGGCATCGGCATGTTCACCGGCGGTCTGATGTTCATCATCGCTCTGGAACGCCTCTACCGTTATGTGACGGGCCGCGTGACAGAGGATGAAATCGCCCAGTTCGCCGGCGAGAACCTCACGATCGAACAGCTTTCGGAGCGCTGATACCATGACACTTTTCGTTTTTGTCGGCTCTCTTCTCGGAGCCATGGCGATTGGCGTTCCCGTCGCTTTCTCGCTGATGTTCTGTGGCGTCGTGCTCATGTGGTACATGGGCATGTTCAACACCGCGATCATCGCCCAGAACATGATTTCGGGCGCGGACACCTTCACGCTGCTCGCCATCCCCTTCTTCATTCTGGCTGGCGAACTGATGAACTCCGGTGGTCTTTCCCGCCGCATCATCGACTTTGCGATTGCGCTTGTGGGCCATATCAGGGGCGGTCTCGGCATCGTGGCGATTGTCGCGGCCATCATCATGGCCAGCATCTCCGGTTCGGCCGCTGCCGACACCGCAGCCCTTGCCGCAATCCTCATCCCGATGATGGCGAAAGCCGGTTACAACATTCCGCGCTCCGGCGGCCTCATCGCTGCAGGCGGCATCATTGCCCCGGTCATTCCGCCCTCCATGGCCTTCATCGTCTTCGGCGTCGCCGCCAACGTTTCGATCACCCAGCTTTTCCTTGCTGGTATCGTACCCGGCATTCTGATGGGCATTTCGCTGATCATCGCCTGGCTGATCGTGGTCCGAAAGGATAACATCAAGCCCCTGCCCAAGACCTCGGGCAAGGAACGTCTGGTTGCCACGGTCCGCGCCGGCTGGGCGCTTGGCATGCCGGTCATCATTCTGGGCGGCATCAAGGCAGGCATCATGACGCCGACGGAAGCCGCCGTTGTCGCTGCCGGCTACGCTCTTTTCGTCGGCATGGTGATCTACCGCGAACTGAAGCCGGCGGATCTGTTCCACGTTCTTCTGCGCGCTGCCAAGAGCACTTCGATCATCATGTTCCTTGTCTGCGCAGCCCTCGTCTCCGCATGGCTCATCACGGCTGCGAACATTCCAAACGAAGTCGCCGGTTATATCGAACCGCTGATCGATCGTCCGATGCTTCTGATGGTTGCCATGATGGTGCTGGTCTTCATCGTAGGAACCGCGCTCGACCTGACACCGACCATCCTGATCCTGACGCCCGTTCTGATGCCCATCGTCAAGCAGGCAGGCATCGACCCGGTCTATTTCGGCGTCCTCTTCATCATCAACAATGCCATCGGTCTGATTACCCCGCCGGTCGGTGTCGTGCTGAACGTCGTCTCAGGCGTCGGACGCATCCCGCTCGGCAAGGTCACGATCGGTGTATGGCCTTTCCTCGTTGCAGAAACCATCGTTCTGGCGTTGCTCGTGATTTTCCCGGACATCGTGATGGTTCCGCTGCAGTACCTTCGTTAATCGCCACTTCTCAACCAAAATCCAAGGGAGGATATTATGAGAAAGCTTCTTCTGACCACCACGGCCATCGCTTTCGCGGTGGGCGCCGCAGCCCCGGCAATGGCTGAATTCAACAGCCGCAACATCCGCGTTTCGAACGGCATCAACCAGGACCACCCGGTCGGCAACGGCATCAAGGCCATGCAGGCCTGCCTCGACGACAAGTCGGGCGGCAAGCTGAAGCTGACGGCATTCTGGGGCGGCGCTCTCGGCGGCGACCTTCAGGCGACGCAGGCCCTACGCTCCGGCGTTCAGGAAGCGGTTGTTACGTCCTCGTCACCGCTCGTCGGCCTGATCCCGTCGCTCGGCGTCTTCGACCTGCCGTTCCTGTTTTCCAACGCCAAGGAAGCCGATGCCGTGATGGATGGCGCCTTCGGCGACATGATGAACAAGAAGCTGGAAGAACAGGGCCTCGTAAACCTGGCCTACTGGGAAAACGGTTTCCGCAACCTCTCGAACTCCAAGCACGCCGTGAACAAGTGGGAAGACTTTTCCGGCCTGAAGGTTCGCGTGATGCAGAACAACATCTTCCTCGACACCTTCCAGAACCTCGGCGCCAATGCAACGCCGATGGCTTTCGGTGAAGTGTTCTCGGCACTTGAAACCAACGCGATCGACGCACAGGAAAACCCCTATGTGACGATCGACACCTCCAAGTTCTACGAGGTGCAGAAGTACATCACCGAGACGAACCACGCCTACACGCCGTTCCTCTTCCTCTTCTCCAAGCCGATCTTCGACAGCTACACGCCCGAAGAACAGACGGCCCTGCGCGAATGCGCAGTCGTCGGCCGTGACGAAGAGCGCAAGGTCATCCGCGAACTGAACCAGAAGTCGCTGGAAAAGATCAAGGCTGCAGGACTTGAAGTGAACTCGCTGTCTGCGGAAGAGCAGGCACGTATCCGCGAAAAGTCGATGGTCGTCTACGAAAAGCACAAGGCTGAAATCGGTGCCGACGTCGTTGACGCCGTTCTGGCGGACCTGAAGAAGATCCGCGGCCAGTAATCCTGTCTGGATAAAATTAAAACACCCGGAGGTCAGCCTCCGGGTGTTTTTGTTTATGTGAATACAGAAAAGAAAAAGGCTGCCAAAGCAGCCTCTTCCAGAAAATCAGGACGCCGTGCGGTTTTGCCGGTTGGCGATGAGATCTTCGACCACCGCGGGATCTGCAAGCGTCGATGTATCCCCAAGCGCGCCGAAATCATCCTCCGCGATCTTGCGCAGAATACGCCGCATGATCTTACCCGAACGGGTCTTCGGCAGGCCTGGCGCGAACTGGATCTTGTCTGGCGTCGCAACCGGCCCGATCTCGTTGCGGACGTGCTTTACCAGCTCCTCGCGCAGCGCATAGTCGCCGCTCTGGCCTGCCATCAACGTGACATAACAATAAATGCCCTGCCCCTTGATGGCATGCGGGTAACCCACGACCGCCGCTTCCGAAACCTGATGATGCGAAACAAGTGCCGACTCGACTTCGGCGGTGCCGAGGCGGTGGCCGGAGACGTTAAGCACGTCATCGACGCGGCCAGTGATCCAGTAATAACCGTCCTCATCGCGCCGGCAGCCGTCACCGGTGAAGTACTTGCCCTTATAGGTCGAGAAGTAGGTGTCGACGAAGCGCTGGTGATCCCCGTAAACAGATCGCGACTGGCCCGGCCAGCTATCAATGATGCAGAGATTGCCGTCGGCCGGCCCCTCCAGCACGTTGCCTTCGGCATCGACCAGCTGCGGCTGCACGCCGAAGAACGGCCTCGTCGCCGAACCCGGCTTCAGGTCCGTCGCACCCGGCAGCGGCGAGATGAGAATGCCGCCCGTTTCCGTCTGCCACCAGGTATCGACGATGGGGCTCTTGTCCTCGCCGACCACATGGTAATACCACTCCCACGCTTCGGGATTGATCGGCTCGCCCACCGTGCCGAGAAGCCGCAGGCTTTCGCGCGACGAACGCGTGACGAACTGGTCGCCCGCCCCCATCAGGGATCGGAGCGCCGTCGGTGCGGTGTAGAAGATGTTGACCTTGTGCTTGTCGATGACTTCCCAGAACCGTCCCTGATCCGGGAAGTTGGGAACGCCTTCGAACATCAGCGTCGTCGCACAGTTCGCCAGCGGCCCGTAGACGATGTAGGAATGGCCGGTGACCCAGCCGACATCGGCGGTACACCAGAAGACCTCCCCGTCCTTGTAGTCGAAGACGTATTCATGCGTCATCGACGTATAGACGAGATAGCCGCCCGTGGTGTGCAGCACGCCCTTCGGCTTGCCGGTGGAGCCTGACGTGTAGAGGATGAACAGCGGATCTTCCGCCCTCATCTTCACCGGCGGGCAATCCGGTTTCACCGTGGCGATTTCCTGATGGTACCAGATGTCGCGGCCGGGCGCCCAGCCGGTCTTGCCGCCGGTGCGGCGCACGACCAGAACCTTGTTGACGATGACATATTGCTTGGCGGCAATATCGATCGCCTTGTCGGTATTTTCCTTGAGCGGGATCGGCTTGCCGCCACGCACGCCTTCATCGCAGGTGATGACGAAGGTGGACTGGCAATCGACGATGCGGCCGGCCAGCGCTTCCGGCGAGAAGCCGCCGAACACGACCGAATGAATGGCGCCGATGCGGGCGCAGGCGAGCATGGCATAGGCCGCCTCGGGTATCATCGGCATATAGATGGTGACCCGGTCGCCCTTCTTGACACCATGCTTCTTCAGCACGTTCGCCAGGCGGCAGACATAGTCATAGAGCTGATTGTAGGTGATCTTCTTGTCGATATAGGGATTGTCACCTTCCCAGATGATCGCCGTGCGTTCGCCATGCGTCTTCAGGTGCCGGTCGATGCAGTTGTAGGAGACGTTCGTCAGGCCGTCCTCGAACCACTTGATCGGCACTCTTCCCTTGAAGGACGTGTTCTTGACCTTGGTATAGGGCTTGAACCAGTCGATCCGCCGGCCGTGCTTGTCCCAGAACTTCTCGGGATCCTCGACGCTCTCCTGATACCATTTCTGGTAACGCTCATTGTCGATGAGCGTGCGGGCTTTCGCCGATTTGAGCACGGGGTAGATTTTGGCAGACATGAACTCCTCCTGGAACCAGATATGGCTTGATATGCGCGACCTTGAGACTCCCACCTCAGGCATGTGTTGAATTCATAGCAGTTCAAATGCACACGGCAATTAGACAAAGGCATTTGTTTCGCAAAGAATTGCAATTATGATGCAATCCGGTTATAGAGCGCCAATATCCCGGAAATCAGTGGTTGATACCACGCCCGCGACCCCGGCGCGGACGGACAGAAGGACTGTATCTATGGCTCAACAATTGCTCATGCCAAAAGCTACGGCTGTATGGCTGGTAGACAACACCGCGCTGTCGTTCGATCAGATCGCCACGTTCTGCAAACTGCATCCGCTCGAAGTCAAGGCAATCGCCGACGGTGAAGCCGCGCAGGGCATCAAGGGTCTCGACCCGATCGCGACCGGACAGCTTTCCCGCGACGAGATCGCCCGCGCTGAAGGCAACCCGAACCACAAGCTCAAGCTTTCCGAGCCAAAGGTTCGTGTGCCGGAATCCAAGCGCCGTGGCCCGCGCTACACGCCGGTTTCCAAGCGTCAGGATCGTCCGAACGCCATTCTCTGGCTGGTCCGCAATCATCCTGAGCTGAAGGACGCGCAGATTTCGCGTCTTGTTGGCACCACCAAATCCACCATCGAGCAGATCCGCGACCGTACCCACTGGAACTCGGCAAACCTCACCCCGATGGACCCGGTAACGCTTGGTCTCTGCAGCCAGATCGATCTCGATCTTGAAGTTGAACGCGCATCGCGCGGCCGCCCGCTGCCGACAGCAGAAGAGCTTGGCAACACGCTGCAGCCGGCAACGGCGACTGAAGGTCTGGATTACAACTTCCAGCGCGACGAAGAAGAAAAGCAGATCGACGCGGACGCCGTCTTCAAGAAGCTCAGCTCGTTGAAATCGGCTCCGAAGGACGAAGACGAGGACGATCACTACTGATCGAAAGTCTTTCCGTTTATGAAAACCCGGCCGTCGTGCCGGGTTTTTTTGTTTTCAGAGCTTCAGGGCATTTCCAGTAAACCGGCTATGCGCTTTTACCGGAAATGCTCTAGCGGGCACCGAAGATTGCCGAGCCGACACGCACGCTGGTGGCGCCGAATTCTATCGCCGTCTCGAAGTCCCCCGACATGCCCATAGAGAGCTTCTCGAGGCCGCATTGTCTGGCAAGCTTCGCCAGAAGCGCAAAATGCGGACCAGGATTTTCATCCGCAGGCGGAATGCACATCAGGCCCTCGACCGACAATTTTAGCTCGTCCCGGCAAAAAGCCACGAAGGCGACCGTCTCGCGTGGATCGATGCCGGCCTTCTGCGGCTCCAGCCCGGTATTGACCTGCACATAAAAACGAAGGCTGCGGCCCTGTTTGACGCATTCCTCGGAAAGCGCACGGGCGATCTTTTCCCGATCAACGCTCTGTACGACGTCGAACAGCGCAACGGCATCCGCCGCCTTGTTGGATTGCAGCGGCCCGATCAGGTGCAGCTCTATACCCGATGTCTTTTCTTTAAGCGCAGGCCACTTGCCCTGCGCTTCCTGTACGCGGTTCTCGCCGAACACGCGCTGGCCGCTGTCGATGACCGGCTGGATCTCTTGCGCATCGAACGTCTTCGAGACGGCGACGAGAGAAACATCCGTCGCCTTGCGGCCGGACTTTTCCGCTGTCTCCGCTATGCGTTGCCTGACATCCTCAAGACGTGCTTCGATTTCCATCACAGGACCTCTATTTGAAACATTCTGAACGCTAACTAGACGCCGATTGCCTTGATGCCAAGCGGGTTTAGCACCATTTGAGGCACGCTGG
The DNA here is from genome assembly GCF_053522705.1 of Agrobacterium sp. 16-2014-1-2a. NCBI lineage: Bacteria > Pseudomonadati > Pseudomonadota > Alphaproteobacteria > Hyphomicrobiales > Rhizobiaceae > Agrobacterium > Agrobacterium sp. 16-2014-1-2a. The sequence continues at coordinate 228,908 of NZ_JBNWBX010000005.1, forward strand.
CCAAGATTGAACGCCCGGAGGCCCCGCCAAACTTGACGCCCCGGTCGTTTCATGGTGAAGGTCAGCGCAAATTTTTCCCCTCGATACCCGGAATTCTAAACAATGGCCATCGAACGTTACAATCCTCGCGACGCCGAGCCGCGCTGGCAGCAGAAATGGAACGAAGACAAGGTTTTCGTGACCGACAACAGCGATCCGCGCGAGAAGTATTACGTTCTAGAGATGTTTCCCTACCCGTCGGGACGCATTCACATGGGCCACGTCCGCAACTACGCGATGGGCGATGTCGTTGCGCGCTACAAGCGCGCGCGCGGCTTCAACGTTCTGCACCCCATGGGCTGGGACGCCTTCGGCATGCCTGCCGAAAACGCGGCTATGCAGAACAAGGTTCACCCGAAGGACTGGACCTATCAGAACATCGCCACCATGCGTGGCCAGCTGAAATCCATGGGCCTGTCGCTGGACTGGACCCGCGAATTTGCGACTTGCGATGTGGAATATTACCACCGCCAGCAGGCGCTGTTCGTCGATTTCATGGAAAAGGGTCTGGTCTACCGCAAGCAGTCCAAGGTGAACTGGGATCCGGTCGACCATACCGTTCTGGCCAATGAGCAGGTCATAGACGGCCGCGGCTGGCGCTCCGGCGCGCTGGTCGAACAGCGCGAATTGACGCAGTGGTTCTTCCGAATCACCGATTTCAGCCAGGATCTGCTGGACGAGCTGGACACGCTGGATCAGTGGCCGGAAAAAGTGCGCCTGATGCAGAAGAACTGGATCGGCCGCTCCGAAGGCCTGTCGCTGCGCTGGCAGACCGTTGCTGGCACAGTGCCGGAAGGCTTTGGCGACATAACCGTTTATACCACGCGTCCCGACACCCTGTTCGGCGCATCCTTCCTGGCAATCGCCGCCGACCATCCGCTGGCAAGAGAGCTGTCGGAGAAGAACCCTGATATTGCCGAGTTCTGCGACGAGTGCCGCCGCCATGGCACGTCTCTCGCAGCGCTGGAAACAGCGGAAAAGAAGGGTATCGATACCGGCGTCAAGGTCGTGCATCCGCTGGACCCGACGTGGGAACTGCCGGTCTATGTCGCCAACTTCGTGCTGATGGACTACGGCACCGGCGCGATATTCGGCTGCCCTTCGGGTGACCAGCGCGATCTGGATTTCGCCCGTAAATACGATTTGCCGGTGGTGGCCGTCGTTGCGCCGGAAGGCCCCGACGCCGCCAGCTTCACCATTGAAGACGTCGCCTTCACCGATGATGGCGTGATGATCAACTCCGGCTTCCTGAACGGCATGAACACGACTGACGCCTTTGAGGCGGTCGTGCAGAAGCTCTCTGCCCAGACGCTGGGCAACACGCCGCAGGCCGAGCGCAAGGTCAATTTCCGCCTGCGCGACTGGGGCATTTCCCGCCAGCGTTACTGGGGTTGCCCGATACCCGTCATCCATTGCGAAGTCTGCGGCGTAGTTCCGGTTCCGAAGAAGGACCTGCCGGTCAAGCTGCCCGACGACGTGACCTTCGACGTGCCCGGCAACCCACTGGATCGCCACCCCACATGGCGTCACGTTGCCTGCCCGCAATGCGGCCATGACGCACGCCGTGAAACCGACACGATGGACACATTCGTCGATTCCAGCTGGTACTACACGCGCTTCACCGCGCCTTGGGAAGATGAGCCGACGGATCCGAAGGTCGCAAACCACTGGCTGCCGGTGGACCAGTATATCGGCGGCATCGAGCATGCTATTCTGCACTTGCTCTATTCGCGCTTCTTCACCCGCGCCATGCGCGAGACCGGCCATGTCGGCGTCAAGGAGCCCTTCAAGGGCCTGTTCACGCAGGGCATGGTTGTGCACGAGACCTACAGCCACGGTGAAGGCCTGACCCGTGAATGGGTAGCGCCCGCCGACCTGCGCATCGAAGAGACTGACGGTGCCCGCCGGGCATTCCTCTTGTCCTCCGGTGCGGAAGTTAAGATCGGCTCGATCGAGAAGATGTCGAAGTCGAAGAAGAACGTGGTCGACCCGGATGATATCATCGCATCCTATGGTGCGGATACCGCTCGCTTCTTCGTCCTGTCGGATTCCCCGCCCGACCGCGACGTCATCTGGTCCGAAGCCGGTGTGGAAGGCTCAAACCGCTTCGTACAGCGCGTCTGGCGTATCATCGGCGAAGTCGCGACCGAACTGAAGAGCGTCACGCCGAAGCCCGCGAGCGAGGGCGAGGGCCTGGCAGTATCCAAGGCGGCCCACAAGACGCTGAAGGCCGTTCAGGAGGATCTGGACAAGCTTGCCTTCAACAAGGCGATCGCCCGCATCTACGAACTGGTCAACGCGCTCGCAGCTCCGCTGGCGGATGTCGCGGCTGGTGGCAAGCCTGATGACGTCAAGGCGGCGGCGCGTGATGCCGTCGAAATCCTCATTCGCATCATTGCCCCCATGACGCCGCATCTGGCCGAAGAATGCTGGTCGGCGCTGGGCAACGAAGGTCTCGTCGCCCAGACGCCGTGGCCAACTTTTGTACCCTCGCTGGTCGAGGAAAACGATGTGGTCATGCCTGTTCAGGTCAACGGCAAGAAGCGCGGCGAATTGACAATCGCGCGCGATGCGGATCAAGATGCGGTCCGAGCGGCTGCCCTTGCGCTGGATGCCGTCAAATCCATTCTTGCCGGTGGCGAGCCCAAAAAAGTCATCGTGGTTCCGCAGAGGATTGTGAACATTGTTGTCTGACGTTTTTTCGAGATGGAGCCGCGTTGCGGCAGCAGTTTCCGTCGTGATGATGGCCGGTCTTCTGGCAGGCTGCCAGGTCCGCCCGCTTTACGGCGAGGCTTCCGGAACCAAGGAGAGACTGGCGGCTGTCAGCATCTCGAATGCCGGCGACCGCATAACGCAGGAAGTGCGCAATCAGCTGATCTTCCTGGTGTCCGGCGGTGCGGGTGAACCGGCTACGGCTCAGTACAACGTCAAGTTATCCGTAAGCTCGAGCGCCACGTCCACGGAAGTCGAGAACTACGATCTGACGACCCGTACCAACAGCAATTATAACGGCCCTTACCCAGGCCGTGTTGTGATGAACGGTAATTACGTCCTGACGCGTATTTCCGACGGCCAGATCCTGCGCTCCGCGCGGCGTAGCGTAACGGCGCAGGTGGATCTGCCACAGCAGGAATTCGCCAAGATCAGGGCGATCCGCGACGCAGAAAACCGTGCGGCCCGGGAACTGGCTGAAATCATCCGTACCGATATCGCTGCCACCCTTGGCCGCTGAGAGCGGCGGCCGTGGCAGAGATAAAATCGCATGAATTTGAGCGCTTCGCCGAAAATCCGGCGGAGCGCTTTCGCGTTTTCGTGCTCTACGGCCCGGATCGCGGCCTCGTGTCGGAGCGGGCCAACCTCATCGCCAAAAAGACCGGCATTGACCCGGATGACGCCTTTGCATCGTTGAAGCTGAGCGCATCCGACCTGCAGGGCGATCCCGGCCGCCTTCTCGACGAAGTGAACGCCATCGGCCTTTTCGGCGGCGAAAAACTCGTCTGGATCAAAAGTGCCTCGGCTGAAAAGGCGCTGGTGGATGCTCTCCAGATTCTGGCTGAGACGCCGCCCGAAGCCAGCTTCCTCATCATCGAGGCCGGCGACATTAAAAAAGGCACGGGCCTGCGCAAGATCGCAGAACCCGCTCGCTCTATCGCAGCAATCCCGTGTTATGCGGATGACGCCCGTTCGTTGAATGCGTTGATCGATCAGGAACTGTCTGCCGACAATCTGCGCATTGCCCCTGCCGCACGGCAGAGGCTGATCGAGCAGTTGGGCGGCGACCGGATTGCCTCGCGCAACGAGATCCGCAAGCTTGCGCTCTATTGCCGTGGCGCAGAGGTGATCGAGGAAGATGATGTGCTGGCAATCATCGGCGATGCCAGCACGGTTTCGGCTGACGACGCCGTCGATGCCATCCTGAAGGGCGACAGAAACGCCTTTTTCCACGCGACCCAGAAGATCGTCTCGTCGAAGACGCCGATCTTTCTCGTGCTTCAGGGATGCCTCAAGCAATTTCAGTTGCTGGATCAGATGCGCGCCGAAATGGATGAGAAAAAGCAGCAGGCCGGGCAGGTCATGCAAACGCTTGGACGCCACATCCATTTTCGCAGGAAACCGGTTATCGAAAGGGCGTTGCGAACCTGGCAGCCAGCGGCGATCGCCCGTGAGATGAACCGCCTGCAAGCGGCCATATTGCAAAGCCGCCAGCGCCAAAGCCTGGAAGACAGCGTGGCGCTTTTGACCCTGCTATCGACCACATTGCAATCAGGCCGCGGCGGATAACTCGCTGAAGATCGGCAAAAAGCCCTCACGCTGACGCTGCGAGGGCTTTTAAAATCATGATACCAAGGACACCAGTCGTTGAGAACTCAGTCGCCCTTACCCGGCTCGGCAGAGAAATAAAGCTCGAGCTTGCCTGTCACGCCATCCATTTCCTTGGCTTCCGGCAAGGGGTCGCGCTTGATGGTGATATTCGGCCAGATCGCCGCATATTCCGTATTCAGCTTCAGCCACTTGTCGAGACCCGGCTCAGTGTCAGGCTTGATCGCTTCGGCAGGACATTCCGGTTCGCACACACCACAATCGATGCATTCGTCAGGATTGATAGCGAGGAAATTTTCACCCTCGTAAAAGCAGTCGACAGGGCAGACTTCAACGCAATCGGTGTATTTGCAGCGGATGCAATTGTCGGTCACGACATATGTCATGATGAACTCCAGAATATGCAGGCCGGGTCTGTGGGCTTCGGAACACAAGCCGTCGCCCGGAATTCAGACAGCGCAATTTTGCAAGTGAGGTAATGCCTTTGCCTTCAGATAGCAAGGATAAACAATTCTGAAAAACCGCTAAGACTTGAAGGTTTATTCTATTCTTTGTTTCCGTCGCTGTCCGACAGGAACCTGTCGAGCGCCCTGCGCTCTTTTTTGGTGGGGCGACCGCTTCCCGGCTGACGTATCGCCTGCTCCAGCGGGCTCAGCCTGTCGGAAGGCTCGCGCGGCGGCGTCAGATCGTCGTAGAGAAGTTTGGCCTCTTCATAGGGCCCGCGCCGCTCGCCCCCGGATTTGACGACAAGCACCTTGTCCATGCGCTCGAAACCGATATCGAGCCTGTCACCAGCCTTTACCAGATAGCTGGGCTGGCGAATGGAGACACCGTTGACCTTGACCTTGCCCGACTGAATGTAGCTCTGGGCAAGTGAACGGGATTTGGCCATGCGGGCAAAGAACAGCCACTTGTCCAGACGCTGGCGCGTGCTTTCGAGTGGCTGTTCGTTGCTCCCCATAGCTTACTTCTTCAGCTGCTCCTTGAGAGCAGCAAGCTTGGCGAAGGGCGAATCCGGATCGATCGGCTTTTCCTTACGCGGCGGCTTGGCTTCGAAACGCTGCTGACCCTGCGGTTTCCCGCCACGGTCATTGCGGTCCGGCCTGTCCTTGCGCTCCCCGCGATCCTGACGATCATTATTGCGGTTGTTGCCACGGTCGGGACGTCCGCCATCACGCTTGCGCTCGCCGTCACCGCCACGATTGGCAGCCTCGCGATTTGCTCCGTCACGATTATCGCGACGGCCTTCGCCACGACGTTCACCCTGTTCGCGTGGCGCCTGATCGCGACCCTCGCCACGGCCTTGACCGCGATTGCCGGGACGACGGTTTTCACCACGCTGGTTTTCGTTGCGACCACCCGGACGCCAAAGAAGAACAGGCTTCGGCTCGGCAGCCTCGGCGCTTTCCGTCGGCGCAGCCTCGCTAACAGCAGCCTCTTGGCCCACAGCTTCCGCAACCGGCGCTTCTTCAGCAGCTTCGACAGTCGTCGTCTCGGGAACCTGCTCTTCCGAAGCCGGTTCCTCGTGTTCGGTCTCTGCGCTCTCGTCTTCCGTCACCGCTTCAGAAGCGGCCGGAGCGGCAGCACCGGTCTGGTTGGCGAGGAAGGCCTGCGCCTCTTCCGCCGTTACCTGATCGGCACGATAACCGAGACCCTTGAGGATTTCTTCCATGTCGTCGAGCGTTGCGCCGAGAATGGAAAGCATTGCGGTCGTCGTCGTGAAACGGCGGCCGTCATAAGCGCCTTCCGGACGCGGCTGCTGACCGGGCTTCCACTGCAACAGCGGACGGATGAGATCGGCCAGACGCTCGAGAATGTCGATACGCACGGCGCGCTTTCCGAGGAAACGGAAACCGGCGAGCTTGTAGAACATCCGCTCGAAGGTCGGGTCCGTCACGACAGAGGTGCGACCGGCGGCCAGCACCGGAATGAGATCGCCGTAACCCGGCTTGCCGAGACCATCGTTCTTCAGCGCCCAGAGCAGCGTGACAAGCTCCGCCGGAGCGGGCTTGAGAAGCGCGGGCAGGAAGACGTGATAGGCGCCGAAACGCACGCCGTAGCGGCGCATGGAGGCACGCGCATCCTGATCCAGCGACTTCACGTCTTCGGTGACGTCACGGCGGAACAGGACACCGAGATTTTCGACCAGCTGGAACGCCAGCCCCTTCGCCAGACCCTGAAGGTCTTCGGCGCGCGAAATATCGTCCAGCGGCTTCAGCACGGTCGCAATCTGATGATTGACGAAACGTTCGACGCGCGCCAGCGCATGATCGCGGGCATTGCCGCTCAACTGCTCGTCGGCAAAGAGGATCACGCGCGGCTTCATGATATTGTCGCCTGCCGAAAGGCGGGCCACCGGTTCGCCCAACCAGCGAACCAGACCATCGGAGCTCAAAGCGAGATCACCGTTTCCGCTGGCGTGCAGACGCGCGGCACGCGCCTCGTATTCGAGCGCGAGCGCCTTCTGCGCAGCAGCCTGCACGGCCTTCTGATCCGGCCCTTCCATTCCCGGCACCGGCGTGAACCGGAACCCGGCCAACTGGCCGACGTGATGTCCTTCTACGAAGACATCACCATTTACACTGATTTCAGCTTCAAGCATCGCATTCTCTCTCAGGCGCCTCATGAGCACAGATGTCCTGCGATCAACAAAGCGTTTCGTCAACCTTTCATGTAGAGCATCGGACAATCGATCTTCGATTTCCCGCGTCTTTTCTTGCCAGTGTGTCGGATCGGCAAGCCATCCTGGGCGGTTCGATACATAAGTCCATGTTCTGATCTGCGCAATCCTTGCAGACAAGGTATCGATCTCTCCATCGGTACGATCGGCGCGGCGCACCTGTTCGCCCATGAAATCTTCATTCACCGTGCCACGTTTTACCAGATCGAAATAGAGCGTTGAGATCAGATCAGCATGTTGAGCGGGCGCAATACGGCGATAATCCGGAAGCGCGCAGGCCTCCCAGAGTTTTTCCACCCGCGCCTCCGTCGTCGCCACGTCGATGATTTCAGGGTAGCGCGACAGATATTCGAGCGCCTGCTGGTCGATCGCCGGCAAGGCCCGTGACAGTCCCTGGATCGCCGGGGCGGCTTCGAGGCTCAGACGCAGATTGGTGATGGAGGAAAAATCGAAATTTTTCGTCCGCCATTGCAGCACCTTCACCGAGTCGAACTGATGGGTTTCGATACGCTCCACCAACTCGTCGTCAAATGGATCGACGCGCCCCGTCACGCCAAAGGTGCCATCGCGAAGATGGCGGCCGGCGCGGCCGGCGATCTGGCCGATCTCGCCCGGATTGAGATTGCGGAACTGATAGCCGTCGAACTTGCGGTCCTGCGCAAAGGCGACATGATCGACATCGAGGTTGAGACCCATGCCGATGGCATCAGTCGCCACGAGATATTCGACGTCGCCGGACTGGTAGAGCCCCACCTGGGCGTTGCGCGTACGCGGCGAAAGCGCGCCCATCACAACGGCTGCGCCACCACGCTGGCGACGCACCAGCTCGGCAATGGCATAGACCTCTTCCGCCGAAAAGGCGACGATTGCCGTGCGTTGCGGCAGGCGGGTTATCTTCTTCTGGCCCGCATAAAAAAGCTGCGACAGGCGCGGACGTTCGACCACGGTAATTCCCGGCAGCAGCTTTTCGAGGATCGGGCGCATCGTGCCCGCACCCAGAAGCAGCGTTTCCTCCCGCCCGCGCAGATGCAGCACGCGGTCGGTAAAGATATGCCCGCGCTCCAGATCACCGGCCAGCTGCACTTCATCGATGGCGACGAATGCGGCCGTTGTCTCGCGCGGCATGGCTTCCACCGTGCAGACGGAATATTTGGCTTTAGGAGGGGCGATCTTTTCTTCGCCGGTTATCAGCGCCACATTCGGCGCGCCCACCTTTTCGACAAGACGGGTATAGACCTCACGCGCCAGAAGGCGCAGCGGAAGGCCGATGACACCGTTGCCATGTGCCACCATGCGCTCGATGGCGTAATGGGTCTTGCCGGTATTGGTGGGGCCGAGAACGGCCGTGACACCGCGGCCGCTCAGGATCATGGGGCGAAAATTCAACGTACTATCCGTGAATCGACTTCATCTGCTTGCTGTACCGCCCGCCATTCACTGATACGGGCCGCACACGCAACACACATGGCAACGCCCGCCGACAAAGGCAATAGGCCTTGTCCGCAAAGTGGTAACAGGTCCTTCCCCGCCGGAATTTTCCTTTTTGATTCAGATACTTGAAATATTAAAAAGAATCCGGCGAAACCGGAATTGATTCGGATACGGAACAGTCTGCGAACGAATCGAATACGAATCGCTGACTCCAATGGATTCAGCTTTTGTTCTCCGCAACATCTGGTTGGCAGATGCCTGCCCTATACCAGATTGTGAATCCGGGTAAGTCCTTGTCCGGATTCAGCTTTGCGGCACCGGCTTCCGGCGGAAAACACCGGAATCGACTGTCAAGCGGCAATCGCTGGAAAGCCGCTCCGGCACAGGCAGGAACGGCAGTATCAGAGCGCCTCGCCGGCAAGCAGGCGCGGCGCGCCCGCATCTGTCGTGCCGGCAGCCTGACCGATGAAATAGGATTTCAGACCCGGCAAACGATCGACCACACCCAGACCGAAATCACGCATGACGCGAATGGGACCGACATCATTGGAGAAAAGCCGGTTCAGCACATCCGTCGTCACGCCCATCCGCAACGTGTCGAAACGCCGCCAGGACTGGTAACGGTCGAGAACGTTGAGAGAGCCGATATCAATGCCGAGACGGTCGGCCTCGACCACGGTTTCGGCCAGTGCCGCAACATCCTTGAAGCCGAGATTGAGGCCCTGACCGGAAATCGGGTGAATTCCATGCGCCGCATCGCCGGCAAGTGCAAAACGTGGCGCGACGAAGGAACGCGCCAACGTCAAGCCCAGTGGAAAGGCGCGACGGGGACCGACGGGACAGACCGGACCGAGCTTGTGGCCGAACCGGCGTTCAAGTTCCTCCTCGAACACCAGATCGTCGGCAGCAACCAGCCTGTCGGCATCGGCCGTACGTTCGGTCCAGACAAGCGAGGAGCGGTTCCCTTTCAAGGGAAGCACGGCGAAAGGCCCCGACGGCAGAAAATGTTCCTCCGCGCAGCCCTCATGCGGCCGCTCGTGTTCAACGGTGGTGACGATCCCGGACTGATCGTAATTCCAGTGCACGGTTTTTATTCCTGCCATATCCCGCAAAGCCGAGCGGACCCCATCGCAGGCTATGAGCAGTCGCGCCTCAAGCGACGAGCCGTCGGAAAGTGAAATAGCCGTCGATTGCGGGCCGGCGGAAAAGCCGGAAACACTGAGACCATGGCGGATTTCGACGCCGAGGCGCTCACACAGGCCTCGCAGCGCACCCACCATCGCGACATTCGGGACCATATGAGCGAAGGGCCTGCCCTCCTCCACCGCGCCGTCAAATGTCAAAAACACCGGGCGAACCGGATCGGCGGTCTTCGAATCGGTGACGATCATCTTGTGGATCGGCTGGGCCTCCGGCTCGATCTCGTTCCATATGCCGAAAACGTCGAGCATACGCGTGGCCGCCGCGATAATGGCGGAGGCGCGGACGTCCTTCTTCCAGACATCCTCGGGAGCGGCTTCAACCACCTGCACATTAAGATGTCCGGCTGCCTGCTTAATTGCGACAGCAACGGAAAGGCCGACATAACCGCCGCCTGCCACCACCACGTCCAGCATCGCGCTTCTCCTCAAATCTTGTGCACGCATCATCGGCGCACTATAGACCATGTGACGTCTTCCTACAGCCGGAGCAGGCCGAAAAAATGTCGCATCCCTCGCAAACGTCAGATCCGATGGCCAATCTGATCTCCACACTCGATCTCGAGAAGCTGGAAGAAAACCTGTTTCGGGGTGAAAGCCCGCAAATCGGCTGGCAGCGCGTTTTCGGCGGCCAGGTCATCGCGCAGGCATTGATCGCAGCTCAACGAACCGTGGATGACGACCGTTTCGTTCATTCACTGCATTCCTATTTCATGCGCCCCGGCGACCCGCTGGTGCCCATCCTCTACCAGGTGGAACGCATTCGCGACGGTGCAAGCTTCTGCACCCGGCGCGTGGTCGCCATCCAGCATGGCAAGGCGATCTTCTCCATGTCGGCGTCGTTCCAGATCGTCGAGGACGGCTTCGATCATCAGATAAGAATGCCGGATGTGACGCCGCCCGAAAGGCTGATGAGTGAAGATGAGATGCAGGCGGCCTTCCTCGCCAACGCACCCGCTTCGATCCGAAAATACTGGAGCAACAAGCGCCCGATAGAGATCCGGCCGGTTTCGCTGACCCACTATATTTCGAAGGAAAAGCTGGAACCGCAGCAGGATATCTGGGTTCGCGCTGTCGGCGATGTGCCGGACGATCCACGTTTCCAGTCAGCCATTCTCGCTTATCTCTCGGATATGACGTTGCTCGACACGTCGCTCTATGCCCACGGAACGACGATCTTTGATCCGGCCATTCAGGTGGCGAGCCTCGATCACGCCATGTGGTTCCACCGTCCCTGCCGGCTGGACGACTGGCTGCTCTACACGCAGGACAGCCCCAGCGCCTCGGGAGCACGCGGTTTGACCCGTGGCAATATTTTCACCAGACAGGGTGAACTGATCGCCTCCGTCGCACAGGAAGGTTTGATCCGCAAAAGGGCAAATGCTTAAATAATGCGCTTTTTTAAAAAATCGCACATTTAATAGACGAAAATTGCGCCACCCAATGCCCGTTTTTCAGACGCCTGTCATATAATTTCTATATTTCAATAACTTAGAGGCCGCATCAAAACTGGCACGCCCCTTGAATGTATGTCCGTAGTCGCTGTTACTGATCTGCCAGCGCGAGGAGAGTCGGCTCCGTGCCGAGGACAAACAAAGGATGGGAAACCAGATGAAAATTGTGATGGCCATTATCAAGCCGTTCAAGCTGGATGAAGTGCGCGAAGCGCTCACCGGCGTCGGCATCCAAGGCCTGACCGTGACCGAGGTAAAGGGTTACGGACGCCAGAAGGGACATACCGAGATTTATCGCGGCACGGAATATGCGGTGAGCTTTCTTCCCAAACTGAAGATCGAGATCGCGGTTGCATCAGACGTCGTCGACAAGGCTGTCGAGGCAATCGCGTCGGCTGCAAAAACCGGGCAGATCGGTGACGGCAAGATCTTCGTCTACTCTATCGAACAGGCCGTGCGCATCCGTACCGGCGAAACCAACACAGAAGCGCTTTGAAGCACGGCTGACAGGGAGTTTTCTAGCTATGCAACTCAACAAGTTTTCAACGCTCGGCAAACTGGGTGCCGGTGTGGCAGCCCTGATGGCCCCGGCAATCGCCTTTGCGCAGGATGCCGCGCCGGCAGTAGCAGCGGCGGCCCCCGTTCCGGAAAAAGCCGATACCGCATTCATGTATGTCGCGACGATCCTCGTGCTTTTCATGATCATTCCGGGTCTGGCCCTGTTTTATGGCGGCCTCGTGCGCACCAAGAACATGCTCTCCGTTCTCATGCAGTGCACGGTCATCGGCGCGGTCATGATGCTCGTATGGGTAATCTACGGTTACTCCTTCGCCTTCGGCGGCGGCACCGGCCCGTATTTCGGCGGTTTCGGCAAGCTGTTCCTGTCCGGCGTTTCGCTTGACAGCACCTCGGCAACCTTCTCCCAGGGCGTCGTGATCTACGAATACACCTTCATCGCCTTCCAGATGACCTTTGCGGCCATCACGCCCGCGCTGATCATCGGTGCATTCGCGGAACGCGTGAAGTTCTCGGCAGTCATCCTGTTCACCATCCTGTGGGCCACCTTCGTCTACTTCCCGATCGCTCACATGGTCTGGGACGCGAACGGCCTGATCTTCGGCATGGGCGCTCTCGACTTCGCCGGCGGCACCGTCGTCCACATCAATGCCGGTATCGCTGGCTTGATCGGCGCGATCATGGTTGGCAAGCGTACCGGCTTCGGCAAGGACATGATGGCCCCGCACTCCATGACGCTGACGCTGGTTGGCGCAGCCATGCTGTGGTTCGGCTGGTTCGGCTTCAACGCCGGCTCCAACCTCGAAGCATCTGGCGGTGCGGTTCTTGCAACCATGAACACCTTCCTCGCCACTGCAGCAGCCATCGTTTCCTGGTCGCTGGTTGAAAGCTTCACCCGCGGCAAGGCTTCCATGCTGGGCGCAGCTTCGGGCATGATCGCCGGCCTCGTCGCCGTAACGCCTGCGGCCGGTTCCGTCGGACCCATGGGCGCTATCGTTCTCGGCCTCATCGTCTCGCCGATCTGCTACTTCTTCGTCTCGGTTGTGAAGAACAAGTTCGGCTACGACGACACAGCTGATGTCTTCGGTGTCCACGGCATCGGCGGCATCATCGGCGCCCTCGGCACCGGCATCTTCACGTCTCCGCTGCTTGGCGGCACGGGTAAGGCGGACTTCTCTATCTCCTCGCAGCTCTGGACGCAGTTCGTTGCCGTCGCCATCACCATCGTATGGTGCGCAGTCGTCTCGGCAATCCTCTACAAGATCGTCGACGTGATCGTTGGTCTGCGGGTTCCGGTCGAAGCGGAACGCGAAGGTCTCGACCTTGCGACCCACGGCGAAGCCGCCTACCACTCCTGATATCCGGGAAAAGGGGTTCTCCATCCCCTCTCCCAAAAGAAGGCCCGCTTCGGCGGGCCTTTTCTTTGCCGCAAATCCGGAAGCGGCTTTTAAAAAACCGCATGGTTAACACGACATTAACCAGGAAGCTGTTAGTTTTCCCTGTCAATCCGGGATCTGGTCAACTGCCGGATCTTGCCGAAACCACAAAAACTACGGGTTCAGGGACATGGGCAGAATGAATTCTCCGACATTCGACGGTCGTCACACGCGTTTCGTGCTGACGGCGTTTTTCGTGCGGCAGGTCATGGCTCTTGCCGGTTTTGCCTTGCTTGCCACGATTGCGCTGGGGATTACCGCTCTTGCCACATGGAACGTGGCGGACCCGAGCCTGTCCTATGCAACAGGCAACCAACCCACCAATCTTCTCGGTTACGGCGGCGCAATCTTCGCCGATATCGTGATGCAGTTCCTCGGCCTTTCCGCAATCATCGCGCTTTTGCCGGTGATTGCCTGGGCGATCGCCCTGATCGCCGGTCGCAAGTTCAACCGGATACCCGCCCGCCTCGTCGCCTGGATCGCCGGCGCCATCGTCTGCGCCGCCTCGCTCGGCTGTTTTCCCGCGCCCGTGACATGGCCGCTGCCGAACGGCATCGGTGGCGTCATCGGCGATATGATCCTGCGCTTCCCAGCTCTCTTCATCGGCGCTTACCCCACCGGCACGATTGCGACGGTGCTGGGCGCTATATTCGCTGCTCCCGCCGCCTTGATGATGCTGTTTGCCGCCGGTCTCGTGGGACGCCCGGAAGATGACCTGGAACAGGAAGAACGCGCGCCGGTCGCAAACAAGGCCCGTGCCACCCGTCAGGTCGAGGAAGAAGACGATGACGAGGGCGAAGGCTTCTTCGCCAATATTCTCGCCTTCGGCGCAATCGCACATTACTGGTACATCTCGCAGGCCCGCCTTCGCCGCCTGTTCGGCCTGAAGTCGAAGTCCCTGCACGGTGAATTCGAACACCCTTACGATTTCAACGAATATGAATTCGGCACGCTGAACGAACCCTCCCGCCTCAAGACGGCGATCAACCGCCTCGACCAGCGCGCGGAACCGTCTTTCGAAGAACGCGCCGCATCCCGTCGCCAGATGTCGCCTCCCTCCATCGCGCCCGATCACGATGCGGACGGGGACGACGAACCGTCGTTGGACGCAGACGGTCGGCGATTGCCCAACGGCATTCTCTCGGACGACCACAGCCTGGACGAGAACGACCCGAAGTTCGTGGCTAGACAGGCACCTGGGCGCGGCCAACCCAGAATAACCGCCCCTTCCGCACGCCCGAAGCCCAGCGAGCGCGTGGCAAGGGAAGCGCAGGCCTCCTTTATTGCCGCAGACGGTTTCCAGCTGCCCACCGTGCATCTTCTGGCGGAACCCAAGAACGTCGTTCGCGACCATACGCTGAACGAGGAAGTGCTGGAGCAGAATGCCCGCCTTCTGGAAGGGGTTCTCGAGGATTTCGGCGTCAAGGGTGAAATCATTCACGTCCGCCCCGGCCCGGTCGTCACGCTCTACGAACTGGAACCAGCACCCGGCATCAAATCCTCGCGCGTCATTGGCCTTGCCGATGACATCGCCCGCTCCATGAGCGCGATCGCCGCGCGCGTTGCAGTCGTGCCTGGCCGCAACGCCATTGGCATCGAGCTTCCGAACCAGACGCGTGAAACCGTGTTCCTGCGTGAACTGGTCGGCAGCCGCGACTTTGAAAACAGCAAGGCCAAGCTCGCCATGGCGCTCGGCAAGACCATCGGCGGCGAACCCGTCATCGCCGATCTTGCCAAAATGCCGCATCTTCTCGTTGCCGGTACCACGGGTTCGGGCAAGTCGGTCGCCATCAACACCATGATCCTGTCGCTGCTTTACCGCATGTCGCCGGAGCAATGCCGCCTGATCATGATCGACCCGAAAATGCTCGAACTATCGATCTATGACGGTATTCCGCATCTGCTCTCCCCCGTCGTTACCGATCCGAAAAAAGCCGTCGTGGCGCTGAAGTGGACGGTGCGCGAGATGGAGGAGCGCTACAAGAAGATGTCGAAGATCGGTGTGCGCAACATCGATGGCTTCAACAGCCGTGTGCAGCAGGCGATCGACAAGGGCGAAATCCTCACCCGCACGGTGCAGACCGGCTTCGACCGCCAGACCGGCGAGGCAATGTACGAGACGGAAGAATTCGACCTGAAGCCCCTGCCCTATATCGTCGTCATTATCGACGAAATGGCGGATCTTATGATGGTGGCAGGCAAAGACATCGAAGGTGCCGTACAGCGCCTCGCTCAGATGGCGCGTGCCGCCGGTATCCATGTCATCATGGCAACCCAGCGTCCGTCCGTCGACGTCATCACCGGCACCATCAAGGCGAACTTCCCGACCCGCATCTCCTTCCAGGTAACGTCTAAGATCGACAGCCGCACCATTCTGGGCGAACAGGGCGCAGAACAGCTGCTCGGCATGGGTGACATGCTCTATATGGCCGGTGGCGGCCGCATCCAGCGCGTGCACGGTCCCTTCGTTTCCGACAATGAAGTGGAAGAGATCGTCGCCTATCTCAAGACGCAAGGCACGCCGGAATATCTGGAAGCGATCACCGAGGAAGACGATGAGGAAGGCAATGGCGGCGGCCCGGCCGGCGCCGGCAATTTCTCCGATTCGGAAGACCCCTATGATCAGGCCGTGGCTGTCGTGCTGAGGGACGGCAAGGCCTCCACTTCCTACGTCCAGCGACGTCTCGGCATCGGCTACAACCGCGCCGCCTCGCTGATCGAACGCATGGAGCAGGAAGGCATTATCGGCCCCGCCAATCATGCCGGAAAACGCGAAATACTCGTACCAACGGAAGCAGACATCATCGAGCGGTAATGCACGTCGCCCAAAAGGCTGTCGTGGTTTCGGGATAACGACATGCGTGAGGCGAAGACGGCAACCAAGCGGGGCGAAGAAGCGTTAATACACGCTTTCAACGTCATGAAGCCGCCGCCTTTATGCGGAAAATCGCTGCGATGAAGGAGAACAGAATGAACGACCTCACTACCGGCGAGATTGCCACCGCAAACACACCAGAGAACGGCGTGACGCGACGTGGCGTGCTGACGGCGTTTTCCATGGCTGCGGTCATGGCCGGCCTGTCGCCGCTCAACGCATTTGCTCAGGCTGCCGGTAACAGCGCGACCGCGCAGAAAATTGCCAATCACTTCTCGTCGGTCAAAACCATGATGGGAGAGTTTGTCCAGTTTGGCCCGCGCGGTGAACAGACCGGCGGCAAATTTTACATCGAACGGCCCGGCAAGCTTCGATTCAATTATGAAGACCCCTCGCCCATGCGGGTCATCTCCGACGGCAAGAATGTCGTCATCGGCAACATGAAGCTGAAGACATGGGATTTGTATCCACTGTCAAAGACCCCGCTCAGCCTGCTTTTGTCCGACAAGATCGATCTGAGCAACCAGAAGGTCCGGAACGTGAAGGAAGAGTCGGACCTGACCACCATCGTACTGGGTGACAAGAGCGTGTTCGGCGATTCCACCATTACCCTGATGTTTGACCCGAAAACCTTCGATCTGAGGCAATGGACGACGACCGATGCCCAGAACAAGGACACGACTGTCATGATCTTCAACGTGCAGACGGGCGTTAACCTCGACGAACGCGTTTTCAACATCAACTACGAAGAAGTCCGCAAACGCGGCTAAAGGCCGGGCGGTCCACGGCGACAGTTCAAAAGGCGGCCCTGCGGTCGCCTTTTTTATTTTGCCGCTAAAATGCATTCCCGTTTTCATCGCGATGTTATAAGCCTGCGCCCCGGAAACATGCCTCGAAACAATCGGCTTCGAGGCTATAGAAGCGGAGCACATGCATGTCGTTTTCGATAACCACCTGGAACATCAACTCGGTCAGGCTCAGAATGCCGATCGTGGAGCAGTTTCTGGTGCGTTACAAACCCGACATTCTCTGCCTGCAGGAAACGAAATGCCCGAATGGCGAGTTTCCGATGAAGCCGCTGAAGGCGCTCGGTTACGAGCACGTCATCATCCATGGCCAGAAGGGCTATCACGGTGTGGCGATCGCTTCGAAAATTCCGCTGACAGAAGATCACCGTCAGGACTATTGCGGTATAGGCGATGCACGACACATTTCGGCGATTTTTCAGGTTGGATCGCGCCGCATACGGCTGCATAATTTTTATGTTCCGGCTGGCGGTGACGAACCCGACCGGTCGATAAACCCGAAATTCGGCCACAAGCTGGATTTCATCGAAGAGATGAAGGCGCTTCGCGCCGACGGCGTGCCCGGCACCTCGTCCATTCTCGTGGGCGATCTCAACATCGCGCCGCTTGAAAATGACGTCTGGTCGCACAAGCAACTGCTGAAGATCGTCAGCCATACGCCGGTGGAAACCGACGGCATGCTCGATATCATGAAGAAGGGCAACTGGCTCGACCTGATGCGGCTGAACGTGCCTGATAGTGAAAAGATTTATACCTGGTGGAGCTACCGCGCCAAGGATTGGGAAGCCGCAGACCGTGGCCGCCGTCTCGACCATATCTGGTCGTCGCAGGATCTCGGCCCCTCGCTTGAAAAGATCGATATCTTGCGCGAAGCACGCGGTTGGAACCGGCCATCCGACCACGTTCCAGTTACGGCCCATTTCCGTTTCTGAAGCGCTGGCTCTTTAAAATCAGGAGAAGCGGTTCTGCAAACGGGCCGCGCCCGCAGCGAGTGCGGCGATATTATCGCGAATGCGTGCCGACACGATATCGGCAACCTCGGGAAACTCCTCCACCAGCCGGTGAAAAAGAATGCGCGTTATCCGGATGACCTCGGAATCCTCCGCGGCAATGGCGGTGAATTTCCTCTCGCAGAGCGTGAAAAGCGCCAGCTCCGAAAGAAGCGCCCCCTTGCCCGGTGTCGCCTGCAACGCGGGTTTGCCATCCCGCCCGGCCGTAAATAGCTCGAAATGGCCTGACGTCACCGCAAAGGCGCACTCGGCCGGGGAATGTTCCCGGAACAAAGTCTGACCCGCCGCCACGCGGCGGCGTTCCGCGCCGAAGGCGATCAGCCGCAACTGATCGTCGCTGAAGCCCGCAAACAACGGCACTTGCCCCAGAAGCATGATGTCATCCGTCAAGGCCATGTCGATTGCTACTCCAGAAAACCGCCTGCACCACTATAGCGGTTTTCGGATATCGGCCTTCAAAATACAAGATGTTAGAATATCCTGCGTCCTCTCGGACGCAGAAAGGGAGCTCGTTCAGGGAACGATCTTGTATCCGCCGTTCTCTGTCACCAGAATTTCGGCATTGGAGGGGTCTCGCTCGATCTTCTGGCGCAGACGATACACATGCGTTTCGAGCGTATGCGTCGTCACTCCGGAATTGTAACCCCAGACCTCTTCCAGCAAGACGTCGCGGGTGACGACGGCGTTCCCGGCGCGGTACAGATAACGGATGATCGCCGCTTCCTTTTCCGTCAGCCGGATTTTTTTGCCGTCTTCAGTTGTCAGCAGCTTCTGGCTGGGTTTGAACTGATAGGGGCCAACGGTGAAAACCGCATCTTCGCTCTGCTCGTATTGACGCAGCTGCGCCCGGATGCGGGCCAGAAGGACGGCGAAGCGGAATGGCTTCGTCACATAATCATTGGCGCCCGCTTCGAGACCGAGAATAGTGTCGGAATCGGTATCGTGGCCGGTCAGCATGATGATCGGTGCCTTGAAGCCACCCTTGCGCAGCAGCTTCACCGCCTCTCGGCCATCCATGTCAGGAAGACCGACATCCATGATCAGAAGATCGACCTGGGCAGTCTTTGCGGTCTGCATCGCCTGCGCAGCGTTTGCGCCGCTCAGAAGCGAGAATTCCTCATAGGGAGATAGTTGCTCAGTCAGCGTCTCCCGAAGATCGTCGTCGTCGTCCACCAAAAGGATAGTGCGAGCCGTCATTCGGATTCTCAGCCTTTCTTACTTTAGCGCATCGGCCCAAAAATCGCCGTTGATTTTCGGAAAGCGCAATGCGTAGTTTAAAAGAGTTAGAGCATCCATTGTGCCTCCGAAATAAGGCACGGCGCTCTAATTGTCAGCCAATTCAGCGGTTTGCCGATAAAAGGTCAACCCATTGCCATGATATTACGAAGTGCTATGACTTCACGTTAGATAACCTGCAAAGCAAAATCTCGTGAAAAACATGAGCAGACAGCCCGTAAAGCAACATAAACGCGCATCGACGCTCATGGTTCGGCCGGCGCCTTTGAAAATAAGCCGGGCCATCGTTCAGCTCGGGCATCTCACCTTTCCCGCAGCGATCGGGCGCAACGGCCGTACCGTGCTCAAACGCGAGGGAGATGGAAAGTCACCGATTTCCGTCACGCGCCTGCTGCACGGATTTTATCGCGGCGACCGTAACCCCGCCATCGCCACGACATTGCCGATGCAACGGACGCAGCAATCCATGCTTTGGTGCGACGAGCCACGCAGCGCCAGTTACAACAGGTTGGTCAAGTCCCCTTTCGCACTGAGCCACGAGGAGATGATGCGAAAGGACGGCCTTTATGACGTTTGCCTCGTGCTCGATTGGAACATCACGTCGAGAAGTCGGAACCGCGGTTCGGCAATCTTCATGCATATGATCCGCCCGGGATATGAGCCGACCGCCGGCTGCGTCGCTCTCCATCCCCGCGACATGAGGCGCATTCTGCCTTATATGCGCAAGGGTACGAAAATTCGCATCGTGTAGATCAGGCACAAAAAAACCCGCCATCTTTGGCGGGTTTTTTTTAAAAAAGGAGAAAGCCGGTGATTACGCGGCTTCTTCCTGAGAATCGTCCTCTTCGACGGCCTTGCCGCGCTTCGGACCCTTGGCAAGGTTGACTTCCACCAGGCGAACAGCCTCGGTTTCAGACATCTTGTTGACAGCAGCAATTTCGCGCGCCATGCGATCAAGAGCAGCTTCATAAAGCTGACGCTCGGAATAGGACTGCTCCGGCTGGTTTTCCGCACGGTAAAGATCGCGCACAACTTCAGCAATCGCGATAAGATCGCCGGAATTGATTTTCGCATCATATTCCTGGGCGCGGCGCGACCACATGGTACGCTTCACACGCGCCTTGCCCTGCACCACTTTCAGCGCCCGCTCGACAAAATCGCCTTCGGAAAGCTTGCGCATGCCGATGCTCACGGCTTTAGCGACGGGAACTTTAAGACGCATCTTGTCTTTTTCGAAATCGATGACAAAAAGCTCAAGCTTCATGCCGGCAACTTCTTGTTCCTCGATGGCAGAAATGGTACCGACACCATGAGCGGGATACACAATCGCTTCACCGGTTTTGAAACCGTGATGTGCTGGAGATTTCTTCTGCTGGGTCGTCATTCGTTCTAAAAACTCCCTGTTACATACCCGGCAACGCCGGGGTTGGGTCGGTCAGGCCCTGATGAGACGGGGGAACCGTCAGGTGACTCCGCACTGGTCCAGCCGTGCACGCAAAAACACACCTTCCCGCATTGCGGGCTTCGATAACGTAAACGCTCGATATGTCACGGAAACCGCGTGCAAAAGAGGTGTTGCTTTCGTGGTGTTTTTGGGCACACAAATGCCACGCTGTGGATCAGTATCGTTGGTGTACCACAAAAATAGGCACAAATCAATAATTTGCTTCGACCGTGGCCGCAACATCACATGGCGGCCAAAGAACCACCTATAAATGGGCTACCGGAATACTGTCAAATGCTTCGTAACCGTTCCCTACCGTATAAGAAGCAAAAAAATTTCACTTCCCAACTGAAGAAACACGAAAGCCTCTTAAACTCTTCGTAATTACACGCCAATATCCGATTCGAATGAAAAGGCAAAATCCGCAAATTGACGGTGCTTTTTTACGTTAAAGTGTGATTTTTGGAGGAATCCACATCAAATGGGCTACAGAAATAATCCAAAACGCGAAAAACAGATCGAAAAAGCACGACAGCAGGCAATTGCCGAAAACGCGCCATTTCTTGATCCGGGTATACTCTATGGAAGAGCAAGCGCCGACGACATAGAATATTATTCCGCCGAAATGCTGGCCGCAAGCGCGGCGCACAGTTTCGAGGCTCTTTCGCGCTGGACTGGAGACGCGCCCCATATCAGCATCGCCCAGGTGGAGGGCGTCACCCCGCGAGATATTCCGGTAACGGTTCTGACGATTATCGGCCGCAATATGCCCTTCCTCTACGATTCCGTCATGGGTGAGGTCACAAGCAGCTATCGCGGCCTCTATCTCGCGGTCCACCCCATTCTGGTGCCGGATGCAACGGCGCAGGCGGGTTATCGCCTTGCGGAGCCTGATGACGATCCCACCGGGAATATCAGCCTCATCCAGCTGCACATCGCCCCACTGACCCAGCAGGCCGCAACGGCGCTGGAAGAAAGATTGCGTTTCGTGCTGGCGCAGGTTCAGTCCGCCTACAGAGACTGGCGGCCCATGCTGTCGAAACTCGACGAAGCCCTAGACGAATTGTCAAAACGCGGCTCCTCGCGGCGCAAGACCGAGCGCGCGGAAGCCGTCGAGTTTCTCAACTGGCTTCGCAACGACAATTTCACCTTCCTCGGCATGCGCGATTACACCTATTCCGGAACGGGAAAGAACGCGAAAATCGAACGAGGTGACGGCGTCGGCCTCGGCAGTCTGAGCGATCCGGATGTGCGCGTGCTGCGCCTTGGCAAGGACGCCGTGACAACGACGCCTGAAATCCTCGCCTTCCTCGACGGTCCGGACTTCCTCATCGTCACCAAGGCAAATGTGAAGTCCATCGTGCATCGCCGCGCTTATATGGATTATATCGGCATCAAGCGCTTCGACGAGGATGGCAATGTCATCGGTGAATTGCGCATCGTCGGCCTTTTCACCGCCACCGCCTATACGCGTTCGGTAAAGCACATCCCGCTGCTACGTGCCAAAATTGCGGATGTCGAGCGGCATTTCGGTTTTGATCCGAACAGCCACTCCGGCCGCATTCTGCAGAACACGCTGGAAGCCTATCCGCGCGACGATCTCTTCCAGATCGAAACGGATCTTCTGATCCGCTTCATCGAGCAAATCATGGAACTGAGCGACCGCCCACGCGTGCGCGTCCTCGCACGTATCGACCGTTTCGACCGCTTCGTCTCGGCCATCATCTTCGTGCCGCGCGAGGAATACAATTCCTATGTGCGCGAGAAGATCGGCGACTATCTTAGCAAGGTCTATGACGGGCATATTTCCGCCTATTACCCGGCCTTCCCCGAAGGCGCTGTCGCCCGCGTCCATTTCATCGTCGGCCGCACGGAGGGCAAGACGCCGCGTATCGCGCAGGACAAGCTGGAGGATGCCGTCAGCGATATCGCAGCACGCTGGATAGACCATTTCGTTGCCCTTTCCGAACCTGGTGCGCCGGTGCTGGAGGTGGATCAGGCCTATCAGGAAGCCTTCACGCCGGAAGAGGCGATTGGCGACATGGCGGATATTCTGGCCACCGTGAAGGGTGAGCCGGTCCGCATCGAATTTTACCAGCAGGAAGGCCAGTCAGCTGAGACGCTGTCGCTGAAGATCTTCCATAGGGATGGCCATCTGCCACTGTCGCGCCGTGTGCCGCTGCTGGAAAACCTCGGTTTCAACGTCATCAGTGAGCGCACCTTCGACATCGGTGTAATCTCGGACGGCGAAAAGCGCGACATCGTGCTGCATGATATGGAACTCGCCGTCGCCAAGGGCGTGACGCTGGATCTGCCGCAATACGGACAGAAACTCGAAGAAGCATTCCTTGCTGCCTTCTCGGGCAAGGTCGATAATGACAACTTCAACCGGCTGATCCTCGCCTGCGGCCTAACCGTGCGCGAAGTGTCCGTCCTGCGCGCCTATGCGCGTTATCTGCGCCAGACCGGAATCGTTTATTCCCAGGAGCATATTTCCGAAACGCTCTTTAAATATCCGGCCATTTCACGGAATATTTTCGCGCTGTTCAAGGCTGGCTTCGATCCGTCCATCGACGAGAAGAAGCGGCTGAAGAAACTGGCAGAGATGCACAAGACGATCGAAGCGGCATTGAGCGGTGTTCCCAATCTCGACGAAGACCGCACCTTGCGGCGTTATGTCAACGCCATCGACGCCACGCTTCGTACCAACTACTTCCAGAAAAACACCGATGGCACGCCGCGTGACCTGCTGGCGTTCAAGTTCGATCCCAAACATCTGGACGGCCTGCCCGATCCGCGTCCCTTCCGCGAAATCTTCGTCTACGGAACCGAAGTAGAAGGCGTGCATCTGCGCTTTGGCAAAGTGGCGCGCGGCGGTCTGCGCTGGTCGGATCGCGGCCAGGATTACCGCACGGAAGTGCTCGGTCTCGTCAAGGCGCAGCAGGTCAAGAATGCGGTGATCGTTCCCGTTGGCGCCAAGGGCGGCTTTTTCCCGAAGAACCTGCCTGTTGGCGGCTCCCGCGACGAGGTCTTCAATGCAGGCCGTGAAGCCTACAAGACCTATATCCGCACTCTTCTGTCCATCACCGACAATATCGTTGACGACGCCGTCGTACCGCCGGCCGATACGTTGCGGCTTGATGGTGACGATCCCTATTTCGTCGTCGCCGCCGATAAGGGGACCGCGACATTCTCCGATACGGCAAACGGCCTCGCCCACGCCGCCGGCTTCTGGCTGGACGATGCCTTCGCATCGGGTGGTTCCGCCGGTTACGACCACAAGAAGATGGGCATCACCGCGCGCGGTGCCTGGGAAACGGTAAAGCGTCATTTCCGCGAAATGGACACCGACATCCAGACCACGCCCTTCACAGTGGCAGGTGTCGGCGACATGTCCGGCGACGTTTTCGGCAACGGCATGTTGCTGTCGGAAAAGATCAGGCTGATCGCAGCCTTCGATCATCGCGACATCTTCATCGATCCGGACCCCGATACCGACAAATCCTTCGCTGAGCGCAAGCGGCTTTTCGAATTGCCACGCTCAAGCTGGCAGGATTACGACCGTTCAACGCTCTCAAAAGGCGCAATGATCATCTCGCGTTCCGAAAAATCGGTGACGCTGACGCCGGAAGCCGTCGCTGCCATCGGCATCGACAAATCCGTCGCTACACCCTTCGAGATCATGACCGCCATTCTGAAGGCGCCAACCGATCTTCTGTGGTTCGGCGGCATCGGCACCTATATCAAGGCGGCGGTGGAAACCAACGCCGAGGTGGGTGACAGGGCGAACGACCCCATCCGCGTCAACGCCACCGAGCTGCGCGCCAAGGTCATCGGCGAAGGCGCCAATCTCGGCATTACCCAGAAGGGCCGTATCGCCTATGCGCTGGCGGGTGGGCGTTGCAATTCCGACGCCATCGACAACTCGGCCGGCGTGAATTCCTCCGACGTCGAGGTCAACATCAAGATCGCCCTCGCCTCCGCGGTCAATAGCGGTCGCCTGACGATGCCGAAGCGCAACCAGCTTCTTGCCTCCATGACGCCGGAAGTGGCGCAGCTGGTGCTGCGCAACAACTACCTGCAATCGCTGGCAATCTCGCTGACGGAGCGGCTTGGGCTTGCAAACCGGGAAGAACTCGGCCGCCTGATGAGCGCGCTGGAGGCAACCGGCCAACTGAACCGCAAGGTCGAAACCTTGCCGAGCAATGCCGAGCTCAGCGAAAGATATGCCACCGGCAAGCCGCTGACCCGGCCGGAAATCGGCGTGCTGCTTTCATATGCCAAGCTGACACTGTTCGACGCTCTGGTGGCAAGCCCGCTGCCCGACGAACCCTATCTCCAGCATCTGCTCGCAGACTATTTCCCGGCCAAGATGCAGAAGAACTATGCAGACGATATCAAGGCGCATCGCCTGCACCGCGAAATCGTTGCGACAGCGCTCGCCAATGCCGTGGTAAACCGCGGCGGCCCTGGCTTCGTGCAGAAACTCGCCGATGCGAGCGGCCTCCTGTCGGCGGATGTCGTCAAGGCAGCGGTGATCGTGGAGGACGGTTTCGGCCTCAAACGTCTTTGGAGCGAGGTCGACGCGCTTGACGGAAAGATCGGCGGAGAAGTCCAGAACGGACTTTATGCCACGATCACCCGCATCTACTCCGATGCAAGCAGGCTCTATTTGCAAACCGGGAGCGTGGGCGCTGGAACGAGCGACATGGCAACCGAAATCGAGCGCCTGAAAACTGCCATCAAGACGCTATCGCCGGCAGCGGCGAAATATCGCCGCGAGCTTGGCGTCACAGAAATCGACGGTGTTCCCTCTGGCCTTCTGGAAGAGCTGGATACGCTTTCCCTGCTGGTCTATGTGCCAGAGATCATGCGTATCGCCGAAAATGCGGGCACGACGCTTGCCCGCGCCGCCGAAAGCTACGCCACGGTCTCCTCGACCTTCCGTGTCGCGCGGCTGCTGGATGCCAGCCAGCGCATCACGCCGGCCGATCACTACGAGAGCCTGGCTCTTCTGCGCAGCCAGGACCAGATCGCCTTGTCGAGACGCCGGATCGTCATCTCGGCCCTCACCGAGTATGCGAAGGAAAAGGACCCGGTTCAGGCGTGGTATGCGGCCGACCGCGTGCGCGTCAATCGCATCGTCTCGGAACTCGGTGCACTGAGCGAAAGCGGCGATACCAACCTCGCCCGCCTGACAGTTGCGGCGGGGCTGCTTGGTGATATCGTTCAGACGCGCTGATCGACCATTCGACAAACGCCATCCGAGTGACTGGCCCGGATGGCCATAAATGAAGCGTTTGCGCCGGCATCACGCATTTTATCCCCCATATCCGATAGGACGATGAATGACTGTCCCCTCCCCAAATGCGGAAACAGTGGTTGCCAAACGCGGCATCTGGGGCTGGGTCATGTTCGATTGGGCGGCACAGCCCTTTTTCACGGTCGTTACGACCTTCGTTTTCGGACCCTACTTTGTCGCCCGCCTCACCGATGATCCTATTTCGGCGCAGGCGACATGGAGCAATATGGCGACGGTCTCCTCGATCATCATCGCCCTCTTCTCGCCCATCCTCGGCTCCATTGCCGACCAGTCCGGCGCGCGCAAACCGTGGATCGCCTTTTTTGCCGCTATCAAGATCGTCAGTCTTTTATTCCTCTGGTTTGCAGCACCGGATTCGCCGATCATTCTGCCCATCGTCTGCATGATATTCGCATCCATCGCGGCGGAGTTTTCGATCGTCTTCAACGATTCCATGATGCCGCGACTGACCAATCCGCAGAATGTCGGACGCATTTCCAATCTCGCCTGGGGCCTCGGTTATCTCGGCGGCATGGTGGTGCTGATTGCCGTGGTGACGCTTCTGGCCGCAAATCCAAAGACAGGGCTGACTATCGCCGGTATCAAGCCGCTTTTCGGTCTCGATCCCGCAACCGGCGAGGACGCCAGAATAACCGGCCCAATAGCCGCAATCTGGTATTTGCTCTTCATTCTGCCGATGTTTCTGCTGACCCCGGATGCGGACAGGGGCCTACCCTTCGGAGCGGCGATCCGCTCTGGTCTTGCGGAGCTCAAGACAACCCTGCGCGAACTTCGAGACAGACCCGTCCTGTTGCGGTTCCTGATTGCACGTATGCTTTATCAGGACGGCGTCAACGGCGTGCTCATTCTGGGTGGGGTATTTGCGGCGGGAATGTTCGGCTGGGCGACGATGGAAATCGGCCTCTTCGGCATCCTGCTCAACGTCGTCGCCATTGTGGGCTGCTTTGCGGCCGGGCGCGTCGATCAGAAACTTGGCTCGCGGATCACCATCCTTATCAGCCTGGTTCTTCTGCTCATCGCGACGGTCGGCATCGTCTCGACAGAAAAGGCCTCGACACTGTTTGGCTGGATCCAATTGCCGACAGCGGACAATGGCGGCATCTTCGCAACCGGCGCGGAAAAGGCCTATCTGCTCTATGGCATATTGATTGGCCTCGCCTTCGGTCCCGTTCAGGCCTCGTCGCGTTCCTATCTGGCGCGCAACATCACCATTGCCGAGGCGGGACGCTATTTCGGCATCTATGCGCTATCGGGCCGCGCCACCAGCTTCATGGCGACGCTGTCCTTTTCAATAGCAACCTACCTCAGTGGCTCCGCACATATTGGCATGGCCACCCTCACCGTGTTTCTGGGGTTGGGGTTTGTTCTGTTGCTGCGCGTCCCGGAACGGGCGGCAAGCTAAAGAACCGGAGAGAGCATTTGAGGGGTCTCACCCGAAATGCTCCAGCCTCCGTCAGAGCTGATCGAGTTTTTGCTGCAATGCGCGCAGCTGCGACTTCAGCTCATCGATTTCGGATGCATTCGGCTTGCGCGTTTCCTTGGGCGCCTGCGGCATTGCAAAAGGCGTGAACCCCTGCATTGCCTGCCGGAACAGTTCCGTATTGCGGCGGATCTGCTCTTCCATCATTTGCAGTGGAGCCTGGAAATTCCGCGCAAGCGACCCGTCACCGAACGCCTTGGCCATATGCTCCTGCATCTGGCTCTGCTGATCGGAGAAGGTTTTCATCGAATGTTCGAGAAATGTCGGAACGACCATCTGCATCTGGTCACCGTAATAGGAGATCAATTGCCGCAGAAACGCCGTTGGCAAAAGCGTATTGCCGGTTTTGGCTTCCTGTTCAACAATGATCTGCGTCAGAACCGCATGGGTGATGTCTTCGGATGATTTGGCGTCCTGAACCTTGAAGTCCTCGCCGCGTTTAACCATCTGCGCCAGATCATCCAGCGTCACATAGGTGCTGGTTCCGGTGTTGTAGAGCCGCCGGTTGGCATATTTTTTAATGATTGTTTCGCCGTCGTGTTTTGCCATGCCCGCCTCCTCGCGATGATGGTATTTTCTTGTTTTTTGGTGTTATTGCTCTTCCCGCGCGAAGTGTATGCGCAAAACAAGCCCCGTGACAAATGTTTTGTGCATCGCAACAGTTTGTTTTTTGCGCAGCAATTTTCCGCAAGATTCCGGCTTGATTTAGCAACATCTTTTAAAGCAACTTTCGGCATTTGACTTGTATTCAAAGCTTTGCCAGTCTCCGCCCGCAAGTGAGGAGAAACAGATGACGCCTTCAATCGTGATTGCCAGCGCTGCGCGCACTGCCGTCGGTTCTTTCAATGGTGGCTTTGCCAATACGCCCGCCCACGAGCTTGGGGCAACCGTCATCAACGCCGTCCTGGAGCGCGCCGGTGTCGCAGCCCATGAGATCGATGAGGTCATCCTCGGTCAGGTGTTGACGGCAGGCGAAGGGCAGAACCCGGCGCGGCAGGCGGCAATGAAAGCCGGCATTCCGCAGGAGGCAACCGCCTTCGGCATCAATCAGCTATGCGGTTCCGGCCTGCGCGCCGTCGCACTCGGCATGCAGCAGATCGTTACCGGCGACGCGGCCATCATCATTGCCGGCGGGCAGGAATCCATGTCCATGGCGCCCCATTGCGCCCATTTGCGCGGTGGCGTGAAGATGGGCGATTTCAAGATGATCGACACCATGCTGAAAGACGGCCTGACGGATGCCTTCTACGGCTACCACATGGGCATAACCGCCGAGAACATCGCCCGGCAATGGCAGCTTTCCCGTGATGAACAGGACCAGTTCGCTGTCGCATCGCAAAACAAGGCCGAAGCTGCGCAGAGCGCCGGCCGTTTTGCGGATGAGATCGTGGCTTTCACGGTCAAGGGCCGCAAGGCAGATATTATCATCGATACTGACGAACATATCCGTACCGGTGTTTCGCTGGAAACCATGGCAAAGCTGCGCCCCGCCTTCGACAAGGAGGGCACGGTAACGGCCGGCAACGCCTCCGGCCTCAATGATGGCGCGGCTGCCACACTTCTGATGTCGGAGCAGGAAGCGGCAAAGCGCGGTATCAAACCGCTGGCGCGCATCGCCTCCTGGGCGACGGCGGGTGTCGATCCGCAGATCATGGGAACCGGCCCCATCCCCGCCTCACGCAAGGCGCTGGCCAAGGCAGGCTGGTCGATCGGCGATATCGGCCTCGTTGAGGCCAACGAAGCCTTTGCCGCCCAGTCCTGCGCTGTCGTGCGTGAGCTTGGTCTTGATCCTGATATCGTCAACGTCAATGGCGGTGCGATTGCCATCGGCCATCCGATTGGCGCATCCGGCGCCCGTGTGCTGAACACGCTGATTTTCGAGATGCGCCGCCGCAACGTATCGAAGGGGCTCGCAACGCTCTGCATCGGCGGCGGCATGGGTGTTGCCATGTGCATCGAGGCGCTCTGAAAACCGCCGTGCGGCCTTCCAAAAAGCAATTCCGGTTCAGCGGCCAATAGGGTAGAAGCGGTCTCCCATTGGCCGCATTTCTGTGGCCGTTGAGCACGGCTAAAACAGTTCAGGAAATGGAGGCCATATGAGCCGGGTTGCGTTGATTTCGGGCGGGACAAGCGGCATAGGCGCAGCAATAGCCCGTGCCTTGCAGGCAGCCGGCTACCAGGTGGCCGTCAATTACGCCTTCACGACCGATAGGGCAGAGGCCTTCCAGAAAGAAACCGGCATCCCCGCGTTTCAATGGGACGTGCGAGACTATGATGCCTGCGTAAAAGGCATAGCCCAGGTTGAAGAGGCCTTCGGCCCCGTCGAGGTTCTCGTCAACAATGCCGGCATCACCCGCGATGCGATGTTTCACAAGATGACACCGCAGCAATGGCGCGAGGTGATCGACACCAACCTCACCGGCGTCTTCAACATGACGCATCCCGTCTGGTCGGGTATGCGCGACCGCGGCTTCGGTCGCATCGTCAATATTTCCTCCATCAATGGCCAGAAGGGCCAGGCAGGCCAGGTCAACTATTCCGCCTCAAAGGCTGGCGATATCGGCTTCACCAAGGCGCTCGCCCAGGAAGGCGCAAGCCGCAACATTACCGTCAACGCCATCTGCCCCGGTTACATCGGCACGGAGATGGTGAGGGCTATACCGGAGAAAGTGCTGGCCGAGCGGATCGTGCCGCAAATCCCGGTCGGGCGCCTGGGCGAACCGGAAGAGATCGCGCGCTGCGTCCTGTTTCTCGTGTCGGACGAGGCTGGTTTCATAACCGGCTCCACGATGACCGCAAATGGCGGGCAATATTTCGCCTGAGATCGGCACCCCTTCTAACGGGAAGGAAGCAGGTAAACTTTTCGTGATATCTGCCGTGATAATATCGCCACGCACAAAAACTTGATCGAAAAATACCGCAATATAGGAACTGCTAAACTAATGAAAATACGACAGTTTTCGTATAGTTTAGAATGAATCCAGAGTTCGCTTTCGGATATCCTCGGAGGTTTTTCTTGACAGTGGGTGTCCTGTTTTGGTTTAAGAACGAAAACAACGTGTTGCGTCATACAGGCAGTCGATCATGCTGGTTTGCAGCTGCAATTACATCACCGACCACGATATCCGGGACGTCATTAACGAGCTCCTCGATGAGGACTGTTGGCAGCTTATCGTTCCGGCAAAAGTGTATCATGCCATGGAAAAACGTGGCCGCTGCTGCG
This sequence comes from Agrobacterium sp. 16-2014-1-2a, assembly GCF_053522705.1. Lineage (NCBI taxonomy): Bacteria > Pseudomonadati > Pseudomonadota > Alphaproteobacteria > Hyphomicrobiales > Rhizobiaceae > Agrobacterium > Agrobacterium sp. 16-2014-1-2a. The sequence continues at coordinate 259,380 of NZ_JBNWBX010000005.1, forward strand.
GCTGTTTTCCGACTGTCGTCGACCTGATCATACAGACAACCGAAGAATATCACGCCCGTCGCCACTCGACGGAAGCAGATGTTTTTGATTTTATGTCCCGCTTGAAGCGATTCCATGAAGAGAACAGGAGAGCGGACATTGAAAGGCGACACAAGAGTCATCGAGCGGCTTAACGAAGCCCTTTTTCTAGAACTCGGTGCGGTAAACCAGTATTGGCTTCACTACCGACTTCTGAATGACTGGGGCTACACCAAGCTTGCAAAGAAGGAGCGTGCGGAATCCATCGAAGAGATGCAGCACGCCGACAAGATCATCGATCGTATCATTTTCCTGGAAGGTCATCCCAACCTCCAGACCCTGGCTCCCCTGCGCATCGGTCAGAACGTCAAGGAAGTGCTCGAAGCCGATCTGGCGGGCGAATATGACGCACGGACGTCCTACAAGAAATCGCGCGACATCTGTTCCGAGGCCGGAGACTATGTCTCGATGAAGCTGTTCGAAGCACTGCTGATCGACGAGGAAGGTCACATCGACTTCCTTGAGACCCAGCTCGAACTGCTCGGCAAGATCGGTGCGGAAAAATACGGCCAACTCAACGCCGATTCCGCCAACGAAGCAGAATAAGCTCTCGCAATCGACCAAAGAAAAGGCGGCCAGTGGCCGCCTTTTTTATTACTTGCCGGCAAGGTGCCGGAATTCCGCAACCACTTTCTCGTAGACCGCGCGCTTGAAGGGCACGATGAGCTCCGGCAGGCTTTCCATCGGCTTCCAGTCCCAGGCGTCGAATTCAGCCGTATGCCCTGTTGGAGGTGGGTCGATCTGGATTTCGCTTTCGTCGCCATCAAAACGGAAGGCAAACCAGCGTTGCGCCTGCCCGCGATACTTGCCTCTCAGGCCGATGCCGATAAGTTCGGGCGGCAGATCATAATGGATCCAGTCGCTCGCTTCCGCCAGCAACGTCACCGTTTTCATCCCCGTCTCTTCGTAAAGTTCGCGAATGGCGGCCGTCAAAGGCCGTTCACCGTCATCGATGCCGCCCTGCGGCATCTGCCACAATTGCGGTGAACCGTCATATTCCGAATTGCCTTCACTGATGCGCCGGCCGGCCCAGACAAGGCCTTCGGCGTTCAGAACCATAATCCCCGCACAGGGACGGTAAGGCAAATCTTCTGCTTTGATTGTCATTGGAAACCCGCACTGTCTGCGCGCCGAAAAGGCGCTAAGGAATGGCCGCGCAGAAGGTTTACTGCCCCGCCTGCTGCGAAACAAGCGCAGAAACACCAACGATCTCAATACCGCGACCGCCCGCCTCCCGCGACCACTTCGAGATTGCAGCGATGCTTTCGTCAAAAGCCGAGGCAACGCCGATCGCCTGACCGTTACGTCGCGCGATCCGCTCCAATTCGTCCAGCTTGCGCAGGATAGTGGCTTCGGTGACCTCACCGTCAAGCAGAACATCGGCAAAGCCCTGCGGCGCGGAAATGGCTTTGGCAATCCCGCCGCTCAGCGACTGCGCCGAAGAGGCATCGTCCAGAAAAAGCAGCCCGCGCTTGCCGATATCGCGCATGACCGGCTCCAGCGCCGCCTGCTCGGAAAGGAAACGCCCGCCGAGATAATTCATGATGCCAGTATAATTGGTAATTTTCGCCATGGAGCGATGCAGCCGGTCGATATTGACCTTCGCGGGATCGCCCGCCAGTAGCGTGTCCGGGCCGGGATTGGTGCCGGGATACCCGAAGGGCTCCAGCGGTATCTGGAGAAGGATTTCATGCCCCTCACGGCGTGCTTCCTGCATCCAGCGCTGCAGGCTGTTACCGCTTGCAGCAAAACCGAGCGTCACCTCCGGCGGCAGTTCCCGGATCGCCTTTTGCGAACCCGTCTGGCTGAGGCCGAGACCACCGACCACGATCGCCACCCGGGTGCCGCGTGCGCCGGACCATGGCCGGGCATATTGCTCCATCGGCCGCAAACCATCGGCACCGACGACCGGCAATCTGCCGAATGCGGTTTCTTCCAGCAATGCATCATTGGGCCGCGTGGCCATGCGCGGATCCTGACCGTAGGTCTGGCCGCTCATCAGCACCGGTCCGTCGCTGTCACGGGGGCGAGGAGAATAGACCGATACCACATTGCCATCCGGCATCGTCGCCCGATTTATATTGGCGCCGGAGCGGCCGCTTTCCGGCTTCAGACCAGCCGTATCGTTGGGATCCGCCACATCGGCTGCTGCCGTTTTCGGAGCATCTTCGCGGAGCTGGGGCTGGGTGTCCGGCCCGGAAGCCGTCTTCTGCAGATTGCCGGGCGACAGGGCCGTATAGACGGAAAGCCCGCCGATCGTCAGAACTGCAAGCGCGGACAGAACCATAATGACGGAAAAGCGCCGGTTGATACCGGCGCTTTTTTTCTGTCGACCCAGAAGCGGTTTTCGCAGGTCAGAAGGCAATGAACGATCCGTCCAAACGGTTAGGCAATCGAGAAAATGCGCCGGCTGGCCGGCGCATCCATCTTACTGCTTGTTGACCACAGCCTTGTCCGGGTTCGGCGGGAACGACGGATCGGTCTTGGCACCGCGCAACAGATCCAGCGCATAATTCAGCTGGATATCGTCCTTGGCTTCCGGCGGAACGTAAGCGGAAGAACCCGAACCTTCGTCCGTTTCGCTCTGGCCCTTGATATGGCCGGTCAGGCTGGATTCACCTTCGGTCGTGACACGGCCCTGCAATTCCGGCGGCAGCGGCTGTTCGACCTTGATATCAGGCGTAATGCCCGTGCCCTGGATCGATTTGCCAGACGGCGTGTAATAAAGCGCCGTGGTCAGACGCAGCGCGCCGGCCTCGCCGAGCGGGATGATCGTCTGGACCGAACCCTTGCCGAAGGAGCGCGTGCCGACCACAGTCGCGCGACGCAGGTCCTGCAGCGCACCGGCGACGATTTCAGACGCCGAAGCAGAGCCACCGTTGATGAGCACGATAACCGGCTTGCCATCGGTCAGATCGCCAGCCGTTGCATTGAAGCGACGGGTCTCGTCCGGGTTACGGCCACGGGTCGAAACGACTTCGCCACGCTGGAGGAAGGCGTCGGAAACATTGATCGCCTGATCGAGCAGACCACCGGGGTTGAGACGCAGATCGAGCACGTAGCCCTTCAGCTTGTCAGCCGGCACATCCGTCTTGATCTTCTTGATCGCCTTTTCGAGATCGTCATAGGTCTTCTCGGTAAATGAGATGACGCGGAGATAACCGACATCGCCCTCGACACGGGACTTGACCGCGCGTACGGCAATGACATCACGCATGACGGTGAATTCGAGCGGTTTATCGGCGCCCTGGCGGATGATCGTCAGCTTGATCGGCGTCTTGACCGCGCCGCGCATCTTCTCGACCGCCTGCTCCAGCTTCAGACCGCGAACCGGCGTACCGTCGATTTCCGAAATATAGTCGCCGGCAAGAATGCCTGCGCGCGAAGCCGGCGTGTCGTCCATCGGCGAGATGACTTTGACCAGTTCATTTTCCATGGTCACTTCGATGCCGAGACCGCCGAACTCACCCTTGGTCTGGGTGCGCATGTCGTTGGCGTCCTTGGCATTCATGAAGCTCGAATGCGGATCAAGCGAGCTGAGCATGCCGTTGATGGCATTTTCGACCAGCTTCTCGTCATCCGGCGGCGTCACATATTGCGCACGCACACGTTCGAACACGTCGCCAAAGATTGACAGTTCCTTATAGGTCGAAGGCCCGGCCGCCTGTGCCGGCATGCTCGCCGAATAAATCACACTCATCGCCGTGGCGCCCATAAGCCCACCGATAAGGAGAAGCGAAACCTTACGAATCATTGTGCGCCCTTCCGGTATTTTTTGCGGTCCACCAAGGTTGGGAATCAACCGGCACACCATCTTTCCTGAACTCAATGTAGAGCGTTGGCCGGTCGGTTTCCAGCGCCAATGCTGCTGCACTCGCTACTCTTTTTGCACCCATGGAGGCGATTGGCTCTCCGGAGAACACAAACATTCCCTGCCGTGTCCTCACATTGTCCATTCCCGTCATGACCACATGGTATCCGTCACCCGTATTGAGGATGATCATTCGGCCGTAACTGCGAAAATCTCCGGCAAATACAACAAAGCCGTCTGCGGGTGCCGTCACGATGGCCTCAGGTCCGGTCGCGACGACAATTCCCTTGGAAAAGTGGCCCGTACCATCCGCATCGCCGAACCGGCGCAACACATCTCCAGCCACCGGCAGGTCCAGCTTTGCCTTCAAACTCGCGAAGGGATATGCGGGCGCAATACGGTTTTTATCGGGCATTCCCGCCTCGGCTGCGGCACGCTCCTTCTCACGTTCCGCTTCGGAAAGACGGGCCACGCGCTGCTCTTCCGCACGCGCCCTTTCCATAGCTTCCCGCACCGAACTGATCTCACTTTCAAGCGAACCGACCAGACCCTCGAGGCTGGTCGCCTTGCTTGCAAGCTCCTCGGATCGCTTGCGTTCCACCTCCAGCGCCGCGGCGGTCTGCGAATTTCTGCGGTCGTTTTCAGCAAGCAGCAGGTCGAGGCGTTTTTCCTCTTCCAGACTTGCCGTCATCATACCCGTAAGATCGTCCTTTTCGCGAGCGATTGCCTGCCTGACGTCGGTCAATTCTTTGAGAGCAGAAACCAGCTTGTCGGTCTCACCGCGAATGCCGGGCACGACTGCGCCGAGAAGAATGGCGCTGCGCACCGAAGCCAGCGCATCATCAGGCGAAACGAGAAGGGCGGGGGGAGGGTTTCTGCCCATACGCTGCAGCGCCGCCAGAACCTCCGCCAGCACGCCACGCCTCTCGCGCAGTGATGCCTTGACGCCATCTTCGCGGACCGAAAGCTTGGCCAGACGATCCTCGCCATCGCTGATCTTGGTTTCCAGTGCCTTGCGGCGCGCAGCCGACGCTATCAGCTCGTCGCGGATACGGGCGCTATCCTGATTAAGGGAAGCAATGCTTTCCTCGAGATTTCGGGTCTTGTCTTCCGAAAGTCCGATGCTGTCGACCAGCTCTTCCAAATCCTGGCGGTTCTGATCACGGCGCTTTTCCAGCGTCTGAAGCGCTTCCGGCGACGAATCACCCTCACCAGCAGGCGCAGCACCCGCATCATCGCGCGAAAAGGCGCGTTCAACGGGGGAAATCCCCAGGACAAGGACAGCGAAAACCGCGCCCGCAAGGGCAGCGTGGCGTTTTCGTTGAGACCTCTTGTCCATTTGAACTTTCTTTGATGCCGAAGCAGGAGCGCCGATACTAGGGATTTTGCCCCAATCTTCCAAGAGGCCAGAAACAGGCTGGCTTCAAAGCCTTCACGCCTTTCCGTCTCGCGAAGCTTCATGTTGAAATTGAGACAATTTTCCACATGAAGATCACGCTCAAACGCGATGATAGGGATGACCGGAGAGGATGGTGACGGCGCGGTAAAGCTGTTCGGCGATCAGAATACGAACGATCTGGTGCGGCCATGTGAGCTTGCCGAGATTAAGAACGGCCGCCGCTCTGTCGTAAAGTGCAGGATCTAGGCCGTCGGCGCCACCAATCGCGATCACGAGGTCGCGCTTGCCGCTATCACGCAGATCGCCAAAAAATGAGGCAAAGGCCGGGCTATCCAGCGCCTTGCCGCGCTCGTCCAGCAGCACGAGAACGGTACCATCAGCCAGATGTTTTTCCAGCATCGCCGCTTCTTCGCGCTTGCGCGTCTCCGCGTTCGATGCCCGGCTTTCCGCGACCTCGATCACGCGCGAAAACTCCAACCCGATCGCCGGGCCGGTTTTGGCAAGGCGTTCGATATAACGGGTCGCAAGATCCTTTTCCGGGCCGGATTTCAGCCGTCCCACCGCAAAAATCGAAATCCGCATCGCAAACCTGCATCCATCGTGACCCAACAGGGTCACGCTCTTAACAGCATAGCCTACGGATTCCTATGCGGCCGGCTTGCTTTCCGACCAGACACATCGACCCGAAATCACACAGGATATTCGGGAGGCCCGATGTGCGACGTCAAAGGCTCACCGCATCAATGCAGCGTGTCTTCCGGCATTTCCGGCGTCGCCCACATTTTTTCAATGTTGTAGAAGACACGGATTTCCGGACGGAACACATGAACGATGATATCGCCGGTATCGATCAGCACCCAATCTCCGGTCTCGAGACCTTCGACGCGGGCGCTTCCAAACCCTTCATCCTTCATATCCTTGAGAAGATGCTCGCAGATCGCCGAGACATGCCTGTTCGATCGCCCGGAGACTACCACCATGTAGTCCGCAAGCGCCGATTTTCCGGCAATGTCGAGAGATACGATATCTTCAGCCTTGGAGTCCTCGAGGCTCGCGAGGACGGTTTCGAGGGCGTGGTCGGCGGCATCGGCGCCACTGTCCTGACCCTTCGGGATAGCAACAAATGCTCTTCCCTTGGCGTGTACTGTTGTCAGAGGTTTTCCCTTTCCAAGAATGACAAAACAGGCACTGGCGACGCGAATCTGTGCGTCACCAGATTAAGGTGGCACCAAAGCATTAACTTTTCAAGATATGGAGCCTTCAACGGCTGTCGCATACATCATTTGTGATTATTGCGGAGCGCCGTCGAACTGAGCGTCGAACGCGGACCATGGATAAAGACCCAGGCAGGCGCCTTTTTTTTCCACAAAACACCCGCATCATCCTCATCGATCCGCGCCTGGCTATAGGCCTGCGCCATGGTTGAGGAGAGGTAGGAGAGGGTGGAACCCGGCCGGTCGATCACCGCAATCGGAAAGGTCTCGGCGATCCTTCGCCATTGTTGCCAGCGATGGAAGCTTTTCAGATTGTCGGCTCCCATGATCCAGATGAAGCGGACATGCGGATTTTTTGCTTTCACCTTGGCAAGTGTATTGGCCGTGTAGCTGATCCCCAGCGATTTTTCAAAAGCCGTCACCTTGATGCGGGGATCGCTGACCAGCCTTTCGCAGGCAGCGATACGATCCTCCAGAGATGCCAGCTCCGAGCGGCTTTTCAGCGGATTGCCTGGCGTCACCATCCACCAGAGCTGGTCTAGACCCAGCCTGCGAAGCGCTATTTCGGCAACAAGGGCATGGCCGGCATGCGGCGGATTGAAGGAGCCGCCGAACAGCCCGACGACCATGCCGCGCTCCGCATGCGGCATGGTGAGATAACGTCTGTCGAGGCGTGTTTCGACCAGCAACTATCAGGTCCGCGTCTGACCGGTGCCATGCACGCGGTATTTGAACGACGTGAGCTGCTCGACACCAACAGGGCCGCGTGCATGCATCTTGCCCGTAGCGATGCCGATTTCCGCACCCATTCCGAATTCACCGCCATCGGCAAATTGCGTGGAAGCGTTATGCAGCAGAATGGCCGAATCGAGTTCGTTGAAGAAACGCTCGACCACCGCTGGGTCCTCGGCGATCACCGCCTCCGTGTGGTTGGACGAATAGGTGCTGATGTGGTCGATCGCGCCGGAAATACCGTCCACGACAGCAACCGAAATGATCGCATCGAGATATTCGGTGCGCCAGTCATCTTCCGTTGCGGCTTTCAAGCCCTCGACAACATTACGCACGGCCTGCGAACCGCGCACTTCACAACCGGCCTCGATCAGGCCCTTGACGAGCGGTTCAAGATGCGTGGCAACAACAGCGGCATCCACCAGCAGCGTTTCCGCCGCGCCGCAAATGCCGGTGCGGCGCATCTTGGCATTCACGACGATGCGTTTCGCCATCTCGAGATCGGCCGATCCGTCGACATAGATATGGCAAATACCTTCCAGATGCGCAAAGACCGGAACCCGCGCCTCAGACTGCACCCGCGCAACCAGGCTTTTGCCGCCGCGCGGCACAATCACATCAACCGTGCCATTCAATCCACCAAGAAGCGCGCCCACGGCAGCGCGGTCGGTGACCGGCACCAGTTGAATGGCATGCTCGGGAAGACCGGCGATCTTCAGGCCCTCCACAAGACAGGCATGGATAGCACGCGATGAATGTTGCGAATCCGAGCCGCCGCGCAGGATGACCGCATTGCCCGCCTTGAGGCAGAGCGCGCCGGCATCTGCCGTCACATTCGGGCGGCTTTCGTAAATCACACCGATGACGCCAAGCGGCGTGCGCACGCGCTCGATCTTCAGACCGTTCGGGCGATCCCAGGCGGCAATGACTTCGCCAACCGGATCAGGCAGCGCGGCAACCGAGCGGATGCCTTCGGCGATACCGGCAATCCGCGCATCGTCAAGCGTAAGCCTGTCGATGAAGGAAGCGGCAAGTCCGCTATTATCCGCCGCCGCCAGATCTTTCCTGTTGGCGGCAAGGATCGTTTCCCTCGACGCCTCGATGGCGGACGCCATGGCGAGAAGCGCACGGTTTTTCTGATCCGTACCTGCGATGGACAACGGTCGCGAAGCAGCTTTTGCCTGTGCACCGATGGTCATCATCAGTGCATCAATATCATGGCTCTGCTTCACGGCCTGTTCAGGCATGGACCTCATCCTTTTCAGTATTTTTAACTTTCACGGCGGCACCCGTCATCACCAGATCGTCGCGATGGATCATCGCCGCACGCCCGACATAGCCAAGTATCGCCTCGATCTCGTTGGACTTGTGACCGATGATAAGACGCGCCTCTTCCGCATCGTAGCCTGCAAGGCCGCGCGCGACCTCTCGGCCTTCAACGCCGATAATGGCAATCGCGTCGCCGCGTCCAAAATTGCCCTTCACCACCCGCACGCCCGCGGGAAGCAGGCTTTTACCGGCATAGAGCGCTTTTTCCGCACCCGCATCCACATGAATCTCACCTGCCGGCTGCAACTGACCGGCAATCCATGTCTTTCGCGCCGTCACCGGTGTGCCTGATGGCGCAAACCACGAGGAGCGGGCGCCGTTTTCGATGGCCTTCAACGGATTGAGCGTCTTGCCGGAAGCGATGATCATGCCGCAGCCGGCAGCGGTCGCGATCTTGCCGGCATCGATCTTGGTGCGCATGCCGCCGCGTGAAAGCTCGGAAGCCGCACCGCCTGCCATGGCCTCAATCTCGGGCGTAATATCTGCAATCGTCTCAAGGAACTTCGCATCCGGATCAAGATGCGGCGGAGCCGTGTAAAGCCCGTCAATATCAGACAACAATACCAGAAGATCGGCACCGGTCATGGTGGCCACGCGGGCGGCCAGACGGTCATTGTCGCCGTAGCGGATTTCGGTGGTTGCCACCGTGTCGTTTTCATTGATGATCGGAATGGCACCGATCTTCAGCAGCTGGTTGATGGTAGCGCGCGCATTGAGGTAACGGCGGCGCTCCTCGGTGTCGGACAGCGTCAGCAGAATCTGGCCAGCGACGATCTCATGCCGCGACAGGCTTTCAGACCATGCCCGCGCCAGAGCGATCTGGCCAACGGCCGCCGCTGCCTGGCTTTCCTCCAGCTTTAATGCGCCGGAGGGCAGACCGAGCACCGTGCGGCCGAGCGCGATGGCGCCAGAAGACACCACCTGAACATCTGCGCCGTTTTTCTTTAGCGCAGCGATGTCCTCGCAAATGGCGTCAAGCCAATCTTTTTTGAGCCCGCTTTTCCGGTCCACCAGAAGTGCCGAACCGATCTTGATGACGATCCGGTGGTGGCTACCCAGCGGTTTGCGGGTGAGGCTCATAGGCGATCGTCCTCTTCCTCGGCCTCGCTATCCACAGGCATAGAGCGGTCGGGAAGGGCTGTCTCACCGCCATTGCTTGCCGAGACGATGATATCGCGAAGGGCGCGCAGCGCCTCCGTCATACCAATGTGGGCAGCGGCAGACAGAAGGAGCGGAGGACGGCCGCAGGCCTTTTCCAGTTCCTTTGCCTTCTTTTTCAGTTCTTTTTCGTCCAGCACGTCGATTTGCGAAAGCGCCACGATTTCCGGCTTGTCGGTCAAGCCGCCGCCATAGGCATCCAGTTCGGCCTTGACAGTCTTATAGGCCTGCCCGACCTTTTCTTCCTGCGCGGAGACGAGATGCAGAAGCACACGGGTGCGCTCCACGTGGCCAAGGAAACGGTCGCCGATGCCCACACCCTCATGCGCGCCTTCGATCAGGCCGGGAATATCGGCCAGCACGAATTCACGGCCGTCGATGGTCGCAACGCCGAGGTTCGGATGCAGGGTCGTGAAAGGATAATTGGCGATCTTCGGCCGCGCGCGCGTCACGGTCGCGAGGAATGTCGACTTACCTGCATTTGGCAGACCAACGAGACCGGCGTCAGCGATCAGCTTCAGGCGAAGCCAGAGCGTCTTTTCTTCGCCCGCAAGGCCCGGATTGGCATGGGTCGGCGCCTGATTGGTCGAAGACTTGAAATAGGCGTTGCCGAAACCGCCGTTACCGCCAGCGGCAAGACGAAAACGCTGGCCTTCCTTTGTCAGGTCGACGATCAGCGTCTCGTTGTCTTCCTCGAAAATCTGCGTGCCGACAGGCACTTTCAGAACCACGTCGGAACCCTTGGCGCCGGTGCGGGTCTTGCCCATGCCGTGCTGTCCGATCGAGGCCTTGAAATGCTGCTGGAAGCGGAAGTCGATCAGCGTGTTGAGACCGTTGACCACCTCGATCCAGACGTCGCCGCCGCGTCCACCATCGCCGCCATCAGGGCCACCGAACTCGATGAATTTTTCGCGCCGGAAGGAAACGGCGCCCGCGCCGCCATCACCGGACTTGATATAGATTTTTGCTTCATCGAGAAATTTCATCGGACTGCCGTTCTGTCGGTTTGCGGGCACATCAGCTCAAGGCGTTGCGCCAAACAAAAATATCGTCGTTTCGAATACAAGCGCTTCTCCACAAGGTCAAAGACTATCGTGCGGGAAGCGCCTGCGTGAGACAAGGCCGGTTTGCGGCAACCGGCCTTGTTTTGATTGTCAGCGGTGCTGCGGAACGAAATCCTCAGCCGTGATCGCCGTATCGATATGCGCCACCATCGCAGCACGCGCCGTGGCGTAAATCTGGTGGCAGCCGGTCACCCGGAAGCCCAGTTTTTCCTGCACGCGCAGCGAAGCCGGATTATCCGCAAACACACCGGAATGGAGAACCACACCGGGCATGCGGCGGAAGAACCGCTCGACCACGGCGGCCACCGCCTCGGTCATGTAACCCTTGCCCCAGTAGAACCGGTTCAGCCAGTAGCCGAGATGCCACTCGCCATGCCGCAATTCGACCGAGACGACGCCTATCAGGGTATCGTCACCGCTTGTGATGGCGAAATCCCAATCGGGCAGCGTGCCTGAAGTGCGCAGGACCAGCCATTCCAGCGCATCCTGTCGATGATAGGGCGCGGGAACACGGGCCAGCATCCTGGTCACGGCAAAATCGCCAAGCGATTCCGCAATGCTGCCGGCATCGGAAAGCCGCTGCGGACGCAGCACCAGACGCGACGTCTCGATGACCGGGCAGGGGCCGGGCGGCGCGACCGTCGCAGTTGGCCGGTGACGGGTAAGCTCGATCGTGCTCATCCCATGTCTCCCCAGCTCTTCAGCGAAACCCAGGTCTTGCGGTCCAGCCTGTACCATTCTACCGGTACCATGCCGCCCAATGCCAGCGAACCGACCATGCCGGAGCCCTGGAACTGGAAACCGCACTTCTGGATGACCCGGCGCGAGGGGATGTTGGTGACCCGGCAGCGGGCATCGATCTGGTCGATTTCACGCGTGCGGAAGGCCATGTCGATCAGCGCATGCGTGGCTTCGGTCATGTAGCCCCGGTTCCAGTAGGGTTCCCCCAGCCAGTAACCGATTTCCAGCGTCTTTTCGTCTTCCTGCGGTTCAAGCGCGCAGCAACCCAGAAACTCGCCATTGTCCATGCGGGTAATCGCATAGACGCACTTGCCGATCTCGCCAGCATTGGTGCGTCGCACGAAGTCCGCGGCGTCTTTGGCCGTGTACGGGTGCGGCATACGCGACACCATGGTCGCGATATTGGCATTGTTGGCAAGATGGGCAAGGGCGTCGATGTCTTCTTCGTGAGGCTTGCGTAAAACCAGCCTCTGCGACAGTAAAACGGGGCAATCGCTCCTCGACCGATCGGGCCTCGGCCGCTCTTCGGGTGACCGTGATTGGTCAACCCTCAACAATTCAGCTTGCATGGTTCAGTCCCTCCTGGGGGTTAAAGAAAAAGGGGAGTTGGGTGGTACCCCATCTCCCCTGTTTTCTTGACTGAACCTGATACGTCTCAGCCGGGTCGATGGGACACCGGCTGCATATGACGCTTACCGGCTTATTCTGCGGCTTCCGCTTTCGGGGCCACGGATACGAATACGCGGCCGTTGGCCTTCGTACGGAAGTTCACGTTACCTGCGGTCAGTGCGAAAATCGTGTGGTCCTTGCCGATGCCAACGTTGGCGCCCGGATGCCACTGGGTTCCGCGCTGACGCAGAATAATGTTGCCTGGAATGACAGCTTCGCCGCCGAACTTCTTTACGCCAAGGCGCTTGGATTCGGAATCGCGACCGTTACGCGATGAACCGCCAGCTTTTTTGTGTGCCATTGGAGTTCTCCTTTAAACCTTGTTTCCCGTGTCGCGCCTATCAGGCAGCAACGATGTCCGTGATGCGGACGACAGTGTGATGCTGACGATGGCCGCGCGAACGCTTGGAGTTCTGACGACGACGCTTCTTGAAGGCGATGACCTTCTTGCCGCGATTGTGCTCGACAACTTCAGCCTTGACGATGGCACCCTTGACAAAGGGAGCACCGAACTGAGCGTCGGCGCCTTCGCCGATCACGAGAACTTCGGTGAATTCTACGGTTGCGCCTGCCTCTGCTTCCAGCTTTTCGATGGTCAGCACGGCATCGGCCGCTACGCGGTACTGCTTACCGCCGGTCTTGATGACTGCGAACATTTGTTATCCTTTCATGTTCGTTCCGGCTCTGCCCGCCAAAGCAAGCTGGCCGTCTTTTTATCAGTCGGAGTAGCGGAAATCCGTCAGGACTGAATGCCCTTTTGAAAGTCTGCCGGTGAAGCCGCCTTTGAGGGGCGGAATAAACAGAAGGCGCAATACGCCATCAATTTGGGTGCGAATTACGCGAGACATCAGTTTATGTCAAGATGACGGATGTTTGAAAAGTAACTCTAACGCCAAGAATTTCATGCTTTTTTGGCAAGCGAAGCAGTCAGGTCTCGAAATTTGCGCAGCAAGTGTTTATATGGGCCTTCAACAAGGAGCAGAAATGGCCCGCATAGACCAGACCGACGATTGGCGGGACCGCCATGCGCCGACACTTTCCGCCTTCGAGTCGCTTGCGATCGAGGCATATGGCCACCTGCCAGAAGAATTCCGTGCGTTGACCAAGGATCTCGTCATCGAGATCTCGGATTTCCCGACAGACGAAGTGTTCGAGGACATGGCGCTCGAAACACCGTTCGACCTGTTAGGATTGTTCGAGGGGCGCGGTATCTCCGAACGTTTCACCATGGAAACCGGCGAGATGGTGAACCGCATCACGCTTTATCGCCGCCCCATTCTCGACTACTGGGCCGAGAACGAAGAAACGCTGGGCGATATCATCACCCATGTCCTCATCCACGAGATCGGCCACCATTTCGGCCTGTCGGACGACGACATGGAGCGGATCGAAGAAAGCGCCGACGAGGCCGCCGCGGAGCGCTGAGAAACCCGGCACCGAGAAACTGTGATACCGGGTCCTCAAGCTACTAGTGATCGCGTCTCATTGAGAGTGCGATCGTCTCACTACCCACCAGGCGTTTGCGCTTAATTACTTCATTTACCCGCCCCGGGTTTACGCCGTAAGAAGCTGCAATGTGGTGCTGAAACTCGCCGCCCCAATAACGCAGCCAAATCTCTATCGCGTCTTTTTCGGTCAATCTGTAAGACTGTTGATGCATGTGGTTGTCCTCTTAGGCTTCAGCCTTGGACAAACTTGACAGAAGAGTCTGAGAGCGTATTTTGCTCAATGCGTATGCTGATCCGCAAGCCGTCCAAGGTATTGTGGTTTCGACACGGAGCCGGGGGTGCAACCTCGGCTTTGTCGTGCCAGCTCAGAGATCGTCTCTAGCTTGTAAATATATGTTCGGACTCGATATTTTGAGTCAAGCTCAGGATAAAATCCTCAATTCGTTCACTTTATGTTCCGTGATAAATTTATCTGGTAGATACTGAAAAGTCGCGAATTTTGTCTTTCAAAAACAGGCAGTTATTATTTTCACGCACATTCCGAGTAGGGACTGTGAATAAAACTCCTACTATTCGATTTTACCGAGTAAAGGCCAAAAAAATCGAGCGAATCAGGTAAGCAGATCCGAATCACTCGATTTGTACTTGGATCATTGCTCGCCGAGCTTCATATCCGGATGGTATTCCTTGCCCTCGACCACCTTGGTCACGGCCTGGCCGCAATGCATGATACCGCTGGCGGCGTTGAAGGCATAGCTGGGTGAACCGGCAAGTTCCCATCCCTTGTTCAGCGCTTCGGTGACCCGGTGACAGAACTTTGCGTCATCGGGACCGGTTATGAAACGATAGACCTTCACGTTTTTTTTGCCTTTCGTTGTGCGATGATACCGGCCATGGCGACCAGCCTTTCGGCCTGCCCCACATGCAGCCGTTCGATCATTCGCCCGTTCATGTTGATGACGTTCAATTCCACAGATTCGGGTTTTACGAAAGCGGCAATAATCTCCTTGGCTTCCGCGACCATCGCCTCATCAGGAGCGAAGTGTCGATTGGCCGGCTCGATCTGGGCCGGGTGGATCAGCATCTTGCCATCGAAGCCCATGGCGCGGCCCTGCTCGCATTCACCGGCAAAAGCCGCGAGATCACGAAAATCATTCGAAACGCTGTCGATGACATCAAGCCCGTAGGCGCGGGCGGCGAGCACCACCTGCATCATCCACGGCACAAGATAGGTTCGGCCGGGCAGGGCCGGAACCCGTGTTTCCTTGCGCAGATCATTGAGCCCGATGACAAAGGCGGCAAGCCGCGCATCCGGCGTATGGGCAGCGTCGGCGATAGACGCGGCATTCAAGACACCAAGCGGAGTCTCGATCATCGCCCAGATTTTCAAACCCTGCGGCGCATCCGCCTCCGCCAGAAGGTCGGCAACCTCATGAATATCGGCCGGCTGCTCCACCTTGGGCAACAAAACCGCATCTGGCCGACAGGAAAGCACAAGCTTCAGATCCGCCTGCCCATCCGGCGTAGAGAGCGGATTAATGCGAATAATGGTCTCGCATCCGGCAAAAGGCGCGTCAGAAAATAGCCTGTCCAGATTTTCCCGAGCCTTGTCCTTCATGTCGGGCGCGACGGAATCCTCCAGATCGAGGATCACGCCATCGCAATCGAGATCGCGGATTTTTTCGAGCGCCCGGACATTGATGGCCGGAACCGACAGCAGCGAACGGCGCGGTCTCACAGGAATATTTTCGAAAAAATTAGTCATGCCGCACTTGTGTCAAGCTTTTGTGACATCTGCAACACGACAATCCACTGAATCCTCTTGCAAGCCGGAAGAAGAAGGCCCACATTCGTCTGGAAAGAAAGGTTGAATCATGCAAGGCATCCGTTCATTTTTCATTGCCGCATCCGGCATCGCACTTCTGGCTTTGGTGGCTCTTTTTACCGCCTCGCTTACGGTCGCTTTTATCGGCGTGCTCGCCGTTCTCAGCGCTGCCCGTCTGCTTTCGGCGCGTATGAAGCCGGCACCCATTCCGGTCAAGCCCCGCAACCAGCGCGACATGCGCGTCTGGAACGACGGCAAAGGCACGATCATCGATCTCTGAGATCGTTAATCCTGTCAAAATGCGAGAACGCTGCACGCGGCGTACCGAAGAATGCGGGTTTGCGCTTCTAAAGCGATCCGTTTTGCAGTATTTCCCGAAAGAAAATATCCGGCGGGCGTCAGTCCACGCCGGATTTTGTGACCAGGGAAACACGGGAAGCGACAGATGAATAAATTCACCAAGCTGACGGGCGTTGCTGCGCCCATGCCGGTCGTCAATATCGACACCGATATGATCATTCCCAAAGACTATCTGAAGACCATCAAGCGCACGGGTCTTGGCACCGGCCTTTTCGCCGAGTCGCGTTATCTTGAAGATGGCTCGCCCAATCCCGATTTTGTGCTGAACAAGCCCGCTTACCAGAACGCCCAGATCCTCGTCGCGGGTGACAATTTTGGCTGCGGCTCCTCGCGCGAACATGCACCATGGGCGCTTCTCGATTTCGGCATCCGCTGCGTGATCTCCACCAGCTTCGCCGATATCTTTTATAACAACTGTTTCAAGAACGGCATCCTGCCTGTCGTCGTCAGCCCCGAGAATCTCGAAAAGCTGCTGGACGACGCCTCGCGTGGCTCGAACGCCGTTCTGTCCATCGATCTGGAACGTCAGGAAATCAGCGGCCCTGATGGCGGCACGATCACCTTCGAGATCGATGAATTCAAGCGCCATTGCATGCTGAACGGCCTCGACGACATCGGCCTGACACTGGAGCATTCCGGCGCTATCGACACGTTCGAAAAGGCAAATGCCTCGGTCCGCCCCTGGGCCTGACCGCACTTCTATCCTCTTTTAAAAGCCGATCCCGTACAAAACCGTACCGGATCGGCTTTTGCTTTGCTTGAAAAGCCGTTGAGGCGGGGATAAGAAGCCCCCGATCCCGTTCGGCTGGCGATGTAACTTGTGAGGCGGCAGGACGGAAACGAGTTTGACGCCGCGCTCGCCGCAATCGAAAACCCTTCATGATGGTTTCCGGCGCGCCGCCCAAGGAGGGTTCTCATGACAGTCCGCACGCTTTTCCTTCTGCCCGGTGACGGTATCGGCCCCGAGGCCATGGCCGAAGTCCGCAAGCTGATCGACTATATGAACAGCGCGAAAAATGCCGGCTTCACCACGCAGGAAGGTCTGGTCGGCGGCTCCGCTTATGATGCCCATGGCGTCGCGATTTCCGACGCAGATATGGAAAAGGCCCTTGCCGCCGATGCGATCCTGTTTGGCGCCGTGGGCGGCCCGAAGTGGGATGGCGTTCCCTACGAACACCGCCCGGAAGCCGGCCTGCTTCGCCTGCGCAAGGATCTCGAACTTTTCGCCAACCTGCGCCCCGCCATCTGCTACCCGGCACTTGCCGAAGCCTCCTCACTGAAGCCGGAGCTGGTAGAGGGTCTCGATATCCTCATCGTCCGCGAATTGACGGGCGGTGTCTATTTCGGCGAGCCCAAGCAGATCATCGACCTCGGCAACGGCCAGAAGCGCGGTATCGACACGCAGATCTACGACACCTTCGAGATCGAGCGCATCGCCAGCGTCGCTTTCGAACTGGCACGCACGCGCGATAACCGCGTCTGCTCCATGGAGAAGCGCAACGTCATGAAATCTGGCGTTTTGTGGAACCAGGTCGTCACCGAAACCCACGCTGCGAAATACAAGGACGTTCAGCTGGAGCATATGCTGGCCGATGCCGGCGGCATGCAGCTGGTGCGCAAGCCCAAGCAGTTCGACGTGATCGTGACCGACAACCTCTTCGGCGACATGCTTTCCGACGTCGCTGCCATGCTGACGGGCTCGCTCGGCATGCTGCCGTCGGCATCGCTTGGTGCACCGGATGCCAAGACCGGCAAGCGCAAGGCCATGTACGAGCCGGTGCACGGTTCGGCACCTGACATTGCCGGCAAGGGCATCGCCAACCCCATTGCCATGATCGCGTCCTTCGCCATGTGCCTGCGCTATTCGTTCAACATGGTAGATGAGGCAACGAAGCTCGAAACTGCAATTGCGAACGTGCTCGACAAGGGCATCCGCACCGCCGACATCATGTCCGACGGTTCCCGTCAGGTCAGCACCTCCGAAATGGGTGACGCGGTTCTCGCAGAATTCAAGGCGCTTTCGGCGTAACACTCACCGAAACCGGTTGGGCAGGCGGCACGGTCGCTTGCCCATCTTCCTTTGGCAAAAGATGTTCATATCTTTTGTCAGTCAGCGTCTTCAAAAAGGCGACGATGGCGTCCACACGCTTGTCGTCCAGCGCCGGTGCGGAAGTCAGCTCTGTCATGGCGATATTATCAGGCACTTCCGGCGCATCCCAGGTTTTACCCGTTTCAGGGTTGATCTGCCGGCTGGGTTTCTTGCTTTTGTATTTCACGTAAAACAGCACCACCGTGCGCAGATCCTTAAACACGCCATTGTGCATGTAGGGACCAGTGACAGCGACGTTGCGAAGGGTAGGCACCTTGAACTTGCCGCGCTGAGCCGGATCGCCGGCCACGGCGGGATTTTGCGCCAATCCGAGATCGACCGCATCCGGCTTGGAGCCGTTGGCTGCCCTGACCGACGTGTTGGCCGGAACACCGATGTTGAAATATTTGTGGTTGGTGAAGAGGCCATCTTCCAAACCCTTGGCGCCACGGATTTCATGGCAGGTATTGCAATTGGTGAACTGCGTCGAGGAGATAAGAACCCGGCCCAGCTCCTCCTGATCGGTCAGCTTTTCTTCGCCGCGCAGGAAACGGTCATACCTGGAATCGAAGGTGGAGAATTCATCGGAACGCTCGAAGCTCGCTAGCGCCTTGGTCATCGCAGCAAAGGCGCCTTCGTCACTCTGGAAAACATCTTTGCCAAACTGTGTGCCGAACGCCGCAACATAATCAGGGTTTTCCTTGAGCCGTTTGACCACAGAGGCTTTATCCGGCATGCCCATTTCGATTGGGTTGAGCGGTGGTCCACCCGCCTGGTCTTCCAGCAGGGAGGCACGACCATCCCAGAATTGCCCGCCGACATACTCTCCCGCAGCGTTCCTGCCGAAAGGCGGCGTAAACCGGGCGTAGGCTGCAGTCGGCGCATTGCGGTCGCCCAGCGAAATCCCGTCATCGCCGAGAGAGACGTCCCGGCCGACCTTGTCGCTTTCGCGCGCATCTGAAAAACCGGCCGCCTGCATATGGCAGGTGGAACACGCCATCGTGCGGTTCATGGAGAGATTGGCATCATCGAACAGCGCCGCGCCGAGTTTTTCAAGCGTTGCATAATCTTCGCCGCCGTGAGCCTGCATTTGACCAGCACCGATCTCGAGCGGAACTGGTATCATGGCCACGGCAAGGGCGGCAGAAATGAATAGGCGCAGTCTTTTCATTGAAATAGCGTTTCGGAAACTCGGGACGACAGTGGCTATATAGCACTTACCTATCGCACCAGACTACAAACTTTCTCAGCCCGCTCCACTTTGACGCAACCCCGCATCCGGACGCCAAATTGCTTACCCGGCTTTGGCTATCGCGTGGAAGAAAGTGCCTGAAACAAGATCCCGCCTGCCACCGGAGGGGCCGAGCGGACGACCCTGCCCGTCAGCAATCTGAGCGAAAGGCTCATCGTGACCCGGATCGATAACACGCGCATAGTGAAACTCGTGGCCGCGCAGAACTTCACCCGCTTTGCCCAGCGGCCCATCTGCCACGATTGCAGCCTGCCGGTAACCGAGGTTCATCTTGCGCGTGGCGAAACTGGTGGCATGTGACAGAAGCCCGGTCATGGCATGGGTGACACCATCGGCATCTTCCAGCGCCGCTCCCAAAACCATATAGCCGCCGCACTCGCCATGCACCGGCTTCGTCTCGGCAAAACGGACAATCCCCGCTTTAAACCCGGCAGCATCGGTAAGCCTTCCAGCGTAAAGTTCGGGATAACCACCTGGCAGCCAGCAAATGTCGCAGGTCTCATCGGGTGCCTCGTCGGCCAGCGGTGAGAAGGGCACGACCTCTGCCCCCGCTGCATGCCAGTGGTTCTTGAGATGCGGATAAAGAAAGGTGAAAGCCGCGTCGTCTGCAAGCGCGATGCGCTGGCCGGGCGGCGCAATCGCTGCCTCCACCGAGCCGGAGGGCAAATCCACAGGCGCAGCGAGCGAAAGCAAGGCATCGAGATCAATGGACCTTTCCATCGCATCCGCCAGCCGTTCTATATGCGCGTCGATTTCCGGATGTTCGCTGGCCTGCACCAGGCCCAGATGCCGTTCCGGCAGGATGAGTGACGGATCACGCAGGACGCATCCTGCGACAGGCAGACCGATTTTTTCGATGGCCTCCGTGCACAGCGTCCGGTGTCTTTCGCTGCCGGCGCGGTTCAGCACCACCGCCGCCATGGTGACAACAGGATCATAGTGGGCAAAACCATAGGCAACAGCAGCGGCTGTCTGCGATTGACCCGACACATCCAGCACCAGCAGCACGGGAATGCCGAACAGCCGGGCCAGATCCGCCGCAGAACCGGTGCGGTTTTCCGCTACGGGGATACCGTCGAACAGGCCCATGGCGCTTTCGATCAAAACGAGGTCAGCACCATCAGCCTGTTGCAACAACAGGTGTCGAAGCAATTCCGGCTGCATGGCCCAGCTGTCGAGATTGAGGCCGGATGTGCCAGTGGCGAAGGCATGGAAGCCGGGGTCGATATAATCCGGCCCCGTCTTGATGCCGCGCACCTTGATGCCGCGCCGGGCAAAGGCCCTGAGCAAGCCGATTGTTACGCTGGTCTTGCCGGAACCAGAGCGCGGTGCGCCGATGATGATCGCCCGTGTGGTCATAAGGTCGGCACCCCAAGTCGGTCGCGCATCGAAACGATCTCGCCAATAACGATCAGCGCCGGCGCCTCGAATTTTTCCCGTTTTGCATCGTCAGCTATGCTTTCCAGGGTGCCGATGAAAATACGTTCTTGCGCGGTCGTTGCCGACATGATGACTGCGACCGGCGTCTTGCCCGAACGACCGCCCTGCATCAGAAGACCGGCGATCGAGCCTATGTTCTTAAGCCCCATATACACGACGATGGGCTCCAGCGTTTTCGCCAGTGCCAGCCAATCCAGATCCTCTTCGGTCCCGGCGGCATGGCCGGTGGCAAGCGTGACAGCGCGGCTGATACCGCGCATGGTGGCGGGAATGCGCGCTGAAGCAAGGGCTGCAAGCGACGAGGTCATGCCCGGCAAGATACGAAATGGGATGCCGGCGCGGACAAGCGCCTCCGCCTCTTCGCCGCCACGCCCGAAAATAAACGGATCGCCACCCTTAAGCCGCAACACCTTCTTACCCTGTCGGGCGAGATCAATCAGCGAGGAAGTGATGTCGTCCTGCGTTGCCGACGGCTTGCCGCCGCGCTTGCCGGCAAACACGATTTCAGCCTGAGGCCCGAGGGAAACGACATCGTCGCTCACCAGCGCGTCGCGCACGATCACATCGGCCTGCGAAAGCGCGAGCGCCACTTCGAGCGTCAGATAACGCACATCGCCCGGACCCGCGCCTGCGAGCCAGACATGCCCGGCCTCAAAGACCGGACCTTTTGCGGCGATGCTGTTCAAAACCTGCGCTATCGACATTCTTCTCGGCTGCTTTTTTAACGATGACGGAAATAGCCGTCCCGGCTATAGGAATTCATATGGAAACGGATGGAAAGACCCTTCGCCGCGGCTGGACCACGGGCACTTGCGCGGCAGCCGCCACGAAGGCGGCCTGCGCTGCCCTTCTGACCGGCGAGTTTCCTTACCCTGTCGAAGTCGAACTTCCAAGCGGCGTGAGGCCGGCATTTTCTCTCGCCACTGAGGAAAAAGGTGAAAACTTCGCAAGAGCCGGCGTCGTCAAGGATGCTGGCGACGATCCCGACGTGACCCATGGTGCGCTGATCGAAAGCACCGTGCGACGGGGAAAGCCCGGCAGCGGCATAACCTTCAAGGCCGGAAAAGGCGTCGGCACCATCACCCGGCCTGGATTGCCCCTGCCGCCGGGCGAACCCGCGATCAATCCCGTACCGCGCAAGATGATCGAAACCGCCATTCGCGAAGTAGCCGGTAACGATGCCGATTTCGAAGTCGAGATTTCCGTTCGGGACGGCGAGAAAATCGCGGAAAAGACCCTGAATGGCAGGCTCGGTATTGTCGGCGGCATTTCCATCCTTGGCACCACCGGCATCGTCATCCCGTTTTCCTGCTCGGCATGGATCCATTCCATCTGGCGCGGCATCGATGTGGCGCGCGCCACCGGCTGCACCCATCTGCTCGGCGCGACCGGCAACACCTCCGAAAAGGCGGGGCAGGCAGTTTACGGCCTGCCAGAGACCGCACTGATCGATATGGGCGATTTTATCGGTGGCATGCTGAAATATCTGCGCAGCCACCCCGTCGAACGGGTAACAATTGCCGGCGGCGTCGCCAAGATGACGAAGCTCGCCCAGGGCATGCTGGACGTGCATTCCAAGAAAGGCCTGGCCGATCTTGATGCGCTGGCGGTACTCGCAACCGAGGCTGGCGGAGATGAAAATCTTGCCCTCGCCATTCGTCAGGCCAACATGGTTGCGCACGCCTTTGAGCTGGCCGAACGCGCGGGGATAGACCTCGGCGCGATCGTTGCGGAAAAAGCCTGGGTAACAGCGGCTGCCGCTTTGAAGGTGCCCGGCATCGAGCTTGATATTCTGGTGTTCGACCGTCAGGGCACGCTCAAGGGACGCACCGCCTCCACGCCGTCGCATCAGCCCTTCGCATCTTCTTTCGGGGAGCGGAACCGCCGGACATAATCGGTACTATAAAGTGCGCTCTCGCGAAAATCCGTCGAGGCAAGCCCATGCCCGACGAAGATCAGCGCCGTCCGCTCCACCGGTTCGGCTGCCAGTTTTCCCTCGATGTCGAACAACATGCCGCGAATGACCCGCTCATCCGGCCAGGAGGCGCGGACAACGATGGCGACTGGGCAATCGGAACCATAAAGCGGCGTCAGTTCTTCCACCACCTGGCCGATGGCATGGATGGCGAGATGGATGGCAAGTGTCGCCCCCGTCGCACCAAAGGCTTTCAGCGTCTCGCCCTCGGGCATTTTCGAAGCGCGGCCCGAAATACGGGTCAGAACAAGGCTTTGCGCCACTTCCGGCACCGTCAATTCCCGCTGCAGGGTGGCAGCGGCAGCAGCGAAAGAGGGCACACCTGGAGTCACGGTATAATCGAGACCCAGCCGTTCCAGCCGACGGATCTGTTCACCCATAGCGCTCCAGACGGATAGATCACCGGAATGCAGCCGTGCCACATCCTTGCCGGCCTTTGCCGCCGCAACGAATTCCGCCTCGATCTCATCAAGCGACAGTGCTGCCGTATCGACAATGCGTGCATCCGTCGGGCAATACTCGATCAGCGCCTTCGGCACCAGCGAGCCGGCATAAAGGCAGACCGGGCAGGCAGCGATAAGATCGCGCCCGCGCACCGTGATGAGATCGGCCGCGCCCGGACCGGCACCGATAAAATGAACCGTCATTTTTGTTCTCCATGTTCGATGGCGCGGTCATTTCGCGCGTCGCTCGTCGTGGCGATGGCTATCGTCACATCGCCAACCACGAGACGCGCCGCGACCAGCCGCGCATTTTCTCCGACGGCAGCAAGTGCCGCCGCTTCACTGACGCTGGGCGTCCCGGCATGATCAAGGCTTGCCTGTGAAAATGTCATTGTTTTCGAAGCAGCCGCCTCGAGCTGTTCCTTCGATACGATTTCAAGCGGCAGCGCCAGACGTTTCGCCGCTTCCGCAAGACCAGCTTCTTTTGCCTTGAGCGGCGCAGTCGCCAAGCATTCAACGGTCATGCCAAAAGCAAGCTCGGCAGCGTGCACGGCTGCAATAATTGCATCTGAACCCGTGCCCTTGCGGCAGCCTATGCCAGCGACAGTCACCATGGCTTGACCCATCTCCATTGCGTCACCGGCATGGCCGGACGCCAGCCCGACATGGAGCCGACAGCAACAACGCGCGACACATCGAGACGGATCATCGAACCGCCGAACCTGGCATGGGCCGCAAGCAGCACCGCTTCCATTTCAAGCGTCACCGCATTGGCAACCAGCCGCCCGCCTGGCTTCAAGGCCTCCAGAGCAGCCTCAAACACGCCCGTTTCGCTGCCGCCACCACCAATGAAGATCGCATCCGGTTGAGGCAGGCCTTCAAAAGCCGCAGGTGCTGCACCGATCATGACTTCAAGCCCCGGAACGCCAAATGCCTCGGCATTGCGGGCGATACGTTCAGCTCTTTCCGGATGCTGCTCTATGGCGATGGCACGGAGCGAGGGGTGCGACAGCATCCATTCAATACCAATCGAACCCGAACCGGCACCGATATCCCACAGCAGCTCGCCCCGGCGCGGAGCCAGCGATGAAAGAGTCACGGCACGGACTTCACGCTTGGTGATCTGCCCGTCATGTTCGAACAGGTTGTCGTCCAGCCCCTGCACAAAAGGCAGGACGCGTGCGCCCTCAGCAGCAACGACATCAATAGCCACGACGTTCAAAGGATCGATGTCGTCAAAGGTAAAATCGACCGCCCTGATTTGCCGCCGCCTCTCCCGCTTTCCGCCCAAAGCTTCGAGCAGGACAAATTCCGACTGGCCGAAACCGGATTGAGACAGCAATTCCGCAATGAGAGCGGGCGCGCGCTCATCCGAAGTAAGCGCGATGATCCTCGCTCCGGGATGCAGATGCGGTCGCAAAAGATCGATGGAACGCCCGTGCAACGACACGCATTCGGTCGACTGCAAAGCCCAGCCAAGCCGCGCCGCGGCGTGGGAGAAGGCGGAAGGTGAGGGATAGCAGACTGTCTCCTCCGACGGTATTCGCCGCAGAAGTGTGACGCCGGCGCCATAAAAGAACGGATCGCCGGAGGCGAGCACGCAGACCCGTCTACCGCGCAACGCCACGACATCGCTCATCTCCGCATCGAACGGCACCGGCCAAGGGCGCGCCTCACCACGAATGGCTGCAGCCGCCAGTTCCAGATGGCGTTTGCCACCGAAAACAATCTCGGCCGCCTCTATTGCCGTCACGGCATTCCGACCGAGCCCATCCAGCCCATCTTCGCCTATGCCGACGATGAAAAGCCATGGCTTGCCTTTCTTTTCAGTGGAAGCCTTCTTTTGAGTGGAAGCGTTGCCCGTTCCGGAATATTCAGACGTCATGACATGCTCCATACTCATCCTTGGCGGCACGGCGGATGCCCGCATTTTGGCCGGCAAGCTGGCGATGGACTCCGGCTACCGAATCCTGCTTTCCATGGCCGGGCGTACGCTTTCGCCAGTGGAACAGCCTGTGCCGATGCGCAGTGGCGGGTTTGGCGGTGCTGCGGGTTTGGCGGATTTCATCCGCACCGGGAATTTCGATATTCTGGTCGACGCCACCCATCCCTATGCGGCGAGGATTTCCGCCAATGCCATCGAGGCGGCACGACTTGCCAAAGTTCCGCTGATCATGCTTTCGCGCCCCGCCTGGGAGCGCCAACCGAATGACAAATGGCAGAGGGTCGATACCATCGAACAGGCTGTTATTGCGCTCGGCGCTGAAGGCAAGCGGGTGTTTCTGGCGCTCGGCCGGCAGGAACTTCTTCCTTTCGAGGCCGCACCCCAACACAGCTATCTCATTCGCAGCGTTGATCCGGTAGAGCCGCCGCTGAAGGTGCCGGATGCTCGCTACATTACAGCGCGCGGCCCCTTTGCGCTGGATGAAGAGATCCGCATGCTGGAGGAAAACCGTATCGGCACTGTGGTTTCCAAGAACTCCGGCGGCAACGCCAGTTACGGCAAGATCGAAGCGGCGAGGCGGCTCGGTCTGCCGGTTATCATGATCGAGCGGCCGCCACAGCTGAACGCCGCAATCCTCAATGGCGCGAACGTGCCGGATATAGCGACTGCGCTCACCGCCATCCGCCATCAGCTTTCTCTTTTCGAAAAACGTGGCGAATAGACCAGCGGGTCTTTGTCAGAACGTTCAATCAAACGCGTTTCCACCGAACCG
The DNA here is from genome assembly GCF_053522705.1 of Agrobacterium sp. 16-2014-1-2a. Taxonomy (NCBI): domain Bacteria; kingdom Pseudomonadati; phylum Pseudomonadota; class Alphaproteobacteria; order Hyphomicrobiales; family Rhizobiaceae; genus Agrobacterium; species Agrobacterium sp. 16-2014-1-2a. The sequence continues at coordinate 285,124 of NZ_JBNWBX010000005.1, forward strand.
ACGATGATGCAGGTTGCCATATCCGCCATGTCGCTCGATGCTTCCGACAAAGGCACGACCTGGATGCGCTCATCCGCACGGCCTGCCGCACGGCCAAAGATCACCGGCACCGAGCCGGGCAAATGTGCCCGCAAAAGATCGAAGGCGGTGCCAAGCTGGTGCGGGCGCGCCTTGCTGACGGGATTATAGAAAGCCATAACGAATCCGGCTTCCGCAGCCGCGATCAGTCGCTTTTCAATAATGCCCCAGGGCTTCAAATTGTCCGACAGCGAGATAGCGCAGAAGTCATGCCCGAGCGGCGCGCCGGCTCGTGCGGCAACCGCAAGCATGGCCGTCACGCCCGGCACGACCGAAAAGTCTATTTCGCGCCACTCGCGCGGGCCATGTTCAATCGCCTCGCAAACAGCCGCCGCCATGGCAAAAACGCCGGGATCGCCGCCCGAAACCACGCAGACCTTGCCGCCCCCGGCTGCAAGCCGCAGAGCCTGTTCGGCACGGGAGATTTCCTCGCGATTGTCAGAGGCATGGCGACGTTGGTCGGGTCTGAGCGACAGCCGATCGAGATAGGGAATGTAACCGAAGAAATCCTCCGACGCCTCAACGGCGGCGAGCGCCTCCGGTGTCACCTGCGCAGAACTGCCAGGGCCGAGGCCGACAACGACCAGCCTGCCGTTCATGACGCTTCACCGCCAGCGGGTCTGGTTTTCCAGCCAGGTACCAGAACCAGCGAAAAATAGGGGGCGGGCGATGCGTCCCGCTCGATCAGCGGCACCGTATGGCTGTTCACCATGGTGCCGCGCTCGACATACAGCGCTTCATTAAGCTTGCCGGCCTTTTCCAGCGCCCGGCGGATCTTCGGCAGGTTGCGCCCGACCTTCATGATCACGGCGCCATCCGTGCCGGACAGACGCTCTGTCAGAACATCTTCGGCAAGAGTGCCGGGAAGCACGCTCAAGATATCGTCACCCTGCACCAGCGGTAGACCGGCCATCGACCAGCAGCCGGACATGGCGGTAATGCCGGCAACGACCTCCGCCTCATAGGAAGGCGCAAGCCGCAGATGAAGATGCATATAGGAACCGTAAAACAGCGGATCGCCTTCCGACAGCACGGCGACATTCCGCCCGGCATCAAGATGAGCGGCAATATCCATGGCCGACTGATCAAAAAATGCGGCGATCGCACCGCGATAATCCTCGCCGTTTTTGTCGCTCTCGACGGTTACCGGATAGACCAGCGGCATTTCCAGTGTGCCCGGACGAATGAAGGCCTCAACGATACCGCGACCATTGCCGCTGCTGCCTTTCTTGCAGAAGAAGGCGAGGACATCGGCATTTTCGATGGCGCGCACGGCTTTCAGCGTCAGAAGCTCTGGATCGCCGGGGCCGGTGCCGACGCCCACGAGTTTACCCCTGGAATTTTCGAAAAGAGCCGCGCTCACAGACCTGCCCTCGCAACGGCGTTGACGGCAGCGGCCGTCATGGCCGATCCACCCATACGTCCCTTGACGATGGCATAGGGAATGCCGAGCAAACTAGCCTCCAGCGCATCCTTCGATTCCGCCGCACCGACAAAACCGACCGGCATGCCAATGATGGCAGCTGGGCGTGGAGCGCCTTTTTCAAGCATCTCCAGAAGATAGAACAGCGCTGTCGGCGCGTTGCCGATAGCAACGAGAGCACCGTCCAGCTTTTCCGCCCAGAGATCGAGTGCGGCGGCGGAACGGGTATTGCCAATCGTTTTCGCAAGCTCAGGGGTGCGCGGATCGCGAAGGGTGCAGATCACGTCATTATTGGCCGGAAGGCGGGCGCGGGTCACGCCGTGGGCGACCATTTCCGCATCGCACAGAACGGGCTTGCCCGCTAGCAAAGCACCACGCGCAGCGACAACGAAATCCGGAGAAAAACGGAAATGGCTGGCCGCTTCCACCAGCCCGCAGGCATGGATCATGCGAATGGCGATATCCGCCTGATCTTCGGTAAAAGCGGACAAATCCGCTTCCTCGCGAATGATGGCGAAGGAGCGCTCGTAAATCGCATTGCCGTCGCGAATATAGTCATGGTCGGTCATCGGTCATCCTGTCGAAGCGCGGCAACGATTGCCTCCTTACCCAGACGGGCAAGCAGGTCGGCAGCGTTTTCCCCGGGCTTATGTTCTTTTTCGCAAAGACGGGCAAGCCGCGAAAGCGCCGTCCTCTGTTGCTCGAAAGGTAAAATACCGTCCTGCGGGTCGCAGGCGCGGCCCGAAAACGAAAAGGCCAGACCATCGGCGGTGCCGGAAAAGGCCAGAAGCGACGGGGCGGGATGCGCGCAACCCTTTCCGCAGCCGGAGAGATGCAGTGTGAAGGAGCCATCGAGCATGGAAGCTAATTCCCGCGATGCAAAGGCCGCCAGATCATGTGTGGGAAAGAAAGCCGAAGCGCACCCCGGCGTGCCGGGACAGACAGCGATGGAAGATCGCGCATCACCTGCCCTTGTGATGAAACCGGCACTGTCCGCAGTTTGCATCAGCGCATCGCAAGCATCCCGCGACCCGAAAAATAGCAGGCTATGATTGAGCGACGGCCGCAATGTTTCGATATCAAATCCGCGCGCCAGTCCACAGAGCCGCGACAGATCGGAAGCACGAACTTGCGCGAAAGCAGGAGTGATACCGGCAGCAAAAGTACCGTTACCGGCCGCCATCAGCCCCAGGGGCGAAGAAGGCGCAGACGTCTCGCCTTGGCTCTCGCTATCTACTAGGCGGTCTCCGCAAATCGCCTTTATCGTCCGCAAATCCAGATCGCGGCCACGGGCAAGCGGTCCTTTGCCGGCCAGATGGACGAGCAGCAACAGGACCACATCGGCTGTCTTGCCGGCCTCAACAAATCCCGCGCGCAACGCCTTGCTCTCCGGACCTCCGACAAGCAATTGCCAGAAAACTCGATGATCAAGCCGCATCGCCTTCAGACGGATATCGGCAAGCAAATCTCCCATTCGGAGACGGCCGCCCCCATCGACGATGACGGACATTTTGGCGGCGAGCTTTTCATGCAGCGCCAGCGCAGCAGCCTCTCTGCGAATCCCGCCCGCAACAGAACCGCCATCGGCGATTTCCCGATCGTCCCTGCCGGAAAGAGGTGAGGTCTCGACTGCCAGTCCGTCGCGAAGCGGCAAAGCGAGCGCCAGAACATCATTCTCCAGGTCGCAGGCGCTTTCCCGCGTCAGGCCGCGAAATTGCAGGCTGCCGCGTGCCGTGATGTCTATCAGCCCGTTGCCGTGCTGCTCGGCAAGTTCGCAAAGCGCCATCATATCATGGGGCGCAATATCCGCCTCGAATGCGATGCGCGACAGGTAGCCGTCACCGGTCAGCATCGGGGTCGATAAGGCCGGACACGTCCCACGGCGGCCAAACGGCTGGACCGGATCGGAAGGGGCCGTCCTCATGCGCCGACCCTTTCAGAACGCGGCAGGATCAGCATTTCAAGTTCCGCATCCACCGCATTGCGGCGGCTGTGCCACAACCCGCGACGACGGGCGGATAAAAAGCGCGTCGCCATGACCTCCGCCGCTTTCGGATTTTCCCGCAGGATGAAATTACGCACGTCCTCATCGCCGAAATAGGCGTCGTAAAGCGCCTCGATCAGCGAGGAAGATACCGCATGGGTGGTTTCCGCAAAACCGATCAGCCGGTCAACCGTCTCGGCAAATTCCGCCGCCCCGCGCGGGCCGTGCCGCATCTGGCCGGCGATAAAGCGCGGATTGACGGCGCGGGCCCGAACAACGCGCGTCAGCGCCTGTGAAATGGACCGCGCGCGCGGACGCGCGGGATCGGTCGTATCCAGCGCCACGATATCGGTAACGCCGCCAAGGAGTGCTTTTGCGGCGGAAAAACCACCGATGAAGGCGACATCTGACGAGCCGTCGAGAAGATCCCGGCCCGGATCGTCACCGGTGTGAACGAGAAGATCGGCACGGCGCACCAGCTCGACAAAACCGGCATCCTCGAAAATCTCAAGCCCATCCGCACCACCAAAGGCATGGCTTGCCGCATCCAGATAGGCTTGCCCTAGTTCCTCACGTTCTTCCCATTTTCCGCTGGCGAGTTTCTCCTCAGTGCCTGCACCATAGGTGCCGGGTGCGGAGCCGAAGATGCGTGCCGGTATATGCCCGAGTGCCGCCGCTTCTTCCGCCAGCGGATTGTCACCCGACGCTTCCTCCCGCCGCGCGACAGCCTTGGCGGCGGCGTCTAGAAGAGCGATCAACGCCGGAAACATGTCGCGGAACAGGCCGGAAATCCGGAATGTAACATCAACACGCGGCCGCCCGATACTGGCCGGCGGCAGAACCTCGATGCCTGTGACGCGGCCCGTCGCCAGGTCATGGATCGGTCTCGCCCCCATCAGATGCAGCGCCTGCGCCACATCCTCGCCGCCATTGCGCAGGCTGGCGCTGCCCCAGAGGTCAAAAACCAGATGTTTCGGCCAGTCGCCATGGGATTGCAGATGGTGCCGAAGCACTTCTTCGCCCGCCATGCGGCCCAGCTCGAAAGCCGTCGGCGTCGGCATGGTGCGCGGATCGGCAGCATAAAGATTGCGGCCCGTCGGCAGGACATCGAGACGTCCGCGCGCGGGTGCGCCGGAAGGACCGGGGACAATATGGCGGCCATCGAGCGCGGCAAGCAGCGCCGTTTTTTCCGCCGCAGCACTTTCAAGCCTCAGAAGATCGGTCTCGCCTTCGGGGCTGCGGCCAAAAACATGCTGGCCATCCTTGATGGCGAAGTCCTTCAGGTCGCAGAGGAAGGCGTCGATGCGCGACAGCGCCGCATCGGCATCGTCCTTTGCACCGACACCGGCATCCGCCGCAAGACCGGTTTCCAGCGCCTTCTCTACGATCAGTTTCGCCAGCCGGTCGCGGCGGCGGCGGTCGAGCCCATCCGCCTGCGCATATTCGTCGACGAGCTGTTCAAGAGCCGATTGTTCCGGCGAAAGCCCGGCATCTACCAGCACAGGCGGAACATGGCCGATCGTGACGGCAGCGATCCGCCGTTTGGCAACCGCCGCTTCGCCCGGATTGGAAACGATGAACGGATAGACCACCGGCAAAGACCCGGTGACGATTTCAGGAAAACAATCGCGGGAAAGCGCAACTGTCTTGCCGGGCAGCCATTCCAGTGTGCCATGCGCACCGACATGCACAATGGCATGCGCCCCTGCGACACGCTGCATCCAGGCGCCGAAAGCGACCAACGCATGACGTGGCGGCAGGGCAGGGTCATGGTAATCCACCCGCCGATCCTCATTTCGCCCACGATCCGGTGCCAGGGCCACGAATGTCTGGCCGAAACGGGCGACGCGAAAACGGAATGCGCCGTCGGCTAGTACGTCGTCCTGTTCGGCCGAACCCCACGTGCTATCCACGGAGGCGGCAACCCCTTCAGGCAAACCCAAAAGAAAATCACGATAGTCTGAAAGTTCGACGGCCGCTTCCTGCTGCTCGACACAACGCAGCAAAGCCCGCGCCGTTTCGGGAATATCCGAAACCACATATCCTGCCGCGGCCAGATCGCGCAGCATTTCAAGCACGCTTTGCGGCACATCGAGACCAACGGCATAACCCGTGCGCCCCGGCGCAGCACCGGGATAATCCGGCATCAGAATGACGATCCGCCGTTCCTGTGGCGTGGACTGTTTTAATTGCAGAAAGGCAGCGATTCGGTTTGCCACCTGTTCGACGCGATCAGCCTCCGGTACATTGATGAGGCTGATACCGCCATCAGTCCGCACCTGCTTGAATGAGATTGCGCCAGCAAGAATCCGGCCATCGAGTTCCGGCAGAACCAGATGCATGGCAAGATCGGAAGGGTTGAGACCGCGCGCATTTTCCGCCCAGCCTTCCCGTCGCGTCGTCGCCATAACCACCTGAAACACCGGCACTCCGAGGCGGTCAAACAGGGTTTTACCGCTGTCGTCCATCTGACTGGCAAAAGCCGTGGCGGCAACGATGGCGGCGGGCTGGAGTTCGGGCAGTACGGTTTCGAGAAAGCGGATCGCCTCCCCATCCTTGAGGCCGCTGACGAAAATCGGCAATGGCGCAAAACCGCGCTGAGAGAGCGCGTTAAAAAGCGCATCCACGGGCGCCGCATCGGCCGCAAGAAGCATGGAGCGGTAAAAGAGAATGGGAAGGACAGCTGCACCGGCGGGAAAACCGGCGCAGGCTTCCGCCTGATCCACGACGCCTTTACCCGGCCGGTAAAAGCCGGCTTTCGGCAGCGGTTGAGCCTCGATATCTGGCCATGCGCCACCACTTACAAGGGCAGCAAGACCAATGGCAAGCCGGTCCATATTTTCCCGCCCACCCTCGCGGAAGAAGGCGAGGACGGACGCCAACGTCTGGCGATCAACAGTCGAGGCCGCTTCGAGCTTTTCGTCTCTCTCACTGCATTCACCCGGCAGGAGCATAAGTTTTATGCCACGTCGCCGCGCCATCGTGCTGAGCTGATCGACGCCATAGCGCCAGCGTTCCGCGCCGCCGAGAATCCGGATAAGGATGACACGGGCATGTTCGGCCGTCTTTTCGATCCACAGATCGACCGACATCGGATGCCGAAGCTCGGAGAGGTTGGCAGCGGACAGGGACGAAAGCGCGCCCTCTGCCTGCCGCCATGCCTGTTCCAGCCCGGCAAGATCGCTTGCCGAAAAAGACAGCATCACCACATCCGATCGCGGCTGGTTGAGATCAACCGGCTCGATCAGGTCGTCCAGAGACGAAGATGTGGTGGCGAGAATGTGCATTTCTATCAGGCGGCCAGCATCTGTTCGATCTTTTCGCGGTTGAGGCCCTTTTCGCCTATGACGACGAGGCGGCTGCGGCGCTCTTCACCGGCCGCCCAGGGACGGTCATAATAATGGTTGACGCGGCTACCGACTGCCTGCACCTGCAGGCGCATCGGCTTGGTGGATACTTCGACGAAACCTTTGATGCGCAGAACATTTTCCGCAGCCGCCGTCTCGGCGATACGAGCCGCCAGCGCTTCCGGATCGGTCACGGCCGGCAGGTCGATGACGAAGCTGTCGAAATCGTCATGTTCGTGGTCGAGTTCACCATCGTGATGGGTGCGGCGGTTTTCGATATCCTCTTCAACCGCAAGACCGAGGCCGATCAGCACGGCCGGATCGATGACGCCATTCGAGGCGACGACGATCTTTGCGGCCCGCGGCAAATGCTCGAGAATATGAGCCTTCGCCTTTTCCAGACCGGCGCTATCGAGCAGATCCGCCTTGGTCAGCACGATAAGATCGGCACAGGCGATCTGATCCTCGAAAACCTCTTCGACCGGATCGTCGTGATCGAGGGCTTCGTCATTTGCGCGCTGGGCGGCAAGGGCTTCCATGTCATGCGCCACCTGACCCTCGGCAAGGGCAGCGCCATCCACAACAGCCACCACAGCGTCAACCGTCACGCGGCTCTTGATGGCCGGCCATTGAAATGCCTGCACCAGCGGCTTGGGTAGGGCAAGGCCGGAGGTCTCGATGAGGATATGCTCCACCTTCGGCTGGCGGCTCAGAATCTGCTCGATGGCCGGCTGGAAATCATCCGCCACCGTGCAGCAGATGCAGCCATTGGCCAGCTCAACGATGTTTTCCTCCGGGCAGCTCTCAATGCCGCATCCCTTGAGGATATCGCCATCGATGCCGATATCACCGAATTCGTTGACGATGATGGCAAGCCGCTTGCCATCAAGCTTTTCGAGGAGACCGCGCAGCAGCGTGGTTTTTCCAGCCCCCAGAAAGCCGGTGACGATGGTGCAGGGAACGCGGTCCAGAAGGGTGCTCATGATCTCTCCTCGGTAAAATCGAATGGGGGAATGCGCGCCACCATGCCGCGCTTCAATGTGTCGGGGCGGCCGCGCCAGGGCATCAGGCCATCTGCGGAGACGGCCAGCATTTGCGCGCCCGTGAGCAGGTCTTCCGCATCGTTGGGCGTCAGCCCGCCGAATACATAGGACCAGCCATCGGCACCGCGCAGCACGGCACTGAGGCCGCGTTTGCAATTGGCAAGGCAATTGACGGAGCGAACATCGATGCCGGAGTCACGCGCTTTTGCGATGGCAGCTTCCGCAAGGATGGTGCCGGGGCGCGGCTCCGCATTGGGATCGGTGTCGTCGCGACAGCTTCGGCAGACAAAAACGACCACGCCAGAAGCTGTGTTGGCTTCCATTGTCCCGTCCGCACAAGAAGATGTTGTGGTAATATCCAAACCGTTCCGCTTTCCGCGCCTTTAAACTCGTCGGGGTGCGGATGTCGAAAACAGCGCACTGAAAAGCGCGGCTGCAATTCAATTCGACCGGCTGACCGGAGCACCCCGCCCGGGAGACGTTTTTTCCTGAAACGGCAGGTCTCCTGGCTTGCGGCTTTAAAACACCCTGCACCACCTTCCCGGACCAATTTTATGGTCCAGTGGCTTCACAGTGCGGGCTTACCGCTTACAGTTGCGGGGGCAGCCACGGAATGACCCGGTATGGGGTGGAACCGTGTTCCCTCTTAGCTTTTCCCGTTGCCGGGAAAAGACCGTCAGTGCCTTACCCTTAGGCTGAACGGGCGTGACGGTCAATGCTGCCGGCTTGTCGATTGCCGGGTGCGGCAAATTGAGTATAGTCGCCGCTCCGAATGGCGGGGGCATACGGTCCCGCGCCTCTGGACGAGAAGGAAAACGCGATGACACGCGATATCAGCGACAGCGAAGCCGAACGCCACCGGCAGAAAATGGTCAACCGCAAGACGGTTCAGGATGCCGAAGTCGCGGAAAAGACCATCGAAAAAGGTCTGCTGATGATCAATACCGGCCCTGGCAAAGGCAAATCCACGGCCGCTTTCGGCCTTGCTTTGCGCATGCTCGGCACCGGGCGGCGGGTCGGCGTCGTGCAATTCATCAAGGGCGCATGGTCGACGGGTGAACAGCAGGCCCTGACTTTGTTCGGCGACAGGGTGGAATGGCGCACTATGGGCGAGGGGTTTACCTGGGACACGCAGGACCTGAAGCGCGATGTCGCGGCAGCTACAAAGGCCTGGGAGGAAGCGAAAGCACTGATGGCCGACGAGACGATCGGATTGCTGGTTCTCGACGAACTGAACATTGCGCTCCGCTATGATTACCTGCCGCTGGAAGAGGTCGTCGAAACGCTTTCCAACCGTAGATCCGATCTGCATGTCATCGTTACCGGCCGCAACGCCAAACAACCGTTGATCGACGCTGCCGACATGGTGACGGAAATGACCCTCGTCAAACATCACTTCAAGGCGGGCGTAAAGGCGCAGGCCGGGATAGAATACTGACATGACTGCACGTGTGCTGATGTTTCAGGGAACCGGCTCGGATGTCGGCAAATCGCTGATGGTGGCTGGCCTTGCCCGCGCCTTCATCAGGCGTGGCCTGTCCGTCATGCCGTTCAAGCCGCAGAACATGTCGAACAATGCGGCGGTCACTGCCGATGGCGGCGAGATCGGTCGCGCGCAGGCGCTGCAGGCGCGGGCAGCAGGCGTTCCGCTGTCGGTTCACATGAACCCGGTGCTTTTAAAGCCGCAGAGCGAAACCGGCGCACAGGTCGTCGTACAGGGTAAAATTGTCGGCAATGCCAAGGCTGCCGATTATCAGCACATGAAAGCCGGGCTGATGCCGCGTGTGCTGGAGAGCTTCGAGCACCTGAAACAACAGGCCGATCTGGTGCTGGTGGAAGGGGCGGGAAGTGCTTCCGAAATCAACCTCCGCGCCAACGACATCGCCAATATGGGTTTTGCCCGCGCCGCAGATGCTCCCGTGATCCTAATCGGCGATATCGACCGGGGCGGGGTCATCGCCAGCCTCGTGGGCACAAAAACCGTTCTCGAACGCGATGATGCCGCGATGATAGAGGGCTTCATCGTGAACCGCTTTCGCGGTGACCCTACGCTGTTTTCAGACGGCATGCGGATGATCGCGGAAAAGACCGGCTGGGCGTCCATCGGGCTATTGCCGCATTTTTCCGATGCTGCGAAATTGCCAGCGGAGGACGCCCTTGGGCTTACCGGCCCGGCGCAACAAAAGCCCGGCGCGAAAATCCGCATTGCCGTGCCAATCCTGCCGCATATTTCCAATTTCGACGATCTGGATCCGCTCGACATGGAGCCGGATGTGGAGCTGATCCGAGTGCGGCAGGGCGAGACCATTCCCGCCGATTGCCGGCTGGTTCTGCTCTGCGGTTCGAAATCCACCATAGCTGATCTCGCCGTGCTGAAAAATGCAGGCCTCGACATCGACATCAAGGCACATGTGCGCCGCGGCGGTTATGTTCTCGGTCTCTGCGGCGGATACCAGATGCTTGGAAAAACCGTTGCCGACCCTGACGGCATCGAAGGACCACCAATGACGGTCGATGGGTTGGGCCTGTTGGATGTGACGACGGTTTTGACCGGTGACAAGAGGCTCGTTTCCGTGCAGGGACAGAGTTTCGACGGAATTCCCTTATCCGGCTATGAAATGCATGTTGGCGAAACAACGGGTGCTGCGGGCAACCTGCCATTTTCGACCATTGACGGACATGCCGATGGCGCAATTTCGCCCGATGGCCGCATCCTAGGCACCTATATCCACGGCCTGTTTGCGGATGACCGCCAACGCGGGGCGTGGCTTGAGCGCCTTGGTGGGCAGAGCACGCAACTGAACTATGATGCGCAGGTAGATGCCGTTCTTGATCGCCTGGCGGCCCATATGGAGAACCACCTCGATCTCGACAGACTGCTTTCTATAGCGCGATAAGGATTGCCAGCAATCCGAACAGCGCGATCAGCAGGAAGTCTGCGATCCTCGCCAGCCTGAGCGCCGTGCGAATATCGCCAGCAACCAGTGTCGCTCTTCCTCCTTCGCCCATGAAACGAGCCTCGATCATCTGCCCGCCATAGGAGCGCGGCCCGGCCAGCGCAAAGCCCAGTGCCCCGGCCAATGCCGCCTCCGGCCAGCCGGCATTGGGAGAGCGGTGATGCCGCGCATCGCGGCGTATCGCGGCAATTGCCCCTTTCGGTGATGCACCCTTCACGAAAAACGCGGCGACCACGAAAAGACCGCCGCTCAGTCTCGATGCCGGCAAATTGACCAGATCGTCCAGCCGGGCCGACGCCCAACCAAAGGCCTCATGGCGTGGCGAGCGATGACCGATCATGCTGTCGGCCGTGTTGATTGCCTTATAACCCGCACCGCCAGGCAGCCCCAGAAGACCAAGCCAGAGGGAAGGGGCGACAATGCCGTCAGAGAAATTTTCAGCCAGACTTTCAATCGCCGCCCGGCAGATTGCCGGCTCATCCAGCGCCTGCGGATCGCGCCCGACGATCATGGAGACAGCTTTGCGCCCGCCGTCAATCCCCTCGCGTTCCAGCGCAATGGCGACGGCCTCCACATGCTGTTCCAGACTTTTTTGGGCCGGAAGTGACGCCCCAAGCACCGCAACAAGCAACAGACCAAGGGGCAATAAAAGCAGAACCGATTGCACTAACCATGCAACAAGCACCGTCAGCGCCAGAAAAACGGAAAGCGCCACGACGCCTGCCGCCTTGCGCTGCGAAAATGAAGCACTCTCCCGGTTCCATTTTTTGTCCAGCAGCGCGATAAGCGAACCGATCCAGGTGACGGGATGACCGATGCGTTTGAACAGCCAGTCCGGATATCCAGTCAGGCGTTCGATCAAGAGCGACAGAAAAGCGAGAGCGAAGAACATGGGCGATAAGGTACCGGAAAAGGCGCAGGCTGCGATCCGTCACGGCGGCAATCTCGGCAAGGCGCGCCTGATGTTTCCTGAAGCGCCGGAACCGTGGATCGACCTGTCGACCGGGATCAATCCGCACTCCTACCCGCATTCTCCCGTTCCCGCCAGCGCATTTGCCCGCCTGCCGGAGCCTGACGCGGCCGAAGAATTGAAAAGGCTGGCCGTCGCGTCTTTCGGCGCACCATCCACGGGGCATGTGGCACTGTCCCCCGGCACCCAGATGCTGATGCCATTGCTGGCTCACCTGGCACTCGAACGCGGAGCGAAAAGCGGAGCCGTGCTCTCACCCGCTTATGCCGAACATGCCCGAACCGCGCGCATGGCCGGACTGACCGTGACCGAGGTAGACCATATTAGTGATCTGTCAGCTTACGACTATGCGGTGGTGGTCAATCCCAACAACCCCGATGGTCGCATCACGGATCGAGAAGCTTTGTTGTCGCTGGCCGAGGCGATGCGCCGCAAAGGCGGCCTGCTTGTCGTAGACGAGGCCTTTATCGAGACGGGACATACGGAAAGTCTTGCAAATGTCGCAGGGCACGACGCGCTGGTGGTACTGCGATCCTTCGGCAAGTTCTATGGCATGGCAGGGGTCCGGCTCGGTTTTGCGCTTGCGCATCCCGACATCGCTGCGGAACTGGAGGCAAGGCTTGGCCCCTGGGCAGTATCCGGGCCGGCGCTCAACATCGCGACGCAGGCTTTGGCGGACAGGGAATGGCAATCATCCATGCGCCTCCGGCTTGCGGCAGAAGCACAGCGTATGAGTGAATTGCTGGAAAAAGCGGGCCTGAAGATTGCCGGCGGTACGTCCCTGTTTACCCTGGTGCGGGACCACCGGGCCAAAGAACTGTTCGATCACCTTGGCCTGCACGGCATTCTGGTGCGCATTTTTGATGAAAGGCCGAACGACATGCGTTTCGGCCTTCCCGGCAGCGAAGCGGAGTGGCAGCGCCTCACGGAAGCGCTGTTATCCTTCAATCATCCCTTGAACGTGTAGGTCGCAATAGAATCCGGCTTCATTTCAATGGAGAAACCGGGCAGCTTCGGCGGCATGTACGCGGCATTGCGAATATCGCAGGGTTCGATGAAATGCTCGTGCAGATGGTCGACATATTCGATCACGCGGCCTTCCTTGGTGCCGGAAACCACGAGATAGTCGATCATCGACAGATGCTGCACATATTCGCAAAGGCCGACGCCACCGGCATGCGGCCAGACCGGCAAATTGTATTTGGCAGCAATCAACAAAACCGCCAGCACCTCGTTGAGACCACCCATGCGGCAGCTGTCGATCTGCACGACGTCGATTGCACCTTCGGCGATGAACTGCTTGAACATGATACGGTTCTGGCACATTTCGCCGGTTGCCACCTTCACGGAGCCGATGGCTGCACGGATCTTGCGATGGCCGGCGACATCGTCCGGGCTGGTCGGCTCTTCAATGAAGAAGGGCTTGGCGAAGGCAAGTTGCTTGACCCATTCAATCGCCTGATCCACTTCCCACACCTGGTTGGCGTCGATCATCAGATAACGGTCGGGGCCGATCACCTCGCGGGCTATGGTGAGGCGGCGGATATCGTCTTCGAGATCACGGCCAACCTTCATCTTTACATGGTTGAAACCGGCATCGATCGCTTCCTGGCAAAGACGGCGCAGCTTGGCGTCGTCATAACCGAGCCAGCCGGCTGATGTGGTGTAGCAGGCGTAGCCTTCGTTCTTCAGCGTCTCGATACGTTCCTTTTTGCCGCTTTCGGCTTTTTTGAGGATCGCAATCGCATCGTCCTTCGTCAGCACGTCAGTCAGATAACGGTAATCGACGATATCGGCGATTTCTTCCGGGCTCATATCGGCAACAAGCTGCCAGACCGGCTTTCCCGCCTTTTTGGCTAGCAAATCCCAGACAGCATTGACGACAGCGCCGGTGGCGAGATGCATCGCGCCCTTATCCGGGCCGATCCAGCGAAGCTGGCTATCACCAGTCAGGTGGCGCCAGTATTTGCCGGGGTTCTCGGTCACCGTGGCGAGATCGGTTCCGACCACCAGATGGCGCATCGCCTTGATGGCCATGCAGCAAATCTCATTGCCGCGGCCAATGGTGAAGGTCAGTCCGTGGCCTTTCAGTTCCGGTTCATCGGTGTCGAGAATGACGTAAGCCGCCGAATAATCCGGGTCGGGGTTCATCGCATCCGAACCATCAAGGCTCTGGGAGGTCGGAAAACGCAGGTCGAAAACTCGCAGATCAGTAATTTTGGTCATGGCCGTTCACTCGCGGTCAGTGTCAAAGGAAATCGTTCAGTCGTGGTGGAAGGTTTCTTCCATCATTGCCCACCACTCGCCTTCCTTGCGGCTTTCGAGTGGTTGCTGGCAGGGAATGGTGAAAGACCACCATTCCTGGTTCTTTGGGCTTGCCGCCATCTTCGCCATATCGGCGCTGAAATCGGTGCCGTGATATTCCCAATATCCGAACAGCAGATTTTCCGGTTCGCGCAGGAAGATCGTGTAGTTGCGGATGTTGCAATCGCTGATGAGCGCCAGAATTTCGGGCCAGACGGCGGCGTGCAGTCTTCTATATTCCGCAATCATGTCCGGTTTGACGCCGATGACCATTCCCATGCGCTGCATACAAAACTCCGTTATTGCTTGATGGTGGCGAGCGCCGCACGCAGTTTCGGCTGCGGCACGTTTAACCCCAGACGTTCCGCCGCAGCGATGACCGGCACAAAACGACGGCGTTTCTTTTCATCGTGATTGCCTGAAATGTCCGCGAGCCGGTGGGCGAGAAAGGGGTTCAGGAAACGCTCCCGCACAGCACGGATATAGGCTTGCGCTTCTTCTCCCATGCCTTCTGCGGCAAAGACCGGCAGAACCTCGTCCCGCCAGAGCGTTTCCAGATCTCCCGAAAGCGCATCGTCGGCCATTGCCTGCCGCACCGTCTCGTCTTTCGCACGGGCATCCCGCAACCATCGCTCCGCCAGATAGGAATGGCCAAGATTGAGCAGGAACAGCTTCAGCTTTTCATAGCGGTCGAGATCATCAGTCAGCACCACCGCAGGGTGGGTGCAGGGCAGAACAAGGCCCTCCTGCTTCTCGATTGCCCAAAGCGCATAGGGCTCGGCAACTGCGCCAACCGGATCGATCGGCTCGGAAACGATGCGGTCTACAAGGCTGTTGGCAAAACGGCATTTCTCATTCAGGTAGAAGCCGAAACCCGCCGGCAGCTGCCATTCGTCGGCAAGCTGGCGAACAACCTCTTTCAACCGGTCGCCGTTGCGCGGAACGAGCTCGCAAGGAAAGATCGATACAGGGGCTTCCGGATTTGTCTGAAAACGTTCCAGCAGCAACAGGCAGAGCTTTGCCGGAAAACTCTTTGGTACAAGCGTGAAGTCGTCGGCAAGACCCGGCCCGTCGAACGAATCCAGCTCATAACCGCGGTCACCCGTATTGGACAGAATGACCCTTGCCCCGCAGGCGATCCGCCTCACCTCGGCCCAGTCGGCCGCCGCCGTCAGCGCGCGCGCGACAGCCTTACCTGGAATTTCCTCATCCACCTCTTGCCCGTCGCGAATGCCGCGAATGCGCACCGGATAGGGCGTGCCATCGTTCAATGCTGCCACACGCTTCAGGCTCTCCGCATTGCCGGTCGTCTGGACGATTGTGATGCGCCCGAGGGCCTCGCCTTTTTCCAGCGCCTGCGAAATGAACAAATCCGCATGGGCCAGAAGAAAGCGGCTGGTACCGAATTGCAGGATGGGTGTGTCGGTCGTCATGAGACCTCCACCATGCCCTTGATGACTCCGGCTTTCGGATCGGTCAGCCCGGCGAATTTGGAAGGCACATCGGCAAGTGTCATGCGGTGAGTGATGAGTGCCTCCGGTACCTTGCCTTCCCGCAGCGCCTGCAGCACCCGCTCGAAATCCTCCGGCGTGGCGTTGCGGCTGCCGAGCAGCGTGGTTTCGCGCTTGTGAAACTCCGGATCGTTGAAGGAGATATCGCTGGCAACGATGGAAACCAGCACATAGGAACCACCGTGGCCGACGAAGGAAAAGCCACGCTCCATGGCTTTAGGATTACCGGTCGCATCAAAAACGGCATCGAAGAAATCGCCGCCAGTGATATCCGACAGACGATCCTTGTCGCCCTCGCCAAGCGTCACCGTATGGGCAACGCCGAGATGGTCCTTGCAGAAATCCAGCCGGTCGGTGCGCCCGTCAATCATCGTCACCTCACCGCCATCGAGAACGGCGAAAACCGCAACCGCCATGCCGATCGGACCGGCACCGACGATCAGGACCTTCTGACCCTTTTCCACCGACCCACGACGCACGGCATGCGCGCCAATCGCCAGAAATTCGGTCATTGCCGCCTGATCGAGGCTCAAGCCCTCCGCCTTCAGCACGAATTGCTGCGGAACGCTCAGATATTCGACCATGCCGCCATCGCGATGAACGCCAAGCACGCCGATGTTGCGGCAGCAATTGCTCTTTCCTTTGCGGCAGGCGCTGCACTCACCACAGGAAATATAGGGTATGACGGTAACGACATCGCCCGCCGAAAGATGGCTGCCTTCCGGCGCCTCTTCCACCGTGCCGGAAAGCTCGTGGCCCATGATGCGCGGATAGGAAAGATAGGGCTGATTACCGGTGAAAATATGCAGGTCGGTGCCGCAGACACCAATGCGACGAATACGCACCAGCACTTCACCTTCGCCACGGGCGGGCTTTGGTTGTTCCTTGGGGACAAGTTGACCGGGGGTCTCGCAGAAAATCGCCAGCATGCATCACCTGTTGGGAAGGGAATAAAAACGAACGGCGTTGCCGCCAAAGACGGCCGCATGGTCGTGCTCAGGCACGATTTCGCGGCAGAAGTCCAGCCATTCCTGATAGTCGCCAGCCAGCCGCAATACCGGCCAGTCACTGCCGAAGATCACGCGTTCGCCGCCGAACAGTTCCAGAATGGTTTCGGCATAGGGCCTGACGGCTTCAGGTCTCTGCTCGCCACGCTCGGTCAACAGGCCGGACAGCTTGCAATGGAGGTTGGGAAGGGTCGCCAAAGCTGCCATGTCCCTGCGCCAGTCCCCATATTGGCCCGTGGCGATAAGCGGCTTCGCCCCGTGATCGATGACAACAGGCAATTGCGGATGGCGGCGCGCGAAAGCGAGAAGATGCGACAGATGCGGCGGCAGGACCAGCGCATCGAACACCAGTGCATGTTTCACCAGCGCATCCACAGCGGCATCGAGCGCGGGATCGTCGATCCAGGTCACATCTTCCATGCCTTGCAGCATCGGCCGTACGCCCTTGAAGGCCGGATGTTTTGCCCGCCGGGCGATTTCCGCCGCAGCGTCCGCGGACTTCATGTCCACCCAGCCGACCACGCCCTTGATGAAATCGGTGCTTCCAGCCAGATCGAGCATGAAATCCGTATCGGCCGCACTTTCCATCGTCTGCACCAGCACGGTTCCGGAAACTCCGGCCTTTGCCAGCAGAGGAGACAGATCCTGCGGAAGAAAATCCCGGTAGATGGCAGCCAGAGACGGCGGCGGCCATTGCCCGGCACGATCCTTCATCAGCCAGAAATGCTGGTGGGCATCGATGATCATCGCTTCAGGCCTTTGTGCCGGGCACAGGTGCGCCTTCGGAAATCAGGCCACGCTTTTGCAGCTCCGACCAGAATTCGTCCGGAACAACCTGTTCGAACCATTCGATGTTTGCGGCAAGTTGCTGCGCATTGCGCGCGCCGGATACGACCGTGACCGAAGCCGGATGCCCGAGCGGAAACTGCAGCGCAGCCGCCTGCAACGAAACACCAACGTCGTCACAAACGCCCTGAAGCGCATCCACCCGCGTGATGATGTCGGCAGGCGCATCGGCATAGTTGAATTTGCGGTTGCCTGCCAGAATGCCTGAATTGAAAGCACCGGCGACCACGATCGCAACGCCGGTTTCCGCGCAGCGGTTCATGAAGGCAAGGCTCTGCTGCTCCAGAAGCGTATAACGGCCGGCAAGCATGGCAACGTCGATGTCGAAAACATCCATGGCGTCGCCGACGATTTCCCACTCGTTGACGCCGAGGCCGATAGCACCCGTCGACCCTTCCTCGCGCAGCTTGCCGAGTGCCCGGAAGCCGCCGCCAGTGGTCAGCTGCTCCCAGTAGTGCTGGTGCTTTTCGCCATGCGTGAAAGAGCCGATATCGTGCACATAGAGAATATCCGGCTTCAGAACGCCGAGCCGCTGCTGGCTCGCTTCGAAGGAGCGCAGAATACCGTCATAGGAATAATCATAGACCGGGCGGAAAGGCAGCGGCGCAATGTAGGCGTCCTCTTCCGGGCCCACAGTTTCATCGGGAACCATGACGCGACCGACCTTGGTGGAGAGGGTGTATTCGCGTCGGTCATGCTCCGTCACCATGGTTCCAAGACGACGCTCCGAACGCGTGTAACCATAAAAAGGTGCGGTATCGAAATAGCGAATGCCGCTTTCCCATGCCTTGTCGAACGCACCTTTGGATTCCTCGTAGGGCGTAACGCGGTAGAGATTACCCATCTGGGCGCAACCAAGGCCCATGACCGTGACTTCAACGGCACGGCGCGGCAATTTACGTGTATCGGAGACTTTCATCGCAAGGGCTTCCTGATTTTTCGGTAGAGCGGATGTTGAAAACCGTATGCGGTATTGACTGAAATCCCGCTTCTGAAATTTGTGAGGCGCGCCACTCAATGAGCGGCGCGCCGGCATACGTTAATAAAGAACGTTCTTGGCTTCCGGCTTCTCGATATTGTCCTTGGTGACAACAACAACGCCGGTGTCGACGAACTTTTCGACCTTTTCCTTGCTGATGAGCTTGGAAACGGTCTGGATGCCCTTTTCGCCCATCTGATACGAACCCTGAACGACGATGCCGGCCAGCGTGCCGTCCTTGACGAAGCCCTGAAGGTCCTGGTTACCGTCAAAGCCGATGCCGACAACCTTGCCTGCCTTACCGGCCTGGGCGAGCGCGCGGCCTACACCGATTGCGGTGGGTTCGTTGGCGCCGAAGATGCCCTTGAGATCGGAATTGGCGGCCAGAACGTCGGTTGTCTGGTTCAGCGCCGTCGCCATCTGCGACTGCGAATAGAACGGACCTACGATCTTAAGGTTGGAATGCATCTGGATATAGTCGGTGAAACCGCCAACGCGTCCGATTTCCGAACCGGCACCGGCGACGTAGGACATCACGGCGATCTTGCCTTCCTTGCCAACCTTGTCGATCAGCGCCTGAGCAGCCAGTTCGCCGGCTTTCTTGTTATCGGTCGCCAGGAAGGACTGATAATATTGCTCGGAACCCTTGGCGAGCTGCGAGTCGATCAGAACCACGGGAATGCGGGCTTCCCAGGCTTTCTTGACAGCCGGAACAAGCGCATCAGGATCGGAAGGAGCAAGAACGATACCCGAAACCTTACGGTTTACAGCGTTTTCAACCATGTTGACCTGATCGGCGATGGCCGATTCAGAAGCCGGACCCTGGAAGGTCATGGTGTTGCCGGCAGAGTCCTTCATCGCCGCATCGGCGCCCTTCTGAACGTTCTGCCAGAAGGTGGAATTGACGGTCTTGACGATGACGGCGATTTCGCCGGCCTGCACGGTGGAGACGCTCCACAGCGCGATTGCGGATGTCAGAAGGGCGGTCGTAAGCTTGTTCATTTCTTCCTCCGTGATGTCGGCATACCGGGCCTCCCGTGCCGATCTTGTTTGCGGATAGGGTCCGCAGCCCTGTATCAGCGGCGGTTGCGCAGCTGGTCGATCCAGACGGTGACCAGAATGACAAGACCGATGATGATCTGTTGCGTGAAGGCGGACACGCCATTCATATTGAGACCGTTGCGCAGGATGCCGATGACGAAGGCACCGATTGCCGTGCCTGAAATCGTGCCCACGCCGCCGATGAGCGATGTGCCGCCGATAACGGCGCTGGCAATGGCATCCAGCTCATACATCACGCCCTCATTCGGCTGGGCTGTGACGAGGCGCGACATCAGCACGCAACCGGTCAACCCGGCGAGCGTACCGGACAGGATGTAGGTGAAATTGGTGACGCGTGCGACGTTTACGCCGGACAGACGCGCAGCATCCGCATTCGAACCGACGGCATAGATGTGACGGCCAAGGATGGAGCGGTTGAGCATGAAGGAAACAGCCAGCGCAATCACCACCATAAGGATGACGGGGTAGGGGATGCCCGGAAACACCACGTTCGGAAAACCGTCATCACCAATATTGACGATGCGGAAGAGGGCGCCGTTGCCGAGTTCACCGAAGGATTCGCCGAGGCCGGAAACCGCTCGCGCGCCGGTGATCTGTAGTGCCACACCACGGGCGATCAACATCATGCCGAGCGTGGCGATGAAGGGCGGCAGCTTGAAACGCGTGACCATGAGGCCATTGATAAGACCGCAAAGCGACCCCGTCAGAATGCCAAGCAGCATGCCGACCGGCACCGGCATACCCAACTCCTTCACCGCAAGCGCGGCAACGACACCGGCCAGAGCAAGCACCGAACCAACGGAAAGATCGATGCCGCCGGTGATGATGACGCAGGTCGCACCAATGCCGAGAAGGGCGATGGAGGTCACTTGAAGCGCAATAGTCATGGCATTGTTGACGGAGAAAAAGGCGCTGCTGGTGGCGGAAAACACCATAACCAGCACAACGAGACTGCCAAGAGCCGCAAACTTCTGGATGATGTCCTTCTGGCGGTCGCTGAAAGCGAAGCTCTTCTTGGGTTCTGCAATATTAGCCATGTCAATCCTCACTGCGCGGCCCGGCCGTAACCGGACGCGTACCGCATGATTTCTTCCTGATTGGTCTTGGCGGTCTCAAGCACGCCCGTGATCCGGCCCTGGTGGAAAACGGCGATACGATCCGTCAGTCCCAGAATTTCCGGCAGTTCCGAACTGATGAGAATGACGCCGATGCCCTGTGCAGCCAGCTCGTCCATGATCTTGTAGATCGCGAATTTTGCGCCGACATCGATGCCGCGCGTCGGCTCGTCGAAAAACAGCACGCGCGACTGCCGGAACAGCCATTTGCCAATGATGATTTTCTGCTGATTGCCACCTGAAAGCAGCCGCACCGTCTGTTCGATCGAAGGGGTACGGATGTTCAGGAGATCGACGTAACGTCTGGCGACATCGTCGTGCTTCTTAAAGTCAATCAGCCCGAAGCGGTTGGAGACCTCGCCGATATTGGCAAGCGTCGTATTGGCCGCAACCGACATCTTGATCGCAAGACCATCGCTTTTGCGGTCTTCGGACAGATAGGCGATACCCTCTTCGATGGCATCTCGCGGGGAACTGATGGAAAGCTCCCGCCCGTTGAAAACGACCTTGCCAGCATCCAGAGGATCGGCACCGAAGATCGCCCGTGCAACTTCCGTGCGACCCGCACCCATCAGTCCGGCAAAGCCGAGAATCTCACCGCGCCGCAGCGAGAAACCGACATCGTGGAACACACCCTTGCGCGTCAGCCCTTCCACCGAGAAAATAACATCATCCGTAGGGCGCGACGTGCGTTCCGGGAACTTCTCCTCCAGCGAACGCCCGACCATGCGCGTGACGATATCGTCAACGGTGATCGATGCAAAATCGTCGGTGGAAATATAACGCCCGTCCCGCAAAACCGTCACGCGGTCGACGATTTCGGCCATTTCATCGAGCCGGTGGGAAATATAGACGATGCCGACGCCAGAAGCCTTGAGATCGCGGATCACCTTGAACAACAGCCGCGTTTCCTGCTCGGTCAGCGAGGAGGTCGGCTCATCCATGATGAGGACTTCAGCATCCAGGGAAAGCGCCTTGGCAATTTCCACCATCTGACATTGAGCGACCGAGAGGCCGCGGACAATCTGGTCAGGGTCGATATCGACGCCCAGCCGATCGAGACAGCGCTTTGCATCAAGCCGCAGTTTCTTGCGGTCGACGAGGAAACCACGGCGCGGCTCGCGGGCGAGATAGATGTTCTCGGCAACGGAAAGATGCGGAACGAGGTTGAGTTCCTGATGGATGATGGCGATGCCGGCGGCTTCGGATTCCAGCGGCGATGCATATTGCACTTTGACGCCCTTGTGCAGGATGGTTCCGTCGCTTGGCTGGTAAACGCCGCTGATGATTTTCATCAGGGTGGATTTTCCGGCACCGTTTTCGCCGCAGACAGCGTGAACCTCGCCGCTGCGCAAGTCGAAATGCACATTCGACAACGCTTTGACGCCCGGAAATTCCTTGCTGATGTTTTCGAGACGCAGGAGGCCTGAACCAAGGCCGCGCGCCGTCTCCTCAGGCGAAAAATCGCCTCGAATTGTCGATGCGCCCTGCGACATCAAGAAACCTCCACCCGCGCTCCCCGCTCCACCGGGGGCAATAATGAGCCAAATGGTTAGGCCGCTTTTTTAAAATGGTCAAGCCAATTAGCCCAAAATTTGAATCCAGCGTCTGGTACACGCAAAATCATCTCAAAAGACTTCTTGAAATAACACTGTAAATTCATGTATTTAAGTAATTTCTTGCGTATTGATGCGCTTGGCGCTACGGTAAGGCCAAATTCAGATAACAGACAAGGTTCGTCAGAAAACACATGAATGGTCAGGCCAAAATAGCGGAACCACGCAGGCTTTATCAGCAGATTGCGGACCAGATACGCGAGCTGATCGATCTGGGAGAGTTTCTGCCCGGAACACGACTTCCCGCCGAACGGGAACTGGCACAGAAGCTCGGGGTTTCGAGACCATCACTGCGCGAGGCACTGATTGCGCTTGAAATCGACAACACCGTCGAAATCCGCATGGGTTCCGGTGTCTATGTCTCCACCGAGGCCCTTCAGACAACCCACAACACCAAATCCTTGGGCGACAGCCCCTCCGAACTGATGCAGGCGCGCGCAGCGCTGGAAGGCGCGACAATCGTACTGGCGGCGAGCCGCATGACCGATGAAACGATTGCAAACCTTCGCCAGATTCTCAACACGATGCAGCAGGAAATCGAGGCCGCGCGCAAACCTCTCGATCAGGACCGGCTTTTCCACGTCACCATTGCCGAACAATCCGGTAACAGCGTTCTGGCCCGACTGGTGGCAAACCTCTTCGATGAGCGCCACAGCCCGATTTCGGCACAATTGCGTGTGAAATTTGAGGATCGCGATACCTGGACCCACGCCCTTCAGGAGCACGAAGCGATTCTGGCGGCCCTGGAGTTGAAAGATCCGCTGCTGGCGCAGGCGGCCATGCATACCCATCTGGAAGGTTCCAAGAGACGCTGGGTAGACGGCTAAATTTAAAACATAGCAGGCAATGTACCGGGGAGGAGAAAAACCCGTGAGTGAGAATTCCGAGGCAACCATTTTGCTGAACGCCAACGACAATGTCGCGGTGGCACGCCGGTCGATACCGGCCGGTGGTGCGACGGGCAGAGGCGATCTGACAGCCCGGGAGCTGATCGGACGCGGCCACAAGGTGGCCCTGACGTTTATCAGATCCGGAGACGAGGTCCTGAAATACGGACAGGTGATCGGCATCGCGACACAGGATATCGAGCCTGGCCGGCATGTGCATCTGCACAATCTCGCCATGGTGCCTTCCGAACACACGCATCAGTTCAGTGTCGATATCGAGGAAAAAGGCATGCTGCCCGAGGGCGAGCGCCGGACCTTCAAGGGTTTTGACCGGGGTCTCGGTGGCGTTGGCACACGCAACTACATCGGCGTCATCGCATCCGTGAACTGTTCCGCCACCGTGTCGCGTTACATCGCCGATTATTTCAACAAGCAGGGCGGCCTTGTAGGGTTCGACAATGTCGACGGCGTTGTGGCACTGACCCATGGCGGCGGCTGCGCGCTCAATACGAAATCGGAAGGTTATCGTCTTCTGATCCGCACCATTCAGGGTTATGCCCGCCACCCGAATTTCGGCGGTATTCTGCTGATCGGCCTCGGCTGTGAGACCAACCAGATCGCCCCCATCCTCGAACATTACAAGATGGAGGAGGGCGAACGGCTGCGCACCATGACGATCCAGCAGCACGGCGGCACACGCAAAACGATCGATGCCGCCATTGCCGAGATCAAGGCGATGCTGCCAATGGTCAATGCTGCCCAGCGCTCTGAACAGCCGCTTTCAAAACTGAAGGTCGCGCTAGAATGCGGCGGTTCGGATGGTTACTCCGGAATATCGGCAAACCCGGCCCTGGGATATGCATCAGACCTCATCGTCCGCAACGGCGGTACAACGGTTCTTGCCGAAACGCCGGAGATTTACGGTGCTGAACACCTGCTGACGAAGCGTGCCGTCACGCCTGCTGTTGCCGAAAAGCTTTTGCAGCGCATCGACTGGTGGCGGGATTATACCGCTCGCAACGGCGATGAGCTGAACAACAACCCATCGCACGGCAACAAGCTTGGTGGACTGACCACCATTCTGGAAAAATCGCTGGGCGCAGTGGCCAAAGGTGGCTCCATGCCACTGAAAGCGGTCTACGAATTCGCGGAAACCGTTACTGAGCAGGGCTTCGTCTTCATGGATACGCCCGGTTACGATCCTGTTGCCGTCACCGGCCAGGTCGCCGGCGGCTGTAACGTCATCTGTTTCACCACCGGCCGCGGCTCCGTATCGGGATTCAAGCCGGCACCCTGCATCAAGATTGCCACCAATTCCGAAATGTATGAACACATGAAGGAAGACATGGACCTCAACTGCGGCGAGATCGTTACCGGCGCGGAAACCATCGAGGAATCCGGCAAACGAATTTTCGAGCACATTCTTGCAGTCGCTTCGGGAGACAAGACCGTCAGTGAGATTTACGACTACGGCGACAATGAATTTGTGCCGTGGCAGGTGGGCGCGGTTACCTGACCCGCTTCCAATATGTGCATCGGACTGTCCCACGTGAAACAAAAGGCCCGGAAATCACTTTCCGGGCCTTTTAAATTCTGTGCGCCGTTTCTGCTTAATGGCGGAAGTGACGCATGCCGGTAAAGACCATCGCCACATTGTGCTCATTGGCCGCATCGATCACGTCCTGGTCGCGCATGGAACCACCAGGCTGAATGACTGCGGTGGCACCTGCTGCAATAGCTGCAAGCAAACCATCGGCGAAGGGATAAAACGCTTCAGAAGCCACAGCAGAGCCGCGCGTCAGCGGCTCAGCAAGGCCGAGTGCCTTGGCCGCATCTTCCGCCTTCTGGGCGGCGATACGGGCGGAATCCACCCGGCTCATCTGTCCGGCGCCGATACCTGCCGTCTGGCCGTCCTTGGCATAGATCACCGCATTGGACTTTACGTGCTTGGCAATCTTGAAGGCGAACTTCATGTCTTCAAGTTCCTGAGGTGTCGGCACACGCTTGGTGACCACCTTCAGTTCCAGATCCTCGACCATGCCGTTGTCACGGCTCTGAACCAGAAGACCGCCGGAAACCGTCTTGGCCGTAATGCCGGCAGCGCGCGGATCTGGCAGGCCACCAGCTGCCAGCAGTCGCAGATTGGGCTTGCGGGCGATAATGGACTTTGCCTCTTCCGTCACATCGGGTGCAATGATGACTTCGGTGAAGAGCTTGACGATCTCTTCTGCCGTTTCCGCATCGAGCGTGCGGTTCAAGGCGATGACGCCGCCAAAGGCCGAAACGGAATCGCATGCCAGCGCGCGCCGGTAGGCTTCTGCAAGTGTGGGACCCGTCGCAACACCACAGGGGTTGGCGTGTTTGATGATCGCTACAGCCGGCGCATTTTCCGGCAGGAATTCCGCTACCAGCTCGTAGGCTGCATCCGTATCATTGATGTTGTTATAGGAAAGCTGCTTGCCCTGAAGAAGCGTCGCCGTGGAAACACCGGGGCGCTTTTCGCCGGTCAGGTAAAAACCGGCGCTCTGGTGCGGGTTCTCGCCGTAACGCATTTTTTCCTTCAGCGCACCGCCGATGGCACGATAATCCGGCGTTTCGATAGCCAGCGCCTCAGCAAACCAGTTGGAAATCACCGCATCATAAGCGGCGGTGCGGGCATATGCCTTGGCGGCGAAGGTCTGGCGCAGCGCGTAGGAGGTTTGACCGTCATCGGCCTGCAGGGCTTCCACCAGCGCAGGGTAGTCGGACGGATCGGTGACAACAGTGACATAGGCGTGGTTCTTGGCCGAAGCGCGGATCATTGCCGGGCCGCCAATATCGATATTCTCGACCGTCGTGGGGTAGTCGCCACCCTTGGCGCGAACCTCCTCGAAGGGATAGAGATTGATGACGGAGAGATCGATCGCCTCGATACCGTGAGCCTTCATTGCCTCGACGTGATCAGCATCATCCCGGATAGCCAGAAGTCCACCATGCACGTTGGGATGCAGGGTCTTGACGCGACCATCCATAATTTCCGGGAAATTGGTCACATCGGAAACATCCGTTACCGGCAGTCCCGCGTCAGCGATGGCCTTTGCCGTGCCACCCGTCGACAGCAGCTTGACGCCAAGCTTGGACAGGACAGTCGCCAGCTCGATAATGTCCGTCTTGTCAGAAACGGAAAGAAGGGCTGTACGGATTTTGACTTTATCGGGAGCGGGGATTTTTTTGGAAACGACAGCCATCGGGCATACTCCGTTTAACGGGGAGGACAGGCTGGACTGGGATTGATCCAGCAATTGCCGCCGCGTTAACACAGCTTGCCATATTAATAAACAGCGGGGACGCGGAACGGCGAAAACTATGGCGGTTTTTGCCTGAAACTCGCCAGGAATCCTCTACGCCTTGCGTTCGATGATCCAGCGGATTTCCCGAGTATTCGCCAGATTGAATGGCAGCTCGATCTGCTGCGAAGGCCGCATGCCGGATGCATCCGCCATAAAAACATCCTCGGTCACGAAAAGCTCCAGTCCCGGCGCCGAAAACAGCCAGGTCGTTCCATCCGCTGCCTCCAGATAAACCGACTCCTCGTCCTGTTGATATAGCTGGATGTGGGGGTGGATATGGAACCGCGATACAGCCGATATGGATTGCAATTGCGCCTTCACCACATTCTCGTCGGCACGAAGCAGATCACGGCCCTTTATCTTCGTACCGGCAACATTCAGCTCAATTTCCCGATCGTGATAGCAACCGAAATTCTGCAAATAACCGTCATGCGACGCCCACAGGACATCATTGCCATTTGCATCCGTTCCGCGGCGGCTCTCCACCTGACTGACACCGGAAATCATGATCGGCCCGAGCAGTCTCGAGCGGGAAAGTCTGCAAGACGACGTGTCGGCGAGCGTGACCGTTGAATGGGCCGCCGTCGAGCGGCTCGCCCGCTGATATTCGGGTGCTGCGTTTTTCGGGAAGCCCGAATTGACGATGAACCGGCTCTTGCCACAGGACATCTCAAAGGACAGGCAGCCCGAATGGGCGTTACGCGAAAGCTCCGCCGAGCCTGGATGACCAGTATCGACGATGATGACCGTCTCATCGGTTGCAAGACGATGATAATTGACATCCGGCAGCATTTTGGACGGCCGGCCGGCTGTCTCATCATAACGAAGTACCGACACAAGTTCATTGGCAAGCGTGGCGGTGGCGCCATTGAACAGCGCCAGATCACCGCCCTGGTGGCGGAAAAACCGGATGGCCGGAAACATCCTGTCAATCGCCGGCACCAGCCCCGAGGGCAGATCGTGACCGAGATTGATGTAGCTTTGCCTAAGCGGCAAAAGATCGAGCAGCAAATCCAGCATGACCCTCGGATTGCGGGAAACATGCCCGCCATCTGGAAGAATCTGGCGTTCCATTTCCTGCGCCAGCTTCATTCCGTGCCGAGTAATATGGGAAAGGCGGGTCGGCATGGCGATGGACGCGACGGCCAGCGCAATCCTGATCCGCAGCCTCGCTTCGCCATCCGGCGCATGTTTGACGATCCTGTCGAGATAACGCACGTGAAACGCAAGACTTTTCAGGAAACGACGATAAAAACCCGCATCGGCCTCATGTAAAACGACGGGAGAATGGGACAGCCAGGCAATCAGCCTCTGTGCCGCGATCTCCGGAGACCAGGCAATCCCCGCAACCCGCTTGCCGTGAATAGTCATCCATTCGGCGACGATACGGCGCGCCCGCTTGCTTGCCTCACTCGATCTATCGGAACGGATATGCCGCAGCCAGCCAAATGCATGCAGCCGCTCTTCAAAAACCAGCGAAGGATAGTCCACCTGAAATGGCGATAGACCGCCGGTTTCGACGACGCGGCCGGCGAGCGCAATCCGGCCCCGCAGCAATTCCTCGGCAAAATACGGATCGATTGCCCTCAGATCAGTCGGCGCCGCCACCAGACCATCGGGAACGCGATTGGCAAACCGGGATATGCGCAGGCGCAAAGGAGCAAGGCCCACACACAGATGACGATACGCCATCCGCGAGAGAAGACCGGCGGCATTGATGCTGCCTGCAAAGGACCCTGACAAGCTGTGTTTCCCGTTTCACATGTTTTGTTTTTATGAGTGAACCGTGATGATCGGAACGTATCGGCAATTATCCAATGATTCGCGGAAGCTTGGCTTTTTTCTACTTCTTACGCAAGACACTGCTAAAAAACCCGTCGATGCCGCCGAACATATCCGGCGTTGTACGAAGATCGCCTTCGGCAGTGACGGCGGCTTCCATTCCTGGCCAATCGTCCTTGCGAACGGCAACACGCTCGAAGTCCGGGTTTTCCGCCAGGACCTTTGCAATCATCGCTTCCCCTTCAGAGGGATCGAGCGAGCAATTGGAAAACACCACAATGCCGCCAGCTCCCACCAGCGTGAGCGCGTGTCGCAACATCTGTCCCTGAAGAGCGGCAAGCTTGGCAATATCATTCTCGTCCTTCGTCCAGCAGACATCGGGATGTTTACGCAACGTGCCGGTAGACGAGCAGGGGGCATCCAGAAGAACGGCGTCGAAAAGCTGTTCCGGCTGGTACTTCAGCATATTGGCTTCAACGGTTTCGGCGTGAAGACCAAGCCGGTCGAGATTTTCCCTGAGGCGGCGAAGACGATTGCCGGACTGGTCCAGGGCAGTCACCTTCGCGCCGGCAAGCGCGAGCTGGGCAGTCTTGCCGCCCGGAGCTGCACAGAGATCGGCAACACGTTTTCCGGAAATATCGCCCATCAGCTTCACAGGCATGCTGGCCGCGAGATCCTGAACCCACCAGGCACCCTCGGCAAAGCCTTCAAGCGAGGGAATCTGGCCTTCAAATTCACCGAGACGGACACTGCCATTTGGCAAAACCGTACCGCCCAGCTTTTCCGCCCAGACAGCCGGATCCTTCTTCACCGTGAGATCGATGGAAGAGGGCGTCAGCTGCGCTTCGGAAATCCGTTTGGCAACCTCATCTCCATAAGCCGAAACAAGCCGAGCGTAGAACCAGTCCGGCAGCACGGGCACATCCGCGATCGCCTTTTCGATTTCTGCTTTTTCCCGGCCCAATCGCCTGAGGACGGCATTCACCAGCTTGGCAAAACGTCTGTTGCGCGGATCGCGGTGTGCCTGTTCCACGGCAAGATCGACCGCAGAATGATCGGGGACATCGAGGTGAAGCACTTGCGCTGCACCAACGACAAGGACGTGATGAAGCGACCGGGCGCCCTGCGGCAACGGTCCGTCAAGCAGCATCGACAAGGCGGCTTCGATACGCGGAAGGTGGCGAAGCGCGCTGTTGACGATCGCTCTCACCAGCGCCCGGTCCGCAAGGGATAGCACGCGATAGACGGGATTGCCGTTTTCGCTGTCCAGCATACCGTCCAGCGAGGTTTTCTTTTCCAGAACGGCCGCCAGAATGCGGGTTGCGGCAACGCGTGCAGCAAGGCCGGGTTTATCCTGGAAAGACGAAGGGCCGTCTTCGCGGCCCCTTGCATGGTCCTGTCCCGGTTTTTTAGACCGCGACGGCTTATTTTGAGTATCGGATGTCAAGACCACGGTCCCTTGCGCTCGTTTTCTTTGCCTCGTCCCCAGCCCGTATTGGGAACGGAGCCTGATTTGCGCTGAGGTCTATCACCCGATGGCGTTCGCGTCGATCCTCGCGGGGAAAACTCCTGCGCCATGGCGTGAAGTGCCGCCACCCGGTTTTCCGTATTCGGATGCGTAGAAAACAGGTTGTCCATGCGCTCACCGGACAGGGGATTGATGATGAACATATGCGCCGTCGCCGGGTTACGCTCCGCATCCTCATTATGAATGCTCTGCGCCATGCCCGAAATTTTCTGCAGTGCCGAAGCGAGCCAGAGCGGATTGCCGCAAATTTCCGCTCCCCGCCGGTCGGCAGAATATTCTCGCGTACGGCTAATGGCCATCTGCACCAGCATCGCGGCGAGCGGCGCCACGATCATCGCAACCAGTACGCCGATAAAGCCCAGCGGATTATTGTTGTTTTCACGATTGCCACCAAAGAAAAACGCGAAGTTGCCGAGCATCGAGATGGCGCCTGCCAGCGTCGCGGTCACAGTCATCGTTAGCGTATCTCGGTTCTGCACATGGGCCAGCTCATGCGCCATGACACCAGCCACTTCTTCAGGGGTGAGGCGCTCCAGCAGGCCCGTCGAGGCGGCGACAGCGGCATTCTGCGGGTTTCTTCCCGTCGCGAAGGCGTTCG
Organism: Agrobacterium sp. 16-2014-1-2a; assembly: GCF_053522705.1. NCBI lineage: Bacteria > Pseudomonadati > Pseudomonadota > Alphaproteobacteria > Hyphomicrobiales > Rhizobiaceae > Agrobacterium > Agrobacterium sp. 16-2014-1-2a. The sequence goes on from NZ_JBNWBX010000005.1 coordinate 315,490, forward strand.
GCTGCGGGCTGTCATAAATATAAACCTTGGGCATCGGAAGATCGGCATTATGCGAGAGATCGCGGATCATGTGGAAAAATTCAGGCGCATTCGCCTCATCGATCTCGCGTGCACGATAGGCCGACAGGACCATCTTGTCCGAATTCCAGTAGGAGAAAAGATTCATACCAGCGGCAATAAGCAAGGCAATCATCATGCCGCCCTTACCGCCGATCAGAAAACCGACACCCATGAACAATGCCGTCATGAAGGCCAGAAGCATTGCCGTGCGCATCATGTTCATATGTCAAATTCTCCTTGTTACCACTCAGGAAATATTCCGGGGTTTATAAAGCCCATCTGTTTATATAATCTGGTGAACGGCAAACATATTTCAATATCCCGTCATAGGGAGGATTACTCATGCAGGATGCGGATAATGACAACGGCGCAGAAATGCTCAAGCGGCTTTCGCCGGCGGCGGAACGTGCGTTGAAGGAAGCGGAAGAACGGCGCAAACAACAGGCGGATCTTCAATTGCCGCAGGAAACCGGCGGTCGCGGCGGCGCGGAACCTGTTCGTTTCGGTGACTACGAAATAAACGGCCGCGCTATCGACTTTTGAGCACCACAGCATAAAAATACCCGCTAAACGCGGGTATTTTATCAATTAAAACCGATACTTGCTTATTTTTGCTCTAGAAGGCGGCACACGGCTTCCAGCTGCTCTAGCGTGCGGTATCCGATGCGGATTTGTCCCGATCCGCCTTTGTGGCTGATCTTCACGTCCAGACCGAGAGCATCCGAGAGGCTGCGTTCAAGCGCGACCGTATCGGAATCCTTCTCAGGCGAAGGCCGCTTCTCCAAAACGTCACCCTGCGACTTGATGTCGTTTTGCGCCAGGCGCTCGGCATCACGCACCGAAAGACCCTTGGAAACGATAGTCCGAGCCAGACCTGACGGATCGGAAGTGGAAACAAGTGCGCGCGCATGGCCAGCGGAAAGCGAACCATCCGCCAACATGTCCCGAACCGGATCGGGAAGTTTCAAAAGACGAAGGCTGTTTGCAACATGGCTTCGGCTCTTGCCGATGATTTCACCGAGGTCGTTCTGAGTGTAGCCATGTTCGGCGATCAACTGCTCATAGCCCATCGCTTCTTCAAGCGGATTGAGATCGGAACGCTGGACGTTTTCGACGATAGCCAGCTCCAGAGCCGTTCGGTCATCTACATCCCGAACGATGACAGGAACGTCCGTAAAACCGGCCAGCTGTGCCGCGCGCCAGCGCCGTTCACCAGCGATTATCTCGTAGCGGTTGACGCCAATCGTTCGCACGACCACAGGCTGAACAATCCCGTGCTGACGAATGGACGAGGCAAGATCCTGCAACTCATTTTCGTCAAAGTGTCGACGTGGGTTTCTCTGGCTGCGAGCGATGAACTCGATCGGGATGGCGCGATCCGCACTAACGGCGCGCTGCGGTTCACCCACCGGCACAGGCTGATCCATTTCGCCGATCAACGCCGCGAGACCGCGTCCGAGTCGACGCTTGGAAAGATCATCACTCATAAGATATTACTCCATATACTCCGGCAAAACGTCAGGCCGCCTTGCGCAGACGCTCTCTCTGGATCACTTCGGAAGCCAATTGCAAATAAGCCTGGCTGCCAGCGCATTTCAGATCATAAAGAATTGCCGGTTTACCATAAGACGGCGCTTCGGAAACCCGAACATTGCGCGGAATGAGAGTGTGGTAAACCTTTTCTCCCAGATGCATCCGCACATCGGAAACCACCTGCTGCGCAAGATTGTTGCGCGCATCGAACATCGTGAGAACGATACCCTGAATATCAAGCTGCGGATTGACGGAGCCGCGTATCTGGCTAACCGTATCCAGCAGCTGACTGAGGCCTTCCAGCGCAAAGAACTCGCACTGCAACGGTACCAGCACCGAATGGGCGGCGGTCATGGCATTCATCGTCAAAAGATTAAAAGAGGGCGGGCAATCTACCAAAATATAGGAATAGTCTCTGGCTTCCTGCGTCTCCATGGCGGTACGCAACAGAAAGACGCGGTTGGCAACATTCGCAACCTGCATCTCAAAGCCCAGAAGATCCATCGTTGACGGGACGATATCGAGGTTCGGAACTGCTGTCGGAACCGCAACTTCGGCAACGTTATGATCACCCACCAGAAGATCATAGGAAGAAAGCTTGCGCTCTTTGCGGTCGATTCCCAAACCTGTGCTGGCATTACCCTGCGGATCAAGATCAATGATCAGCACCCGCTCACCAATAGCCGCCAATGCAGTAGCCAGATTGATGGCCGTCGTTGTTTTGCCAACGCCACCCTTCTGGTTTGCGACTGCGATAATCCGGTTTTTTTCAGAAGTCATACCGCACCTGACCAGCTCGTCAGTGCCTCTTAGTGAGGTTACTGATTTCAAGAACAACAGAATCTGCCTCAATGGCACTCTGGTGTTTTATCAGATCAAACTGCCAGCGGCCATGCGCTTTCTGCAGTTCGGATTCATAATCCCTGCCTTTATTGAAATATGCCCTGAGATTTGGATTATTCTGCGCCCACGGGTAAATATATTCGAAAAGTAAATTCATCTCGGCGAGGGCTCTCGCCGAAATCGCATCGCAATTTTCAACGGTTTCAGGCGCTTTTTCAATTCTGACTGGATGAACCGCGCCTCTTGCGCCGGTTTCCTTCAGCGCAATTCGCAAAAACGCAGCCTTTTTATTGTTGCTCTCTACCAGATCGACCCAACCATCACCCAGTTCCGCGAGAAAAATCGCTGTAATGACGCCCGGAAAACCGCCGCCGCTTCCCAGATCAATCCATTTTTGCGGTTGAGGGGCGAGCTGAAATATCTGTGCACTGTCCGCCACATGCCGGCTCCAGAGCTCAGTGAGAGTCGAAGGCGCAACCAGATTTGTGGTTTTGTTCCACTTCTTGAAAAGCTCGACGAAATGTTCGAGCCTCTCCTGTGTTTCACGTGAAACACTCTGGCCGTTTATCTTCATGGTCCGACTCGCTATTGGTGCACGCGCAATTTTTCACTTCCTGATGCGGAGCCTTTCCGCAGAAGTGCGAGAAGCAGCGATATCGCAGCAGGTGTCATACCGTCAACACGCGCAGCCTGGGCAATGTTCTCTGGACGTGCCTTTTCCAGCTTTTGTTTCAGTTCGTTGGAGAGACCGGACAAAGACTGAAAATCGAAATCATTGGGAATTTTTCTGTCTTCATCGCGCTTGATATCGACAATATCCGCGCTTTGGCGCTGCATATAGACAGCGTAACTCGCTTCTATTTCCAAAACCTCAGCGACCTTGGTATTAAGCGCCCGTAGTTCCGGCCAATGAGCGGTAAGAGTTTCCATTGTGATATCGGGGTAGGCGAGCATTTCATAAACCGAACGACGCTGACCGTCCTGGTTGAGTTTCAATCCCTGTTTAGCAGCCTGGGAGGGACTGATGGAAATGCTCTTCATCAGCTCGCGACCCCGATCCAGATCGGAGATAAAATCTGCGAAGCGTTTTTGGCGGTCATGCCCGATAATGCCGGCCATCTGACCAATAGGTGTAAGTCGCAGATCAGCGTTGTCAACGCGAAGTGAAAGCCGATATTCGGCTCTTGACGTAAACATGCGATAGGGTTCGCTGACACCCTTGGAGGTGAGATCGTCGATCATCACACCGATATAGGATTCGGTACGACTGAAATGGATAGGGTCTGCGTCGCCTGCATATAGCGACGCATTCAATCCGGCAACCAGACCCTGGGCACCTGCCTCTTCATAACCCGTCGTGCCATTGATCTGCCCTGCCAGGAACAATCCCGGAATTTTCCGGCATTCCAGAGAAGGCTTCAGCTCACGCGGATCGACATAGTCATATTCAATCGCGTAGCCGGGCTGAATGATGTTGACTTGCTCAAGGCCGGGGATCGTGCGGATAAACTGCTCCTGAACTGAGGCAGGAAGCGACGTCGAAATTCCATTTGGATAAATTGTGTGGTCATCAAGGCCTTCTGGTTCCAGAAATATCTGATGACCGTCCCGTTCACCGAAGCGTGTAATCTTGTCTTCAATCGACGGACAATAGCGCGGACCAACACCCTCGATCTGTCCCGAATACATCGCTGACAGATGAATATTATCCTGAATGATCTTGTGTCCGGCCGGCGTCGTTCGGGTTACGCCGCATTCGATCTGTGGATTGACAATGCGATCCGTCATAAAGGAGAACGGAACGGGATCTTCATCGGCCGCTTGCCGATCCACGCCTTCCCAATCGATCGTGCGACCATCAAGACGGGCAGGGGTGCCAGTCTTCAATCGCCCCATGGCAAGGCCGAGGCGGGCAAGTGTTTCGGAAAGACCGACAGACGGCTTTTCACCAACCCGGCCTGCGGGAATCTTTTCGGAGCCGATATGAATAAGGCCGCGTAGAAAAGTGCCGCTCGTCAACACAACAGCACCACAAGGAATCCGGCTACCGTTTGCCATGATTACGGCGGAGACCTTATCATCCGCCATTTCAATATCGAAAGCATCACCCTCAATAATAGTCAGGTTTTCAATCGTATTGATTTCCCGCTGCATTGCCTCGCGATAAAGCCGCCGATCAGCCTGCGTGCGCGGCCCGCGGACGGCGGGGCCTTTTTTGCGATTGAGCATACGGAATTGAATTCCCGCTGCATCAGCAACCCGGCCCATCAAACCGTCCAGCGCATCTATTTCGCGGACCAGGTGTCCCTTACCGAGACCACCGATTGCCGGGTTACAGGACATCACCCCAATAGTCTCTCGCTTATGGGTAACGAGAGCGGTTTTAGCGCCATGTCGCGCAGCGGCCGCCGCAGCTTCGCTGCCGGCATGTCCACCACCGATAACAATGACATCAAATGACTGGTGCATATCTCCGCGCCTTATCCCAAATCATCGGCTTTGCCGTATTGGCCACCAATGTTTCACGTGAATCATTTTCCTATGCAGAATTCCGAGAAGATCACGCCTAGCAAATCTTCCACATCGACGCGGCCAGTAATGCGTCCAAGCGATGTTGCTGCGAGTCTCAAATATTCCGACCTTATCGCAAGGTCCGTGGTCTCGGAATTGAGCGCATCACTAACATAGTTCAGCGTCTCTTCAAGTCGTTTTTTGTGCCGGGCGCGGGCAGGGACCAATGTCTGTGCAACACCAACCCTGCTTTCAATCTCTCGCTTGATCAATAGACGCAATTCGTCGAGACCGACGCCTTCCCTGGCGGAGATGGCGAGATCAAAAACAGCGTCAACTGTAGAAGAGGAAATCGCGGTTTTTGTCCGTAGATGCAAATGGCGAGCATTTTCCAGCGAAATGATCGATTGTTTCGGAGTCGAATCGTTATCTTGCAATACCAAAATAAAATCCGCGGTTTCCGCTGTCAGAACGGCCCGCCTTACGCCTTCCTTTTCGACCACATCCTGCGTCTCCCGAATTCCGGCCGTATCGAATATGCGGACCAGGTAACCGTCGAGATTAATATCGACGCTCAGCACGTCTCTGGTCGTACCAGCAATGTCAGTGACAATAGCAACGTCACGGCCGCTCAGAGCATTAAGAAGCGTGGACTTGCCAGCGTTAGGCTCCCCTACCAGCGCCACCTTGAACCCGTCACGAATAATCTCACTGCTTCCGCCGTTCTGGAGATGGCTGGTGATTTCGCTATGAAGTTGCATCATCGCGTCCCACACCTGCGCGGCAACTGAATCCGGCACATCTTCCTCGTCGGCGAAATCCAGCTCTGCCTCGATCAGGGCGCGAGCACGCGTCAACCGGCCTGCCCAGCCATCGTAGAGCGCTGACAGCTTACCAGTGCTCTGCTCAACCGCTAGCCGCCGCTGCATCTCCGTTTCAGCCTGCAGCAGATCAGCCAGACCTTCGATTTCGAGAAGATCCATCTTGCCGTTTTCAAACGCACGGCGGGAGAACTCGCCGGCATCCGCAGGCCGAAATCCTTCGAGCAGTTCGAGCTCGGCAAAAATTGATGCGACAACCGCACGGCTTCCGTGGCTGTGGATTTCGATGCAGTTCTCACCCGTAAAGGAATTTGGTGCAGGGAAAACGATCATCAGCGCCTGGTCGATGATCTCATTGTTTCGGTTTCGAATCGAACATAGAACCGCCTGCCGCGGTGCGGGAAGGTCACGACCGGTCAACGCGACAAAGGCTTGGAACGCGCCGGGCCCACTAATCCTGATAATTGCGACGCCGGCCGGCAATGCTCCACTGGAGAGCGCATAAATGGTATCGGCGGAAGCTGGCATCATTCACCTCGGTTAAAACAGTCAAGCCGCATCCGAATGAACGGATGCGGCTTTAAAGCTTTGTCGATGGGACCGGTAAAACTCCGGATCAGGTATTCATCGATTCGAAGAAATCCGAATTGGTCTTGGTCTGCTTCAACTTGTCGATCAGGAACTCGATGGCATCCATCGTTCCCATCGGCGCGAGAATGCGGCGAAGCACGAAAATCTTCTGGAGATCCTGACGCGGCACGAGCAGGTCTTCCTTACGTGTACCGGACTTGAGAATATCGAGTGCCGGGAAGATACGCTTGTCAGCGACCTTACGGTCAAGCACGATTTCCGAGTTACCCGTACCCTTGAATTCTTCAAAGATGACTTCGTCCATGCGGCTGCCGGTGTCGATCAGCGCGGTCGCGATAATCGTCAGCGAACCACCTTCTTCGATGTTACGTGCGGCACCGAAGAAACGCTTCGGCCGCTGCAACGCGTTGGCATCCACACCACCGGTCAGGACCTTGCCGGAAGACGGAACGACCGTGTTATAAGCTCGGCCGAGGCGGGTGATGGAATCGAGCAGGATAACGACGTCGCGGCCATGTTCGACAAGGCGCTTCGCCTTTTCGATGACCATTTCGGCCACCTGGACGTGGCGTACAGCTGGTTCGTCGAAGGTTGACGACACCACCTCACCCTTGACCGAGCGCTGCATGTCGGTGACTTCTTCCGGACGTTCGTCGATCAGAAGCACGATCAGGTAACATTCAGGATGGTTAGCCGTGATGGAATGCGCGATGTTCTGCAAGAGAACAGTTTTACCGGTACGCGGCGGCGCGACGATCAATCCACGCTGGCCCTTGCCAAGTGGCGCGACCAGATCGATCACACGCGACGACAGATCCTTCGATGTCGGAAGCTCCAGCTCCATCTTGAACCGCTCATTCGGATAAAGCGGCGTCAGGTTATCGAAGTGAACCTTGTGACGGATCTTTTCAGGATCGTCAAAGTTGATCGTGTTGACTTTGAGAAGCGCGAAATAACGTTCGCCTTCCTTGGGTCCACGGATCGGCCCCTCAACAGTATCGCCGGTCTTCAGAGAGAAACGGCGAATTTGCGAGGGCGAAATGTAGATATCGTCCGGACCCGGCAGATAATTTGCATTTGCGGACCGTAGAAAACCGAAACCGTCCTGCAGGACTTCAACGACGCCTTCGCCGATAATTTCGATGTCCTGGCTCGCGAGAACCTTGAGGATTGCGAACATAAGCTCCTGCTTGCGCATGGTGCTCGCATTTTCAACTTCCAGGGATTCAGCAAAAGTTAGCAAGTCGGTAGGCGATTTGCTCTTAAGTTCCTGAAGCTTCATTTCAGCCATGAAGGAAAGACCGTTTGATAATGTAATGTCGGGGGAGGGCGTGTTCGCGAATCAGATGCTGAGGGAGAAGCCGCAGATGACTGAATAATTCACATGCCACGAGATGAGTGGTCCGAAAATAGCGATTGAATAGGGCTACTGCAAGAGGAAAGCACGAATTCCGCGAAATTTATCGGTGCGACCTCTTAACCGAAGGGTTTCACAACCACAAGTATGACTATAAGGATCATCAGTACCGTCGGAACCTCGTTCATCAACCGCCAGTGACGGGCAGGCCTGATATTTTCATCCCGGGCGAACCGTTTGGCACTGCGGGTGAAATAGACATGGGCGATGGTTAGAAGCACCACCAGTGCGATTTTCGCATGTAGCCAGCCGCCGGAAAAACCATAAACCGACCATGCGAGATAAAGCCCCAATATCCAGCTGATCATCATCGCCGGGTTCATGATGACCTTGATCAACCGCTGTTCCATCACCTTGAAGGTTTCGGATTGCTGCGAACCGGTGGGTGCATCGGTGTGGTAAATGAACAGGCGCGGCAGGTAAAAAATCGCCGCCATCCAGGAAATCACCGCGATGATATGAAGCGCCTTGATCCAGAGATAGAGATCGGCCGGATCGGCGTAAAACAACAAAGCGACAAAAGCGCCAAAGACACCGAGCGCCATACCTGCGCGAAGGGCAGCCCTGTTTCCTGAGCGGGCGGAGGTCTGCTTCTCGCCGCTCATGCCCCGGCTCCGCCGGCACGCACCCGCTGCACCAGCCTTGCAACGTTTTCCGGATCGGCCTGCGGCGTGATGCCATGGCCGAGATTGAAGATCAGCGGGCCCTGGCCCAGAGCCTGCAGCACAGCGTCGATACCGTCCTCCAGAGCCTTGCCACCCGCCACCATCAGCATGGGGTCCAGATTGCCCTGTACCGGGCCTTCCTTCTGCAAGTCCCTTGCGAAACCGAGTGGCACCGACCAGTCGAGGCCGATGGCGTCTGCGCCCGTTTTGCGGCGATAATCCTTCAAAAGATAACCGGCCCCTTTGGCAAAGGCGATGATCTTCGCGGAGGGGCGGCGAGCGCGCACCGAAGCGATGATACGGGCGACGGGTTTTACCGCATATTCCTCGAATTCCTTCTCGCCGAGCACCCCGGCCCAGGAATCGAAAATCTGCACCGCATCGGCCCCGGCATCAATCTGCGCCACAAGGTAGTCGGCGGAAACCTCAGCCAGCAAGGCAAGAAGCTTTTCCATGGCTGCCGGCTCCCGATAACCGAACAACCGCGCCGGCGCCTGATCAGGCGTTCCGTGGCCGGCAATCATGTAGGTTGCAACCGTCCAGGGCGCACCGCAAAAACCGAGAAGCGTCGTCTCATCCGGTAAGGTCTGGCGCAAGCGTGAGACGGTTTCGAAAACGGGCGAAAGATGCGCAATGACATTGCTCGCATCCAGCCTGTCGACGCCATCCGCGTCGATCGGATCCATGGCCGGACCCTTTCCCTCGCTGAAGGAAACATTGCGATCAAGCCCATCCGGTATCACCAGAATATCGGAAAAGAGGATAGCTGCATCAAGACCGAACCGGCGAATGGGCTGAAGGGTCACTTCGGTTGCCAGTTCGGGATTATAACAGAGATCGAGGAAACTGCCGGCGTTCTTTCGCGTTTCCCTGTACTCCGGAAGGTAACGCCCTGCCTGCCGCATCAGCCATATGGGCGGAGGTGTGACCGTCTGCCCGTTCAACACCTTTAAAACCTTACGCTCGCTCATGCCACCCAACTTCCAAAAAATAAAATCTAAGAGATTTAAAAGATTTTCTATTTCTTAGAGTCGGTGAGTAGCAAGGATTAAAATCTTTCCAGTCGATATGCCGCAGTCGGGTGTAAGCGCCAAGAACTGAACACGGCATTTCATCGCTTCATCGCAATAAATGGGATAATAGATATTTATATAATAGTTTCAGCTATTTAAGTTCTATCCTCTGAAGCCGTTGCCTGTGGATCATCTGTGGACAGTTTTGAACAAGTTCAGAGTTTCCAGACAATTCACAGGCATGCCTGATAGCAAGGACGCCACTTGCGGATTGTGGAAAAAACCCACTTTATCCACGAGGCGGCTCGGCCCGCGGAACAATTCGGAAGTTTGTCCCGGTTCATCAACAGCGAGAGAAAAACAGCGTGGAGAACAAAAAAAGTTTCTTCCATTTGCACCTGATTTCGGACTCAACCGGAGAGACTCTCATGTCGGCCGGTCGTGCCGTCTCGGCGCAGTTCCACGCTTCGATGCCGGTGGAACATGTTTATCCGATGATCAGGAACCAGAAGCAGCTCGCCCAGGTGGTGGATCTGATCGACAAGGAACCGGGCATCGTTCTTTATACGATCGTGGATCAGCAGCTGGCCGAGTTCCTGGATTTGCGCTGTCACGCGATCGGGGTGCCCTGCGTCAACGTGCTCGAACCGATCATCGGCATTTTCCAGACCTATCTCGGCGCACCTTCGAGACGGCGGGTCGGGGCGCAGCACGCGCTGAACGCGGATTATTTCGCGCGGATCGAAGCGCTCAATTTTGCGATGGACCATGATGACGGGCAAATGCCGGAAAGCTATGACGAAGCCGATATCGTCATCATTGGGATCAGTCGAACGTCGAAAACACCGACAAGCATCTATCTCGCCAACAGAGGCATAAAGACCGCCAATATACCGGTCGTTCCAAACGTGCCGTTGCCGGAAAGCCTTTATGCCGCCACCCGTCCTTTGATCGTTGGTCTCGTCGCGACATCGGACCGCATATCGCAGGTACGTGAAAACCGGGAACTCGGCACGACCGGTGGATTTGACAGCGGGCGCTACACGGATCGCGCCACCATCATGGAAGAGCTGAAATATGCGCGTGCGCTCTGTGCCCGTAACAATTGGCCGCTGATCGATGTTACACGCCGCTCCATAGAGGAAACGGCCGCGGCAATCCTTGCCCTTCGCCCGAGGACACGATAATCCGGATCGCACCATTCGGAGCAGATAGTCGATGAAACAAGAGTTGATCCTCGCCTCGTCCAGCGCATCCCGTCAGATGTTGATGCGTAATGCGGGGCTGACATTTTCGGCGATCCCGGCGGATATTGACGAGCGCGCGCTCGACGAGCAGCTGGAAAAAAATGGCGCAAAGCCGGAAGAGGTTGCGCTGGAACTGGCCAAGGCCAAGGCGCTCTCGGTAAGTGCCCTGCATCCGCAAGCACTCGTTCTTGGATGCGACCAGACGATGGCGCTCGGTGCCCGGGTGTACCACAAGCCAAAAACCATGGCCGAAGCCGAAGCACATCTGCTCTCATTATCCGGCAAGGTTCATCGCCTGAACAGTGCAGCCGTTCTTGCCCGCGGGGGTGATGTCGTATGGCAGACGATCTCCAGTGCCGAGCTTTCGGTGCGAAATTTGAGCGCCGAATTCGTCTCCCGCCACCTGCAACGCGTGGGTGAGAAGGCCTTGAGCAGTGTCGGTGCCTATCAGCTCGAGGGCGAAGGAATCCAGCTATTTACTTCGATAGAGGGGGATTATTTCACCATTCTTGGCCTGCCGCTTCTGCCTCTCTTAATGAAACTGCGCGACATGGATGTCATCGATGGCTGATTCACGTGAAACATTAACTATAAACGCCTTCGTTGTCGGTTATCCGATCAAGCACTCCCGGTCGCCGATCATCCATTCTTACTGGCTGAAGAAATTCGGGATACCCGGCTCCTATAAGGCCATTGAGGTTGCCCCCGATGACTTCCCCGATTTCATCACGGCACTAAAGGACCAGGGACCTGGTGCAGCGGTGGGTGGCAATGTTACCATTCCGCACAAGGAAGCGGCCTTTAAGCTGGCGGATAGTCCCGACGAGCTGGCGGAGGAACTGGGTGCAGCCAATACCGTCTGGATGGAAGAGGGTAGGCTGCATGCCACCAACACGGATGGCTATGGCTTTGTTTCCAATCTCGATGAGCGCCATCCCGGATGGGAGAAAACCGACCGGGCGGTGGTGTTCGGAGCCGGCGGTGCAAGCAGGGCCGTCGTTCAGTCGCTGCGGGACCGCGGCATTGCCGAAATCCATGTCCTGAACCGCACGGTCGAACGTGCCCGTGAAATGGCCGACCGTTTCGGTGCACGGGTTTTTTCTCATCCTCAGGGCGCGCTTCATGAAGTCATGCAGGACGCCGGGTTGTTTGTGAACACGACATCGCTGGGTATGGACGGAACGGAAGCGCCCGAGATTGATTTTTCGCCGCTCGCTGCAAGTGCTGTTGTAACCGATATCGTCTATGTGCCGTTGAGAACCCCCATCCTCCAGATGGCGCAGACGCAGGGTATTGCGACGGTCGATGGGCTTGGCATGCTTCTTCATCAGGCAAAACCCGGCTTTAAAAAATGGTTCGGCAAAACGCCGGAAGTTGATGACACTCTTCGTTCCCTCATCATTGAGGATATGGAGAAACATTGATGATCGTCATCGGTCTCACCGGCTCGATCGGAATGGGAAAAACGACCACGGCGAAACTGTTTGCCGCGGAAGGGATACCGGTTCTCGATTCTGATGCGGTTGTGCACGACCTCTATTCTGCAGATGCCGTGCCGATGATCGAAGCCGCCTTTCCGGGCACGACCATTTCCGGCACGGTCGACCGTCTTGAACTCGGTAACATCCTCAGGGAGAATCCGGCTAATTTTAGAAAGCTGGAAGCAATCGTCCATCCGCTTGTTCGTGAAAGGCAGGAAGCTTTTCTCCGTAAGGCAAGAGAGGAAAATCAAAATTTCGCCGTTCTCGATATCCCGCTACTGTTTGAAACCGGCGGGGAAACGAGGGTCGATAAAGTAGTCGTTGTTAGTTGCGCGCCGGAAATACAGCGCCAGCGGGTTTTGTCCCGTCCCGGCATGACGGAAGAGAAATTCGAAATGATATTGGCCCGGCAGATGCCCGATGCCGAAAAGCGCCGGCGCGCCGATTTTATCATCGATAGCGGAAATGGTGTCGAAGCGGCACGGGATCAGGTAAGAGAAATTCTGCAGAGACTAAGTGCCGGTTCGGGCAACGGAGAGAAAAATGCGTGAGATCATTTTCGATACGGAAACCACAGGCCTTGAATCGAAACTAGACCGCGTGATCGAAATCGGCGGCATCGAGCTCAACAACCATTTTCCGACCGGCCGCACATTGCATATTTATATCAACCCGGAAGATCGCAAGGTTCACCCGGACGCGCTTGCGGTGCATGGCATCACCGACGACTTCCTGAAAGACAAGCCGAAATTCGCCGAAGTCGTCGACGAAATCCGCGAATTTTTTGAAGGTGCCCGCTGGGTGGCGCATAATGCGACATTCGACATGGGTTTCATCAATGCGGAATTTGCCCGCCTCGGCATTGCGCCGGTCTCGTCTGAATTGGTGACGGATACGCTTTCGCTTGCACGCCGCAAGCACCCGATGGGTCCGAATTCCCTCGATGCACTTTGCCGACGTTACGGGATCGACAACTCCCACCGCACCAAGCACGGCGCGCTTCTCGACTCCGAACTGCTCGCCGAAGTCTACATAGAAATGATTGGTGGGCGCCAGACAGCGCTCGGTTTCGGTTCCGGCTCCAAACAGCAAGCGGTCACTATCGAGGATGATGATGTCCCGAATGAGCCGTTGCAAAGGCCCCATCCTCTACCATCAAGACTGGATGCGGAGACCATCGCGGCGCACGGCAAGCTCGTTCTCGGCATGGGCGACAAGGCGATCTGGAACCGTTACCAGAATTAAGTGCGCCTGGCGCTTAGATGCGCCGTTGAAAAATGACGAGAAGCGTCAAATAAAAAACCCGGGCGATGAACCCGGGTTTTGTTTTGTGTGAACTCTAAAAAGAGCGGCGTCACGTACAATTCAGTTCGGTACGGCCTGAACCTTGGCTCTGGCCTGTTCCTCGGCAACGCGCTGCGAAAACATCTGCGCGAAATCGATCGGATCGATCATCAGCGGCGGGAAGCCACCATTGCGGGTGACATCGGCGATGATCTGGCGTGCGAAGGGGAACAGCAGGCGCGGGCACTCGATAAACAGCACCGGCAGCATATGTTCCTGCGGGAAACCGGCAATGCGGAACACGCCGCCATAAACCAGCTCGGCAGCAAACAGAACCTTGTCGCCATCCTTGGCTTCGGCATTCAGCGTTAGCACAACGTCGAAATCCGAACCAGAAATCGGGTTTGCGTTGACATTGACATTGATGTTGATCGACGGCGCATTGTCACGAGCCTGAAGCGAACGAGGAGCACCCGGATTTTCGAAAGAAAGATCCTTGATGTACTGGGTAAGAATGTTGAGGGAAGGACTAACTGCGCCCTGTGCGCCATTTTCAGCGGTCATTACGTTTCCTCGCGGCGTGATTTCGTGGAAGGCGGTCTATCATTTCGACTTGAGCCTTACAACCCTCGTGCTCTCGCCTCTCTAACCCTTTGCCGTGCTTCAGGGTTTGGGCAGGTTGCGATCATCCGGCTTTTGGGACCAGGGAGAATCCTTGGGCCCTTCGCGGTGAAACTCCTCTTCGTCGAGGTCCACGACCTTGGAGCTACCCTTATTTGCCTGACCATTGCTGAACCCGGAAAAGTCACCGGGTTGCGGGCCGGTCTGGCCGCCGGGTTGACCCGACTGGCGAAAAGAACCGGCCACGACGACGCGGGGTCCGAGGATCTTCCAGAAAAAACGTCTCACCGTTTTCGACAGAAGCAGGAGACCGAGGATATCGGTGATGAAACCCGGGATGAACAGCAGGATGCCCGCCACGACGCGCATGGCGCCATTGACCAGCTCATCGGCAGGCTGGGCGCCGGTGCGCCCTGCGGCCTGGAGATTTCTCACCATGCCGATGCCGCCGAGCCGCAGGATCAGCAACCCCAGAAACGACGTGAACAGGACGAGCGCCAATGTCAGCCACAGACCGATTGTCTTGCCGACGATGATGAAACCGGCAATTTCCAGGATTGGCATCATCAGGATGACAATTGGGAGAAAGGAAAAACGCATCTTCTAGCCTTGCGTGTGCATCTCTGGCAGATTGCCGGTTCCCGAGAACACCGATGATTGAATCTGCACATTTGAATGATGATAAGATGCAGACTATATGATGTTCAGGTTTTTGAATTTAAATGGCGGTTTTGGTAAAAGATGGGCTTTAGCGACTTTATCACATTGTTTTTTCTCGTTGCAGCGGTGCTGATCTTTCTTCAGCTGCGCAGCGTTCTTGGTCGCCGAACCGGCAATGAGAAGCCGCCATTCGACCCTTACACGCCGCGCGATGTCGCGAAAGGCCCCGTCACTGACGATAACAAGGTCGTGACCCTGCCCAAACGCTCTGAGGCGGAGGACGAAAACCGCTTTGCCGAGGCGGATGCTCTGGCACCCGTCGATACTGCCTTGAATACATCCCTGCGCGAGCTGATGACCAAGGACCCGACCTTCCGCCCCAAGGAATTCCTGAACGGCGCCCGCATGGCCTATGAGATGATCGTCATGGGTTTTGCCGATGGTGACCGCAAGACGTTGAAGAACCTTCTGTCGAAGGAAGTTTTCGACGGGTTCGAGGCGGCCATTTCCGAGCGGGAAAGTCGCGGCGAGGTGGTCAAGTCCACTTTCGTGGGAATAGAGAAGGCCGATATCACCCAGGCCGGTATCCGCGATTCCGAAGAGCAGATCACGCTCAGAATAGTCAGCCAGCTGATTTCGGCCACCTATGACAAGGATGGCAAGCTGGTGGACGGCGATCCCGATGCGGTTGCGGAAGTGGACGACATCTGGACCTTCTCGCGTGATGTCCGCTCGCGCGATCCCAACTGGAAGCTGATCGCCACTGAATCCGAGCAATGAACACGCCCTTTTCGTTCGAAGAAGTTTCTTTCGGTGATCTGCCGGGATGGCAGGAGGATGATCCGCGTAAGCTGTTTCCGGCGATGCGGACGATCCTGTCACATCTTCGGAATTCAAAACCCTACAGGACCGGCGCGCTGGGTCTCACCGCCGGCGAACTGGCCTCGCTTCTGGAACTGGCCGATGAGGAACAAGCGGATAGTCCCCAGCAGGCCCGCCGGTTTTTCGAGACGAATTGTGTACCTTTCAAAATTTCACCACCCGGCGGAAAACGCGGTTTTGTAACTGCCTTTTATGAACCGGAGCTTGAGGTATCGTCAGTCCGCGACGATGTCTGGAAGTATCCGGTCTACCGCCGCCCACCGGAGCTGGTGGATATCGACGACGAAAATCGCCCGAGCGGTTTTGATCCGTCCTATGCTTTTGGCAGAGAGGGCGAGGACGGCATTTCCTATTTTCCCGATCGCCGCGCGATCGACGAAGGATATCTGCAGGGCAGGGGGCTTGAGATTGCCTGGGCGAGATCGAAGGTCGATCTGTTTTTCGTCCACGTTCAGGGTGCTGCCCGTCTTCTGTTTCCTGATGGAGAGGTGAAACGCATCACCTATGCCGCCAAGGCCGGGCATCCGTTCTCGCCGATCGGTCGGTTGCTTCTGGATCGTGGGGAACTGGATCCGAAAACGATCTCGATGCAGACAATTCGCAAATGGCTCGCCGACCATCCGGATGAGGTGGATGGGGTGCTATGGCATAATCGCTCCTATATTTTTTTCCGGGAGGCTGATGTTGCCGGCCTGGATATGGGACCGATCGCCGCCGCCAAGGTGCCGCTGGTCGCCGGGCGGGCGCTTGCGGTGGACAGGCTCATCCACACCTTCGGTTTTCCCTTCTTTATCCATGCGCCGTCATTGACCCACCTGGATAATGGCAAGCCCTTCGCGCGGTTGATGCTGGCGCTCGATACCGGCTCGGCCATCGTTGGCCCGGCACGCGGCGACATTTTCACCGGCTCGGGTTTTGAAGCCGGGGAACTTGCAGGCACAGTGCGCAACGACGCCGATTTCTATATGCTGCTGCCGCATGTTGCTGCGAAAAGGTATCGGCGATGAAGGGCAGTCGAAAGCTTGGCAAGGAAGAACGCATTCTGTGGGGTAAGGTCGCAAGAACAGCCCGACCCATCTCCGGCAGGCTGGAGGATTTGCTGGCTTTCGACGATATCGAGGAAGCCGCGGCGGAACCTGTCGTCCCGCAAACGGCAAACGCCGTCTTCCCTAGGATGCTCGCGGAGCCGGTGGACGTTTCGCCCTTTACGCCGGACAAGAAGCCAAAAATTCATCAACCGATGGAAAAGCCGGTTAAGCGCAAGTTGACGCGCGGGCGGTTGCCGCTGGAAGGCCGTATCGATCTGCATGGCATGTTTCAGAGCGAAGCCCATGCGGTTCTGCTCGATTTTCTATTGCGGGCGCACGAACGGGGCCTCCGGCACGTGCTCGTCATCACCGGCAAGGGTCGCTCCATCGGCAGCGATGGTGCGCTGAAAAGGGCCGTGCCCATGTGGTTCGCCAAACCGGAATATCGTTATTTGATTTCATCCTATGAGGACGCATCCGCCAATCACGGCGGCGATGGCGCTCTCTATGTCCGGTTGGCGCGCCGCAAGGGTGAAAAATCATGACGCCCTTTGCAGAAGCTGTGCGGCTGCTTCGTGAGCGCAAGGGCGTGACACAGAAGGAGATGGCAGCGGCAATCGGCGTTTCCCCCGCTTATCTCTCGGCACTGGAGCACGGCAAACGCGGCAAACCGAGCTTCGATCTCCTCCAGCGCATCGCCGGATATTTCAACATCATCTGGGATGAGGCGGAGGAATTGTTCTTTCTCGCCGGCTCCTCCGACCCCAAAGTGGCGATCGACACGGTCGGTCTGCCGCCGCAATATACGGCTTTTGCCAATCGGCTGGCGCGGGATATTCGCAAGCTGCCGCTGAGTGTGATAGAGGAACTGTCAGCGGTGCTACAAAAAAGCCGTTCTTGCGATTGAAACCCCTCTATCCCCTGCTTTATGCAGCGTTCTGAGGCATGTGGCCTTTGGGATTGAGTGTAGAATTTCTATAGTCGTATGTCGGATTTGAGTGATTCGCGGGCTTCAGGCCTTCTCACTGAAAACTTGGCCAGGAAATTTTGGAAAGAGTACTTATGACCGAAACATCGTCAAGCGAAGTCGGCGCCAACACTGAATACGGAGCCGATTCGATCAAGGTCCTCAAGGGTCTTGATGCTGTGCGCAAACGGCCCGGCATGTATATCGGCGATACCGATGACGGCTCCGGTCTGCATCACATGGTCTACGAGGTGGTCGACAACGCCATCGACGAGGCGCTCGCGGGTCATGCCGATCTGGTGACGGTGACGCTGAACGCCGACGGTTCGGTGACGGTAACGGACAACGGACGCGGCATTCCGACTGATATCCATTCTTCCGAAGGCGTTTCCGCCGCGGAAGTCATCATGACGCAGCTTCATGCGGGCGGAAAATTCGACCAGAACTCCTACAAGGTTTCCGGCGGTCTGCATGGCGTGGGCGTTTCGGTCGTAAATGCGCTCTCGGTTTGGCTGAAGCTCAGAATCCGCCGCAATGGCAAGCTGCACGAAATCGGCTTCACCCATGGGGTTGCCGATGCTCCGCTCTCGGTCATTGGCGAATATGAAGGCCGCTCCGGCACGGAAGTCACCTTCCTGGCGAGCCCCGACACCTTCACCATGACGGATTATGATTTTGGTACGCTGGAGCATCGCCTGCGCGAACTGGCGTTTTTGAATTCCGGTGTTCGTATCGTGCTCACCGACAAGCGTCATTCTGATATCAAGCAGGAAGAGTTGCTCTACGATGGCGGTCTTGAAGCCTTCGTGCGTTATCTCGACCGGGCTAAGAAACCGCTGGTAGACAAGCCGGTGGCCATTCATGGCGAAAAGGACGGCATCACGGTTGAGGTCGCGCTCTGGTGGAACGACAGCTACCACGAAAATGTGCTCTGCTTCACCAACAACATTCCGCAGCGCGACGGCGGCACCCATATGGCCGGCTTCCGCGCGGCGCTCACGCGTCAGATGACATCCTATGCCGAGACTTCCGGCATCATGAAAAGGGAAAAGGTCAGCTTGCAGGGTGAGGACTGCCGCGAAGGACTGACGGCAATTCTTTCCGTCAAGGTTCCCGACCCAAAGTTTTCTTCACAGACGAAGGACAAGCTCGTTTCGTCCGAAGTGCGCCCTGTCGTGGAAAGTCTCGTCAATGAGGCCCTGTCCACCTGGCTCGAGGAACATCCGTCCGACGCCAAGATCCTTGTCGGCAAGGTGGTGGAAGCGGCCATTGCCCGTGAAGCCGCCCGCAAGGCGCGCGAACTGACGCGCCGCAAAGGTGCGCTCGATATCGCCTCTCTGCCCGGCAAGCTTGCCGATTGCTCCGAACGCGATCCGGCGAAATCCGAACTCTTCCTCGTCGAGGGTGACTCCGCAGGCGGTTCGGCCAAGCAGGGCCGCTCGCGCGAAACGCAGGCCATCCTGCCGCTACGCGGTAAGATCCTGAACGTTGAGCGCGCCCGTTTCGACAAGATGCTGTCCAGCCAGGAAATCGGCACGCTGATCACCGCGCTCGGCACGTCGATCGGCAAGGACGAATTCAACGCAGACAAGCTGCGCTACCACAAGATCATCATCATGACGGATGCTGACGTCGACGGCGCCCACATTCGTACCCTGCTGTTGACCTTCTTCTTCCGCCAGATGCCGGAACTGATCGAGCGTGGCCATCTCTATATCGCCCAGCCGCCGCTTTATAAGGTGACGCGCGGCAAATCCGTGCAGTATCTCAAGGATGAGAAGGCGCTGGAAGAATATCTGATCTCGATGGGCATCGAGGATACGTCGCTGACGCTCGGCTCCGGCGAAGTACGCATCGGCGCTGACCTTCGTGAGGTCATTCTCGATGCGGTGCGCATGCGCACGCTGATCGACGGTCTGCATTCCCGCTACAGCCGCTCCATCGTGGAACAGGCCGCCATTGCCGGCGCCCTGAACCCCGAGCTTTCGGCCGATGCTGCCCGTGCCCAGGAAACCGTTGCCGAAGTGGCCCGGCGTCTGGACATGATCGCGGAAGAAACCGAACGCGGCTGGTCCGGCATGGTGCTGGAAGATGGCGGCTTGCGCTTCGAGCGCATGGTACGCGGTGTCAAGGAAATCTCGACGCTCGATATGGGCCTGATCGGTTCGGTCGATGCCCGTCATATCGATCAGCTCGCGGCCCGCACGCGCGATATTTACGTCACTCCGCCGGTTCTGCAACGCAAGGACGGCACTATGGAACTGGCCGGACCGCGTGCGCTTCTGGATGCTATTTTCGCCGCCGGCCGCAAGGGTCTTTCCATGCAGCGTTACAAGGGTCTCGGTGAAATGAACGCCGAGCAGCTGTGGGAAACCACACTCGACGCCAATGTACGTTCGCTGCTGCAGGTCAAGGTCAACGATGCGACGGATGCCGATGGTCTGTTTTCGCGCCTGATGGGCGATGAGGTGGAACCGCGCCGCGACTTCATTCAGGAAAATGCGCTCAGCGTTGCCAATCTCGACATTTAATCCTGTGGGACGTCTCGCGTGACGATTCACGTGAAACGAAACTTTAACGAAAGGCCCGGCGGTCAATTTCCGCCGGGCCTTTTGTCATCTGTGTTGTCGGATATCAATCGGCCTTGCCGGTGAACCGCCCCTTGAAAGCCACCTCCGAAAGGGGGAGGCGCTTGCTGGGCACTTCCCGTTCTGCCAGATCGTCAGGAAGAACAGCCTTGTCGGTCAATGTGCCGATGGCAACTGCGGCCTCCACCTTATATCCATCCGGAACATCAAGCTTTTCCACGATCTGGTCTTTAAATATGCCTGCCATGCCATGGGCGTGGTAACCGAGCAGATGCGCCTGCATGGCAAGTGAAAACCATGCCGCACCGGCATCGAAAGAATGGGTCGCTGAAGGCTTTTTCTCACCCTCTCGTGAAATATTGTGGTCGCGGGAAAGGACGAAGAGTAGCACTGAGGCATTTTTTGCCCAGCGCTGGTTTCCTTCCATCAGCAGTTCCACGAAGAGCGGCCAATCCTCGCTATCCTTGTGCGCGTAGACAAACCGCCACGGTTGCTGGTTGGATGCCGATGGCGCCCAATGCGCGGCATCGAGAATGGTCAGCAGATGCTCGTTTGGCATCGCATCTCCATCGAATGCGCGAGGAGACCACCGATCGAGGAAGAGTGGATCGACTGGATATTCGGATTGCCGGGAATTGCTGTTCGTCACGGGCGTGTCCTTTTGATTGTCGGGAGGGAAAAGGTATTTTTCGAAAGTCGAAGCAGTCAAGGGGTGACAAGTATGAATGTATCGTTCATATATGCATCACCTTGTCTGACAACCGGGAGAGAGTTCCATGAAATTGATGCGCGTTGGCCAGCCTGGCCAGGAAAAACCTGCGATCCTCGACGCGGAAGGAAAAGTCCGCGATCTGTCTGCTCATGTCAAAGACATCGGCGGTGAAGCCATTTCTCCGGAAGGCCTGAAGAAGATTGCCGCCATCGACCTCGGCACTCTTCCCGTAATCTCCGAAGAGCGCATTGGCGCTTGCGTTGCCGGAACCGGAAAATTCATCTGCATCGGCCTTAATTTCTCTGACCACGCCGCTGAAACCGGTGCGACCGTACCGCCGGAACCGGTCATTTTCATGAAGGCGACCTCGGCAATCGTCGGTCCGAACGATAACGTTGTCATTCCGCGCGGTTCTGAGAAGACCGACTGGGAAGTCGAACTCGGCGTCGTTATCGGCAAGACCGCGAAATATGTATCTGAGGCCGATGCTCTCGACTACGTCGCCGGTTATTGCGTTTCGCACGATGTTTCTGAGCGCGCGTTCCAGACTGAGCGTGCCGGACAGTGGACCAAGGGTAAATCCTGCGACACCTTCGGTCCGATCGGCCCCTGGCTGGTCACGAAGGACGAAATCACCGATCCGCAGAACCTCGGAATGTGGCTGAAGGTCAACGGCCAGACAATGCAGGACGGCTCCAGCAAGACCATGGTTTACGGCGTCGCGCATGTCGTTTCCTATCTCAGCCAGTTCATGTCTCTGCATCCCGGCGACGTCATTTCCACCGGCACGCCTCCGGGCGTCGGCATGGGCCAGAAGCCCCCGCGTTACCTCAAGACCGGCGATGTCGTTGAACTCGGCATTGAAGGCCTCGGTTCCCAGAAACAGACCTTCGTTGCCGACATCTGATTATCAACAAACGTTCAACTGAAATTGAGGCGCCGGAGGGAAACCACCGGCGCCTTCGATTTTGTGCAGTTGCGAAAAGCTGCTATGGTCAAAAAAAGAGCTTGATCCGCGAGGAGGCGTAATCAGTGTTCTACCACCTCTATGAAATGAACCATGCGGCGATGGCGCCACTGCGCGCCGGTGCCGATATGATGCGCCAGGCATGCAGCAATCCTTTGAACCCGCTTTCCAGCACCGCCTTCGGGCGAAGCCTCGATGCAGGCTTTGAGGTATTCGAGCGCCTGACGCGCCGTTACATCAAGCCGGAGTTCGGTTTGGCGACTACCACCGTCGATGACCGGACCGTTGCCGTCACTGAAGAGATCATCTGGTCGCGTCCCTTCTGCAATCTCGTTCATTTCAAAAAAGAACTCGATGCGGCCCGCAAACCAGATCCGAAGGTGCTGCTGGTGGCGCCTATGTCAGGCCACTACGCCACATTGCTGCGGGGAACGGTCGAGGCGCTGCTGCCATCGGCGGATATCTATATCACCGATTGGATCGATGCCCGCATGGTGCCAGTCACCGAAGGGACATTCGATCTCGACGATTACATCAGCTACGTCATCGATATGCTGCGCGAGATCGGGCCCGGCGCCCATGTGGTCGCTGTTTGTCAGCCCTCGGTTCCGGTTCTGGCCGCAGTGTCCCTGATGGAAGCCGATGGTGACGGTTTCGCGCCTGCATCCATGACGCTGATGGGCGGTCCGATCGATACGCGCATCAATCCCACGGCTGTCAACGGTCTGGCCACGGCCAAGCCAATCGAATGGTTCCGCGACAACGTCGTCATGCAGGTACCGTGGCCGCAGCCGGCTTTTGGCCGGAATGTCTATCCCGGCTTCCTGCAATTATCCGGCTTCATGTCCATGAACCTCGACAAGCACATGACGGCACACAAGGATTTCTACCTGAACCTCGTCAAGAACGACGGCGATTCCGCTGAGAAGCATCGCGATTTTTACGATGAATATCTGGCCGTGATGGATTTGACGGCGGAGTTCTACCTGCAGACAGTGGAAACCGTCTTCATCGAACACGCGCTTCCCAAGGGAAACATGCAGCATAGGGGCAGGGCGGTCGATCCCGCTGCCATTCGTAACGTCGCGCTGTTCACCGTGGAAGGCGAAAACGACGATATTTCCGGTGTGGGCCAGACCAAAGCCGCGCACGATCTTTGCCGGAACATCCCCGATGAAAAGCGTGCGCACTACATGCAGCCCGACGTCGGTCACTACGGCGTTTTCAACGGGTCGCGTTTCCGCAAGGAGATTGTGCCGCGCATGGTGGAATTCATCCGCAAGAACCAGACTGTCTAGCGCTGGAAGCCAGGCGATGCCGCGCATTTGCGTGGCCAAGCCGGTGTCGAATCGGCTATGAACAGTCCATGTTTTCGTTCCTCAGAAAATCCGTGAAGTCGCCGTCGCCGAAAAAGGTAGCGCCCAGCCAGCGCACCGTCGAGGTGGCTGGCCGTCATGTGCCCATTACGGTGAAGGAAAACCCGCGCGCCACGCGCATCACCTTGCGCATCGAACCCGGCGGCCGGGCCCTGAAGCTGACGATCCCGATGGGGCTTCACCATGGCCAGGTGGATGATTTTCTCGAAAGGCATCAGGGCTGGATTGAAGGCAAGCTTTCGAAAATCAGCCCAGATGACGGTTTGCGTCATGGTGCGTCGGTTGATATTCGCGGCGTATCCCATCGCATCCATCACACTGGCAGCCTGCGTGGCCTGACTCATATCTCCAAAGACGAGGACGGCACGGCGGTCTTGAAAGTCAGCGGAGCGCCCGAACACCTGCGCAGACGGGTGGCCATGTTTTTGAAAAAGGAAGCGAAGGCTGATCTGGAGAGGCTTGTTGCGGTTCACGCGAGCGCGGCCGGAAAGCCCGTGCGATCCATCAGCATGAAGGACACCCGCAGCCGCTGGGGTTCGTGTTCCCATGATGGAAATCTGAGTTTCTCGTGGCGTATCGTCATGGCTCCGGAAAAGGTCATCGATTATCTCGCAGCCCACGAGGTTGCGCATCTGCGGGAAATGAACCACGGCCCGAAATTCTGGGCCCTGTGCGAAAAACTCTGCCCGCATACGCAGGAAGCCAAGGAATGGCTGAAACGTCACGGCTCTAAACTCCACGCCATCGATTTTGATTGAAAGTGGAGACGTGCATCGCCATCTGGATTCACGTGAAACATTCCATGGAAAACGGGTGCGATTTGGCTCGACTCTTGTCGCATTTCGTGTCAGGTCGCGGGTATGAAACCGGATATCAAGATTTGCGGATTGAAGACACCGGAAGCGCTGGAGCGTGCCGTCAGGCGCGGCGCCTCCCATGTCGGCTTTATTTTCTTTGAAAAGAGCCCCCGCAACATCGAGCCCGATATCGCCGGCAGGCTGGCAGAAGCCGCCCGTGGCGCCGCAAAGGTTGTCGCCGTTACCGTCAATGCCGACAATGATGATTTAGACGAGATCGTCGATCTGCTGAGACCGGATATTCTGCAATTGCACGGCAGTGAAAGCCCGGAGAGGGTGCTGAACATCAAAGCACTCTACGGACTTCCGGTAATGAAGGCGCTTTCCGTTCGCGACGCCGCTGATCTTGCCAAGATTGATCCCTATATAGGTATAGCCGACCGTTTCCTGCTGGATGCCAAGGCGCCTGCGGGTTCCGATTTGCCGGGCGGCAACGGAGTAACCTTCGACTGGACCATCCTGCGCTCTCTTGACGGAAGTATCGATTACATGCTTTCCGGGGGATTGAACAAGGACAATGTCGCGGAGGCTCTGGCCGAAACCGGAGCTGGCGGACTGGATTTGTCGTCCGGTGTGGAGAGCGCGCCGGGCGTCAAGGATCTTGCGATGATTGATGCATTCTTCGATGTGGTGAATGATTGGTCGAAAGGCCCAAAGGGAGCTTGAAGTGAACGACGCGCCAACACCCAATTCTTTCCGCGCCGGTCCCGATGAGGACGGCCGTTTTGGCATTTACGGAGGCCGCTTCGTTGCCGAAACGCTGATGCCGCTTATTCTGGATTTGCAGGCGGAGTGGGAGAAGGCAAAGACCGATCCCGAATTTCAGGCAGAACTCAAATATCTCGGCGCTCATTACACTGGCCGCCCGAGCCCGCTTTATTTCGCGGAACGCCTGACGGCCGAACTGGGCGGCGCCAAGATCTATTTCAAGCGCGAAGAGCTGAATCACACCGGCTCGCACAAGATCAACAATTGCCTTGGCCAGATCCTGCTTGCCAAGCGCATGGGCAAGACCCGTATCATTGCCGAAACCGGTGCCGGCCAGCACGGCGTTGCCTCGGCGACCGTCGCCGCACGCTTCGGCCTGCCCTGCGTCGTTTATATGGGCGCGACGGATGTTGCCCGTCAGGCGCCGAATGTTTTCCGCATGAAGCTTCTGGGCGCTGAGGTAAAGCCGGTAACGGCTGGCCACGGCACTCTGAAAGATGCCATGAACGAGGCGCTGCGCGACTGGGTCACCAATGTCGATGACACCTATTACCTGATCGGCACAGCTGCCGGCCCGCATCCTTATCCGGAAATGGTTCGCGATTTCCAGGCCGTCATCGGTGAGGAAGCAAAGGCACAGATGCTGGAGGCGGAGGGCCGTCTTCCGGATATGGTCATTGCGGCTGTTGGCGGTGGCTCGAATGCCATCGGCATCTTCCATCCTTTCCTTGATGACAAGAGTGTCCGTATCGTCGGCGTCGAGGCTGGCGGCAGGGGTCTTTCGGGCGAGGAGCATTGCGCTTCAATCACGGCCGGTTCGCCGGGGGTTCTGCACGGAAACCGCACCTACCTTCTTCAGGATGCGGATGGCCAGATCAAGGAAGGCCATTCCATCTCCGCAGGTCTCGATTATCCCGGCATCGGCCCTGAGCATTCCTGGCTGAACGATATCGGCCGCGTGGAATATGTACCGATCATGGACCACGAGGCGCTGGACGCCTTCCAGATGCTGACGCGCCTCGAAGGCATCATTCCCGCTCTGGAGCCAAGCCACGCGCTGGCGGAAGTCATCAAGCGCGCACCGAAGATGGGCAAGGATGAGATCATCCTGATGAATCTTTCGGGTCGTGGGGACAAGGATGTCCACACCGTCAGCAAGTTCCTCGGAATGGAAATGTAAGGCCATGACTGCACGTATGGACAAGCGCTTTGCCGATCTGCGCGCTGAAAACCGCCCGGCTCTGATTACCTATTTCATGGGCGGCGACCCGGATTTCGAAACCTCGCTCGGCATCATGAAGGCCCTGCCGGAAGCAGGCGCCGACGTTATCGAGCTCGGCATGCCGTTTTCCGACCCGATGGCGGATGGCCCGGCGATCCAGCTGGCAGGACAGCGCGCGCTGAAAGGCGGCCAGACGCTGAAAACCACGCTCGATCTCGCCCGCGAGTTCCGCAAGGAAGACGACGCGACCCCGATCGTGATGATGGGATATTACAATCCGATCTACATCTACGGCGTCGACAAATTTCTGGACGATGCGTTGGCGGCTGGCGTCGACGGTCTGATCGTTGTCGATCTGCCGCCTGAAATGGATGATGAGCTCTGCGTGCCCGCCTTGGCGCGCGGCGTGAATTTCATCCGTCTCGCCACGCCGACGACGGATGGCAAGCGCTTGCCGACCGTTCTTAAAAATACCTCAGGTTTCGTTTATTACGTATCGATGAACGGTATTACCGGTTCCGCACTGCCCGATCCGTCGTTGATCTCTGGCGCGGTCGGTCGTATCAAGGCGCATACGGAACTGCCGGTTTGCGTCGGTTTTGGTGTCAAGACGGCCGATCATGCCAAAGCGATCGGTGCCGTGGCGGATGGCGTGGTGGTCGGTTCGGCCATCGTCAACCAGATCGCCGGCAGTCTGACGAAGGACGGGCAGGCAACCGCCGATACCGTGCCATCCGTCACGACGCTGGTAAAAGGACTTTCAACGGGCGTGCGTGCGTCGCGCCTTGCCGCTGCGGAATAAGCGCGCGGCCCAGTCAGGAGTAGTCAGTTGAACTGGATCACCAATTACGTACGGCCCCGGATCAATTCCATGCTTGGCCGCCGCCCGGAGGTTCCTGAGAACCTGTGGATCAAGTGCCCGGAAACGGGCGAGATGGTCTTCCATAAGGATCTGGAAGATAACAAGTGGGTCATTCCGGCTTCCGGTTACCACATGAAGATGCCGGCAAAGGCGCGTCTCGGCGATCTTTTCGATGGTGGCGTCTATGAGGCCTTGCCGCAGCCGAAGGTAGCGCAGGATCCGCTGAAGTTCCGCGATTCCAAGAAATACACCGATCGTCTGCGCGACAGCCGCACGAAGACCGAGCAGGAAGATACCATCCTTGCCGGCGTTGGTCTCCTGAAAGGCCTGAAGATCGTTGCCGTTGTGCATGAATTCCAGTTCATGGGCGGTTCTCTCGGCATCGCGGCCGGCGAAGCCATCGTCAAGGCGTTCGAGCGCGCCATTTCAGAGCGTTGCCCGCTGGTCATGTTCCCGGCCTCCGGTGGCGCCCGCATGCAGGAAGGCATTCTGTCGCTGATGCAGCTGCCGCGCACCACGGTTGCTGTCAATATGCTGAAAGAAGCAGGCATGCCCTACATCGTGGTTTTGACGAACCCGACGACGGGTGGTGTCACTGCTTCCTACGCCATGCTGGGTGACGTGCATATCGCCGAGCCGGGCGCCGAAATCTGCTTTGCGGGCAAGCGCGTGATCGAACAGACCATCCGCGAAAAGCTCCCGGAAGGCTTCCAGACATCGGAATACCTGCTGGAGCACGGCATGGTGGATATGGTGATCGATCGCCGCGAAATTCCCGATACGCTGGCAAGCCTTCTCAAGATCATGACGAAGGCTCCGGCAGAAGCAAACGCGGTCATTCCGCTCGCGGCTTCGGCCTGACGGAAAAATATGTCGCCCGGAGGCGGGAAGCGCCTTCGGGATGACGTTATACGTTGCATGATTTCATCTCGGGTGCGGCGGACAAATGGCCAATACAACGCCTGAAAGGCGAACAGAAGATATGACGAAGCCCGCAATCGGCGAGGCCGAACAGATCATAGAAAAGCTGATGCAGCTTCACCCCAAGGGTTTTGATCTTTCACTGGACAGAATTTCCCGTCTTCTGGAAAAACTAGGCAGCCCTCAGAAAAGGTTGCCGCCGGTTATTCATGTCGCAGGCACCAACGGCAAGGGTTCGGTTACGGCCTTTTGCCGCGCATTACTGGAGGCGGCAGGACTTTCCGTGCACGTCCACACCTCTCCGCATCTCGTGAACTGGCATGAACGTTATCGCATCGGCGTTTCCGGCGAAAAAGGCCGTTATGTCGATGATGCCGTCTTTGCGGATGCGCTGCGCCGCATCGAAGCTGCCAACGGCGGCCAGATGATAACGGTTTTCGAAATTCTGACCGCCGCGATGTTTCTGCTCTTCGCGGAGCATCCGGCAGATGCTGCCGTGGTCGAGGTTGGGCTCGGTGGGCGCTTCGATGCGACCAATGTGATCAACAACCCGGCCGTTTCCGTTATCATGCCGATATCGCTCGATCATCAGGCCTATCTCGGCGACCGGGTGGAACTGATTGCCGCTGAAAAGGCCGGCATCATGAAGTCGGGTTCCCCTGTCGTCATTGGTCATCAGCAGTATGATGCGGCGCTGGATACCCTCGTTTCCACGGCTGAGCGTCTTGGTTGCCCGGCATCAGTCTATGGGCAGGATTTTTCCGCCCATGAAGAATTCGGCCGTATGGTCTACCAGGATGAATTCGGCCTGACCGACGCGCCGCTGCCACGTCTTCCCGGTCGACACCAGCTTGCCAATGCCGCTGCTGCGATCCGGGCCGTCAAGGCTGCCGGTTTTGAGGTGACGGAGCGGATGATCGAAAAGGCCATGACAACAGTGGAATGGCCCGGCCGTCTTCAGCGTGTCCTAACCGGAAAAATCGCTGAAATCGCTCCGAAGGATGCGGAAATCTGGATCGATGGTGGTCACAACCCAGGCGCGGGCGAAGTCATTGCCGAGGCAATGGCGGGGTTTGAAGAAAAGACACCGCGCCCGCTGTTCATCATTGCCGGCATGATCAACACCAAGGATCCGGTGGGCTATTTCAAGGCTTTCGCCGATATCGCGGAGTATGTCTTCACGGTTCCAATCGGCGGCACTGATGCCGCAATCGATCCCGTCGTGCTTGCCCATGCGGCCTTTGATGCCGGTCTGGTTGCGGCGCCTACATCTTCGCTGACCGAGGCGCTGGACGAGCTATCGCGTCGCTTCGATCCCGAAGGGCCGCCGCCGCGCATCCTGATCGGCGGCTCGCTTTATCTTGCCGGAAACGCGCTTGCATTGAATGGTACGGTTCCCGAATAAAAAAGCCCGGCATCGCTGCCGGGCTTTTCTTTATTCCATGGAAAGTCGCTTACGCGGCGCCGGAAATCCAGGCCGAAAGCGCTGTCTTGGGCGCAGCGCCGACCTTGATGTCAGCCACTTCGCCGCTCTTGAAGATGGCAAGAGTCGGGATGGAGCGAACGCCGAACTGGGCAGCCAGTTCCGGGTTTTCGTCGATGTTGAGCTTCGCGACCTTGACCTTGCCGGCAAGCTCGGACGAAATTTCTTCAAGGCTCGGCGCGATCATTTTGCACGGGCCGCACCATTCGGCCCAGAAATCCACTACGACTGGTTCGGAGGATTCGAGGACTTCGGACTGGAAGTTGGCGGCGTCGACTTTTACGGTAGCCATATCTGGCTCTCCTTTCAGTGAATCTTTTCCACTATCGATGTGATGCGGGCGCGTCGAAATTTCAATGCCCCGGTATCTCACTTTGTCTTTATTGCGGCAAGGGCTTGCATCATGGCATCGTCACCAACCGTCATAAAAGCGGCATTTTCCGTATAAATCAGCGCGCAGACAAATTCCTTGCCGGGATAAAGCGGTGACAGAATTTCGCGATAGATGGCAAGCTGTGCCGTGTGGGAGAAGGGTATCTCGTGCGCGTCGCGCGGCGGCACGCGGTTCGTCTTGTAATCGACCAGAATGACGCGGTCGCCATCCACTGCCAGCCGGTCGATACGGCCGGAAACCGCATAATGCTGCCTGCCGATCGTCATGGTCCCCATAATGGAAACTTCTGCGCGGCTATTGGGCGAAAATGCCGGCTGTACAGATGGTTCGGACATGACCCGCAAAACCGCCCGTATCAGATGTTCGCGCTCGGCAGACGGCCAGAACCGTGCGGCACGTTCGGCATAGCGGCGGGCTGCCTCTTCCCGCTCACTCTCGGCAAAATCCGGCAGGGCCTGCAGCATGCGATGCACCAGCCGACCGCGTTGCAATGCCAGCGAGGAGACATCGGCTTTTTCGCCGAAAAGCGGCGAACGCACGGCAAGATCGTCCGCACCGTCATCAATGATGGTGCCCGCGCCGGAAGGGCTGAGTGGCCTCGGCAATGATGGCAGGGCGGGCAAGGGGGTAAGAAGCCCCGCCGGAAGAGCATATTCTTCTTGCGTCTGTGGTTCAGGCAGCCTTTGCGGAGCGGTGGTCGAACGAATATCGGACTTGCGCCAGACAAGCCCCTGCCACTCTTCACCATCGGCCATAAACTGTTGCGGTTGGCAGTGCTTTTCATTGTCGGCGAGTGCTGCCTTGACGATGGCATGCCAGCATTCGGGATTTTCCTTCTGGCCGCGATAACCGCAAACGACCAGATGATCGGCAGCGCGTGTCATCGCGACATAAAGCAGCCGGCGATATTCGTCTTCCGCGGCCGTCTTCAGGCGTTCCTCATCGGCGCGAATGAGATGATTGGAAAAACCGCTGCCAGGCAGCCAGACGGGGAAGGCATCCCCGTCTGCTTCAACGAAGCGCAGTTTCGGGACATGACTGTGGTTGAAGGCTTTCGAACCGCCATCGACCACAAAAACAACCGGCGCTTCTAGACCCTTGGAGGCGTGCACGGTCATGATCCGCACTTCACCGCGATCCTTGTCCTGTTCGCGTTTCACCTCCGGCGAATCCGTTTCCAGAACGGATAGGAAGGCTTGCAGGCCGGGCAAGCCGGTCCTTTCATGGTCAAGCGCAAAGGACAGGAACTCGTCCAGAACATCGCTCGCCTCGTTGCCGAGACGACCCAGGAACTTTTTGCGCCCGTCATGCAGGGTCAGAACCGCAGCGAAGAAATCATGCACCGTTGCCGTTTTCGAAAGCGCGATGAAGTTCTTGAGCTTGTTGGCGACTGCGAAGAAGCGGCCGTTCTCGTCTTGCGAAAGCGTCTGCAATCTTTGCCACACGCTCTCCGTATCGGATCGCGTGGCAGCGACATCAAAAACATCGTCTTCGGAGAGATTGAAAAGCGGGCTTTTCAACAGCGCGGCCAGAGAAAGGTCATCCTCAGGCAGCACGACAAAACGGCCAAGCGCCAGAAGGTCCTGCACGGCGATGTGATCGGTCAGGCGAAGACGGTCGGCACCGGCGACGGGAATGTTCTTGCGCCGTTTCAGCTCACGGGTCAGCGCATTGACGAAAGCATGGCGTTTTCTGACCAACACAAGAATATCGCCGGGCTCAATAGCGCGTTCCACGCCCTTTTCGATGATTGTCTGGTTGCCGATCATGCCGGCAATGCGCGCGGCGATCCGGCGGGCAACGATGGTGGCCGGCGCGCTTTCCCGAAGTGCATCGAAAGGCGCCGTCCAGTCTTCTTCGTCCTCTGCGGTTTCCGGCGCCACCATATCCCAGACTTCCACGGTGCCGGGGTGGCCGGCGCGGTTGGAGCGGTGTTCGACTGGCTCGTTATCGGCGCTGAGGCCGCTGGCATTTTTAGGGTCCGAAAAGACCTGATCGACGGCGGCCAGCACATCTTCCGTGGAACGGAAGGACAGCGGCAGGCGGATGCGGTGAAATGCCTGCTCCACCGAATCGACACGCCTTTTGGTCTCGTCGCGCTCCTGCGAAAACCGCTCCGGTCGCGCGCCCTGGAACGAATAGATCGATTGCTTTTCATCACCGACGGCAAAAAGCGTGCGCCGCCCCATGCGGGCGCTCTCGCCGCTGAAGAAGTCCGCCGCCAGCGACTGGATGATCGACCATTGCACAGGGCTGGTATCCTGCGCCTCATCGACGAGGATATGGTCGATACCCTGATCTAGCTTGTAATGTACCCAGGCGCCCGCCGTATCGCGGTTGAGGAGATTGGCGGCGCGCTCGATCAGATCCTCAAAATCGAGCTGGCTTCGCTGCTTTTTCAGATCCTCGAAATCGCCGATCAGTCTCTCAGCCAGAACAAGCGCGCATTTCGTCGCCTCCAGCATTCGCACCAGACGATAGCGGTTGCGACAGGCCACGACATGGTCCCGCGCAAGCGTCAGCGCGTCGACGAGATCGGGTGCGGATTTCTGCATGCCCTTGTTGATGACATAGGCATCGGATTTTTTCTCGCCCTTGGCTGTCAACAGCGCAGCTTCGATGAATTCCATGCGCCGCACGGAATCCGTCTGCCGTTTCGCTTCCCGCAGGGCATAAGCGACATCTATGACGCGCGATCCGCCCACTTCATCGGCAAGCGTCAGATAGGTATCGAGGGAAAGCCCCGAGAGACCTGGCAAGGGCCAGAATGCCGCCGCTGCCGTTTCTTCGGTTTCACCCGCGTCTATCTGCATTGCCTGCCGCAATTGGACATCGATGCCATCAGCCTGTTTTGCATCGATCAAAAAGGCACGAAGGGCGCTGCGATTGGCGATGATGGCGGTGAGTAGCGATTCGAGCCCGCTTTCGTCCGCCAAATCAAGCACATAAGCGAGAGACTGCGTGAGATCGGTGTCTCCCTCCGTCGAAACCGCCGTTAAAAGCGACCGACGTGCCTCGGCCAGCAGGGTTGTTGCGGCGCGGTCATCAAGGACGGAGAAGTGGCCGGCGACATTGGCCTCCAGCGGGAACTGATGCAACAAGGCTTCGCAGAAGGCGTGGATCGTCTGGATCTTCAGCCCACCGGGCGTTTCCAGCGCCTTGGCGAACAGCCGCCGCGCTTCGGCCAGCTTGATGCGATCCGGCATCTTTCCTTCGATGGCAGCGACGCGATCCCCAAGATCGTTATCCGGCAACGTAGCCCATTCCGCCAGACGGTCGAAAACGCGGCTCGACATTTCGGACGCCGCTGCCTTGGTATAGGTGAGGCACAGAATTGCGGAGGGTCGGCACCCGGCCAGAAGCAGGCGGATGACGCGCTGGGTCAGCACATGGGTCTTGCCGGAACCGGCATTGGCCGAAACCCAGGCGGAACTTGCCGGATCGGAGGCGAGCCGCTGCCGGTCGCTCGTCCAGTCTATCCAGCTTTGCGGGGTGTCCGTGGCAGGCCCGTGATCGATAGGGTCAATCATCATCGCCGTCTCCCGGTTCTGCCGTCGACCATTCCGAAACGCGGGCGAGGTGGTCGTATTCCCCACCGTAGGACTGCTGCTCCTCCGGCACCAGCCGCGAGGCAAAACCGTTCTCGCCATCACGCAGCGAACGCACGAACTTGGCCAGCTGATCGATTGATTCGGTTGCCAGCTCAATTGCCGATTTGGGTGCTTTTTTGCCACCCCGGTTGGAGTGTTCGTTGTTAACCTGGTCGGCAAAAAAACGGGTACCCGGCCGCAGGCGCACATAGATAAGGTTTTCAGGTGTCTGCGAACCCGCCTCGCGGAAGGCACCCCGCATCAGTGCTGCCGCTTCCAGCGCGAGCTGGGGGTCGAGCAGCGCGCGCGCCTGATTGACTGAAGGCGCAAGCCCCGTTTTGTAGTCGATAATATCCGCCTGACCGCCGGTCTTGATATCTATGCGGTCGGCGATGCCGGTCAGCCTTATTCCTGCCTCGGGGATTTCCTGTCCGGCACGCGCCTCGAAAAAGCTGCGGCGGATGGATGGATGTCGTTCTTTCTCCCAGTCGATGAAGGCGCGTGCCACCGCCTCGAATCGCGGGCGCCAGATGACATCGACATGTGCAGGAAGATCTTCCGCGTCGAAACTTTCATCCAGAATACGCTGCATGGCCTCGAGCGATGCCGGCGTGCCGGGAATATGCCCCTCGCGGGAATAGCGCTCGATGATTGCATGATAGAGCGTGCCACGGTCGGCGGCATTGGGATCGCGGTTGAAGCCATCAAGCGGGTTGAGCTTCAGGATACGCCGCGCGTAGATCGAATAGGGGTCACGGCGCAGCCTGCCCACTTCGCTGAAGGAATAGCTCTTCGGCTGCAAGTCGGCCGGCGGTTTGGGGGCAGGGCGCTTTGCTGCTTCCTGGTCGATGCTCGCATCCATCAGTGCCGCCCAGTGGCGATAGGTCTCGCCGCGCTTCTTCAGCTGGTCGGCAAAATCCTCGCCGCCGAGTGCCAGCAATCGCTGCAGCCAGCGCGATGCGACTGCGGGTGTCGAGCCCTGTCTGAGCGCGCGGCTGTAGAAAATCTGCCGTGTCCCGTTCGCCATCTCGAAATCGTGCGCCAGCTGGCCGATGCGCCGCTCCGGCGGTTCCAGACCGATGGCTGTCTTCATGTTGCGGGACAGAAACGGGTTGTTTGCCGTCTGGCCCGGCCAAAGCCCTTCATTGAGACCGCCGATCACGACAGTGTCGACGCTTTGCAGTCGTGCCTCAAGGGCACCGAAAATGAAAATGCGAGGATGGCGCATGGATCGCGGCTTGATCGATTCGCCAGCCACCAGTGCCGCGAAGATATCGGCCCATTGCGGACCATCCGCATCAAGGATTTCGCCGCTTTCCATCAATTCGCCAAACAGGCCGGAAAGCTTGTCGCCTGCCTCGCCGGACCAGAGAGTGGCAAGATCGTTGTTGTCATCCGCGCAGATGGCTTCGATCACCCGGCCCGTCCGCTCGGCCCAATCGGAAAGCGGCAATTTGTCCGTGAAAGACCGGCCTGAGCGGTCGCGACGAACGAATGCGCTGCCAAGCGGCTCTGTCGAAACGGCGATCCGGCGTGCCAGATCGCGCGCGGCGTCTACGCTTCCCTCGGGCAGTGCCAGCCTCCAGGCAGGCGGATGCCGGTCATCGCGCTGTGCCGCCAGTTGCGCATCGAGAACCGCCTCCAGATTGCCGATTTCGGTTTCGACGCGGCCGCCTCTAAGTGCGATCAATTCCAGCGCCTTTGATGCTTTTGTAAAAGCCTCCAGCGAAAGCCCGAAACGGCTGAGCGGATGTTTCAGAAGGGAAATGACCGGCACCGGATCTCCGGGCCTGAGGATAGCTTCCAGTGCGAGTTGCGTCAGTCCGGCCTGCGGCGTGGCGGAAAGCGGCGTACCGGCGGAATCGTCGGCTTCGATACCGAAGCGCTGCAATTCCGTCGCCACGCGCCTGGCCAGTCCGCGATCGGGCGTGATCAGCGCGGCCTGAGACGGGCGGCCAGCGCCCGGCGCTTCAAGCGCCAGCCGCAGCGCCACCGCAATTGCGGTTGCCTCTTCGCGCTCGTTGGCAGCTTCTATCAGGGTCGCTGCCGCAAAAGCATCGTCGAAAAATCCGGGTTGCTTGTCCTCACGCCAGCGGTTCCAGTCACTGGTGGATTTGGCAGGAGCAAGTGCTGCCGAAAAAACCGCCGCGCGTTTTTCAAGATCGCTATCGATGACGCCGATCTGAACGACATCGTCTCGCATGATGTCGAGCTTCTGCAACAGCATGTAGAGCCCGTATTGCGAATGGGTGCGGCTTGAAGGATCAGTAGGGTCCTCGGCAATAGCCTCCCATTGCTCCTCCGGCATCGTAAGATCGAGGCCCGGAAGCACGACGACGCCCTGGGGCAGCGAGGCGACAGAGGCGATAAGGTCTGCTGCTGCCGGAATTGAGCCCGTGGAGCCCGCAACGACGATCGGTCCGGTGTCCGGCAGGTTGGCAAGCCGGTTCGCCTCCGCCCTCAGGATGCCGTTGCGATGTCGGCCTGCGGAAGTTCGATTGAGTTCGGCAAGACGGGCAGGCCAGAAGACGCTGGCGATTTTCAGGAAATCCGCCGTCAGCTGCCACCATTGGGCGTGATCGCCGGTATCGAGATGCGCGAGCGCCTCCCATTCCTTTTCTTCCGTATCCATCGCATCGATCACTTCGCCAAGCGCGCGCGCCAGCCATATGGCGTCGGCAGGGCTGGCTGGTGCGACAAGTGGTGAGTCCGAATGGATGGCCCTGATGGCGTCCGGCAGGCTGTTGCGCCATGCCAGAATGAGGCGCGCCAGCTCGATTTGCCGGCCGGTGCCGGAAATCGGGGGCGCCAGATCCATGATCTCAGGATTTTCGATCTCGAAGAAGCCGCTGTCGTCATCGGTTTCGCCGAGCGGCCGGATCAGTGGCAAAATGGCGGAACGACCGCCCAGAAGATCGACAAACTCTGAGCGCAGCACGCGGGCGGAGCGCCGGGTCGGAACATAGATCGTCACCTTGGCAAGCGAAAGCGGATCCGCAGGGTCATATTTATAGCCGGCTGTCAGTGTCCCGTCACACAGCGTTTCCGCGAGCGTTTTGAGGAACGGTGTTCCCGCAGCGATCGTCAGGACGCGCTTTGCGTGATGGGTGAAAGTCATGCAGAGCGCTTTTCCCTGAATTGCCGGATGATACTTTCGGCATCGTCTATAGCATCGGGAGTGCCGACGGTGATCCAGTGGCCATCCAGTGAAAGTCCGAAAAGTCGTTCTTTCTCGATGGCGCGGTCGAAATAGATATTCAAGTTGAAAGCATCCCCCGGCGCATCATCCAGCAGGTGCGAATCCATGGCAATGGCCCCGGCATAAACCACCGGGTTCGTGTCCCCGTCGCGATACCGCGCCAGTCTACCATCCGAAGAGAGGTTGAAATCCCTCTTGCCGTTATGACCGGTGGTACGGTCCATATCGACGCAGAGCATCGCCATATCCATGCGCGTGGCATCGAAGAATTGCGCAAGCTTGCGCAGGTTGCTGACGGCATTCAGCTGTTCGCCAATCCAGAAAAGATCGGCATTCATGACGAAGACGGGACCTGGCTCCAGAAGTTTCAGGCCCTTGGCAAGCCCGCCACCGGAATTCATCAGCTGCGACCGCTCGTCGGAAATCAGGATTTCGGCGTCGGTACGGGTTTCAAGATGGGCGATCATCTGATCGGCATGGTGATGGACGTTGACGACGATCTTCTCGGCGCCGGCCTCGACAAGGGCGTCGAGCGCGTAGTCGATCATCGGTTTGCCGGCGATCTTGACGAGCGGTTTCGGGATCGTATCCGTGATCGGGCGCATCCGGGTGCCGAGCCCGGCGGCCAGCACCATCGCGTTCTTGATCGTCATTGTGGTCAACCGTCTTTCAGTCTTTAAAATTCCATGCCCATGTGGACGCACCAGTCTTTGAGCGGTGCCAGTTCGGGATGCGAAAGCGCTGCGGAAAGATAGCGAAACGTCCTTGGCATATGTTTCATATAACCGGGTTTTCCATCGCGTTCCAACAGCCTTACCCAAATACCGGCCAGCTTGCAGTTGCGCTGCGCCGACATGATGGCGAAAGCCTTGAGAAAGGACGCCTCATCGAAGGACGGCTCGTCTCGTCTAATGTCGAGATAGTGCGAAAGCAGGCGTTCCTGCAGTTCGGGCGAAATGGTAACCCGCGCATCCTGCACGATGGAGGCGAGATCGTAGGCCGTCGGGCCGATCATCGCGTCTTGAAAATCGATCAGTCCGACTTGCCGGATGCCTGCATTATGCTCTTGCCAGAGAATGTTCGGCGAATGGAAATCGCGCAGAAGTAGCCCGCTTTCGCAGCCACTGAGCGCGTCTATCAGGCTGTCCCAAAGAGCATAATAGTCACGCTTCTCGGTATCGGACAGTGATTTGCCGCGTTTGTGGGGCAGATACCATTCCACCAGCAACGACACCTCGATCTTCATCGCCGGTCGATCGAAAGGAGGTACTTCGTAGGTGCTGCCGTCACCGACTGGCAGCTTGCGCGGTTCCGGAGCCTTGTGAAGGGCGGCGAGGCACGCGACGCTTTGCAGATAACGTTCCTCTATCGGCGTTCCATCAGGCGCAAGCACCCCATCCCGCCCGAGGTCCCCCAGGAGGAGAATGCCCTGATCGGTATCCGCCGCCAGTATTTCAGGCGCGCAAAAG
Organism: Agrobacterium sp. 16-2014-1-2a; assembly: GCF_053522705.1. Lineage (NCBI taxonomy): Bacteria > Pseudomonadati > Pseudomonadota > Alphaproteobacteria > Hyphomicrobiales > Rhizobiaceae > Agrobacterium > Agrobacterium sp. 16-2014-1-2a. The sequence goes on from NZ_JBNWBX010000005.1 coordinate 353,462, forward strand.
CCGCTATTTCGCAGATAATTGCCGATCGCCACGAAGGAACGGGCATTCTGGGCAAGATGGGCGATTTCCGCATAGGTCTTGCCATCAGCAACGATCGCACCTCTCAAAGGGCGTCGCCAGTCCATCAGGATAAGGTCCGGACCATCGGTGGAAATGGTCTCATAGGCGCGTGTGGAAGCATCGCCGCTTAGAAAATGGCGGGTCGCATCGCCCTTGCCATTTTTCGCAAGAAAATCGCGAATGGCAAAAACGCGCTCAAGCCGTGCTTTCTGTTTCGCGGGAGCATCGATCACAGCCAGACGCCCGTCACCGGAGTGCTCCAGCCGCAGGCGGATGGTCTGGTTTGGCGGTAGGATTGCGGCGGCGATATCAGGCCACTCGATCAGGCAGATACCGTCTTCCAGCATCTCGTCGATGCCGAGTTCGTCCAGTTCCGAGACGTCAGACAGTCGGTACAGATCAAGATGGGCAACGGGAATACGTGTTGGATAGGTCTGGATGATCGTGAATGTGGGGCTTGGAACTTCAAGATCAGGTGCATCCGCCATCGCCCGGATGAAGGCGCGGGCGAGGGTGGATTTGCCCGCACCGAGATCTCCGATCAGCGCGAGGCAATCGCCAGCTCCCAAAGCCAGCGCCAGATCTTCGCCTAACCGGAGGGTGTCCTTCTCCCCATTGAGGGAAAGGGTGATCGGCAGGATATCGTCACTCATTCTGCGGCGATGGAATGCGGGTGCACGCCCGAAGGAATGCGGCAGGTGACGATGGTGCCGTTGCCGGGCCGGCTGTCGATGCTGACAGTGCCGTGATGCAGGCTGACGAAGCTTTCCACTATCGAAAGGCCAAGGCCAGCGCCGGTCCGCCGTCCGCCGTTGCCGCGCGTCTCGAAGCGGTCAAACACGGCCTTGAGCATGTCTTCTGGGATACCCGGTCCCTTGTCTGCCACCGAGAACAGGAAGTCACCCTCGCTGCGCTGGCATGAAAGCTGAACGGAAGACCCTTCCGGCGCAAAATTGATTGCATTGGTGAGGAGCTTGATGAGGATCTGCTTCAGGCGCTGGTGATCCGCCACCAGACTACCGAGATGCGCGGGTGCGACGATCTCGAGCGAAATACCGCTTTCCTGTAGCCGGTCGGCAATCTGCACCGAAACGTCGTCGAGCAATTCGTTGAGATCGTTTTCCGAATAGTTCAGCTGCATGATGCCCGCGTCGACGGTCGCGAGATCGAGGATGTCGTTGACGATGGTCAGAAGAACCGAGGACGAGGTGGAAATATGGTCGAGATATTCCGCCTGCCGGTCCGTCAATTCTCCAATACCCGGGGTCTTCAGGAGATCGGTGAAGCCAATGATATTGGTCAGCGGCGAGCGCAACTCATAAGAGACGTGCTGGACGAAATCGTTCTTCAGCTCGTCGGCCTTGAGCAGTGCGTCGTTCTTTTCCTTGAGCGCCCGCTCGGCCCGCACGCTGTCAGTCATGTTGACGAATGTCAGCATGGTCTGCGCATCCGGCAGCGGAATAATGGCGTAGTCGAGGACCAGGCCGGAGAGTAGCTCCAGCGTTCCCTGTCTCGACGGGCGTTCATCGTCAAAGCTGGTGATGAACTGGCTGAAAGAGCGCCAGCCATCCGGCTTGTCGTAGGATTGCGTGCAGGCGGCCTCCACGGCGCGGATGTGGGTTCCAGTTTCCGCCTGCTCGGCGGTAACGCCCCAGAGGGCCCTGAATGCCGGGTTGGAAAGGCGAATACGTCCGTCCGCACCAAACACGGCGACACCTTCGGCCAGATGGTCGATGGTTTCGCCCTGCACCTTCACCAAGGTGTTGTAACGCATCTGCAGATCGACCTGTTCGGTCAGGTTCTCGAAGACCCATGTCGCGCCACCCTGCGGGTGGGCGGTCGCGATAACCCGCAACGTCTGGCCGTTGGGCAGGTGCCACAGATCGGTCTTGGTATCGAGAGAGCGGTAAACGGAGAGTGCCGTCTCTTTCCAGTTTTTCCAGTTCAGCTGCTCGGGCAATTTGCCGGCGGTGCGCAGCCTGTCGAGAAGCTCGGAATTATCGGGGCCGGATTCCAGAAAAACCAGATCGAAGCCCCACAGGGTGGCAAAGGCCTGATTGTAGAATTGCAGCCGCTGCCGGCCGTCGAAAATGGCGACGGGCGTTGCGAGATGATCCAGCGTTTCGGCGTGGCTTTTCAGAACCCGCTTCATTTCCTCGCGGGTGGTTTCCGCTTCGGTGGCATCGATGGCGATGCCTGCAGAACCGCCCGCCGTCTTGATATCGACAACGTCGAAGAAGGTACGGTTTCCGGAAACCACCGTCGAAATGCGATCGTGGTAGGGGGAACTCGGCGTGGCAGCCGCACGTATCTTCTGCCGGGTAACGGTGTTAAGAAGCTCGCGTTTCTCCTGAATGGTCTGTTCGGCATCGCGCGCATCCACAGCGTGCGCATAGGCGTGGTTCACCCATATGAGTTCGCCTTCGCCATTGCGCCGCCAGACGGGCTGTTCGATTGAATCGAGAAGTTCCTGAAACGTGGAGACCGAGGCGATCAGGCGCTCGCGCTCCACCTGCAATTCGGCCAGTTCGGCGCGCAGGTTGTTGAGGGCGACGAAACGCGCGAAGGCATTGCCGCCGGAAACCCGGCCTTGAACTTCAATGACTTCGCCGCGCTGCGTTTCGATGGTCAGATCGAAACTCTGTGCGTGGCTGCGAAGTTTTTCGAGGGATTTTTCAAGCTGGCTCGCGGATGATGGCTTCAGCCAGCGCCCGAAGGCCAGAAAATCGTGATCCGCCTGCGGTGCGCCCGTCTCTACGGGCAGCTGCCCCAGAAATTCGGGGCGCTTGTCCACGCCGTCCCAGATGACGATGCGCCGGCTCTTGTCGGAGATAAGCGCCTCGTATTTCGCGATCTTGTGGTGGGATTCTGCCAGCGCCTTGCGGTATTCACCGCTCTCCGCCTCGATATTACCGCGCTGGCGCACCAGCCAGACGACGGAAAACAGCGTTGCCGAAAGCATGCCGACAAAAAGCGAATAGGTGATGGTTTCTCCGGATGAAAACAGCCGCGCGCCGGTCTTTGCGACAAGACCGTCCTGCGCCAGCGCCACATTTGCAGAGCCGGCGAGAACCGTGCCGGACATCAGGACGGGAAGCCGCGAAAAGCCTGTCCGCACAGCACTGATCGCCAGCCGGCAACGCGCCATGGCCGCGCCCAATGCCACGCCAGCATGCGTGTTTTCAACGCGTTGAACTGTCTGCTCGCGCAGATCCGAATTGTGAACCGTCATCCCCGGTCTGTCTCCGTCCTATGTGCCGCATCTTCGACAAGACATCCCATTTCGTCCCCGCCGCCCTTTGGCGTGTCCGAATCAAGTTCGATGACAATACCGTCTTCATAAATCTGCGGAAAGGGAGCGCGCAAAAAAGATGCCGCGCGCTTTGTCAAGCGCACGGCATCTACATATTGTGTAATTTCAGTGGATATTAACTATGAAATTAATATCTGTAGTGTTCTGCCTTGAACGGACCCTGCTTCGAGATGCCGATATAATCAGCCTGAAGGTCGGAAAGTTCGGTCAGGCGCACGCCAAGCTTCTCGAGATGAAGGCGTGCAACCTTTTCGTCGAGGTGCTTCGGCAGCACGTAGACTTCGTTCTTGTATTCACCCGGCTTGGTGAAAAGCTCGATCTGGCCCAGCACCTGGTTGGTGAACGACGCCGACATGACGAAGGAAGGGTGACCTGTGGCATTACCAAGGTTCAGCAGGCGGCCTTCGGACAGCAGGATGATGCGGTTGCCCTTCGGGAACTCGATCATGTCGACCTGCGGCTTGATGTTTGTCCACTTGAGGTTACGCAGCGAAGCGACCTGAATTTCATTGTCGAAATGGCCGATATTGCCGACGATGGCCATGTCCTTCATCTCGCGCATGTGCTCGATGCGGATGACGTCCTTGTTGCCGGTGGTGGTGATGAAGATGTCAGCGGAAGACACAACGTCTTCCAGGCGAACGACCTCGAAACCGTCCATGGCGGCCTGAAGCGCGCAGATCGGGTCGATTTCCGTGACCTTCACGCGGGCGCCAGCGCCCTGCAGCGAGGCGGCGGAACCCTTGCCGACATCGCCGTAACCGCAGACCACGGCAACCTTGCCAGCCATCATCACGTCGGTTGCGCGGCGAATGCCGTCTACCAGCGATTCCTTGCAGCCGTATTTGTTGTCGAACTTGGACTTGGTGACGCTGTCGTTGACGTTGATGGCCGGGAAGGGCAGGAGGCCCTTCTTGGCAAGATCGTAGAGACGATGAACGCCTGTCGTCGTTTCTTCCGTCACGCCCTTCAGCGCGTCACGCTGCTTGGTGAACCAGCCGGGGGAAGCCTTGAGGCGCTTGTTGATCTGCGCGAAAAGAATTTCCTCTTCTTCCGAACCGGGGTTGGAAAGAACGTCCTCACCGGCTTCGGCGCGCGCGCCGAGCAGAATGTACATTGTGGCATCGCCGCCATCATCGAGGATCATGTTGGAGAGGCCGCCATCGGTCCACTGGAAGATCTTGTCGGTATATTCCCAATATTCCGTCAGGCTCTCACCCTTGACCGCGAAAACAGGAATGCCGGCCGCTGCAATGGCTGCTGCGGCATGGTCCTGCGTCGAGAAGATGTTGCAGGACGCCCAGCGGATGTCCGCGCCCAGTTCCTTCAGCGTCTCGATCAGAACGCCGGTCTGGATCGTCATGTGAAGAGAACCGGTAATACGTGCGCCCTTCAGGGGCTTGCTCTCGCCGAATTCCTTGCGGCAGGACATAAGGCCAGGCATTTCGGTTTCGGCGATGTCCAGTTCCTTGCGGCCGAATGCGGCAAGGTTGATATCGGCGATGATGTAGTCCTTCTCAAGGCTCATGAAGTTCTCCAGATCAGAAATGCCATGCCTATTGGCCCGGCTTTTAAACGTAGCAGCGGTTTAGCAGGCCAAAAACGATCTGGCAATAACGATATAAAGAAGTCTTTATGTCTTTATATGGAGGCGGGGTCAGGCTTCTTCGCCGAAGCGGTCGGCAACAAGTGCCTCGAGTGCGGCGAGCGCCTCTTCCGCCTGGTTGCCGCTCGCCTCGACATAGACACTGCATCCCGGGCTGGCCGCCAGCATCATGAGGCCCATGATGGAGGTGCCACCAACGGTCATTCCGTCCTTCGACACCGTAATCGTCGCGTCGAAACCCTCGACCATCTGCACGAATTTTGCAGATGCCCGGGCGTGGAGACCGCGCTTGTTGATGATCGGCAATTCCCGGGAGTGAGGCGACATGGGGCTGACTTCTTATTTGCCGCTTAAAACGCGGCTGGCGACGTTGATGTATTTGCGACCGGCGTCGGATGCGTCCTGGAGCGCCTTGTCCATGTTGTCTTCGCTGCGAACGCCTGCGAGTTTTATCAGCATGGGAAGATTGACCCCGGCGATGACTTCGACATTGCCGTTGTTCATGACGGAGATGGCGAGATTGGACGGTGTACCACCGAACATATCCGTCAGAATAATGACGCCATTTCCATCATTGACGCGCGTAACGGCGTCGATGATATCCTGCCGGCGCTGATCCATGTCGTCTTCGGGACCGATACAAACCGTCTCGATCAATTTCTGGGGACCGACGACATGCTCCAACGCATGGCGAAACTCCTCAGCCAGCTTGCCATGGGTGACAAGCACTAGTCCGATCATGAAATGCTCCCTTGCACACGCACTCTCATTGCCGACTATCGCAACGCGGCAATCCTGTCCATCGGTGGGATTTCATCTTGATGAGGAAAATGCGAATCGCAAGCCTAAAATCGCCTGAATCGTGGTCACTTCACGTTCGTTTTAAAAAGATTTTGAGCAAGTGCAGCAAATTTTCCATACGGCGTAAGACTGGAAAGCGGAATACGCAGAAGCGGAAGATGCCCGCCGCAGGGCAGCAACAACACCTCGTCATCTTCCGGAAGTCTTGGATTTTCCGGTGAAAGAACTGTCGTAACGGCGAAATTTAGTCCGGCGCTCGGGACGCTGTTGACGTTAACGATACCGCTGCCGCGCAATTCCAGTAGTCCGGCAATCGCTTCCGGCCGCTCGGCGATAATGTTTTCGCCGTCGCGATACACGAAAATCTGATCATCCGCGATCAGTGCCGCCGGCAATCCGCACCGTTGCGCCTCCGTCAGAAAGCTGAAAGCAAGCTCGCTTTTGCCGCTGCCGGACGGTCCGGTGAAGAGAATGCCGGTGTTGTCGACGACAATGGCGGTTGCGTGCAGGTTGAAGCGTTCAGCGTTCATGGGTTTCGGCCGCCGGCAGCGACAGGGTGAAGCGCGCGCCTGATATCACGCCGTATTTGTCGACGACATTTTCTGCCCTGAGGCTGCCGCCATGGGCTTCGGCGATCTGGCGGCTGATGGAAAGGCCAAGGCCGGAATTCTGGCCGAAACCTTCGCTTGCCGGTCGGTCGGTGTAGAAGCGCTCGAAAATCCGGTCGATATCCTCGGCCTGAATGCCCGGACCATTGTCTTCCACCTGCACGATGCAGCGGTCCTTGTGACGGGAAAGGCGCACGGTGATGCGGCCGCTTTCTTCGGAAACGAAAGAGCGCGCATTCTCGATCAGGTTGGTGACGATCTGCCCGATGCGAAGGTCGTGACCGTTCACGACGAAGGAGGTTTTGGCTCCCGCCTTCCGGTCGGCGACATAGTCGATCGCCACGCTCTTTTTCTTTGTGCTGATCTGGCGGGAGATATCCACCAGACCCTTCATAAGAACGTCGAGATCCAGCGGCGATGCATCGACACGCGCCAGTTCGGCATCGAGCCGCGAGGCATCCGAAATATCGCTGATGAGGCGGTCGAGGCGGCGGACATCGTGGAAGATGATCTCGGTCAGCCGCTGTTTGGACTCCTCCGTCTTGGCACGCGGCAGTGTTTCCACGGCGCTGCGCAGCGAAGTCAGCGGGTTCTTGAGCTCGTGGCTGACATCGGCGGCGAAACTTTCGATTGCGTCGATACGGTCGTAGAGCGCCGTCGTCATTTCACGAAGCGCTATGGAAAGGTTGCCGATTTCATCCTGACGCGCCGAAAAGTCCGGTATCTCCTCGCGGGTTCTCGCTCCGCGACGCACGCGGATCGCAGCCGCCGAAAGCCGCCGGAGCGGCGTGGCGATGGTGGAGGACAACAACAGGGAAAGTACGATGTTGACGAGCGTGGCGATGCCGAACACGCGCATGATGGCAAGGCGCTCCGCATGCACGATCTTGTCGATATCGCCGGCCTGCGTGGACAGGAGCAGAACCCCGAGCACGGCCCGGAAGCGCTGCACCGGCACGGCGACCGAAACGATCAGCTCACCCTTTTCGGTAACGCGAACGACTGCGCCGCGCACGCCGGTCAGCGCATTCATCACCTCCGGATAGATCGAGCCGTCGCCACCTGGCGCTTCCTTGTATTGCGGCAGGCTGCTCGGTTGCAGCATGCGGTTGAACATGCTGGTGAACCATTCACCCCAGGTCTGGGTTTCCGGCGTCACCGGCGGCAGATCGAAGCGCAGGACCTGGCCGCGGGAATAGAGATGGCGGGAATCGAGAAGCAGGTTGGCATCGGCATCGAAAAGCCGAGCGCGGGTCCGTGTCGGCGAAATCAGCCGGCGCAGCACCGGCGCCACCCGTTCCGGATTGATCGGGAAACTCAAGTCCTCGTCATTGGGGGCGGGCGTGATGCTTTGCCCCGCCTGCAATTCCAGCAGCTTTTCCGGATTGATGGTGATGGAGTTGGTATCCACCGAGGCGGAGGCCGAGATGGCGCCGGCGATGATCTCGCCCTGCGTCAAAAGGCTTTCCACCCGCGCATCGATCAGCCCCTCGCGGAACTGGTTGAGGTAGAGAATGCCGCCGACCAGAACGACCGTCGCGGCCACGTTGAAGAAGAGGATGCGGCGCGTGAGGCTGGAAAACACCGCATTGCCAAAAATGCGTCGGACGATCGTCAGCGGATGGATACGATGGCGGCGTTCGCTGCCGCGATCTTCGGCATCGTCACTGTCCGAGACGGTTTCCGGCGTTTTCTTCAACAAGTCTATGTCCTCGCCACCACAATTCCGGTGGTCTCTCCCGATTGCGGCTCGTTCAAGCCGCTTCGCGGAAGCGATATCCTACGCCATAAAGCGTTTCAATCATATCGAAGTCACCATCGACCAGTTTGAACTTCTTGCGAAGGCGCTTGATGTGGCTGTCGATCGTGCGGTCGTCAACATAGACCTGTTCGTCGTAGGCCGCATCCATCAGCGCGTCGCGGCTTTTCACCACGCCTGGCCGCTGTGCAAGCGAATGCAGGATAAGGAATTCGGTAACGGTCAGCGTCACCGGCTCGCCCTTCCAGGTGCAGGTGTGGCGTTCCTGATCCATGGCCAGCTGGCCGCGTTCGAGCGTGCGCGCCTGTTGATCAGCCGTCGGCTTCAGCGTGCTGCCGCCGGTCGCAACGGAAGCCTCGCGGCTGCTGGCGCGGCGCAGGATGGCCTTGACGCGTTCCACCAGAAGGCGCTGCGAGAAGGGTTTTGTGATGAAATCGTCAGCACCCATCTTCAGGCCGAACAATTCGTCGATCTCTTCATCCTTGGAGGTCAGGAAGATAACCGGAATATCTGATTTCTGGCGAAGACGCCGCAAAAGCTCCATGCCGTCCATGCGCGGCATCTTGATGTCGAAAATGGCGAGCTGCGGCGGACGGGCAATCAGTCCGTCAAGCGCGGAGGCGCCGTCCGTATACGTTTCGACCCGGTAGCCTTCGGCTTCGAGCGCGATCGATACCGAAGTGAGAATATTCCGGTCGTCGTCGACAAGCGCGATCGTCTGCATGTAGTTGGTCTCCATCGTCATTTTCTCGTAACTCCCGACATCCACCCAGCCAAGGTTGCGCGCCGCGAGCCACTCTCATGAGTATAAAGGTGGAACAAATTGTGGCAAAGGAAAACTCACAACCAAATCGCCTGGTGTGACTAGGTCAATTCCGGGAAAACGCCGCAGCTGGATTCTAATGCGTCTTCAACCGATTTAAAAAGAAATAAAATCTTTTAAATCGATTAATATATTGAAATCACTAAGTTATTTAAAGTTTCACTCTTGCGTTTCTAAAAGCCGCCACGTATTTTCCGTGAAAATTTCAACGGCCTTATCGTCATTTACAAGGAACGCGTCATGAACGAGCTTGGGGTTCATAATCCTGCCAATGGAGTTGCGGAACTCGGACTGGGCGAGGCCTCCCGCGTCTTTTATAACCTCAACGAAAGCGAATTGTACGAAGAGGCGATCCGCAACGGCGAAGCCGAGCTGACGGCGGATGGCGCACTTCGTGCCGTTACCGGTCAGCATACGGGCCGTTCTCCGAAGGACAAATTCGTCGTCCGCGACGCTTCCACCGAAGACACTATCTGGTGGGACAACAACAAGCCGCTGTCGCCGGAAAACTTCGAGCTGCTGCGTCAGGACATGCTTGCGCACGCCGCCGGCAAGACGCTCTATGTTCAGGATCTGATCGGCGGTGCCGATGAAGAGAACGCCCTGTCGACCCGTGTCGTCACTGAGCTTGCCTGGCATTCGCTGTTCATCCGCAACCTGCTCATCCGCCCGAAGCGGGAGAAACTGGCAGGCTTCAAACAGAAGCTGACCATCATCAATCTGCCGAGCTTCAAGGCTGATCCGGCGCGTCACGGCGTCCGTTCGGAAACCGTCATCGCCTGCGATCTCACCAATGGTCTCGTCCTCATCGGCGGTACCTCCTATGCCGGTGAAAACAAGAAGTCGGTCTTCACGGTGCTGAACTACCTGCTGCCGGCCAAGGGCGTCATGCCGATGCATTGCTCGGCCAATGTCGGTCCCGAGGGTGATTCCGCCGTGTTCTTCGGCCTGTCCGGCACCGGCAAGACCACGCTGTCGGCTGATCCGTCGCGTACGCTGATCGGCGACGATGAGCACGGCTGGGGCGAACACGGCATCTTCAATTTCGAAGGCGGCTGCTACGCCAAGGCAATCAAGCTGTCGGCCGAAGCCGAGCCGGAAATCTATGCCGCGACCCGCCGTTTCGGCACCGTTCTCGAAAACGTCGTGCTGGACGAAAACCGTGTTCCGGATTTCAACGACAACTCGCTGACGGAAAACACCCGCAGTGCCTATCCGCTACACTTCATTCCGAATGCATCGGAAACGGGCATTGCCGGTCATCCGAAGACGATCATCATGCTGACTGCGGATGCCTTCGGCGTGCTGCCGCCCATTGCCCGGCTGACGCCGGAACAGGCCATGTACCACTTCCTTTCCGGCTACACGGCAAAGGTTGCCGGCACGGAAAAGGGCGTGACTGAGCCAGAAGCTACATTCTCCACCTGCTTCGGCGCACCCTTCATGCCGCGCCACCCGGCGGAATACGGCAACCTGCTGCGTGAGCTGATCGGCAAGCATGGCGTGGACTGCTGGCTGGTCAACACCGGCTGGACCGGCGGTGCTTACGGCATCGGCAAGCGTATGCCCATCAAGGCGACCCGCGCGCTTCTGACGGCAGCCCTCACCGGCGAGCTGAAGGGTGCCGAATTCCGCACCGATGCGAATTTCGGTTTCGCTGTGCCCCTGTCGCTGGAAGGCGTCGATGCCGCGATCCTCGACCCGCGTTCGACCTGGGCCGACGGCGCAGCTTACGACGCGCAGGCGAAGAAGCTTGTGTCGATGTTCGTTACGAACTTCACCAAGTTCGAAGATCACGTCGACAGCAAGGTGCGCGATGCAGCACCGGGACTGCTGCTCGCGGCAGAATGAATAAGCCTCGTTTATGAGGAGGAGGGGAACCCGGCCTTGTGCCGGGTTCTTTCGTTTCGTCCCTTGTTTTCATTTTTCCCGATCTGTGGCATCACCGGCGCGGAGAAAAAACATGGCCAGCGCCCCGCTTTACATCAGCAACCGAATTACCATCGCCGGCTGGGAGCTGACGGAGCAATTCGTGCTGGCCGGCGGGCCGGGTGGCCAGAATGTCAACAAGGTCTCGACGGCGGTTCAGCTGTTTTTCGACATCGCCAATTCTCCCTCCCTGCCGGACCGGGTGAAGGCGAATGCGCTGCGTCTGGGCGGGCGGCGTGTTTCGAAAGAAGGCGTGCTCATGATCGAGGCGAGCCGGTTTCGAAGCCAGGAGCGCAATCGCGAAGACGCGCGTGAACGGCTGAAGGAACTGATTCTTGAAGCGGCAGCGCCGCCGCCGCCGGTGCGCAAGGCTACCAAGCCGACCAAGGGTTCCGTCGAGCGCCGCCTCAAGGCGAAATCCGGCCGGTCGGATGTCAAGAAAATGCGTGGCAAGCCATCAGGCGACTAGGTCGCAGCTGGATGGCAAAATGTTTCGCACTTGTCATAGACCTTCAGATATCGTCTGGTAAATCTCCTACAACCAAGGAGGGTGCTATGGGTCTGTTCAATTTCATCAAGGAAGCGGGAAAGAAGCTTGGTATCGGTGGAGATGATGCGCCCGATGTCGAAGCCGTCAAAAAAGAACTCGCTTCCCACGATCTCGGCACCGACAAGGTTCAGGTCGAGGTGGTGAACGATAAGGTCGTTCTGAAGGGCGAAGTGGCCGACCAGTCGATTTTCGAAAAAGCGGTCATCGCCGTTGGCAATACGCTCGGCATTTCCAAGGTCGAGGCCGGCGAACTGACGGTGGCAGAAGCGCCGGCGAAGGAACCCGTTTTCTACACGGTCAAGAAGGGCGATAATCTCTGGAAGATCGCTGAAGCCCAGTACGGCAAGGCAAATGGTGGCAAGAACAACATCATCTTCGAAGCCAACAAACCGATGCTGACCCATCCCGATAAAATCTATCCCGGTCAGGTTCTGCGCATCCCTGACCTTGCCTAATAACGGATTTTAACCGCTGCGATGGAGATGCCGCTTTTGCGGCATCTTTCACAATTTGCGAAGCGCAACCGTGTCGATCAGGTGGTTTTTGCCCTTGCGCAGGATAAGATCGGCGCGTGGACGCGTGGGCACGATGTTCTGGCGCAGGTTCTTCAGGTTGATGTTCTGCCAGAGGCCCTCGGCAATGCTGAGCGCCGCCTCTTCGCTGATCGACGCATAGCGATTGAAGAATGAATTCGGGTCTCGGAAGGCGGTTTGCCGCAGATTCATGAACCGGTTCACATACCAGTTGTGAATGAAGTCCTCATCCGCATCGATGTAGATCGAGAAATCGAAGAAGTCGGAAACGATCGGCACGATCCGCCCGCCCGCCGGCAGGTCGCGTGATTGCAGCACGTTGATGCCTTCGAAGATGAGGATATCCGGCTGGTCGATGACAGTGAATTCGTTCGGCAGCACGTCATAGGTCAGATGCGAGTAGCGTGGCGCCTTCACATTCGGCTGGCCTGCCTTGATCGCCGAGAGGAAACGCAGCAGCGCACCGATGTCGTAGCTTTCCGGAAAGCCCTTGCGCTCCATCAGGCTTTCGCGCCGCAGCACCTCGTTCGGGTAAAGAAACCCGTCGGTGGTGATGAGATCGACCTTCGGACTGGAAGGCCAGCGGGCCAGAAGCTCCTTCAAAATACGCGCCGTTGTCGATTTTCCAACCGCCACCGACCCGGCAATGCCGATGACGAAGGGCGTCTTGTTGACATCCGCCATGTTCAGGAAGCGGTTGCGCTGTTCGAACAGCAGCTGCGATGCTTCCACATGCGATGACAGCAGGCGCGACAGCGACAGATAGATACGCCGCACTTCGTCCAGATCGATCGGGTCGTCCAGCGAACGCAGTCTTTTGACCTCGTCGGCGGAAAGGGTGAGTGGTGTGTCGGCGCGAAACTTTGCCCATTCTTCCGAGCTGAAGAAGTGATAGGGCGAATATTCATCCGGGCGGAAATGATCGAGTGTGCTCGGCATGCCTCTCTCCCCGCTGCCTGCCTTGACATTCATGATGTCGGCCTCGCTGCCTTTTCCGCAAGTCCGGTCTGTCCGGTCCGGCGCTCCAGCTCGGCAAACACGTCGGCAAGGGGAATGTCGGCGATCTTCAACACCACCAGCAGGTGATAAAGCAGATCGGCGGCTTCGTTTTTCAGCCCGTCGCGGTCTTTCGCGATGGCGGCGATCACGGCCTCAACAGCCTCTTCGCCCAGTTTTTTCGCCGCACGTTCCTGGCCCGCCGCAACAAGTTTGGCCGTCCAGGATTCATCGGGAGAGGCGGCGGCGCGTGTCGCGACGATGCGTTCCAGATCGGAAAGGGAAAATGCGCTCATGGAAAGGTTCCTGCAATCAGTCGAGACGCATGGCGATGCCATGCTCGGCCATGTAGCTCTTGGCTTGCCCGATCGAATAGGTGCCGAAGTGGAAGATGGAAGCGGCAAGCACCGCGGTCGCATGGCCATCGCGAACGCCGGCTACCAGATCATCCAGCGTTCCGACGCCACCCGAGGCGATGACGGGCACGCGAACCTGATCGGCAATGCTGCGTGTCAGGCCGATATCGTATCCGCTTTTGGTGCCATCGCGGTCCATCGAGGTGACGAGCAATTCGCCGGCACCGCGTTCGACCATCTTGATGGCAAATTCCACGGCGTCGATTCCGGTTGGCTGACGTCCGCCATGCGTGAAGATCTCCCAGCGGCCGTCTTCCCCATCCTTCGAAACCCGCTTGGCGTCGATGGAGACGACGATACACTGGTTGCCGAATTTGTCGGCAGCCTGCGCGACGAAATCAGGATCTTTCACCGCTGCGGAATTGATGGAGACCTTGTCTGCACCGCAGAGAAGCAGCTTGCGGATGTCAGCCACGGCGCGGACGCCGCCGCCCACGGTCAGCGGCATGAAGCAATGGTCGGCCGTGCGCGATACCACGTCGAAAATCGTGTCGCGATTGTCGGACGAGGCGGTGATGTCGAGAAAGCAGAGTTCGTCCGCTCCCGCCGCATCATAGGCCTTCGCCGCCTCGACTGGGTCGCCGGCGTCGATAAGATCGACGAAGTTCACACCCTTGACGACTCGGCCGTCTTTTACATCGAGGCAGGGAATAACGCGGGCTTTGAGGGTCATGCGCTTACCTCCTTGGCAGCCTTGATGAGGGCGAGCGCCTCGGCAGGATCGATGCGCCCGTCATAAAGCGCGCGGCCTGAAATTGCGCCCTCTAGCTTTGCGGCATCCGGCTGCAACATGCGCTTGATGTCTTCGATGGAAGCAAGGCCGCCGGAGGCGATGACGGGGATCGACACGGCATCTGCCAGTTCGAGTGTCGAGGCCCAGTTGATGCCAGCCAGAATGCCGTCGCGATCGATATCGGTGTAGATGATGGCGGCAACGCCGGCACCTTCGAAACGTTTGGCAAGTTCGAAGACGCCGAGTTCTGAGGCTTCCGCCCAGCCCTCAACAGCAACCTTGCCGCCTTTAGCGTCGATGCCGACAGCGACCTGACCGGGGAAACGCTTGCAGGCTTCGATAACCAGAACGGGATCGCGTACCGCCACGGTGCCGAGAATGACGCGGGCAAGCCCACGGCTGAGCCACGCCTCAATATGATCGAGAGTGCGGATGCCGCCGCCAAGCTGCACCGGGTTTGTCGTGGCCTTGAGAATGGCATCGACCGCTTCGCCATTCACCGTCTGGCCAGCGAAGGCGCCGTTAAGATCGACGACATGCAGCCACTCGAAGCCTTGGTCCTCGAAGGACTTCGCCTGTGCGCCGGGGTCCGTATTGTAAACGGTTGCCTGCTCCATATCGCCGAGTTTCAGGCGAACGCACTGGCCGTCTTTAAGATCGATTGCGGGAAAAAGAATCATGTCAGGGCTTCCAGCGCAGGAAATTGGAAATCAGGGCGAGGCCGAGCGTCTGGCTTTTTTCCGGGTGGAACTGCGCGCCAGCCATATTGTCGCGACCAACGAAAGCCGTCATTGCGCCACCGTAATTGGTGGTGGCGATGACATCCGCCGGATGTTTCGCCGCCAGATGATAGGAATGCACGAAATAGGCATGCAAGCCGTCAGCGCCGGTCCTGATACCGTCGAACAGGGGATGCTGATGCCGGATTTCCAGCGTATTCCAGCCAATCTGCGGGATTTTAAGCGTCGGATCGGAGGGCGTCATTTCAATGACATCGCCTTCGATCCAGCCAAGCCCCGTGCTGACAGTCTTTTCTAGACCACGCGAAGACATCAGCTGCATTCCGACGCAGATGCCGAGGAAGGGATGAGCTTTTTTCTCGACGGCTTCGATAAGCGCCTCATGCATGCCGGGCACAGCTTCGAGACCGGCGCGGCAATCGGCATAGGCGCCGACGCCTGGCAGGACGATGCGGTCCGCAGATGCGACGTGATCCGGCTTATCGGTCAGGTCAATGGTTGCATTGATGCCGGCTTCGCGGGCGGCGCGCTCGAAAGCCTTGGTGGCCGAACGCAGGTTGCCAGAACCGTAGTCGATGATCGCGACGCGCATGTCAGCGCCTTCCATTCAAGTCGAAAAGAAACGATCCGGAGGGATCGTTGACGAAGTTTTTATCACCGCTCTTCTGCGGCGAGGGGGTCCATACCGGCTGCGACAGCTGTCCCGACGGCTCGGTATTTTCGGAAAGATCGGAGAAATATATCTCTTCGGCACTCGAAAGATCAGGGGCGGAAATGACCGAAGTCATCCTCCAGCCCTTGCCTATCAGGTGCCGGACGAGAAAATCGCGCCCCTCCAGTGCAGTGATGAGGGCAATGGTGACGCTGCACAAAATGCCCACTGGTTCGAATCCGGGTAACATTGATGCCCAACCGGCCAGAACGAGAACTGCAAATACGACGATCGCGGCCAGCCACAGCCGGTTTACGGCCAGCCACAGCCAGGGCGCAATAAGTGCCAGCCAGACGAAACGGTCTGCTATGAAGCGGGTCGTCTTGTGGTCCCTGTCCGGCCCGTTGGGGGCTTCCAGAACGAGATAGCTTGTCATGGGCTTCCTGACAGCTTTGGCGGTCAGGCCAGCATGCCCTTTGTCGAGGGAACGCGGCCTGCCTGCCGGGGGTCGATCTCGGTTGCCGCGCGAAGAACGCGGGCAACGGCCTTGAAGCATGTTTCGGCGATATGATGGTTGTTGGCGCCGTAATGGTTCAGGATATGCAGCGTGATGCCGGCATTCTGGGCCAGCGCCTGAAAGAATTCGCGCACAAGCTCGGTGTCGAATGTGCCGATCTTCGGCGCGGAGAAGTTGACATTCCACACAAGGAAGGGACGGCCGGAAATATCCACGGCAGCCTTGGTCATCGTCTCATCCATGGCAAGATCGAGCGAGGCGTAGCGGGTAATGCCGCGCCTGTCACCCAACGCCTTCGCGATGGCCTGGCCGATGGCGATGCCGGTATCTTCGACCGTATGGTGATCATCGATATGCAGGTCACCTTGAACCTCGATATCCATGTCGATCAGCGAATGGCGGCTCAGCTGGTCCAGCATATGATCGAAAAATCCCACCCCGGTGGAAATTGTCGACTTGCCGGTGCCGTCGATATCCACGCGCACCGAAACCGAGGTTTCGTTGGTCTTGCGGATGATCTCGCCTTTACGTTCTGCCATCTGTGGCCGCTCCGTGAAAATGTCGCCGTTCCTTATCAGCACGAGACACAAATATCCAGTTGTTCCATCGTCTTGCATGATCTGCGCAAAACAGTGCAGTGCGGGCAGGATTTGCAATCGTGAAAAGCAAACTTACATAGATGCCCAGAAGGGCCGGATGCCGGCCCGTTAACCGCAGGCCCGGTAGGGCAGACAGGTGTTTGATGACAACGATTATTACAGTCAGGAAGGGCGGCAAGGTCGTCATGGCTGGCGATGGTCAGGTAAGTCTTGGCCAGACCGTCATGAAGGGCAATGCCCGCAAGGTTCGTCGCATTGGCAAGGGTGAAGTGATTGCCGGTTTTGCCGGCGCAACGGCGGATGCCTTCACGCTGCTCGACCGTCTCGAAAAGAAACTCGAGCAATATCCCGGTCAGCTCATGCGCGCGGCCGTAGAGCTTGCAAAGGACTGGCGCACGGATAAATATCTGCGCAACCTCGAAGCCATGATGCTGGTGGCCGACAAATCCACGACACTCGCCATCACCGGTAATGGTGACGTGCTGGAACCTGAACATGGCGCGATCGCCATCGGCTCCGGCGGCAACTACGCCTTTGCCGCTGCCCGCGCCATGATGGATACGGACAAGTCGGCAGAGGAGGTGGCGCGCAAGTCGCTCGATATCGCCGCCGATATCTGCGTTTACACCAACCATAACCTCGTCATCGAGACCCTCGACGCCGAGTAAGCATATTTCTCACCCCCATTTCTCACCCAAGGGTCCTGTGGGCCGGGCCAGAATGGCCGGCCGGAACAGGAAAGCCGAGAGGACAGAATGACCACTTTTTCTCCCCGGGAAATTGTCTCGGAACTGGATCGCCACATCATCGGCCAGCATGATGCGAAACGTGCGGTCGCGATTGCGCTGCGCAACCGTTGGCGTCGCCAGCAGCTCGATGAGAGCCTGCGCGACGAGGTGATGCCGAAAAACATCCTGATGATCGGACCGACCGGTGTCGGCAAGACGGAGATTTCGCGCCGTCTCGCCAAGCTTGCCGGCGCGCCCTTCATCAAGGTCGAAGCGACCAAATTTACCGAAGTCGGTTATGTCGGTCGCGATGTCGAGCAGATCATCCGCGATCTGGTCGAGATCGGCATTGGCCTCGTGCGTGAAAAGAAGCGCGCGGAAGTACAGGCCAAGGCGCATCAGAGCGCCGAAGAGCGGGTGCTCGACGCACTGGTCGGATCGACCGCGTCACCCGCGACACGTGAGAGCTTCCGCAAGAAGCTGCGCGATGGCGAGCTGGACGACAAGGAAATCGACATCGAAGTGGCCGACAGCGGTTCGGGCATGCCCGGCTTTGAAATACCCGGCATGCCGGGCGCCAATATCGGCGTTCTCAACCTGTCGGAAATGTTCGGCAAGGCGATGGGCGGACGTACCAAGAAGGTGCGCACCACCGTCTCGAAATCCTATACCGATCTCGTTCGCGACGAATCCGACAAGCTGCTCGATAATGACATGATCCAGCGCGAAGCGGTGAAGTCGGTGGAAAATGACGGCATCGTCTTCCTCGATGAGATCGACAAGATTGCTGCGCGCGATGGCGGCATGGGTGCCGGCGTCTCGCGTGAAGGCGTGCAGCGCGATCTTCTGCCGCTCGTTGAAGGCACGACTGTCTCGACCAAATACGGGCCGGTGAAAACCGACCACGTTCTGTTCATCGCTTCCGGCGCGTTCCATGTGGCAAAGCCGTCCGACCTTCTGCCGGAGCTTCAGGGCCGCCTGCCGATCCGTGTCGAGCTGAAGCCGCTGACGAAAGAGGATTTCCGCCGTATCCTGACCGAGACGGAAGCAAGCCTCATCCGCCAGTACAAGGCGCTGATGGCGACGGAAGAACTCGATCTCGACTTCACGGACGATGCGATCGACGCTCTGGCCGACGTGGCCGTTCATCTCAACTCGTCGGTCGAGAATATCGGTGCGCGCCGCCTGCAGACGGTGATGGAGCGTGTTCTCGACGAGATTTCCTTCAACGCACCGGATCGTGGTGGCTCTGCCGTCAAGATCGATCAGGAATATGTCAAAAAGCACGTCGGCGATCTTGCTGCCGATACGGATTTGTCCCGCTATATTCTCTGAATATCTTGGAGAGCAAAGACACGAGAGTGCGGCCACATTTGCCGCACTCTTTTATTTTACGGCCTTGTCTCGCATTCAGCCCCCTTTTTGTTTATGGGAAAGGCTGCATTCCGGTTGGAACCGCTTTATGGAATGGTCCGGTTTTCTCTTGGTTCGGGAGAGGTCGGCTTGAGAAAAGGCATTCGCTCGTGCGCAAAACTCTTCTGGCATTTGCCGCCGCTTTGACGTTCACCGTCGTCTCGTCTTCTTATGCCGAGGCCGCGACGGTCGTCCCGCCTGGCAATCGCAATGCCGAACAGCCGGGCATTCCGGGGGCTTCCGCACGTCGAACCAAGGGTTCCAATACGTCTTTCGAGCGTAAATACCAGAAGGTGATCGACCTCCTGTCTTCCGACAAGGCACTGATCGGCAAGATCAAGTCTACCGCCGGGCGCTACGGTATCGATCCGATCCACATGATCGGGGCGATTGTCGGCGAGCATACCTATAACGTCGACGCCTATGACCGCCTGCAATCCTACTACGTCAAGGCCGCCTCCTATGCCGGCAGCAGCTTCCGTTTCGGCTACAAGGACGAAACCATCGCGCAGTTTCTGACGCATTCGCAATTCGCCAGGTGCCAGTCGAAAAAGGATTCCTATAGCCTTTGGAACTGTCGGGAAGACGTCTGGGACGACAGCTTCCGCGGCAAGACGGTAGATGGCGTTGCCTATCCGAACAATCGTTTCAGCGCTGTATTTTTCCAGCCCTTTTATGCCGGACAGACCTTCGGTCTCGGCCAGATCAATCCGCTCACGGCATTGATGTTGTCCGACATGGTGTCGAAAACCTCAGGTTATGAGAAGCTCGACGAAAACGATGCGACCGCCGTTTATACCGCCATCATGGACCCGGATCGCTCGCTCGCCTTTATGGCAGCTTCCATCCGCAAATCGATCGACGACTACAGGTCGATTGCCGACATGGATGTTTCCAAAAATCCTGGTGTAACGTCCACGCTTTATAATGTCGGCGGATCCGCGCAGCGCGCTGCCGCTCTCGCCCAGAAAAATCGTCAGCGCGCCGCAGGGGGGGAACAGCCGCTTTTGCCGGAAGAAAACTATTACGGCTGGCTGGTGAACGATCGCATCAAGGATTTGCAGGCGCTTTTGTAGAAAAAGACGATTATCGTCGGCATTCTTTCCAAAACGGAAATAATATTTGGTTGCCTCTCGCAATTGACGAGCGCCTGCCTCAGCGTCCAATCTGCGCCCTTGAGATAAAGAGGAGGCGCATGTGAGCCGCACCAATAAATTCGGTCTTTCCATTGATGACAGGCTTTATGCTTTTTTGACGGATGACGTTCTGCCGGGCACGGGTCTTGATGCAGAAACCTTCCTCGAAGGCTTTTCGGCCATCGTCCACGAGCTTTCCCCCAAGAATCGTGAATTGCTCGCAAAGCGCGACGCCTTGCAGGAAAAACTGGATGGCTGGTACCGGCAGAATGGCGCCCCGACGGATTTTGATGTCTATGAGGGCTTCCTGAAGGAAATCGGCTATCTGCTGCCGGAAGGACCCGGCTTCAAGGTCGAAACCAGCAACGTCGATTCGGAAATTGCCGCTGTCGCAGGCCCGCAGCTTGTCGTGCCGGTCATGAATGCCCGTTATGCGCTGAACGCCGCCAATGCCCGCTGGGGTTCGCTTTACGATGCGCTTTACGGCACGGATGCCATTTCTGACGCCGATGGTGCGGAAAAGGGCAGGGGCTATAATCCGAAACGCGGCGAAAAGGTCATTGCCTGGGCGCGGAACTTCCTCAACGAATCAGCTCCGCTCGAAACGGCAGGCTGGTCGGATGTGACCGGCTTCAAGATCGTTGACGGCCTCTTGCAGCTTGCAATCGGTGACAGCAAAACGGGCCTGAAAGATGCCGAGCAATTCAAGGGCTTTACCGGCGATGCGGAAAAGCCGGCAACGATCCTGCTTGGCAAGAATGGTCTTCACACCGAGATCGTCATCGATCCCTCGACGGAAATCGGCAAGGGTGACAAGGCGGGCATCTCGGATGTCATTCTCGAATCGGCACTGACAACCATCATGGACTGCGAGGATTCCGTTGCCGCTGTTGATGCCGAGGACAAGGTGCTGGTTTATGGCAACTGGCTTGGCCTGATGCGCGGCGACCTGACGGAGAAGGTTTCCAAGGGTGGTAACACCTTCACGCGTAGTCTCAACCCGGATCGTTATTACACCGCCCCCGATGGTGGAGCACTTACTCTGCCGGGGCGTTCCCTGATGCTGGTGCGTAATGTCGGTCACCTCATGACCAATCCGGCGATCCTCGACAAGGATGGCCGCGAGGTGCCGGAAGGTATCATGGACGCCGTCGTCACAGCGCTGATTGCGCTTTACGATGTCGGCCCCTCCGGCCGTCGCCAGAATTCCCGTGCCGGTTCCATGTATGTCGTCAAGCCGAAGATGCACGGGCCGGAGGAAGTCGCCTTCGCCAACGAGATTTTCACGCGGGCCGAAAAGCTTGTCGGCATGGCGCCGAACACCATGAAAATGGGCATCATGGACGAGGAACGCCACACCACGGTCAACCTCAAGGAAAGCATTCGCGCGGCAAAAGACCGGGTCGTCTTCATCAATACCGGCTTCCTCGACCGCACGGGCGACGAAATTCATACCTCGATGGAAGCGGGTCCGATGATCCGCAAGGGCGATATGAAACAGGCGGCCTGGATTGCGGCTTACGAGAACTGGAACGTCGATATCGGTCTGGAATGCGGCCTTTCCGGCCATGCGCAGATCGGTAAGGGCATGTGGGCCATGCCTGACCTGATGGCCGCCATGCTGGAGCAGAAGATCGCGCATCCAAAGGCAGGCGCCAACACCGCCTGGGTACCTTCACCCACGGCTGCGACGCTGCATGCCACGCATTATCACAAGGTCGATGTCGCAGCCGTTCAGGACGACCTGAAAAGCCGGGGCCGGGCAAAACTCTCCGATATTCTATCGGTGCCGGTCGTGCCGCGTCCCAATTGGACGCCCGAGGAAATCCAGCGCGAACTCGACAACAACGCGCAGGGTATTCTGGGATATGTCGTGCGCTGGGTCGATCAGGGCGTCGGCTGCTCCAAGGTGCCTGACATCAACAATGTCGGACTGATGGAGGACCGCGCCACGCTGCGCATCTCCGCGCAGCATATGGCCAACTGGCTGCGCCATGGCGTGGTTACGCAAGAGCAGATCGTTGAGACCATGAAACGTATGGCCGCCGTGGTCGATAACCAAAATGCCGGAGATCCGGCCTATCTGCCGATGGCGTCCAACTTTGAAGGATCGGTCGCTTTTCAGGCCGCCGTCGAACTTGTGCTGAAAGGCCGGGAGCAGCCTAACGGTTATACGGAACCGGTTCTGCACCGCCGTCGCCTCGAACTGAAGGCGAAGCAGGCAGCTTGAGGCCGACAGGCACTCCAGAGCACGTCTTGTCTGAACGGAATGTTCGACGTGCTCTACCTTAAAACCGCTATGCACTTTTACTGGGAATGCTCCAGAAACAAAAAAGCCGCCGGGAATTCCACGGCGGCTTTTTCTTTGTCTGTTATCTGATCTTACTGGATCACGACAACCTTGGTGCTGCGACCGGGACGGACGCGGCTGTAGAGGTCGATGACGTCCTGGTTGATCATGCGGATGCAGCCGGAAGAGGCGGCGGTGCCGATCGATGCCCATTCAGGCGAACCGTGGATACGGAACAGCGTGTCCTGTCCCTTTTCGTTGAAGAGATACATGGCGCGCGCGCCGAGCGGGTTGGAAAGACCCGGACCCATGCCTGCCTCGACATACTTTGCGACTTCCGGCTTGCGGTCAGCCATTTCCTTCGGCGGATGCCACATCGGCCATTCCTGCTTCCAGGCGACATAGGCTTCGCCGGCCCAGGCAAAACCAGCCTTGCCAACGCCGATGCCGTAACGAACTGCGCGGTTGCCGGGCAGGATATAATAAAGGAAACGCTCACGCGTATTGACGATGATCGTGCCCGGCCGTTCGTTATTCTGGAATTCGACGATCTGACGACGGAACTTCTCGTTCACACGATTGATCGGGATGGCGGGCAGCGCATAGCCCGCGTCGGTCACAGGGCCGTAAACATCGTTGAAGATCTGGACGGTTTCGACCTTTGCCGGAACCGGGTTAGCGACCGGCACTGACGCCGCTACCTGGCCGGATGATTGGGATGTGGTTTCGGCGCAGCCGGCCAGAGCCAGTGCTGCCGTCAGACCGAGTGCAGTCAATGAGGTACGGATGCGCATATCGTTCTCGCGGAAAATTCGCCAAATTGTGCGAAGGAGTAGGCTTAATTGGATAAATCGGTTATTTTCCATTAAGCCGTTCTTGGCAAGCCGATACGCTGCTGCAGGACGAATGTGACTTTAAAATTGCCGGTTGATTGCCTTTTTGCAACAATAGGCCAAACGCCTCAGTAGCCTTTATCCATGACTATTCTTTCGCTTACCAACAATAATCCGTTAATCGACGGTCGCCAGTCGGACAAGGCGATGCTGGTGCGCCGCGGCGTTCAGGTGCTTTTGCACGAGATGCGACATTCGGTTTTGCCGGAACTGCCGCTTGCAAGCGGACGACGGGCCGATCTCATCAGCCTTTCGGCAAAGGGTGAAATCTGGATTATCGAAATCAAATCCTCGATCGAGGACTTCCGCGTCGATCGCAAATGGCCGGAATACCGCCTGCATTGCGACCGGCTTTTTTTTGCCACCCATCCGGAAGTGCCGGTCGAAATCTTTCCGGAAGAATGTGGGCTTATCCTGTCGGATGGCTATGGCGCCCATATGCTTCGCGATGCGCCGGAGCATAAATTACCGCCCGCAACCCGCAAATCGGTGATGCTGGATTTCTCGAGAACCGCTGCAACCCGGCTGATGCTGGCGGAGTGGACGACCGGGCGCAGCTTCGGAGAGTGATGCCCGGTTTCAGACCATATCCAGACGTAAAACCGCTTCTCACTTGTACTGTAAATGCTCTACTTCGGCGCGCGTTTCGCCAGAATGCGCTGCAGCGTTCTCCGGTGCATGTTAAGCCGGCGGGCGGTTTCCGAGACGTTGCGCTCGCACATTTCATAAACGCGCTGAATATGCTCCCAACGAACCCGGTCGGCCGACATCGGGTTTTCGGGCACTTCAGTCTTTTCACCCTTGCGCTGCGTCAGCGCATTGAAGACATCGTCCGCATCGGCCGGTTTGGCAAGATAATCCAGCGCCCCAAGCTTCACGGCGGTAACGGCGGTTGCGATATTGCCGTAGCCCGTCAGGACGACAATCTGCGTATCGTCCCGGTACTGCCGGATGGCTTCGATGACCTCGAGACCATTGCCATCCGTAAGCCGCAAATCAACGACCGCATATTTGGGCGGCGCAGCCTTGGAACGGGCAATGCCTTCGCTGACCGTCTCGGCGGTATCGACGATAAATCCGCGTGTTTCCATGGCCCGGGCAAGCCGGCGCAGGAAGGGACCGTCGTCATCGACGATCAGCAGCGATCTGTCAGCTCCGATCGGGTCGTCGTCATCCGTTGTCGCGCTGATGGGGGTCTGGTCTTCTGTCGTCATGTCTCAGGCCTTTCGGCAACTTAGTCGGCTTTTTCTTCTTATCGCCGCTTCCACGTGGATGGTAAAGTCAACGGTCTCTTTTATCGTCCATAAGCGCTCGAGGCCAGACGATTGTGACCCGCGCTCCTGTTCCGCTCAAACCGCGATTTTCGAAGGTAACGGTTGCGCCGGAGCGTTCCAGCAATGTCTTTGCAATGAAAAGCCCGAGTCCCAGCCCTCCCGCCCGGGTATCGTTGTGACGTTCGGTCACATAGGGTTCACCAATGCGGGCAAGCACGTCATGGGCATAACCCGGTCCATCATCCTCAATGGTGACGGCGACATTCTGCGAATCGTACTCCACGGTCACGGTCACTTTTTCCCGCGCATAGTCCACGCCGTTTTCGATGAGATTGCCCAGCCCGTAAATAACGCCGGCATTCCGGATGCCAACCGGCTCGTCGATCCGGTTGTTCTTTTCGACGAGATCGAGACGGATGCCGAATTCCCGGTGCGGCGCCATCACCTCCTCAATCAGCGAGGAGAGCGGCAGGCGGCGCATATGCTCCTCATCATCGGTGGAAAGTGATGTAAGGCGGCGCAGAATATCCCGGCATCTTTCGCTCTGGCTGCGCAGCAGCGCTATGTCTTCGCCAAACCTTTCATCATTTCCGAGTTCCCGTTCCATTTCCTTGGCGACGACGCTGATTGTCGCCAGCGGCGTGCCCAACTCGTGTGCCGCAGCGGCGGCCAGACCGTCTAGCTGCGAGAGATGTTTTTCCCGCTCCAGCACCAGTTCGGTCGCAGCCAGCGCATCGGCCAGCTGATTGGCCTCGTGCGAAACTCGATAGGCATAAAAGGCCGCGAAAGAGGTCGTGGCAATGATCGCGACCCAGGTGCCCACATGCAGCAGAAGCTGGATCGGCAGCACCTCACCGGGATACCACGGAACCGGAAACGGCGAAAAAGCGATTGCCGTCGAGCAGATGACGGCAAAGGCGAGCAGAATAAGCGAGTGCCGAAGCGGCTGCGAGGCGAAGGCGATGATGACCTGCACGCAGATCAGCGGTGCGAAAGGATTGGAAAGACCACCGGTGATGTAGATGAGCGCCGTCAATTGCAGCAGGTCGAATGCCAGCAGCAATGTCGCTTCCCAGGGCTCCAGACGATAGGTGGAGGGAAAACGCGCAGTGAGAAACAGGTTGGCAAGCGCGAGTGCACCGATCAAAAGGCTGCAAGCCAGAAGTGGCAGTGGGAAGTTCAAGCCGAAAGCAACAAGCAGGATCGTCGCACTTTGCCCGGCCACCGCCAGCCAGCGCAACCATACGATGGTTTGCAGCCTTATCCTGCGGCTGGCGCGGCCAAGCCTTGTTGTTTCGATCGGATGGCCAGCCACCTTCATCTCCTTTGTGCTTTTCATCGTCATCACGTTCCGCGCGGTTTTGCGCGGCTGGTCGGCAATGCCGATGCCGGGTCCTCAGGCCATGGATGGCGCGGATACCTCCCGCGCATGTCCGCCCGCACATCTTTCCACGATCCTGCCCAGAAACCCGGAAGATCGCGTGTCGTCTGTATCGGCCTGTGCGCCGGCGAGGTCAATTCCAACAGCAGCGGCAACCGCCCCTGCGCGATGGCGGGATGAGCCGTCAGCCCGAAAAGCTCCTGCACACGAATGGAAAGCGTCGGTTCGCTGGCATCGTAACGAATAGGATGCCGCTGGCCCGTCGGCGCTTCGAAATGCGTTGGCGCAAGCCTGCCGAGATCGCGTGCGACCTCATAAGGCACCAGGGCTAAAAGTCCCTCGGAAAGGCTGCCGGGCCGGATATCCTGAAGGCTGCGGGCGCCGTGCTGGAAGGGCACGAACCATTCATCCAGCCGTAAAAGCAATGCAGCATCGCTGACATCCGGCCAGGGGTCGCCGATGCTGGCATTCAGAAAGCCTATCCTGTCGCGCAACTGCTGGGTTTCTTTTGTGAACGGAAGAATTCCGACACCAAATTCCCGAACGCCGTTGGCAAGTGCCTGCGCCGCCTGTTCACCCTCCGGGCGGGGCAGGGGCGTTTCGTCGAGGATGATGGCGCCTAGGCGCGTGACGCGGCGTGCACGCGCCTGACCGCTTGCCTTGTCAAACAGCAGCTGGTCCTGCTGCACAATAAGATGCGGCATCCGCTCTTCTATATCGGTACGCTCGATGCTTGCTGCGGAAAGGATGCGCGGCTGTGCCGCACGCCCCGTAATATCGGCAACCACCAGCATCCTGCTCGCCGCCAGCCGCTCGGTTTCGGCAAGTTCTGCACCCCGGCCGTTCGCCATCACATAACGACCGCGCGCTCCTCGCTGAAGCGCAATCCGGTCCGGATAGGCGTGCAGCAGCAAGGGGCCAGCCTCGCTTGGCTGTTCATTCATAGTCTGCGCATCGCCGATCGCATCTAGAAGTCTAGACGCCAGCTTGCGCGCCGCTTGCGCCCTTTCGCTTCTCTCGGAAAGAAAGCGCCGCAATCTTTCATCGAGATCAATGTTGGTTCCGCCCAGTCCCTGTTCCGTCAGCATGACAGCGAGCATCGCCGCCTTTTTTCCCGCGCCTTCGCTCCCCGCTGCAATTACCATTGCCGCAAGCCGTGGCGGTAGTGAGAGGCTGCGCATCAGGTGGCCGCGTCGTGTGAGCGCGCCGCTTTCATCGAGTGCGCCCAGATTTTTGAGAAGCGCGATCGATTCCTTCAATGCCGCTTCGGGAGGGGCATCCAGAAATGAAAGCGCGGAAGGATCATGAACGCCCCAATGAGCGAGGTCGAGTGCAAAGCCGGAAAGATCACTCGCCAGAATTTGCGGTGGCGTGAAGGCGTTGAGCGCTGCCGTCTGTCCCGGATGCCACAGGCGGATCGCAACGCCGGGTTCCGTTCGTCCGGCTCGGCCCGCCCGCTGGTCGGCGGAGGCGCGCGAAACCCGCACTGTCTCCAGTCTCGTGATTCCCGTTGCCGGTTCGAAAACCGGTAGTCGCTGCAACCCGCTATCAATCACCACACGCACGCCGTCTATGGTGATCGATGTTTCTGCGATCGATGTGGCAAGCACGATCTTGCGCCGTCCGGCCGGTGCCGGCTTGATCGCCGCATCCTGCTCCTTTTGCGAAAGATTGCCGTAAAGCGGGATGATATCTGTATCGTCGGAAAAACGCCCCTCCAGCCGGTTGGCCGTGCGAGTAATTTCTGCCTGCCCCGGAAGGAAGGCAAGAATGGAGCCTGTTTCCGATGCATGAGCTTCGGTAATCGCCTTTGTGACTTTCGCTTCGACAGGCACACCCTGCCAGCGGTCCTCGTAGCGTATGTCGATTGGATATGTGCGGCCGAGGCTCTCAATGACAGGGGCATCGCCCATCAGCGCACTGATGCGTTCCACATCAAGGGTGGCGGACATCACGAGGATGCGCAGATCGTCTCTCAGTCCCTCCTGAACGTCGAGCGCAAGTGCCAGTCCGAAATCGCCATCGAGTGAACGTTCGTGAAACTCGTCGAAAATCACCGTCGAAACGCCGGCAAGTTCCGGGTCGTCCAGAACCATCCGGGCAAAGACACCCTCAGTCACCACTTCAATCCGGGTTCTTGAGGAGATGCGATTGTCGAGCCGCATACGATAGCCGACGGTTTCTCCAACATTCTCCTGAAGAAGATCAGCCATGCGTCCAGCCGCGGCCCGGGCGGCAAGCCGACGTGGTTCGAGAAGAATGATCTTGCCGTCGCCCCGCCATTCCTCACGCAGGAGATGAAGCGGCACCAGCGTTGTTTTGCCCGCACCCGGCGGAGCCGAGAGAACGGCACGCTTTGACCCGTCCAACGCTTGGGCAATCTCGGCCAGAACGTCGCTGACGGGAAGTACGGGCAGATCGATCTTTATATGGGCTGGCGTTCTGGTCATGCAAACAGGCCTGGGGCAATCGGGTTGATGTCTAAGCGTCTCTTCTGCCGTTTCTAAAGCACGGCCCGGTGCTTTGACAGCCGGCGGAGAGGGTTTCGCAAGAGCTCTTCCGGCAAAATTGCGGTTCTTCGCAAGCTATCTGTCGTGAAGGGTGGGAAGGGGTTCCCGCATGTGCCGCCAAAAGGGACGAGGATTCAGTCCTTTCTATGCCTCCTTGGCGCTCCACCTTGAAACTATCTTTTATTTTCATATGTTTAGCAAAAATGTCAGTTTTTTGACGATAGGTGTGTTGACTTGTTTGAGGGTGATCTCTTATAAGTCCGCTCACTGAACGAGGGCGGCGGCGCTGCTGGCGACGAAGTCTTTCGTTCTAAAGAAATCA
>NZ_JBNWBX010000006.1:0-335942 GCF_053522705.1 Agrobacterium sp. 16-2014-1-2a
CCGACGTTCCGGCGAACAAACTCTACGAAAAATTTGGCTTCAAAGAAACTGCTCCGCGATCGCTGGGAATGGCATATCGGGTTACTTCGGCTGAACCTTGAAACGAGCTTGCAAAACGGCCGCAATTGGCGCAAAGCGGAAGACGGCAGTCGGCCCTAAGCGGACGACCATCAATGAATAGTCGCCATCGGTGCGAACACTCGGGTAAGGAAATTGCGGAGAATGGGAGTGACCTGATCGCGGGGAAGCCGATGACCGCCATCAAGCGCGTGAAAACGTACAGGGACCCCCGACCTTGCAAGAGCCTCGGAAAATCGTTCAGCCTGATCGACCGATGCACGATCATCATATTTGCCGTGGAGAAGTAGGGTTTCTGATCGGATGCTATGAGCATGATAGAGTGCGGATCTATCCAGGAAGGCCTCGTCTGAGATACCTGCTTCGTTTCGGATAGCCTCTTGCAGGCCTCGTGCACTTGTCTTGTAGGCGTCTCTCAAGTCATAGACGCCTCCCGTCAGTATGATCGCTTTGAGATCGGCCACCTTGGTTGCCACCATGGCAGAGGCGACAGCCCCACGGCTGTTGCCATAAAGTACGATACGCTCTGGATCGACCGATGGCTGCCGCTTGAGGAAATCCAACGCCGCGACAATCGCTTTCTGTGTCGACGGTCCGCAGAAATCCGCTGGTCCGTCCGATGTGCCGAAACCAGGCTGCGATACGGCGGCCGCTGTTATGCCGAGGCGCGAGGAGAACCGTACGAGCGATCCATCTTCGACCGCTTCCTGTCCACCTAAAAGAAGTCCTCCCTGATTACCGTGAACGAACAGTATCGCTCCGTTTCGTCGATCCGAAGCACGCGCCTGGAATAGCTGAACACGAGCGCCATCGCCCCGATCTATGGTGTGTTCTGTTACCTCAGCCATGGCGGTCACCCCGTTGCAACTGCGGGTGAGGATACGGCGGGATGTCCTACCGTCAAGGTCCCCAAATGGCGCTTCTGCGACATGACAGCCTTGGGCCGATTGCGAACATTACGAGATGGCGAGCCCGGCGCTAGGCGATTTTGAGAGCGTCAAGGTCACCATTACTCAGAGATGCTAAATTGGCTTCAATCTTCTCGATTGGCCAGTCCCACCAAGCAATATGAAGCAAGGCATCTATCACCTCAGCGGGATAACGCATCCTAATGACGGTAGCGGGATTGCCGCCAACCACGGCGTAAGGCGGGATATCGCGAGCAACGACCGAGGCTGCGGCCACGATAGCACCCGCGCCAATGCGCACACCAGGCATGATAGCCGCGTTGTGGCCGATCCAAACGTCATGACCGACGACCGTGTCTTTGACCGGCAGTTCCTTGTAGCCAAACGTCTCGGGCTTGAAGATTCGAAATGGATATGTCGTGAAACCAGTCATCGGATGATTGGCCGAGCTGGTTATGAAGTAGCAACCCTTAGCAATCTGTACAAATTTGCCGATCAGCAGCCGCTCGCGACATGTGTGACCGAGATAAGGGGCCAGTATCTGGGCTGTCTCTTCTGGGGTTCCAGAATGCGTGAAGTAGCTGTATTCGCCGACCTCGATACGAGGATGGTCGACGACGTTCTTTAGATACACCGTGTCCGAATAAACCCTGCCGTCAGGCAGGATGATGGGATGGATTGCGTCGGGATCGAGGAGCGACATGGTGAACCTTTTACTGCCCATTCCGACGCTACACGAGGTCGGGCGTGTTGAGTAGGCTAGATTGACGTGATCGGAATGACGATATCCCTTCCAAGCCACGGAAGCCACCGTGCCGCCTTTATCGCTGCCATGAATGGTTTTTATAATGGCTTGGCGAGTGTTTGTGCGCCAATGACCGCTTCTGGCGCACAGGTGACGTGTTACGCCGCTGCGAAGCGTTGCCTGCTTTCAGGCGCGTCCCATGATGGCCTCTGTGACCGACACGAAGGCGCTTTGCCGACTGGCCGGAGCCGCCCCATTATCGCCGTTCACTATGCGGGCTGACTTCCCGGAAGCAATCATCGCGGGGGGGCCTTAGCTGTAAAGGTAGCGACGCATGCAATAGAGCAGCGTTGCCATTTCCGCGTTCTCGCGCAAGTCGATCGCGCGCCTGAAGAGGAACCGATGGGTCGCCTCGTCGACGCCATTAGTTAGCTCGCATTCAAAGGTGAACCGATGCGTCTGTGAGGATCGGCTGGTTTAGCGAACGGAAGCTTCCGTGAACTTAATGCGGGCCGAACGACCGATTGAAGCCGCTTTGCCAGCTTGCCAGACCCGATCCCATTCTGGCCGTTTGGCGCCAGAACGCCAACGCCCAAAAGCTGCCGCGAGCAACTAATCTAAAAGCTTGCCTTGCGCTCCGTCCTTATGCCGCGCTCGCAGCTTCCCCAAGGTCTCGTGTGAGAAACATGACGGTCGCCAAATCGAACGTTCCTCTGGGAAACTCTCCCAGATTGTGCCACTCGACACGAGCATCGGCGGTCGTGCCCTGGAAAGTGGCCTCAGTATTGGCCGAGAGGGCAGGAGCACTGTCGGGAACTAATATCCTCTGCCTCATGGTCGTGGTTTGCTCTGGGCCGGCGGTGAGCCGAACTTGCGGGAATAGGCGCGGGAAAATGCGGCGGCGCTGCCGAAGCCGACCCCGGTGGCGACCGATTTGACACTTCGTCCGGCGCGCAGTTCTGCTCGTCCAAGCGCCAGGCGCCAGCCATTGAGGTAGGCGATAGGCGACTGGGCAACGGTTTGCGTGAAGGTGGAAATGAATTGTCCGCGCGACATATCCGCTATGGCGGCAAGGTCCGCAATCCGCCAATTTCGCGCCGGATTGTCATGTATGGCCACAAGGCTGGGATGCAGTGCGGGGTGCGCCAGACCCGCCAGTAATCCCGCATCGACCGTGCCGATCGCTATTGCCTTGCGGATCGCAAGCACGACGATGATCTCGCATAGACGCGCCTCGATAGTACCGCCACCACAGCGGGCGACCTCGACCTCGGCCACCATCAGTTGACACAAACCGCGCAATTCCGGTTCGTTGGCCAGTGAAAGGCACAATTCGTCTGGCAGTGCACCGACCAACGGATTGGCACTACCGCCAAAATCCACTGTGGCGCCAGCGCATATAGCTGCGCCATCCGGCAGCGACGCCGTGGATCTGGCGCGATAAAGCAGATGGGTCGGTTCACCTGCGCCATGGACATTGATGATCAGGAGGTTAGCGGCTTCAGCACAATCGCAACGTGATGCGCCAAGATGAAAGGCTTTCAGGAAAGCCGTCAACCGATCATGTTTTCGCCCGGAATCTGAACTTTCAGTCATGTATTTCCTCCCTTTCCTGATCGCAAATCTTGTATCCTTCTTGAGCGAAGCACGCCAGCACGTCTAAACAGACAAGAGACAGCATGACACAGGATTCTGCAGCTAAATTTGACGCCTCCCGCGCAGGGGAATACGCACGACAGAGCAGGATAGCGCTGGCCGGATATGACGCCTGCCACGAGCTTTCCGCCTGCATGCTGTCGGCAGCTCTGGGCGAAGGAACGGCGGCACGGGTTCTGGTTGTCGGGGCCGGCGGTACGGCGGGCGAAATCATCGCCGCCGCTCGGCTGGAACCGCAATGGTCCTTTGTCGCCGTCGATCCTTCAGCACCGATGCTCAACCTTGCACGCGATCATCTGGTCAGGGCCGAAGTGTCTGACCGGGTGGAGACCGTCCTCGGAACCGTCTCCGATCTGGATAGAGCTCCATCGTTTGACGCTGCAATCATGATCGGCGTGCTGCACCATTTGCCAGGGAACGCCGCAAAGCAGGATGTTCTGGCGCAGATTGCAATGCGGCTGTATCCTGACGCGCCCCTGATTGTGGCGGGGAATTATCGGGCGTATGCGTCGCAGCCCCTGCTCATGGCAGCATGGGCAGCACGCTGGCGTATGAACGGCGCCGGGCCAGAAGAGGTCCAGGCCAAAATGGGCAAGATTCTGCAGGGTGCGGAGCCACCCCGATCGGAAGACGAGGTCATTTCATTGCTGGAAGGCGTTGGTTTCAACGAACCGCTTCGGTTTTTTGCAAGCCTGTTTTGGGGAGCATGGCTGGCCCGACACGTGGGGAACGCTAAGTGAGCGCCATGATCTGCTCCATTTGCAGACAGTTTGGACCAAAAAGACAAGTTTACTCTAAGCCATCCGGTATTGGCAAATTGTCAGCCGGAACCCTGATGGCTCAACGTAACGCCGGGGCGAAAAACGTCGTATGAGCACACTCGCGCAGCTAGAGGATAGCTTTCAGGCATTCGAAGCGACAACGCGAGCGACTTGAACGAAGGCGTATATCCGGAAAAGGCCGATGCGCCGAAATACACGGTCCCGCTCGGCTCGGTGCCCTTGGCTCATATGATAAAAATCGGCGAGGCTGCATGCAACCTCGCCGTATCTGGCCGTTGACTTGCGCGTTCTATTTACGCGTAAAATTCGGGAGCCTTCTTGAAGTTCGCCCAGGCGTCAGGGTCATGGCCGGTGACGACTGTCGCATCATGCTTTTCGGCATAGGTGCGGAGCTTCTGAACAGACCGGACCGTGTCAACGGTCGAGGCAAGGAAGCCAGGCAAAGCCTTCTCTTCCCAGTGGTCCAGTGTGTAGGCAGCATCGATCGTCAGGAGAAGCGGTTTGCTGTTTGGCAGGCGCACCAGAAAGGACTGGTGGCCGGGCGCATGACCGGGCGTGAAGATCGTGGTGAGCGTGCCGTCGCCGTAAACGTCGTAATAATCGTCCTGCGTACCGTTGAGGAACTGCCACTTCAGACCCGGCTTGTCGAAGTCCTTGCGGATATAGCCGCCGCCAGCAAACCAGTCGGGCGTAAAGGCATACTCATATTCAGAGCGCTGCACGATGTGGGTTGCGTTGGGGAAGCGACCGATGGCGCCGGTATGATCGAGATGCAGGTGCGACTGCACAACATATTTGACATCGGCCGGATCGAAACCAAGCGCCTTGATCTGGTCAACGCAGCCCTGGTCCTTGTCCAGTACTGGCCAATAGACATCGCAGATGCCGCCCCAATGGCCACGCGGATCCGTTGCAACTTCAATCGCGTTGCCGCCGTCGATCACGGTGTGCCCAGCAGGATGGGTAATCAGGAAAAACGGAACGGGGATCTCATAGTCCGCACCGTTCCCCTGGTTCATCTTGATGTTGTGTACCTTGCATTTCAGCGTACCCGACTGAAGCATGTAAAGTCTGATATCGGTCACTCGTTTTCCTCCCTTGGGACTGAAGATATTGCTGTAAGAAATGGGTCAGAACGCCTCGCGGTAGAGCGCAAGCGCATCCTCTTCGCGGACTTCGACCGGATTGTTGACCAACAGACGGCTCTGTTTCATTGCGTCGGACGCAAGCATGGCGAGCGTGTTGTCCGTCACGCCGACATCGCGCAGACGTCGCGGCGCGCCGCTTTCGTCCATCAGCGTTTCCATATGCTGAACGAACGCATCCGAACGGGTTGCCGCATCCCCTTCACCCGGAACACCCAGCACGTCGGCAAGCTCCGCATAAAGCGACGCGGCAGCCTTCGCGTTAAAGCGTAAAACCGGCCCCAGCATCAGGGCATTGGAAAGCCCGTGTGGCACGTGATAATGGCCGCCCAGCGGATAAGCGAGCGCGTGGACGGCGGCCACCGGTGAGTTGGCGAAAGCCTGACCTGCCAATGTCGCACCCAACAGCATGCCTTCACGGGCTTTCCGGTCGGTGCCGTCCTTGCAGGCGGCGATCAGATTTGCACCGAGCAGACGTAGTGCCTCGCGCGCCAGAGCATCTGATAGCGGGTTCTTCTTGTGTTTGCTGGTGTAAGCCTCGATGGCATGCACCATGGCATCGATACCGGTGGCAGCCGTATGGACCTGCGGCAGTCCCACCGTCAGTTCAGCATCCAGAAGAACGAAATCAGCGTAAAGCTGCGGAGAAACAACCCCCATCTTGGTGGTTTCTCCCGTGGTGATGATGGAGATGTTTGTGACTTCCGAACCGGTACCGGCCGTGGTCGGCACCAGCACGAGCGGCAGGCGTGATCCCTTTACGTTGCCGATCCCGTACATGTCGGCAAGCGTCTGGTCGGAAATCAGAAGGACAGCCACGAGCTTGGCGATGTCGAGCGATGAGCCCCCGCCAAGACCGATGACGATATCGACTCCGATCTGCCTTGCGGACTCGACGCAGTCGGCAACGATGTGCTCTGGCGGATCAGCAACGACCTTGTCGAAGATGGTGACGTTAAAGCCGCTCGCCGCAAGAGCGTCAGCAATCGGCTTGATGAGGCCGGCCTTGATGAGACCTGCATCGGTAATCAGCAGCGCCTTGCGCGCCTGAAACCTGCCGGAGAGAATCTCTCCAAGACGCTGGGCGCCACCCCAGGCAACCTGCATGGAGGGAACGGTGCGGAATTCGAAAGGGTTGATGGTCATCTGATCCTCCCAGCGTGATCTCAGCCGATGGCCGAGCACAGGTATTTGATTTCAAGATATTCATCGATGCCGTAGTGCGAGCCTTCGCGGCCCAAGCCGGACTGCTTCACGCCACCGAATGGTGCGACTTCGTTGGAGATGAGGCCTGTATTGTGGCCCACCATGCCGTATTCGAGCGCTTCTGCGACACGCCATGTCCGGCGGACATTCTCGGTGTAGAAATAGGCCGCCAGACCAAATTCGGTGTCGTTCGCCATGGCGACCGCTTCGTCTTCCGTCCCGAACCTAAAGAGCGGGGCGACGGGTCCAAAGGTCTCCTCACGGGCAACCTTCATGGCCTGGGTTGCACCGGTCAGAACCGTTGGTTCGTAAAACGTGCCTCCAAGAGCATGGCGCTTTCCGCCGGTGACGATCGTTGCTCCCTTGCCAAGGGCATCAGCAACGTGATCCTCGACCTTTGCCACGGCATCCTGGTCGATCAGTGGACCGATCAGAACACCAGGTTCGGTGCCCTCACCGACGGACAGGCTTTCGACCCTTTTGACCAGCTTTTCCGCGAATGCGTCGTAAACACCATCCTGGACATAGATCCGGTTGGAGCACACGCAGGTCTGTCCGGCATTGCGGTATTTCGAAACGATCGCGCCCTCAACGGCCGCATCCAGATCGGCATCATCAAAGACGATGAACGGCGCATTGCCACCAAGTTCCAGCGACAGTTTCTTGATCGTCGGGGCCGATTGCGCCATCAGCAGACGACCGACTTCGGTCGATCCGGTAAAGGAGATCTTTCGCACCGTGTCGCTTTCGGTAAATACCTTGCCGATATCGCGTGCGGCGCCCGTCACCACCTGGAAGACACCGGCGGGAACGCCCGCTTCTTCGGCGAGAACACCCAGAGCAAGTGCGGTGAGAGGGGTCTGCTCAGCCGGTTTGACGATCATCGTGCAGCCTGCGGCAAGTGCCGGGGCCGCCTTGCGGGTGATCATCGCGGCCGGGAAGTTCCATGGCGTGATCGCGGCGCAGACACCGATCGGCTGCTTCAGGATGGTAATGCGCTTGTCCGTGGTCGGCGAAGGAATGGTATCGCCATAAACACGTTTGGCTTCCTCCGCGAACCATTCCACGAAAGATGCCGCATAAAGGGCTTCGCCCCTTGCTTCCGCAAACGGCTTTCCCTGCTCCGCAGTCATCAACGCACCAAGATCGTCAGCGTTCGCCACCATGAGATCAAACCATCGACGCAATATGGCAGCGCGGTCCTTCGCAGCACGGCGGCTCCACTCGGAAAATGCCTTGCCTGCTGACTCGACTGCAGCTTCAACCTCATCTGCCGACAATGAAGGAACGTGACCGATGATCATCGAGTTGGCGGGATTTTCCACCGCAATCGTCTTGCCATCCGCAGCTTTCAGCCAGCGACCATTCACCAGGCAGGCATCACGTAACAGCGCCGCATTTTTTAGCTTGATCATCGACCTCTCCCGCACTAAAGTTCAACTAATTGAACTTGAATCATTAGAGTGAACTATGGGCCAAAGGGGCCAAGTGTGTCAAGGAAGGTGCATGGCTGAAGATCAACAATCGTCGCAAATATCAGACACTGTACCGGCACTCAGACGCGCCGTGCGTATTCTGGATCTTGTGGCAGGTTCGCCGCGGGACCTTACAGCCGCCGAGCTGACACGATTTCTGGATTTGCCCAAAAGCAGCGCGCATGGCTTGCTTGCGGTGATGACTGAGCTTGATCTTCTGGCGCGATCTGCCGATGGAACCCTGCGTATTGGACCCCACTCGCTCAGATGGGCGAATGGTTTTCTATCGCACCTCGATATCGTATCGACATTCAACGACCATCTCGCCCAGCGCCACGACCTCGATCCCTACACGGTGACCCTCACCGTCCGCGAGGGTGGCGAAGTCGTTTACATCGGCTGTCGCAACTCGGCCCAGCCGCTTGGACACACGTTTCGGATCGGTATGCGTCTGCCGGCGCCATTCACGGCCACCGGGAAGATCCTCCTGTCCGATCTCGGGGCCGGTGAATTGAGGATGCTGTTCTCTCAGTTTCCACAGCCTCTGACATCAAGGAGCGTTGCTGGCCTTTCGCAGCTTGAAGAGGAACTGGCTTTGACGCGCGCTCGCGGCTACTCCATCGACGATGGTCAGATCCGCGAAGGTATGCTTTGCATTGGCGCAGCGATACGCGATTACTCGGGAGCCGCATCTGCCGGCATTGCAATCAGTCTGATCCGCAGCGAAGCCAGCGACGAAAAAATCGCTAGCCTTGGTGAGGAGCTTCGCACCACTGCCAACGCGCTTTCTGAAAAGCTTGGGTACCGATCGCAGAAAGACTAGTCGTAACCCGTAGCGGTATAGACGATGCCGACCAGCCCAGCTTTGCTGTATGCGCCAGTGCACCGATACCCTAGGTAGCCCCTGTCCCGAGTACGGCTGCGCCGAGCGCAGTTCCGGTCGAGAACATAAAAAACATCATCGATGTATTGAGCACCAAGGGAAAAGACTTCGGTCCGCAGATGCACGATCCACCGCGTTGCCTTGTTCCTAACTGGGACGAAGCCGAACAATGGGTTGTCATCACATGACGGCTACTTCGGAGCGTGTCCGGGGTGTCGCGCCTACCCGAATAAGACGGCGTCTGTAAGCTCAGGCACCGTTCCAGCCGATATCTCGTCTGGGACAGTGGGACAGGCTAATATCCGGTCATCTCCAGATAACCTTGTCCTGAGGTGCTTCCATCAAACTCTATTGGCCCCTCCCAGTAGGGGGTTGACGTCGCCATCCAGGCTTTCTCGTTCAGCGGCTTCGTCTTTATGTCTAGGCCACGGCTGGGTATCTTCACGCTCCATTCGACCGGAATGCTCTTTCCGTTGATATCTGCGGTCCGCAACGGACTGAGCAAGACGTCTTTCGGATCGACGGGAGACGGCCTGCCATCGGCGGAAATCCAGTTGGCGGAGATGTAGCCGCTTTTGTCGTCACGCAGACGGAAGGCCATGAGTTTTTCGCCGGATGCAAGGTGAAGGGAAAACCAGTCCCATCCCGTCTGGCTCGAGGCTAGCGGTTGCGACGACCATTCCCGATCGAGCCACGCCTCGCCCGTTACCTCATGGGCTTCACCATCAAGAAAGACGCTGCCGCTGACACTGTAGAATGGCTGGGAGTAATAATAGCTTGCCTGGCCCTCTGCCGATTTAGCCGAGTAGCCGTTGTCCCCCTGACGCACCAAAGGCCCGTGGGCCTGAAGTTTCAGACGATATCGGAAGCTCTCGCCACTGGCGTTCAAATCAAGCTGATCGAGGTCGTCCCGTGCATTGTCAGTTCCTGCCTTCATTTGCCAATTGTCAATCCAGGCGTCGAAGGGTTCGCCTTTGACCCCCGCCTGTCCCACGCCTCCCCGCGCCAGCCGTTCGGCAACATGGTGGCGGCTCGCAGTCGTCACGGCTGCGTGGCCAATCCAGATTTGAGGGTCGGACCATCCGGGGCGCTCGACAGGTTCAAGCGCAGAACGAAAGAGTGTCCATTGGACGCCCATGCGCTGTCCATCGGCCGTCCGCAGATTTGCAGTAACGTACCACCACTCGATCCTGAAACCGGGATGTGCCTTGTGGTCTTTTGGAAAGACGAGTTCAACGCCTCGTGTGGGAATGCTGAAGCCTTCGGCATTTGACCCGAGGCCCGCAAAGCCTTGCCCCATGACCGGCGTGGGCAAGGAAGTGCATGAAGCGCAAAGGAGCAGGAGGACGGCTTTAGCGTTCACTGGCGAATATCCTCAGAAGATCGGCCGGCGCGGTTTTAGCAAGCCTTCGAACAGGGATCAGGACCGAAATGATGGCGGCGAACAGCGCAACAAGACCCAGCCTCAGCCAGTCCAGCGGAAACAGGATCAGCGGCAGTCGCCATCCGAAAGCCTCCACATTGATGATTGCCAGCAAAACCCAGGCCAGTCCCAGCCCGACAGGGATGGCGGCAATGAAGGTCACAAGCCATAACGCAAGAGTTCGCAGAACTTCCAGCATCGCAAGGTCGCGGCGACGAAGTCCAAGTGCCCAGACAGGAGCAAGCTGCGGCAATCGAAGCGAAGCGAGCGTTAGCTGGCTCGAAAACATGGCAAAACCCGCCACCGCGAGCGTGAGCACATTAAGCGCGCCGGTGACCGCAAACGTCTGTTCGAAGATTGCAGCAGACTGCCGTTTCAGCGAGACCTGGTCGACAATATTGGCTTCGGGCAGGCCGAACTCCGTCATGAGGCGTTGTCTGAAGCCCGCAATCTCCTGTGGCTCCATGCGAAGGCCGTATCTCAGCTTTTCCACGTCCGGGTAGTGCTGGACAAGGGCATCAAGACCAATGATGATTTCGCCCCTCGGATTGCCATAGTCGGAAAACACCCCGACGACGCGGGCTTTCCAGCCACCTGGCATTTCTATCTCTGCGCCGGGCGACGCCTTTCCTGACCTCCAGAACTGTTCGTTGACCAGCGCACCCTTCCCGCTCGCGATCTGGTCCCATGTTGCGGGCGCACCCGAAATCAACGGCCAATGATCCCTATATGTCGCATCGTCAGCGACGCCGAAGATGCGGACCTTCTGCCCCGAAATTTCCCCTTCCGTACTCCAGATGGGTAGAACCGCCCTTGCGTGGTGGGGAAACCACTGCCGCAGACGCGCAGCTTCAGCCTCGTCACGGGCCGTCACATAGACCTCTGCGGCCAAGCGCTGATCGAGCCATCCGACAAAGGTTTGCCTGAAGCTTGAGACCATGGTGCCGACCCCGATATTGGCCGACAAAGCGAGCAGCAATGCCATTAGCGCCAGGGAAAGACCCGGCAGTTGCTGGCGCGTATCGGCGAAAAACCAGCGGGTCAGTCCGTGTCCGGAGATGTGTTCGGCCGCTCTCATGCCCAGTGCCAGCAAGGTTGGAAGAATGAGTGCAGCGCCCAGAAGAAGCGCTGCAAGCACTGCGAAACCTGAAATGAGCCCGCCACCCAGCAGCACAAGCGCGCCGGATCCAAAAAGCAGAACCATCCCGGCGGCCGCCTGATGGAGGAGGCTTTTCGTGGACACCATCGCCCACGCCCTGCCCTGTGCCGTGGACAGTATCGGCATCTTCCAGACGCGCAGGAGATGTTGGAGCGAGGAGAGCCCGGTCCCCACCAGCGCCATTGCAAGGCCGGCGATCCACCATTCAGGCCGCAGCGAGAGTGAACCGGCAACACTGGCCCCGTAAAGACCACGCAGGGTCGCGGCCACGCCCGGCAATAGAGCCGATGCGACAACGTAGCCGACGACAACGCCCAGCGCTCCCGATACCAGCGCAAAAAGCGCGGTTTCGATAACCAGCATCACGGTTAAGGAGCGAAGCGAGACCCCGAGCGACCGCATGGTCCTGAACGACCCACGCCGTTGCTCGAACGACAGGCCCGTTGCCGAATACACGATGAAGAGACCGACAACGAAGGCAAGAAAACCAAAAGCCGTCAGGTTGAGATGAAAACTGTCCGTGAGGCTTGCGACGTCGGGCCTGCTTCTTGCCTGTTCGAGGGAAAGTTCAGGGGCTATGTTTCCGATCGTCGGAAGATCGGGGTCTTGCGATGGCGAAACGATAAGCCGGCTCAGTTCACCATTGCGTTTCAACAGGCGGTCAGCTGTGGAAATATCGACAAATGCTGCGCCATCGGGGAGATCCGCTCGTGCCTTAAGGGAAAGGCCAGAGGTATCTTTCAATGTGGCAGCCGTTGCAGGCGAAACGATCATCTGTCCGGGCGTCTGGACGAATTCCACCAGCCCGGACGGATCAGATGGTGCAGGCACCATTCCGTCGGATGGCATGGTCAGGGGGTCGATGCCGATAAGCCTGATACGCGTCGCACCAAACCTGTAATCGCCTTCAATGATCGGAGAGACGTGCAAACCTGCCCTTCGAAGCCGGGCATATGTTTGCGAGGAAATTCTGCCGCCGTCCTTTGCCACCAGTTGATCCAGCTGGTTTTGCGCCAGGACCGAGGCCGCCCGGTCATAACTTGCTCTGGCTTCGGCATTGATTGCCTGGACCGCGCACCAGAGGCCGGTTGCAAGCGTGACGCCGACAATGAGGGTGAGAAGCTGAAGCGGTCGGTAGCGCCAGTGTGAGAGCAGCGCCCGGAAGGCGGTCCAGTTCATTGCGAAACCTTCCCGCCACTCAGCGCGATACGCCGATCGAGTTTTACCGCCAGCCGGCTGGAATGGGTCACCAGGAGGAGTGTGATCTGCGCGGACTTTGTCAGTCTCAACATAATATCGATGACGATATCAGCCGTCGCCTCGTCGAGATTACCTGTCGGCTCATCGGCAAGAATGAGGGGCGGTCTTGCCGCAAGCGTACGTCCGATCGCCACCCTTTGCTGCTGACCGCCGGAGAGCTGTTCGGGATAGCGTGCAAGCAGCTCTCCGATCCCCAGCGCCTCGACCAGGCTTTTTTCCCAGACCGGGTCGAATCGGCCCGCCAGCCGGGCGTGAAACGAGATATTGGATCCGACATCGAGGCTCGGAATGAGATTGAACTGCTGGAAGATTAAGCCCACCTCCCGGCGTCGGAAGCTCGCTCGACCGGCCTCGTCGAGATCGGTTATTTTCCGACCCCTCACCGTGATAATGCCACTGTCGGGCAAATCAAGGCCGCCGGCCAGATGCAAAAGCGTACTCTTTCCGCTGCCGGATTCCCCCGTCAGGGCAAGACTTTCGCCGGCTTCAAGTGAAAGGTCGACGCCGTTCAGGACCGGGATAATGCCTTCGGCTGTCTGGTAGGATTTCTTGATGCCGGAAAGTGAAAGGACCATGGCTCTTCGATCTCTGCTTCGTCCTATATGGACCGATATGCTGGCGGATCTCAACCGGTTTAGATACCGATATTCGACGCGCAGCCTAAACGACCGCACCGTTTCTGCCTGTAAAGTCGCCCTCCCCTCTGGCGTCTCCCCCCTCCCGTTCCGAGCGTGAGATGGCACCCGACACAAAAAACACTCGCCGTAGCCTTCCGACAGTCATGGCGGCTCCAGGGGGCCGGATTGACCGACGAACTACATGATCAACGTGACGGTGTATGTCGCGGCCCCTTAGATCATTTCTGAGCCGGGCACCATCCGGACAGCGGACTGCACAATGACGGGTTCATCGCGCAAAAATCTCTTCTGCATAAAAGAGAGATGCGACGTCTGAACCCGCTCTTGCTCTGCTGTGGTCTTGCGAATGCGGTGACGCGGTCGGCGCAGGCGCCCAAAGAGAGCCGTCTGCGCATCTGCTCGCAGCCTCAAGGAAGGTGCCTTGGCTCCCTCGGTTTTTTCAGCGTATCCATGAGTTCCAGCGCTGCACCAGCATGCCCATGTTCGCGTTGATCCATTGTGCATCAGGGACGATGATCCGGTTTTCAACATCTGCCGCAGATGGGAGGGTGGCGCGAGCCTCAGATGACATCTGCGAAATCGCTTTCTGACTTGGAGGAGTGCAAGAAAGCGTTTCGCAGGCTTTGGCCTGCACCGCAGGATTCCTTAGCCAGAACTCAATGAGCTTCAGCGCATTTTCCCGATTCGGTGCGCCACGCACGAGCGCTATTCGATCGCCCACAAGAAATGCGCCATCGTAACTCCAGCCTATCTTGTAACCTTCTGCTTTCAAGGCCTTCGCGCGCGTCAACCAGATCTGTCCAACGCGATACTCGTCATTGCGAAACGCCTGAACGCTTTGATCTCCCGTCCTCCACCAAACCTGTACACTGTCCCTGACTTCATCAAGCTTGCGAAATGCTCGATCTACATCAAGTGGGAAAAGTTTTTCTCTCGGCACTCCGTCCGCGAGCAATGCTGCGGCCAACACTCGCCATGGATCGTCAAAATTAGGAAAACTTCGAGCACCCGGAAACTTCGCCAGATCCCACATGTCAGCCCAAGTTTGAGGGTTGCTGCCGTTCTCATTCAGTTTGTAAGCCAAAAGGGTGGAGGTTGACTGCAATTTTGCCCCGCCGCGCGTACAAGAGTCGGCCAGCAGGTCCGTGCTGTTAATGAACTGCTTGCAAAAGTCTGACAGGTCTTCCGTTATGGCGAAGTGTGCGTCGGATCCAGCTTGAATCTCGCCATCCAGATAGAGGTCCCAGGTGACGTTGCCTGTTTGAACCATAGCAGTGACCTTCGCCCGCTTCTCGGCATCTGTTCCAGAAACAGTGACGACTTTTATTCCTGTCGCTTTCGTGAAGGGCTCGAACCACGCTTCACGCAGGGCCTTTTCGTAGGTACCTCCCGTCGTAGCAATGACCACACGTTGCTCGGCACTCGCCTTTTCAAGCCCAAGAGCGAACATGAGAGCAAAGGCGACGAACACGTAAAACGCGGATTTCAGGCAAGCCTTCGGCGTCTGATCCGATCTGATCATTTCAAATCCCCTTCAGTTACTGTGGAGTTAGTGTCTGCTTCGAGTAGTCAGAAGTTGCGCCGCCGTCATGAGCACGAGCGAAATCGCGACGAGCACGGTTGACGCGGCGGCGATCACTGGCGTGAGATTGAAATCGATATCTTCGAACATCTTGCGTCCAATCGACTTCCCGCCAATGTCAGAGATGAAGAACGAAACCGTCGCGTCATCGAACGACGCAAGAAATGCAAAGACCGAAGCCGCGGCGACGCTCGGGCCAATATTAGGCAGCATCACGAGGAAAAAGCTCTGGAATCGATTTGCGCCGCAGTTGAGAGCCGCGAGTTCGAGCGAAGGGTCAAACTTCTGCACCGCAGCACCCACCACGATCATGACATAGGGGATGGCTAAAACTGTGTGCGCGAGAACAAAGCCTGCAAACGTCCCCGTTACTCTCCACGGTGAGAACACCAGGTAAAGCGATACACCCAGAACCACGTGCGGGACGATCATTGGCCCAAGCGCAAGGCTCTGCAGAAGCCCCTTAAAAGG
This sequence comes from Agrobacterium sp. 16-2014-1-2a, assembly GCF_053522705.1. Taxonomy (NCBI): domain Bacteria; kingdom Pseudomonadati; phylum Pseudomonadota; class Alphaproteobacteria; order Hyphomicrobiales; family Rhizobiaceae; genus Agrobacterium; species Agrobacterium sp. 16-2014-1-2a. The sequence goes on from NZ_JBNWBX010000006.1 coordinate 15,412, forward strand.
CAATCTGCTCTTTGCGAGCGCTAGCGCTGCTGTCGTGCCAATGGTTGTTGCCACGATAGCTGTCGCGAATGCGACCTGCAGGCTGAACAATGTTGCCGACATCCAGTCAGGATCAGAGAAATACGCCCTATACCATTTTAAAGTGAGGCCTTGCGGTGGAAACGCAAGGTAGCTGCCGTCATTCAGGCTCATCGGGATGACGAGAAATGTCGGCAGGATCAAGAATACCGTTATCAGGAAGACGAAGAAGCCTGCGGTATAGATCCGTACGATATTGCGATACCGTCCGACGGCATTGCGCAGTGGCCGCGCCAAAGAAGGCCGGACCGGAAATGTTGAACTATCAGATGCCACTGTTCAGCCCCTTGCTTAGCGAAAGAGTTCTTCGAAATATGATTACGACGGCAAGCGTGACGACCAGCAGTGAGGTTGAGAGCGCAGCCGCAAAAGGCCAATCGAGCAGGACAGTCGTCTGTTGACCGATGAGCGTTGCCATCATGAGCGATCCTGCTCCCCCTACCAACGCCGGGGTGACGTAGAAACCAAGTGCAAGAACGAAACTGATAACGCAGCCCGCAAATATCCCAGGAAGGCTCAGAGGAACAATGATTGCGCGAAAAGCGTGCAATCGTGTTGAGCCAAGATTCATTGCCGCCTGAACGTACTCCGGAGGGATAGCCCGCAGTGCCGCAAAAATAGGCATGATCATGAAGGGAAGAAGGACATGGGTCATTGCGACGATGACCGCACCCTGTGTGTAGATCATGTGCAGGGGCTCGTCGATGAGCTTGCTCGAGAGAAGTGCCTGGTTGATAATGCCGGTTCTCTGAAGCAGCACAATCCAGGCATATGATCGGACCAGGACCGATGTCCAGAGCGGAATGAGCACGCATCCCGTCAATATGAGGGCCCAGGGGTGTTTGATCCGGACCATCGCGTAGGCTACAGGAAAGCCTAGGAGCAGGCAGCAGCACATAACCGCAAGTGCCACGACCGTCGTGGAGAACAGGACGTTTAGATAAAGCGGGTCGCGAAAGATGCGGATGTACAGCTCGAGGCTCATGTCCGGCATACTGAGTGCGACGAGCCTTGCCAGAGGATAAACGAACCCTATCAAAAGCATGAGTGCAGCTGGCAGAAGCAAAAGCAATGCGCCTGCATGGGAATATGTTTTTGCAGAGGGCGTAGAGCACATCACACTTTGTAAATTGGCGAGTGCTCTGGAAGCGGGTGAAGAAGCGCTCATGCCGCAGACGTCTCCTCTTTTGAAAAAAAGCTGACAGCCTGCGGGTCCGGTACGAGATCGACCGTATCGCCGGCGCGGAAATTTACCTCACTTCCGGTGACGACCTGAACCTCCACCAGCGGTGATCCTGGCAGGTCCAGACGGACCATGAACGCATGGAATGATCCAACGAATGCAAGACTCTCGATCTCAGCTGGTATTGCCCCAAAACCTCGAGGACCTCGTTTTTTCAAGGCGATCCTCTCGGGACGCATGGCAAGAATTACCTCGTCACCAAGCCGGAGTGCCGCCCGTGCCGCATCGACAGAAGCGGTCCGGACAAATACGTCGTCGGCCAATCGCACGAGCATCCCGTCGTCTTCAAAAGAAACAATCTCTCCTCCGACGAAGCTCATTTTTCCGACAAAATCAGCAACAAAACGGGTTGCGGGCGCGTGGTAAAGACTGGAAGGAGCCCCTATCTGAACGATGTTTCCGCCCTGCATTATCGCAACGCGATCGGACATCGTCAGCGCTTCTTCCTGATCATGCGTTACATAAAGGACGGTTGCTCCCACCTGTCTCTGGATGCGCTTGATTTCGAACTGCATGGCTTCACGCAATTTCTTGTCTAGCGCGCCGAGGGGCTCGTCCATCAGCATAACGGGCGGCTCAAACGCAAGCGCTCTTGCGACCGCCACACGCTGCTGCTGGCCACCCGACAGTTCAGAAGGAAACCTGTCAGCAAAACCGGCCAGGTGAACGAGGTCAAGCATGTCGTCTGCCCGCTTCTTCCATCCGGAGCGCCACCGCGATCTGAGCTTTAGCGGGAAAGCAATGTTCTGACGGACAGTGAGATGGGGGAAAAGCGCGTATTTCTGAAAGACCATCCCGATATTTCGCTTATTCGGCGCAAGGTCGGTCACGTCTCGGTCGCCGATCACGATCCTGCCTGCCGTGGGACGCTCAAAACCGGCAATCATGGTCAGGACGCTGGTCTTGCCTGACCCAGATGGGCCCAGCACTGACACGAACTCGCCTGGCTCCACGCGGACGTCAACACCAGCGACTGCAACGACGTTGCCATAGCTCTTCGCGAGCCCGTCAAGATTTAGAGTCTCACCTATCAATACCTCACCCCTCCGTTTTTTAATGCCGCGACGAACGTGAAAACGAGTGCTCGGAGCAGCTTTCAAGATTATCTTGCCAAGCCAGCGACGCGTAACAGATTAGATGCTAGTAGCGTTTATGATGTCACATAGCGTTCGCAAAAACTTTGCATTCCATTTTTGTGACATCAAAAATGTGGTGAGTCAACGGAACAAGAGGGGAAAATGATCGACATTTTACGTGATGAGAGCGATACCGGCGCCCAAGGCCAGCGAATGGGAAGCATGGTTTATGACGTGCTACGGGAGAGAATGATCCGCGGCAGCTACCCTCCCGGGCACAAGTTTACTGTCCGGGGGATAGCCAGCGAACTCGACGTGAGCACGACGCCTGCGCGCGACGCGTTGAACCGCCTGACAACCGAATCGGTACTTGTTTTTTCCGGCCCCAAGACGCTCATCGTTCCGACGCTCACAAAGGCGGAATTACGCGATATCACCGTTACGAGGATCGCCCTAGAAGGAACCGCCGCGGAATACGGAGCAAGGAATCCCGACGAAGCGACAAATAGAAAACTCATTGATATACAAAGAGTTATAAACGAGAATTTAGCGGCGGGCCGGTATCACGATGCTCTGTGGCACAACAAGGAATTCCACTTTGCCATCTATAATCTATCCGGACTGACCGGCCTGCTCAGCATGATTGAAACTCTGTGGGCGCGCATTGGCCCTACACTTCTCAACCTCTACCCCGAGTACGCGCAAAACCGCCAGGGTGTCCACAATCACATGGTCGCGATTGAGGCTCTTATTGACAAAGACCCGGCCGGTGTGCGGGCGGCGATAGAGAACGATATCAGGGAGGGTTACCGCAAACTTCGCAACGCCGTTTCGGTGACAGACTAATTATAACCTGAACTTAAAATTGACGTCACATATTGACTCATCAAATTTTTGTTGCAACAAAATTGCAAATGACCGGCGCAGTGTGCCTGTCTTCCTCCAGGACAAGGGTTTTATGGTTCAATGCTGTCATCGTCGAATACCCCGCTAACAGGTCCCACCGACCGGCAAACGTCCATCGCGTTCTTTGAACGCGCCTCCACCGTTTTTCCAGGCGGTGTCACACGCGCGACAATTGAGCTGGATCCCCACCCGATCTTTGTTGCCTACGGGGAAGGCGCGTTTGTGACCGACGTCGACGGACACCGTATGCTGGATCTAAACAATAACTTCACGACCCTGATCCACGGACATGCCTATCCCCCAATAACTGAAGCGATCGCCGGACTACTAAGAACAGGCAGTTGCTTTGCTAATCCGATGAACCATGAAATCGATCTGGCCGAATTGCTAGTAGGCAGGATTCCGGCTGTTGAGCAGGTCCGCTTCGTCGCGAGTGGAACGGAAGCGGTCATGTTTGCCATCAAAGCCGCTAGAGCAACGACCGGCCGGGTCGCAATCGCTCGGGTGGAGGGTGCATACCACGGCGCATATGACTGGGCAGAGGCGGGCCAGCACGCATCGTCGAATACGCCCCGCGCCGCCTATCCAGGCATGCCAGCAAGCGTCATAGATGACGTCGTGCTCCTCCAATTTAACTGCCCCGCGCAGTTGGAGCAACAGATCGCGATGAATGCCGGGCGCCTTGCCGCTATTCTTATCGATCCGATGCCCAGCCGGGCAGGTCTCATAGAGCCGACACAGGAGTTCATCGCAACAATCAACAAGGTGGCGAAGCAACATGGGATCGTCATTATCGCGGATGAAGTACTGAACCTCCGCCAGGGCTTCGCTGGAGCGTCAGCGCGCTACGGTCTGGAGCCGGATCTCGTCACAATGGGGAAGATCATCGGCGGTGGCTTTCCAGTAGGGGCAGTCGGTGGACGTCAGGAGATCATGTCGGCCTTTGGCAAGCAAGGAAGCAAGGCACCATTGACGCAAGGCGGAACCTTTTCTGCAAATCCCGTGTCGATGGTCGCTGGCCGTCTTGCGATGGAAGCCCTGACGCAAGATGCTTTCCAACGTCTCGAACATATGGGCAACCTGGTTCGCGAGGGGTTGAGGTCACGCATCGAACGTCACGGCGCAAATCTGAGCGTGACGGGAGCGGCTTCGCTTTTTCGAATACACGCCAAGAAAGTGGCGCCGGCTTCTTACCAGGACAGCATTCCGACAGCTTCGGAAGACGTCGTTCTGAAACTGCTGCGCAGACACTTTGCAAACAATGGGATCTTGATGCCCTACGGCGCCGCTGCGTCGCTATCAACGCCCATGACGGACAATGACATGGGTGACATTGTTTCCGTCTTTGACGATTTCCTCGTAAATCTCGATCGACATGCCTGGGAGGCCGCATAATGGATACTGCAGTTCATGAAACAACCGTCGCTGAGCGTATTGCCCAAGCGTTGAGGCGCCATGATGTGGAGGTGATCTTTGGACAAAGCCTTCCGTCGGCGGTCATTTTGGCGGCCGAAAAGATCGGTATAACGCAGATTGCCTATCGTCAGGAAAACATGGGTGGCGCCATGGCCGATGGTTACGCCAGGCGTTCGGGCAAAATCGGGATCGTGGCAGCCCAGAACGGGCCCGCGGCGGCGCTGCTGGTTGCTCCGCTGGCTGAAGCACTCAAGGCTAGCGTCCCGGTCGTTGCACTTGTCCAGGATGTGGAGCGTGATCAGACTGATCGGAACGCGTTTCAGGACCTCGATCACATCAGCCTCTTTCAGTCATGCACAAAATGGGTTCGTCGTGTTTCCGTGGAAGAGCGGGTAGACGATTACATCGATGCCGCGTTCACCGCCGCCTCGTCTGGCAGAGCAGGTCCCGCAGTCCTGCTTTTTCCTGCGGATCTTTTGCGATCCGTATCTACTACCCCTTCAAGGAGAAGAACGAACAATCTCGGCCATTGGCCGCTCGACAGATCACGTCCCGCCGACAAAGATCTTGATATCGCTGCGAAAGCGATTGCGAACGCACGCGCACCTGTCGTGATAGCAGGCGGCGGCATCCACGCCTCCGGGGCTGCCCAGCAGTTGCGACTGCTGCAGGACGAATGCTCGATACCTGTGTTCACAACGAATATGGGCAAGGGCGCAGTTGATGAGTGGCACCCTCTTTCAGGAGGCGTACTGGCATCTCTTGTCGGTCCGAAGTCACTGGGTCAACACACGGTCGAGATCGTTCGCGAAGCGGATCTTGTCGTCTTAATCGGCACGAGGACGAACCAGAATGGAACAGACAACTGGCGCCAGTATAGTCCCGATGCCCAGATTATTCACATAGATACCGATCCACAGGAGGTCGGCCGAAATTTTGAGGCAATTCGTCTTGTTGGTGACGCACGGGAGACCTTGGCCGGCCTACGCGAAACGATCAGGCTTTGTGACTTGCGCCTCAGAACCGTTTCCCGAGAGGCCGTCTGCAACCGTCTTCGGGAAAGCTGGAGGAAATTCAATGATGATCGCCGAGTCTATTACAGCTCTGAGGCCTCACCGCTTCGTCCCGAACGGATTATGGCCGAGCTTCAGGGGGTTATCGATGAAAACACCACAGTGGTGGCGGACGCAAGTTATTCATCGATGTGGGTCCTCGGACAACTCAGAATTTCTTCCGAAAGGACACGTGTGCTCACCCCCCGGGGTCTTGCAGGACTTGGGTGGGGAGTTCCCCTTGCAATCGGAGCCAAGGTCGCCGCACCTGAGAGCGATGTTGTAGCGCTGGTGGGAGATGGGGGATTTGCGCACAGCTGGGCCGAGCTTGAAACACTGGTCCGCATGCAAATTCCGATCACGATCATCGTGCTGAACAACGGAATTCTTGGCTTCCAGCGTGATGCCGAAACTGTAAAATTCGGAAGGTACACAACCGCCTGCCATTTTGCAGAGGTCGATCACGTCAAGATTGCACACGCGTGCGGATGCGATGCGGTCCGGGTCACGCAACCGCAGGACCTCAAGGCCCATATGCAAAAGGTCAAGAAAAGAAAGTTGCCGTTGCTGATAGAGGTTATTACCGATCCCGAAGCTCACCCGGCACTTTCTCTCTTTGCTCGGATGGACAGTGCGGCATGACGAGGGATCGCCAGAGCCGAGTCGCAGTGGTCGCCGGAGGCACGTCAGGTATCGGACTGTCGGTTGCACGACATTTACTCGGTATTGGCCACAAGGTCGCGGTTTTTGGGCAGACAGAAAGCGCGGCGAAGGCCGCGCGCTCGTCCTTCGAGGCTGAGATAACATCTAACCAGCTATTGGTCGGTTGTTGCGACGTCAGAAATCCAGGCGAGGTTGCCGATTTCTTTCGCGATGTCGAAACCTTGTGGTCGTCCACTGCGCTACTGGTTTATTGCGCGGGCATTTCGCCGAAAGCAACGGACGGTGTGGCCAAGCGATTTACCTCGGTTGGCCTGGACGAGTGGAATGATGTGCTGGACGTGAATTTGACGGGCGCCATGCTCTGCTGTCAAGCAGCCTTACCAGGTATGGTCGACATGGGATTTGGCCGGATTGTCCTCATCGGCTCGCTCGCAGGTCGAACACGGCCTATGATCGCCGGCGCGGCATATGCAGCATCAAAAGCCGGGCTCGCTGGCCTGGCCCGTGCGCTCGTCAGCGAATTTTCAGCCGACGGGATTACAATCAATGTCGCCGCTCCGGGTCGCATCTTGACGCCAATGGCGGGAACCGCGGCGACGCCAGTCAATCTCGACGCAGCAAAACGAATACCCACCGGGCGACTAGGAGAGGCTGAAGAAGTGGCACGGCTGGTCGGCTTTTTAGTCTCCGATGAAGCCGCTTTCATCAATGGAGCGATCATAGACATCAACGGCGGCGAGTACACGCCCGCCTAACCCACAAATTGTCAGACGCAGAAAACAAAGCGAAGGGAGATGCTCGTGCATCACTCGATCTTAATCCACACGACTGACCCGGAGCTCTACCTGATTTTGCGTTACATTCTCGAGCAGGCCGGCCACGACGTCGACCTGCTGCCGAAACTCGACATGTTTTTACCGGATGATGCTAATAGTCAGCCACAACGCCGCACGGTACTGATCTGCCTTGCAATGGACGATCTGCTCCGCTCAGCGGTTCTTATAAAGAAAGAACAGCCCGACATTCGAGTTGTCGGCTTCCCACTTGACAATAAAAAGATAGACGGCGTTCAATCATCCGTATTTGACTATCTGGTCAGGCGCCCTTTTGACCCAGGCAACCTGCTTGAGTTTCTCAAGTTTGGCCTGCGTTGCAACACAACCGCACCAACTGATGTCAGCGTTTTTGTCGATGACGTGGAAATCAATGTTGCATCCGTCCGGGTCCGGCGGGGTGAGACGCACATCAGTCTTTCGCCCCTGCATTTCAGGATCCTGTTGTATCTTGCAAGAAACACAGACAGGGTCGTCAGCCGTGACGAACTCATCCGGAATTGCTGGCCCGAGGATGCCGATGTCGAACCGCGTACGGTGGACATTCACATCGGCAAAATAAGACGGTCTTTGAACCGACACGGCCATAACGTCATCAGAACCGTGCGCTCCGCAGGATATTCGGCCACAAAATTATAATCCGGCGCACAATTCATACGTCAGTAAGCGACCGAAAAACTCTGGCCCAAAAAAGAAAATCGCGATCCCTCCCGTCGAGGCGTGCATCAATAGCACTGAAGGCGACGGCGAGCGCGGCATCTGTACCGAAAATCACTCTGGCAATTGCCGTGGCGTCGGCTTCATCGCAAGACGTGAGAATGTCATCGCCGGCGCTATCGGCAATGCCTGTACTTTTCCAACTACGCATGTAACCTCCGAGCCACCCGGCGCGGAACAACGAATATGCCGGGCGTTCAGGCTCGTTTCAGAGATGCAGAGCGCAGCGCCTGCATGTTCGCCCATGGCTATTCGATCAGGTCACGGCTTTCCCGCCCATAAAGCGCAATGGGCCTCAAGAAAGCATCTTTATGATGTCACATAATACGCTCCGACTTCAAGCGACTTGCCGGAATATCGAGGATAATTTGTTGATTATTCTATTTTACATAAATGACTACCAGTGATTGCATTATTTTTTGTGACATCATATGACGGCTACGAACAGACGTTATGTATTGAGGATCTGAGATGCAGCACGGGATAGAAACCAAAGCCGCAGTCGCAATTCTTACGGAGAACGCGGACTATTTTGCGATGCTCAAGCACATTCTCTCTACGGAGGGCACGCGGGCGGTTCTCTGCGATAGAAACGAAATCGGCGACAAAGTTGCCCAGCCGGACATCGTCGGACTGATCCTCGATGTGGATCGCGATCACCATGGGGCAGCCATCATCTGCCAACGCATCAAATCGTGTGACAAGACGGAAAAACTGCCAGTACTTGCCATCATTCCCAACGGCGACACCGAAGCCTATATGGAACTCATGCGTGCAGGCGCGGATCAGTGCCTGATCCGCCCATTCTGGCCGCCACATCTGCTGGACTTTCTCGAAGGCATAAACCCTGTACGGCAACAGCCAGTCGCGACAACGTCACAAAACGCATCCCTTAAACTGGGCGAAATCGAGCTTTGGCCAGAACGCAAACGCGTTTTGGTTAGCGGCGTCGAGCTCACTTTGGGACCGATCGAGTTCAAATTGCTCGAACACCTTCTTACGGCTCCCGGGAGAGTGTTCAGTCGAGACGAGTTGATAACAGCGGCGTGGCCGAATGAGGTTTACGTGCAACCACGGACGGTTGACGTTCACATTGGCCGTATCAGGCGGCACCTGAAGAAAGCGGCGGGCTTCGACATCATCAGAACTGCGAGATCAAGCGGCTACGCCATCGATGTAGCCGCGCAGCCGGCGTAAGCGCCGTTCTGGTTTATGACGCCAAAGGTTTACAGAGATTTCTCAAAATCTTCCGAGAGCGTTTGTTGATACTTGCGATAATTTGCCGATCCTGCATGCATCTTTTTGGTTAGGGGACCTGAGAAATGTCGACCGACAAATCGCAGCAGCACGCAAGCCGAAACACCGGGGGATTGATAGATCATGCGCAAGACTACTTCAACGCGGCTCACCAGCAGGGCTTGATGGCCCTATATGCGCGGCCAAGGGCTGCGAGGCAGGTAGACATCGTTTTTGACGGCTTTCCATCACAGCGCATAACTGATTTCGTGCGTTGTTCATATCTGGGCCTCGACAATCACCCGCTCGTCATAGACGGCGCGATCAAGGCGATTGAGGAATACCGGGCACTGCACTGGTCATGTGCAAGGACGCGACTGAATTTTGCAATCCTGCGCGACTTGGAAAATTCGCTTTCAGATCTCTTCCAGGCGAGGGTCATCACCTACACAACCGTGCTGGCGGCGAACATGGGAGCATTACCTATCGTCGCCTCCGGACACCTCACCGGCGGCATCAGGCCGATGATGGCTTTTGACCGCCATGCGCACGCAACGCTCGCATTTCACAAGGGCACAATCGCTCTGGAAACGCAGGTCCGTACGTTGGCCCATAATGATCTAGACGCATTGGAGGAGTTGTGCCGGTCTAACAGGGCTGTGGCTTATATTTGCGACGGCGTCTACTCGATGGGTGGAAATGCGCCCATTTGTGATCTGCGCTATTTGCAGGACCGATATGGCCTGTTTCTCTACATCGATGACGCCCACGGCGTATCAATCTGCGGGAAGAACGGTGAAGGATTTGTGAGGTCACAATACGGAAACGAACTCGGCGAGCGAACTATCATAGCCGCGTCGCTCGGAAAGGGTTTTGGCGCCTCGGGCGGAATGTTGATGCTTGGTACGGCGCGTCAGGAAGAACTATTCCGTCGTTTTGCTGTCGCGCACGCTTTTTCTGCGTCACTGAATGTTGCGGCAATTGGTGCAGTTTCAGGTTCGTTGACAATACACCGCAGCGACGAGCTTTTGCGAAGACAGCTGGCTCTCAGTTCCAATATCGAACTTTTGGACTCGATGTTGGCAACAGAGCAGAGCGGAGCACCCTTGCCAATTCGGACGGTGAACCTTGGCACCGAAGAGCGCGCCGTCAACGGGACCCGGGCGCTGCTCGATCGGGGAATTTATGGCTCGGCGATATTCTTCCCGACAGTTGCGAAGGGGAAGGCCGGCATTCGCGTTTGTGTCACCTCGGACCATACACCTGAGGAAATCAAGGCACTTTGCGCAGCCCTGTCAGAGATCATGGATGACCAGGCAATATCGTAAGTCCGCATCGGGCTGCAGTCTCTCAGAAGGCCGGCCTTGCCAAGAGAATGAGCGGCGGGTTTGCGGACAGCAACATTTGTTGCCAGCAAAGTGTGATGTAAACTACAGATTGAGGCGGACGAATCCAGCCTGTTGCGGAGAAGAGAAGACATTTGCCGACCATGAAAACATCGCTCGACCATATTCCCCCGCAAATACAACAGGAGCTCCAGCGCGCGCTGGAGATTATTCACGAAGAATTCGAGGATGCCCTGGAGGGCGGCACGGCGAAATTCAAGAAGCGTGGCCGCATCCTGAAGATCATCCTCTTCGGATCCTATGCCAGGGGTACGCAGGTGGACGAACCGTTCACATCCAAGGGGTATAGATCTGATTTCGATCTTCTTGTGATCGTCAACAACCGCAAGCTGACGGATTTTGCGGAGTATTGGTACAAGGCTGCCGACAGGTTGATCCGTGATAAGATGATAAAGAGACCCGTGCAGATCATCGTCCACTCGCTGCGAGAAGTGAATACATCTTTGCAGGAGAGCCAGCATTTCTTTTCCGACATCCGAAAGGAAGGCATCGCTCTCTACGAGTTGGACGACAAGCCTCTCGCAGAGCCCAAGATGTTGACACCGGAAGAGCAATTGCGAGTGGCAACAGAGCATTTTGAGAAGCGTTTTGGCGCGGGAAGAAACTTTGCGGCGCTTTCTGAAGCCGCTTTACAAAAAGACATGATCAGTGAAGCTGCATTCCTCCTCCATCAGGCGATCGAGCAAGCTTATGCCAGTGTTCTTTTAACGCTGACGAACTACACGCCGGCGTCTCACAACCTGAAAGTCCTGCGATCCTTCGCAGAAGAACGGGATCGTCGCCTGATCGAGGCCTTCCCTCGCGATCACCATCGGGAGAGAGCATGGTTCAATACGATAAACGAAGCATACGTAAAGGCACGCTACTCAAGCCAGTACAAAATCAGTCGGGAAGCGCTTGACTGGATTGGCGAGAGAGCAACGGTACTGCTCAGTCTGGTGGACGAGGTATGCCGTGACCATATATCGGCACTTCAGGCAGACGCCGCTCGTGAGACTGCCGAGCAAGACGTGGCTGAATAATGCCGGGCTAAAGCGCTTTCCGAAAGTACCTTCATGTTGGTGGTGAACCTTGGCGGCTAGCAGCACTGTCGTTCACTAGCCGCGCCTTGGTGGAGTGCCGAATGAAGAATCCAGGAAGGAATAATGAACGTCAAACGGTTATTTCCGTGCCTTTGATCGTCTGGTGCGTCGCATCAAAGGTTTCATGCAGCCTCCTCGCTGCGATTTGCGGAAAACTCCAAGTGTATGAGCCACTTTATCGCCGACCGCTGTTCGCGTCACGCGCTGCCCCTGCTCCGGCTTTGCTATTTGTCTGACCCGTCACCGAGAATTTCTTATGGCCAAACACATTTCCGAAACGTTCGTGTCGATCCCGGATCCGGATCGGACGCTCGATCTGCTGTGCGCTACCCTGCGCGGCTGGTCTTTTTCAATCACCACCAATCATTCCGAACCACTTATTGCCTTTGACGACGGGCGCGTCATCATCACCCACGCAGTCGGTGGCCTTCACCTTCGTATTGAGGCCGAGGAACCTTTGACACTCCTCGGGATGCGGTCCGTGCTGCAGGCAACCTTCTCTCAGGTCGCTACCCATATGCTCCCGGAGCTCGAATGGCACCGCGCCGATGGCGAGACACTCGAGTGACGGGGCCCCAGGGAGGGAGCGCCCGCTGAGGATAACACAAGATGGCTTCGGATCAGGGAGCCTCTCAACTCTCCCGGAAAGACAAGTATCTGTCTTGGTCAAGGGCGGTCAGGCAGCCAATCTCGCCTTTCGCGCAGCAAGGTGTTTGCAAGGATGATGATGCGCCGCATGATGGCGGTAATGGCGACTTTCTTGGCTTTACCGACCTTTAGTAGTTGCTGATACTTGTCGTGAAGGTCCCGGTTGAAGCGGATGGCGACAAGTGCGGGCATGTAGATCGCGCGCCGAATTGATGACCGACCCCCGGTGACCCTCTCCTTGCCCTGCCACTTTCCCGATTGCTGGACATTGGCGCAAGTCCTGCTAAAGCAGTGATCTTCTTGCCGTCGAGTTGCCCAAGCTCTGGCATATCAATAAGCATGGTGGTCGCGGTCAGCCGACCAATCCCCAGGATGGTCATCAAACGGCAGATGCGCTCTTCACCTCGCTGCTTGGCGATCTGGGCGATGACCTCATCAAGCGCTTGGATATCGGCACCGATGTCTTCAATGCGGCGACCAAGTTGCTCTCGCGCGAGCGGGTCCAGTGCAGTAGCAAGCCGCGTCTTCGCAGTCACCTGATCTTTGACCAAAGCGCGGCGGGCAGTCAGCAACTCTCTGAGATCATGAACATCTTCGCCCTCGACGACTTGAGGCGCCAGGTCAAGCACAACGCCCATGCGCGCCAACATTCTGGCGTCGACGCTGTCGGTCTTTGCCAGTCGCCCGATGGCCTGCGCAAAGCGCCGCGCCTGCTTTGGATTGACTTTGATGAAGGGCAGTTCTGCCAAGCTGAGATACCACTCAAGCCCCCGGGGATAGGCACCGGTCGCCTCGAAAACGATGAGAAAGTCTTCCTCATTTGCCAGCCAGTCGTACAATTGCCTGAAGCCTTCAGGCGTATTGGGTAAGCAGCACGCCTCCGTCCGGGAATGCCAGAATGCGTCAAGACTGTCTTTCGAAACGTCAATACCGATGGTATCCTTAGCCATCTTTTCTTCCTACCTATGCTTGTCGTTCGGGCCCGCAGCCCACGTATCTGTTCAGGTCGTTAGAAAAGACGGGGGCTCGTCAAACTCGACCGCGCTCCTGCAAGACCAAGCTCCGCACGACGCCGCCCCCGCCGCTGCCCCGCAATTTGCGGTGCTGGGCAGCGGCTCCTTTTTGCCTCAGGAGCCAAGAATTCCATAAGACAAGCTCCGCCATCGCGAAATAAGCAGATGCCTTGCGCAAAATCTCGTTGGCTTGGCGAAGCTTACGGTTCTCCCGCTCAAGAGCCTTCATCTTCTCGGCCGCATCGCTCGGCAGGCCCGCTCGTTTGCCGCTGTCGACCTCGCTCTTCTTCACCCATTCGTGCAGCGTAGCTGCCGAGCAGCCGATCTTGGCCGCGATAGATGAAACGTAAGCCCCCGGTGAGGGCCGTCTTGCGAGGTTGATGCGAACATTGGAAGTCCTAGTGCAAACACTAGGAGTAGTCCTATGACCAAGCATCCGATTGAAGTCATCACGTCTGTGGAGCGCCGGCGGCGCTGGTCTCGCGAGGACAAAGAGCGGCTCGTTGCAGCCTGCCTTGAGCCTGGTGCGGTTCTTTCCGAGATTGCCCGTGCGGCCGGCATCCATGTGAGCCAGCTCTTTCGGTGGCGCAAGGAACTCTGCCGGATCGAGGAGCCGTCACTTCAGGTGGCGAACACCTTGGTGCCCGTGATCGTGTCGGAGGCCGCGCCGGCAGCCCAGCCCGCCGCCTTAGAAGCGCCAGCCCCATCGCAGTCCCGCCGGAAGCGTAGCGATGTGACGATTGAGCTGGGCCGCGGTCGTCGTGTCCGTGTGGACAGCGACATCGACACGGAGGCACTTGGCCGTATTCTCGATTGTGTGCTGGGGCGACGATGATCCCTGTTCCTGCTGGTGTGAAGGTCTGGTTGGCAACCGGCCATACGGACATGCGCAAAGGCTTTCCCGGTCTATCGCTAATGGTGCAAGAGACGCTGAAGCGCGATCCGATGTGCGGGCATCTGTTCGTCTTCCGCGGTCGTGGCGGTGGCCTAATCAAGGTCATCTGGCATGATGGCCAGGGAGCATGCCTGTTCACGAAGAAGCTGGAACGGGGACGCTTCATATGGCCGTCGGCGACCGACGGCTCGGTCGTGATTACCCCTGGGCAGCTCGGGTATTTGCTGGAGGGGATCGACTGGCGGATGCCACAAAAAACCTGGCGACCGACCTCAGCCGGATGAGCAAAAACGCTGGAATGACGGGGTCGAATATGATTCCATCAGTGCATGAACGATACGGCCGAACAGCTTCCCGACGACCTTGCCAGCGCACTTGCGGCCCTGGCGGCGGAGCGTGCCCTGCGTGTTGCTGCCGAGGTAGAAGCGGCGACTGCCAAGGCGGAAGCCGCAAGCGCAAAGGCGCTCGTATCGCACTCCGAGGCGCTGATCGCGCGGCTGAAGCTGGAGATCGAGAAGGTCCGCCGCGAGCTCTATGGCAGTCGCTCGGAGCGCAAAGCGCGGCTTCTCGAACAGATGGAACTGCAACTCGAAGAACTCGAAGCTGATGCAGGCGAAGACGAACTCGCGGCGGAGATGGTTGCCAAGGGCTCGACCGTCAGGGCCTTCGAGCGCAAGCGTCCTTCACGCAAGCCGTTTCCCGAGCATCTGCCACGCGAACGTGTCGTCATTGCTGCCCCAACAAACTGTTTCTGCTGCGGCTCGGCCAAGCTGTCGAAGCTCGGTGAGGATATCACAGAGACGCTGGAGGTCATCCCGCGTCAGTGGAAGGTCATTCAGACCGTGCGGGAGAAGTTCTCCTGCCGCGAATGCGCGAAGATCACCCAACCGCCAGCACCCTTCCATGTGACGCCGCGCGGCTTTGCCGGTCCGAACCTTCTGGCTATGATCCTGTTCGAGAAGTTCGCCCAGCATCAGCCGCTGAACCGTCAGAGCGAGCGCTATGCCCGCGAGGGGATCGACCTCAGCCTGTCGACGCTTGCCGATCAGGTCGGCGCGTGTGCCGCGGCCCTGAAGCCAATCCATTCGTTGATCGAGGCACATGTCCTGGCCGCCGAGCGACTGCATGGCGACGACACGACCGTGCCGATCCTGGCGAAGGGAAAGACCGATACGGGCCGCATCTGGACCTATGTCCGGGATGACCGGCCGTTTGGCGGGCTGTCACCGCCTGCGGCTTTGTTCTACGCATCGCGAGACCGGCGACAGGAGCATCCCGAACGCCACCTGAAGACCTTCTTCGGCATTCTGCAGGCGGATGCCTATGGCGGCTACAATCCGCTGTTCAAGGTAGATCGCGATCCCGCGCCTTTGCGCCAAGCACTCTGCTGGGCACATTCACGCCGCAAGTTCTTCGTGCTGGCCGACATCGCCGCGAACGCCAAACGTGGCAGCAAAGCTGCGCCGATCTCGCCGATGGCGCTGGAGGCCGTCAAACGGATCGACGCTCTGTTCGACATCGAACGCGAGATCAACGGCCTTAGCGCCGAGCAACGACTGGAGCACCGAAGCAAGGACAGCTAGCCGCTCGTCGAAGAACTACATGGCTGGCTCCAAACCGAGCGGGCAAAGCTTTCGCGCAGTTCTCCCGTCGCCGAGGCGATAGATTACATGCTCAAGCGATGGGATGGCTTTACGTCATTCCTCGATGACGGCCGGATTTGCCTGACGAACAATGCTGCCGAACGAGCGCTCAGAGGCTTTGCACTCGGCAGGAAGTCATGGCTGTTTGCCGGATCGGATCGTGGTGCTGAACGTGCGGCGTTCATGGCGACACTGATCATGAGCGCCAAGCTCAATGACATCGACCCGCAGGCCTGGCTCGCCGA
Organism: Agrobacterium sp. 16-2014-1-2a; assembly: GCF_053522705.1. Lineage (NCBI taxonomy): Bacteria > Pseudomonadati > Pseudomonadota > Alphaproteobacteria > Hyphomicrobiales > Rhizobiaceae > Agrobacterium > Agrobacterium sp. 16-2014-1-2a. The sequence continues at coordinate 31,564 of NZ_JBNWBX010000006.1, forward strand.
CGTCCTCGCCAACATTGCGGACACGCCGATCAGCAGGCTGGAGCAATTGCTACCGTGGAATTGGATACCGAAGACGCTGAACGCTCAGGCGGCATAATCTGCGCTCCACAGTGGATGCCGACACCCCCTGCCGGATGGCTACCTCATAGGCCGACGCTATTGCTGAGCAGCCAAGCCTGATAATCCGCAAGATCGGTCGAGCGCACAGCACTTGGGCGGGGCTATTTGGTCCTGCCACGGCAAGGACAGGATAATGACGACGACGCTTCGAAACTATCATGCCCGGATGCAACGGGTCCTAGATCACATTGATCAGCATCTCGACCGCAATCTGGACCTGGACGAGTTGAGCTGCGTGGCCGCCTTCTCCAAGTTTCATTTCCATCGGCAGTTCGCGGCGGCCTTTGGGCTGTCTGTGCATCGCTATATCCAACTCGTCCGCATGAAGCGGGCATCCTACAGGCTGGCCTACAGGGACGTAGACAGCGTGACCGAGATAGCGATGGATGCCGGCTACGAAGCTCCTGACGCCTTTGCCCGCGCATTTCGGCAACGGTTCAGCCAGTCGCCTTCGCAGTTCAGGAAATCTCCCGATTGGGAACCGTGGCTTGCCGCCCTCGGGCCTCTCAACCAAGCAAGGAGTAAGCTTATGCAAAGGACATTTGCAGCAAATGACATCGAAATCCGCGAGGTGTCTCCGACCCCTGTCGCGATCATGAAACACCGAGGTGATCCGGCAAGGATCGGCGACACGATCAAACGTTTCATAGCATGGCGCAAAGCCACTGGCCTGAATCCGAAGACCAGTTTGACTTTCAACATCTTCCATTCCGATCCGCGGGTGACGTCTCCGGACGAGTATCGACTGGACCTTTGTGTCAGCACTGATCAGCCGATCAAGACGAATGGAGAGCATATCGAGGCGGGCATGATCCCCGGCGGCCGTTGCGCCGTGCTGAAAGTCGTCGGCAATACTGATGATCTGGAGCCTGCCGCGCTTTACCTCTATCGCGATTGGCTGCCGGCCAGTGGCGAGGAAGCGAGGGATTTCCCCCTGTACTGCCAGCGTCTCACATTCTTTCCCGAAGCACCTGAACATGCGGCGGTGGCAGAGCTCTTCCTGCCGCTGAAATAGCGAACCTCTGTGGCGGCTTGTCCGTTTCTGTCCACGGCGGCGGACAAGCAGCTTTCAACCCGAAACTCCCGATCCGGCTAAACAGCGCGTTCGCTAAACGTGGGCATTCCATCAGGCGAAACCGTAGCGGCCTTCACCGGATAGGTACGATGAAACGGTAGCCCATCGCGATGGATGCTCTGCCTCGTGATCCAGCACCATGCGGATGGCACGTTCGCGGACTTCGGGTGAAAACTTGTTTGTTGTCTTGCTCATGTCGGCTCCACTTTCTCAGAAGTTGGAGCCTCCGGCCAACCCGGTGCGGTTCAGAGGCGATGGAACCGGGTGCCTGTGTTTCAGCGATTGCACATCGCATCGGAATTCGTCCATCGCAGCTATTTGGCTGGCGTCGCGATGCCCAGAGCGACAGCGACCCAGATCACCCGGAGCCGCTATTTGCACGCACGTCGGTTTGGGCGGCTCAAATTCGGTCAACAAAATTTCTGCACCGCGCTCCAGTTGAATCGAGGGTACGCTTCTGAACAAAATGCTACGCTACTGTAGAAAATCGTATGTACGTAAAATCCAGCTCACCTGATATACAATAGCCAAACCAACTAGCCATAGCTGGTGGCGTTTGCTTTTAAGAAACATCGCGACAATGGCCAACCCAAAAAATATCACCTGTCGTATAGGATATTCGGCACCGAGCGAGCGAAAGTAATCGCCTCCTTTCACGAAGGTATCGACGAGATCGACGAGGAACGTGATGGATAGAAGCCCGAAAAACCAGCGTTTACGGGATTCAAAATAGTCTTCAAATCCTTTGTACTCATTCATCTGGTCCGGGAACAGTAGCGCAGTCAGAGCCGCAAAGATCATCGCATAGGCGATCAGGAAGAAATATATGGGGAATGTCCACGCACGAACGAAAGACAGGTGAAATTCATACCACCAGAAATGCATGATTGAGATCAGCAGGAATATCACCCAGCCGATGTGTACGGAGTATACTGGAATGCTTCCCGGGTGCTGGACAAAACGCGTCAGACCATTGACGAGACGCGCGAGACTGAGACCAAGCACCATTCCCATGATAATGCGAACGTGGGCAAAATCCTCAGGATGCGGGACGGGTGTTTCCATTTAATCGTTCCTGTTTTCAGTCAAATGCCCGGCCGCGCTGAGCCTAGCTTGTTCTTTCTTTGGCGATAAGCGCAGAACAACGTAAATGCGGCACAGATGGCGGCTGCGAAGATGGGAAGGCCGTGCGGAGAAAGTTCCATTACCAACCCGCCAACCAATGGTCCCAAAAGTGCACCTATGCCCCAAAAGACGGACAGCAAGGCGTAGATGCCAAGCAATTCGTTATCCTTGTAGGCGTCGCCAAGAATGGCTATGGTCGTCGTATAGATGCCAACGAAGGCTCCGCCCCAGAAGTAGAGCAGCGGATAGGCCAGCCAAGGGTTGGAAAACGCGATGGGCCACACAAGAGCCCCGATGACAGATGCGATAGACAGCACGATTAACACGCGTTGGCGGGGCAGCCGGTCAGCAAGCCATCCGATCGGCAATTGCAATGTGATCGCTCCTATTAACAGGACGGTCAGAAGTAGCGTCGCCGAATCCTCTGTCCAGCCAAGCCGCATTGCATAAAGTGGTAGCAAGGTGAGACCGGCAGCTTCGAGCGCAGCATTGAGCGCCGAAGAAGCCACTGCCACGGGCACAAGCTTGAGGTATCGGAATGGATTGCCCATTTCCTCTCGGGCGGGCGACGTTGCCTTTGGCTTACCCACAAACAAAATGACGCAGGCCAAAAGCGCGATTGCCGCGCCGATAAAGAACGCGAGGGATTCCTGTCGACCCACCAAGGTCAAGATGGCAGGACCCAGAGCAGTCCCGCACGAAAGAGCCGTGACGTAGATGGCGATCATTCTACCGCGGTTTTTCTGCGCGACGAGCTGGTTCAGCCAGGTTTCCGAAACCACAAACAATGTTTCGGATGCTGCTCCGAGCGCTGCACGCAATGGAAACCATATCCACAAAAATGGAGCTAAAGGAAACAAGACAAGAAAGCCACTCGATGCCAGCAGCGCACCCTTTGCCAGGGCCGAGAAACCCAATCGTTGTGCAAGGTGCGGAAGATAGGGCGCTGCCAGAAGAACGCCGATCGCGTACATGGCACCGTTGGCTCCGATAAAACCTTCAGAGTAGCCGGCTTCCGCCAGTTCCAGTGCGATCAGGGGGGCGCTGAGGCCGTACGTCAGGCCGAAAATCGCTGCGGTGAGAATGACAACACTGGTGGTGCGTATATATCCGCTCATTTGGCTACGGCCTCGCTCTCGCTGCTTTCTGCTACAGAGGCCAGATCCCGGCTCGTGTGAATGGCATCGGAAAGTCTGCTTCGCCAGCGCCGGTCGCTGTGCTCCACGGTACTGCGCAATAAGCGTGCATAGTCGAGAACCAATCCGGGCGTCCACGTCATGGCTTCGGCACGGCCGCGGACAATCCGGAGTAACCAAAATTGCGGATTACTAGTTATTTTCCACAGGTCCCGCCAAATATGGCCAGTGTAAGAGGCACCCTCGACAGCTGCATCAAGTGCCTGGATGACACTCGTCGAGCAATTACGCGCTGTCAAGTTATAGGTATTGTCCTGCGAATAGGCCGCCCAAAAAGCACGCAGCGCGGTCGCATTGAATTTATGGAATGTCACTTTTTGATCCGGAAAGCACCAGTCGGCTGCTTCCTGAACCAGCGATGCATTGAATTTTCCAGGAACATCGTTTTCATGTCCTGCTGAAAGAAGAGCTCGAAAATCGTCGGGACTGTGATCAATATCACTAGCGGGATAGTGACTGACATAAAGATCGGGCTCCAGTTCAAGCGCCGCGTGTCCGGTAGAGATTACACCATCCGTGTCGACCGCTGCGATATAACGGTCTATCAGAATTCGTCGCTCCGGATCCTTTATGGAACCGACTGCGGTCCAGACATAGACATTCAAAGCATGGCTATTCAGATCCCCTGCCTCGTCGCCTCCTGGAATAGCCGGCCGGGAAACTCCTCCCTGCCAATTGCGCGCGGCATAAAGGGGCAGTGATGTTACAGAGCCACCTTCCGGCAATTGCCGCAAAGGAAGAGCCAACCGCACCAGTCCATAGCCGGAGGTCAGCAACAACAGCGCAAAACAGAACGGAACTGTAAGATGATGCGGCACAGGCCATGACATCAAAATTCCGGTCGCCAGTGCAACTTCAATCAGGCCCGCTGCAATGCCGACACGCCAGCGCGGGCTATGGACAACGAAAGCTGTGCCGATCCGAAAGAGCCCGTCAATCAGAAACGCAGTGCCAAACACCATCGCTGCACCGATATTGTCATCCCAGGGAACGTTGAACACCAAAAATGCAGCAACAAGAAAACTTGCTCCACGCATGGCATCGATCCAGTGTTGGCGAAGGCCAAGCGAGGCAGCTGCAGCGATCTCCACCAATCCCTCGACGATCAGGAATATGGCAAGAGTATCAAGTACGACTGACAGAGCGCCATCGCTAAGGTCAAACAGGATAGCTACGCCCAGGAGAATCCATACGATGCCCGCCGCAGCCAACAAACGCCAGATAGGTTTGAGTGCCTGTGCTCCAAGCAGAAGAAAAACTAGACGAATCATATGATTTTCCGTTCCATGCCAATCAACGCTGGCCGGGTTAATCGGTATTTCCAAAGTATCGGTTGCGCAGCTTTTCGACAGTACCGTCCTCCATGCGTTTAAGCAGCTGCAACGTCACCGGTTGCACGAGATCACTGTCGGCGCGAAACGCAAAGCCGTATTTGTCCGGATGGAAGATTTTGCCGACGGCTGCTACGTTTTCAAATGGTCTGGAATGTACATAATACTCGAGGACCGGAGCATCACCGACGATAGCGTCGATTTCTCCCTTGTTCATTGCTGACACAGCTGCATCTATATCCTGGTAAGAACGGGACACGATCCCTGTTGCAGCGATGAACTCCTCGGAGGCGCTCCCCTTGAACACTCCAACTGTCTTTCCCGGCAGGTCAGCGACGGAATGTATGCCTCTTTCGATGGCGACCGTCGTCATGACGCTTGTGATTGAGGACGTTACGTAGGCGATTATACCGACGCCCACGAGCATCCATACCGTTTGCCAGATACGGCCGATCCACCCGAACAAATTTTTTCTGCCACTTGTCTTTCCCTTGGTCGCGATCGATATGACATGGTGAAAACTCTCCGCTGCACCTTCATGCCAGCGCTTGGGAAATTCCGGATCGAACTTCCGGTCAAACAATGTAAAACCAATCGTCGCCGCAGCGATAACAGCTAAAAGCCAACCATAAGCCTGCAAATGGCCAGCATCTGAAAGCCCTGACAGAAGGCGATCAAATCCGGATGAACGCACACTCGGCACCATGAGACGCAAGCCGGCGTCGTACCAAGGCTGAGTGAAGGCCAGAAGTTGAGCACGGGCACTGGTGATAGTGAGGTTTGTAACAGCGGCGTCCACCTCGCCATTGCTCGTCGCATCCACGAGCTCACGCAATGTGGGATAGGCCACATAACGGGTTGCCAGATTCAGGTCACTAGCAACAGCTTCCCACAAATCAGTTGCCATACCATCATATCTATTGTTGTCGGCGACGACGAAAGGCGGACTGACATAGACACCAACGTTAACAAGACGTGCCTCGGAGAGTTGTGCTTGTGCGCTGGCTGCCGACGTTATGAACGGGAAGATTACAAGTCCTGCAATCAACACAACCACAGCATTGAATGACTTGAACATGAGCACGCAAAGCGGAGGCGAACGCAGGAGATGCACAAAACGGATGCGGGATATACCCGAAAAGACGGGTAGGGTATTACATGCTGCCTGTCCTGTCGGTCGCTTCTGTTCTCTCATCGTTTCCACCGTCGGCGTGTTGCAGCACTGCGCAACCCTATCCTGATCTTCATTGTCATAAACTTCCCGCTTACTGATTGAAGCCTTTGGCCTTCATGCAATCAGCAATAAGTTCTTTCTGATCGACGGCTTGTTCTATACCGTCATCGATACCGGCTGCGATTGCACTACCGAAAGATTTGTACTGTTGGCCCTGTCCGATCCCGATTGTTGCGGCCTTGGCCTGGTACTTGCATTCAGCAATGGCCTGATCGGTCTCGGAGCGGGCCGATTCATCCTTGACCCAAGGCTTGTCGTTGTTAACGCACCCCGTGAGGACGATCAGTGTAGACAGTGCCGTATAAATCACGATATTTTTCAATTTGTTTTTTCCTTGAACAAAAGCCGCAGGCTTACCGTTTATACGACTGCTCGGTGTCGCCCGGATCAGCGACGAGGCATCCCGCACCATAATAGCCAATGTGCTGGGTGCTTGTTTTCCAGGTATCTTGGCCTCAGAAATTTCGAAGTTTTTAGTTGGCTGCCGGAACCGGGCAACTCATGTCCCCTTCCTGACATTGCAGATAACCTTCAAAGTCCTTGACGCGCGATTGCGTCAAACTATCCCGGCATATCAGCACAAGCATTGGCATCATGCTCCCTCCGGCCGCCCCTGCGGTTTGGAAAGCACATTCGGCATCACGAAACTTCCCCCAGTCACGCTGTGTCTGAACCAGAAGATTTTTGATATCTGTGTCGTCGCTCAGGCGGCTTTCTATCTGTTTGTAAAGATTATTGAGTTTTTTGTCGGATTTCTTGAACGAAGCCTCGGCACACTGGGTCAAAGTCGCCTGGTCCTCGGCATTGGCGCACTTGTCTGCCGCAAAGGAGAACCCCGGGGTTGCCCAAACCACGGCAGTGGCCAACATCAACAGTCGAAGTTTCATTTTTAAAACCTTTCATAGCAAGCGGCGCCGTCTGGAGTCGGAGCGACCTTTTGAGTGGTGCGTGCGGCAGGCGGGCTGCAACCGCTGCTTCGAGTGCGATCATGGCGGCCCGAGACAGACGGACGTGGCGGCCCGAACGTAACAGGCCATGAAGAAAACCTCGCGATCCACGTTTGACATTCTGAAGTTTCGATCAGTTCACAACAGGATCCCCTGTCAGTGCCGGGTTTTGCTATTCCCGATGATTAGGTCGCGCCCTGCGAAGATCCCTCCGACGCATTCCAGAGCGAAACGTTCGACATCCCGCTCGCGAAACGTCTCCATTACCTCATCGACAATCTTCGGATCGACGCCGAGGGCCAGCAATGCCTGCTTCCCCATAGCAAACGAACTTTCAAGGGTCTCGCGTAGCTGAAACTCCGCCCCGGCCTGTACAAGCTCCAGCGCATGCTGACGGTCATAAGCCCGCGCCAGTACGGGGACCATCGGAAATTCATGCTTTGCCAATTCAACAATTTTTGTCACAGCGGCCCTGTCATTGGGCGCTGCAATGATCAGGTTCGCGTTCGCCGCCCCGGCCGCGTGAAGGATGTCGAGCCGTGCCCCATCACCGTACCAAACCTTGAAACCTATAACGCTTGCATCTTGGATTGCCTGCGCATCAGTATCGATTATCGACAGGGTGTACCCACGTGCCAGGAGCGGCTGACTGATAATCTGCCCCATCCGGCCGAACCCGATTAACAGGACATTTCCGGACAACTCTCGCACAGCGTCTACGCCGTCCATCGAACCCGTTGGTTTAGGCGCGAACCGATCATGCAGGATGATCATTAGAGGGGTCAACGCCATTGAGCAGATGATCACCGCCGTCAGGTTGGCATTCCATTCGGGTGTCAGAATTCCGAACTGGGTGGCTGTCGCGTAAAGGACGAATGCGAACTCGCCACCCTGCGCCATTAGCACGGCTCGCTCAAGCGCTTCCGATTTCTCGGTTTTCAGCGCTCTTGCAACGGCGTATATGACCCCCATTTTCAGCACTATATAGGCCGGAACGCTGATCGCGATTACGCCCCAGTTCGCCACAATGGTATCGAGATCCAACACCATGCCGACGCTCAGAAAGAACAAACCCAGCAGCAAGCCCCGGAACGGCTCGATATCTGCTTCGAGCTGATGGCGGAAGCTGCTTTCGGATAGGAGCACCCCTGCCAAAAACGCACCCATGGCCATCGACAACCCGCCTGCCTGCATCAGAATCGCCGCACCGAACACGACCAGCAGCGCAGCGGCGGTCATCACCTCACGCGCGCCGAAACGGGCTAAAAGCCGGAACATGGGATCAAGAAGATAACGTCCCGCAATGACCAGAATTGTAATCGCCGCGAGCCCGATACCCACGCTCGTCAGTCGGTCCGAGAGCGTCGCCTCCGCCCCACCTGGAGCAAGGAAGGCCACGAGCGCCAGGAGCGGGACGATCGCCAGATCCTCAAGCAGCAAAATCGCCACCATGCGCCGCCCCTTGGGCTGCGCCATCGAGTTTCGCTCGGTCAGCATCTGCATAACGATCGCGGTTGAGGTGAGCACGAAACCTGTGCCGGCGACGAAGCTTGGAACAACTGGATAGCCGAGCGCCAACCCGACCCAGACGAGTGCCGCGATCGCTATTCCGACCTGTAGCAGCCCTAGCCCGAAGATATCAGCACGCATAGCCCAAAGTCGCGAAGGTTGCATTTCAAGGCCGATGATGAACAAAAACAGGACGACTCCCAGTTCCGCGACATGGAGGATCGATTGCGCCTCGTGGAAAAACCCCATTCCAAAGGGACCTATGGCAAGGCCCGCTGCCAAATAGCCAAGAACTGAGCCAAGACCGAGCCGCCGGAATACAGGAACAGCGATGACCGCCGCTGCGAGCAAGACCACAACCGCGATCAGGTCCGGGCCACCGTGTGCTCCGGAGTTGTTTACTGCTTCCACTACTTCTGCGCTCATAATTTCCCCTTGAAAACCATGCAAATCCCGTAGCAACGTGGCCGCAAATATAGAAGGCCCACGCGCGATAGCTCCACTGCCAAATTGATGAGTGCAGCGGAGGGGACTATCGGTTCACTCAACCAAGATAAACTTCAACGCAGGTCCTGCCCCTCGAGGTGTAAGGAGTGCAAGTATCTACCCGCACGAACCGCGTTAAATTTGCCTCATTCCGAATTGTCTGAATCTCCAGGATCATCAACCAGGCAGCCGGCGCCATGGCATCCTTGATAGTTGCCGTGGGTATCGAAATTCGGCTCACCTTCGTTGTCAAATTGCGGCGTATCATCGGCAGCTCGATCCGGGTTGTCGACCATACAGCCAACGCCGTGGCAGCCGTTATAGCCATCGTCTCCCCGGTAGTTGCTCGTCGTGTGGTGATGCTTACGCTTTGAGTCGTCCGTCATGCCTTCAATCAGAGCACCAAGGATAGCGCCACCAACCACGGCACCCGCGTCGTGTCCTCGCTGATCATACATGCGCGCATTTTGATCGAAGGTGTCCCCCCGCCCATGGTGGTAGCCGGAGACGTCGGCAAAGACGCCTTGACAACCTTGAGCTACCCAAATGTATTTCGACTTGGGATTGTAGCCCCAAGTGCGGTTTAAAATGCAAGGAGCACCAGAAACTTGGTGAATTAGCTGAGGTTTCGCGAGGGGTCCTGCCCAGCATTCATCATATTGATAATTGCGTGACTGACACTCGACCGTCGATTGCGCCTTGGCCTCGAAACTTGTCAACGGCGCACCGAAAAAAAGTGCCGCCAACAGGGCGTATCTGAACATTTGGACTTGCTCCCAGAAATGATATCGATCGTTAACCGCTTTGATTTCAACGATGGGGGGGCATCCCCGACTTCAGGCCAAGCCTTTCCAACGCCTATCGAATACTTTGCCAATTCACATAAAGGCCAGGGCGCTATGCAAACTTCTCGCAACTTCTCTGCCAGCGGCTGCAGGAGAACCAGGTTCCTGAAAGTTCAGTCAGTAACAATCTGGGCGAAACACCGGGCCAGTTTCTCAGGAGCTCCAAGTTTCCGCGCCCATTTAATCAGATCCGGCCTATCTGAATCGTCAGCATATCCAGCCCAGACGTCTCGAAATTGCTTCTTTCCGTTGACGGTCTGGAAAAACATCATGCCGTCGTCGGCGATGGGCGTGGAAACATACGCCGCAGCCCAGTCGTCACTCTCCAGAATGGCATTGAATTCCACCTGCACAGGCTTGACTTTGTGATCGACCGCCGATGCAACCACAGCGGCATAATCTTGCTTGCGCACTTTTGTTAGCTCAAGCTCGACGCCATCACAATCTTTGGTCGCCGCCGACGCAGATGGGACCATAAGCCCCAGGCAGACAAAACTAACAGCGAGGATCTTGGCTCGTTTTCCAACATGCCTGATAATATTAGACATGTTCACTTTCGACAACCAAACCTGTCTTTCGCTCATGCTCTCTCCTTCTGTCCCTGGAAAAAGGAATGGAAGCCGCCAAAGCGGTGCTTCGATTTTTTGGATAAGAAAGACCACATAAAGTGTCAGGGATCATCCCCTCAGAGCGAGTTGGGCAACACATAATGGTAAGAACGTGGAAAAATGGTAAAATCTTGATAGCGCTGGCTCTGTGTAGAGATCCGTATCATAATGATATATTTACATAATCCGCAAAATCGAGTTGTATGAAGGATGAGGGGTGATGTAATCGTCGTAATTGTTGCGCTAGGAGTGTATCTCGAAGCCGAGATGGCCAGCCCAGCCGCAGCGCATTGCCATATCGAATCCGGCCAATCCCTGAGTTTATCGTTAGTAGCCGTCTAAAAATTTTGGGCACAACAATGTTAAAGGGTAGATCACTCTCTTGGGGGCCTCAGATTGTATTGAACGGTGCGGCCGTATGCTATACCCGTACCGGCTCCAATGAGATAAACTACATTCAGAACGCACACGCGTTGGTTATACACCTGTCGCCGGATTCGGGGTGGAACTTAGCGGTAAATACCGATCGAAAGTATACGGGCGCTATTTTGCCAGGAGCTGTAGACGTAATCCCGTGCAACAGTCAGGTTTTGGGCACTTGGACGGGAACAATCGACGGCGTCCGTATTGACATCGATCCCATGCGGCTTGAGCGGTTGGCGGGTGCGGAATTCAGCAATAGCTCATTTGAGCTTCAGCCCCCGCAATTTGGCTTCATCGACAAACAACTCCATACGCTTGCGTTGTGGATGTTGAAGGAACTCGACGACGGCGATGCTCTTAGTCCAGAATTGCTGGACGCATTAATCACCGTCTCTTACACCCACGTGCTTCGCAATTATTCGACGCTGACAGGACGAAAAATTCCGAGCGGAGGACTGTCTCCGTTGGCGCTGCGAAAGGTTAGAGATTTTATCCACGCGAATAAGACAAGAACTCTTACAACGGAAGAATTGGCCACGGTCGCAGCCCTTTCGCCCAGTCATTTTATTCGCGCATTCAAACATTCGACGGGCCAGACTCCTCACCAATACATACTTAACGCACGTCTTGATGAGGCAAGAAAACTCATCCTTGGTCGCGATTTACCTCTGAATCAGATCGCGACCGCGGTTGGCTTTTCAAGCCACAGTCACATGACGTCACAGATGAAACGCGCTTGGGGCATTACTCCCTCTGAGTTGCGCCGTCCATACTGAAAGACTACGTATTATGAGGAATGTTATTTCCAATAGCGACATCGTACTACGCGTGCATCTGATCGTATTTGGCCCAAAATGCGGTAATGTGAGCACGACGTTTAGAAACGCAGGCAATGGCGCATGGCTGACTGAAGGAACCCGGTGAAGATAAGGCGTACCAAGTTATCAACGACCACCGTCAAAGCTATTTAGAGTGGCCGGACCATGTCAATTCCGAGCAGATCTGCCACCGTGCGCATGTATTGCTTTACCGAGGGGGGTCGTGGCGGCGTTGCGCGGCCTTGCTCCGTCGGAAAGTCCGACTAGTGTCTTAACGTGGTGGGAATAATTCTCCCGTGTGTTTCGATCGACGATAGCCACCGGTGCCGACAAGATCAGGCCCGCGGCGGTTCCTAAGGTTTGAGCCGCCCCGGCGGTCGCCGTGACGACATGATCACCAAGTCCAAGACGACTGTCGGTGAGAGTCTGGCCGTCGGACAGGCGGCGACCGATCAGCTGGACGATTTCGGGCGATTCTGCAAACTTGGAGTGGTGTAGATTGTCGCCGGCCTTGACCTTAGTGAGATCGATGACGGTGATCGCGTTTGCTGCCAGTTCTTCTCTATAAGGTGACTGCTCCGGATCGATGGCCCCCAGCCGGGAGACATTTCCCCAGATTCGGCGGGAAACGGCCAGCGCACGGTCGTCGCGAGAGACAAAGAGGGTGAAACGCGGCCGTTGTTTACCCATGTCGGCGATCTGCGAGCCGAATACGTCAACGTCGACGTCCGGCGCCGCCAACATCACATTCTTGAACTTTTTCGGTAAACCATCGTTTCGAATGGCCATCTGCCGCAAGGACTCCAGCGCCAGCCAATTGCCCATTGAATGAGCCAGTATCGATACTTCCTTGATGTCGGAATCTTGCGCCAAGGACTGGAACAAGTGTTCCACTGCATTGCGAGTATAGTTGGTGCTTTCGCGGTCGTAGCCATAAGCGAGTAGGCTCCCGCGTGACGGCCACGTCGCGAGCACCGGCACACTGTCCGTTCCCGAATCGTGAACAATTTGCGCGAAACGGAATACTGCATCCTCGAAATGGTTATTGAAGCCATGGATAAAGACGAGAACGCTGCGGTCAGAGCTCTTGCGCACATGACTACCTAACCAATCCTCCGCCGCGTCACGGTCGATCTCGTCGGCTTTGAGCGTCGCAAAATCCGTCGCCGGATTCGCCGGCAGCCTGCGCGGCCAATCGACTTCACCCACCCTGCGAACTGTCTTAGGGGGAATAGAGACCGTGATGTCTGCGAATTTTGGAGTGCGTGCTCGCTCGCCACTGAACATCTCGCCCGGTGTTGCCGCCCGATCTCGAGTAGTGGCGACCAACATTTCGACACGAGCGGCTGACGGGCTGGCTGGCACAGGTTCAAGAACACCGGTAGGGCGACCGGCGCATGCATTGAGCAACGTCAGACTGAGTGTTATGACTGACGGCAAATGCAACCAATGATGTGGGTTGCGTTTATCCACTCTACGAAAATGTCGCCCCAAGTTTAAGTCACTCCTGCCAAACAACATCCATCCGTCCACCTCACCGGGGCCTGTCATTTTATGAAGTCAGACCGATGAGCTGAAACAGAACGATGACCAGTGACCAAATGCAAGATGATGTTTATGGGATAGTTTGCGCTTAGTCGCAAGAATGTGTTTCCTTCGCCGTTTTCGTTTTCGTTTCGGATTCCGGGGCTAAAAGACACACGGCATGGGCAATGATGCAGGCGAGAAATCAAGAGCGGCGGCATCGCATCAGACATAGCGGAATGGCAAAGCCTTGCCGGTTGTGATCACGTCTCCGCAGTTCGATCTCCAGGCGATCCGCCAATGACAACGAATTTGTGGGATCAGGCTGTCCTCGTCGACTGGTATGTCGACAAGCTTCTGTCGACATTGATCGTTGGGAAGCTTGCGCTTTGCCATCGCCCGATTCCATCCCTGACCAATCTGCGCTGCGCGTTGTCGTGTCGGGCCGGACAGAAAAATGAAAACTGGCGTATGTCAATGGCAATCCACAAAGATCCAATGCGCAAGATCTAGCCTACGACGTTGTTCATGCTCCGATCTACCTTATCGTACGATTTCGGACTGCTCTTATTCGACCCTTAGTACCAACGCCCATCCCCCGGGAAAATTCAGCCATCATTGCGCCTTCGGAATAAAACCCACAGTAAATCCGAACAATCGGCCAATCTTCCCTAAAGTTTCGAGCGTTGGATTCGCCGTCCCGGCTTCGATCTCAGCAACTTGGCGCCTGGTGAGCGATAGCGTCTTGGCGAATTCGTCCTGCGTCAAACCAAGCCCTCTTCGGATTTCAACAACAGCCTCAGGTAACCTCAAGTCGCCAGTCCGAGCGCGTTCCGCCAGTGTTCGCCGGTTCTCAAGAATTTCCTCTTTCGTTGGCTTTCTCCATCGAGCCATTTAGCTGTCCTCCGGCATCACTGGCACGCCGCCAGAACGCTCTCCGCGATTTCAATGCAGCGTCCCATTGCACGCTCCAGAATTTCCGGAGACCCACCCATATCTTTCGCCATAGCCGGTGTTTGCCGGAGGCATTCGGCAAACACGGAAAGCTCAGCTGCGAGCGCATTCTGCTCATCAGGATCAGGGATCAGTTCAGCGCAAATGCGTTTCCAATCAGGAAGGTGATCGCGACCACCGTCCCGCATCATGGCCCAGCGGGTTGAACGAACGATCCCCTCTTTGGCAAGCCGCATTGGCGCGAAATCAAAGAGCGGAGACAGGCGGATCGTGCCGTCCTGGTGCTTACTCAGTGCAGAATTTCGGCCGTGATTATCGGGATTGCCGAGCGCCAAATTGGCGATGTCCCGCTTCAGGTATTCGACAATGTCCGCGAAGGGATTGGCAGAATATTGGCGCAAAACGTCGATGTAGGCCTCGTGCGAGCCGACATGACCGAAATCAGCAACGCCGATCGCGGATACCAGGCTTTCTTGGCCCAGCCTAACGGTTCCGCCACTTTCTTTTTTCTTCCGGTCGAACCGAGGAATGATCAGGACACTTTCGGCATAGGTCGAAGGTTCGTCCACATTCAGGCCGATCTCTTGAGCGATCCGCGAATAGAGGGCTTCGCCTTCGAGTATAAGGCGGTCCACGGGCTCGTTGCTGCGGACCAGCTTGACAATGACGTGGCGCACGGCCTCATCATCAGTCACGAAGCTGTCGGGATAATAGAGACCGTCATTCGCTTGGGTCATCGAGACCTTAGGCCATTCGCCTTGCAGGCCGCTTGAGCCAGAGGCGAGCATTCCGAAGCGATCGGCGACTTCCATGAAATGATCCGAGCGCTCAAGGATTTCCGCTTCTGTAACCCCTTGGCGCTCAACACCGCGCAGCCGTTCCGTCTCGGCCTCCGCCGCTTCTTTGATCCGGATATTGCCTATGCCGCCCGTCGCCGATCGCAGAAGCAGCGGGAGATCGGAAGCGCGCGAGCCTTCAGCAAGACTGAGATGCTCGGCAAGCTTTCGCCTTGCATGCCCCTGGGGCATAAGATCCAAGAGGAAGGGCGGCCAGCGGCGGCTATATCGATTTTCGAGATCAACGGGATATCGAACAGATAACGCGCGATGGTCGCGAACCGTTTTTCCACCCGCGAACTCCGCAGATGCAACTGTTACGAAATAGTCGAGATCGTAATCGACGATGGACGCGCCTTGGAAGCCGGCCGCGTCGTCCTTAAGTTCTAGCGTCGCGGCGTGATGCCACTGACCATAAAAATGGGTTTGAAGCGTCAGGCGCATTAATTGACCCTTTCAATGGTTCAAATAAAGCATATTTTCAATTTATTCAACCCATCAAAGTGGGTTAAATAAGTGCCCTTGAAACTGCCAGCTACCGAAGCGATCATTAAAGCTCCTGATTCGGCTGACCATCTTCCGGCCACGAGACGCATTGCCGCAAGCGAACAGCATGAGGGACAAGCTCAGCACAGGTGTTAGCCAAGCATCGGAATCGCTTCTCCGTTCGAACACAATGAGCAAGACTTCGCCGATCGCAGCGAAGAAGACCATCCCGAAATCGTACTGGTTTGAAAGGCTCGTACTGAAAGCCAGCGTCCTCAAACTTTAGCTTTCTTCTTTGCTTCACGACGTGATCTCTGATGGATCGCGAGACACCTATGCCTCCAGGTTCGGCAACTCTTTCAAGCCGCGCGGCGATGTTGACGGTGTCACCGTAGACGGCTACGGGCAGATTTATCCGCAAACACGAGAGCTCACAGAGGAAGAACAGGCCGAGCTTTAGGCTCTTGGGGAGACCTTCGATGAATTGCAGGCGCAGATCGAAGCCTCCGCTGAAGGCGACCCTGCTATTGAGACAGATGAGGCGCGGCTTGTCGAAATTGAACAACGCATCGCGGCTATCCAGAGTACCACCAAGGCATATGACGCGACTGGGCGTCGACCTCAGCGCGGACGATTGCGTCGTTAGAAAACTCCTGTTCAGCCATATTCATCTCCTTTCGGTTCATTGGTTTCAGCGGATAACGCAGCGGGCGCGGTCGAGGACACGCCGTTGGCGCTCTGCTACGATGTTGTGGCTTGCCTGCATGCGGACCACCTGCTGCAGCACCTTCAGCTGTTCCCGCATTACCTCGAACGCACGGCGCTGAGCAGGCGGCACGCGATTGAAAACATCCAGCTCTCCACGCAGGATGGCATTGCGGCCGAAACGCTCGTCGAGGGCGCGGCTGACGGTTGCAAACTCCTTACTAATGGCGGGATCAAGCGAGCCGGCAGCAACGTCGAGCCTGCCGTTCTTTTTCTTCATCGCCACTGAGAGTTCTGTCAGTGCATCTTCAGCGGACGGCGACAGTCCCGGGATGGCAATGCTCATGCGCTGGCGCTCCTCAGTGATCGCCTCCCTCTCTGCATCAAATGCGGCCCTAAATGAGGTGGCCAATAACCGGACACGGCTTGCCGCCTCCGGGACGGCACGGAAAGCCTCCTTCCGCTCCAGGCCGACAGCGAGCAATTTGTCCATGATACGGCCGGAGCCTCGCAACGCGCCGTAGGCAGCGGGATCATTGCCGATGGCCGCAGCGATCCGCTCACCGGCAAAGCCCTTCAGGATCAGATCTTCAATCTTTCCGACAGCACCTGCCGGAGCGCGCCAGATACGCGCTGCCGCGTTCGCAAGGGCGGCGCGATTCTGACTGTAGTGAGGAACAGCTCGCGCCCTCTCCCGCGCCTCGTGGTCGATCGGGATTTCAAACTCCATTACAGCTGCAAGCATTGGCAACACCGGCACCGTCTCTTTCCCGGGCACGACGCTGGCGCCGGTAACGATCCTGGAGCGATCTTTCCTTTCGGCAAGATGCTGTTCTTCGGCAAAGCGGCGTATGGCGGCAAAAAGACGATTGAGCTTTTCGCGCCGGTCGAGGTCAAGGTCGTCCGGCATGCGCTCGATCATGTTGCGCTGGGCAACAGTGTCTGCCTTGTCGGTGAAGGCGGACCAGCCGAAGCGAGCGTTGAGAGCGTCGTTGACCCCCCTCACCTCTTGAACAAAAAGGCGATCCTCCGCCGCGTAGGCGAAGGCCGTCTTGTAGGCATCCTTGCCACCGCGCTCGCGTACGGCTTCGATTTCGGCAAGGCGCGCCATAGCCGGTTTGGAAAGCGCCGGGATCGACAACGACATATGCGCGCGCCGTTGCTCCTCTCGCATGCCGAAGCGTTCGACCTGGCGGCGGAACTCTGTGGCATGGGAACGCGCCAGCGGCAGCAATTCGGACAAGGCCGACACCGCCGCATCGCGCTCGAAGCGGGCCGCGCGGCCATCGACAAGAAGATTCGATCCACGCAGACGGCCGAGACGCTGCGGCGAGGCCTCAAGATCGTCGGCAAGCTCGCGGGGCGCAATCCGCGCGTCGGAGGCAAGCGCGTTCAGTCTTGCAAGCGCACCTTCGGGATCGCGATAGATCTTTTGCAAGACTGGGCGAAGAATGGCGTCGCGTTCCTTCCAGTGATCCGAGCGAAGCTGCGCTCGGCGGGCATCCTCGCCGACACTACGGGAAAACAATGTTGTCGGCGGGATGAGATATTGTCGATCCGTCGGAATTTTTGCCGTCCGGGTTTCGGCTCGTTCCTCACTATAGGAAACACGCTTCTCGCTTTCGATCGCGAAGCCGAGCGCCACGCTCGCCCGCTCCCAAAGCTTCGCCACTTGCTCGCGCTTCTGCGCCAGCCACGCCAGCTGCCGCGCCGCTCCGTCCTCCATCCAGGCTGCGACCCCAGAGAGCGTATCGATACCGCGACGCTGGGCAAAATCGCGGGCGTGCGCCCGGTAGCCGGCCTCGCTCTCGAAATCGAGCGACGTCGTCTTGGCGCCGGAGCGGCCAAGACGCTCCACCAACTGCTTGAACAGTTCCGGCCGATCGTTCTCCTCCTCGATGCGCTGCCGGCGAACCTCTGCCGTTTCGATCTGCTTGGTAGTCCAGACGTTTCGATCGACCGTCCGTTCCTCGAACCTCTTCTCTCCGGTTTTCTCGTCGATGACGGATACCGTCACCGTCACGCGTTCGACGCCGTCCTTGCGCAGCGTCACCGTATCGCCTTCCGACACGCCGCCCTCCTCCAGGGCCTTTGGCAGGCTCACGCCCCAAAGCCGATGCACGGTTCCGTCGTCCGTTTTCACATCGGCATAGGGGCTTTGATCGGCATACTCTTCCTGCGGCCGGAACTTCGCATTGCCGGCTCCGACCAGCTCGCCCGTGACGCCGGCGGCGTGATCAACCCGGGATCTTTTTCCCCATCCCAGCTTCGGCTCAAAGTCCTCGCGAGCGGCATAAAGATCGGCCCGGTCGCGATGGCGGGTCATCGACACGTATGTCAGGTGCTGATCCATCATGCCGGTTGCAAGCACGAACGTCCTGTCGACGGTCGCGCCTTGGGACTTGTGAATGGTCGCGGCATAACCGTGATCGACATTGCGATAGCTGTCTTCGCTGATGACAACCTCGCGGCCATTATCGAGACGGACCGATAGTAGTGGGCCGCCGTGCGTGTCGCCGGTGGAGACGACCGTGCCGAGCATGCCGTTCTTGACATATTGAGGCCCAAGCCTTTGCGCGCGCGGCTCGAGGAACCGGGCGTTCTCGAGGAAGATGATCCGGTCGCCGACGGCGAACTCCCTCACGCCTCGCTCCGTGTAAAATTCACGAGAAACGGTCAGGGCGCCTTCATCTTTCATGACGATGCGTAGCGCTTCATTGAGCCGCCTCACGTCGTCATTGGTATGGGCGAGAACGAGCAGTTCGTCACCACGCAAGCGGGCCGGCTGTTCTTTATCGGCATGTTGCTGGATGAGGTCGCGGCGAGCGCGCGTCCAGTCTGTAACGATGCGCTCAACAGCTTCAGCCCGGCTCTCCGTCTCAACGATACGCCCCCGCTGCGCATAGGCATCCAGCCCCTCCTTGACCTTGCCGCGGGCGAAAAGACGGGAGGCCTCTCGCGCCCACTCTTCACGCTGGCGCCGCACACCGGCAAGTTCGGCAGAACCGATCCGTTCGGAAATCGCCCGAAAGGCTGCGCCGGCCTGGATCGGTTGAAGCTGCATTGCATCGCCGACCAGAACCACCTTGGCTCCGGCCTCCTCGGCGCGCTTGAGCACACGCGCCATCTGCTGCGACGAGACCATGCCAGCTTCATCGATGACAAAGATGTCCCGCCGGTCGAGGAGATCGCGTCCGTTCTCCCAGGCTAGTTCCCATGAGGCGAGCGTGCGCGATCTGATGCCGGAACTATCCTCAAGCCCTTCGGCCGCCTTGCCAGCAAGCGCCGCCCCGAAGACGCGGTAGTTGCCGCTCTCCCAGGCGATGCGCGCCGCGGCAAGCAGCGTCGATTTTCCCGCACCGGCATGCCCGACCACAGCGGCGATGCCAGTGTCGCCGGCGACATGATGGACAGCCTCCACCTGTTCGCGATCAAGCGTGAACGGATTTTCCGGATTGCCGGTTTCTATGGTTCTGACAGCCGTCGCAATTTTCGCGTTGGCGACGCCGAAGCCCTTGCGCCGGGCCAGAACTTCCGCCGACTGCGCCATGTCGTATTCGGTGCGCAGGATATCGCGTGTGGTGAAGACCGCAGGTTCGGCCACCTTGCCGGTCTGCTGGTTCGCCTGTTGCGGCTTCAACAGTACGAGATCATTAGAGGCCATCAGCTTGGAGCGTATGTTGGCGAAATCAGCGGGATCGTCGACATAGCGGTGCAGTGCCTTGGCGATGTCCCGTTCATCGAAGGTGGAGCGCTCGTTGCCGAGTTGTTTCAGGAGTAGGTACGGATCGGCCAGCAGCCGGTCGGCCATCTCCTGCCGGCGCGCGAGATCGGCCGGCGCGAAATACATCGCGACACCCTTGCGGGCGAGCGCTGCCTTTTCCGGCCCAAGATGTTTCTGGGCAATCCCGTCGAGCCCCTGTTCGGCATAGGAACGCCCGTCGAGGCGGATCTCATGGCCGGCAAGCGCCAGATGCCGATTGGCCGTATCCGCCCAGGCGATCTTCCATGCCTTCATAGTTTCCTTGTCGCCGGCCCAGAGCCTGTAGACGATCTTGCCCTTCGGTCGGTCCGGCGTGACGACCCGCAAAGGCTCGCCGTCGGCGCCAAGCACCGGCACTTTCTTCGGCCCGAAACCCTGTTCCGTCAGAGGTCGAAGCGCGGTCATCAGGTGGATGTGTGGATTGCCTTGCCTGTCATGATAAACCCAGTCGGCGATCATGCCCTTGGACGTCAGGTTGTCCCGGACGAACTCGCGCACAAGGGCGATGTTCTCTGATCGCGTCAACTCTTCCGGAAGCGCGATGATCAACTCGCGGGCAAGCTGCGCGTCGGCACGAGTTTCGAATGCGTCCACTGCATTCCAAAGCGCCTCGCTGGCCGCAACGACGCTCTTCCCATCGATAGCCGCGCGCAGCCAGGCCGGTACCTGGTCCGGCAGCACCAACTCCTCGTGTTTCAGTTCGGCGCCGCCGCCACGGTAACTGAAGGAGGTTCCGGCCTGTTCGTCCATCATCCGCGCCCGATGACGATATGCGGCGGCCGAGACGATACTGCGTCCCGCTCCCCTGCTGATCACCTGCGCTCTGACGAACATGATCGCCACTAACGTCTCCAGCCCTTCCAGGCACGTCGCGTCAGCGACGTATATTGCGCCCTCAAATCAATCGGCCTGACAAGACCGATGCTGCTTTTCCGGAAGACGGCCCTGCTGGGATTTCCAATATCGACGTTTGGGGGCTTGTGTACGGTAGCCCTTTTGACTAACATTTTCTAGTCAGTTAAATGACGGAATGGAAATTTCCAAATAGGTTGAGAGGACTTGATTATGGCTACCAAGCCTGCGCTCATGGATATTGATGCTCAAATCGAGAAGCTTCGCGAACGAAGAAAAACTTTAATAGTAAAATCAGCTGATCGTTTCGCGCGTGCGGCGACGAAGTCGGGATTGGCGGAGATGGAGATCGCTGACGAGGAGGTGGATCGCATCTTCGACGAGATCGCAGCGCGATTTCGCAACGGCGAGAAGAAGCAAGCCGCTGGCTCACCTGCTTCGCCGCGTGGACAGGCAAATGGAGCGACTGGTAACGAAACGGAGGTTCCTCATGACATCTGACCGAAAGAAGGGAGCGAGAGAAAAGTTCTTGCTCGGTGACATTGTCGTTCGCGCGGGCCTTTCGAACGCCGATCGGGCTTTCCTGCTTGGCGGACTTCTCGAAATGAAGCGGGTCGTGCCGGGGACACCTGAACATCGGCGTATTCGCGATATCGGGGAGCTCGCCTTCAGGGCCGCGGCATCCAGCGGCAGGGTGGAACGCTTTGCGAAGGCGTCGGAATGAAGGGAAAGGCCAAACCTCGTCCAAGCCTCTTGCTTATCATCATTCCCATCGCCGTCACCGGTTTTTCCTTTTACGTCGCCCACTGGCGTTGGCCTGAATTGGCGACCGGCATCACAGGCAAGACGCAATACTGGTTCCTTCGGGCGTCACCGTTGCCCGTCCTTTTGTTCGGGCCGCTGGCTGGACTGCTGGCGGTCTGGGCGCTGCCCCTCCATCGGCGAAGGCCCGTGGCATTGGCAAGCTTTCTCTGCTTTCTCCTGATGGCCGGCTTTTACGGGATGCGCGAGTTCGGGCGGCTTCAGCCGCTCGTAGAGAGCGGTGTGCTGACCTGGGATCAGGCGCTATCATTCGTCGACATGATTGCGGTCGTTGGCGCAGCGATGGGATTCATGGCGGCCGCGGTCGCGGCGCGCATCTCCAGCGTCGTGCCCGAACAGGTGACGCGCGCCAGGCGCGGAACATTCGGAGATGCAGACTGGCTGCCGATGTCGGCGGCGGCACGGCTGTTTCCCGATGATGGCGAAATCGTCATCGGCGAGCGCTACAGGGTCGACAAGGAACTCGTCCATGAGTTGCCGTTCGATCCGAACGATCCGGCCACCTGGGGACGTGGTGGCAAAGCCCCGCTGCTGACCTACTCCCAGGATTTCGATTCGACTCACATGCTTTTCTTCGCGGGCTCCGGTGGCTTCAAGACCACCAGCAACGTCGTGCCGACGGCGCTCAGATATACGGGTCCGCTCATTTGCCTGGATCCGTCCACCGAGGTGGCCCCGATGGTCGTTGACCACCGAAGAGATAAACTCAACCGAGAGGTTGTTGTGCTCGATCCGGCAAATCCGGTCATGGGATTTAACGTGCTCGACGGAATCGAGCACTCGCTAAAAAAGGAAGAGGACATTGTCGGCATTGCGCACATGTTACTCTCGGAAAGCTTGCGCTTCGAATCGTCGACTGGCTCTTACTTCCAATCGCAGGCGCACAATCTGCTGACTGGTCTTCTAGCGCATGTGATGCTGTCACCGGAATATGCAGGACGGCGAAACCTGCGCAGCCTGCGCCAGATCGTCTCCGAGCCGGAAACCTCCGTGCTTGCCATGCTGCGCGACGTACAGGAACACTCCGCGTCCGCCTTCATCCGCGAAACGCTCGGCGTCTTTGTTAACATGACCGAGCAAACATTCTCAGGCGTCTATTCGACGGCATCGAAGGATACGCAATGGCTGTCGCTCGATAATTACGCGGCACTGGTTTGCGGCAACGCGTTCAAATCGAGCGAGATCGCTGGCGGAAAGAAAGACGTCTTTATCAATATCTCCGCATCGATCCTGCGGTCCTATCCCGGTATCGGTCGGGTGATCATCGGCTCGCTGATCAACGCGATGATCGAAGCGGATGGTGCGTTCACGAGGCGAGCGTTGTTCATTTTGGACGAAGTCGATCTGCTTGGCTACATGCGCGTGCTTGAAGAGGCGCGCGATCGCGGTCGCAAGTATGGCGTTAGCATGATGCTGATGTACCAGTCCGTCGGGCAACTGGAACGGCACTTCGGAAAAGACGGTGCGGTGTCGTGGATCGACGGCTGCGCTTTCGCGAGTTACGCCGCGATCAAGGCACTGGATACCGCCCGCAACGTCTCTGCCCAATGTGGAGAAATGACTGTCGAAGTCAAAGGCAGTTCTCGCAATCTCGGCTGGGGTGCGAAAAACAGCGCATCGCTCAAATCAGAAAACATCAATTTCCAGCGCCGCCCGTTGATAATGCCGCACGAAATCACCCAATCGATGCGCAAGGACGAGCAGATCATCATCGTCCAGGGCCACAGTCCGATCCGCTGCGGACGGGCGATCTATTTCAGGCGGAAGGACATGGATAGGCACGCCAGGCCCAACAGGTTTGCCAAGCTGGGACCTTGACGGCCCAGGCGATTTCTTGCGGACCGTATTCGGCTTCTATTGGCCATTTCGTTGCCTTCATCAGCGCCAGTGCCGCGTCGATCGCCTTCTAGCGCTTCGATCAGGTCGTTGTGTCTCGTTGAAGGATGAGCATGGACACCGAAGAACTGACGATGTGCTAGCTCAACCCGTCCTAATGCCTCTCCAGTGTAGATGACAGATGCTCCTGTATCGTAGTCGTCGCGGCCGCCGCTTCCTCAAAGGGTGCCATTTGATCCTCCTTTTTCGAAAACATGCGATGCCTGAACATGGACCTACTGACGATTGGAAGCGAAGACAGCTCGCCATCTGATTTACCGGCTGTGCTCACCTCGACGATCGCGCCCGGACGTACCGTTCAGACCGGGAAGCTTGAGCGTCAGGATGATCGGACACTGCCGAAACCGCAACAGGCATCCATCACAGAAATGAATCGGAAGCGACCTTTCGATTCATAAGTCTCGTTGGACCAGATCGCGAGCATCGCCGATCATGCGGGGATGGGAACACACCACTACCAGCTTTATTGCCAGAGGATCGACGCCAACAGGAACATGGCCCGATATTACGCGCTTGCGATCCGGCCAACCCTTTTTGGTGAAATAGCCGTCGTGCGAAGCTGGGGACGGATCAGCAAGGCTGGCGGGGAGATGACCGAGGTGTTCGGCAATGAGAATGATGCGATATCGCGCTTTCTCGAATTGTTACTGCAGAAGCGCAAAAGGGGCTATCAACCGGCAAGAAGCTGTGGAAACCCCTGCAGGAGCGCCACTCTAAGGACAACGCCGCATGACAACGTAACGATCGCCTGAAAGGGTTTTCCCGTCTTTAACGAGGAAACCGTCATGACCACAACCAATGAAATCGTCGAAAAGATCGCATCCGAACAGAACCTGACCAAAGCCCAGGCGAAATCGATCGTCGAAACCGTCTTCGCGTCGATCACGACGGCAGCCACGTCCGGAGCGGAAACATCTATCCCGGGATTCGGCAAGTTCAAGATCAAGGATACCCCGGAGCGTGAGGCTCGCAATCCGGCAACCGGCGCCACCATCAAGGTTGCCGCTGCGAAGAAGCTTACGTTTCAGCCTGCCAAAGCACTGAAAGATGTGCTGAACAAGTGAGCCGCACCGCGGTAAGCGGGGTCATCAGGGGGGAGCCGCCAAAGGCAGACGGCGCAGCGTCATCGGCGCTGCTTGCCATCACGCTTAAGCTGATCTCGATCTCGATGGCAATCGGACGGTGGTGGCAGCATTGCGGGTGTATGCCACCCTCAGAAGGGCGGCACGGCGTCAACGGAACCGTCCTGCTCGGCCATGATAACGGCCAGTTCGGCCAGAGCCAGTTCCAGCTCCGCGGCAATCTGGCGACGCTCGTCTGGGTGGCAATGGTTCATCTCGGCGCGTTATCCTGACAGTCAAGGATCAAGGTCGCTTCTGGCCCCCTAAGCAGACGGATATCTGCGTAAGAGTAATACAACGGGATTATCGTCTTTATATTTTGTAGCAGTATCATCCGTGTACCTTCTTCTCTTCGTGGTCCCGCCTTGCCAAATAGCGGTGACATAGAGTTTTGAAGGATTGAAATCGATGAACCAGACAGTTTCCAACGTGAAGTCACGAAATATTCTCGTGCTCGGGGCCGGGGAACTCGGCATGCCCGTCCTCCGCAATCTGGCCCGTCGCGCCAGGGGCATTGATGACGCAAAGGTAAGCGTTTTGCTTCGCGCCAGTACCATAAAATCAGACTCATCGATTAAGCAGCGCGACGTCGCCGAAATCCGCGACTTGCATATCGAGATCGTCGCAGGCGATTTGGTAAATAGCTCAGTCGATGAACTCGCATCTCTGTTTTCACACTACGATACCGTGATTGGCTGCGCTGGCTATGCTGCTGGGATTCATACACCGATGAAGCTGGCCAAGGCGGCGGTGCAGTCCGGTATGCCCCGCTATTTTCCTTGGCAGTTTGGTGTCGATTTCGAGGCGATTGGTCGAGGCGGTCCGCAGGACATCTTTGACGCTCAACTCGATGTTCGCGAACTCCTGCGTTCTCAGAGCAAAACCGAGTGGGTCATCATTTCCACCGGGATGTTCATGAGCTATCTTTTTGAACCAGAGTTCGGTGTCGTTGATTTGGAAAAGAGCGCCGTCAGAGCCCTCGGGAGCTACGATACGGCCGTTACGCTGACGACGCCTGACGACATCGGTGTCCTCACTGCTGAGATCGTCTTCTACGAGCCGACCATCAGCAACGAGATCGTCTTCCTGGCGGGCGACACCGTCACCTACGGCGAGCTTGCGGACAAGCTTGAGGCGAGTTTGAACCGGCCCTTCAACCGCTCCGAATGGACTGTTCCCGTCCTTATGGAAGAACTGGCAAATGACCCCCAAAACATGATGCGCAAGTACCGCGCAGCCTTTGGTATTGGGCGAGGAATGGCATGGGACAAGGCAGGCACGTTCAACGCACGCGAAGGCATCAAGGTGACGGATGTGTCCGATTGGATCAACGCGAACCTGATTGGCAAGTAATATGGCCTTTAAGGTGCAAACGACAAAAGATAATAAATGGGGAGTGCGGTATAGCCGCACTCCCAATAAGAGTTGATCCGCAGCAATATCATTACGCGGTCGAACACCGTGGCGACATCAGCGGAGCGGCGGCATGTTTCGATTGTTAAAACGTCTGCCAGGACGGCTTTTCTGGCGGACGGACATCAAAATCCTCGCGCGACTTTCGAAACTGCTCGGAATTCTCCACGACCCACGTCCACAACGGGATCATACGAATGAGAAGACCCATTCCGAGCTCTGTGAGTTCGTATTCCACCCGAGGCGGCACCTCAACGAGATCGTGACGCGTGACGAGGCCATCTCTTTCGAGTTGGCGTAGCGTGCGAGTGAGCATCCTCTGCGTGACGCCGTGCATCCGTCTACCGATATCCGCGTGACGAAGCCTGCCATAGACGCCGAGAGTATGTATGACCCCGAGCGACCATCTGTTCCCCGCGTGGGTGAGAACCTCACGTCTAACACCGTCTTCATCCTCGCGAAGGCCGTCACAAACTGCTTGAGAATAGGAAAGCATCTCTTCTCTGGTCATTACTCTTGCCTCCGGTATACCTGTCCTTTCGTCTTACCAGCCTTCAGAAGGCATTTCACCTGTCTCTCCTGCGTGTTGGAACGTGAATGGAGTTCGGCAGGCTTCAGGGCAAGGTCATGGCCGCGAGGCTGATCGTCTCTGCGACCGCACCGTTCGCTTTGGCGTTTGCCATGGCCAATATCGGCGCGACCTGGTCGCTCGCGATCACGACCGCGCTCGGCGCACTCGCAGTTCTGGCGTTCCTTGGGATCGGTCGGCTGATGCATCACCGACGAGCTGACACCTTGGTTGAGGTGTAGCCCGAGGGGTTTGAAAATTGGGAGGGGGCACCCCTCCCAGATCATCGCGACCTCATTCGAGGTCAGCGAGATAGAGTGCGATGTCGCTTGCGAACTGCTCGTTCTCGGCCTGTGCCTTGGCGACAAGAGTGGCAAGCTCGGCCTCAGCCATAGCGCGCTCGGTCTTCGTGAAATAGCAGCTCCGAAGCTCCGCGCGCAGTTCGTTGATTTGATCGAGAGTAGTCATGTTGATCGTCTCCTTTTTGATGACGTCAACGGGGCGACGTGCGCACGAAGCCCGGGTCAAGGAGCGCGAAGCGACCGCCAGCGGCGGCGAGTGGGGTGCCGGTTTTGTCGGAGCGCAGGAAACGGAGTGGAGGCAAAATCGGGGGCCCACGCTCGTCCTTGAGGCGGGCTGAGTAGCCGTAAAGTAGGACGGCAGAAAGAAGAGAACCCGCGCCCCCGATCAGGGGTCGCGACCGTATTCCTAATGAACTATCCTCTTGTGACGTCGATATCGGAGAGAACCTTCTCGATCCTCTGAAGATCTTGCTCGACAGCCAGGCGCTGAAGTTCGGACAATCGCTTCTCCTTCAGCACGCTCCTGGCGTTCTCCGCCGCGCCCGCCCATGCGGGGCGGTGGCGTACTGTTATACAGGCGTTAGGGCATCTCGACGGTTCGCACAGCGAGATCATCGGTGAAGCCTGGTCGCCAGCGGCATGGCGAAGACAGACGGCGGTAGCAGGATCAAAAAAGCAATCAGCCAACACGCCGACATGGAGGGTGCATGCCGTGTCGGCCAACATGACGCGGAGGCGACCACGATCAGCGATCATGCCGGGAAGCGGTTTTAACTGGGACGCCGCGCCGTCGAGCGACTTGGCGATGCGTACTGCAGCTGGACCGGAAAGTCCCGAACCCAGCTGCCTGTCATCGAAATAGATGAGAATGTCGTCCATCTGTCCGAGACGCCGTTCAGTCTCGACCTCTGCGAGAAACCCCGACCTGCTGGAGCCCGCATAGCCTTCAAACGTCGCGACTGAGACGTGCTTGTACTGGATCATTCCTGCGATCGTTCCGAAGGGCCTGTTGGCAATGTGCCAGGCAATTGTTCGACGAAACTGACGTGTTGTGAGTTGCCACGGTCGGCCATCGGGGCCCGGCGGTATGATCGGCTCGGCCTCAGTTCCAAATCGCTCGTTCAGATAATCGCGAAACTGATTCAGTCTGGTGACAATGTCCGTTGCAAGTGCCTGCTTTCGAGCGTGGGCGAGGGACAGGACTGGCCAAAGCGTCGCCGTGCCTCGCTGTTGCACAGAGCGGACGTTAAGGTGTTCGAGGACTGAAATTGCCGTCGCCACGGGCGTGATGGTGATCCATTCAGCCTCTTCGCCTCGGACTTCCTTTCCCTTGTAAGCGACCGACTTCACGCGGTGCCTGTCGATCAGCCCGTCCTCGCTACGACGGACCGACAAGCAGCCGGGACGCATCGCCTGCACTTCACTGTCGCGCATGCCGGTCAGATAGGCGCAGACGACATAGCAGGCGGCCTGCAGCATTCGCTCTTCTATCGCCAACGCCCGCGCGTCAAAGCGAGGCCGCCAGGGACGACCGGTATCAGGATCGATCGAAATCTCGGTGTCCATTCCACCGAGCTCGGTCCCTAGTTCGCCGACCGCAGCTTCTACGATGCGCCTCATCTCGTCATTGGGTTGACCGCCAGCAGATCGTTGAAGATTGGCGTCGGCGCCGACATGCAGGTAGATCAATTGCCAGTTTAAAGGCGGTTCGAATCCCGAGAATGATCCTGGCGCGCCGATCCGGGCAGGCCAGATTGGAATGCCGCGCCCCTGCCGACGACGTTCATCGAGATATGCATGCAAGCGAGCCTGACGGCGCGTCCGTCGTTGGTTGCGAGGGGCGAGCGCATCTTCAGCAGTCAGCGCCTTGTGCTGCTGTTCGAGTGCCAGTAGTTCCTTGCGTGCAGCGAAAATATCGGGCGCGAACACGGTCACATATTTGAGCGACCATGCGAGCAGCGGTTTGATGATCGCTTCCGGGATCCGTGGCGTACGGTTCTCCTCCGCCCTGAATTTATATCCGGCGACCTCGGCGGGCTTGCGACCATCCCATGGCTCAAAGGAGAGCTTCGCCACGGTCAACTGATTCCGGAAGATATACAGGTCGAAGACAATGCCCAATAATTGCATGACAATGACCGGCCGTCGTCCTCGACGAAGAAACCTGGCGAAATCGTCAAGCAGGGCCTGGTCGACGCGGCAGAGGTCGAAGACGCCGTAGGCCGCCTTGACAAAATTGAAGAAGCTGCGCGCGGAACGAAAAAGACGGCGGACATTTACCGGTGTCGCTCGCAACTTGCATCCCGGCAGATCGGTGTTCAGGCGGACATACAGGTAATCTCGAAGAGCCTCGGCGATCTTCGGATCGTCGACAACACTAAAATCCACCGTGGCGTCGGAGCTGCGGACGTTCTCTCGAAAAACCGCAGGGTTCAAATCCCATCTGTCGTCGCCATAGCGCGACAGGCTCGACCGCTCGAAACCGGGGCGCAGAGCTGCGGTGGCCAGCACGGGACGGCTGTCGAAATCAGTAGTGACGATGGGAAGGTTGGCGATGGCCTTCACTGTAACGCCTCCGGTGGCATGTAGTTGAATACCGGTTCGCTGGCGAGCACACGACGTGCCTCCTCGACGGTCGCCGGACCGAACGCTGGCAGGATCTGCATGGTGATGCGAGCGTGCGCGGTTGCGAACTTCGCCGCCCAATGGCTGGCGGAAAGCGAGAGCCTCTGGTCCTCAATGAAAGCAAGAAACGACAGGACGGCGGGAAGCTTGCGGGCGGTGATGACAGCGTTCGGACATTCGAGACAACCCCAAAAGGGTTGTGAGCAAGGCGAGCCGGGATCGGCATAGGGGCCGGAAAAGAAACCGCCACAGCTTGCCAGCCAGATATCCTGCTTTCCATCGAGAAGTGAGATCGGATCGCATCCCGCTGGAGCCGCCTCTGAAGCGAGCACCGGATCGTCCCGCCAGGTCTCCTCCTGTTCTGGCGTCAAAACGGTGGACGACAGAGCCGACGTGACTGCCTCGGTGAAAGCATCAGCGATCGTGCTTTCGTGCAGCGGGAGGAGTGCTGGAACATTGGCATAGTGCCGTGCGGCCACCTCTTTGGTATGACCGACGGCAAAACGCGTCATGTGTCCCTCGGTCTTTAGATACCAAAGCGCCTTGTGGGTCTTCCGAAGTCGCGAAAGCGTTAGATGGAACGGCCGCCCGTCATCATTGCGAATGTTGTGCTGTGTCGTCCATGCGTCGATGCGCTGCTGGGGATGATTGACCCCCGACTTTAGCCCGCCGAGCCCATAGTACAGCCAAAGGCAGTCGGTCGAGCGGTGTTTACGGGCGGTGGCGGTCCAGGCGATCACGTGGCGGATAAGTCCTCCCGGCGTTCGCGGACCGCCGTCGCGCACACGAAGTGTCTTATGCTCAGCGCCACGAGCCCGCCGTTTGACATAAGCAATCTCGACCGTGCCGTTTGCAGGGTTCCTGAGGCAATCAACCCTCAAGCTCTTGCAGAACTCGGGCTCCAGGCCGGTCTCAAGCGCCAGAAACACCATGAGCGGGATGACGTCGTGAAACGTCAAATAGTGCCGTTCGTGAAGCTGATGGCAGAGCCTTTCCGATGAGAGGCCATGCACCCTTCGGGCATCATTGAGAACGTGGTATTTTGGATCTGTGTGGCGGACAATACCCTTGGCTTCGATGTGCGCATGGATCTCTTTCTCCATAGCCAGCAGTCCGCTGTGCGAGTTCATTGGCTTAGGATCGCGAAGGCGTTGCACGATCCCCATGATATCCGCCCGGGCAGCATCGCGAAGCTGCCGTGCAATGTAAGGGCTGTATGCATCGCGTGGACGCGATGGTGGTATCGGTCTCAGCGTCACATAGGCCAGCCGATCGCAAAGCTGCTCGGAAAATGTAACAGCCCCTTCGGATGCCACCTCTCGCAGCGCAACAATGATCTTCGTCAAAATAAACAGCAGGTGGATGGTCGACTTTCCTTTTGCCGCCAACCAGGCCTCGAAGCCATCGACATGACCCGCCTGAAGGAGTTCGGGAGCGTCAGGCACATCCTCTGTCTCGGCCATGTACGCGAAAAACAGCGGCAGGGTCCGGACGTAGACGACCACAGTCGATCTGACGGAAAGGGGTCCACCAAGACCAGCAAGTCGACGTAGCGCACGCGCGAATGCAAGGGCCAGCCAGCGCGGCTTCAGATGAGCGTAGTCAAGCGAAACCTCTCCACCATCCTGCGTCTGGATATCAAATCGTAGACCTGACACCACGTCTGCCGATACCTGTAGTGGGACGACGAACTCGCGGCCGAATGTGACAGGCCGGCCCCTGCGGGGTCGATTGTTCATAAGCGACCTCCGCCTGGCAGCAGCGCGAGTAGTTCGGCGACGGCTGTGTCGACTGTATCTGCGCGCGTGGCGATATGATCCAGATATATAGAAGTGGTCTCGAGACTTGCATGGCCCAGAAGCCGCTGCACCTGTTGCAGAGGATCTCCGAGGATCCTGCGATAGCCTTCCGCCGGTCCGGCCGAACTCTCCAAGGATCGGCGTCCGAGTTGGCGCTGGATCAGCATTGCGAGCATATGGACCGCGAAGGTATGCCGGAGCTGGTGTGGGCTAATGTCGATCGGAAATCCATTCGCCTGGCAGCGCTGGCAGGCCCGGGCGAATGCGACTTCCCAGGAATTTGGGCGCACCGGCTGACCGACCTCCGTCAACCACAAAACCGCTGGTTCGATTGGCGTGTTATCCGCCTCACAGATGACCAAACGGCCCCGTTCCTCCGGCGAGAAGACTTCCAGCGGAACTGCTCGCCCGTCAAGGAGCGAAAGATTGCCTGACCCGGCGCTCGGCCGCCGCACCAGGATTGGACGCTCCACGAGATCCCAACCTTGGCGAGCTTTGAATTTTGTGACTGCGTGGGCGCGTTCAACACGAACGTAGGTCCGGAGCCGGTGAATCAAATCATCGGGAATAAGGATTGCTCGTCCGCGTTCGCCCTTGGTGAGACCTGCCGGCAGATTGAGCCATGTCTGACCACGAGACGCGTTCGCCGCGGGCAAAGCGTCCAGCTCGAATGCCAGAAGAAACGACGCCTCTTCGAGCCTCAAGCCTGTTACCACCAGCAACTCCGCAAATAACACGTTGCGAAGTCCATTCCTGTCGCGCGCTCCCGGCCGCTCGGCTCCGTCGGCAGTAAGGCCGCGTAGCCCTACATCCCGAAACTGCCGAAAGGCCTCAAGCGTGACAAAGCGAATGGTGTTTTGATTGGCACGTCCTTCGAATGCACCATTCCGCGTGACTAACCTACCCTGACCCCGCGTCCGATTGCGTCGCCAGATCTCCCGATGCGAAAAAGGGCTCGAAGGTAGAAGTCCCTCGCGCACTCCCCACTCATAGAGCTTGTCGATTGCAGCGATGGATCTGTTCCACGACGACGCCGAGATCCGACTTCCCGGCTCGCCCCTTCTACGAATGCGGTGGAAGACTACGACATCAGCGCGGGCAGCTCCCCACACGGTCTTGTCGCAAACTTCCGTGAGGAAGCGCAACCAAACCATGATGTCGTAGCCGTAGGCGCGAAGAGAGTGACGGGAGCGGACCCCGTTGAGCGGCAGGTCGAGAAAGAAGCGATCAACGTCGGCGTCGTACAGTTCACCGTCGTATAAAATACGCGGCACATAGGCATCGAGGCCATCGGCGGCCCGCCGTTCTTCGAGCGTGACCTTTGATGAAGTGTCAAAAATATGCATAGTTTGTCCAACCCTCCCCCAGACCCCCACCCGGGAGCCCGCGTCTAAGGGAGGTGCTAGAGCCGCCGGCACTCTCCAGGCCGGCCTCCGCCAGCTATTTGGGAGCGCTGCGACCGGCCTGGAAAGCGCCTTCCCTCAGCATACGCATCGACGTAGCCAAGTCGCTAGAGTCGGTGCAGACTGTCAAGATAAGGCGCGCAGTTCTTCGATATGTTGTTCCAGTAACATCGTCATCTCCTTGACGTTTGAGAAAGATGACGCCGCGGGGCGTGAGGAAATGACGGGGTCAGGGATCGCGTCGGCGACCGCCAGAGGCGGCGAGTGGGGTGCCGGTTTTGTTGAAGCGCAGGGAACCGGAGCGGAAGCAAAATCGGGGGGCCACGCGAAGTCCTTGAGGCCGGCATTTGCTCGCGGCACGATTGGTCACTCTGAGCAGACCCCGCCTCTCCGTATCGCGACCAGAAGAAGAAGCGGGCTAGATGCCCGGTTCCTTCTTGGTTTGAACAAGGGAAAAGCCCCGCCGTTTCCGGCAGGGCTTCGTCTTTGATCAGGCGTCGCGCTTCGGGCGGTTCCAGACCAACGTATAGTCGCCTTCCCTCTCGGTCGGCCAAAGTGCCGCATTGATCGGGGCCGGAAAGCTCGGATCGTCGAGCTTGACCGAGATGTAGGGCTCTCCGTCGCCGGAAACCTGGCTCCAGGCGGCGCCGACTTCGGCCGCTCCGGACATGATCCGGAAGTCGGGAGCGTCGCGGGATGTGCGTTCGATCGGGTTCAGGCGGGCCTTCATGGAGACCGTCAGAGTGCGTACGTGGCCGAGGATGGTGTTGCCGTTGGTGGTGAATTCGCCGATGATTGCCATTGTCGTGATCCTTTCGGTTTGATCGGGCCGCGACCATCGCGTCCTCGATGACTGTCGAACTGATCGGGGACGATCGGACCGCATCCTTAAGGGACCGGAATGCAATGGAGGGCGGCGGGAGACGGCTTTCTTGGACCGCGAGGAATGCGAACGCAGGTCGCAGGGGAAGAAAGGGGGCGATGCCGTTGCGGGAGAACGATCGAGGCGCAGCCGCTCTTCGATCAGACATGTCAAATCGAGGCCGCGTTGGCCGCGCCCACTTCCTATGCCCGAATGGATGGCAGCAATGGCCACATCGATCGTTTGGGCATTGCCGGGCCAATGCGACAAGTCCGGTGAGCGTCGCCGAACTTTCCTTCTCGATGGCGGCTCCGGTTTTCAATCGGGCACATGTCGCCCATGCTTGCTCGTATCCGCAAACATGACCTGTTGCTGATGCGCAACGCATGAGGGCCGGTCGCAGCAAAACTGGCTCGCGCCCGCACGGAACAAGATCGCCTTCGCTTTCCTCCCGAACGGTCAATCCGCGCTGCCCGGATTCAGATTTTGGGAGCAGTACCAAAGGACGCTCCAAAAAGAGAGGGGCGCTATTACACTGCCTCCCTCGTCGCGCAGGCATCCGCCCTTGGCTGAAGACCGTGGAGATAATTGACCGCCCGCTGCGCATGCGCGGCCGCCTGGAAAATTGCCCGTTTGTCGTTGGCCAGCACCGAGAGCCATGACTGCAGATAGGACGCGTGATCCGGCCGCGGCTCAAGTTCCGGCGCGATACCGAGGTCAGCGCAGAGGAAGCAACTGCCAAGTTCGGCAATGAGTTCTTCCCGCGCTCGCTCCGTCCGGTCCTTGGCATAGCGCGACAGGTCGCGTCCCACGCGATGTTCTGCCGCCGTCCAGTGGGTCGCCTCATGGCTGAGGACTGCCGCATACCCGGCGGCATCGCGGAAGGCTTCAAACGGTGGCATCTGGATATAGTCCATGGCCGGAGAGTAGTATGCCTGGTTGCCGCCGTGCCGAATGACTGCGCCGGTATTGCGGAAGAACTCGTCGGCGTGACCGATGCGCTCGATCGGGCTCAGGAGCGGTTCGGGTACGCCATGATAGTGGTCAGGCAGGCCGTCGATCTGCGCCACGTTGAACACCGTGTACGATTTAAGGAACGGAATATCGTGCTCCACCTCGCCGCCATTGCTGTCGGTCTCCGACTTGGTGAAGCGGCTTGCATAGATGACCGTCGTTCCGGTCTCGCCCTTGCGAACAGCTCCATCCAGCTGCAAGGCCTGTTTGAACGTCATCCATGTCGGCGAGACATAGCCCCTCGCTGTGCTCTCCGACCACAACAGCAGCACGTTGAGACCGCTATAGGCTTCGCCGTTGTGGCGCAGCGGCCGGGTGATCCGTCCGGTCGTATTTGCGGCCGACCAGGGCTTCATCCACGGACGGACGCTTTTTTCCAGATCCGCAACGATCCTGTCGGTGATCCGCGCATAGAGATCGGCGCGCTCGCCCTGCCCTTTTCTTTTCATATCCTTGAACCTCCGTTTTCGGAGGTCGCGACCATCGCGACCCCGTCACGTCGGTCAAAAGCCGGGGAGATCAGGGATGAGCGCACGCGGAACGCGCCGTAACAACGTGAAGGAGGGCGAAGCCCTTGCGCGAGACCCTCGGCCCGGCAGACCGAAGGCGGGACGGGGTCGCAATGGACAGATTCCCGATCTTCATCCGCAGCCAATGCGAGGGCTTCGCCAGCAGGACCACTTTCTGCCGCACGGTAGCCGATGGAATCTTAGCAACGGCGCGGTTGAGGTTGGGACCTTCTGTCGACGCATTGAAGTCGCGTCCCGTCGTTGATCCGAAGGCGGTGGCCGGCACAGGCCCTCGTTACTTCGAGCTGACGAGAACAGGACACGTTCGTCGACGTAAACAAAGGCGGGGCCGGAGCCTCGCCGTGATGGATGTTATTCGAAGGCTGACAGCTGGACTGCTGCCGCCTTGCGGTCGAGCGTCTGGCCGGGATTTTCGACCGGCCGGTCGAAGGGCTTCCATGTTTCGCCCACCACCTGCTCATAGGCTGCGACAGCGCCGACGGCCGCCATTCTGAGCGCATGTGCCTGGATGCCCATGTCGGCTGCGAATTCGCGCTTGCGCTGGGCGGCGCTCTCATAGCCGACCGGACCGTCGAGATCCTCGTCGCGGGCATCCGCAGCGCTCTTGGCGGTGGCGTTCCGCGCCTCGGTGACGGCGCGGGAGTAGAACTGGCCGGCGCCATGGGCCGATCCGACATAGGCCCCGACGATGCGCTGCAGATGGATCTGCATCGCCCGGTCGCCAAGGCCATCGGAAAGTGCGGTGGCGGTTTCGACGATCAGGCGCTCGTGCATGCCACGGATGCCATCGCTGTCGACAATGGCGATCCCGAAGCTTTCGGCGATCCGAAGCGCCTGTGTTTCATCGGGGCATGAAAGGCGGACCATTTCGAGGGTGGCGCCTCTGCGCAGCGGCACGACGCGGGCGGATTGGCGGATTGATTGACGGGATTGGGTTGCTGACTTTGCCATGGTGGTCTCCTTTGCTTCGCCGAAGTGTCGGCCCCCTGGCCGTTCTGTCCTTCGGTGCGGTCGAAAGGAACAGGCGCAATCCGGGCGGATCAGGGCCCGGGCAGGCCAGATCGAGCGAAGCAGGCAGGCGGTCAAGCAGGGGTGACAAGCCCTTGCGAAGCCCGCGTGCCTGCTTTGTCGAGAGCGGCATGACCGGCCGCCCCGCGGCGCGACAGCGGCCTTGAACCGAACGGGCGCCGGTTCAGACGCCACGAAACCGAAGGACGGAACGGCCAGAGGCAAACCTCGGATGCCGAAGCTGAGAGGAAACCACGCTAGACCTGCGCCAGGCCGCGCCGATCCAACGTCCAAGCCGCAGCTTGCCCAGTCATCACAACCGCCGACGTCACTATCGGCTCGTGGTCCCGTTTGGCCTGAGCCACCCGGCAGATGTGCACGGGCACGCAATGATGCGATTGCATCCTCCTGTCGCGCGAGCGTTCACGAAAGTCCATCGACGGAGGGATTACGCCGCATAACCGCGATAATCGTCGGCGGTGCTCGACCAGATATGTTCCAGCTTCTCGTCGTGCGTCATCACAAGGGAGGGCCTGGATTCGCGTTCGATGACAGCGCTTTGCATGCGTTCGGGCGAGCTCTTGTCGGCCATGTCGCAATAACCGCGGAAGTGCCGGATGCACCCGTCGACCGGCAGAGAGAAGAGGATGCTGGTGACCAAACCGTTCGGGAATTCGCGCATGGCGAATATCCCGGCCTTGATCGAGAGCGGCGGCAGTATCTCCAACGTGTAGTCGTGGGATGCCTCGGCGATCTCGAACCATTCGCCGCTGTAGAGCGCGCTGTCGTCCCACTCCCATACATGCTCAGCCTCGTTCGGTAATTATCGCGCTGATGTGGCACCCATGGCTGCACGCCAACTCTACTGTTTTCCCAAAAATGCTGCGGGGCCCTCGAGGGACGCCAAGCGACGCGGCTCCCGGGATAGCGAAAAATCACTGAAAATTCCGACTTTTTATCTTCAGCGTATCGATATGGAGATCGGGTGTGAACATGTCCCGCGGGACAACAGGCTTTTGTCGATCACGCGAATCCGGCCCGCCGCCGCCGTGGGCAAACTCGTCGCCCCGCCCCGCCGGCAGCCTGAACCCGGTATCCCGATCAGCCAGACCGACAAGGTCCGCTGACAGGTCGAAGAGTTGCTGCGCGACAAGATGCACGACCTCCCCTTCCCGCTGAATCCGCCCATTGATTGCCATCATCGAGGATCCGAGCACCACGCTCCTGCGCTTCTCGAACAGTGACGGCCAGACGACGATGTTGGCAGGGCCTGTTTCGTCCTCGATGGTGATGAACATGACACCCTTGGCCGACCCGGGCTTCTGGCGCACCAGCACCAGACCTGCAGTATAAACCCATCGCCCATCCCGAGCATTCATCGCCTCCGCACAAAGGATGATGTTGCGTGCCGACAGGTCCCTGCGCAGGAACGCAACCGGATGCTGCCGTAGCGTCAAGCCCGTATGGCTGTAATCTTCGATGACGTTGTGCCCGTCCGTCATCTGCCGAAGGGCGACCTCCGGCTCCTGCTGCTCAGCAATTGCCGCCATCTCCCGCTCAGTCGCGGCGGCAAACAACGGCAATGGCTCATCACGCAGCGCCTTGATGGCCCAGAGCGCGTCGCGCCTCTCGAGTTTGAGCGATGGCAGAAAGGCATCGGCCTCTGCCAGCTGGACAAGGGCCTCCGTCGGCACGCTGGACCGGCGCCACATGTCATCGACGGATAAGAAAGGACTATTCATTCGTGCCGTCACGATCCGCGCTGCGTCAGCGACAGCCAGTCCCTTCACCTGCCGAAATCCGAGCCGGACAGCATGCCGATCAATGCTGCCGATTTTTTCCAGCGTGCAGTCCCAGCGCGAGCGGTTGACGCACACAGGTCGCACTTCGACGCCATGCTTGATCGCATCACCGACGATCTGGGCTGGAGCATAAAAACCCATCGGCTGACTGTTCAAAAGCGCCGCGCAAAAGACATCCGGATAATGGCATTTGATGTAGTTCGATGCATAGGCGATCAGCGCAAAAGATGCCGCGTGACTTTCCGGAAAACCGTAGCTGCCGAAACCTTCGAGCTGGGAAAAGGTCTTTTCGGCGAACTCCGCCGAATAACCGTTCTTGACCATGCCGGAGACGAGTTTTTCCTTGAAGCGGGAGACCCCGCCGGTGAACTTGAAGGTCGCCATCGACTTGCGCAGCTGGTCGGCCTCGCCACCGGTAAAACCGGCGCAGACCATGGCGACGCGCATGGCGCTCTCCTGAAACAGCGGCACGCCCAGCGTCTTGCCGAGCACGGCCTCAAGCTCGGGTGTGGGATATTCGACCGGCTCCTTGCCTTCGCGGCGGCGAAGATAGGGGTGCACCATGTCGCCCTGGATAGGACCGGGCCGGACGATCGCCACCTGCACGACGAGATCGTAGAAGGTGCGGGGTTTCAGGCGCGGCAACATCGCCATCTGGGCGCGGCTTTCGATCTGGAAGGTCCCGAGAGTATCGGCTTTTCTGATCATTGCGTAGGTGGCTGCGTCCTCCTGCTGGATCGTAGACAGATCGAGATTCTCGCCCTTATCCTCACGGATGAGATGAAACGCCTTTGCCATGCAGGTGAGCATGCCGAGTGCGAGCACATCTACCTTCATGAACTTCAGCGCCTCGACGTCATCCTTGTCCCATTCGATGATCTGGCGGTCCTTCATCGTCGCCGGCTCGATCGGTACGAGATCGTCCAGCCGGTCATGGGTGAGGACAAAGCCGCCAGGATGCTGGCCAAGATGTCGCGGCGCCCCCATCAGCTGCTGCGCCAATTTCAGGGTGAGCGCTAAGCGCCGGTCGTCGGGGTTGAGGTTGAGTTCCCGGATATTTCGGTCGGGCACTTCCTCCGACCAGGACCACATGCCTGATGACAGCGCCTTGATCACGTCTTCCGGCAGGCCGAGCGCCTTGCCGACATCGCGGATCGCTCCCTTGGCACGATACCGCGTAACGGTGGCGCAGAGGGCTGCCTTGTCATGTCGGTAGGTCTTGTAGATCCATTGGATGACCTCCTCGCGCCGTTCATGCTCGAAGTCGACATCGATATCCGGTGGCTCGTCGCGTTCCTGGCTGACGAAACGCTCGAACAGGAGGTCATTGGTCGAGGGGTCGATCGATGTGATGCCGAGAATATAGCAGACAGCGCTGTTGGCCGCCGATCCCCTGCCCTGACAGAGAATGCCCTGGCTTCTGGCGAAGCGCACGATCGAAAACACCGTCAGAAAATACGGCGCGTATTTCATGGTGCGGATGAGATCGAGCTCGTGCCGAACGGTCTTTAAAACATCCGGTGGCAGGCCTTCCGGATAACGGTCAGGCGCGCATTCCCAGACATAATGCTCCAGCGAGGCCTGCGCATCCTTGCCCGGCACAATGGCTTCCTCCGGGTACTGGTAGGTCAGTTCCTCAAGCGAGAACTTGCAACGACGCACGATCTCCATGCTTCGTGCCAGGGCCTCCGGATAGCGCGGAAATAGGCGAGCCATTTCTTCCGGAGGCTTCAGATATCGGTCGGCATGACGCTCGCGCTCGAAGCCGACATCGTCGATCGTGGTATTGTGCCTGATGCAGGTAACGATGTCTTGCAACTGCCGCCGACCCGGCTCATGAAACAGCACGTCATTGGTGACGACGGTTTTGACCCTGAACCGTGCCGCCATGTTGGAAATCTCATGGAGCCGCATCTGGTCGTTGGGTCGCCGGCGCAGGCAAAGCGATACATAGGCTCGATCACCAAAAACGTGCGCCAACTTGCGAAGCTGCGCGGCGCATGTGGCGTCCGGCAGATCCGGCACCAGAATGCCGATCATGCCTTCCGAGTAAGCCATGACATCGTCCCAGTGCAGAATGCAGTTGTTCTTGCCGCCGCGCGACTTGCCAAGCGTGATGAGCCGGGTCAGGCGCGAATATGCCGGACGATCCATCGGATAGACCAGCAACGACATACCGTCGGCGAGGTCGAGGCGACAGCCAACGACGAGGCGGAGACCCGTCGCTCGGGATGCTTCAAGGGCGCGGACGATGCCTGCGAGCGAATTACGATCGACGACGCCGATCGCACTGATCCCAAGGAGTTTTGCAGTATCAAACAACTCCTGCGCCGACGAGGCACCACGCAGAAACGAAAAATGTGTCGTGACCTGGAGCTCGGCATAGCTCATGCGAATATCCCGTGGCAGAACCAGCGGTGTGACCCGGTATCCGGATCAATACCGTCGCCGGAGCGGAACACCCAAAGGCGCTCACCGGATTCGTCCTCGATGACGAAATAGTCGCGCACGGCGTCCATTTCGGCATCTCGCTGCCACCATTCCCCGAAAATGCGTTCCGGGCCGTCGGCACATTTGACCTTGCGGCGTTTGCCACGCCAGACGATGGAGACTGGGGGCCGGTCCGGCATCAGCGCGATCGCCTCGATCAACTCAGGTCTCGGCAAGAGACGAACGGGGCGGCGCCAATGGCTGACCCAGGCAACGGCGATCGGTTCGGCGACGGGGCTGATGCGCTGGACAGAGCGTTCCGGCACATCGGAGGCGACCGGTGCGACGCGATAGACCCTCTGCCCCCGGTTTCCATAGAGGTCGATCAGCGGCGTGACATCGGTGACGTCATCCTCGACCAGAGCAGAGGCTTTCTGAGCCTCCTCGAGAGGCTCGGCTATCACGGCGAGCAGGATCAGCTTTTCGATCCCGAAGCCCGGCTCGATCTTTTCCGTCCGGTCCCGAAACAGTTTTGTCAGCCAGGCGACATCTCGGGCGGGCCTGGCGGTTCCGGCGCGGATGGCCTGTCTCGTGCCATCGACCTTCTCGACGATCAGGTCGGCACGGCGAACGCCAAGCCCGCGCTTCTGGAGTTCGTCAACGAGTTGGACGACCAGACGGCCAACATATTTATTGATTGTTTCCGCAGCCCCGATCGGTTCGGCGAAGGCCTTGGAGACTTCAACCAGCTCTGTGGTCCGGATCGGTTCGATCGGCTCGGCGACACGACAGAGCATCTGGTCGAGACGGCGGCCGACCTCCGGACCGAAGCGCAATGTCAGCGGCGCCCGCGGGGTGTTGGCAAGCTCGCCGATTGTCTGGAAACCGAGAATGCGCAGATCAGAGACGATCTTTGACGGCAGGCGCAGAAGCGAAATCGGCAGCTTTTCGACGGCACGGGCCGTCTCGCCCGGAGGAACGACAATCGTTTCGCGATTGATTGCGCGGGCGCAAGCATGGGCAGCACCCCAGCTGTCGGCAACCGCCACGCGCGCCGTCAGTTTTCGGGCAAGAAACTGGTTGGCGATCTTCGTCACCATCGGCAGTTCACCACCCTGCAGATGATCGGCGCCTTCCGTATCCATGACGATACCATCAATCCCGTCGACGGCGACGATCGGCGAATAGATCGTCAGCGCCCAGAGCGTGATGCGCTCCAGCGCGGCTTGATCGGCTTGCGAATCTGCGTCAACCAGCATCAGGCCGCGAAACAGCGACTGCGCCTTTGCCGCCGCCATGCCGGCATGCACGCCCGCTTTTCTGGCAGCCGGATCGGCAGCAGACACCCATCGCTTCGAACCGCTTCTCGCGATCACGGCGATTGGCTGTTCAGGCGGAATAGACGGATCGGCCCGACGAATGCGATCCGTCGGCAGATCCGGAAGATAGATCGAGACGACCCTTGTCATCGCACGCCCTCACGAGAAACTCAGCACACTCACCCGCTTTCACGCGCATCAATTCCAGAAACCATTGAGGTCTGCCCACCCCGGGTACCGGCAACTCCTCTGACGGCATCACGCTGACACGCCACCGCGTGGTCGAGGCCGTCGGCTGCCCAAAGTCATTGGCCTCCGTCTGTCGCCGCCATCGGCGGACCGCGAGCGCCATGGTCCCGGTTCGCTCGGCTGCAAGCTGCAGGCGGCGGGAACTGACCATAGGCAGGCGAACAAGTTCACCGACGACGGCACCAAGTCCGCCGAAGGAAAGGCCCTCCTCCATATTGGCCAGCACATCCTCTTCCTTGTCGGATTCAACAAAGATGACGCGGTCGGGATGCAGACCCACATGGGCAAGAGCTGGAAAAAAAAGATCCGGCCGCGTCAGACACCAGATGACGGGGCCTTTTGTTCTTGCGGCAATGCCGGCAACACAAAGGGCGGCCGCTGCACCATCGACAGTACCGGAGCCACCGCCTGCAAACTCGTGCAGCGCGCCATAGGCGAGGCCCCCGCCAGGCAAGGCCGCATCGATCTCGGAAACGCCAAAAGAAAGTGTTCCGGCCCGCTTCGCGGATACCCCTTCCATCGACGCGATGCGGTCTCGCAAGTCGCAAATCACCCTCTGGCGGGCAGCAGTCATCGTTCACGGCTCCCTTCAAGGTCGTGTTCAAAGGATCGACATTATGTCGTACGGGCTATATGTTCATTGTTTGTTCTCGTAATGCAAAAGAGTCAAGCACCACATGGTTGAGGAATATTATCCCAGTATTAGCAAAGTCGAAGATTCGAATAGGATTCAAGGAGGTAAGGGGAAACAGAAATTTTTGCAGCCCTTGCGTCCGTCGGGTTTAAAACGGTGGATAGCGGGGATAGATGAACGGCGTCACAATCTTCTTAAGGTTTTCGTGCTGAACTCGTTTGCATGACGAAGCCACCGAGATCAAAGCCGCTCCTTCGTGATACCGAAGCTCCGCTACGGTCAAAGCCGCGTCGGAAGCGCAATCCCGCACAGCCACAGCTGCTGTTTGATCCGATGCCCGATCGCGTCGAGCCGGCGCTCGCCCAATTGAAGGCGCACCCTCCACAAGGCGACCAATGGAGCTGGGAGCTGAAATGGGATGGTTATCGCCTGGCTATCCATATCGAGCCGACAGGGGTCCGCATCCTCACGCGTGGTGGCCATGACTGGACGCACCGGTTTCCGGCGATCGAGCAGGCTGCCCGGGCGCTTGGCCCGGCAACGATGATCATTGATGGCGAGGCGGTTGTGCTTGACGATGAAGGGCGGCCGGATTTCGGGCTGCTGCAGAAATCGTTGGGTGCGTCTGGAAAGACGGCTGGCAACCGAGCTTCGGACGCCATCCTCTACGCGTTCGATCTTATTTATCTCGACGGCCATGACCTGCGCAACGTGGAGTACCGTTCGCGCCGGCATCTTCTCGAGGATACGCTGAAGGGGCACGACGGCGCGATCCGCCTTTCGGAAACCATTGACGCCAATCCCGCGATCCTGCTGGAACACGTTGGCAGCCTTGGTCTCGAGGGCATTGTCGGCAAGCAATTGGATCAACCCTATCGCTCCGGCCGGACCGGCGACTGGGTCAAGATCAAGTGCGTTAAGAGCGAAGCCTTCATGGTTGTTGGCTACGAGCCATCGACGGCATCTCCCGACTGCTTCGGCTCTTTGGTGCTTGCTGCCTATCGCGGTGACGAGCTCGTTCATGTCGGGAACGTCGGGACGGGCTTCAGGCAAGCCGAGATGAACAGGCTGCGCAAGATGATCGACAGGCTGCGCTGGAATCGGAAACAGCCGCCTGTTCCCTATGCCGAAAAGGCAGACATCGTTTGGGTCGAGCCGACTTTGATTGCCGAGATCGAGTTTCGGGCCTGGACGGCGGACGGCAAGCTACGCCATGCTTCCTACAAGGGATTGCGGGAACGACAAGACAATGCCGACGTTTACAGGCTCCAGTAGCGAAGTAGGCGCGATGCCGTGAACACACGGCATCTGCTTCAAGCGGAGGGCTTTCCAGCATGTGCAACCTTTATCGGATGGAAGACAAGGACTGGGTCTCCAAATGGGCTCAGGACGCCGAAAGCCTGATCAACCTGATGCCAGCCTATCAGATGAACCCCGACCAAATGGGGCCGATCGTCCGCAACACGGCGGAAGGCAAGAAGCAGCTTGTGCATGCGCGATGGGGATTACCGTCCCCTCGCTTCGCCTTGGAGAAAGCGGCCAAAGCCAGGGCCGAGAAGCTCGCGGCCAAGGGCAAGCCATTTGATCTCGAGGAGCTAATCCGCATGGAGGCCGACCGCGGCACGACAAACGTGCGTAAGCTCAATTTCCCGCACTGGACGCGATGGTTCGACGTCGAACACAGATGCCTTGTCCCAGTCACCAGCTTCGCCGAACCGGATCCGGCGAGCAGAGAGGAAGGCGGAAATGTGCCCAATGCCTGGTTTGCCCGCGATGACGAGAAATCGCTGATGTTTTTTGCCGGCATCCATGTGCCGCAATGGAAGAGCGTCCGGAAGGTTCGGGACGGACTCACGATCGACGACCTCTATGGTTTTCTGACCACAGACCCCAACGATCTCGTTAAACCGATCCATGAGAAAGCCATGCCGGTTCTGTTGCTGACGAAGGAGGACACGGACATCTGGATGCGGGCGCCGTGGGACGAGGCAAAACATCTTGTCCGCCCGCTTCAGAACGATGCGTTGATTATTTCGTCGCGAGAACCGTACGGGTCCACCGTCGTGTCGAAATCGGGCGAACCGGTTGGCCAAGACTGATTTGTGTCGTGTCTGACCGTGAGTGCGTTCACGGTGCGATTCCGCCAGCAACGGTCAATATCGTCCCGGTAATAAATCTGGCCATTGGTGACGCGAGCCAGACCGCCGCATCTGCGATGTCTTCCGGCTCGGCTATGCGCCCCAACGGGGTGGCACGCGCAACTTTCCCGGGTCGATCTGGGTTGCCCTCACGCGCGTGGATATCTGTCGCC
Organism: Agrobacterium sp. 16-2014-1-2a; assembly: GCF_053522705.1. Lineage (NCBI taxonomy): Bacteria > Pseudomonadati > Pseudomonadota > Alphaproteobacteria > Hyphomicrobiales > Rhizobiaceae > Agrobacterium > Agrobacterium sp. 16-2014-1-2a. The sequence continues at coordinate 76,509 of NZ_JBNWBX010000006.1, forward strand.
GTCGTGCCTACGCGGATCGCGTTCACGCGAACTCCAACGGAACCAAGCTCCTTGCCGGCACCGATCGTCAGTGTTTCCACCGCGCCTTTGGAAGCCGCATAATGCACATATTCCCCTGGACTACCAAGCGTCGCCGCGAGGGACGACATGTTGACAATCGAGCCACCCGCACCACCACGATCGGACGCCATCCGCTCTATCGCTTCCTGGAGGCAATAAATCGTGCCAAAAAGGTTGGTCGCGAAAGTGGCTTGCAGGGCACCCTCGGTCAAACTTTCGAGCGTGGACGTTCCTCCGATGATCCCGGCATTATTAACAAGGCAGTCGATCGGGCCGAGTAATTCATCGCAAGTGCGGAAGAGATTTTTTACCGCGTTGCGATCCGAGACATCAGCGCCAACAGCGATTGCCTTCGCGCCTTCGGCCTCGCAACGCCCGGCGGTCGCAGATGCGCCTTCAGCGTCAGAGTGATAGTTCACACACACATCATATCCTGCCCGCGCAAACGCAATTGCAGTTGCTGCACCGATCCCTTTACTGGCACCTGTTACAAGGACGATAGATCGAGACGGCATTTGTGAAGAACTCCCTTAAATAGCTGCTAGCTGGACAGGTCGTGGAGATCGGTAGTGATCGCCGCACCGACTGAAAACTCCGAAAACCGGACATCCAGTCCGCCACGCTCAGGCGTACATGCAGTTAACCCAACGAAATAATGGGAAACTTTAGGAAACGGAGCAAGCCGCAGCAACGGCCAAATGCTCCCATTGGAGGATGCCTGAATACGCATCGTGCCTTTCTTCAATGTGATCCGGATATAGAAATCTTCAAGTTCCTTGAAGGGCTGGGACACTGACCAGTCGGATTTTCCATCGGTGATGACTGTGCTGAGAAACCGTTCGCCATCTGTAAACTCAACGCCTGACTTCACCCATCGATTTTCGTCAATGCGCACCATAAGACCGGCCTGATCGTAGAGAGACCGGAATTCGCCTTGGACGCGGACACTCGCTGTGAAACCATCCACGACCGTTACGCCTAGGAAATGGCCACTGTCGCGCGTGAAGCCGTAATGCGTTTCACGCCAGAAGTCAGTGTTTGCTTCGGTGGTTAAAGAGAGACCCGTCTCGGTGGCTTCCCACACTACAGGTTTATTCAGCCACTCAGCTTCTTTGAGATTAACGTCCACGGCACTGTCTCCGGAATTGCCCTTGCATCACTGCTGGTGGGGCTATTGCCCGACTCAACGGATACCTGTGATCATAAACCTGGTAAAGTGAGTGTTGGCCTGCTGCCGGTTACGTGGACACCAAGTTGAGGTGCTTCCAATGAAACTGGAGTGCATAAATGCAACGAAGGAAGTTCAGCCGCGAGTAAAAGCTTGAGGCAGTGAAGTTGGTTAGGGAGCGTGCGGTCACACCGTCACCGAAGCGCTCGGCAAAAATCTTTTGATGGCAGTTGGTAGCACTATAGACAAAGCGCCTGACGGTCAGATGCAATTCGATCCGTCGACCCGGACACGGCAGATCACCGATCACCGGAGGGGAACGGCTATGAACTCGACGGAAAAGGTCCCGCAGTGGGGACATATGGAGTCCGTTGACCCGGCGGACGCAGTGACAACGATCGCATCGGTGGCATCATGCATCGATTCAACGTTCAAACTGGCCGGGATTAGGTCGGAAGTAAAACTGGGCTCGCATGGCGCTGATTCTCCTTCGGAAATCACACCAATTGAATCCGAAACATCATCGAGAATGAGTCAGAGCCCAAAAAGATACCCACGGCCATAGTCGCAACGCGCTGCGTGAAGGACAATGTATTGCGAAGATTGCCAGGCATGTTGGTCACCCCCTATGGCATAAACTATGCCACGCAAACGATTTCCGATTGCGTGGCATAGTCCTTGATTGGCGGAGGGGATATCCCCCGCCGATGCTCATGTCGTTGACCGATCGCCGATCAAAACTCCTGCCAGTCGTCCTTTGACGTATCGACAGCAGCGTTACCGGAGAATGCGGATGCAATCTTGCGGCCAAGCGCGCGTACGGGGGATGCCACGTATCTGTCGTTGCCGCCGGCATTGCGAACCGGAGCGGGCTGGCTCTTCTGCTGATAGGCGGTATCGGCGAGCTTGAACTGCGCGAGAAGCTGGTTGAGCGAAGCGACCTCCTTGGCCAGATTGTGGCTGGCGGCGTTGGTCTCTTCCACCATGGCAGCATTTTTTTGCGTGTCCTGGTCCATCTGGTTGACCGCGGTATTGATCTGCTGGAGGCCGGAGGATTGCTCCTGCGCGGATTCCACGATGGAGACGACGTGCCGGTTGATTTCCTGCACTTCCGATACGATCGTCGCCAGCGCCTTGCCGGTGTCGCCCACCAGCTGAACGCCCTGCTGCACCTGATCGTTCGAGGTGGTGATCAGCGCCTTGATCTCCTTGGCCGCATTGGCGGAGCGTTGCGCCAGTTCGCGCACTTCCTGCGCGACAACGGCAAAGCCCTTGCCCGCCTCGCCCGCACGCGCAGCTTCCACGCCGGCATTCAGCGCAAGAAGGTTGGTCTGGAAGGCGATTTCGTCGATCACGCCGATGATGTTGCTGATCTCGTTGGCGGATTTGGAGATCTGCTCCATGGCGACCACGGCGCGGCGTACCACTTCGCCGGATTGTTCGGCGCCTGCCTTGGCGCGGCTGACGATCAGGCCTGCCTCCTGCGCGCGCTTGGTGGAATCCTTCACGGTCGTGGTGATCTCCTCCAGAGCGGCAGCGGTTTCTTCCACGGCTGCTGCCTGCTGTTCGGTACGCTTGGCCAGATCGTCGGCGGCCGATTTGATCTCGTTTGCGCCCGCGCCGATGCCACCGGCATTCTGCGCAACCCGGGTCAATGCCGATTGCAGCTTTTCGGCGGACATGTTGAAGTCGTTACGAACGCCGTCGAGTGTCGCCGTGAACGGCTGGCCGATGCGGTAGGACACATCGCCATCCGAAAGCTTCGAAAGACCGGTTGCAAGATTGTCGACGGCAAATTTGACGTCGGCAGCTTCCTTGGCCTTCTGCTGCTCGCGCGCGATGCGTTCCTTTTCCGAAAGGCTGCGATTGGCTTCGGTTTCCTGTTCGAGACGAATGCGCTCGATCGCACTTTCGCGGAACACCTGAACGGCAACCGCCATCTGGCCGACTTCGTCCTTGCGGTCCATGCCATCGATCTCGGCTGCCGTATCGCCGCCTGCCAGCGACACCATACGCTCCCGCAGGCGGGCAATCGGCGTTGTGATGCCACGCGAGGCCACGAGAAGTGCGAGAATGATGCCGGCTGCAAAGCTGATGCCAACCACAACAAGCGAGGTCAGGATCGTGGAATTCGTCTGATCCGTCAGATCGTCGCTGCCTTTTGCAACACCCTTGGTAAGCTTGTCCAGCAACGAGCCTATTTCGTTTCCGGCCGCGCGAATTTGCCCATCAGCCTTCAGGAGTTCCGCCGCGGACTCTTGATTACGATTAGCGGAGCCAAGCTCGACGGCCTTATCCGTGCTTGTGATAATGCTCTGAGATTGTTTGAGCAGTTTGTCGATTGTGGCCGTCTCTTCCGGGAATATGGCCTTGACGTTGTTCAATCGCGAGATCAGTTCGCCTTTGTCGGTATTATACTCGCCTTTGGCGATGGCGAAATCCGGAATGGAGGTGTCATATGCCATTACCTGATAAGCACCGTAAGCCACCGCCTGAAGATTGCGGTTGGCACGAGAAAGCTCGACAAGCGCGGCATTATCACCGGCAATGAACTCTGAATAGAGCGTGTCCGCGTTTTTGTAACGGGCGGACATATATACTGTTGCACCCAGACCGATGATGCAGAGCGGTAGAATGAGCGACAGAATTTTGGTGCGGATACTGGCATTCTGGAGAAATGACACGGATAACCTCAGGGCATGAATACCGCTCCTTCCCCGTGCCGGAGGTGTTCGGCAAGACTGACATTGCACGTCGCGTAACCTCGATCATCAAGGCTTCGGTAGCCGCATCATCGGCTCTGATCGCAACTGCATCATGCATGCGCCGAAAAACGCCGGCCCGCCCCCTTCAAATACGGGCAGGTCACCATTCCGCGGGCGAAACGACAGCCCCGCCAACAGGCGGAAACGCCGGGCCGCATTTCGCAAAACACGGACAAGAACCGATTGTTCCACGGCCGTGCTTCGCTGGTTTTCTTGCGATTAGTTATAGTTAAATACTTTACAATTTCTTCATGCCCAAACGGGCGCAGGAGATACCAATATCTGAAAGATCAGCGTGTGATTAGCCATCCCACCACGGATAAGCCCGACTTGCGGGATGGTGATGCAGGCCACATTCACATATTGGCAGCGCAAGGCTTAAAGAAACCTGCGAACAAGGGCTGTACGGCGGTTACGAGTGTACGCTTCGATGAAGCTGCAGGCCCGCTCGTTTCAAACTGTCCAGCAAATGCTGCGCCATCGCGTGTCGTCAAGGACGTCGCCGCCGAATCCATCAACTCTTTGAAATCGTCCAGGCCCACGTCGTCGGCGCGCATGACTGAACGGATCAGCGGATCTGCGAAAATCTCGGCGAGCGTCATCTCGTCTATCGTCTGTCTCATCTCAGTCTCCTTTCGATAATTCCTACGCTGTGAAAGCGGGCGATTGCTTGACGGGCTCGCGCCAAGGTGTTACCGGTAAGTAACTTTTGTGATAGTTACCGATCGGTAACACGCATGTCAACACCGCTTGAGGGTAAAAATTAAACTCATGAAATCCGAGACATCTGATCGTGCTTCTGAGCAGAAAATCGCACCTCGTGACCGGATTGTGTCAACGGCCTGCCAACTGTTTCGTGAACATGGGATACGCGGCATCGGTGTTGACGCCATTGCCGAAGCCGCCTCAACCAACAAGATGACGTTATACCGACATTTTGGTTCCAAGGACGATCTTGTGTGTGAAGCGCTCAAGCACAGTTCTCGAACGCTCGATAAAGCCTGGGAAGATCTCGAAAAAGAGAACCCGGGCGACCCGAGGGCTCAGCTCACGGCATGGGTTAAAGCGCGCGCACAATGTCTTTCCAGCGAGCCCTTTGGATGCGATTTGGCCAATGCTGCGGTAGAGTTGAAAGAGCAAGGGCACCCTGCACATGCGATAATAGAAACGTTGAAGATGGAACAGCATGCCCGGCTTGCCGATCTTTGTCGTTCGACAGGTGTAAGCGATCCTGAACTTTTGGCTGATACGCTATCCATGCTGTTAGAGGGAGCACGCGTCAGCAAACTTGCCGCCGGCAAAGAAGGTCCGTCGATGCGGTTTACGCGTGCGTGTGAAGCTGCGATGGTCTCGTTTGGTCTAGGTGCACAGGCTTCTGCCTGAACCTGGTGGCGCAAGAAGGAAGTGCTACTGAAGGCAGTGTAACGTTAAACGGGCGTTGAATAAGATTTGGGAAAGGAAGGCGCAGACCGTGGCGTGTCGACTTTCGTGGTGGAGACCGAAGTGCCATCGGCCGAAAAGGCCAACATCTCGAACGCCAATTTAGCGAAAATGGGTTTCGTGCATATCTATAATCGCAGCAACTTCATTTTATGACATACTTGCTGTCAAGAGAGGACCAAGGTCGTGCATTAGCAATATGATTTGGTTCGGCAGCTTAGTGCGACTGACTCTACGGATATTTATGGGGCCACTACATTGCAAGCTTATGCCTTGGCTCTTGAGAGGATTTCAACCATTGGCACGCTTCTTTCTTCCCGATGCAGTCGGTCCGTAGGACGGCTCTATGGAGGTCGACATCATAGGAGCCAGCGCTGGGTGTTATCTCGTATAAATATGTCCGAAGAGTTCGGCAGCGAATGCTCTTCCCCAACTCGGCTATCTCTCGGCCATATGAAGCGGCACCTCTACCTACGCTTTACCCTGGGCCACAGCTCCAATTAGATTCGAAAACACCCCCTCGGCCTCGGAAGCGGAGCAGTTTCCCCGTGTAACAGCGCTTGTCAACGCGTCTCCTGCCGCAACCAATGCCGCGCAGGCCAATGCCAGCGATTCCGGCTGAAAGCTTGAGTGAGGCCGTAAAACATCAATGAACATTTCGATCACAGCATCGACTAGCTCTTGGTACACGTTGGCTTTCTCCTCGCTTCCTGCAAGCGCTGCGCCGACAGCATGAAATTCGTCACCTTGGTCGGTTCCGCAGGCCAGATAAGTTTTAGCCAAAGCCAATATAGTCTCTTTCGCCGGTCGATTTCCCTGAGCCATAAGTGTGCGAAACGCGGCAATGCGTTCGGTGTCTATCCAACGATAGAGTTCAATTAACAAACCCGTCCTGGTCTCGAAGTGCTCGTAGGTCACAGGTTTGGAAACGCCCGCCCGCACTGCCAGGTGACCTAGTGTCAGCCGATCAGCACCTTCTTCCCGAACGATTAGGCGCGCCGTCTCTAGTAGCTGCTGACGCCTCTCGGACTTCGAAAGTCGGCCTTTAGTCCTATTGTCGATGGCAGCTTTTTGCTTTTCCACTTGCATACCTACTTTTAGTAACCTACCATGTGTAGGAATCAGTAAACCACAGGTATCGTGATGTTACAAGCTTCTGGAAGTCTCCACGACCCAATACTTATTATCGGCGGCGCCGGCGAGGTTGGGCGATGGGCCACACGCTTCTTGCGTGAGCAATATCCTGATGTACCAATCCTCATTGGCGGTCGCGACGAGCAACGCGCGATACGAGCAGCAGCAGCTGTCGACGGCGCGTCTGCGGTGGTAGTGGACCTCACTGCCTCTGACCTGGGGCTAGGCGAGCAACGTGTCTCGGCGGTCGCAACGCTCTTTACGGACAAAACCGGGGCAGCTCTCCGCTGGGCCCAACAATTGGGCGTTGGGCACGTCAACATCTCACCAAGCATAAGCGAGCTGGGCTTGGAAACTGCTACATTCATGCAGAGACCTACCGCCGCGCCAGTCGTCCTTGGTACAGAATGGCTCGTTGGTGCGACAAGCGTACCGTCACTCTTGTTCGCCCGAGAATTTGGTCGTCTGGAAAACATTCATATCGAGGCAGTGCTCGATGAACAGGATGCGTTCGGACCTGCAGCGAATGCAGATCTTGAGCGCCAGATGTATGCGGGTGCTGCCGCTCTTTTGAGAACGGTTGGCGCGTGGCGATGGTACCATGGCGCCGAGACCAGATCCAAGGTGCGCGCAATCGACGGCACCGAGTTGGACGCGAACGTGTTTTCGCCAAACGACGTCTTGTTGTTGGCAAACGCAACCGGCGCTCCCGATATTCGGTTCGACCTGGCCATTGGAATGAGCTCCACCCGCCGGAATGGCGGACCGGTATCGACTGAAATCATTATCAACCTTTCGGGCCTGGATCACGCCGGGCAGCAGCTTCGGAAACGTCACGCGATCGTTCACCCCGGCGGGCAGATGCCGCTAACGGGTCTGGGTGTCGCGCTCGTTCTTGAACGCTTGGCTGGTCTCGCGGGCGATACGCCCCGACCGGGCCTCTATTTCCCAGCCCAGCTCATCGACCACTCCACATACTTTGATCGGCTTCGCGCATCAGGCGGTGAAGTCATTGAATTGGAGCCGATCCAACACGCGCTGCAAGGCTCGGATCAAGCATAACCTGGAGCAGAAAATGAACCACACTCATAAAGTATCAGCCGCCACGGATCATCCCGTACACCATTCGCAAATCGAGGCCAACGGAGCCTCTTTCCATGTGGTTGAACAAGGCCGCGGTCCAGTAGTGCTCTTCTTGCACGGATTTCCAGATACTGTGGAAACGTGGCGTAGCCAGATGCAAGTTGTCGCAGAAAACGGATACCGCGCGATCGCGCTCGACATGAGGGGTTTCGGCGACAGCTATGCCCCGAACGATCCCGCACTTTACAGCGGGGCCCTAATTGTTGGCGACCTGATTGGCATCCTTGATGCGTTGCAGGTGCCTACCGCAACCATCATATCCCATGACTGGGGTGCCGACCACGGACAACGGGCGATGGTCATGCGACCGGATCGTTTCAACGGCATCATAACGCTCGGCATCCCGTTCCTGCCGCGTGGCGAGCTGAGTACATGGGACTTGCTACGCAGTCGCGGTCTCGGCGATCTCTATTATGCTTTCGACATGATGAAGCCAGAGACGGATGACCGTATCCGTGATGCCAGCAAGACTATTCCGAGTGCACTTTATTGGCTCTCGGGCGAACCCGCCGAAGGAACCGGCTGGGACCCCATCGACGCAAAGCGGAATATGTTTCGACCTGCCCCTGACGTGCTGCCGACTTGGGCCGATCCAGCCTATGTGAAGCACAACATCGACACGTTCCAGCGAACGGGATTCAGAGGCGGTCTGAACCAGTACCGTGGCGTGCAGGCGACGTTTGAGCATCTCGCCGCGTACAAGGACGTACTGATCAAGCAGCCATCGCTTTATATTTGGGGCGATGCAGATGGGTTGTGCCGACTGTTCCACCCGGTCCCACCAACCGTGGAAGAGATGCGCAAGACAGCGCCCGGGCTCGTCGATGTCGTGCGCCTGGAAGGTGTAGGTCACTGGCCTCATCATGAGGCCCGCGAACGCGTGAATGCCGAAATCATCAAATTCCTGAACGGCCTGAATGCCGCCGTTTCAGCAACTGTCTAATCGATCAAGGAACATAGAACCATGATACTTTCTCACGCACTTCGTACAGGCGATCTTGCTTCGGTTAAAGAAGCTATCGACGCCGGGGCGGACGTTAACGCTAGAGGCCCCGATGGTCTCACGCCGTTGATGATCGCGTCTGCGCTTGGGCAGGCACAAGCTGTTGCTTTGCTCCTTACTGCCGGCGCGGACGTGCTGACGGCGGACCCTCGAATGGGAGCAACGGCAATCCACAAAGCGGCACAGTCCGGCAGCGCCGACGTGATCGGGATTCTGCTTGACCACGGAGCCTTCATCAATCAGCAATCGCCAGTTCTTGGCAATACCGCATTGATGGATGCCGTGCTTCACAAGCACGAAGCTGTTGTGCGGGTTTTGCTGTCGCGCCGCGCGCGCACCACGATACGGAATTACTGGCAACAGACCGCGCTCGACATCGCCAAGTATGACGACCTGAAAGCAATCGCAGCGCTGATTGAGGAAAGAGATGAGGCGGATGAAAAGCACATCGCCAGCTTGTCAATCATCTCATCAGTCAAGGCCGGAAATATTGAGGAGGTGAAGTGGCTGATCGCAGATGGCGCGGATTTTGAGGTTCGGGTGCCGATAACCGGGACGTTCGATGACGACTACACGCCTCTCGGTCTTGCAGTTCGCGAAGGTCATGCCGAAATCGTGCGCCTATTGCTGGATGCTGGGGCAGATCCTCGCCGCACCATCGGTCTCATGCGCGGTTCGCCACTTCACGATGCTGCCTATTTTGGGAAGGCGGATCACATCGATATTCTGACGTCAGCAGCAAAACAGGGGGACACACAGATTGAGCTCGATGCGCAGGGTCCTTACAATGGCCTGACCGCTTTGCACGATGCTGTTTGGCATGGATACGTAGATGCAGTTGCATCCCTTGTGCGCGCTGGTGCTCGCCGTGATCTGAAAACTCACTCGGGCCTAACACCACTGAGCCTCGCTACTCTCTACGGCTATGAACCGATCGTTGAAATGCTGAGCAGCGACAGTCAGCAGACTGGATCCCAACCAGAAATCCTTTGAGTTAACTCGTTGAGCTCTCAAGGGCGCGGCGATGGAAATTAAAGACTGATCCGTAGTGCAGTGGTGTGATCTCGGTTTGATGGCCAAGCTGCGCAAATTTCGCTCATTTAGCTACCGCACATCAACAATTTGCGGTAGCATCCTGGATGGTGGAACGCGTGGGGGAGGGTTCAAAAGAGCCGCCATAGCTAGTCTCTGGCAGCCCACATGAAAAACGTTTCTCGCTGTTCTCCCGCTTTGACCGCGTCCAGATAGCGGGTCTTCCAGACATCACCAATGAACGTCTCCATCGTCGTGGGCAATTTCGGACGATACTCGTGCTCCCCATGGAACCTTACGATGCCACTGTTCAAAGCGTCAGCACTGAGGGTGTCGTCCTGCCATTTCTCCAGCGTCCCGAACCGTGCCAGAAATTCAGCCTCGACGTCTTTACGGGTCGTTTCGATGTATCGGTAATCCACCGGCCTGCCGATCTTCTTGCCAATGGTTTCGGCCAGTTCGTTCATCGAGACATCTTCCGAGCCTACTTCGAGGTATACGCGGTGTCTGCCCCTCGGATTGGTCAATTCCTTGGCCGCCAGCCACGCAATGTCATCGGTCGCCACCCAGGGCATTTTCAAATCGGGTTTGCAGAACCAGGCAATTCGACCGTATTTGGCAACCGGCCCCGTCCACGCCGATACGTCGTCCATGAACCAAGCGGCGCGCAGGTGGACCAAATCGATGTTGCCGAGTTCGTTTAACTTTTCGTCCAGATCGTGGAAGCATTCGAAATGGCCCGTTTTCCCCTTCACGTCCGAACCCATGGCCGTCAGGTTCACGGCCAGTTTGACAGAGGATTTTTCGAGCGCATCGACAAAGCGCTTGGCGACAGCGGGGTAATGCCCCTCGATGTTGTTCCAATCGGTCTTCACCATCAGGAACGCGGCATCTGCCCCCTGAAAAAATTGGTCAAGGTCTCCCTCTCCGGTGTCAAAGCTTCCCAGAAATGGCTCTGCACCAAGCTCGACCAGCGCGCCCAGCGCGGGGCCACCTCGCGACAATGCTCTAACCTGATGCCCGGCCTTCAGTAAGTTCCGGGTAAGTTTAGCGCCAACTCGTCCCGTGGCACCGACGACAGAAATTCGCATGACAGTCTCCTTGCGGTTGTTGATCGCCGATTAGTAGACTATTGCTGTGCGTACGAATTTGGAGATAGTGCCAAATGATCTCGAAATCGGGCCAATCCGCAAAACTGCTGCGTTCCTGCTACGATGACATTGATCTCGACCAGTCGGATCGTCCGGCCTTCGCTGTTCGCCTCGACTTCAATGACTATGAGGCTGAAGTACCCCAGCACCAGCACAAGGAAGGGCAGCTCATCTTGGCCCTGCATGGGGCCGTCACCTGCAAGACGGAAAATGGCATCTGGATTGTCCCACCAGACTGCGGAGTCTGGATACCCGGCGGCGTGCCCCACAGCAACCAGGTGACGTCCAACGCACGCCTGTCCTATCTGTTCGTTCAACCAGGCGCAGCGACACTGCCTCATGAGTGCTGTACTTTATCTGTGTCACCGATGCTCCGCGAGATGATCCTCCGACTGGCGGATGTACCCGTCAATTCTCCTCCGGACAATCATGTCGGCCGTATGGTGCAGGTCTTGCTGGACGAACTCGCGCAAATGCCGATACAGGGGCTGGACTTACCCGCGTCCAGCCATCCCAAAATCGCCGCGATCACCGCTGCCCTGATGGCGGACCCGAGCGATCGTCGCACGCTCGTGGATTGGGCGACACACGTTGCCATCAGTGAGCGATCCTTGAAGCGGCTGATGGTCCAGGAAACGGGACTTACCTTCGGCCGATGGCGGCGGCAACTGCATCTGGTCATCGCGTTGCGCGAACTGGCCAGCGGCGCGACGGTCCAGAGGGTGTCGAGCGACTTGGGATACGAATCCCCTACCGCCTTTATCGTCATGTTCAAGAAGGCATTGGGAACAACACCGACCCGCTACTTCGCGAGGTGATTTTCCGAGTAGTCGAATTTCTCAACACTGGTCGGCCCTTGCAGCACGTGCCGTGACTACAATGGGCCTACTACGGACGATGGATCTTGCGTCGTCCCGCTCAGGAACAAGGTCGAAAAAGGGCTCGACCTCACCCAGCCGATCAGAGAGGCGACGGTAGCGCTGGGATCCGGGATCGACAGCCCCCCTTTGTATCAATCATTTGGATTTTCGGCGTTGAAGCTATTGAGAGGATGCGCGTTACTTCTAAGTGCATGTCCCCAAAACACCAATACCCACGCCTTGAACGGATACGAATCAACCATCCGTGAAACATGAAGATGTTAGCCGCACGCGATGAGTCGTGGATTTTCGCACCAAATGGTGCTATATGAGCTACTCATTTACGGGGGCTGGAACATGCGATCAACCATAAATATCGACGACAATCTTATGGAACGGGCCAAGTCCCTCACGGGCACCAAGGAAACAGCAGCTCTCGTGCGGCAAGCGCTGGAGACACTCGTGCGTGTGGAATCCGGCAAACGGCTGATCGCGCTTGGCGGCTCTATGCCTGAGGCTGAAGCGTCGCCTCGCCGACGGAGCGACGTGGCAAAGTGATCCTGGTAGACACCTCGATCTGGATAAATCATTTTCGATACGATGACTCAGAACTACGAAAAATCATCAATGATGACCAGTTGCTCTGCCACCCATTCGTTGTGGGCGAATTGGCGCTCGGCAGCTTAAGAGAGAGGGCTGCAGTTTTAGAATTCCTAGCAGCTCAACGCGAGGCGCTAATCGCGACCCATGCAGAAGTAATGACGATCATTGATCGTCATTCGATATTCAGCATGGGGATTGGTTACACAGATGCGCATTTACTTACTTCAACGTTGCTCGACCGGCGATCAAGCTTGTGGACAAGAGATAAGCGCCTAGCGGCCGCAGCACAAAAAGTTGGTGTGGCACTTTACACGCACGCGCAAGCCTCTCGTTAGCCCAGCAACGCAGGACGCCCAGCAATATTGTGGCTCTTGAACGGATTCGAACCGTCGTCCACGCGTCGTGGATTGGCTAAGCATTTTGCGACGCAATTCATTCACACTCGCTGGCGCCGCCCTAACTTGGTTTTGCTGGCTAATCGGAATGATGCGCACCGAAAGAATGATCGACCGAACGGCGGTATAGCTAAGGTCGCCAAGTTGCGGAGAAATCAGCGCGGAGACGTAGAGGAAGGCGCTGCGGATACCGCTGGCTTGTGATCGCACACCGCTTTCAAAAGCGAGATTGTCGTCGCTTGAGCAGTTTTCGAAATATCCGCATATCCTTCTCTATACTGAAGCTTCCCCATAACTGTGCTAGCGAGGCCTGCATCCATTCTCTCGGCGACGGCCAATGCAGCGGCGGCCCTGTTTTTGAATGGCAAGAGAGCTTCGAGAACGTATCCATCGCCGCATGCCTTGGCGATGCACGCGATATCGAACATGTCACGTGGCTGAAGAGAGGATCCTCGATAGTGAACCTTCTTCGCGATGATTTCGCCCGGGGTCTCAAGGTCAACTTGGATTCCACGTACTGCGACGCGGGATGTTGGATCGTTGGTCAGACTTGGAGCACAAATGAAGTCAATTTCACCGATGCCCGCGAACACGATTTTCAACGCATGCGTCCCGTCCGAAACATATTCATCTGGGTTCACCTGCAGGGTATAGCCCTGTGTTGTCGGGTTCAGATATGGGAGGACCTGCGGATCATCGACGAAAATGTCGATATCGAAGCTTTCACGATGGTTTATCTGGAGCATAAGGGCGGTGCCACCCCCGAAAGTCCAGCTATCGAGGAGTTTAAAAGAAGAGTTCGCCTGATTGATAATTGACGCAGCCTGGTCGAAAAGGCTTTCCCATTGGCTCATCAGGACAACCCTCAGGCGGCTAGGGCGAGGGGATATCCAGCTAGCTGCGAGAATTTCTGGGCAATCTCGGATGCTGTACCGTGGTCGATTTCCATCTCATCCAGAAACTGGTGCTGGAGCTCGGCTTTCACTTCGGAATAGAATGAGAATGCCGAAGCATCGAAATTCTCAACGCTCGCAAAATCCGAAATCTTCGAAGCGAGTTGCTCAGCCGAAAGGTTCGTCCCGTAAGGGGCGTTCACCGTCGACAGAACCTTAATCGCAACGCTAGACATCGTTATCACCACCAATTTTCAATAAGTTATGTAATACATACCCGCCAAAAACGCAAGAAACACAGCAGACGCAGGCATGCAACGGCAATTAATCCGGCTTATTCCAGTTCTTGTCACAAGAGCAGACGAAGCTGCGGCGTTATTCTTCCCGGTGCATGTCTACTACACCGGGAAGAGGCATTTTGCGGCTCAGAGGCCGGCGCGCGCAAAACCGTGTTCAACGAGCCGGTCGATTACCTCAGGATAGCTGACGCCGCTTGCCGCCATCGCCTTCGCATACATACTGATATCGGTGAACCCCGGAATGGTGTTCACCTCGTTGACCAAAAAAGCCATGTCCTCGGTCAGGAAGAAATCGACGCGCGCCATACCGTCGCAACCGAGCGCCCGGAAGGCGAGTGCTGCCGTCTCGCGGATCTTCGTCTCAACCTCTGGCGGAAGCTCTGCCGGAACCGTCAGCGCCGCGCCATCGTCGTCGATATATTTCGCATCGTAGCTATAGAAGCCATGGCTTTCGGCCGGGATGATCTCACCCGGGCGAGAGACGAACAGGCCACCCTTGGCGTCCTCGAGCACGCTGCACTCGATCTCGCGGCCGCGGATGAATTCCTCGGCAAGCAGCTTGCGGTCATGCTTGAAGCCCTCCGCGAGCGCTGGCGCAAATTCCTGGTTGCCGGAAACCTTGCGCACGCCGACCGAAGACCCCTGACGCGCCGGCTTAACGAACAGCGGCAAACCCAACGCGATCTCAAGCGTGTCGAAGGACGGCACCCGATCCGCATGCACGGTAACAGCACGCGCCACCGGTAACCCCGCCGCCCGCAGCAGCTGCTTGGCGATATCCTTGTCAAGCGCTGTCGCTGAACCCAGGATGCCGCAGCCAACCAGTGGCACGCGGGCCACCTCCGCCAGTCCCTGCACGGAACCATCCTCACCGAAAATACCATGCAGAACCGGGAACAGAATATCGATCTTCCCGGCATCGCTCATCCTGCCGCCGTCGATGGCGATCATCCGCCCACGTCCGCCGGGCACCAATGCGATTTCGGTGCCGTTTGCCGGCCTGGCGAGCACGCCATTTTCGAAATGGCTGAGCAGCCACTCGCCTTCCCGCGTCACGAAGATCGGCACCGCCTCATATTTCGAGGGCTCCAGTGCCCCCACGGCATTCGTCGCCGACATGACGGAGACGTCGTGTTCGGCCGAGCGGCCGCCGAAGAGAACGGCGATGCGCAGCTTGCCGCGGGAAGATGTCATGAAAACCCCCAAAATAATCTGGTGTCTAAATAGTCTAAATAGATGTCAGAAGCCGATCGCGATGCCGCGATTGGCAAAGAAGCGGTCGAATATGGCAAGCGGTAGCAGCACATCCGCCTGGCTCGCAGCATCATGACCGGATGGATTGTGGAAACGGACCGTATCAGCCGAGGCTGCCGTCACCAGAATGAGATGCCCGCCTTTTGAGGGCGGCATGCGTTCCGGCCAGCATATGCCGCTATTGACCGAGGCGATGAAGAACGGGCGTTCAGCGAGCAGACCGGGGATGCTCTCTGTTGCGACACCCGTCATCGTTTCTGCCGAGAGCCCGAAGCGCTCGCCCACATAGGTCACGAAGGGCGCATAGATCAGTCCCTTGATCGAAGCATCCAGCTCGTTGACGACATAGCCGCCATAGGCGGTGCAGGCACGGGCGAGAGCAAGCGTCGGAAGCAGGTCGCCGCGCGCTGCCAGGATCATCTTCAGGCAGGCCATGCCGCAGACATTGACCGCCCAGCGCGCGTATTCCTCGATCGTCTCGGCACCCGATTGCCGCCAGAGCGGATCGCGCAGCAGCGCCGCAGATCCTTCGGCAAGCACGGGCAATGTCATCTCCGGTGTTTCCCACTGACTGAAATAAGGAACGACGCCTGTTGATAAGGGCATGGCAAAAATCTCCTGAGCGGTATACTCGTATACGAGGTTGCTTGGCATGATCAAGATGATTGCTGTCTCGGAGAAGGTTGGCCATGAACGATTTCGTCGCAATAAATGTTGAAACCATCCGGCCGGAGACCGTGGCGGATCGTATCGCAAGGGTTCTCAGGGAAGCGATTTCCGGTGGAGAGCTTCGCAGTGGCGTCGCGCTCCGACAAGACGAGCTGGCCGCACGATTTGGGTTCAGCCGCATGCCTGTGCGTGATGCCTTGAGGCTTCTGGAAAGCGAGGGCCTCGTAACCATTCACCCGACAAAGGGGGCCTTCGTGGCAAGAATAGATGCCAAGGAGATTGCGGAGATCTATTCCATTCGCTCGCTACTGGAGACGGAAGCCTTGCGCCTATCATATGTAGGGCTGACGACAGCCGATTTGGACAGGGCGGCAACATTTCTCGCCCAGATCGACGCTGAGAAGGATGTGGGACGTTGGGGGACGCTGAATAAGCAGTTCCACATGACACTTTACGGCGCCTGCCAAAATGAGCGGCTCATCGGCCTTATCGCTACCCACCATGATGCAGCCGACCGCTACGTACGTGTATTGCTATCCAGCTTGGACTATGAGCAGCAATCGCAGGAGGAGCACCGTGCTCTGCTAAAGGCTTGCAGAGATCGGAATATCGACGCTGCAAGTGCAATTTTGCAGCGTCATTTGCTTGAAGGAAGTCGCAAGCTCAGCACGGCCGCCCAGTCGAGCTAAGGCGGCTCGCCGGTTCAGCGTTCGAGACGGGCGAAAGTACGCTTGACTTAGGAGATTCGCTGCCGTTGAGACGGGTAACAGGTTCATTTTTTGCTCTTGATGAGAGGTGAACCGCTGACCCCCACACCGCGGAAGTAGGAATCTACCCTGACAGACCGTTGCGTTATCACGACCTCTTCGGAAGTTTCGACTTAAAACTATCTTTCGCTTCGGCTGAAAGTGGACAAAGAGTGATTTTAGCTTAACGTCGCGAACGCATCGGGCGGGCTCAAGGTGGATTAGGCGTGGGCTTCTTCGGGACATTTGATAGGCTGCATCACGGTTTTCAACCTCAGCCGGATTGTCACCAATAGGTTGGGGGCCATCGCCCGCGCGGATTATCTCATGCCAGCTGGAACGATGTAACAATGCATGTGCTTCTTTAGAGTGATACGGTACCAGCCGTCCTGGACCTCGTACCCCCGGTGATCGATGACAATATTTACCGTCCGACACGTCACGTCCTATCGTTATAAACGGCCGGTTGAGTTCGGAGAGCACAGACTTTTGTTCAGACCGAGAGACAGTTTCGATCAGACGCTGCTGAGCTCCCGACTCCTCATCGACCCGGAACCGGACTATCTTCGTTGGATCCATGATGTGTTCGGAAACTGCGTCGCAGTCATAGGCTTTGCTCAACCCTCACGTGAGCTCCGCTTCGAAACCGTCATTCGCCTTGACCATACACCCTATGTCGCAATTGATCTGCAAATCGATCAGGACGCTTTGACTTACCCGTTTTCATATGATCCAGACGAAGCGCTGGATCTGGAACGAACCATCCAGCGCCATTACGCTGATCCACATGATCAGGTCGGTAAATGGGCGCGCCAATTCGTGCGAATCGGGCAACCCACTGAAACCGGGCACCTGCTGATGACGTTGTGCTACGCCATCCATGAAAGTTTCATCTATGCCCGACGACAAGAGCATGGAACGCAAGCGCCGACCGAGACGCTGCAGCTTCGCAAGGGAACCTGCCGCGACTTCGCGCTACTTATGATGGAGGCCGCTCGATCACTTGGGTTCGCGGCCAGGTTCGTCACGGGCTATATCTACGTTCCAGACCGAGACGGATCAATCACCCTTGGCGGCGGTTCCACCCATGCGTGGTGCCAGATCTATTTGCCGGGCGCCGGTTGGGCTGAGTTCGACCCAACCAACGGTATCGTGGGCAACCGTGATCTTATCCGTGTTGGGGTGGCGCGGGATCCGAAGCAGGCAGTTCCTTTGTGGGGAAGTTACGACGGAACGGGCGCTGACTACGAGGGCATGTCAGTCCAGGTCAACGTCACAACGGATAATCACATCGAAACTATGCTCAACTGATCGGAACGCATTGCCTATTCCGGCGTTTTCCGCCCAAGCTGTCTCACGGCAAGGTGGCGTCGCCTTAACTGCCTGTTCGAAATGACCTGATATCGGGTTTTCATGACCGAAGCCCCTCTCGCCCACTTCAGACGCCACCGATTTCCCGCTGAGATCATTGCTCATGCCGTATGGCTCTATTATCGGTTCCCGCTCAGCTTCAGTGACATTGAAGATCCGCTCGCTGAGCGCGGCATCAACGTCTCATTCCAGACCGTCTCGGAATGGGCGGCGAAATTCGGCTTGAAATTTGCTCATCTGCTGCGGCACCGTTCACGAGGCCATTTCTACGACAAGTGGCAGCTCGACGAGATGGTGGTGACGATCAAGGGAAAGAAATATTGGTTGTGGCGCGCCATCGACGCGAACGGTTACGTGCTCGACGCTCTGCTGCAAAGCCGACGGAACAAGGCGGCCGCCTTAAAGCTGATGAGAAAGGTGCTCAAGCACCAGGGGACCGCCCCGCGCGTGATGGTGACCGACAAGCTGCGTTCCTATTCGGCCGCAAAATCCCAGTTGATGCCGCGCGTCGAACATCGTTCGCATAACGGATTGAACAACCGAGCTGAGAACTCTCATCTTGTAGTGCGACGGCGAGAGTGGCGTGAGGTGAGCATGTAATCGCGGATGACATCGGCGTGGGCGTCGAGGTCGCCGCGCAGCTCGCTGTCGAAGGTTTCGACGTCCCAGACGTCAATGATGGTGATACCCTCGGTCATGCCTCACTCTCGTTTCTTGCTACGATCCGCGCGCATGACGGGCTGACCAACTCCCAAATGCGTTCAATGATCGATTCCAGCGAAACAGCGTCTAGTTCGAGCGATGCGGCGTAAGCAAATGTCGATCGCGCGCGGTATCGCCCACAGGTCGTAATAGTCTTTCATGCGCCCGTTGAGAACACCAAGCGCCACCATCGCCTGGAATTTCTCGGCGATCACCGTTGCAGGCGGATAGGAACGAACCTGCGGAGCGGGAAAATCTAGCAGGGCTGGATAGTCGAGCCGCTGCGTCGCATCGGCCATAGCGTCTCCGAAGCCGATGTCGATTGTAATGGGATGCGGGTTCTTTCGAGATAGGCTGCAGTCTTGAGACGAACGCGAAGTCAGCGATCAGGCGGGCAGGATCTCCGTCCACATGTCCGAGAAAGTCCGCATCCCGCGTCACCCGATTGTCGTCGGCCACCCAGACCGTGACCAACATACCGCCTTTCAGGACGAAGCGGTCCCTATGCACTGAGATTGACAGGCGATACAGCAGCCGTTCGAGCGCGAACCGCACCAGCAAGACGTCGAAGGCGCGACTTTCTTTGCGGGCGATATTGAGCAGCCGATCCTTGACCGACTTCGCTATGTTCGCTGTTTCTTTAGCCATTGGAGGTGAGAGCCTCAAGATAGGGTTGCATGACCTTCCAGGCGCCGCCGGCCGTCGCGGCTTGGGCGATTGCGCTTGGAGTTGCCTTACGTTGCTGGAGAGCAGCACGCAGTCCTTCGACAGCAACCGATCGGTCCACCAGCTTGGGGTTTCGGAACAGGTCAGCAAGGGTTTTCGGGATCGAATAGACCGGAACGTCAATGCCGGCGATCACTTGATTTTCGATGCCCTGTCGCAGATAGGGTTCCGTGAAGCGGACCATACGCAGCGGGGGATAGGACTGCACGGGCGCCCAATCGCTCGTCCCGATCGCTATCCAGACACGCCGCGGCATCTGGTCGGTCAGTCCGTGGAAGGCGAGCGCCGACACCAGAGCGATCACGCCTTTGGGCGCTCGCATGATGGCTTCAGCAAGTATCTGGTTCTCTTCGACTTCCGCGTCACGCTTCTGATAAACGCCGCGCGAGATACGCTCGATTTCACCGACCTCGACGGCGCGCGCGATCGTTTGTCCGCTGATGCCAGCCTTGCGTAGTTCATGCGCATGCATCATGCTGCGCGCAGCAAGCAGGCTTCTGAGCTTTGCTTTTTGCGACGATGGCATGTTACAAATCCTCTAATGGTTTGCGATCTTATCAGAGGTTTTGTCACGCGTCATGCCTGCATTAGCGAATAATAGACGGCCAGCCTCCAGCGAGCTCACATTATCTGCCGGAATGTCTTTTCGATCCATTCGGCGCTAGCGAAAGTCGAGAATTGCCCCGGCGCGGCATGAATGAAACGCAACTGGCCCACCGGCATCGTAAAGTTAACGGCCGAGAAGCAATAGGATGACGCCGGCCGCGTTGTACCGCTTACATTCGAGCGATTTGCGCCCACAGGTCTATTGCCTGCGAACGAAGTTCGCGATGATGGCTGGAGGAGATGTCATGTCGGGGATGTGGAACATGTTGGCAATTGGATCATGGATAGAGACGAAGCGTTGTAGATGTCGCTGTGACTTGAAGCACTTCATGATCCGCTCTCGCCGCCGGATTGGTTGGTGAGAATTCTCTGCCCGATTGTTCAAGCCTTTATGCGAACGGTGCTCGACACCGGGCATGATCTTTCGCTTTGCTGCGCCGTAGGATCGCAGCTTGTCACTGATCATCACACGCGGTGAGCGACCTTGTCCTTTCAACAGCTTGCGCATCAGGCGTTTCGCCGCCTTTGCGTTTCGGCGGCTTTGAACGAGAACCTCCAGGACGAAACCGTCCTGATCGACAGCACGCCACAGGCAATGCTTCTTGCCGCAAATTGAAACAACGGCCTCATCGAGGTGCCATTTATCTCCGAGCCGACCGGATGATCGGCGTCGGATCTCGTTGGCGAAGGCACGACCGGATTTCTCCGCCCACAGCCTGACGGTTTGGTGCGAGACAGCGATCCCACGGGCAGCCAGAAAGTCCTCAACCATTCGCAGGCTCGGAGGGAAACGGAAATAGAGCCAAACCGCATGGGCGATGATCTCGGCGGGAAAGCGATGGCGGCGATAGAGTGGGTCACGGTCTGTTATGAACCACATTCCGTTAAGTTGACGACGCCCTTCGGCGCCATCGCTCATTTTGAACGTAGGTTGATTTCGGAACGTACCAAGGACGGTATCGCCGCCGCAAGGACGAAAGGGAAGTTGCCAGGCCGGCAACCGCTCGACATGAAAAGGGTCGAAGCGGCAATCAAACTTAGCGAAGCAAAAACATCTCCGACGGAAGCAGCCCGGCAGCTTGGGCTTGGGCGCTCTACTGTCTATCGTGAGATGCGTCGTCTGGGTATCCAACGACCGGCCTGATCAAATCGCATCATCGGAAGTTGCAAAAAAGCCGCAACACCTCAGGTTTCAGCTTTCCACTGCCGTTAAGGACTCCGAATCAAACCGGTCATTTGGTATAGCTCTTGGTTGAAGAGCGTTGGCGCATCGAGGTAGACTTTGCCTAAGTAAATACCGGTCTCAATCCAGTTTCACCCTTACTGCCGGATAGCGATATGCTGTCGGTGTATAATTCTGTTCATCGGGTGGCGGCAAGAGACCGGTTTGGCATTGTTACAATGTGCCAGTGCAGCTCCGCTGTCTCAGCTCTTCAGCCGCCCAATAGCATCGCCACACCGTGCCCTTCAGGGGTTTCTCATGCACCATCTTGGTGGGCTTCCGAGCGGAAGACCAAGACGGTATGTGCAATACACTTCAGGTCCAATGGACCATTATACCCACAACACCTCCCCAGCCGTGGATCGCATGCAGCGGATGTGGTGGCATGAGAGCATTTCAATCCAGTGGCAAAATCCGGCTCAACGCCAACGGCCGCAAGCTCGATGCATGGCTCATCTACAAATGCCTGGCATGCGAAAAGACTTGGAACCGGCCGATTTTCGAGCGGCAGAATGTTCGCGACATCAATCCCGACACCCTTGTAGCGTTGCAGTCCAATGATCCTGAGTGGGTCCGGGCAGAGGCGTTTAACCTGGAACCTCTGAAGCGGAAGGCGCAAAGGGTTGATGAGTTTGATGATTACGCCATCGAAAAAACCACGCTGCGTGAAGCCGAGTACTGGACGAAATTGGTGATCGACCTGGTAACTCCTATTCCGACCAGTACACGCCTTGATCGTTTACTTGCGTCGGAGTTGAGGATTTCACGCTTGCGGCTTCAGAAGCTGAACGAACGTGGTTTCCTCCAGGCAACCTCTGACCGCGCCAACGCAATGCGCCGGCATATAAAAACCGGCACGGTGGTCACCATCGATCTATCCGACGAGTCGGATCGAGAGCAATCGTGGAAGCCTTTGGCGACGGGTGGACCGCTTTAGACGCAGTGGCGGAGGCCTGAAATCCTCAGGCCTTCGTCCATGACGGTTCACCTCTGCCGTTGTTTAGCGGGAAATCAACGCGACGCCCTCTTGTCGGGGATTAAGCGAACAACGTGACATCGCCCCTTCCAATGCTTTGAGGGAAACCCCTCGTTGCCGTCTTGGGAACGAGGGTTACAATATCGGCATCTTAATCGTTCAGGAGGGCCAAAAGGCTGAAATGCAAAACGAAAGTAAAAATCCGCGTCCCGACCCGGCAGAGGAAAATGCGTTCTTTCCTTCCCCTTACTCGCTGAGTCAATTTACCTCACCCAAGTCCGATCTTAGCGGAGCTGATTATCCCAATGCCTATAAAGGTGATAAGAAAGTTCTCATGATCGGCGCCGATGAGCGCTATCTACTGACCGATAATGGCAGCTTTTTCTCGACCGGAAACCATCCAGTGGAAACGCTGTTGCCAATGTATCATCTGGATAAGGCCGGCTTTGCCTTCGATGTCGCCACCGTCTCGGGCAATCCTGTCAAGTTCGAGTTTTGGGCCATGCCTTCAGAAGACACCGAGGTTAAGAGGTTTTTCGAAAAGTATCATCCACAGTTCAAAAAGCCCCTGAAGCTTGCGGACGTGATCGCCAGCGGTTTGGACGACTATGCTGCCATCTTCATCCCAGGCGGTCACGGCGCACTGATCGGCATTCCTGAGAGCAAGGATGTCGGGGAGGTTTTGAAATGGGCAGCAACGAGCGACAGATTCGTGATCTCTCTCTGCCATGGGCCCGCAGGGTTCCTTGCCGTCGGAGAGAACAGTGAGATCTACAAGGGTTACAAGATTTGCGCTTTCCCGGACGCGATTGACGCGAAGACGCCTGATATCGGGTACATGCCCGGTCATTTGACATGGAAGTTCGGCGAGAAGCTGGAAGCCCTCGGATTTGAAATCTTGAACGATGATATCTCCGGCGCGGTTCATCAGGATCGCAAACTCCTGACGGGTGATAGCCCGATGGCGGGTAATAATCTTGGAAAGTTGGCCGCACAGGCGATGCTGAAGGAATTTTCTAACTGATGGAGGCCCCCGGCGCGGCAGACAGAGTGTTTCAGAGCGTTCTGGCGATTGATGCCGCCGAAACGTTCCAAACGATTCAGACCGAGGTTCGCTCTCTCGTCGCGCCGTTCGGCTACGACCGCTTTGTACTGTTCTCAGCGTCCGCCGCGCGAGAGGAGCCAATAGAACGTATTTATTGGATTGAGGGAGATTGGTTTGGAAATGGCGATCCAGTCACCGAAGAAACATATATCCGGCGGTGCGCAATAACGCGTCATATCCTCGGTGCCCGGGAGCCGTTTTTTTGGACAAAAACATTTCGTGAGAACGGCGAACTATATCGCGTCGTCAATCTGCCGCGCGGGCCCGGCATTCACGGACTGCAAGTTCCCGTATTTGGCCCTTCGGGACTTGAAGGTGCCATGAGCCTGGGGGGGACGCAGATCAATGCGTCGCCAACGACGAAGTGGATTTTGACGTTGTTGGCCGTGGCCGCTTTTTACTCCGCACGCAAATTGATTGAGGCGCCCGTTGCGTCTGCAATAGCAGTCCTTTCGGACCGAGAGCGTGAAGTCCTCACCTGGACAGCAGCGGGTAGGCGGCAATTCGAGATTGCTGCGACACTGGGGCTTTCGGAAAGAACAATCGAAAACCATCTGCGGCGTATCCGTCATCGGCTGGGCGTGAGTACGACAGCACAAGCAATCAGGATAGCGATTCGAAATGGTGAGATTACAATCTGACCATTAGCTTTCAGGAGATTGAACATGTCGAAGACGATACTCATCACCGGTGCGGCTTCGGGCTTGGGCCGGGGCATTGCTTTTGGCTTGGCGAAAGCTGGTGAACGGGTGATCGCGGGCTGCCAGATCTGGCCGCAAGCACCCCGAGCTTCAGTGCCGGCACTCAACAGCGAGTTTAACGCTACGCCAACCATGTCGGTAATATGAGAGGCGACATAAAGAATCTTATAAGGACCACCCTGTAGGCTTTGACGTAAGGCAGGCAGAGCGATGCAGATCGATTTACAAACCCTTTGGTACTTAACAGTCGGAACGCTCCTGGTGTCAGCGTCGCTTCTCCTTTGGGAAAGGCAGGCTCATCCAGGTCGCTCACGCGCGCTCGGTGTTCTGGCCGCAGCACTCTTCGCGTTCGTTCTCGGCTGCATGCTTGCAATGAACCGCAGCCACTTTCCGGTCGCGCTCGGCATGGGGGCGATCAACATCCTAATGATGTTGGGCTACCTTCTTGTCCTTAACGCCATCGCTGGCCTCGACGGTCACCGGTATCTCTGGTCGTCCGTCGCAGCGCTAAGCTTTCTAGCCATCGCCTGGGCGATCGCTGGCACGCACTTCCCGGCCGCCTTCTGGAACCATGTCTCGTCTATCCCCATCGCGCTGACCTGCGGCCTGACAGCATGGACACTTCTGCGCAGCCGCACGGTCCAGCGATTGCGCTCACGTCCGATCGCAGTATCGATCTCGGCCGTCCATGCCGTGTTCTACCTTGGCCGAGCGTTCATTGCCCCTGTTCTCCTTGAGCGGTACGGGCAAGATATTATCTCCATCGTCGCGAAGGCGACGATGTACGAGGCCGTCTTGTACTCGGTAGCGATGCCGATGTCCTTTCTGATGATTATTCGAGAGGAGGAAAAGCTCCACCTGCTCCGCGTGTCACAAACCGATCAGTTGACCGGGCTTGCAAACCGTCACGCCTTTTTTGAGCAGGCATCTCGGATCCTCCGGGAGCGGCATGATGACCCCGTGTCACTGCTCGCCTTCGACCTCGACCACTTCAAGGCGATCAACGACCGTCATGGACATCAAACCGGAGATAAGGTTTTGCAGCTGTTCGCCGAAACCGCCCGCGAAGAAGCGGGGCCCGACGCGCTTATTGTCCGGCTAGGCGGTGAGGAATTCGCTGCGCTTCTGCCACGGTGCGACCATTCCCAAGCTCTCAGTCGCGGCTTGGCGATCGCAAGCCGGTTCGCCAAAGCAGCCGCTCGGGCAGAGGGCTTGGAAACCCAGGCCACCGTCAGTATCGGCCTTGCGGCACCTGACTGCCACGACCTCGCCGGGATGCTTGCAAGCGCCGACGGCGCGCTGTACCGGGCGAAAGCCCTTGGGCGGAACCGGGTTGAGGTAGCACGGTCAAACGAATCGAGGCAACAGCCCTCAGCCAATCCCGTGCCTCATCATTTGCGGTTAGTGGCGACCGGGGTGCCCTGATTCGATGTAGCTTTTGGGTCATTGATTGTGTCGAAATCCGGTGAGCCGGTGGAGCAAGGCACCCTGCTGCGACTGTGCTCAATAGCCCGCTGCACATGACGTGCATTTTAGGCTGCCAGCACGAATGAAACTTTCCTAGTAAAGGCACTTGGAGAGCTAGTCACGTCTCAGGTGTCCCAACGTCATCAAGCACCTGGCGAAGTAGCGACACCAGCATATCAACCTCTTCATGCGACAGCCCTTTTGTCATGTCCGCATTGCCTTGGCGCAAAGAAGCGCGACGTGCCGACAATCGTATGAGTATCGTCTCAGTCGCGAAGGTGGGGCGCAAAAGTGGCCAACTTTTTCTCCACCCCGTGGGAGGTCTTTACTCCGCCGTTGACAATTCCGTTCCTTCTCAGCAGCCCAGGGCACCTGATTAGATGAAATTTGCTTCTATGATAAAAGTCTTCGTTAGCCCTGATCAGATCAGGAACTGGTCGCACAGTAGAAATCCAGCTATCTGGGTTGGCGGATACGGCCATAGTCTTGTAGTCGACACTCGCGCCGGTGAATCCCGCGGCGGTTGGAGATATCACCTTTGAATCGCGACAAAAGGTGCCTCGACGAATGGTGAGAAGAGAAAAAGATGGGTCCCCGGCGGGCTTACCTCCGCTTCAGATGAGATTGCAAAGCGAGCCGCGAAGACAGAAGGTGGCGGTGATCCTCAAGCTGGCTGGCGTGGCCTGCATCGGTCTCGGGCTGGCGTGGACGCTCTGCTACCTCTATTTTGGTCGCTACGAGCTGTCGGTAGTGTTCATCGGATTGACCTGCGTGGGCGTGCTCGCCCTCCATCGCAGCAAGCGAAGCGATAGCTCATCGCTCCTTGTCGTTGCCCACGGGGTTTTTGTGGTCGTCTGCGCCATTTCGCTGATCGATGCACCCATCGCCTGGGTTCCTCGGTCGGCCCACCTATTTCTGCTTCCGCTTGCCGCTGGAGCGGCTTTTACTTTTGAGCGACACGAGCGCTATGGAACGCTGATCTTCCCCCTGATTTGCATCGCCGCTTTTGTTGCGTTCGCGATGGGCGCGCTAGACCCCCTCGCACCAGCTATCTCGCCGCCACTGGAGGTGCGCGCATGGGGCGCAAAGCTGAATACGACGACGTCGATGCTGCTGCTGGCCATGGTGTTTGGCATCTACCGCATCGATAGTGGAAAGCGCCTGCGGCTGGAACGCGAGTTGGGTCGAGCTGTCCGTAACGGTGAGATCGAGGTGTACTTTCAGCCACAGGTGCGTGGTAGTGGCATTGTAACTGGTGCCGAGGCGCTCGTGCGCTGGCGGCATCCGTCCGGTAAGCTGCTGTCACCCGATGCCTTCATCGATCTCGCGGAGGAAAGCACTCTGATATGCGAGATTGGGTTGGAAGTGCTTCGTCAGGCCTGCGAGACCCTCAGGCACTGGTCCGACAACCCACGCACGCAAGCGCTACGCCTGGCAGTGAACATTAGTCCTGTCCAGCTACAGGATCCTTCGTTAGTGTCGTCGGTTTCGAGGATCATTCGTGAGGCGGGCATTGATCCGTCCTTGCTGGAGTTCGAGCTTACCGAAACTGCACTGGCGACCGATACTGCGGCTGTGCTTGAGCGGATGGAAGTGCTGGCGTCCAGTGGCGCCTCTTGGGCGCTTGACGATTTTGGAACCGGATACTCCTCGTTGGCAACGTTGCGTACCCTACCGGTGCGCAAGCTAAAGATTGATCGGCAGTTCCTTATCGAGGCCACAAGGCAAGAGCGCGCTCAGCGGCTTCTCGGAAAAATCATCGAGATATCGCATGTCATGGATATGTGTGCCTTGGCCGAAGGTGTGGAGACGCCTGACCAGCGGGAACTATTGACCCGACTTGGTTGCGACCACTTCCAAGGCTACTTGTTCGCCCAGCCGATGCCGCGCGAGGAGTTGAATAGATGGTTGGGTATCCACTGCGGCTTGCAGTTGGTCTAGCAATTGTCCGGCCCGCCGAGTGACGTCTTCCTCGCCTTGGGACAGTTCGCCATTAAGAAGCTCCTCCATCAGCTTGTGAAGTACGCTACCGCGCAGGGCGCCTGCTCGGATGATTCGTAGTCCGTCCGAGGTGCTATCCACGACAAAACTGTCTATCGTGTCTGCGTTGCGGTCAGGATCGCGCTCGCTCGGAAGATCCCGGAGGATGGGTTCCGAGGCTGCGACAATGCGCTCGCGCTCGGCGATGAAAATGGCATCGGTCTGCCCGTTGGTCAGGACATTAGCAGTGGTTACTTCAGGAACAGGCAGCATGTCAGTTTGAAGCTCATTCAGGCGCTTTTGTCCCAGATCCATGACCCTGGATCACGAGCGCGACGAGGCTCCTGGCAGATCGGGGATTACGAGAAGATCGCGGGCCCGCGTGGTCGCAATTACCACAACCGTTCACGTTGCCTCGCTTCGCGAAACTCTTCCTCGCTGAGGGCGACTGCCAAGTCCGGCGGGTCGATGCCGCCGCCGATCCAATGAAAGGTATCGTCCGATTCGAGAATGTCGTCAGCCCATCCAGCCAGCGTCAGAAAGCGAGTTCGCCATGAATAGCAATCCGGCGCGCAGCTGTTCGCGGTTGACGATGCCCCCAAGACACACTCTGACATGTTCGTCAGGTGCGCCGAGAACAGTAAATGCGTCTGATGGCATCAGCCCGACATGACGACCGGCCATCCGTCCCATGAGTTCCGCCCTGCTGAAGCCCTTGGGCAGCTTTAGCCATATGCTGAAAGCCTCCGGTTCGCCTCTCACATCTAAGTCCGGGAGCGCTTCGATGGCGATCTTATGTCGGGCTGCGCTTTCCGAACGGACAAAGTGGCGAATGGCGTCGGCTGTTCCGTCCTCAATCCACCGCGTCGCGAGCGCCATGCAGATCGGTGACGGCATTACAGCGCTAGCTCGCATTGCCTGGGAGAGGGAATACGCAGCCTTTGCGCTAGGCGAAACGGTATAGGCGAGGCGCAGGCCCGCGCCAAGGCATTTTGCCAAACCGCCGATGTGCCAGGTGAGGTCGGGAGCCAGAGTAGCAAAGGGAACGGGTGCTGCGGCAGGAATGAAGCCATATGCATCATCCTCAATCAAGGGGAGCCTGTGGCGTAGAAGCACTTCGGCAATTTCCATGCGCCGGTCCCGTGGAACGGTCAACGTCGTGGGATTTTGAACCGTCGGATTGAGATAAAGAGCCTTCGGCTGGTGCAAATGAATAGCGGCGTCAAGCGCATCCGGCATAACGCCAGAAGCATCCATCGGAATTCCCACGAGTTGCAATCCCATACGAGCTGCGATCGCTCTCAGACCGGGATACGTCACAGCCTCACACAGGACAACATCGCCCGGTCTCGTCATCGTTGAAAGAACCGCCGTCATCGTCGCATGCGCTCCGGGTGTTATTGCAATCCGTTCAAGACTTGGCACCATCCCTCTTTTTGAAAGCCATGAAGACGCTGCCGCTTTATCCTGTTCGCCTCCGGTCGTGGACTGGTAACGGAGAAGAGAGATCAGGTTGGCTGAGACAGTCTGCAGCCCATCCTGCATCCGCGCCACAAGGTCCGGATCCTGAGGTTCGGGAGGCATGTTCATTGACAAATCCTCGTCGCTGGCCCGACGTGGATCGATCCGATGCTCCTCCTTCGGCCGACCAAGGGCAAAGGTGCCCCTCCCGACATGGCTCTCCACAAGGCGACGCGAATGCGCCTCGTTGTAGGCGCGACTGACGGTCGTGAAATCGATCCCAAGACGCTCGGCGAGCGTGCGCTGTGGTGGCAGTCGGTCACCGGCCGCGATATCGCCGCGCTTGATCGCCAGTTCTATCGCATCTGCTATTTGAAGATAACGTGGCTTGCCGTCAGGGCGGAGTTGCGGGATCCATTTCAACATTTTATTTCGCGTCCGAGTTAAGATTGTTTCATATTGTATGGATAGAAAATTGTGTTTTCAAGCTGAAATTCGAGACAATAACTCGCCCAGAATTTTAGCAAATATCCGTCGTTTACGCTGTTTTCTTAGGCAGTTCGCATATTGAGAATGCAAAATTACAAGTTTGAGAAAAATTATTGTATGGACATTGAACTGATTATTGATTCATTCAATTTCCTTCGTATCGTTTCTGCATCAACCCCGCATAAGGAGATGCAGACATGCCTGAAGTAACGCAGCCGCCGCACAAGGATGGTGACTTCTTTGTCGACTACGAGTCCAAGGTTTTTGAGGACGTAAAAGCCGATCCTGGTGAAAAGGCGCTTGTTACCTTCCACACCGTGGCGTTCGAAGGCTCTATCGGGCTTGTGAACATTCTCAATGCCATCCGCCTGCAGCGGAAAGGCTATGAGACTTCGATCCTTCTTTACGGGCCGGGCGTCACACTGGGGATCCAGCGAGGTTTCCCCAAGCTCGGGGATGAAGCGTTCCCGGGCCATCTGAACTTCAACAAGAACCTTGAGCGCTTCATGAAGGAGGGCGGAAAGGTCTATGCGTGTCGTTTCGCTCTGCAGGCCCTTTATGGGCACGGCGAACCGGCTCTGATCCCCGGCATCATCCCGATCCTGCCTCAGGACGTCCTGGACTGCGTGCTTCTGCACAAAAAGGCCAACGCCCTGATCATCGACACATGGACCGTCTGATTTGACCTCAACACCCCGTTCGGCAGCGAACGGGGTGCGCCGTTCCAGGTTATTCAAAGGAGCCAGTCATGCCCAAAACAGTACGTGCCGCAGCAGTCCAGATCGCGCCCGACCTGACGTCACGCGCCGGCACCGTCGAGCGGGTCCTCAATGCAATCGCCGAAGCTGCTGACAAAGGCGCCGAGCTGATCGTATTTCCCGAGACCTTCGTGCCCTGGTATCCCTATTTCAGTTTCGTTCTGCCACCTGTCCAGCAAGGCCCTGAGCATCTTCGGCTTTATGAGGAAGCAGTCACGGTACCATCAGCAGAAACACGGGCCGTCGCGGACGCCGCGCGCAAACGCAATGCGGTTATCGTCCTTGGCGTCAATGAGCGCGACCACGGCTCGCTCTATAACACTCAGCTGATCTTCGACGCGGATGGCAGCCTGAAACTCAAGCGTCGCAAGATCACGCCGACCTATCACGAACGGATGATCTGGGGCCAAGGCGATGGCGCCGGCCTGAAGGTTGTCGACACTGCCGTCGGTCGCGTGGGTGCCCTGGCATGCTGGGAGCATTACAATCCTCTGGCCCGCTATACTTTGATGGCCCAGCATGAGGAAATTCACGCCTCTCATTTCCCGGGCTCACTGGTCGGCCCGATATTCGGCGAGCAAATCGAAGTCACCATGCGCCACCACGCGTTGGAATCGGGCTGTTTCGTGGTCAATGCCACCGGCTGGCTGAGCGAGGAGCAGATCGCATCTATTCATCCGGACCCCGCCTTGCAAAAGGGGCTGCGCGATGGCTGCATGACCTGCATCATCACGCCGGAAGGACGCCATGTCGTACCGCCGCTGACCTCGGGCGAAGGCATCCTGATCGGCGATCTGGACATGGGGCTCATTACCAAGCGCAAGCGGATGATGGATTCGGTCGGACACTATGCTCGGCCTGAACTGCTGCACCTTGTCCATGACACGACGCCCGCACGCGCACGCGAGCAGGTCGGCCTTTCAGGCGATTTTCCCGATGCGGAGCAAGACAAGCTATTTGAGGAGGTTCATAATGCGTGAGCTGCCATCGATAGATCCGGAACTCATCAACGACCTCCAGACACGAGGAATGCGTCTCGTCGATCCGCGTGCCGGCCACGAGAGCAGGCGCGGTGGCGCAGGTCCTTCCGACCATAAGGCGGTCAATTTCGGAGACACAACCGTGATGGTGCCGGTACATACCGCACCCGCATTCGACAGTCCCTATCTCGTGGAAGCGCCCGATGCCGAGGGCCGGGCGCGCATCACCAAGGAAGGATCAGAAGTCGCCCGAATTCGATTTCCCAATCGGCCACGTTTTTACGATCTGATCACGGCAGACGGCATTCCGTATAACAAGATCGCAGTTCTTCATTCCCGCGACGTACTTGCCACGACCATTCTGCAGACCTGCATTCGCTATGAAAGCCGCAAGAAGACCTGTCAGTTCTGTTCGATCGGCCAAAGCCTTGCCGCCGGCCGGACTGTCGCGCACAAAACTCCCGCGCAACTGGCAGAGGTCGCAAAGGCTGCCGTCGAACTCGACGGCGTCAAGCACATGGTAATGACCACTGGCACACCTGCGGGCAAGGACCGCGGTGCTGCCGTTTTGGCAGAGAGTGCGCGCGCGGTTAAGGCCGTCGTCGACCTGCCGATTCAGGTGCAATGCGAGCCTCCGGAAGACGATGTCTGGCATGAGCGAATGAAGAACGCGGGTGCAGACGCATTGGGGATGCACCTTGAAGCGGTGACACCTGAAGTCCGCGATCGGATCATGCCGGGCAAGGCAAGCGTTCCGCTTGAAAAATACTTTTCCAGCTTTGAGGCCGCAGTCAAAGTGTTTGGGCGGGGTCAGGTCTCGACCTACATCCTCGCCGGTCTGGGCGATACGCGCGAAGCCATCCTGGATATGTCCACGCGATTGGTCGCAATGGGCGTCTACCCATTTGTCGTCCCGTTCGTGCCTATCTCAGGCACACCGCTAGAAAGTCACCCCGCACCGAAATCCGATTTCATGGCCTCCATCCTGGCTCCCCTGTCGCAGATCATCATCGACGGCGGACTTAAGGCCTCGGATATCAAGGCCGGTTGCGGAAAATGCGGTGCGTGCTCGGCGCTCTCAACTTACGAGAAACTGAGGATCCCGGCATGAGCCTCATGGATCACTCCACCTTCATCTGCCCTGAATTCATCATCCGGGCAGCAACTGAAACCTGGGAACTTCAAGGGGTATCTCGTCTTCGACGCCAGGTGTTTGTAGAGGAACAGCGCATCTTCGTCGGCAGCGACCACGACGAAATCGACGCTCGTGCCATCCCCCTTGCGGTAATCGCCACGTTGGCGGCCGAGCCTGCGGACGTCGTGGGCACTGTCAGGATCCATGAGCCAGAACCCGGCATCTGGTGGGGTTCGCGCCTTGCGGTCGCTCCCGCATATCGCAAAGTCGGAAGATTGGGTGCGGAGCTGATCAGGCTTGCGGTAAGCACCGCCAACGGCATCGGATGCCTAGAATTTCACGCCCATGTCCAGCTTCAGAACGTACCTCTTTTTCGCCGGCTGCATTGGGAGCCGCAAGGAGAGATCGACCTGCATGGCGTGCGGCACATGCACATGCTGGCTTCACTCGAGCACTATCCCCCCATATGCGACCCGGCCATCGGCTGGTCGGCAAGAGCACGGAGATCGTAATGGAACCCTCCGCCCTGGCGACAGCGCTTGCAGAGCATCCATCGATCCGCAGCAAGCTCGACATCGCGGCCACGACACGCGCGCTTTCGCTATCTTCCGGAACACCGGGAATGCCGGGCGACGATGCCGCCGCAACTCCAGCTCCGGATGGCACCTGGGATTTGCTTGCGGGGGAAGGTTTCATGCCGCAGTTCGTGCAGGACGATCCGTGGTTCGCCGGGTGGTGCGGCGTGATGGTCAATCTATCGGATATCGCTGCCATGGGAGGGCGTGCGACCGCGCTGCTCGATGCGGTGTGGGCACCGGACGCGGCGTCTGCGGAACCCCTGCTTACCGGTCTACGGGATGCAGCGATTGCCTACGGCGTACCGATCGTCGGTGGGCATACGAACCTCCGCAGCAAAGATCTCAATCTTGCCGTATCCGTGACAGGACGCGCGAAGAGGCTGATTTCCAGCTTTGCAGCCGCCCCTGGAGATGTGCTTATCGCAGCCGTCGATCATCGCGGGCATTACCGGCCGAGCTTCGACAACTGGTGCGCGGCCCTTGATGCACCTCATGAACGACTGCGTGGCGACTACGAGATCCTGCCGGAGCTTGCCGAGGCTGGTCTGGTGGATGCAGGAAAAGACATCAGCCAGGGCGGCATTGTCGGCACCGCGCTTATGTTGGCCGAATCATCTCGCTGCGGGTTCGACATCGAGCTTGCCGATATCCCGCTTCCGGCAGGTGTTGCAGTCGACCGCTGGCTGCGCACATTTCCGAGTTTTGGCTTCCTCCTTTCAGTTCGGCGGGAACGTGCAAACGAGGTCTGCTCAGTATTTGGTGCTCGGGACATCAGCGCAGCTGCCATCGGTCACGCAACGGACAGCTCCCGGATCGATCTGACGAGCGGTGGCGCCAGGGCAACGTTCTGGGACTACGCGGCAGCCCCCTATATCGCGCTTGCAAAGGAGATAGCCCATGCCTGAAGTACGCTTTACAATCCGATGGCCTGATGGGACGGAGGAGAGCTGCTACTCGCCCTCGACCGCCATAACGCACCATCTCGAAGCCGGGTGCACCTATCCGCTGACTGAATTTGTCGAACGTGCACGCACCGGGCTGAACGAGGCATCAGACCGCGTCGCGGCGAAATTCGGCTTCGCCTGCTCATCCGCACTCGACCAACTGGCAAAGATCGAAACGACAGCTGCCGCTCAGCCGGCTGACGCCAAGGTCACCTGCCTCTCGATGTCATGAAAGGGTTTGTTATGACCGACGATACTGTACCGCACGTTCCAGTTCTCATCATCGGAGGCGGCCAGGCTGGTCTTTCTGTCAGTTGGTATCTGATGCAGGAAGGGATCGAGCATATCGTTCTCGAGCGCCACCGAAAGTTCGAAAGCTGGCGCAACAATCGCTGGGACAGTTTCTGTCTGGTCACACCAAACTGGCAGTGCCGGCTGCCCGGCTGGCACTATAAGGGAGCGGATCCAAATGGCTTCATGCTCAGACAAGAAATCGTAGACTATCTGGATGGCTTTGCAGAAAGCTTCAGCCCACCGATCCGCGAAGGGACGGACGTCACGCATGTCTCGCCTCGCGACAGTGGTGGATACTGGATCGAGACTAGCTCTGGCAACTTGACTGCGGACCAGGTTGTGGTTGCGACAGGTGGGTACGACAATCCAATCGTGCCGTCCTACGCAGCAGATCTGGACGCCACTATCCTACAGATGCACTCGCGCGATTACCGGCGTCCGTCGCAACTACCAGATGGCGGAACCTTGATTGTGGGCACAGGGCAATCTGGCGTGCAGATCATGGACGACTTTCATCTGGAAGGTCGTCCAGTGCACCTGGCGGTAGGGCCCGCTCCGCGCAGCCCGCGCAAATACCGCGGGCGCGACGCAACCGACTGGCTTTACGATGCAGGAACGTATGCCGTCACGATCGATACCCATCCCGATCCCATCAAAGCCTTGACCCAGACCAACCATTACATGTCCGGGCGCGACGGCGGCAAGGAGATCGATCTGCGCAAATATGCACTGGAGGGGGTGCGGCTGTACGGATCTGTCGCGGGTGCCTCGGGCACGATGATGGCATTCCTGCCCGACCTCGAAAAGAACCTCGATGACGCTGACCGGAGCTATATGGGTATTCGCAAGCAGATCGATGCATGGATCGCCGCGCACGCAATTAATGCTCCAGAGGAGCCCCCATTCGAAAAGGTCTGGCGTCCCGTTCAAGAAATCACCGAAGTTGATTTGGCGGAGGCAGGCATAAAATCGATCATCTGGGCGATCGGTTTCCGTCCGGATTATTCGTGGCTGAAGGTCGACTGCCTGGATCAGCGAGGCAAGCCGGTGTTCCGTCGCGGTGTAACCGATGCACCTGGTCTGTACTTTATTGGTCTTGGCTGGCTGAACACATGGGGCTCCGGCCGATTTCTTGGCATCGACGAGGACAGCCGCTATCTCGCCGAACAAATAGTAGCACTTCAAAAGAACAGGCTGGCCGCATGAGCACTGTTCAGCTCGCCAGGCACGAGGGGTCGGAGCTCATCGAACGCCACGTGCTAGGAATGGCGGAAATGGGCTACAGCGGCATTTCGGAGCAATGGCTCAAGCGACGCGCCGGTGATTTGCACTGGCGGCTCATCGCGCGCGCCATGGGACAGCGGGATGCTGTTTTCACTTGCTCAGAGGGCGCACCACTTTATGCGGCTTTTTGTGCGACCAGCTTGCAGCTCGTAAGACCTCATCTTCCACGATTGGGCGGGGAGATGACACTGGCTGCGGATCTCTACCGCGTCGGCCACGGGCGTCTGGCGTCACTTATCCGCGTCACCGCTGGCGGCGATACTGTAGGCCGCATGATTTTGGTCTCGACCTTTGTGGGACGTTCCGAACCGGGGATCAACCGATCTGTCGTCCGGCGGAGCCCGCGAGCGCTAGCGATGCCGCCCGAGGCGCCCCTCGCGGTTCGTCGCGTTGCCGAGATGGCCTCGGCCGCCACGCGAGACATTCGCAACAACCATTTTAAACTCTCCGGGATGTCACAGACACAGATTGTCCTGCCTTGCCCGGCGACAGACTTCAATGCCGCCAGACTTCTTTATTTCCCGAGCTACAGCGCTTTAGCTGACCGGGGATTGTTCCAAGCAGGAGAGACGCATACCGGGATGATCGCCTCACGGAATGTAGTTTATCTGGGTAATGTAGAGCCCGGAGAATGGATGGAGATCAACTTCAAGAAGCTGCCTTCAGGGTATGAAGTCTTCCTGAACGGCCAAGACTGTCGACCTTTGGCGTTGATGCGCGTACGTTTCGACCGTGGGAACGACAGCTCTATAACCGCTTAACAACGCGACGCGGTCGAAAAGAAATGTCGGCTTCAAATGCTGCTACGGCAACTCATGCGATAACGTCTTGCTTAGTCTAGCTCTTGATGAGATTCGCACTTACGACCAATATGTTATAAATTCGGCGAAGTGGTTGGTTAGAAAGAATCTCCCGCCCAATCTTCATGGCCGTGACGTATGCGGATGACGAATACGCTCCCGTCTTCAATGACGCGGTACACGACAAGGTGAGCCTTGAAAGGATGGATCCTGACAGGAGGAGAAATCTCATGGCGTTCGCGTGCCATTCTTGGGTTGGTGGCGATGAGTTCGAGCAAGGCAAAAAGCTCATCGTGATATTGTCTGGCGACTAGTGCTCCGAAGATGCGGATGCCTTCTTCTGCAATGGAAATAATATCCTCTTCCGCTTGGACAGATAGGCTAAATGGCATTAAGCGCGTCCGCGGCTGATGTCAGCTCGAGAAGTGGCTAAAGCAAACAACTCTTCCGTTGAACGGCTCCCAACTCCGCTTCTGATCCCGTCGTCGACAAATCGCTGCATCTCGGCAATCTTGTCCGTACGCGCTTGGTCTCTGCGGATCAGGTCCCGGACATAATCGCTCGCATTCGAGTATCGACCAGTCTTGGCCTGTGCTTCAACCCAATCTTTCATGGGGTCTGGCAGGGATACATTCATCGTCGCCATTCGAGTCTCCTTAATGCCTCAACATACTCGCTGATGGCAAAGTTTGTCAAACTAACGATGAGGTCGCAATTACAGCTCTTGATGGGAACCGAACGCTGCACCCTTAATTCGGCTAAGCTGCTATTTGGCGTATCATTAATCCTCCTCTGGACGCTTCTCAGGCAGCGGTGAGGGGTCCGCCAGTACACGAAATAGTCATACGTCCTCGGGATAGAGACGAGGGAAAAGGGTATCGAGCGCTTGGACTGGAAAGCGCAGCGACACAGGCCCCTTTTCGGTAACTGACGCAAGCAGGCCCTCATCCGTCAGCGCCTTTAGAACGCGCCGCGCCGATCGATCTGGCAGGCCAGTGATACGCGAAGCCTCTCCCCGCTCAAATTCTCCGCGCACAAGGGCTTCCTGAAGTAAGGGCGCGCACTCGTCAGGCAAAGTTTCCTGACGATAGACATAACGCTTGAGGCGTCCCCCTAGTGTTTTGAGGTCAAACAGGCTGTCCATGTATTCGAGCTGATCGAGACACACGCGCAGAAACCAACTGGTGAACAGTTCCAGTCCCTTGAGCGACAGGTTGCCCCGTTCATCGCGGTCGCCCTGACGTGGCTCGTCTGCCCAAGCCATATGCTGCTTATATTCGGCGCGTCCTTCAGGCCCCCCCGCCAAGCCTCGAGCCAAGCCGCGGGAAACTGACCAGAGACCATGAGCTCCCACTCCGGCCGCTTGTGCCATCGCATGACTCATCAAACGGCTAACTCGGCCGTTGCCGTCTGGAAACGGATGGATGTAGTTGAAACGGTGATGCGAGGTCGCCATCGCAAAAAGGCGGGCGCTACGGCTGCTCCCGACTGCCATCATCGCTTCTCCTGGAGCCGGCTGGAAGGCGAACCGCTGATGGAAGTAGGCCATGAAATCGGGCACGCGATCGCTCGCGGGAGGCAAATGTCTGCCGACCTCGACGTCCTGCTCCTCCCCTCGCCGCCATTCGCCGGGCGTCATAACAAAGCTGTGGTGGTTACCGACAATCGTCAGCATCTTTACTGTTGCGCCATCATAAAAGGCGCGGTGAAGATAGCGGATGAATTCTATCGATGCAGGATCAGGCAACATCCCTGCCGCCTCTCGCTCGTCGATCTCCTGCTGAACACGATAGTGGGCGACGGCTTCGATCTTGAGGTCGCGCCGATCGTCCTCGGGCTTAATTCCCTGCAGGGCCCGCTCGATCTCACGTGGCCGGGTGTTGTGGCCTTCGATCAGATTACTATAGTAGGTGTTCATGATCCTGACGGTGCGGGCCAGTTGGGCTGCGGTTTCAGGATGGAGGGCCCGGCCAAGTCGTTCGGCCCTAGCGACAATCTCAAGCGAAAGGTCCAGCAGTTCGCCGCTGGGATGCTCGATACGCGCCGGTTCGATGCGGGTAGATGCTACTTAGACAGTCATTTTGGCCGATATCCAGTTTCCTTATATCATTTATATATATGGGATTTTTGTCGATTTACCATCACATTTGGCCGATCTTTTGGCCGATGTTGTCGTGAGTACTATAGCCCCGTCATCAAGACATGACCCACCCAATCACCAAAAAGAACTCGGGCAATGACACTCGGTTCCTGGCAAATCTTTGCGAACTTCTGGCCTTTCCACTGCGATGTTCATATTAGTTTACCCGCCTTGATGGGAGCCGAACTGACGACCATGAGATATCAGATAAGAAAAACAAAGCGAATCAGCCTGCATTGATCACTTAGTGTCGGAAACGCATGATTGACCCGGCACTTTCATGCAGGGTCAATCATGATAGGCGGTCAGGGTCAATTTTTATGGGGACAACTCCTCCAGAACCCTACCCTTGGTTTCCACTGCGAACACGGCCGTTACCAGAGCTCCAACGACTAATATGACTGCGAATGCGCCGAAAACATACTGAATACCCATCGATGACATCACCCAGCCAACCGCAATCGGCCCCGCTGACGACCCAAGGCGTAGCCAAGCGCTGCCTGTCCCGGTGCCAATGGCACGCAGACGGGTCGGGTAAATTTCTGCCGAATAGAGGTAGAGCGAAAACGTCACCGTCTGTAGGATGGCATAGGCCAGTCCGGCAAGGATAAGAACCTGCGTTGCCGATGTGGCCCCCAACCAGGCGAGAACGACGAGCGGAATGGGTGCGAGCAGCAGCGCTCCCACATACCAACGCTTGCGTCCAACCTTATCGATGAGCAGTGCGCAGATAATCGCTGCGATCACACCGCCGACTGACGTCATGAAGCCGTAAAATATACTGGTTTCGAGCGGCAGGTTAAAGGTTTGCCGATACAGGGTCGGGAGCCATGTGATCGTGCCATTGGCGACCATATAGGCACAGAACCACATAGCCCAGATAGACAGCGTGCGCTTGAGATAGATGCCCTGGAACAGTTCACGCCAGTCGGATTTGCGGTGCAAGGGAGCCGCTACGATCTTTTGTTCAGGCAACTCGTGACCAGACGAGCGTGCGCTGTTTTCAAATTTGGTCACGATTCTGTCGGCTTCCTCATAGCGCCCGTTGGCAACCAGCCAGCGGGGGGATTCGTGCAGGAACCAACGCAGCGGGATCATCAGGAGCGCAGGAACAAGGCCGACCACAAACATGGCTTTCCAGCCATAAACTGGCACCATAAAGTATCCGATCAATCCCGCACCAACGAGGCCGAGTAAAAACATCACTTCGTACAGAAGAAAGAAACGACCGCGCCCTTTGGAGCCAATCAGTTCATTGATGTAGGCGCTGGCCACAGGAACTTCACCACCCGTTCCAATTCCCTGAACAAATCGAAAAGCCATCATCATTCCAGCGCCGGCTGCGAAGAGGCAAGCGATGTCCATGCTGACGAAAAGCAGGATCGTAAACAGCAGGACCTTGAGACG
Organism: Agrobacterium sp. 16-2014-1-2a; assembly: GCF_053522705.1. Taxonomy (NCBI): domain Bacteria; kingdom Pseudomonadati; phylum Pseudomonadota; class Alphaproteobacteria; order Hyphomicrobiales; family Rhizobiaceae; genus Agrobacterium; species Agrobacterium sp. 16-2014-1-2a. Next base: position 116,250 of record NZ_JBNWBX010000006.1, read on the forward strand.
TCCAATCTTTTCCGCCAACCAGCCGAAGCACACCGCTCCGATGAGTTGTCCCAGATAACCCATAGACAGGATCATGCCGGTCTGGCCGGGCGTGAGATTCCATTCACGGACCAGAACCGGCATGGCATAGGCGATTGCGATGACCGTATAACCATCGAAAAATGTTGCAGCACCAACGATGTTACGAGCCCAGAAAACTTCGCGGGTTACCGGAAGTCGTTCAAGGCGTGCACTGATTTCAGCTTGCGGATCGACGAGCGGCGTAGACGCCGTCAACCTTTGTTCCATGTTCATGATTTCCTCCCTTTGCCTAGCCCACTCCCGGCCTGGCGTCGAACCTGACGGATTGATCGTCTCAGCTTCCGGAATCGTCCGCGGCGATAGTCGGAAGGCATCGCTCATATCGGTGAGGCATGCACGTCGTTACGAACGTGCGATTGCGGCACGTCACCCCCGATGTGCAGCAATATCCCCTCCCCTTGTTTCAACAGCCCCCGCCTTTCAGGCAGGGGCTGTTGTTATTATTCTGCCGCCATCAGTTGGTCGACACGGCCGATACCAGCAGCGTCGAAGGCGGCGAAGATTTCAGCTTCAGCCTTTTCGCCAAGATTCTTGAGCGGCTCGCGGATGGTTGCATGGTCCAGCACGCCACGGTGAACGAGACCAAGTTTCAGTGCAACGGTACCCTCCATGTGAGAGCCTCTGTGATACACGGCGCGCGTGACGGGAAGCAAACGTTCGAATATCTTTCGGGCTTCTGGGTAGTTCTGTGCCTTACCAGCATTGATCAGGTCGATCAGCAGTTCCGGTGCGATATTGCCGTAGCCGACGAGCAAACCATCGACATCGAACATGGTCGGCAACAACCACTCGTCATGGCAACTCAAGACCTGAAGTTTCGGATTGGCCTTTTTCAGTTCCGGGATTTCAACGTACCAGCGCTTCATATTGCGCACGCCGTTCTTGGTTGCGACGACCCCTTCCTGGGTCGCGATCGCAAGCTGGGTATCAAGATCATAGGAGGCTTTGGTCACATCAGGATATTGGAACAGAATGCATTGCAGACCGGATTCCTCCCAGATCGCCTTGTAACGATCTTGCGGTGCGCCTTTTTGAAAACCAAAGCGAAGCCAGCCATGGTTTGGATAGACGAGCGCGCCTGTCGCGCCGGCAGCCTTGCACTTCTTTGCCTCTTGTGCGGCAACCCTCGTTCCTTCACCGGTGATGCCGGCAATGATCGGGATGCGACCATCGACAGCGTCGACATATGTGTGGATGAGCTTGAGACGCTCTTCTTCCGTTAGGAATGTGCCTTCACCGGCGTGGCCGAGAATAACCAGGCTCTTCACGCCATCCATTCCGGCAAGCCATTTGGCAATGCGGGCATTAGCGGCGTAATCGACCTCGCCGTCACGAGTAAATGCAGTGACCGGCGCCGGGCTCAGGCCTCTCATGTCCATTGCTTGCATGGGATATCTCCTCCTCAGATAGCCACTGTCCGCCTCGCGACCAGTGGTGGGATCGTTAATGGGAACGTTCCCACTATCGAGCTGGATTTTACTGGAGTCAATAGTTTTTTTGATGCATGTTCACCCTTAGCGAATGTGAGGGTACCGTGGCGCGGAAAACAGAAATGAAATCAGAGGTCAAAGAGACGGGTCGCCAAACGCGCATAACTATCCACGATGTTGCGTCTGCTGCGGGCGTGTCAAAGTCGACGGTGTCGCGCATTTTAGATGAACGTTTGCCTCAGTCCGACAACGCCACATCGCGGCGAGTGCGCAAAGTCGCAGAGGATATGGGCTACATGCGCGACGTCTCGGCAGCGAGCCTCAGGCGCGGCAATACCATGACGGTTGGTGTGATCGTGCCTCGGTTGACGGATACTGTTATGGCGATGCTGTATGAAGCACTGGCCAAGGCGTGCAGCAAAACGGGACGCTTCGCCATTGTCGCTACGACCGACGACAAGCCTAAAGCTGACAGGCTTGCGGCAGAGTCTCTTCTCAAAAGAGGCGTGGACGGATTGATCTTGTCGACAGCCCGCGAGGACGACGATTTCCCAGAGGTACTCACGGCTCGAGGGATACCTTTTGTTTTAGCTCTCCGCAGTGATGGTCGAAGCCTTTCCTCGGTCGGTGACGATCGATTGGGTGGATATCTCGCAACACGACATCTGCTGGATCTGGGGCATCGACGCATCGGTGTAATCGCCGGACCGTCCTATGCTTCCAGCTCACTTGGACGTGTCGAAGGTTATCGCCAGGCTCTTGAAGAGGCAGGGATCGCTGTCCGCCTGGATTACATCATCCCCTCGACGTTCGGTATCGATGCTGGCGCGGATGCAGCACAGCAGCTTATGCGCCTAGATGATCGTCCTACGGCAATCTTCGCCGTGAACGACAACACCGCAATCGGGGCCTTGTCCGGTCTGTCGCGTATGGGGCTGTCTGTGCCTGACGATATTTCCGTTGTCGGATACAACGACATTCCCATCGTCAGCCACCTTCCAACACCACTAACGACGCTGCGTGTGCCTTTTGATCAGATTGCTTCGAATGCTCTGGATCTTCTGGCGAGCGGAACAATTTCAAGCGAAGATCGAATCCGCATCTCCGCTCCAACGCTCATTCCCAGAAAGAGCTCGACCAAACCTTCTTCTTGAACGGATTCGAACCAGCAACCCTATCGGTTTTGGTGGGCTATGAAACTGCTAACGAGTTACGCAAAAACACCAATTGCTAATTCGCGCACGTGCCGAGGATCGGCGACATCAGCTTGATGTGGGCATCAATCCGCTCCAACACTCTATCGGGTAGAACAGCTCGTTCAGGCAGAGACCACCAAGACTGGTTGACGCGCTCGACGGTCTCCGTAACAGCCTTCAGCACAGCAGCTTCAGGCAGTCGCGCACGATGCGCGAAGACTTTCCATCGCTGGGCGTTCATTGCCTTGAACGGCCTTTCACCGGCCAGCGACAGTGCCATGGCGTCCGACGGAATGTAAGGGACTGTCGAGAGCACATCATAGACTGGGGCGAGTGCCGGCTTGTTGCCCTTCCCATAATAAATCAGCGACCAATTCTTGAGGTGCATGTCGCCATTTCCTGTCAGGACTGCCAAAGCCAGTCGTCGGACGAACTCGAGGGCTGAAGCTGAAGAAACGGCGACCCCAATAGCCACAGCGATATCATGATATGAGGCCCCCTCATATTTTCGAGACGGATAGACGCCGAATACCTGTGCGAAATCTTCGATATGGATGCGTTCACCACCGGCAACGCGATCGAAACGTTTGACGAGGAGGACTTTGCCGTCGGACAATGTCTCAAACTCCTCCGGGATACCCTCGAACTGCGATTGTTCCACGAGCTCGCGTTCCGGCACGTCCATACCAATCGCTTCGGCCAATGCGAGATTTGCAAATTCGTTTTCCGAGACACCGGGAAATGATGTCGATGGAAACTTGGCGATATATGAACCCTGCTCGTCGCCTAAGGGGATCGTCAGACCGCCGCCCTTGCCTGTGTTTTTGATGACGGAGAGTTTCATTTGCACGCCGGCGAGCGAAAACCGGGCCTTCGGTCTCGGGGGTGTCAAACCCTCATTACAAACAACGCTGCCTTCGCTCGGCACAATTCGGACAGCCCCCGGCAGATCGGATCCGAGTGTTGCAAGCAGGTCGAAATCATTTCCTGCTCGCACGCTGCCTGAATGGTGCTTCTCCATCGCCTCGCGCAGTTTATCCTCTGGAAGAAGGTTCGCAAAGAACGATGGCAAAGCCCTTGCGACAGGCTTCGGGTCCTTCCGCAAACCCCCATGTGCCGCGCGAAATGACAAACTGAGCACTGGGAAACCACCCGTCTGTCGATAGCTCTCCTCAAAGCTGAACGCGTTGAAGTCTCCCGGCGTCCTCACGATCATGCCGACCTTCAGGTCATTCAGCAGCACGTCCATTGAGGTTATAGATCTTGGATCAAGAGGCGCATCAGACATTGCCATCACCATCAGGACTGGCGACGAAAGCAGCAAGGTCATCTTCGGCGCCACCTGGCTGCAGTAAAGCTTCAACCGCCGGGACCATCGCTTGAGGGATGAGCATCAGTTCCAGACCAAGCGCACGACCAATGTTGATCAGAGTGGTCGTACGGGCAGCGCTGGCTCCGGCCTCAATCTCGCGGTACCGCGGTCGCGATATACCCGCCATATCCGCAACCTGCTCCTGGGTGAGGCCCAAAGTCTTGCGCGACGTCTTGAGCAGCCGCCCTATGTCCTGAAGAGCCTCCGAACCCGACTTCATATGATACCTTAACGATTCATCTTTCCCGTTATGATATGTTTACGTATCTCACAGCATCTGCTCATGTCAAACTAAATGCCGCTTATAGGGATCATATCAGACTAAAAGATCTTCTTACAGATCAATTTTATTTCCTCCACTGAGACAATCTGGGCAACGAAACTGGAAGCACCCCGCAATACACCCTTCTTTAAAAGTCCGCTCCTATCCCCCGGGCAACATGCCTGCCGAGCAGGAAGACAAGGCATGAGGATTGGCTTCATCGGGGCCGAGCACATCAGTAAGGCACTGGCCCGGCTTGCAGTCGCGAACGGACATACCGCGACGCTCAGCAATTCGCGCGGACCAGAACCCCTGCGCGAGGCAGCGGCCGAAATTGGTTGTCAGGCCGCTGTTGTATCCGACGTGCCCTCGTCCAGCGATGTGATGGTTCTCACAGTGCCGTTCGCAGCTTGCACCGCAGTTCCTTGATGGCAAGATTGTCATCGATGCGAACAACTACTACCGGGATAGGGATGGAAGTATCGATGCGCTCGACCAGCGCGAGACGAAAACGTCGCAACCGATCGCAAACCAATTCCAAGGGTCGACGATCATCAAGGCGTTCAAGGCCATTCTGGAGAACGACCTCCTCGATCCTGTTGCACTTCCAAACAGAGCTAAGTGTGCCTTGCCGATTGGGGGTGACGATGCCGCCAACAAGGTGATTGTGACCACCCTACAAGCGGAGTTCGGGTTCGATACTGTAGACGTCGGCCCCCTCGCTGATAGCTGGCGTTTTGAGCGGGCCAAGCCCGCTTACTGCATCCCGCTCGATAAGGACGGTGTCATTGCGGCACTCGCTGCGGAGGAACGGGATAAGGAACTCCCAGAGGGGTCGTGGAGGCGTTAGCCCAACAAGGGGCGGCTCAACGAAGGGGCCGCCACTTGAATTCGCGACCTTCGGAGTGAAAATGTTAGGTGCACTCATTGTCCGCTATGGGCGAAATTGGACTTTGCTCGAACTCGTTTCGCTTTAAGTAAGCGCGAAAGCGCTTGACCTCAACCCGCCGATTAGAGAAGCGCCGCATCGCGGAAGGCGGGACCGACTACCCCGGCGAAAACGCTCCATCAACTTCTGCTTATGCGGCTTCGCTCATAGCAACCCGGCCCAGTTCCGCCGATAGCCATGGATCAACCGACAGATCTCGCTGCCCACAACGCCCTCGGATATCCACTATCGTCGCTGAGTTGAAGACGTTTCCATCGTCAGGAGGCGTCTTCCCGAGTGCCACCGTCGTCAGGCAGGCAGCTTCATCTGCTTGCGCAGGCTCTTGTCGAACGCGCTTGCGGGTACGAAGCGTCGCAGGAAATGCAGTTGCCGCGCCGCCTTGGTGGCGGGGTAGCGCAACTTCGGCGACTTTACTGTCGCCGCCTTCACGACGGCTTCCGCGACAAGCTCCGGCGCATCGCCTGCCTTGATGGCACTGTTCCACACGGCTTCCGTTGTCTTGCGGCCCGCATCGTAGACGCTCGTCATGCGGTCGGGCTGTTTCGCGTTGTGGTCAAGCGCCGTGTTCGTAAAGGCAGGCTCGACCAGGAGGACCCTGATACCGAGCGATCTGACTTCGTGATCGAGAGACTCCGAGTAACCCTCGACGGCATGTTTCGTGGCGGTGTAAAGCGCGCTGAACGGACTGGGAATGAAGCCAACCACCGAACTGATGTTTATGATGCGCCCGCTACGCTGCCTGCGCATGATCGGTAGGACCTCGTTAGTCGTCCGGACGATCCCGAACACGTTGAGATCGAAAATAGCCTGCGCCTGTTCAACGGATGATTCCTCGGCGCCACCGATGAGGGCCCCGCCCGCGTTGTTAACGAAGATGTCGATACGGCCAGTGCGGCTGACGACTTCGGCGACCATTGCAGCCACCGAAGCGCTGTCGGTCACGTCGCATTCAAGCATCGTGATCCCCGCGACCGTCCCCGTCCTCGCCTTCCGACTTGTTCCAAAGACCTGGTAGCCGGCCGACACCAGAGCCTTGGCCGTGGCAAGACCGATCCCGGATGCCGCGCCAGTGACGACGGCGACGCTACGATTGTTCGTGTTCATTTCAATTCCTTTCGTTCGCCCGATACAGGGCGGTGTTGATGGCGCGGGAGTTGCAAGTGGTCCCCGCGAGGTCGAAGTGTCATGAGTTGGAGCGGTATCGCGCGGCGGGTTCGGAGTTGCTAAAGCCTGCGGCCAAGACGCCACGCGCCTGCTCGAAGGCATCCCATGCGGCGACGTCGGGCACGGGCGGGATCGTCACCAGCTCTTTCCGGTCAAACCCGATCAGCGCCGCGTCGACGAGGTCTTCCACTTCCATCAGGTTCTGGACACGGTTGATGTCACCTCCTGCCCGCTCGAAGATTTCCGTACGTGTCGCGGCGGGCAGGACAGCCTGGACGTATACGCCCTTGGAAGAGACTTCTGCGGCTAGGCTCTGCGACATGGTAAGCACATAGGACTTGGTGGCGGCATAGATGCCGTGGGAATATTCGGGTAAAAGCGCCAGCACCGAGGCGATGTTGACGATCGACCCGCTGCCCCGCTCCACCATGCCCGCGATTACCGCGGAAGCCAGTAGCGTCGGAGCGACGACGTTGAGACGAAGCAGTGTTTCCATCGCCGCAGGATCGGCCGACGTGAATCCGCCGAGCAATCCTGCCCCGGCGTTGTTGACGAGAATGTCGATAGACGGCTCTGCCTTCAAGCGTTCGGCGACCGTGCCGAGTTGCGTCGGGTCTGTAAGGTCGGCCGTGATGTTCTCGACGGCGATGCCATATGCCAGGCTAAGTTCGGCGGCCAGCGTTTCGAGGCGATCGGTCGCCCGGGCGACGAGAACGAGGTCATGTCCCCGAGCGGCTAGCCGTCGTGCGTAGACGGCGCCGATACCGCTGGACGCTCCGGTAATGAGTGCGATGGTCATAGAGGTTCCTTCCGTCGGTCGCGTGACGGCCGATAATTGGTGGCATGAGGAGACATGGGGTTTGCGGACTCAGCCGCGATGCTTGATGTGAAGCATGGGATAATGCTCGTAGTGGCCAGCGCCGTTTTGCACGATCGGGTCAAGCGAGGTCAGCGCCTCGATATTTTCGTCGTCTTCAATCTGATAAAGCGAGACGCCGTAACCGCCAGCGGGGTCCATGACAGGCCCGTGCGCCACGATTTTACCTTCCCCGAGAAGCCTGTCGAGATAAGTGCCGTGCTGGCCCATCCAGGTCTTTTCGTCGGTCGTCATCGTGGCGAGGAAATCCGGGCGCGGGGGTATGTATTTGCAGAGATAGAACTTCATCGTCGTCTTCCTGATGGGGATTGGGCACCGGCTGTTTTCGACGGCCAACAGAAATTTACGCTGGAATGTCGATGGATAAATGGTTACTATCATTTTAAGAGTAAGTCACTACCAAAATGAGATCCACATGAAAAATCTTTCGGACCAGCCATGCCTCATTGCCCGGAGCCTTGCTCTCGTAGGCGATGCATGGAGCATGCTGATCATGCGCGACGCCCACGCCGGGTCCACGCGGTTCGACGAGTTTCGCAAAAACCTCGGAATTGCGCCGACACCGCTGGCGACACGTCTGGCGGCCATGACGGAAGAAGGACTTCTCGAAAAGCGCCGCTACTCGGAACGCCCACCTCGCGACGAGTATGTCCTCACCGATGCAGGGCGGGACTTTCTCCCGGTTCTTTTCGCGCTCGCGGCCTGGGGCGGAAAGCATCGCGGCGGTGGCGAGTTCACCCGCTTCTTCGATGAAGGCTTGGGCACCGAAATCGAGCCGGTTATGATCGATAGAACCACGGGCGAACCCGTCGGGACGCGTCCCATCAAGATCGTGATGCCTGGCTGACATCGATCTATGGCGATCTTTTCACTTGGTGCTTCCGCATGTCACCGCTTGCGTGAGCGCGCGGCGGCCCTCACAAGCACGTCGGTCGAGAGCAGTATCGTGGACACGAGGACTGCGAGCGACAGAAGCCCTGCCATTCTCTCCGAATAGCGCACCGTCTCGGTGTCGACCGATTTCGCTGTTGAGTAATAAAGATGGTCGTCCGGTAAACTGTCGTGCGACAGGATGTGAACCCGTGCACCCGCCGGAAGCGGAAATTATTTCCGCGTAATGGCCATTTCCGGTTCCGATGCCTTGAACGGAATCGAACCGTAAGCACTGTTCGTTGGGAACAGCATTGCGGCACGATCCCAACTGGTGCGCGGATTTGACCCGTCATCGGGGACTGATCTACTCCCCTCCGGCTCTTACGGCCGGTATGCAACACCAATCGTGCGAAGCGGCAAGAATGCACCCCGCGCTATGTCACCGCGATTCGTTGAACAAAATCCAGAAAAGCCCGCACCTTGGCCGGCGGCATGTGGCGTGACGGATGATAGGCGTAAAGTGGAAACCGCTCGCCCGACCATTCCGTCAGGATCGTCGTGAGCGCCCCGCTCTCAAGCCACTCGTCGAGGCCGATGGCAAAACTCTGGAATATGCCTTGCCCCGCGAGACAGGCCGCGACCGCAGCGGAGGGATCGTCCATGACCAACCGCCCGGCCACCTTGATCTCGATGGCGCCGTTATCCCCCTGGAATTCCCAGGTGAACGGTCGCCCGGTCTGCGGGTCGCGAAAGAGAATACAATCGTGGCGCATCAGGTCGTGGGGCGTGACTGGAACTCCGTGACGGTCGAGATAGCCTGGTGCGGCACAGGTCAGCACCGGTACGTCCAGCAGTTTGCGCGCGATCAGCGAGGATTCGTCCGGCGGACCAAAACGCACGGCGACATCAGCGCCGCTCATCATCTCTTCGCGGTAGTTGCTGGTGGTCAGATCGAGCGTCAGGGCGGGATAGAGCGCTAGAAACTCACCGATCCTCGGCGCCAGCACCATGCGCGCGAACCAGGGATCGATCGAAACCCTGATCCGCCCACCGACGAACGCCGCCGAACCGGCGGCTTCGGAGGCCGCCTCCTCCAGCCCGGCCAGCAACGGCATTATCCTGGCATGGAAGCGGACGCCCTCTTCCGTCAGCGTAACCTTACGCGGGCTGCGGTCGAACAACCTGACGCCGACGCGTTGCTCGAGTCGCGCTATCGCACGACTTACCCCCGATGGCGTGAGGCCGAGAACATCCGCGGCCCGCACGAAATTGCCCGCCTCCATCACCGCCCCGAAAACGCCGACCCCGGTCAGCAGCCGCGTGTCGAAACTCATGCACCTCTCCGCCGCAAGGTCGGTCTTCGCCGACCGTCTTGTCATGATGATTTGAAGTCATCTTATCCTTGATTTTAATGCGCGTGAATCATCTTTCTTCATCCCGTAAATAGTTACTTAGCGCCCGCGCGGCGCCAGCGGCATGCCGGAACCGTGGAAATCTCCGGCCTTGCAGAGAAGGACTTCATCCATGAATGCGATCTCACGCAGAAGCCTGTTGGCGCGCGGCGGCCTCTTGCTGGCAGCCGGTACAGTCGCTGCAAATACGCCGGCTCATGCGCTGACAGCCAAACCGCAAGCGCGGTCCGGAAATTTCAAACCGATCGACATGGCGATGGAGCAGGCCGTTCGGGACGGAACCGTGGCAGGGATCGTTGCCACAGCCGCGGGACCGGACGGCATGATCTACGAAGGGACCTTCGGAAAGGCCAATACAGTGACCGGAGCGACAATGCGCGCCGATACGGTGTTCTGGCTGTTATCGATGACGAAGGCCTTCACCGCCACGGCCTGCATGCAACTCATCGAGCAGGGTAAGATTGATCCCGAGGACGATGCGGCGAAACATTTGCCGGAACTCGCCAATCCGATGGTGTTGGAGGGTTTCGACGGCGATGGCCAGCCGCGCCTGCGCCCGGCCAAGCGGGCCATCAAGGTGCGGCACCTGCTCACCCACACCTCCGGCTATACCTATTCGATCTGGAGCGATGCGCTGACCCGCTATCAGCAGGTTACAGGAATGCCGGACATAGCGACCTGCAAAAACGGTGGGTTCCTGGCACCGCTCGAGTTCGATCCCGGCGATCGCTGGCAATACGGCATCAGCATGGACTGGATCGGAAAGCTGGTGGAGGCGGTCAGCGACCAGTCGCTGGAGGTCTATTTCCGCGAAAACATCTTCGTTCCGCTCGGCATGACCGATTCAGGCTTCCTGATCGGCAGCAAGCAGAAGGCCAGGGTCGCCACCTTCCACAAGAGGAACGCGGACGGCGGACTGACGCCCGCGCCCTTTGAGATGCCACAACGGCCGGAATTCTTCCTGGGCGGCGGCGGCGCCTTCAGCACGCCACGCGACTACATGGCCTTCCTGCGGATGCTGTTGAACGGCGGCTCCCATAAGGGCGTGCGCGTGCTGAAGCCGGAAACGGTCGCGTCGATGATGCGAAACCAAATCGGCGACCTCGACGTGCGCGCCATGACGACGGCCCAACCCGCCTATTCGCAGAGCTTCGACCAGTTTCCCGGTGAACCCCACAAATGGGGATACTCGTTCGACATCAATACGCTGCCCGGTCCGAACGGTCGGTCGGTCGGCAGCATTTCCTGGGCTGGCCTGCTCAACTGCTATTTCTGGCTCGACCCGGCCCGGCAGGTGACCGGCGCCATCTTCACCCAGCTTCTCCCATTCTACGACGAAAAGGTCGTGCAGCTCTACGGCACATTCGAGCGCAGTCTCTACGACGGCCTCGCCTGATCCATTCCCCAACCTGAACACCAGGAGACATATCATGTATGCGATTACAGGAATTACCGGCAAGGTCGGCGGCGCGCTTGCGAACGCCCTGATCGAAGCCGGAGAACCGGTCCGCGCGGTGCTGCGCGATCCCGCCAAGGCGGAAATCTGGTGCAAGCGCGGTTGCGAAATCGCCTTTGCCGACATGGGCGACGCAACAAAGCTCGCCAACGCGTTCAAGGGCGCCAAGGGCGTCTTCATCCTACCGCCGTCGGAGTTCGATCCGGCGCCCGGCTATCCGGAAGCGGCAAAGCAGAATGAGGCGCTGACGACCGCTCTCCTTGCTGCCCGCCCGGAAAGGGTCGTCTGCCTCTCGACCATCGGCGCCGACGCGGAAGTCGACAATTTGTTGAGCCAGAGGACGATGCTGGAAAAAGCCCTCGGCGACCTCGATCTTCACGTCACCTTCCTGCGGCCTGGCTGGTTCATGGAAAATGCGGTCTGGGACGTGGTCGCGGCGCGCGACGAAGGCGTGCTCCACAGCTTCCTCCAGCCTGCCGACAAGACCTTCGCCATGGTGTCGACGCAGGATATCGGCGAGCTTGCTGCAGATCTTATTCGCGAGCAATGGATCGGCAAGCGGGTGGTGGAACTGGAAGGCCCGGCACGGGTCTCCCCCAACGATCTCGCCAATGCCTTCGCGATAGTGCTCGGGCATCCGGTACGGGTGGAGATCGTCCCGCGGGAACGCTGGGACGGCCTATTCCGTGCCCAGGGTACGCGTCACCCGCAGCCGCGCATGCGTATGCTCGACGGTTTCAACGAAGGCTGGATCGACTTCAAAGCCGACGGCGGAAACCGTGTCAGGGGCAAGACGTCGCTTGCGCAGGTGATCGAAGCGCTGGTCCGGCAAGCAGCGGCGAGCGAGACCGCGTGAACGCGCCGGGAGAACGGGCGGGGGACGGCTTCTGCCTCTGCCGTCGCGTCCCTCGCAACTCGAAAGGTTTGATCATGGAAACGATTGAGACTCACGGTGTCGCTATACCCCGGTTAGGACTGGGGACTTTCAGGATGCCGGGCGATGCCGCCCGACCGGTGATCGAAAGTGCGCTTGAACTCGGCTTTCGCCACGTCGATACCGCCGCCATGTATGACAATGAAGCCTCCGTCGGCGCCGCGCTCACGGCCTCCGGCATAAACCGCGCTGACCTCTTCGTCACCACCAAGGTCTGGCACGACAAGCTCTCCCCCGATGCCCTGCGACGGTCCTTCGATACGAGCCTCGGCAAGCTTCGCCTCGACCATATCGATCTCTTCCTCGTGCATTGGCCATCAGCGAAGATGAACATAAGCGCCACGCTCGACGCCATCACCAAACTGAAGGAGGAAGGGTTGGCGCGCGCCATCGGCGTTTGCAACTTCAACCTGCCCATGATCCGGCATGCGATCGAGGAAATCGGCGCCCCCATCGCCGTTCATCAAGTGGAATATCATCCGTTCCTGTCGCAGACGCCGATGCTGGACTACCTTCGCCGCAGGGGTATTCCGATGACCGCCTATGCGCCGCTTGCGCAAGGCCGGGCGGCAAAGGATCCCGTTCTCGCTAGGATCGGTGAGAAGCACAGCGCCACCGCAGCCCAGATCGCCATAGCCTGGCTTCTGGATCAGGAAAACGTCATCGCTATCCCCAAAGCCGCTCGCCCCTCCAGCCAGCGAGCCAATCTCGATGCGCTCAATATTCACCTCGACGAGGAGGACCGCGCGGCTATCGCGGCTCTGCCGAAGGACGTGCGCTACGTTGATCCACCTTTTGCTCCACACTGGGAGGCTGCAACGCTCTGAAATGGGGGGTCCTTAATCTCGGGCTACGCAGGATACCTCTCGATCTAGCCGAGCAACGTGCGCTGGTTGGAGCCAAGACTATTGGCAGGAACAACCGAAATGGGGCGCGCATAGCTGCCTAAGCCTTCGCAGATTGTAATGCTGTCGCCTTGATGAGATTCGCACTTACGACCAATATGTTATAAATTCGGCGAAGTGGTTGGTTAGAAAGAATCTCCCGCCCAATCTTCATGGCTGTGCCGTATGCGGATGACGAATACGCTCCCGTCTTCAGTGATGCGGTACACGACAGGGTGAGCCTTGAAAGGATGGATCCTGACAGGAGGATAAATCTCATGGCGTTCGCGTGCCATTCTTGGGTTGGTGGCGATGAGTTCGAGCAAGGCAAAAAGCTCATCGTGATATTGTCTGGCGACTAGTGCTCCGAAGATGCGGATGCCTTCTTCCGCAATGGAAATAATATCCTCTTCCGCTTGGACAGATAGGCTAAATGGCATTAAGCGCGTCCGCGGCTGATGTCAGCTCGAGAAGTGGCTAAAGCAAACAACTCTTCCGTTGAACGGCTCCCAACTCCGCTTCTGATTCCGTCGTCGACAAATCGCTGCATCTCGGCAATCTTATCCGTACGCGCTTGGTCTCTGCGGATCAGGTCCCGGACATAATCGCTCGCATTCGAGTACCGACCTGTCTTTGCTTGTGCTTATATGCTCAGCGTGGAGGGGTTCGTTCGCGACAAATAGGTTCCATCATCGCTTTACGGCAACACATTTCACCTCAGCGAGGAGCCCCTGGTGCGCGAGCTCAGAGACACCTATCCGGGTCCACGCATAGGTTCCCTTCGGAAACACCTCGTTTTTGACAGTCCGGAACACGTCCATGTGCTTGGACATTTCGACGTGATAGCTTGTCATTTCCACGATGTCATCGAACGTGCATTGAGCGGCTTCGAGGACAATTCGTAAATTGTCCCACATAGCTCTGAATTGCTCTGAAGGATCGCGAATAATATTGAGATCCTTGGTCCGCCCAACTTGGCCGACGACGTAGATTGTGTCTCCGACTTTAACCGCGGGAGCATAGCCGGCTCGGCTGACGATCTCCTGCATCTCGTCGGGTATAATGATCTCTCGATCCATAGTGGTCCTCGCAATCTTTGCTGGTTGCTAGCGGCACTGATACAAGCGTCGCGAAGTTTTAAGCACCGTTGGATGAAAAAGTACAAACGCCAGCGATGTCGGACAGTCCTTGACTTCGCCCGCCGGCACGGCTCTTTCCCGGGCGCCGGTACGTGTCTCAAAAATGCTGCATCACGTCCCGGACGTGACGCAGCTAGCAAGTTGATCGAGACACGCGCCTTTTGCATAATGCATGCCGCCGCTATTTGGCAGCTTTGGCTGCTTCCTCGATAACCTTTGCGACTGCAGCCGCCTGAGAGATGTAAATAGCGTGGCTGCCCTCTACCTCTGTCACCGTTGAACCGGCACGCTTGTACATCCAGCGCTCCAGGTCGGGGTTTATCGTCATATCGTCCTTCGCTACAATTGCGTAGCTGGGCTTCTCGTGCCAAGCTGCGGCCGAAACCGGTGTATCGGTGGCGACGACGGCGACAGGCATTTGCGACCGGGCCATGAACTCGGCTTGATCCTTGGGCAGATCTGCCCCGAAATCCGCAGCGAACTTTGACCGGTCTATAAGAAGGAACCCATCCTTCGACGGCTTAATATCCTTGGTGGGTGACGGCATAGACTGGAGCAATTGTGCTGTGCTTTCACCTTTTTCAGGTTGGAGCGCTGCGACATAAACAAGTGCCTTGACCTTAGGATCATCACCTGCTGCCGTGATGATCGTGCCTCCGTAGCTGTGACCGACGAGAACGACATCTCCGTCCTGCTGATCGACCACGCGCATCGTGGCTGCAATGTCCTGGTCGAGGCGTGTCAGTGGCTGCTGGACAATGCTGACATTGTAGCCGTCGCGGGTCAGGATGTCATAAACGCCGCGCCAGCCCGAACCATCCACGAGCGCGCCATGGACAAGGACGATGTTGCGCGCGTCCGCTAAGGCTGGGGCTGTTACGGCTACGGAAGACAAAAGCGCGGCAACGAGGCAAACGGCCACTTTACTGAAGTTCGACATGGTCGGTAGTTCCTTGAGTTTTGTGCGTGGATTAACTGAGGCTTTGAAATCGCCTGAAGGACATGTCTCTCCTCTATCCAGGGAGAGACGGTGGTGATAGCTTGCGCTTACTGCTTGACGACAATTGGCGCCTTGATCGGCACACGCTCATAGAGGTCGATAATGTCCTGGTTGAGCAGGCGCACACAGCCTGACGAAACGGCCTTGCCAATCGAGCGCCATTGCGGATTGCCGTGCAGACGATAGAGTGTGTCCTGGCCGCCGGAGTAGATGTAGAGCGCTCGCGCACCGAGCGGATTTTTCAGGCCCGGCTCCATGCCACCATTCTCGATCGAATACTTCGCCAGTTCCGGCTGACGCGCGACCATCTCGTTCGGCGGCTTCCAGCGGGGCCATTTCTGACGCCACTTAATGACGCCGTTGCCCTGCCAGGCAAAGCCCTCGCGGCCGATGCCAACACCATAGCGCATCGCGGTCCCACCCGGCTGGACGAGATAGAGGAAGCGGGAGGGGGTGTCGACGACGATGGTGCCGGGCGCCTCGCCAGTTGGGTCGAGGACCTGCTGGCGATAGTAGCGCGAATCAATCTGTTTGTAGGGAACCGCCGGGATCAGAAAGCCGCCATCCTCGATAGGACCGTACATGACAGCCAATTCGGCATCTGTCGGTACAGCTGCGATGTGGACAGGGCCGATCGGATCCGGGAGCGGCGTCGACTGTCGCCCCACCATCCAACCGGTGCCAGCGGTGGAGGCGCACCCCGCCAGAGCGGAGGCCGCAGCCATCGCCGAAAGCGACAGGAGGCTGCGGCGGGATAACGTGGTATCGAAGCTCACGCTCATTTCTCGTCCTGCCACCTGCGCAGATCCGTCTGGTCATGATAGGCCATGCGATCGGGCGTTGTGATAAACTCAATCATCGTGCCCCACGGCGTGCGGCAATAGCAGACCTTGTTTCCGTCCCCTTTTTCGGTTGCGTACGGAATAGCGCGTGGCGCCGTAAGGGGGGTTCCGCCGGCCTTCTCAAAGCGCTCTACCGATGCGTCGATGTCGTCGGTATAGACACCAAAATGGGTAATGCCGAAGTCGCTCGGTGTAACCGGTTGCGCTTGCTTGGGACCGTGCATTTCGAAGAGCTCGATGTCAGGCCCGGTACCGATCTTGACCATCGCCTGTGCACGGATCACCGTTCCAGGGAATGCGCCCGTGGCCCGTTCGAATTCGGTTCCCTGCCGTGGAGGATCCTGAGGTCCGAAGGACTGATAGATCACCTGGCCACCAAAAGCTTCCACAAGGAACGATTTTGCCGCTTCGATGTCGGGCACCGTGATGCCGATATGGTTGACGCCGCGAATTTGAGGTGCGGTCATTATAGTTTTCCTTTCTTGTTGAATCGATGAACGCGATCGGGCCCAATTTGCCCGGATCGCAGAGTTCACTTGGCCTTGAGGAAATCGATGAGAGCAGCGGCCACTTCATCCGGGCGCTCGTCAGCCACATAGTGACTGCAGCGGGCAATCGAGCCGCCCGTAACATCTGTGGCGAACTCCTCGAGCATCGGGACCATATGAGCACCGAAACGCTGCTCCCCGCCGAGACCTAAAACGGGTATCTCAAGCGGTCGCTTCTTGTACTCGAGCGCGGCCGCATGGTCGGCGGTCAGTGTGCGGTACCATTCCATGCCACCGCGCGTGCGGCCAGGGAGGGCCATGGCTTTCGCATATATGTCGACGTCTTCAGGATTAAAGGTGCTGTGATCGTAAAACCGCTCCGCCATGAAGGCCGAAACATAGTCATATTCGCGGCCATAAATCAGGCGTTCCGGAAGATCCCGATTAGCATGGAACGCGAAGTGCCAGATCTTTGCCGTCGTCGCCTCCCATTGGCTCCAGCCAGGAAGCGGAACATCGAGGACAGCAAGGTGAGTAACCGAATCTCGATAGATAGCGGCCTGCGTCAATGCGACCATTCCGCCAATGTCATGGCCACACACGGCATAGCGATTATGCCCAAGGGCGAGCATTACTTCGTGCGCATCGCGCGCCATCGTCGCCTTGTCATAGCCGTCAAGCGGGCAGTCGGAAAAACCCGCACCGCGCAGATCAATTGCCACCACGCTAAAATCTTCGACCAGCAGCGGCATGACGTGGTGCCATTCCCACCAGGTTTCCGGCCAACCGTGAAGCAGGAGGATCGGTGGGCCGGAGCCCCCCGTGACGGCATTGATCTTGATGCCATTGACCGGCACCAGCTGCTGGGCAAACCCTTCCAATGTTGGGATCATAACTCTTTTCCGTCGATGTTGAGGTTAAAGAGAGCTAACGATCAGCTCAGGGCTGATCGAAATCGGTCGCGATCGAGATGTCGCGCCAGGTGTCGATATCACGGCGAAACGAAGCCAACTTCCGCTCAGCGATCGAATGCGCGACCGGGCCGAGCGGCAGATGAAGCGGAGCGTCATCCGCATCGACCGCCTTCAGGATCGCTGCAACCGCCTTGTCGGGATCGCCTGCCTGCTTGCCGTTATTGGTTTCGCGATAATGCCTGCGCGAACTTGCGGCGTATTCCGGCATCTCTTTGGCCGCCATCGTGATCGAACGTCCAAGGAAGTCGGTCCGAAATGGCCCAGGCTCGACGATCAGCACTCGGATACCGAACGGCTTCAGCTCGCCGGAGAGTGCTTCGGAAACCCCTTCAACCGCAAACTTGGCTGCATTGTAATATGCTGCGCCGCCACTGCCCGCGATCCCTGCACCAGAAGACATGTTGACGATCACTCCGCCCGAATGTCGCAGTGCAGGCAAGGCTGCCCTGGTGGTTTCGATAAGACCGAAAACGTTCACCTCGAACATCGGTCGATATTCTTCGGGCGTGCCCTCCTCGAGCGCCCCAAACAGTCCGTAGCCGGCATTGTTCACCAGCACGTCAAAACCCCCAAATGTCTCGACGGCCTTTGCGACCGCGGTATTTGCCGCCGCCGCATCTGTCACGTCGAGCGGCAAGGTGATCATACGGCCGTCGAATGGCCGAGCCATGTCTTCGATCGAGTTGACGTTTCGGGCAGTAGCGACAACCTGATCGCCCCGCTGTGCTGCAGCGACCGCGAGCCGTTGTCCAAAGCCGCTCGAGCAGCCTGTGATGAACCAAGTTCTCATGACGTTTCTCCGCTTGTTTTCGAAATTTGACTTGAATCTAGATGTTTAGATTTGTACTTGAAGTGACAGTTTTGTATTTTCAATGTTCATTTTTGTTAGGGCTTGGCCGTGGAATGGAGTGACGTGAAAATCTTCCTTGCGGTTGCGCGATCCGGAACGCTCGGCGGCGCTGCACGTGCTCTTCACACAAGCCATCCCACCGTCGGCAGACGGCTGCGTGCCCTTGAGGAGGCGATCGGCCACACGCTCTTCCAGCGGACCGCGGACGGTCTCGTGCTGACCGAGGAGGGCCATGGGATCATCGCCCTGGCCGAGCAGATGGAAGAAGGCGCGCTTGCCATGGAGCGCCGGCTCGCCGGGCAGGAGCAAAATCTCAAAGGCAATCTGCGCATCTCATCAGCAGACTGGTTCGGGGCTTATGTCCTGCCTCCCATTTTGGCAGAATTCTCGAAAGCCTACCCCAATGTAGACGTCGAAATCCTGACCGGCACTCGCCTGTTCAACCTCGCCCAAAGGGAGGCCGACGTCGCCTTTCGCATCGTTCCGTTCGACACTGCAGATGTCATTCAACGGCGGCTCTTCAGGCTCGAATACGACGTCTACATCGCCGAGGATTCGCCTGACCCTAAATATGGCGACGGGACAGGTTTCCGGCTGATCACCCACGATACTTCGACAGGGCAATTCCCCGACATAGCCTGGCTCGCCGAGAGTTTCCCGAACGCGAGACCCGTGCTGCGATCAAACAACCGAAACGTCCAGGCACGAATGTGCAAGCAGGGCGTTGGGATCGCCGTCCTGCCCCGCGTCGTGGGCAATCAGATCCCGGGTATCCGCAGACTGGAACTACCTAAGCCCCCGCCGGCGCGAGACATCTGGATGGGATATCACCGGGACCTGCGACGTCTTCAGCGTCTTCGGGCGTTTATCGCGACCGTCTCGGACCACCTCACAAAAACCGCTGCATGGTAAGCCGCCCAAAGAAGATCGATTTTCCACTCCGATCCACGGCTGCGGTAGCACAGGCGCGACAGACAACTTACTTCTTGGCCGCAATCTCCCTATGCCGCTCCACCACAGCACCCACGATCATTGTCATCAGCCGTTCGACAAAGTGCCCACTGAGGCCAACATCACTAGCGATGCTCATCAGTCGATCCAATTGGCGTCGCTCTCGCTCATTATCGATTGCCGGCAACGCCTGCTTAGCCTTCAAATGGCCGACTTGCTCGGTACAGCGAAAGCGTTCGGCCAGGATATAGAGGAGAGCTGAATCCAGGTTGTCGATGGTCCTCCGATAGGAAGCAAGTTGCCCTGCCGCATCATCTGTCATCATTTGAATATCTTCCAAGCGGTTTCATTGGCGCGAGGTAGCGCTTACGAGATGGGTTGCGTACTGCGACGCGACAGGGCGATCGACAGCCAAATTGCCGAAACCAGAAAGTAGAATGCCCCGACGCCAGCGTAGCCCGCAACCGTTGAGATAGAAGGTTCCTGCGGCATTTGCGCTTGAAAGATGAAGAGTGCACCGACCAAAGAGGATTGGCCACCGCTCAAAATCATCGCCCACTGCCCTCCACTCGTTATCCAACGCCTCACGGCAGTTCCAAGCTGCAACAGCCCCGAAAAAATCGCCCATAGACCGAAAGCGCCGAGAACCCAGTTCATGTTCATTGTCAACGCCAGGATCACGGCTATCGTCATAACCGAGCTCGCTGCGACGTTGATCGCTTGGCTCCGGTTGGCGGCAAGACCACCGCTCCTTGCGGCATCGATAACGTTCGCGATTGCATCCCAAGCGGGATAGATGATCAGCAGTGCGGCAGCCACCGCAAAGGAATGTCGTCCGGCAGTCAACGCAGCCGCGACCCACAGCACTGAGAAGGCCGCCCTGGTAAAGTAATACTGCTTGAGCCACTGGTCGTTGCCGCGCGGGGCACGGGAGGTCTGGTTGTGCGACATTGTTTTCTTCCACTTTCTGAACTGGTTGATTGATGGTTTGCGCTAGCGTCGTCAGATGAAGACGACATGCTTGCCGAAGAGGGTGTTCTCGTCCCATTCAGTACGGTCGATCCGATCGCTTTCGCCGGAGAGTTTCCCGGCTGACATCTCGGAACTATCGAGGTCATGCGAGCCGCCTTGAGAGGAAACCTTTGCCCCGCCGCCGTGGGAACCCTTGATGCGCGCACTTTTCTCGAAGGCATCGCTGATCGCCTCTTGGTGCCTCGCCGCCCATCGGCCGTCAGGATCCGAGAGGATCGAACTGGTTTGGTTGATTTCGACCTGTCGTGAAGGTGCAATTGCTGAAATCGGCATCGCATTCTGGACTTTGCGTCGGCTCATGGATTGTTTTCCTGTGGTTTGCCATTTGGTGGCCTTAGATGCCGGCGTACCATTCGTAGCCGCGATCTTCCCAATAGCCGCCGTTCCCGCCCCACAGGCCGGCGAAGCTGTCGACCAGTTCGATGCGCATGATGTACTTGGCCTGTTTGTACCCCAGTTGCCGCTCGACCCTGAGACGCAAGGGCGCGCCGTGACCAACGCTAAGGTCCTCGCCGTTCATCTCGTAGGCGAGGATGGTTTGCGGATGAACCGCGTCGATGAGATCAATGCTCTCGTAATAGCGGCCGCTTCCGTCGAGCGTCTTTTCGAGTTCGTCGGCACAATGCAGGACGACATATCGCGCCGTCGGCTTGACGCCAGTAAGGCGCAACAGATGGGCGAGCGGAACGCCTCTCCACTTGGCGATGGCGCTCCAGCCTTCGACGCAGTCATGGCGGGTGATCTGGGTGCGGGAAGGAAGCGCCTTCAGATCTATGAGCGAAATCTCTCGAGGCCGATCAACAAGACCGTCGATCTTCAGTCGCCAGTTTGTGAAGTGACCTTCCAACAGCTCCGCATATTCATCGCTGTCGGGAGCACTCGTTCCATTGACACGGAAGGAGGGGGAAATGTCCTTTTCGTCAAACTCGCGCGCCAGTGAATCGCGCCCCTGAAGCAGTCTCTGGGCTTTCATGGTCAGATGCTCAGCTGAGCGAAGGACGTTTGCGACGTCTGCGTTCTGGTCCAAGAGGTCGCAACCCGAGAGAGTAAGGGCGCTGGCCCCGAGCGTGCCGCCGATGAGAAAGCGGCGTCGGGTGAAAAGCTTGCTCATGATTTCTGGCCTTTCTCCTGGATCGCATAGCGTCCGGTGATCATCGAGCGGATGTTGTTCCAGGTCCCGGAAAGGACCACCATTGCCACGTGCACGATGACGAAGATGACAAGCGCCGACGCTGTGATGAAATGGATCGTGCGCGCGGACTGGCGTCCGCCGAAAATATCGACAAGGGACGGCAGAGCGGCATCGACGCCCGGCGACATTGTCAAACCTGTCAGCACCATCAGCGGCAGCAGAACGACAATGACCCCCAGATAGGTGAGCTTTTGAAGCGCGTTGTAGTGTTTGGCCTCCTCCCCTTCCGGAAAGCGGAGCCGAGCGTGGTCGAGGATTTCGCGGCCGAGGTGGCGCGGCGAGATCTCATGGGGCTTTGGCGCGAGGTCTTTGCGGAAATGTCCGCTCAGCACGCTGAAGCCGAGATAGACAATGCCGTTGATCACAAACAGCCAGGCGAAGAAGAAATGCCAGCGACGTCCGGCCGCAAGATCCTGGAATGAAGGGATGGTTGCCCAGGAGGGAAAAGCGCGTGAGACTTGTTCGCCATCAGCCTGAGAAACGCCAAGCAGGCCCGTCGTGGGGATCTCCAGCCCGGCAATACGAACGAAACCGCGCGGCTGACCACCGCCATCATCTGAGCCGATTGTCAGGATGGCAGGGTCGCCGTTCGCGCCATAATGACCCCAATAAAGCTCCGGGTGGGCATTGAAGATCTGAAGCCCGCTCAAAAGAAGGAAGCCCAGGCAAAGCACGTTCAGCCAGTGCGTAAGCCGAGTCACAACTGAGTGGCGGCGGATAAAGATCGTCCGAGGGTATTGAACATTGTCATTGGAAGCGTCTGCGCTCATCTCAGCGTCTTTCATCTGTGCATTAGCGGCTGCACACCAAGCAGCGTCGATCTGTAGTCACTGGCCGAAGCAGTAAGGCGGCTGCTCCGGCCAGTGACGGCGTGGTCTTCACATGGGTGGAACCACGCCATTCTTGCCGACGACCACCTGATGGGCGATAGGGCCTGTTGCAGTCTTTTCGGCGGTGATGAAGACAACGGCGCCAGGAACGAGATCATCCTTGGTGGCCGCGGCGATGGTCACGACCGGTGTCCCATCCGGAATGGCGATCTTCTTTTCCTTGCCATGATAGGTCACGGTGACAGTCCGGCCATCGACGCCTTTAACGGCATCCGCGACTGTCGCATTGGTCATGCTGCTGTCGGGCTTCAGATCCCAACCGTAGCTCCCCTCGCCTGTGCCTTTCATTGCCGGCGGGAAAATAAGGACCTCAAGCGCACCATCGCCGCCGTCGGCCTTTGGCAATGATGCGATACCCACAAAATCGCCCGGCTTGATGTCGGTGACCTTTGCGTTGGCAACGCTGGCGACTTTCCACTCGTCGGCAAGGGCGACGTCGACGGTCTCACCTTCGCGGGTCTTCACTTTGAGCGTTGACGCCTGGTAGTCGACGATGCTGCCGCGGACATGGATCGGCGCGGCTTTCTTATCTTCGGCAGATGCGGGTGCCGAAAGGACAGTTACAGCAAGGATGCTGGTCAGCCCGAGGGCCAAGGCTGGGAAAGTATTTCTCATTTTTATCTTCCTACTAGTTGGTAGTTTCGATTGACGCGATTGACGCGATTGACCCGAGTAGCCTTGCCACGCAGGATTAGTGAGAAACCGTCGGCGTGAGACGATTGAGGGCAGGTTCGAGTATCATTGAGAACACTTCCGGCTTCCCATTGGCTCTCGCCGAAAGCATTGCCCCGTAGACGGTTGCCAGAAATGTTTCGGCTTCGACATGCGGCGCACTGGTAAGACTCAGTTCGCCCTGCTTGGAACCTCGCTCCATGACCGAAGCCAGCCACGAGGAGATGAAGCGAAAAAAGTTCGTAACCTCGGTTGCGACTTCCGTGGGGAGGGATGGCAGTTCACTGGCAAGCATAGCACAGACACAGTAGGGTCTGCTGGCATCCTCAATGCATGCAGCCCAGTGGTTTGCATAAGCCTTGAGGATGTCCAGAGCATTCGGAACCTTCTGCTCAAGGACTGCCACGCTTGCCTGGCCATCCTCCCGATAACGCTTGACCAGCTCACGCACCAGATCGACCTTGCTGGGAAAATGATGATGAATGCTTGCTTTGCGGATACCGACAATCTCCGAGATATCGGCGTAGCTGAAGCCATTGTAGCCGCCGCTTATCAGAAGGTGTCGGGTGGACGCAAGAATGTCGTCCGAGGTGGTCGAAAGATTGCTCATGCAGCTTGTCTACCTTCTAGTAGGCAGATCGTCAACAGCAAATTTTTGGGTTGCGTTAGCCGTCCGTGGAGACAGTCACGCCCTTCCAAGCTTCGATTTCCTGGGTCAGGCGTTCGATCCGCGCCGTTACATGTTTGAGCGCATCGCTGCCAAGGAGAAGTTGCGGCGGGGGATTGTCAGATTCGATGAGGGTAAGCACCGCGTCGGCGAGCTTTTGCGGATTTCCGAGCTGCTTGCCGTTCACTGCCTGACGCGCCTCGCGGATCGGATCAAACAGGGTATCATAGTCAGCAATGGAACGCTCTGTGCGGACCATGGAACGGCCTGCCCAGTCCGTCCGAAACGAGCCGGGGCAAAGGGTTGTTACGTGCACACCGAACGGCGCCATTTCCAAACGCATGACTTCTGAAATACCCTGCAACGCGAACTTGCTGCCGCAGTAATAGGCGATGCCGGGCATGGTGATCATGCCGCCCATCGACGTGACGTTGACGATAAAGCCGCTTCGGCGCTCACGGAACCTCGGGAGAAACGCCTTGGCGACTGCAACGGCGCCAAACACGTTCACGTCGAACTGGCGGCGCATCTCCTCGATCGGCGATTCCTCAAGCACACCCTCGTGACCGTATCCGGCATTGTTGATCAGCACATCGACTGGCCCGTGTTCGCCCTCCGCTTGCTGAACGACGTCAGGGATGCGGTCGAAATCGGTTACGTCGCAGAGGACCGGGCGCAGTTCCGGGAGGGCCTTTGCCAGCGCTTCACGCGAAGCTTCGGATCGGAGAGTCCCGATGACCCTGTGACCGGCTTCGATTGCGGCAGTGGCGATGGCCAGCCCAAAGCCCGAGTTCGCCCCTGTTATGAAAAACGTTTTGCTCGACATTTCTGAAACTC
This sequence comes from Agrobacterium sp. 16-2014-1-2a, assembly GCF_053522705.1. Classification (NCBI taxonomy): domain Bacteria; kingdom Pseudomonadati; phylum Pseudomonadota; class Alphaproteobacteria; order Hyphomicrobiales; family Rhizobiaceae; genus Agrobacterium; species Agrobacterium sp. 16-2014-1-2a. The sequence goes on from NZ_JBNWBX010000006.1 coordinate 140,674, forward strand.
CTTGATTACCCGTTGATGTGACAGATAGTCTGGAGACAACGCGGGTTCGATTGCGGATCCTTTTAGAGTTTTGCCAATTCCTATGAACTGTAAAACGCCGCCCTCTACAGATAACCAGTGTGCCGCCTTGGCCGGACAACTCGCTCCTCGTCTTGGCTACAACCAGACCGGGCTCGGTTGTATCCGTATCCTACGCACGGAAGCAGTGCTGAATGACATTCCGGTTCTTTATAAGCCGGGTGCCGTGTTCGTATTGCAGGGGAGCAAACACGGCATTCTGGACGGGGAAATCTACCTCTACGACGAAGACCACTATCTTGCCGTTTCGGTGCCCGTTCCCTTCCGGATGACATCTACAGCCAGTCCAAGGCGGCCACTGCTCGCGGTCTATTTAGAGTTCGACATGCAGATGGCGGCCGAGATCTCCACGCAGCTCGAAAAACTCGCCGGTCCTGCAAGCGTCAAGCCAAAAGGGCTCTTCTCGAGCAGGATGGATAGCAGTATCGAAGACGTCCTGCTCCGCTTGCTCACGGCGCTTGGCAGTCCGGTTGAGGTCGCTGTCCTTGGACACTCCATCCTGCGTGAGCTGCATTACCGGGTCATGTCAGGGCCGCAAGGCGGCGCAGTGATCGCGGCCCTGCAGCGGAAAGGGACGTCGGGAAAACTGGTCGAGAGCCTGGCATGGCTGCGCAAAAACTACGGCTCTGAAATCACCGTCGCGGACCTTGCCAGAGCGGTGGGCATGAGCGTTCCTTCCTACCATGTCCATTTCAAGGAGCTGACAGGCTCAAGTCCCATGCAATATGTGAAGGCGATGCGGCTCCATGAAGCGAGACTGATGATCGCCCGCCAGACTGGAACAATTGCAGAGGTGGCGGCGTCAGTGGGCTATGTCAGCCCGGCGCAATTCAGCCGCGACTTCAGACGGCATTTCGGGCGTACCGCATCGGAAGAAGCGAAGTGGGTCCGGCATCACCTGGGCGAACAGGTTTGACCATTGCCCCTCACCGTTCTCACGATCGATCGACCGTCAGAACACAACATGTCATTGTAAAGCAGCTTGAAGGGCGGCTTTGCAATGAATGAGGGTCGTGTCGAAGACGGGAACGCCTACGTGATCCTGGTTTAACAGCATACCCACCTCGGTACAGCCGAGGATAAGACAGTCGCAGCCTTTGTCGACCAGGTGCTGCGCAATCCGTTCATAGGTCAAGCGGCTCTCCTCGCGAACGATGTCGCGGCACAGCTCTTCATAGATAATACGATGGGTTTCAGCTCGATCATCAGCTTCAGGGATCGTTGGCGACAGCCCCTGAGCGATGAGACGGTCGGTATAGAAGGTCTGTTCCATGGTGAAGGCGGTTGCCATCAAACCCGGTCTCCGGAAACCGCGGTCGACGATAGCGGTTGCAGTTGCGTCCGCGATGTGCACGAAGGGAATCGACACCCCGCCCACGATCTTGTCCGCCACCTTGTGCATGGTGTTTGTCGCAAGGATGAGGAGGTCGGCGCCGCCGCGCTGCAGCGCGATAGCATGTTCATTGAGGATTCGGCCCGCCGCGTCCCAATCGGAGGATGCCTGCAATTTTTCGATTTCGTCGAAGTCGACAGACCGTATGAGAAGCTCGGGAGAATGAAGTCCTCCCAGGCTCTCGCGGGTAAGCCTGCAGAGTTCTCGGTAATAAATCTGGGTTGATGTCGCGGACATTCCGCCAAGTATGCCGATGGTCTTCAAATGTTTCTCCATGTTCATACGTTAGGTATGTTACCGCTCAACGGGCGCTTGAGCAGAAACCAGGCCACCCATATTTGCTACCTAGGTACGATTGCAACGCAGGAAAACCACCAACGGAGTGGAGAAATTCCTGGATGATGGCCGCCGCCCGCTTCGCCAAATTTACGCGCACAGTGCAGCGGAGGGAACTCCGCAGCCCATGCGCGCCCAAATTCCGCGTTATCACCTACAGGACAGAGCGGCGAGGCACCGCCTCGTATTAATGCTCAGGCACTGATGCCGCCATCGACGAGAATGCCTGAGCCGGTGATGTAGGCTGCACCGGGCCCCGCAAGAAAGGCGACGGCCTCAGCGACTTCTCTGGTTTTACCATATCGAGCAATCGACAGGTTTGGCAGAATAGCGGCTGCAAGCGCGCCATCGGCAGGGTTCATGTCAGTATCAATCGGACCTGGTCGAACCAGATTGACGGTAATTTCCCGAGAGCCCAGCTCACGTGCGAGACCGCGCGTGAAGCTTTCCAGCGCAGACTTGGTCGCGGCATAGACCGCGATCCCCGCGAACGGCACAGCCAGACCCGCATTGCTGCCGGTACTGATGATGCGACCTCCGTTGGGGATGTATTTCAGCGCTGCCTGGGTGATCAGAAAGACGCCGCGAACATTGACGTTCAGCTGAAGATCAATCTCCTCAAGTGGCTGCATGGAGAAATCACTTGCGAAAAGGACACCGGCATTATTGACGAGAATATCAAGGCCGCCGAGCTCAGCGACAGTTTGTTCGACGGTAGCCATGGCGGCGGATGTGCTCGCGGCATCGGCATGGATGGCGATCGCATTTCGACCCATGGCGCGGATCTTGGCAACGAGAGCTTCCGCTTTCTCGACCGACTTCTCATAGGTGATCGCAACGTCGGCACCATCCTCGGCCAGTTTTAGCGCAATTGCCGCACCGATACCGCGTGCCGCACCGGTGACCAGCGCGCGCTTGCCGGAAAGAGGTAATGTGGAGATGTTGTTCATGGAGAGTACCTCTGAATGTCTCTGTTTTGCTCGGGAGTTTCACGCCGTTTCAGCGCGATCGGCTAGTGATGCGCTGCTATCGCGCCGCTCATCGACGCAACGGTTGGGGCGATGTCAGGCTGACGGAAAGCCATCCCGCGATGAGAAGACAAATGGCAATTGCAACGGCTGCAACGCTGTATGCTCGGCCAATGGATTGAACGTCTGTGGCCGACCCCAAGATCGAGAAGAACAATCCGCCAACGATTGCGGCTGCCAACGCACCGCCAATCTGAAACATCGAATTGACCAGACCAGAGGCCAATCCTGACTGCGTCCGGTCCACCCTTTGCACGATGCTCTTCACCAGGTTTGGAAGGGCGATCCCCTGCCCCGCTCCGATAAGAAAAAGCGCAGCAAAAAGGAATTGCGGAAGGCCATTCGAAATCAAGGCCGCCGTTCCAAACAACCCTGCAGCTTGCAGCACCATGCCGGCGCCGGCGGAAAATCTTCCGAAGACGCGGAGGATGCGCTCACTTGCAAAAGGACCAAGGACGAAGCCGACGGCCGCAGGAAGGATCGCCAGCCCGGCCTCGAAAGGCGTCAGACCAAGGCCACCCTGCTGATAGACCGAGAATATCAGCCAGAAGGCCGCAAGCGAGTAGAAGAACAATGCAGCCAGCAGCCCGCGCATTAGTCCACGGTTTTGCAGCAGGCTAGGTGCAAGAATCGGATCTCTCCCCGCCGACTCCAGGTGTTTCTCATGCCGCCAGAACAGGAGGAAAAACGGGAGGGACGTGGCAAGCATCAGGATTAGCCAGATCGGCCACCCCTGCTCCCGCCCCTCGATCAGCGGCGCAATCAGCGCAGATAGCGCAATCGCGATCAACAATGCTCCGCCAAGATCCAGTTTGCTTGGGCGCTCAGATCGGGTTTCCCGCAACATGATGAAGGCCGACGGCGCAGCGACCGCGACAACTGGCAGATTGATGAGGAAGATGGCTCTCCATCCAAGTCCAAGGATATCAAGCGCAATCAACGCACCACCGAGAAACAGACCAACCATCGATGCAACCCCGAATGTCAGGGCATAAAAGCTGAGGGCTTTTGATTTTTCGTGGTCTGGGAAAATCGCATTGATGGAAGCCAAGGCTTGCGGTGCCATGATTGCCGCTGCAAACCCCTGAAGGATACGGCCAGCGACCAACGCGGCCTGAGACCAGGCAAAACCGCATAAGGCAGATGCGGCTGCAAACCCGACCATTCCAGCCAGAAAGACATTTCGTCGACCATAGAGATCTCCAAGCCTGCCCCCAGTGATCAGCATCACAGCATAGGTGGTGGCGTAACCGGAGATAATCAGCTGCATCGTTGACGCAGAGGCCCTGAAATCCTCCCGGATCGAGGGCAGCGCCACATTGACGATGAAGAAGTCGAGCGGTGGCAAAAAGGCGCCGGTCAAAAGGATGACCAGTGCTATCCATCGACGTGGATCGAGTTTGTCATCGGGATTGCTGGTGTCTCTCATAAGTCTCTCCACATCGACCAAAAAATCGATCGACGGTTTGCAATGTTAAGTATTTGGAACTATTTGGTTCCAAATTTGGGTCAGCCAAGTGCCTTCAGTGCCAGTTCGACCATGGCCCTCGTCTCAGCGCGATCCGCTCCTGCCTTGGCCAGGACCCGCATGCCCTGAATCTGACACACGAGGAACCTGGCGAGCGTTCGTTCATCCAGCCCTGGATCGATTTCGCCCAAGCCCTGGGCCCTTATGATCGCCGCCGCATAAAGATCTTGCAACCGTCTGAACAGCCGGGAAATACGTGGTGCGACCTCTTTATCCTCTGGTAGCATTTCGACAGCTGCAAAGACGACAAGGCATCCACGCAGACCTTCCGTTCCCGATGCTTGATCCACTTGTTGAGAAAAAGCGTCTCGAATTGCGGCTTTGGGCGACGGATTGGAATGCAGCGTTTCACCGACCGAGCGAACGGCTTCCTCGATGTAAGCGTCGAGGGCACGCAGATAGACGCCTCGCTTGTCGACGAAAGCCTTATAAAAGCTGCCTCTGGAAAGCTCCATGCCCTCAAGCAGGTCGGGAAGTGATGCATCGTGATATCCACGATCCCAAAATACCTGCATTGCTTTTCGAACTGCTTCATCGAGTTCAAATTCTCGAGGGCGACCAACGGACGCGGATATTTGAGTGCGCTTGACCATGGAGTCAATATGGAACCATTCAGTCCATAATACAAGCGATATTTTCGGAATGTTGCGCCAAGCGTTCGGCACCCAAGTTAGTTATCGACGCCGTTCGACAGGATAATCCCGAGAGAATTCCCTGACCGCCATCAAAATCGGCATAAGCCCGTGGCCTGCTGAACTCAGCGAGTATTCGACTCGAGGAGGCTGCTCTTGAAAGTCGTGTCGGATTATGAGGCCGTCATTTTCCAGTTCCCTGAGATGTTGCGTTAGCATCTTCTGGGATATGCCAGGTATGTCTCTCATGAACTGCGATGCCCGCAATGATGGTTCGGCGAACAATCGGAAAAGGATCGGCAGTTTCCAACGTCCTGTGATCATCCGAAGCACCCTGCTCACATGAGAGACAGATCCGTCGGCTCCGAGGCATGTCGCCCTGTCCTCGACAGGCACTTTAAAGTGCGTAATTGCCTGTTTCATCAACGAACCTCATATCTGCAGGAGACGATAACACGGATGAAATATCATGGACTTACAACTCCAAAACAAGGTTGCACTGGTCACGGGAAGCAGTAAGGGGATTGGCGAGGGCGTGGCCAGAGGCCTCGCAAAGGAAGGGGCAACCGTTCTTGTCCACGGTCGCGACAGAATGAAAACAGAGGAGGTCGCCCATGATATCATATCCTCTGGAGGTCATGCTTTCGCGGTATTCGGCGATCTGACAGTGCCGGATCAGGTTGATCGTCTGGTTCGTGATTCAAAGGCTGCAGCAGGCTCGATCGACATCCTGGTCAACAATGCCGGCGGATCTGCCCCGGCGGAGGATTGGACCTCGACAAACTCTGAAACGTGGGCCGCTGTCTATGACAGGAATGTGCTCGCATCTGTGAGGATCATCTCGCTCGTTCTGCCCGCAATGAAAGCGTCGCGGTGGGGTCGGATCATAAACATCTCAAGCCTAGCGGCCCTGATGCCGCCTGCAAGTCGACCGGACTACTCTGCCGCCAAAGCAGCCATGATCGCGATGACGGCGTCGCTCGCAAAAGACGTTGCTGCACACGGCATCACCGCAAACACCGTTTCGCCTGGAACGGTGCATAGCATCAGTTTGGATACCGCATTCCGTAAGAAGGCCATTGAGAAGGGGATGGCCATTGACGCCCCCTGGAATGACATAGAGAGAGAAATCCTGCCAATGTTTGCTCAGGTGCCCCTTGGAAGGGTCGGAACCCTCGAGGAGATTGCGGATGCGATTGCGTTTCTCTCGAGCCCCCGTGCCGGCTATATCACAGGAGCAAACCTCCGACTTGACGGAGGAATGTGGCCAGGGATGTAGCAGGTCAACAGAGGGGCTGCGCCAAACCTGTGTGGGTTTCCCGCCTCAGTTCCAGTTTGCCATGACGAACCGGTGGATCTCCGCTTCGAGTTCCTGGTCTTCCGGTGTCCCACCCATGAAGCCACCATGGGGCATCGCTTCAAAGACGTGCAATTCTGTTTCCACGCCAGCTTTTCGCAAGGCTCGATGCATCCTCACCGTGTTCGATAGGAACAGGTCACGCGTGCCGGTCTGCAGGAATGTCGGCGGAAGGCCCGCCAAATCGCCGAAGAGCGGTGATAGATAGGGATTGGAAAGATCAGCACCACCGGCGTAGAGCAGGTTGTTTGATCTGAGCGGGCGCGGCAGAACGAGATCAATCATCTGGTTTGTTTGGAAACTGTCGCCCGATTCGGTGAGGTCAACCTGTGGCGAGAGCAAGACTAATCTGCCGGGCATTGGCATGCCTTCATCTCTCGCCCGCAGCAGCATGGCGGTCGCCAGATTGCCGCCTGCCGATCGACCCAAGATGACCACCTTGTCGGAGGAATGACCAGTCAAGACATGGCGATACGTGGCCAAGCAGTCATCAAGAGCGGCCGGATATGGATGCTCAGGCGGCATCCGGTAGTCGACGCCGTAGCATCGAACGACATGCTGGTGCGCCTGTCGACGCGCACTGACGCGGCAGGCCTCACCGCCTCCGAACACCAATGCGCCGCCATGCAGATCGATCAGTGCGCCACGAGCATCAAATTGTCCGTGCGGCGTCGCGACATGGATCGTTGCTTGTTCGACTACAATTGTCTCGACTGTGGACTGCAAACTCCCGGCAAGATCTTTTGCCGCGGCGGCGTAATGCGCATCTACTACGGCTTTTTTATTCATCCAGCCGGAAAAGTCCTCCGGAGAGGGCATTTCATACTGCGCATTGATGGGACTGCCGTCCTTGTCGACCAGGCGCGACAGTGACGCTTGCGCTTCGACGCTGATGGACTGTGGGGGGTGAATTGTCCGTGAAGGGATGGCTGCGCTGCCTGTAAAATCGCTCATTTCTTGCTCTGTCATTGGTGGAATATCGACATGTCTGTGTTTCGGCATGGAATATTGACGGTTCTGGCGGGGCGGGATGTGGACGAGACTTGGACCACCAGGAGGTAGTTCATGTATTCTTATTCCGACAGACCTCGATCCTAAACCGAAAAATGGCGTCCTAGCCCCTCAACCCCTACAACAATGTGGAGTAGCAATCGCCACCCGATCACGGCTAGAATATCCGTTCAGAAGAATCGATGGTGAGGCTATGAAAACGGATATCGGACATCTTCCGCAGACAAAGCAGCGCGAACTGGGAAGGGTGGTCCGGATCATCCACGAAGAGTTCGCCGGCATTGTCGAGCGCTCGAAGTCCGAGGCCAAGAAAGACGGGCAGATTTTCAAAATCATTCTGTTCGGCTCCTACGCCCGTGGCACTTGGGTGGATGAGCCGCACACGTCAAAGGGCTATCGATCGGATTTCGATATTCTCGTCATCGTTAGCAACAAGGAACTGGCCGATCCGAAATACTGGGACAAGGCAACCGACCGGCTGATGTGGGACAAGGAGATCGAGACACCCGTTGGTCTCATCGTGCATGGAGCACGCGAGATCAGCAATTTTCTGCATGATGGCCAAGCCTTCTTCGTCGATCTCGCCCGTGAAGGTGTCGTGCTCTATGAATTCGACGACCGGCCGTTGGCTGAAGCGAAACCGCTCAGCCCTGCCGATGCACTCAGGGTGGCGGAGGAGCATTTCCGCAGGCATTTTCCTGATGCTCAAACCTTCATCAGGTTGGCTGGGTTTGCCCTTAAGGATAACAATGCCAACATCGCGGCCTTCCAACTTCATCAGGCGGTCGAGACGGCCTACAACTGCTTTCTCCTGACAGTGACAAACTATTCACCTGCGTCACACAACCTCAAATTCCTCCGAGGCCTTTCAGAGGATCGTGATCAGCGGCTGGTCGACATCTGGCCACGCGACCATCAGCGTTTTACCGCATGGTACAACGTTCTCAACGAGGCCTACGTCAAAGCGCGCTATTCGAAGCGTTTCGAAATTTCCGAAGAGGCACTCGCCTGGCTTCAGGACCGAACGGCACAACTTCACGCCCTGATCGAGGCGCTCTGCCGCGAGCACATAAACAAACTGCAGCAGGTAGCGAAGTCCTGACGGCGGTGATGCAACGGCTGCCGGGATAGCACAACCGCCTGGTTTTGGCCGGTTTCGCTCTTGAAGGGATCAGAACTGACGACCCATGTTTCGGCCACGCAACAACGACGATTCGTCGGTCTTGGGCTCACATAATCTCGCCTCCGCCCAAACGTCATTCTTTCAGACGATCCACCGAACGCTTCATCAGATCCATTCGTTCGTGAAAAATCGCTACGATAAGGGCGGGCGCATCCTCACGAAGCAGACAAAAGACGTAGTGGTGCTGGCATCGCGCCATACTTAACGCCGGATAAAGCGCACTCATATCCTTGAACGAACCTCTGCCTTCGGCAAGGGTTGCGATACCTCGCTCCAAACCCGAGACTAGCGGCGTACCTGCGCAGCACTCCATTGCGTATATGTGTAGCGGATTACCGAAGGTAGATCTGATTCCGCTTCCGCGGTAAGAATATAGGCAGTTAAACGCGACCCTCGGAAACCTCCTCGTCAAGGATCTCCCCTACAGTTTTGGTCGACAGTCTCCCGGCAAGCCCCTCATTGACGCGCATGTTCATCAACGTCCTCAACTCCCCCCAGATTCGCTCTGCGTCTGCGTCACCGGGGAAGAGGAGCTCAAGCGCATACTGCTTGATTGTCTTGCCTTGCAATGCTGCCAGCGCCTTCAGGCTTTGATGTTGTTGATCCGTTATGTCGATCGTCAATCGGCTCATCTAACGCAGTCCAAATCTAAGAAAACCCACATTAACACATATGTAGTTTTGTAGCCACCACTGATGCTTGTCCGATGTCGCTTGGAGGGCTTTGCTATTTCGGAGACTCTGATCCCCCTACCTTCCTCCGCTCAAGCACAATCCCTACCGATCAATGGACGTGTGCGTATTAAGCACTTAAGCGGAATCGAACCTGCGACCTGCCAATCAGACATAATAGCTAACTGAATTATTGATTGATTTAACGTACGTGGATTGGTAGTGCGGCGTAATCGCCTGTCATGGAAATACTCAATGCGCGGCGGCGGTGGGACTATGAACAGCGCGGATCTGGAAGAGCGACCAGATCAACAGGTACGGGCGAGTAGCCCCACCCGCGTGCCCGCGACGTAAGCCGCGAGGGTCGCCTGCGTTGAAGCGGTCGCCACCAATATCGCGAGCGATCTCGGTAAAAGCGGGCATAACAAGATCAGTCCCGACGATGCCTAAAACAATCGCCCCCAGGTCTAGATCTGCTTCTCTCTGACCGCCGCAAGCGTTGCGACCTCACCCTTAAGTGCGAGGCAAGCTCTCGGCCAAGCGCCCTTGTCCGCGCCGAGCGCGGTCTGAAGCCAGGCGAGCGCAAGACGTCGGGTCGCTTCCAGCACGTCTGGTGCTTCAGTGTCTGTTTCCTTTGCGTCGAGAGCTGCAATGCCGCCAAGACCATGACCGACCCCGTGCATCATCAGCATTTCTTTAGCGCCCGGTGCATCGTGGAATGCATCTGCATGCCACTCAGGACCGCGGGTTGTAAAATGCGGATTGTCCATATCACCGCAAACGACGAGGCTGCGTGTCGAGAGCGTCGAGAAATCGACGTCGAAAAACGGAAAACGGGCAGCACTCTCAGGCGTCATGTCCTTGCCGCCGCGGCCCGGTGTCGTCAGGAGAACGCCGGCCGAGATTCTTGGATCGGAAAAATCCTCACCATCCACCTGCGCGCCGAGCAGGAGCCCAACGGTGTGGCCGCCAAAGGAATGACCGACCGCGCCGATGCGTGAATGATCCATCCGGCCAGCAACGGCTGGCGCCTCCCGTTCAATTTCGGTCAACTGGTCAAGGATCGCCTTCATCTCATTGACACGCTCGCGCCAGAAGAATGGCGTGCCGGATGAATTTGACGGCAGGCCACCGACGCGAGAACTCGCATGCGTCGGCTGGATCACCACGAACCCTCTCTCGGCCCAAAACTGGACAAGAGGAGCGTAACCGTCCTTTGACGGAATGTAGTTGGATGGGCCGTAGCCATGCGACAGCAGCACGATCGGAAGCTTGGCCCCCGTAGCGGGGGCGGTCAGACGCAGTTCCAATGGCTGGCGGCCGTGCATCGAAAGACGGATCGGCGTGTAGGCTACGGTGAGAGCGGCCTCAGGTGTCGGAATATGCATCGCGAGATTGATCAGATTATTCATGGGTCTGGACCTTCAAAGGTTGATTTGGGTGATGATGTTAGGCGAGCGAATGACCGGCTTCGCGATATGAGGTTTCCGCGTCCGCTCCGGCCGGGATCTTCATTGGCGCATCGCTCTCTGTCACAGACCTCCAGACAGCCTCTGCGACCTCATCCGGCGTCGTGACTTCAGTCCCGGATCTCAACTTCGTCAGGTAGTCTTGGACGAATGCTTGGTAAGGCTCGGGGATTTCCATGCCCATGCGCGAGACAGCATTCTTGCCGAAGCCGGTCGTCGGTGCAGAGCCAGGTAGGACGAGTTTAGCGCGGATGCCGAACAGCGCCGCCTCGAGCGCGAGGCTCTCCGTGAAGGCATTGAGTGCTGCCTTGCTGGCGCTGTAAACCGAAAGCGCGGGCAACGGCCTTATCGTGACGGCCGAGCTGACGTTAACGATGACGCCTGAGCGACGGGACCGCATCTGCGGAAGGACAGCTTTTGACATCGCCATCGCACCGAAGACGTTTGTCTCGAACAGTTCGCGAATATTCGACATCTCCGTGCCTTCAAGCACATTGAGCAGGCCGACCCCGGCATTGTTGACCAGAGCATCGATCGTGCCGGCGGTTTCGACTGCCTCAGCAATGCTGTCCGCGCTGGTGACATCCAGCAGCAGGATTTCGAGCCTGTCGTTCGAAGGAAGAAGGTCGCTTCGCGGCGTGCGCATGGTTGCGACGACGTCCCACCCGGTGTTCAAGAATTTTTGTGCGATGGCGAGGCCGAAACCGGACGAGCAACCGGTGATGAGGATCTTTGGCATGTTCCGTCTCCTGACATTTAACAAGGCTGAAGATGGACCTGATCAACCGGACCTGCTATATGCGCATGTCCGAGATTGTTTAGCGGAAGTCCGAATTGATGACCGATCCGGTTGCCGAAGTTGTTTCCTTGTTGAAGCCGAGCCCGTCGATATCAAAGCTGGTGACGGGCGGCGGTCGGTGGCTCGTTGAGCGTACGGAGGTCGGAAGCCCCTTCTACTGCGCCGTGGTCGAGGGCCGTTGCCTGATGACGATTGCCGGTCGTGAGCCAATGGTGCTCACTGAGGGTGACTTCGTCCTGGTCCCAAAGATCTTCTCATTCACGATGAGCAGCATGGAGCCGCCACCACGCGGCGCACTTCCCCAACGTCTGGAAACCAGCCCCGGTGTCTTTCGCCTGGGCGACCCGGAAGCGTCGGCGGAGATCAAGGCACTGGTCGGGCATTGCACTTTCGGCTCGGATGACAAAGCCCTTCTCGTATCTCTGCTGCCGGAAGTCATCCATGTTCATGGTGAAGAGCGACTGATCGCTCTCGTCCGAATGATCAACGAGGAGACGAGGGCTGATCGTGCCGCGCGCGAAATGGTCCTCCACCGATTGCTCGATGTGTTGTTAATCGACGCGTTACGATCGGCAGCAAGCGCCAAGGCGCCGCCGGGTCTCCTGCGTGGCATGGCCGATCCGCTGCTGGCGCCGACCTTGCGCCGGATACACGCAGATCCGGGTCGTAGCATGACGGTGGAGACGCTTGCTCAGGAGGCTGCCATGTCTCGCTCGACCTTCTTCGATCGTTTCCGCAAGGAAGTTGGTGTAGCACCGATGGAATACGCGACGGGATGGCGTATGGCACTGGCAAAGGAGTTCCTCCGCGAGGATATACCCATAGCGGACATTGCCGAGCGCGTCGGCTATGGATCGACCAGCGCTTTCAGCGTCGCCTTCAATCGGCATGTGGGAATGCCGCCCGGCGTCTATTCGCGGGCAGTTGGTGCGGCTTAACGCTTCCGAACCTTACCCGCCGATATAGGCGGCCAGCGGCCCTGTGGCGATTGGGCCGTCAACGATCAGAACGATCTACTCGCACGCCTCTTCGGACTTCAAAAGGTTAACAAAGCTTGAAGGCAGGCCCCGCTTTGGGGTCATGCTGACTTCACTGAAAGTTTGCAACAGGCACGACACACCCCGAGCACTCGTGGCGACAACGGGCTGGGTGCGTCTTGCCGAGCACCCATAGATTTTTCTAATTTCCGGTCCGCTCGACCCGGACCAGTTGCGAGTTGGTTCCGGCCGGCCGACCTGTAGGAAACGACCTTTGTCGCTGCGGAAGACGGGGCTATCCCGAGCCCAGTCTTCCCATCGCTCAATCCGGGGGCAATCCTAGGAGTAGTTGACCGGGAGCCAGTCATAATTGGTGCTATCTGTACGCACGTGGCCGATTCCGGGGAACGCAATATGTGCGCCTGCCACAAGGTATTTCCCTTCCACAGCCTGCCTGAAGGCGACGTCGCGGGCAGCAACGGCGGCCTTCTGTTCGATATCGAATTCTATGGCGATGCCGGGCTCATCGAATTGCAGGATATCGCCATGGGTGATGTCGCCCCAGAAAACGATCTTCCGGCCTTCGCTTTCCAGCGTGATGGCGCTGTGACCCGGCGTATGTCCCGCATAAAGAATCGAGCCCAGACCCGGGACGGGTGCTTGGTTATCTCCGAAGGTTTCAAATTTTCCAGCTCGCAAGTAAGGCGTCACGCACTGGTCTGCCTCGGCAAAATGCTGCTTGACGATGCCGGTCGCCGCTTTGGCGTTTTCCGGGCTCAGCCAGAATTTCGCCTCCCGCTCATTGACCCGTAATGTGGCGTTAGGGAAAGTGCGTTTGCCTTCGCTCATCAACCCACCGGAATGATCGGTATGAATATGGGTGAGGATGACATCGTCAATGTCACCTACCTTGTATCTGGAAGCCTCGATGTTGGACACGAGCTTGCCGAGCGATGGGCCCAAATAGGTACCGGTGCCTGCGTCGATCAGCACCAGTCTTTCGCCGGTGTTGACCAGGAATGCGTTGACGGAAGTTGGTACGATTTCCGGCAGAAAAGCATCATTCAGAGCGTCCTGCGCGTGTTCTTCGCTAGTGTTGGTGTAGAGCTTGGCGAGCGGCAGGGCAACTGTGCCGTCCGACAGGGCTGTGACCTCTACGGAGCCGATCTTCAGCCGGTAGAAACCCGGTGCCTGAACAGCGGCATAAGGCGCCTTGGCGAAGACGATTGATGGCGCAACAAAGGGCGCTGCGACTAAGCCAGTCAGAGCGCTTTTGAGAATGGAACGACGAGATGGCATGGGTTTGCTCCTTACGTTGTGGTGCGGAACGGCTTGCAAGTTCCTGCCCATCAGCTAAGGATGCGCTAGTCAGCAATCAAATCGATACAACTCATGCAGGTCATCGATCATTTCAATCTTCGTTCCTTCGACCTCAATCTTCTCGTCGCCTTCGATGCGATGATGGAAGAGATGAGTGTAACGCGTGCAGCACAACGATTGAAAATCCAGCAGCCCGCCATGAGTCATAACATAGCCACCCTGCGCACGCTGTTTCAGGATGAGCTGTTCATCCGTGTCGGGCAGGTGATGAAGCCGACGGCGCGGGCGCTCAATTTGTCTGGCCCGGTGCGGCAGGCTCTGCGACAGGCGCAAGCGGCGATGTTGATGACGGATGCCTTCGATCCGGCAACCGAGCGGCGTACATTCAGGCTGGGGCTGTCCAGCGAGGTGGAACTATTGTTGCTGCCTGACCTGACCGCTCGGTTGCGCGATATCGCGCCGGGCATTCGTATTCTGGCTCGTGGCGGCGATGCACTGGAGATCGAGGCGATGCTGGATTCAGGCGTCGTCGACCTGTCTGTGGGATGCAGCTATCTCCCGGATTCACGGCACCATTGCGAACCGCTTTATCAATCCAGCGTCTTGTGCTGTTTCAATCCGCAATTGCTAACGCTTACCAACCCGGTGAGCATGGATGCCTATTTGGCCGCACAACATGCGGTGATCTCGCAGACCGACAGCCTGCATGGCTGCGTCAAGGATGCTCTGGAGCATGCGGGTGTAGAGCTGGAAGTGGTGGCGGCGGCTCCCGATTTCATGTCGATATTGGCCACGGCGCGTTCGTCTGCGGTGATTGCCACCGTATCTTCGCGCATCGCACTTCGTTATGGGCCGCTGTTGGGACTTGAGGTCAGCCCGGTGCCACTGGCACTTTCTTTTCCGCCCGTGGCAATGGTTTGGCCGCTTCATATGGAAAGCGATCTTGGCTGCGCATGGTTGCGGCAACAAATCCGTCAGGCGATGCTAAGAACAAATGGGAGCAACGCCGCGGATATTACGGCGTGACGGGCGTGGCGATCAGCATGTGTCTGAAGTCCTAACACCTTGAAGGGACTCGAACCAGCGACGCGTTAAATAAACTCAAATAATTGAAAATATTAAATAATTACAAGATATCTTAAACGCGTATGGGAGAATAGATACTCACTTGTGTTTGAGCGTTGTGTTGTTTCCACCATCGGCACCTAGGGCGCTGACCGGAAAGGACGGTTGTCCTCCGTGACTTCTGGTCCTTTCATCCGGTGCAGGTCGACGGATCTCAAGGATTGCATTTATTGGGTGCGTTTTAAGACTATGGCCAAAACTCAGTCGCCTGAAGCTATCCTGGAAGCGGTTTGCGTAACACGAACGGTTCCCTCGTCCTGACTAGCCGCTCTCAGACTGCCCGCTCGCTTCACAACAACGTGCTGCTTTTCTCCTCCGCGAGGATTTCTTTCTGACCCAAAGTTCGGCGGTTCGTTCCATCGGGTCTCCCCGCGATCGAATTTCCACGTTCTCTCAAGAAAAGTTGGAAGCCATCCTCCATCTGCCTTCCACCGGTTGCCAGCGCACCGGACTTCACGCTGAGCATTCCGATGCGGATCGGTGCATTTTGAGCGAGGGCGGGCGTTGCGAGCTGGGTGCCGGCAAAAGCTGTTGCCCCAGCCAAAACTTGACGTCGATTTAACATTTGATCCTCCAGATCCACTATTTATCGCTCGATAAACTGATAGACATTTTGAGAAACGTCAAGTGAGTTTTCCTAGTTTTTTTCGCACAACTCCAGCATGTTGTGTTTGCTACTCTTCGATGCAGTTGATAAATTAATTGAATCAACATTGGAGGCTAGATGGAAACCACACAGGCAAGGAGACGGATGTCACCTGAAGAAAGGGAGCAGGAGATTGTTCGGGAGGCCGTGAAATTCTTCGCGGAATTCGGCTTTGAGGGCCAAACTAGAGAGCTCGCAAAACGCCTCGAGATCACCCAACCTCTGCTATACCGCTACTTTCCGACGAAGGACGCACTGGTCGAGCGAGTTTACCAGGAGGTCTTTCTCAGACGATGGAATCCCTTCTGGGAAGAGTTGCTAATTGATCGCAAAAAGCCTCTCCACGCACGCCTGACGGACTTCTATGGGGATTATTCAAAGGCGATTCTGACATACGAATGGGTTAGGCTCTTCATGTTTTCTGGCCTGAAGGGTTTGGACTTTAACACCCGGTATCTTGACCTTCTACGGCAGCGCATCTTTGGTTTGATTATCAATGAGTTAAGGTTCGACCATGAGCTAAAGCCTGCTGAGGAAGTAGCCATCACATCAATCGAGATTGAGGCCGTCTGGGGATTGCATGCGGCAATATTCTACCTGGGGGTACGAAAATTCATCTATAACATGCCTGTCGATAACATTAGTTCCATAGTCGACGCGGAACTGCGGATTTTCCTTAATGGTGTGCCAGCGATACTTGCTGGAAAATAAATGACCAATAAACTTCGAAATGGCCACATCACCTATACGAAGGTTTAGGACCAACAAGACCATGGCTCGATGGCGGGCCCGGAAAGCGGGGCTTAGTCTCGCGCCAATCCCCGCTTAACTGGAGAATCCCGATGTCCGAGCACATCCGTCCCCGCGATATGGCGAAGGCCTTCACCCCGGCACTTGCCGATTTGGTCGATGACCCGCTGTTTTCGAAAGTCTGGGAACGCGAAGGCCTGTCAAAGCGCGATCGCAGTCTGATTACCGTTGCAGCCTTAGTCGTCATGTATCGGCCGGGCGAGCTCGGCGCGCATCTGCGCCGCGCCATCGAGAACGGTCTGAGCAAGAAAGAACTCAGCGAGGCGATCACCCATCTCGCCTTCTATGGCGGTTTCCCGGCTGCCATCAGCGCCTCGGCGATTGCAAAGGAAGCGCTCGGGGCCCTCGACGCTGAATGACCCTCAAGCGCCATCTCGTTTAGGGGGCCGGTTCAATCTTGAACTTTCACTGTCCGGAATCGTCTGTTTCAATTTCGCGCGCGACAACCGATCTGTCATCTATCAAACGGATCGGAACGGTCATGACAAAAACGACTGATTTCTACAGCTTTCGTCACGGTGATTTCGACATCACCGTGCTCTCCGACGGCGCGTCGAGCCACGGCGAGGATAATACTCATGCGCTCAGCCTTCCTTCGGAGACAAGCCCCAGCAAGGACGTTTCAGGGGCAGACGAGATCGCGCCTGCCCCCTCGAACATTCCCCTCATCGTGACAAGCGATGAGGTCATTCTGATCGACGTCGGCGCCGGCGAGAAGAAGAGCGAGAACGCCGGATTGCTCGAAACCAATCTGCGTCGCATCGGTGTGACGTCGTCGGATGTCACGCTCATCATTCTCACACATGCCCACCCCTGCCATGTCTGGGGCCTTGTTCGCGCCGACGGCTCCCTTCGGTATGAGAACGCCCGCTGTATCATGAGCGCGGCGGAGTGGGCGTTCTGGATGGAAGGAGAGGACTCCGCCTCGACGGACTACGAGCACCTGACCGGCAGCATCACGAGAAAGACCCTCACGGCCCTTCTCGGACGGATCACTCTTGTCGAGGACGGTGACGAAATCCTTCCCGGTCTGCGTGTCCTCTCATCGACCGGCCGCACGCCGGGCCACATCTCGGTCATCCTCGACGGCGATATACCCTTGATCGTCACCGGCGATGCGGTCGCAAGCGACGTCGTTTCGTTCGAACACCCCGACTGGAGTTTCGGGTTCGATCTCGATGCCGAGCAAGCCGGACGCACACGCCGTCGCCTGCTTGCCCAGGCCGACGAAGAATGCGCGAAGCTGCTTGGCTTTCGCTGGCACTATCCGGGCGTTGGCCGTGCCGAACGCTCAGGATCGGCCTTCCGGCTCCGCCGTGTTGGGGAGGTTTCTCGATGAGACACCGGGTATTCAGCCGACGGGCAAGTTTTCTCACCGCGGCAGCCGTTGTCGCCCATACGATCTGGACCAGCGCCGCGCCGGCGCTGACCTATCCGCTCTATGCGCGCGAATGGGGGCTGACGACGTTCGCGACGACGGCAATCTTTGCGGTCTACCCGGTTTTCGTCGTCATCGTCCTAGTACTGTTTGGCAACCTGTCCGACTATATCGGCCGTCGTGAGACGATGCTGCTTGGACTGCTCGCCTCGACGGCGGGATCGCTCGTTTTTGCTGTCGCGCCCGACATCAACTGGATCTTTATCGGCCGGGCTTTCATGGGCATCGGTGTCGGGTTGTCGGCAGGCCCGTCTGCTGCAGCCGTCTTGGAATTCAGCGCACCAGAAAAGGTGAAACAGGCTGCCGGCGTGACGGCGGCGGCACAGGCGGTCGGTATGGCCGCAGCCGCACTGGTTGGCGGCGCTCTGATCCAATACGCGCCGCTCCCGACAAGGCTGAACTTTGCGGTCTTGACCGTCATCCTGGTGATGATGATCGTCGCGACCTGGCACCTGCCCAATCATACCGCCTCTCGCCCGCACGGAAAATGGCGGCCGAGCATACCTTCCATCCCGAACGGGTTCTTCGCCGTCTTCGTCACGGCAACGGCGGCCGTTTCGACGGCCTATGTGCTGGGCGCTATGACGCTGTCTCTGGGAGCGCAGATTGCACACGATATCGTGGCGTCGTCGAACATGCTCGTGAATGGCGGCATCATTTCAATCTTCGCTATCGCCACCGGACTGGCAACTGCGGCGACGCGGGGCCGCTCACCAGGCAGCATACTTCGCGCCGGCGCAATCATCGGGATCTTTTCTGCCGCCAGCCTTGCTCTCGCGGCCGAGGTGCAGCTTCTCGTCGTTTTTGCGGTGGCGCAGATCGGCGCCGGGATAGCCTATAGCCTCCTTCTGCTGGGCGGCCTAGCGATGATCAATGACGGCGTGCCGAAAACACACAGGGCTGGAACGTTGTCAGCGCTTTTCCTGGTTGCCTATCTGGCGCAAGCGGTCGTTGCCCTTTCGCTTGGCCGGATTGCAAGCCTGGCTGGGCTCGCCGACGCTGTCCTCGTCGGCGTCACCCTCATCGCATTCCTCGCGATTACGACCTTGCTGCTCAATGCCGTACGCGCCCGCGCATCACGCCCAGCGCGCTCTCGCGCCCATCACGATCTATAGAAAGGTCTGCAACATGATGGTCAGCGAGCATCTCACCTTGGCAACTCCGTCACGCGCGATGATCACAGACGATCCGTTCGAGATCCTGCGATTTGCCGTTGAAGCATTTGCGGGCGGTCGCGTTGCCCTTGCCACGCTGGTGGAAATCCGTGGCGGCGCCGCGCGAGCACTGGGGGCTCAGATTGCGATCAGCGAGGACGGTCGGTTTTGCGGCTACGTGTCAGGTGGGTGCGTCGAAGCGGCAGTCGCGGCCGAAGCATTGGAGGCCATGCAATGTGGTGAGGATCGCTCGGTCATGTTCGGCACCGGCTCGCCCTTTTTCGACATGACCTTGCCCTGTGGCGGCGGGATCTCCGTGCTGATCCATGTCTTGAGGGAAGTGGATACCCTTCTCGACCTCCTTGACCGACTTGACGAGCGAAAGATCTCCGCCCTGCGCTATTGCAGCGCTGGGCAAACACTGACTATCGATACGCCGCCGGCACGAAGCGGCTGGGTGGAAGGCGATTTCGTCTGCGTCTTCCTGCCGAAGCTCCGCCTGATCGTGACCAGCCGGTCGGTCGAGGCCGATGCGCTCGCACGCCTCGCAAAGACCGCCAACATCGATGTCGTTATCGTCGAGCCTGGACGGGCTGACGATCTATCCCCGCTGATCGACCCGCTTACCGCCGTTGCTCTCCTCCACCATGACATCGAAGCAGAAGTGCCGATCCTTGCCTTGGCACTGCGATCAAAAGCGTTTTATGTCGGGGCGCTCGGCAGCACCCGCACTCACCGGAAACGATGCGATCGCCTTACGTTCGAAGGCTTTACCGATGCCGAAATCGCGCGGATCAAGGCACCGATCGGGATGTTCGGGCCAACGAAAGACTCTTCCTCGCTGGCGCTCTCCGTTCTGGCCGACGTGACCACCGCAAAGCTGGCGCTCTATGCCTGATCCATCGATGGAAGGGATCGGAGCCGTCCTCTTGGCAGCCGGGCGATCGAGCCGCATGGCTAAGGGCCTCCATAAACTGCTGATCGAATTTGACGGCATGCCGCTCGTGCGGCGATCGGCAATGATCTTGGCTCAGGTGCAACCGGCGGCATCTGTCGTCGTGGTCGGACACCGCCACGCGGAAATCGAGGCAGCCCTTTCAGGCCTGCCGATGCCGGTCGTCGTCAACGATCGCTATTCGAGCGGAATGGGCACCTCGCTGGCGCTCGGGGTCTCGTATCCGGAGATGGCTGGAATGGATGGCGTGCTCATCGTGTTGGCCGACATGCCGGCGCTTCACCCATCGCATGTCCGCTCCCTTGTAGAAGTGTTCAACAACGCCAAACGGCAAGTCATCGTACGCGCCAGCAGCGGCGAACTGCCCGGACACCCGGTGATTATACCGAAGCCGCTCATCGACCAGTTGAAGCTCCTTGACGGGGATACGGGGGCACAGCACATCATCCGTTCCAGTCCCCTGCCCGTTCAAATGTCCAATATCGGTGCGGCGGCCTTGACCGATGTAGACACGCTCGAAGATGCCCTCTTGGCGGGCGGAAATATTCAAACCGGGACGATGAGCCTGTCGAAAACCCTTCCATTTCCGGGTCGGCGTTGAACGATATGCATGTCATTTGAATAATGCTCACCAAAAGAAATGCTGCGCCGCAAAATCACTTTGACACCACCCAGGGCAGGTGTTCTTTCGAACCGATTGCAAGCGGACATCTAGTGGCAGATTGATGACATACGCATTTGGTAACCGCGAGATCTTTGGTCGCGACAGCGAACTCGATACACTCCTCCAGGCCTATCGGCGGGTCTGCCAGACAGGTTTCGGCGAAATCGTTCTGGTTGGCGGCGCTGCGGGTTTTGGTAAGACGTCCGTCGTTAATACGTTCCTGGCCAAAAACGATAAGATCAAACATGCCATCGGCAAAGCCGACGAAGCATTCCAGCGTGTTCCTTACAGCGCCATTCTTAAGGCCCTGCGTCAGCTTCGCTCGGCAGCTGAAATCGAAGAGCTTGCATCTGCACGGGACGCTGGAGCATCCTCTGCTACCAACCGCGTCAAGGATCGGCTGATCGACGCGATCCAGTCGAGCGCCTCGCCCACGACGCCTCTCGTCCTGTTTATCGACGACTTGCATTGGCTGGACGCGAGCTCTATGCAATTGATGCGTGCTTTGTCAGAACGCGGCTTTCGAGACATGGTGCTTGTCGGCACCTATAGGACCGACGATACATCGGACTTTCGAGAAACCGGCCTCCAAAGTTTTCTTGGCGATCCCGCGGTTCAAGTTACGAATATTCTGCTCAAAACGCTCGCTTACGATGCAGTCGAGGGACTGATCTCCGCGAAGCGTTACGGCGAGACAACTGGACCTTTGGCCAGGCTTGTCCAATCGGTCGCAGGCGGGAACCCGTTCCATATCCAGCTGATCTTGAATGTTCTTGATCGTGCAGAGAGCGCACCGGACCTTGCCCAGTTCGTTTCGGATCAGAAAAACTGGAGTCTCGACGCTCTCTTAAGCCGCATCGTTGCCGAACTGCCTCCGAAAACCCGCGATATCCTGCAGTCCGCGGCCTGCGTCGGCTTTGCGAGCGAATACTCCCTTCTGTCCTCGACCGCCGAGATTGCCCTCGGCGGGCTGACGCCGTTGCTTCAGCCGGCGGAAATGCTTGGGTTGATCAGAACCGACGGCAACTGGTGCCAGTTTACCCATGACTCGGTTCGCGAGCATATCCGTGCCAGTCTTGGTCGCGATGAAAAGACAAACAGGCACGCCCTGATTGCCCGGAGCATGCTGGCGCTTCAGGCTACGGCGACCGACCATCATCTGGCCGTCGCCGAGCAGATCGTGAAGGCCAAAAACAGTCCTATTCTGCTTCAATCGCTCGCGCCGGCGCTCGCTGCCCTCGTCAAGGCAGCACAGATCGCCAAGGCCGTAGGGTCTCTCGAGGGTGCTCTTCGCTACGCGGAAAAAGGCATCGAGCTAGTGCCGCTTTCCGATCCGAACGACAAATTTCACTGGATTCTTGCTGAGCTTCGCTGCGCGATCCTAGTCGATCAGTTCGGTGCTGGGATCGACGATCAGGAGCTTGCCCGCCTCATCGAACATGCCGGCTCGTCGATGGACCAGGCACGGGCGGCGCGCCTGCAGGCTGCCGTCCTGATTCTGCGGGGTCAGTTCGAACAGGCAATAGAGGTCGCGCTGGCGGGACTGCGGCTGCTCGGGATATCGCTGTCGCGCAAGCCTGCAAAAGCAGAACTCGACGCATCCTATGAGGCGGTTACAAACTCGGTCGACAAGCTGTCGCTAGCCAAAATCGACGAGAATGTCCGTCTCTCCGACGAAAAGATCATCGTCGCCATGGATCTCCTGGCCACGCTCCAGTCATCGTTCTTCTCCGACGATGGCCTGAAATTCTTGCACACGGCAAAAATCGTCGAGCTGTCGGCAACGCACGGGGTCTGCGAGGCGACATGTTACGGTCTCGCTTGGTGCGGCGTCTGCCTTGCCAGCGAATATGGCGACTACGAAACCGCGCTCGCCATGGCCGAGGCCGCGGTAGCGCTTTCGAACACGCACGCCTACAGTGCTTATCGAACCTCTGCTCTCGTGGCACTCGACCAGGTGTCAGTCTGGCGAAAGCCGCTTTCCTACTCGCTTGCGCGCGCCAAGGAGGCGTTCGAGCATGGTAAAAATAGCGGCGACGTTAGCATGGCATGCTATGCCACCAACCACATCGTGTCGGACCTCCTGTCTATGGGAGCACCACTGTCTGTTGTCAGCAATGAGGCCAATCGCGGGATTGCGATGGCGCGCAGCGTCGGCTTCGAAGAGGTCATCCGGATCCTGCAGGTCCAGCTCGCCTTCGTTCAGGGTTTGAAGGATTGCAGTGTTGAGTCTGGTGCAATTATTGGACTTGCGACCTCGGACAAGACATCCGAAATGTCCCCCCTCGTTTTCTGGGGCCACCTCTTCGAGGGCATATCACAGTTCTATCGCGGGCAAATTGAACTTGCCTCGAAATCGTTCACACAGGCAAGGATATGGAAATGGACCACCCCCGCCCATATCCATATCGTGGATCTTCATTTCTACACTGCATTGACCGATCGGTTGCTCGGCATCAGCGGGACAGACAGCGACGACCGCGAAGTCTTGAGCGTTCTGGCTACGCAGAACCCCACTACATTCGCGAACAAGCTGGCTTTGGTGGACGCCGAGACCGCGCGCGCTGCCGGTGACACGATTGAGGCGCTCAGACACTACGAGCGGGCTATCAAAGCTGCGAAGGAAGCAGGCTTCTCCCATGAGCTTGCGCTTGCTCATGAGCGTGCGGGACGCCTTGCTCTCGAGACAGGCCTGTCCTTCGCCGCCTTCGGTCATATCCGACAGGCCCAAGCCCATTATCAGAAATGGGGTGCGGACCAGCTGGCAGACGGGCTGCGAGCGGAATTTGCCGATGTCTTCTCTGTTCCTGTCGATATCGAACTTCCGGACCGCGGCATCCAGCCGATCGAAAGGTCAGATTCGCTCACGGCCGACCTGATTGTCGCAGCGGTGAAATATTCGGGCGCCATGCGCGGTCAGCTAATCAGTGTCGACGGCGACGACTTCGCGGTGGTCGCGAGCACGCACCATCGTGACGGCGTCACGAACGTTGCGACAAAGACATCGCGCCTGACCGCCGAGATGGCCCCTAGCTCGATCGTCCGGTTGGTCGTTGAATCTGGCTTATCGCTCAGATACGGCAATGCATCGATCGAAGCAGGCGACGCGCATGCATCCGCGCTTGAGGAAAGCCCGGTCAAATCTCTTCTTTGCGTACCGCTCAAGGACAGGGAGCGCGTTTTTGCTATCCTATATCTCGAGAACAACGCGCTTAGCGATGCCTTCTCGCTTGAGATAGAACAGGCAATCGAGCTTTTCGTCGTTGCGACAACAGAAGCCCTTCGTTTGAAGGGGCAGCTTGAAGAGCAGCAGAGAGGCAGCGCCGTCCAAAAAAACCAGGACAATGCGAGGGTCAGTGCTCGCGCCGAACTTATCAAGAATTCCCACGTGAGCGTCTTGGGCGGGATGGCCGCCTCTATCGTTCACGAGGTGAATCAGCCGTTATCGGCCATCGTGACCTTCGCAAATTCGGGCATTCGATGGCTGAAGCAGCCTGTTCCGCAGGTGGAAAACGCTATCACGAACTTTACTAAGATCGAGCAATCTGGTGTCCGGGCAAGTAACATCATCTCTGCCCTGCGCTCGCTCGCCAAGCAGGCGCCGGCCAACCTTGAGTTCCTCGATCTGAACGACGTGGTCGACGATGTCCTGACCGTGGTCGAGACAGACAGCCGAGCCGATGGCGTCGAGATTGAATGCGCGCTCGCAGATGGCGGAGCGCTCTTTGCCGACCCGATTCAGGTTCAGCAAGTTGTTCTCAATCTGTTGACCAACGCCCTTGACGCGATGGAGGCTCATTCTGGCGGCCGCCGCCTGCGGATTGAGAGCGAAGTCCGCGATTCCTTCGTAATTCTCGCGGTCACAGATACAGGGACAGGCATCCCGGCATCGGTCAGGGATTCCATCTTCGACCCCTTCTTCACAACGAAGGACAAGGGGCTTGGCATGGGTCTTTCGATCTGTAAGACAATCGCCGAAGTGCACGGTGGCGGGCTTAGCGTAGGGAGTTCAAATTCTTCGGGCACCACGATGATATTTCGGCTTCCGTTGACCGCCAAGCCAGCCGGAGAAGACCCCGAAACTGCCGCATAGTCGGGGATGGTAGAAAGCAAACGCGGCCGAGTGATCCGAGCCTTTATGCCGGCTAACGAGCCCACGTAACCCAGAAGAAATCATCAACCCGCATCCTGCGGTGTAACACAGATGCCGCGCATCAGCTATCGGCCTTGGCGACACGTGGCTTTGCCGATACCTGATACGCAAGTCCAACTCATGAGGGAAAAGGAGTACAACGGGGACCGCTTTACTTACGCATTGCAAACGAAGTCGAGTTCTTCACGCATTTATGAGAACGCTGATCTCACGTGCCGCCCTTCGCATGTTTTCAAGATTAGCGTCGATGAAATCCTGCGATGCAACTTTATCACCGTAAGTGCTCATATTCAGCACCGCCGTAATTTGGCCGTCGCCGTTTTTAATCGGGACGGAAAGAGCGACCAGATCATGCTCCATCTCGCCGGCAACAAAGCTCCAGCCTCTTTCTCGAGCATTCCGGATTTCATCTAGAATCGCTGCGTGGTCTGTTATCGTCTTGCCGGTTAGCTTCTTGATATCGGATATCGATATTACCCTCTGCGCCTCGGCGTCATCATATTGCGAGAGCAAAACCCTTCCCATCGATGTGCAATAGGCGGGCACCCTTATCCCTGCACGTGCGCTTCCGAACGAGCTGTGATGAATTGATGAGGTTTTCAAATGCAGGACATCGCAGTCATCAAGTACAGCTATGGAGCAGGAATTACGTGACTGGCTCACCAACCGGTCGATCACCCCCTGAGAGAGATTGAAGATCGGGGAGGAATTTATGTAGGAGAAACCTAGATCGAGCACTTTGGGCGTTAATGCGTACTTTCCACCCTTGCCAATCATGTAGCCAAGATTGATCAGGGTAAGAACATTCCGACGCACTACGGAGCGATCCAGCTTAGTAAATTCCGCCATCTCGGAGAGACTTTGCTCTTTCTTCGAGAAGTTGAAAGACTTGATAATGTTCAGACCTCGAGCGAGGGACTGGACGTAATTGTAGCCAGGCTTCTGCTTGTCTGATTCCGAATTTTCCACGCTACTGCCTGCTCTCTATGTGATTGAAATCGTTTTATAATCTTTATTATCAAAACTAACGCTGCTTATGAGCGCACCGGTTTTCATTTCGGAAACCGCACACTTTTTGAACCCTAATCTCTCGACGAAGCAGTGGTGCGGCTCCCTACGAAGTGAGGCGCATGCTCAAGCTTGCGCACGGCAAACTCCATCTTCCGCGTCCGATCTCGATCGTCGCACAACACTAGCCGAGTCCAAAATGGCTAAGTTTGTTCGAAATCAATATCCCTTATTTATTTTCTTGACAAGCCTAGACATCTGAACGCACTCTTTGCGCATAGTGTGGCACGGTTGTGCGATATTTGGCTATATAAGGTGCAATTTCACGTCAAGCATTCAAGGAGTAGGGTCGATGGCGGGTGAAGGTTATGACGAGCTCAAGCTCTACATTCACGGAGAATGGCAGTTGGGTAAGAGTGGCACATCGCCAGTCTTCAACCCCGCCACACACGAATTGCTCGGTTACGTGCCGCTGGCATCGAACGAACAGGTAAGCCAAGCGCTAGAAAGCGCCGCAGATGCCTACCGTATTTGGAGCAGAATGGCGCCGCTCGCGCGTGGCGCGATATTGAAACGTGCAGCTGAATTGATCCGCGAACGAGCGGATCACATCAAACGGCAGCTGACGTTGGAAGAGGGTAAGCCGCTCCACGAGTCCCACTACGAGGTGTACACCTCGGCTGACTACTTTGATTGGTTTGCCGAGGAAGGAAAGCGTGCTTACGGCCGCACAATTCCCTCGCGCATTGCCGGTTCCCGGCAGACCGTGAACCGAGAGCCGATTGGGCCCGTAGCCGCATTCGCCCCTTGGAACTTTCCTGCAATCACACCGACAAGGAAGATTGCTGCCTCATTGGCCGCTGGATGCGTATGCATCATCAAGCCCGCAGAAGAATGCCCTTCAACAGCTTTGGCTATCGTACGGGCGCTACACGATGCGGGACTGCCGAAAGGTGTAGTCAACGTGCTGTTCGGGCATCCGGCCGAAATCTCTGAACACCTTATTTCATCGCCTCACATTCGGAAAATCTCCTTTACCGGGTCTCTCCCGGTCGGCCGACTGCTTGGTAGGTTGGCAGCTGACCAAATCAAGCCAATTACGCTTGAATTGGGCGGTCACGCTCCGGTTCTCGTTTTCGATGATGCGAATGTCGACGCCATCATCGATCTATCCGTCAAAGCCAAATACCGGAATGCCGGCCAGGTATGCCTCGCACCCACCCGATTCATCGTCCAGGAAGGTGTGTACGACAGGTTCGTGAATGCTTTCGTCGACAGAACCAAGGCACTGAATGTCGGCAATGGCCTAGATAGCGAGACCGAGGTCGGGCCTATGGCCAACGAAAGACGTCTTGCTGCCACTTCGGCGCTAGTTGAAGATGCAATCTCCAAGGGCGCACATGTGCGCACAGGTGGTCCCTCCGAACGTAACGCTGGCTACTATTGGAACCCCACTGTCATCACCGATCTCGCACCGGATGCCCGATTGATGAACGAAGAGCCCTTCTCGCCAATCGCTCTGATGGCCCCCTTCAAGACGACTGAGCAAGCTTTGATAGAAGCAAATCGGCTTCCCTATGGTCTGGCGGCCTACGTCTTCACGAACTCTCACAAGACGGTCCATGAAGTCACGTCGAACGTGGAAGTCGCGATGTTCGGCGTGAACCAATACTCGATCACCGTCGCTGAGACACCCTTCGGGGGCATCAAGGAGAGCGGCTTCGGTTCCGAAGGAGGGATCGAAGGTCTCCAAGGTTACATGGTCAACAAATACATGAGTGAAGCATTCATGTGAACTACCCGAGAAGCACTCGGCAACCAGAGAAAGGGACAGATATGTCAATTCAAACAGACGCAAACGCAAACGTGGAAGCAGCCGCAAAAGAAGGTCGCCAACTGATGAAGGAAGCCTTCGCCACTCGCGATCCGGCGAAGATTGCAGCTCGTTTTTGCGAGGATGGCTCGTTCGTGAACGGCCGCGGCCAGATTCCGATGGGCGATGTTTACAAGGGCCACAAGGCAATCGAAGGCTATTTCGCCAAGCTTTTCGCCGACACTCCCGATGTCGCTTGGACGGAGTCCGCTGAGCCGATTTTCTCCGGTGACAAGATAGTAGCGCAATGGCGCCGCACTGCGACAACCAAGTCCGGCGAAAAGCTGGATTGGCTTGGCCTCGACATTTACACTTTCCGCGGCAACCAGGTCCTTTGCAAGGACACGTTCATCAAAGACGTCAAATAATAAAAACAAGTGAGGTGGGGGGATACGTCGCGATACGTAGCCCCTCCGACCAATCCAGAGGGTTATACTATGCTGAGAAAAATGCTGCTTTCGATCGCTCTTCTTTCAGCGGTATCGGTCGCATCTGCGAACGCATCTACGCTGAAGGTCGTGGCTCATGCCGACCCGAAGATCCTGGACCCAATCTGGTCCACCAATTACATCAGCCGAAATCATGGCTACATGATTTATGACACCCTATTCGCGACAGATGAAAAGGGCCTTGTCCAGCCACAGATGGCTCAGGGCTACGATGTCAGCGATGACCGTCTAACTTATACGATCACGTTGCGTGACGGTTTGACTTGGCACGA
Organism: Agrobacterium sp. 16-2014-1-2a; assembly: GCF_053522705.1. Lineage (NCBI taxonomy): Bacteria > Pseudomonadati > Pseudomonadota > Alphaproteobacteria > Hyphomicrobiales > Rhizobiaceae > Agrobacterium > Agrobacterium sp. 16-2014-1-2a. Next base: position 169,003 of record NZ_JBNWBX010000006.1, read on the forward strand.
CGGCCCGGCTGTCTCGACAGCTGATGTAGTGCCGTCTATAAAGCGCTGGGCCTCCGTGGACAGGGCTGGACGCGCGATGCTCGCCTTCGTCAAAGACTTCGCTATCGTCGATGACAAGACGTTCAAAATCGTCCTTAACGCTCCGTTCGGACATGTAATCGAGGTGCTCGGCAAGGGCGATGCCAACGTCCCATTTATCATGCCTGCTCGCGTCGCTGCCACTCCAGGCACAGAGCAGATCAAGGAATACATTGGTTCAGGCCCATTCAGACTCGCTCAAAGTGAATGGAAGCCGGGCGAAAAAATCGTCTACGTGAAAAACGAGGCGTACAAGCCGAGAAGCGAGCCACCCTCGGGCTTCGCTGGCGGTAAGGTTGCGTATGTTGACCGCGTCGAATGGGTGACCATGCCCGACCAGTTTACTGCCGTGAATGCTCTGGTCGCCGGCGAAGTGGACATCATAGAAGCTTTGCAACCCGACCTCTTCCCAGTCGTCGAAGGGAAGAAGGACGTGAGCCTCTTCCAGTGGAATGAAGCGGGGCTACAGAGCGTTCTACGTTTCAACCACCTCCAACCGCCCTTTAACAATGTCGACGCGCGTAGGGCAGTCCAGCACGCAGTCCAGCAAGACATGTTCATGATCGCCCAGCACGGCGATCCCCGATTTTATCGCACCTGCAACGACCCGCTCGGCTGCGACATCGGCGAAAAGGGGCGCTTCGGAGATCTCATGATCAAACCCAATGTCTCGAAGGCAAAGGAGCTGTTGAAGGCATCTGGCTACGATGGTTCTCCGATTGCGGTCCTGCATCAAACCGACTTGATTTCCTCTAACAAGTTGGCGCCTGTCCTTAGCAACGTTCTGACCAATGTTGGGTTCAAAGTTGACGTCCAATCAATGGACTCACAGACTTACTTTGTCAGGCGGAACAATCGAGGACCGGCCAGCAGTGGCGGCTGGAACATTTTCTTCACTGTTAGCCTTATGACGAACGTGCCTAACCCGATGTATAACATTTTCACCGACGCGTCCTGCGACAAGGCTTTCGTCGGCTGGATGTGCGATCCGGAGCTTGAGGCGATGCGCAGGAAGTTCGAGGTCGCAGACACTTCGGAAGAGGCCAAAGCAATTTCAGCAAAGATCTCAAAGCGGATCGTCGATCAGGCACATTTCATTCCGATGGGCATCTACAATGTGTTTGGCGCCTACAGGAATGACCGGGTGTCAGGTTGGTTGAAGGCTCCGGCCGCCGTATTCTGGAACATCAAGAAAACCGATTAGTGGCACCGCTATTGTTCGTCCCCGGCGTGAACATATCAGCCGGGGACGGGAATGCGGCATCCCCCTTACTCTAGATCGGAGCATTTGATGTTAAGTTACGCGATACGGCGAATTTTCACGACTATACCTGTCCTGCTCGGAATTTCGGTCCTGGTTTTCTTGACGCTTCGCGTTTCATCAGGTGATCCGGCAGCGATTTTGGGCGGCGATGCCGTCACGCCGGAACAGATCGAGGCGATCAGGACCCAATTGGGCCTCGGTGAACCAATCTGGAAGCAATACCTGCATTGGCTATCAAATGCCCTGCGAGGTGATTTCGGACTTTCCTACTATTACAAGATGCCGGTTTCGGATCTGATCATGTCACGTGTCGAGCCTACGCTGGTCCTTGCCTTGCTGACGCTGGCAATCTCGGTAAGCGTAGCTATACCGCTTGGCACGGCCGCGGCGCATCGAGCAGGTTCCGTTGCGGACAACCTTTCGACCGCCCTTGCGGTCATGGGGTTCTCGATCCCAGTGTTCGTTGTCGGATATGCGTTAATTGGATTGTTTTCGATCAAGCTTGGCCTGACGCCGGTCCAGGGCTACCAGCGACTAGCCGATGGCTTTTGGGGGACACTCAGGAGCGCCATCCTCCCCGCGCTTGCGCTATCGACCGTCTATATCGGCTTGTTGACGCGCATCACCAGGGCGAGCGTTTTGGAAGTGTTGAATGCCGATTACGTTCGTACCGCGCAAGCGAAAGGGCTTAAGCCGCTTCCAATAACAATCAAGCACGTTTTGCGGAATGCTGCCGCACCGATCGTCACCGTTATTGCCATGGGGTTTGCGAGCCTGATCAGTGGTGTCGTCGTCACGGAGAGTGTTTTCAACATCCCGGGTCTTGGAAGGCTTATGGTGGATGCTGTTCTCGCGCGCGACTATCCAAGCGTCCAGGCGATCGTTCTGATTTTCACAGTGTTCTATATCGTGATCAATCTGATCGCGGACATCTCCTATGGAATTCTTGATCCGCGGGTAAACACCTGAACCGGGCTTGTAGGGATACGACAATGAAAAAACCTATTCTCTCCCTGGCATATGCGATCGTACTGATCGTGATCGCGATGGCGGCATTCTCTCCATTCCTGACATCGATAGATCCAAATTTCGTTGACCCTTTCAACCGTAATTTGTCGCCGATGTCGCCCGTTAATACCTCCTTTCTTGAGGACCAGACGCCTAGGAACGCTTTGTTCGGAACGGACGCGCTCGGTCGCGACATTTTCAGCCGTATGGTGTATGGCGCACAAACATCGATCCTCATTGGGTTCGCCGTTACCGCAGTTGCAGTTGTCACTGGAACGTTTCTAGGCTTGGTATGCGGATCATTTAAGTCCATAGACGGCGTCGTCATGCGAGTGATGGACGGACTTATGGCAATCCCTGCGATCCTTCTCGCAATCGCGCTCATGACCGCTATCGGGTCAGGGGTCTGGACAGTGATCCTCGCAATCACAGTGGTTGAAGTGCCAAGGGTCGTGCGCGTGGTTAGATCCGTTGTTCTATCCGTGCGCCAGGAGCCCTATGTTGAAGCAGCAATTTCGCTTGGTGTGCCGACTGGACGCTTGCTTCTCCGGCATATCCTGCCGAACGCAATCGGCCCCCTCACCGTTTTAGCGACTTTCATTATGAGTGCAGCCATTCTTCTCGAGGCCACGCTTTCATTCCTGGGATTGGGCATGCCGCAAAATGTGCCAACGTGGGGAAACACGATCGCTGAGGGCAGAACGCTGTTTCAAATCTATCCTCACAACATTTGGATCCCGGCAATCTTTCTTTCGCTAACGGTTCTTGGTGTGAACGTCATTGGCGATGGCTGGCGCGACAGGCTTGATCCGCGCAACGCGTCCCGCGCTCGCTGACTTCATCGCTCTACCTAAGAACATGATATTTGAACCCGCATGATGGGACCTGACAATGACGCTAAATCTTCTTTCTGTTATCGACGTGAGTGTTGCATTCGGTCACGACCAAGCCTGGAAAACGGTTACGAATGCCGTCAGCTTTGATATCAATCATGGCGAAACGGTTGCAATCGTTGGTGAATCCGGCTCTGGCAAGAGTGTGACGGCATTATCGATCATGCAGCTGCTACCTAAGAAATCGACACAAATTTCCGGCACGATCAACTTCGACGGGAAGCGCATCTCGGATTTTAGCAATAACCAGATGCGAGATATACGCGGCAACGATATCGCGATGATTTTTCAAGAACCGATGACGAGCCTGAACCCGACAATGTCCATCGGGGACCAGATAAGCGAGGTTCTCATCCGACATCAGCACCTCACGCGCCGCGATGCTCGCAATGACGTACTCTCGCTCCTGGATCGAGTAAAAATACCTGCCGCCAGCAGGCGCATTGACGAGTTCCCTCACAATTTCTCTGGAGGCATGCGGCAGCGGGTAATGATAGCTATGGCGCTTGCATGTCGGCCGAAGCTTCTGATTGCTGACGAACCAACCACCGCACTTGATGTCACAATACAAAACGAGATCCTCCAACTCATAAAAGAGCTGCAGGATGAACAAAAAATGGCTGTGATGTTCATCACACATGACATGGGCGTGGTCGCCGAGATCGCGGACCGGACGGTCGTTATGTACAATGGCGATGTAGTTGAGCAGGGAAAGACCTCCGACATCTTCTTTCGCTCGCGCGAGCCTTACACCAAAAAGCTCTTGGCAGCGGTAGCTCCGTTGGATTCGTCTAAGTTCTCCTCCAAGCCGGTCCGCTATGCCGAGTACGGACAGGACGGTCTGATTTCTCGCGCCGAGGAAGAGCAATCGAAACCGATCGATATGTCCGTTGGTTCGGCACTTTCGGTCGACGGTCTCACAACCCGCTTTTTGGTGCGGGACAAGTTGTTTCGACGCACCGTAGGAAAGGTCCACGCAGTAGAAAATGTCAGTTTCTCCATTCAGCCTGGCGAGACGCTTTCGTTGGTCGGTGAGTCCGGATGTGGCAAATCGACGACCGGCCGCACAATCCTCCAACTTGTCAAACCGACATCAGGTACGGTGAAACTGTTCGGGCGCGATATCGGTAGTTTGAGCGGACAAGAAATGCGGCGAGAGCGCCAAAAAATACAAATGGTCTTTCAAGACCCCTTTGCCAGCCTAAACCCTCGTTTCAAAATCGAGAATGCTCTTATGGAGCCAATGATCTGCGCCGGCATCGATGAAGTCACCGCCAAGGCCAAACTCCCTGAGCTCATCAGCCTCGTAGGTCTTCAGCCCGAGATGCTGGCTCGTTATCCGCATGAATTCTCCGGCGGACAACGCCAAAGGATATGCATTGCGCGCGCCTTATCTGTTTCACCGAAGGTAATCGTCGCCGACGAGGCTGTGTCGGCCCTTGACGTTTCGGTCAAAGCGCAGATCGTCAATCTTCTTCTCGACCTGCAGCAAAAGCTTGGTCTCTCTTACCTGTTTATATCACACGACATGACAGTGGTCGAAAGAGTAAGCCATCGCGTGGCCGTTATGTATCTAGGTGAGATCGTTGAGATCGGGCCCCGCGCTGAAGTTATGGGGAATGCTCGTCACCCCTACACGAAACGCCTCCTCAGCGCAGTCCCGGTTGCGGACCCTTCTCGACGTGGTCATCGCAGACGCGATGCAGTTCACGAGATAAAAAACCCAGTAAGAGATATCACCTATATCCCCCCGGCACGGGTCTACAAGCAGGTGAGTGACGGTCACTTCGTCATGGCTGATGAGTGAACGCAAAAAAATCGGATTGCAACACGCTAACAAGTAAGGAAATGCCGTGGCTAAACGTGAGAGTTACGCTGTTAATTTTTGCCGTCCCGTCGACGATATGGTGGCTGATCGATATGGTGCAGGATCAGGTCTACGTGTGGCTGAGAACGCTGTTATCGACCATATGCTCATGCATCGTAGTATCCGGCAGTTTACACCCGATCCGGTTACGCCCGACGCAATCGAGACAGCGGTAGCCGCAGCTCAGTCAGCCGCAACATCATCGCATTTGCAAAGTTGGAGCGTCGTCAAAATCACTGACCCTGAGCACAAGCGCGAGGTGAACAAACTTTGCGGCAATCAAGGCCAGATAGAGAGCGCGCCGCTTATGCTTGTATGGCTCGCCGACCAGAGCCGCAATTTTGCGATTGGCGAGCAAGAATCGGTGCCCAGAGAAGGGTTTGACTACTTCGAGTCCACCTTGCTTGGGATTGTCGATTCATGTATTGCAGCTCAAAATGCTGCCTTGGCTTTCGAAGCACTCGGATACGGTACTTGCTACATTGGAGCCGTAAGAAACAATGCGGAGAAGCTAAGCGAACTATTGAAGTTACCCGAGCGTTGCGTGCCAGTCACGGGCCTCGTGGTCGGCCGACCGGACCCGGCTCATGACACGGATATCAAGCCCCGCCTGAGCCAAGGTGTGGTCGTCCACGATCAATATTATGCACCGAATAAACCAAGCGACATTGGCGAATACAATCGAGTTATGAACGGCTTTCAGGAGAAGCAAAATCTAACGCCAATCGACTGGTCTGCGAAGGTCGCCGCTCGTCTAAGCAGCAAGGCCGCGCTGCACGGACGAGATCGCTATTTCGATTTCTTGCGATCCGTGAAGGCGGGCGTCTTGTAGGCCCGCCCCAACTTGAAGCTTGCGGAGATCTTTGAGGACCGACTATCGCTTCGATGCTCAACCAACGAGTGAGAGATCTTCTCAATTCTTATGCAATTGGGTGCAGGGGATAGTTTTTCTACCGCGGAAACCCGACGATATCCCATCTACCGGGACCCCCGGTTTCTCACCTTAGCTCGGACGCAGCTAAATCCGCCCTAAAGGCTTGGGTGAGTTGAAGCTCTATCGGCCCCAGCGACGTCTAGACAGTTCGCTGGGGCTTGACCCTTGACTGCAGTTCCTCCAATTCCCGGCGAATGAAGATTCGGCAGTTCTCGGAACCGGGATCGACGGAAACGGCAGTACGGGGCACGGCGTCCGACCTCGGGTGAGATCCCTCCAAGCGGACATGGAAGCCAGGTTTTGCGATTTACGCAGCGGGTTCACTCGTAGCAACGCTCCGATTTTCCCTAGAGGCACGGATCCCATCGACGTTTGACAGCACAAGCCCGACGCCGGATTTTCGTCCGCCTGAAGGGTCATCGATAGGAATTCTACTCCTTGACGCGATCGAAATCAGCTTCGTTCTCTCCATCTCACTTATATAGTCTCGCGCCAGCGGGACCGTTGCGACATCCTTCGTTAGCTGGATCTGCCAATTCATGTGCCCCAACCGGCGGAATGCCAATTCCGATCCGATAAGGTAGAACTCGAACATGCGGCAGAAGCGCTCGTCGTATAGGCGAGCTAGGTCCTTGCGATGCTTGTCGAAGCGCTCGCGCCAGAGCTCCAGCGTCCGGGCATAATGTAGGCGCAGAATCTCGATGTCCGAGGCCCATAGGCCCGACTTCTCAACGACCGACATCACCTCGGAAACTGCTGGCGAATAGCCGCCGAGGAAGATGTACTTGGCGATCCAGGGGTTCGTGCTTCCCGGACCGTCGGCACGGCCGATCGCGTGGATCACGGCAACGCCGTCGTCGCGCAGCAGAGACTTCACCTTGTGGAAAATGGTATTGTAGTAGTTGATGCCGACATGCTCGAACATGCCAACAGAGACGATCCGATCGACCCGCTGATCCCAATCGCGGTAATCGATTAGTTCGAAGGAGACGAGGCCGCTCAGACCTTCCTCGAATGCTCGGCGACGCGCAACTGACAATTGTTCCTGGGACAGCGTCAGCCCGATCACCCGCGCGCCGTACTCTTTCGCAAGGAACAGCGCCATACCCCCCCAACCGCACCCAATATCCAGCACCTCGAGGCCTGGACGATCAAGTAGAAGCTTCGAGGCTATATGAACTTTCTTCTTCAGTTGCGCCTCTTCAAGGCTCTCATCCCCATCCGCGAAATAGGCACAGGAATATTGTCGATCGTGATCGAGGATCACCGAATAGAGACGATCGTCGAGGTCATAGTGGTGGGCGACATTTCGCCGCGACCGGGCGGTCGAGTTGAGCTGGTCGAGGCTGCGGCGTAGCCAGCGGAGCTTCTCCATGAACTTGTCGAAGGGATGGCTGCCACCCTCCATCGAGTTCATGGCGAGGAAATCGAGCGTGCCAAACAGATCTCGATCGCCGAATTCGACATCACCGTCCATATAGGCCTCGCCAAGAGCGAGCGCCGGATTTCTTGCAAGCCGGCGCTGCGCCTTCTTGCTTCTGATCGCCATCGAAGCCCGAGGCTCGCCACCCGTTCCGAAGAACCTGACCGTCCCGTCCGGAAAGGTGACACTCAGGGTGCCAATCTTGATTAAACGTTCAAGTGCTGCTTCGAGGATCATGTCAGCGCTCCAGGAAGTTCGAAAGCGTTAGATCGACCAGCTCGTCGCCCCGGCCGTTCATGACCGTGCGTAGCGCCCACAGGCTGAAGCCTTTCACTTGCTCGGCCTTGATCTGCGGCGGCATGGACAGCTCTTGCGTGTTGGTCACCACATCGAGGAGCGCCGGCCCGTCATGTGCAAGGATGTCCTTGATGGCGTCTTCCAGCTCTGAAGGGTCTTCAACGCGGACGCCATGAACCCCGACCGATTTGGCAAACTCCGCAAAATTCGGATTCTTCAGCGTCGTTCCGGTTTCGAGGAAGCCCGACGCCTTCATTTCCATGGCGACAAAGCCAAGCGTCGAGTTGTTGAAAACGATGACCTTGACCGGCAGGTCCTGCTGCACGAGCGTCAGGAAGTCGCCCATCAGCATGGCGAAACCGCCATCACCGGAGAGACTGATGATCTGACGGCCGGGATAGGCGGACTGGGCGCCGATTGCCTGCGGCATCGCATTCGCCATGGACCCGTGCGACAGAGAACCGATCATTCGTCGCTTCCCATTCATTTTCAGATAGCGGGCCGCCCAGATAGTCGGCGTGCCGACGTCGAAGGTGAAGACCGCGTCCTCAGAGGCATGATCGTTGATGAGTTTTGCCAGATACTGGGGATGGATCTTCCGGCCGGCCTTGCCGGTGGCGAGATCATCGAGACCCGCGCGCGCTTTGACGTAGCGTTCCTTGCAGAAATCGAGATAGGAAGCGTCGGCGTTCGCCTCAACAAGCGGCAGCACCGCCTCGATCGTTGATTTAACGTCGCCGACGAGAGCCAGATCGAGCGCCACGCGGCGACCGAGATTTTCAGGCCGAATGTCCACCTGGACGATCTTTGCGTTCGATGGCATGAACTGGCGGTAGGGGAAGTCGGTGCCTAGCATCACCAGCGTGTCGCAATCATGCATGGCGGCATAGCCGGAGGAAAAGCCGATGAAGCCGGTCATGCCGACATCGAAGGGGTTGTCCCATTCGACATATTCCTTACCGCCCAACGCATGGACGATCGGCGCCTTGAGGCGGTCGGCGAGTTGCAGAAGCTCGGCATGCGCTCCCGCGCAGCCACGGCCGCAAAACAATGTGGTCTTGGCGCTGCTGTTGAGGATATCGGCAAGTTGGACGATTTCGCTCGGCTGAGGCGTGACGCTCGGCTGAGGCAAGGCAAATGCCGCAGCCTGCGAGATCTTAGCCGTGAACTCGGAAAGGGCAACGTCGCCGGGAATCACGATGACGGCGACACCGCGCCTGCCGACAGCAGCTCGGATTGCCGCTTCCAGGACGCCAGGCAGCTGGTCGGGATGGCTGACCATTTCGCAAAAGTGGCTGCATTCGCGGAAAAGCTGATCGGGGTGGGTTTCCTGGAAATAGCCACGCCCGATTTCGGCAGACGGGATCTGCGCGGCGATCGCGAGAACCGGAACGCGGGAGCGATGGCAATCGAAGAGGCCGTTGATGAGGTGAAGGTTGCCCGGGCCACAGCTGCCCGCGCATACGGCAAGCTCGCCGGTAAGATGAGCCTCGGCTCCAGCAGCAAAGGCCGCAGTTTCCTCGTGCCGCGTGTGGATCCATTCGATATCCTTGCGAACCCGTAGCGATTCCGTAAGGCCATTGAGGCTGTCTCCAACAACGCCGTAGATGCGGCGCACACCGGCTGCGTGGAGGATTTCCGTAATAACGTCTGCTGCCTTCTTAGCCATGATGTTCTCCTTGATGGTCAGTCGATAAATGTGATCGCGAGCCATCGAGCGTGTGCCCAGACAAGCGATTGGCTTAAAATTTCGTGGGATCTTTGGAACGCGGCGGGGCTATTCGGTCAGCCCAGCCAGAGACATGATGAAGCGGAAGGCCATAGCAAATATGCCTAGGCCGATAACCGACATGGTCCAGATGGCGATCATCCAGCCGACCCGCTTGGCCGGTTGCGGTACGGAGGTCCTGATCGACATCAGTGATACCCCTCGCCAACGGTCTGCTTGCCGCGGAATACGTAGTAGGACCATGTCGTGTAGACGAGAATGATCGGAATGATGAAGAGCGTGCCGACGAGCGCGAAGCCCATGCTCTCGGGCGGTGACGCGGCTGCCCAGATCGTGATCGAAGGCGGAATGATGAAGGGCCACATGCTGATTGCAAGCCCAGTGTAACCGAGGAAGATCATGAGGAGCGCCAGAACGAACGGCGCCGCATGAACCTCACGGCTTCGTAGCACCCGCAGATGGAGCCAGGTTACGCCAAGCACCAGCACAGGGACAGGTGCCAGAAAGAACAGATTGGGGAAGCTCAGCCAGCGTGTCGCGACCTGCGGGTGCATGATAGGCGTCCAGATGCTGACGATGACGATCACGACGAGAAGGGCAATCGCGATCCACTGTGCCAGGTTACGCATCCGTCGCTGGAGGTCGTCCGAAGTCTTCATGATGAGCCAGGTTGAACCGAGAAGCGCATAGGCGACCATCAGGGCGAAGCCGGTGAAAATGCTGAACGGGGTAAAGCAATCGACTGCAGTGCCGGCAAATGTCGTGCCGTCGAGTTTGAAGCCGTTGATAAAAGCACCGAGCGCCACACCCTGCGAAAAGGTCGCGACATAGGATCCGCCGGCAAAGGCGCGGTCCCAGAACGGCTTGTGGCGATCGGAAGCCTTGAAGCGGAATTCGAAGGAGACCCCCCGCCATATGAGGCCCGCGAGCATGAACATCAGCGGCAGATAAAGCGCACTGAGCAAAAATCCGTAGGCCAAAGGAAACGCCGCGAACATTGCGGCGCCCCCGAGAACAAGCCAGGTCTCGTTACCGTCCCAAACCGGCGCCACGGTATTGACCATGGCATCGCGTTCCTGACGATCCTTGATGAAGGGGAAGAGGATGCCGATCCCGAGATCGAAACCATCCATGATGACGTACATCATGACGCCGAAGGCGATAATAACCGCCCAGATGAGGGGAAGATCGATACCCATCTCAAACCTCCGTGGTTTCGCGCATCGGCGCGGGGTCGATTGTGTCGGGGACAGCGGAGAACGGACGAGCGGGACGTTTGATCTGTCCGTCATCTTGAGGGTTGTTGCTGCCACGGCCCTCTTCAGGTCCATGTGCAACCATCCTCAGCATGAAGCCGATACCGGTGCCGAAGATCAGGAAATACATGACGATGAACATGACCAGTGTGATGCTCAGGGTCAGAACCGAGTGGTTGGATACCGCGTCCTGGGTGCGCAGAATTCCGTAGACCACCCAAGGCTGCCGCCCGACTTCCGTGGTAATCCAGCCGGCAAGAACCGCGATCAGCCCGGTCGGCCCCATACAGAGGGCAAACAACAAGAAAAGCTTCGTCTCATAGAGCTTACCGCGCCAGCGCTGGAATGCACCCCAGGCTCCGAGCAGGAACATCGCCAGACCGAGACCGACCATAATGCGGAAGGTGAAGAAGATGATCGTCGAGTTCGGACGATCTTGAGGCGCGAACTCCTTCAGGCCAGGGATCTTGCCATGCAGTGTATGCGTCAGGATAAGGCTGCCCAGATACGGGATCTCGATCGCATATTTCGTCTCTTCGGCGGCCATGTCGGGGACGCCGAAGGCAATCAGCGGCAGGCTCGTGGCATTCGGATCGTTTTCCCAATGTCCCTCGATTGCAGCGATCTTTGCAGGCTGATGTTCGAGCGTGTTGAGGCCGTGGGCATCGCCAACGAACATTTGGACCGGAGCCACGAAGAGAAGCATCCACAGCGCCATCGAAAACATTTTTCGGATCGCCGGTGACGAGTGACCTCGCAACAGATGCCAGGCCGCTGCCGCCCCGACGAACAAGGCAGTCGACAGGTAAGCAGCAAGCGTCATATGCGCCAGACGGAAGGGGAAGGATGGATTGAAGATGACGGCCAGCCAGTCGGTCGGCACCACTTTGCCATTGATGATCTCGAAGCCCTGTGGTGTCTGCATCCAGCTGTTGGATGCCAGGATCCAGGTCGTGGAGATCAGCGTACCGAGTGCAACCATGGCCGTAGCGAACATGTGCAGGCCCGGTCCGACCTTGTTCCAGCCGAACAGCATGACGCCGAGGAAACCCGCCTCGAGGAAAAAGGCTGTCAGGACCTCATAGGTCAAAAGCGGCCCGGTGACACCACCGGCGAATTGCGAAAACCCGCTCCAGTTGGTGCCGAATTCGTATGCCATGACGAGGCCGGACACGACACCCATGCCGAAATTCACGGCAAAGATTTTCGACCAGAAGTGATAGAGTTCCACATAGACCGGATTTCGGCGGATCAGCCATAGCGCTTCGAGCACCGCCAGGAAGCTGGCAAGACCGATCGTGATTGCGGGAAAAATGATATGGAACGAGACGGTGAAGGCAAATTGCAGTCGCGCAAGTTCCAATGCGCTAAAACCCAGCATCGAGGCGCTCCTTTGCGTTGAGTGATTGATGGCGAGCGGTAAGTGTTCGAATGTCGAACGCTCTAGAAAGCGTCTGCCAACACAATCGCGGCTGGGCGCCTGACCCGCAACTAAACGTAGGTATAGCTCGGCTATGCCTTGATATGCAGCGGCGGGACACAAGAACAGCGAGGGCGGAATGCGGCCGCCACGACCAGCTTCATCTGCCATTGCAGCGCGGGGCTCCGGGGGGGGGACAGAAAAACGCGCAGCCAGATTTCTGACTGCGCGCCGTATGCTTGCAGGTGAGGATTTTCGTGTTAGCGAGCCGCTGCAACGTCGTTAGGCGTTACTTGGCCTTTCATGCCCCCGAAATGCACGATCACGTAATTTGCAAGGGCCGCGATTTCGGCATCTGAATACCCATTTGCAAAGGCAGGCATCGCGGTCGCGGGAGTGCCCGTCTGATCGGCCGTGCCCTGCAGAATGACGCGAACGAGGTTTGAGCCCTGGGGGTCGTTGACCGAATGCGATCCAGTCAGGGAGGCGCGGGCGATATTCTGACCGGAGCCGTCCCAGCCGTGACAGCTGGCGCAGGCACCTTCGAAAATCTTCTCCCCGACGCTTCCCTCCCGTGTGTCAGGCGTCCATGGTTTTGACGCTTGGGTGGCTGGCGCACTCGGATTGACAGAAGGGCCGCCATAGCTTGCCGGCTTGGCAGGAACCGTGCGCAGATAGGTGACGATCGCGTCGATATCGGATTGCGGAAGCTTGCTGAGGCTGAGATCGATCGCCTGTCGCATTGGGCCGGCAGCCGGGCCATGGCCCGCAGCATAACCCTTGGATAGATAGGACGCGAGTGCGGCGTCTGACCAATTTCCTACGCCGGTCGCACTGTCGGGCGTTATGTTCCAGGCCTTCCAACCGTCTACGACACTTCCCGAGAGCGCCTTGCCCTGCTCGCGCTGGAACATCAGGCCCCGTGGAGTATGGCATTCGCCGCAATGGGCGAGGGCTTCGACCAGATAGGCACCTTGGTTCCACTGTGCAGTCTTGGACGTGTCCTGCTCATAGGGACCCCAGGGCATAAACAAGAGCTTCCAGAAGCGCAACGTCCAACGTTTATTGAACGGGAAAGCGAGCTCGTTTTCGGGCGCCGGGCCGGATGCGGGCGCGAGCGTCGCCATATAGGCCTTGATCGCAAGAATGTCGTCGGTGGAGAGCAAGGCATAGGATGTGTAGGGGAAGGCTGGATAGAGATCCTCGCCGTGTTTGCCAACGCCGGAACGAACCGCGCGCACGAACTCGGCGTCGGACCAGGAGCCGATCCCGTCCTTGGTTTCAGGCGTGATGTTCGGAGAAAAGATTGTTCCGAATGGAAGTTTGAAGGCAAGCCCGCCGGCGAAGGGCCTTCCGCCGGGGACGGTATGACAGGCCTCGCAGTCGGCTGCCGTCGTCAGATATTTTCCGCGTGCGACCAGTTCGGATCCGTGTGGCTGGGACGCGCTGGCTGCAACGTCCGGAAGCCGATGCGGCCAGAAGAAGAATGCGAGCGCGCCGATACCCACAACGACTATGACGGCCGCGATGACGAAGAGGAACTTGGGAAGATACCTCATTGTGCCACGCTCCCCTGGCTGGAGACGGTCTTGTCTCGATAGGAAGCGCCGGCGACCTCATCGCCATGGCCTTTTTCCATCAGGAGCGTTCGATCGATCGGTAGCGAGCGCAGCCGGACCCCTGTCGCGGCATAGATCGCATTGGTGAGCGCAGCTGGTGCCGATACCGTTCCGACCTCGCCGAGGCCCCCCGGATTTTCGGTGCTCGGCATGACGAAGACCTGGAAAGGCGGAACTTCATTCATGCGGATCTGCCGGTAATCGTGGAAATTGCTTTCCTGGACGCGGCCATCCTTGAAGGTCACGCCGTTGTGGAGCGCAGCCGACAGGCCGAACAAAGTCCCGCCGGTCATTTGCGCGACAATGCTGTCAGGATTGATCGGCACGCCACAGTCGACGGCGATCGTCCCGTTGCGCAGAAAAACTTCCCCGTAGCGATCGACTTCGACCTCCATTACGAGGGCCGCAAACGTCCCGAAACTGTGGTGGAGCGAGACGCCTCGCCCTCTACGCGGTGCAAGTGGCTCGCCCCAATTCGATGCTTGGGCAGCCTTGTTTAGGACGGCAATCGCGCGCGGATTACCCTGCAGCATCGCTAGCCGGTACTCCATGGGATCCTTGCCGGCTGCAAGCGCCAGTTCATCGATAAAGCTCTCGACGACGAAGACATTGTGTCCCTCGCCAACGCCGCGCCACCAGTTCAGGGCGACAGGACCGTCCTGGCGGACCCATTCCCACTTCCCGGTAGGGATCGCATAAGGCATATCCACCGAACCCGCGATCGTATCGGGATCGAGCTTGCCTTCGGGCCACGGCTTGCGATCGTAATAAGTTCGAACCGTCGATGCTGTCGTGCGGTGATGGAATGCGGCGGGCAACCCGGTCTTCGGGTTAAGCGTTGCGACCACCTTGTCGAAATAGGCGGGCCGGTAATAATCGTGCATGATGTCCTGCTCGCGGGTCCAGATGATCTTGACCGGATAGTTTGCAAGCTTCCCAAAGCGCGCGGCCTGCTGGATCGTATCGACGGCCAGTCTGCGGCCGAAACCGCCGCCGATCAGGTGCGGATGCACGATCACTTTTTCGATCGGCAGACCGACGATTTCGGCAGCGACGAGGCGGGCGATCTCGGGCACCTGCGTGCTGACCCAGATGTCGCAGCGGTCAGGCTGCATGTGGATCGTCGTGTTGATCGGCTCGAGCGCGGCATGTGCGAGATAGGGAAGCTCATAGGTCGACTCGATACGCACGCCGGAGGCTAGTGCCGTGTCCGGATCACCGACGACCTTGCCGACCACAGGTGTCGCCGTGGCGGTGCGAAGGGCGTCCCACAGGTCCTTTGACGAGAACGATGTGTTTGGTCCCAGATCCCATTCGACGACAAGAAGGTCGAGGCCCTTCTTGGCAGCCCAGTAGGTCTCGCCAACGACGGCAACCGCGTCTTCGATCCGCAGAATGTCAACGACGCCAGGCGACGCGAGCGTGGCCTTGTCATCGACCGACTTCACCTTTCCGCCGATCGTCGGACAGATGGTGATTGCGGCATAACGCATGCCTTCGACCATGACATCGATCCCGAACTTCGCGGCGCCGGTCACCTTTTCAGGGGTATCGACACGCTTCAGCGGCTGCCCGATAAGTTTGAACTGGCCTGGCTTCTTGAGTTGAACGTCTGTCGGCACTGGCTGCGAACGCGCTGACTCGGCGACCGATGCGTAGCTTACCGTGCGACCGGTCGGATTGTGGGTGACCACTGCTCTTGCCGCGCTGCATTCTTCGGCCGGCACCTGCCAGATGCCCGCGGCAGCGTTGATCAGCATCGTACGGGCTGCAGCGCCTGCCTGTCGCAATGGGAGATAGAAGGCGCGGACCGACGTCGATCCGCCGGTGATCTGGCCCTTAAGGATCGACTGGTTGTAGGCCGTCGGATCGGCAGGCGCCAGCGCGACCTCAACCTGGTCGAGGCCGACTTCGAGCTCTTCGGCGAGAAGCATCGCCTGGGTTGTCGCGATCCCCTGCCCCATTTCAGCGCTCGGGATGACCAGAACGATCTGACCGTCGGCGCCCACGCGTATGAAGCCGTCAGGGACGAAACCGTCAAAGCCGGTCGCGGACGCGTCGAGGGCGCCAGCCTGACCGAGGTCGGTCGACGGTACCAGTGCGCGCGCCGAGTTGGCGAAAGCAAATCCGATCACGAGGGCGCTGCCAGCGAGAAATTTCCGGCGACCGGGCGATGGAAGGCTCTTGTCGTCAAGAAGACCAAAAAGACGCATGTCAGGCCTCCTTGATCGCGTCGCGGATGCGGGGGTACGTGCAGCAGCGACAGATATTGCCCGACATCGCAGCATCGATGGCCGCGTCGTCAGGTTTCGGGTCGCGGGCGAGCAGTGCCGAAGCTGCCATGATCTGTCCGCATTGGCAGTAGCCGCATTGAACGACTTCGAGCGATAGCCATGCCTTCTGGATACGCCGGCCTTCGTCTGTTTCCCCAATCCCCTCAATCGTGGTGATGGCGCCATCGAGCTCGCCGATCGGGAGCATGCAGGACCTCACCGGCTTGCCATCGACCTGGATGGTACACGCCCCGCACTGACCGATACCGCATCCGAACTTTGTGCCGGTCATGCCAAGCAGGTCGCGAAGGGCCCATAGAAGGGGCATGTCCGGCGGTCCGTCGAGTTGAACGGAACGCCCATTTACGGTTGCTGAGATCGCCATGAGGATGGGCTTTCGATGATTGTATCGGGGGTGGCGATACGGGGATTGCAGGTTTGCCTAAGTGATTTTACGGGGAATGTGGCCGGGAATAACTGAGACGTTGGCCTAGCTTGCCTATACGAAGGTGTAGGCTGCCGGCTTGCCGCCCCGCGGACAGGGCTGAGTTCTCGCCCTCCGCGATAGTTGAGTTTGACGATGCGGCGGGCAATCTGCCCGCCGCATCGCATAGGTCATTCAGAAGCCCGCCTGCTCGACTGAAGACCGACGGCGACGGCGCTAGCTGCACATGCCACCAGCGTAGCGGCCATCCAGCCGAAGTGATTGTAGGCTGCGGTTCCGATCGCCGAGCCGGCGGCGCCGCCTAGGAACATCGCACCCATGAACACGGTGTTGAGGCGAGCACGCGCTTCAGGCCGCAGCGAGTAGACAATAGCCTGATTGGAAACCATGGCCGACTGGATGCCGAAGTCGAGTGTGACAACACCAATCACAAGGGCGGCGATGGTTGGGGATGCCGCAAACAGGAGCCACGACAGCAGGCAGATGATCGCGCTGAGCTTCACGACGATCGCCGGACCGCGCCGGTCGGATATCTTTCCGGCAAGGGGGGCTGCGATCACGCCGACCGCACCGACAATCCCGAACAGACCGGCTATTCCTGCGCCCATTCCAAATTGAGGTTCTGCCAGACGGAAGGGCAAGATGGTCCAGAAGGCGGAGAAGCCTGCAAACAGAAGAGCCTGGGTGAAGGCTGCACGCCGTAGCTCAGGCAATTCGCGCCACAGCTTTCCGATCGACGCAATCAGGGCAGGATAACGCAGCTGGCTCGTAGGGGCCGCAGAAGGCAGGACCGCCCACATGCCGACCGCGCCAAGGATCGCGACCGGGACGGCGATCATGTACATTTCGCGCCACCCAAGTCCTCCACCGATATAGCCGGCAACGGTCCGGCTGAGCAAAATGCCACCGAGCAATCCCGACATGAGTGTGCCGACCGTTGCGCCCCGCTTTTCCGGAGAGGCAAGGTGCGCTGCGAATGGAATGATCTGCTGGGCCACCGTCGCGGTAAAGCCGACAAAGATAGAAGCGAGCAAGACTTCCGCAGTGCCTGATGCGAATGCTAGGCCCAGAAGAGCAATCGCGAGGACAGCGAATTGAGCAACGATCAGACGTTTACGCTCGACGATATCGCCGAGGGGTACCAGCAGGAACAGGCCTGCTGCGTAGCCCAGCTGCGTGACCGGCGACACCAGGCTGGCCGCTCCGGGCAGCTCGTGCGCCATGATTTTGAGCATCGGCTGGTTGTAATAAATGTTTGCGACGGCGACACCGGTGGCCAGCGCCATCGCAAAGGTAAGTGGTGCAGACATTCTCTGCACGGTAGCCGTCTGAGTGGTGAAAGTCATCTCTGACCTCCTTTCGAGGAAGAATGACGTTGCTTATCTGCCGAACGATGTTGTTCCTCAATCGATGTTGCTGCACAGTCAAAGTACGATTCTGAACGGGTTACAATGGATTGGGGTGACGTTCGCATTTTCCTTGCTGTAGCAAGAAGCGGGACGCTTGGCGCAGCTGGCCGCCAACTGAAGATCAGCCACCCGACGGTCAGCCGACGGCTGCAGGCTTTGGAAGATGCTACCGGGCAGACGCTTTTTCAGCGAACTGCGGATGGGTATGTCCTAACCGAGGAGGGTGCTGCCGTGCTGGCGATGGCAGAGCACATGGAGGAAGCTGCGCTTGCGATGGAACGACGGCTAGCCGGTGACGAACAGAAGCTTGAAGGCACTTTGCGGATATCGTCTTCCGACTGGTTTGGAGCTTGGGTTCTACCTCCGGTGATGGCGGTGTTCTCGAGAGCCCATCCCGGCGTTGATATTGAGGTGCTAACGGGGACGCGGCTCTTCAGCCTCGCTCAGAGGGAAGCCGACGTCGCTTTCCGGATCCAACCCTTCGCAGAGGCAGACATCGTGCAGCGTAGGCTTATTGATATGCGTTATGGTGTCTATTTGGCAAAGGGGTTGGAGGTTCCCCAGCCCGGAAAAGGCGATGGTTTTAATCTGGTCACCATGGATACTTCGCTAGGGATGTTTCCGGATATCGCTTGGCTGAAGCAGAAGCTCCCGGGCGCGAAGGTTGCGTTAAAATCAAACAGCAGAAGTGTGCAGGCCCAAATGAGCAGCGCCGGTGTTGGAATCGCCGTGTTGCCCCGCCCTGTCGGTGACCAGCAGGCGAACCTAACGCGGATTGACCTCGGAGAGGATCCACCATCAAGGGAAATCTGGATGGGTTATCATCGTGATGTGAGGCGGTCGGCACGGCTGCGCGCGTTTGTCGATCTTGCGGTTAGGATGCTTGCAAACTGAAAGACGCAGCGGCGAGTCAGTAAGAGCCCTGGTCACCGAAGCGATCTTTGCGCGCCTTCGGGCCCGCGGTGGGAGCAAGATTGCGCAATGGGCCGTCTGAACGCGATTAGCCACACACAGGGACATCGAAGGATTTTGAAAGATACTGCGCCAGATTCACACTGGTTTGAACGAACACGCCGCAATGTGTTATTCGACGGGTCCCGCACATTGACGACTGCAGGCGTCTGCTTCTTCTATCACCACCAAGGCAGATGCTATGACAGGGTGGCGACAATGATCGACGCGGGCGGAAAGTTGCAACGGTCCTCTACGAGAGGCGCTCAAGCCGGTGCTGCGCAAATAGAAGATCTGCTGACCGAAGCAGTGCGTTTTTCGGATGCGCGCAAGGCGTATCTGTTGGTGCAATCGCACGAGGGGTTTGAAGTCCACACCAGGATAGAGCTCGTTGATGGCCAAGCCGTCGTGACACACCCGGATGCTGGCCAGCTGGATCCGTATGAGGCGGCTATCGTCGATCAGGTCGCGTTATCGCCAGAGAGGATAGAGGCAGTGACATTGCGGAGCGATATGCCGACGAAGGCATTTCGTATGAAGGATGAAGATCAATCCTCCATGTGGATTCCAATCATTGGACCAAGCGGAGGCATGTGCCTGCTCTACATGGAAACTGGCGTTTCAACGGCAGACTTTCCGGGGCACGTCGTCCGAGCGATTGAGCTGTATGCGTTTGCTTTAGGACGTCTCTTCCAACACGGCGTTGGCGAAAGCGGTCCAGTCGCTGGGTTGGGCCTGGTATCTGAATGGCGACGGGATCTTGGCGACGTCGATCCGGTAGTGCTTGCTGGCGTGGCAGAATCGCTTGCGATAGAGGTCAACGACGCACTATCGGCGGTCATCGCCCATGCCGGCGCAGGACTTCACTGGCTCAATCAAAAATCGCCGAAGATCGAAAAGGCACGGCAATCCTTGAGAAAAATCGCCACTTCGACCTTCTCGGTCGGCGGCATCGTCGCGGCACATCGCAAGGCGCAGAAATCGGGAGTTGCTGACGCGAAACCGGCGGACTTACAGGTGATCGTCGCCGACGCGCTTCAGTCGCTTACCACCGACCTAAGCGTTGCTAAGATCCAGTGCCAATGCGAGTTTTCCTCGAGCACTCTCGTTCATGCCAACGCTAACCAGGTCCAGCGGGCGATCGTCAGCGTGATCAGCATCGCGGTCGAAGCGATGGCGGCGGCGGAGGGCGCTCGAATACTGACGATTTCGAGTACAACAGAGGACAGATTTTGCGTTTTGTCCTTTTCCAATACCGGCAAGGCCATACCGGCTGATGCGCGCGACGCAATCTTCGACCCATCTTATACCTCAAAGCAGGGGAACCGTGGTATCAAGCTCGCTATTGCCCGCACAATCACGCAGCTGCATGGTGGGTCACTCGATATTGCCCGCTCAACAACCGATTTTACGACGATGCTGTTGAAGCTACCAGCGGCTGTCCCCTGCCGCTAGCGTAGCAGGTTGTCCGACACGATCTGATCGAGCACGGAAACTGCTCGCCCCATAACGCATGGCCTCAAGCGATCTATATTGCTAATGAGAATTATGAATGCGACGGCGACCGGAGAAAACGCTAGTGCGAAAAGCAAGGGCATCAGACAATCGCGAGATGGAATATCTACGCGCAGACACGGGGCCGTATATTGGCAAATCGTCCCTGAGTGGTGGGCTGCTTTCAGTTTCGAGAATAAAGTGCGAAGTGCCCGGGCACGGGCTTTCGGGTGACCATGTGCAGGAGGACGCCTTTATGTTGTCCACTCAGCTGCGCGACTATCAAGGTGAGTTGTGGGTCGATGGCTCCAAAGTAGACTTTTCCGGAAGTAAAAAAGGCAATTTCACGCTTTACGACTATTCGAGAGTCTGGCGGGCGGACCTCCAGTCGCCATTCGATTGTGTGAACTTTCATATCTCTCGGCGAGCTCTTTATTCGCTTGAGGAAGAGATTGGAACAAAGCAGCTGGATGGCTTCAACATCGCCCCGGGTGCAGACATCAAGGACCCGATCGTGGAAAACATCGTCAATGCGCTTGTGCCGATATTTGACGGTAGTTTCGAAGAAAATCAGCTTCTTCTCGATTATGTCGGCACGGGTCTTCTTCTTCATCTGGCATCGACCTATGGCAGCACGCACCGCGCAGCTCGCATAAGTCGGGGTGGCCTCACGCCAGTCCAGCTCAATCGCGCGACGATGTTGCTGGATGCTAACCTCGACGCACAGTTAAGCCTTTCCGACATTGCGGCTCAATGCGGGCTTTCATCGTCCTATTTTGCCAGAGCCTTCAAAACATCAACGGGCGCAACCCCGCATAGATGGCTGGCTCATCGGCGGATTGACAAAGCAACTGACCTGCTCAAAAACTCGGTTCTTTCTCTTAAAGAAATTGCGTCTGCCTGCGGATTTGCCGATCAGGCTCATTTCACCCGCGCGTTCGGCGAAGCTAAGGGTGTTTCACCTGCTGCTTGGCGGCGCAACGTGTCTTGGTCGCCGACCTTCAAACTCAAATCAGGCAAATAGTACAGGTTCATTTCCGGGAAAGTAGAGCTTTCCACAAAGCGACCGCTCTGAAAACAATCTCTCATCCTATACCACCAGAACCGGACCGTTCAATCTCAACCAATAATGATACGGTCGTTCACCGCTGACCTTTGCCTTTTTCGCAAAACTGTTTCGCCTTCTTTCCGGCTTATCCCCCCTCGTCATCCACTGCAGATGATCCTCGAACCCATGATGAGTGACGAGAACAGGGCAGCGGCTAGCATATGTCGACTTTCAAGCGGGGTGGTCTGACGCCCCTTCGACTGACTCAGGCCTTCCACCTTCTTGAAGACAGCATCTCAAATCGAGCGACGCTGACTGAAATTGCCCGCAGTTGCGGTCTGTCGCCAACCTACTTCGCACATGCTTTCAAAGTCTCGATGGGTGTTTCCCCATACCGATGGCTTGCAAGTCGGCGGATCGAGAAAGCGACGGAACTCCTCGCCGGATCAAGGATCCCCTTGAGCGAGGTGGCAACCAAGTGCGGTTTTGTCGACCAGGCGCATTTTGCGAAATCGTTTCGGAAGATGCATGGAATCCCGCCTTCGACCTGGAGGAAACATAAACGCTTCGTCGAGACATGCGGTTCACTCGATTGATCCGAGCCCATACAGAAGGACGTTCTACCTATTCATCCGTATAGTGTCGGGCCTCATTCGACCTTGGTACCTTTGGAGCAGAATCTTTTTGCACCGATCACGACGGGTTCCAACAACGATGACCGACCAGACTTCCCAGGGGAGCAGTGCCCCGGCTTTGCCCGCTCCGCCTCCCTCCGCCGTCATAGCTACTATCCGGCGCGTGGCCATCCCCTTCGTCGCGGTCGTGATCGTCGGGTCGGCGGTGGCGTCTGTCATCATCGACTGGGACAGATGGATTGCCGGCTCTGCGCAGCAATGGACTGACGATGCAATCGTCAATGCCGACATTTCGACACTCAGCGCCCAAGTCAGCGGGATCATCAGGAGCGTCCCGGTTGCCGATTATCAGAAGGTGACCAAGGGTACACTGCTCGCAGAAATCGACCCTCGCACCTATGAGGCTGCGGTTACCGTTGCATCGGCCAACCTTGCATCAGCCAACGCAACGCTTGCCAATCTTGCCAACCAGATCGAACTGCAGAATGCAGCGATCGATGCTGCCGAAGCACAACACGTCTCTGCCCTCGCGCAACAGACGCAGGCTGACGAGGAGTACCGCCGCCAGAAAGATTTAGGCGGCGCCACGACCCAGCAGGCCCTCCAACAGGCCCAAGCCGCCGCGGTGCAGGCGGCCGCATTGGTCCGTTCGACCGCGGCTTCCACCGCACAACAGCAGGCTCAGCTTAAAGTCCTGCGAGGACAGGAGCCACTGCTGAGTGCGCAGGTGAGTGCCGCACAGGGCGATCTCGACACAGCCGAGATCAACAAGGGTTATACCCGGATTTATGCGCCATTCGACGGGATGCTCGGCCGACGGCTTGTTCACGAGGGAGACTTCGTCGCCGCTGGCACTGGCATTGTCTCGGAAGTTCCGCTTCCGAACGTTTATGTGATGGCAAACTTCAAGGAAACGCAGCTGGCGCGCATGGCGGCAGGCGACAAGGCGGAAATCAGCTTCGACACTTTCCCGGGACAGGTGCTACGGGGCACCGTCATAGACCTGTCACCGGCAAGTGGCTCCATCTTCGCCCTCTTGCCTCCCGACAATGCGACCGGGAACTATACCAAGGTCGTTCAGCGCGTCCCCGTGAAGATCGCTTTAGATGCGGGCCAGCCTCTACTGCGCAAACTTCTCCCGGGCATGTCAGCGATCGTCACCGTCGACACGCCCGGCAGAGTAGGCCAATGACAACGGTCATTCGCTCGTTCGGTCCGATTACCCGCGGAACAACCGCCACTCGGCCGGTGTTGATTGTCGCAGCCCTGCTGCTCGCATCTTTCGTCGTGGGATTTGACACCCGCGTCTTTGTGGTCGGCATGCCCGATCTTCGGGCAGCGTACTCGCTAAGCGTAGACGAAGCATCGTGGCTGAGCACAATTGCAAATGCGCCGCAGATTCTGATTGCGTCGGGCGTTGCCTGGCTTGCCACAGTTTTCGGCGTACGCCTGATCATGATCCCGACGGCTCTTGTCTATGCGATCATTTCGCTTGAAATTCCGATGGTCAATGACGGCACCCTGCTCTTCGTGCTCCATGCAATCAGAGGCCTTCTCCTCGGGATCTTCATCCCCGCGACGATCATGGTGATTTTCCGTAATCTCGACAAACGATACTGGCTTATCGGAATTGCCATTTATGTGCTGCGCGTGCCTCTTTCGCAGAACTTGGGCTTTGTCCTTGTCGGCTTCTACGGCGATTATCTCGGCTGGCAGTGGATGTACTGGCAGGATGTGATTGTTGCGCCACTTATTGCGCTCCTTCTCTTTATCGCAGCCCCGAAAGAGCAGATCAATTTAAGCCTTCTGGAGAACGCTGACTGGGGTGGAATGATGCTGCTTGGGGCATCGATGACTATGCTTTATGTGGGGCTCGACCAGGGCAATCGGCTTGACTGGTTTCAATCCGGAACGATCATCGCCCTTCTGGCCGGCGGCTCGATCCTGGCCATCGGCTTTTTGATCAACGAGAGTCTTGTCGCGCATCCCTGGGCGCATTTCAGCGTGATCATGAGCCGGAATATCGGGCTTGGTTATGCGATAATCATTTGTTACGCACTTTCGAGTGCGGGTGCCTCAATCTCGGTACCCGGCTTCTTGCAGAACGTCATCGGACTACGGCCAATCGCCATCTCAACGATCTATCTTACCGGCGCCGTCATCCCGGTCTTCCTGTTCATCGCCACAGCGGCGCTGTTGTTACGCCGTTTCGATGCACGTATTGGCATTGTTATCGGACTTGCTCTGATGGCCCTTGGTTCCTTTCTCGGCTCGAAACTGACGATTGCCTGGGGACCATGGACTTTCTACCCGATCGTCATCCTTCACACGGCCGGTCAATCCTTCGCTTTCTTCGCGACAATCGTCTATCTGATCGGAAACTCAGATCCTTCCCGCTCAACTGCTGTCTCGGCCTATATCCAAGTTGTGCGACTCGGTAGCGTCGAACTGGCAACGAGCATTCTCTCTACGCTGCAGAGGCAGCGCGAACAATTCCACTCCGATATTCTCAATGGTCCGATCACGGCGACATCCCAGCAACTTCATGTCGTGCTTCAAAAGCTGCAGCATGTGTTCGGCGCCGGGGCTCGAGCCCATCTGGAGAGCTTGTCGGCCGTTGCCGGAAGGATCCATAACCAAGCGACCGTTCTTGGCTACAGCGATCTGTTCTTCATTTCGTTTTGGGCAGCGATCGCCGGCTTGCTGATCGCGGCGTTCATGGTTTCAATGCCATACGGCCCACTTCATCCTGATTTCGAGCATGAGACACGGGGCAAGGCGAAACCCTGACGATGGGGTCGAATGGCGCCGCCTGGGCCTTTCCACAGCATGCCTTGCATCATGGGTTGTGATAGGACGAATTGATAAACGAAGCGATATCGCAACAAGGCTCGCAGCATGACGATCGAAAGCCCGGCCCCTAAGACGCTGTCCGAAGCGCTCGAGTTCATTTTCAGCTATCTCGAGCCGTTCCCGAAGCCTGTCGCGGTACCAACCCGGCAGGCGCTTGGCCGCATCCTCGCAGAAGACCTTGCCGCGGATGCCGCCTTGCCAAGGTTCGACAACGCCGCGATGGACGGCTTTGCGGTCCGCTCGGTCGACCTTGGAGATGACGGTAGAGGCGTCGATCTCAAGATCGTCGCAACAATTCAAGCCGGTCAGACAATTTCACACAAAATCGGTCCGGGAGAGGCTGCCCGTATCACAACGGGCGCCATGCTACCGCAAGAAGCCGATCGTGTGGTCATGCAGGAAAATGCCAGAATGGACGGCGATCGCGTGCGCTTGTTCACAACGGTCCCCGATAAAAGCCATATCCGGCGCATCGGCGACGACATCAAGCGCTCAAGCAAAATTCTCGAGGCAGGCACGCTGATTGGCGCAGGCCATATCGTCCTGTTGTCCGCGCTCGGCGTCGGTTCGCTCCAGGTCAATCCGAGGCCTAAGGTCGCGCTGCTGTCGACCGGCGATGAATTGCACGACGCCCCTACCCCGCTTGGACCAGGTCAGATCTACGACAGCAACAGGCCAATGCTTGCAGTCATGCTTGAGGCTGCTGGCGCTGAGGTTACGGATCTCGGGATTGTTCGCGATGACCCTGATCATCTGCTGACAACACTTGTCGGCGCCGCCTCAGATCACGACCTCATCATCTCGTCCGGGGGAGCCTCAGCGGGTTTTGCCGATCACTTGACCCGCACCGTATCCCAGCGTGGTCATCTGGAATTCTGGAAACTCGACATGCGGCCCGGCAAGCCAATCGGCTTTGGCGATGTCGATCATTGCCCCATACTGATCCTGCCGGGTAATCCGCTGGCCGCCGCAGCAGGCTTGGCCGTATTCGGTCAGGCGATCGTCGAGCAGCTGGCAGGGCAAAAGACGAAAAGCGGGACCACTCTTCGCCTTCCGATCTCCAAACCGTACCCGAAGCCGTTTGGCCGAACCCAGATTTTGCCTGGTCGGCTCGCCACCGACCCGGTGACCGGAACCACAATCGCCGATCCGTTACCGGATCGCGGTTCGGCCAGCCTGCATTCCCTGTCGCTCGCCACGCATCTGATTGTGCTGAGTGGCAATCAGGCTGACGTAAGCGCAGGCGATCCGGTCGAAGTCATTCCGTTATGGCGCTGCTGATATAGACCTGCCCGTGGACCGTCAGGACGGCAGTCCGAGGTTCAAGCGAAAGCCGGAACAGGCGGAGAGAACGCCCGCTGGTGAATATCCATGGGAGCCTCGCCGTGTGACCGCAACGGTTCGTGCCATACCTGTTCATGCGGAATGGTCGGCTTCGTCTCTGCCGCGACAGCGTGGGTGGCACCCGCGAAGACCTGTGCCGGCGCCTTGAGGCGCGCTGCAGCCATTTGAATGATTTCGGCGAAATCGCTGAGCGAAATTCCGTCGGCCTTCAACATCACGCGGATCAGCGGATCGGTCAGGATTTCGGACATGGTAAGCTCTCGTTGCATTGTTCGCCTCCTGGGCCAATCGGTTCTTGTGGGTCTGTCGTCTTCTATACCGGATCGACCGCCTGCCCGTTACCATACGAAGATATAGGGACTGGTGCTTCGCTGGAAAGGTTGGATGACGGCTTCGCCCACTTGGTCCAACGAACCCCGATATAGGCATATGGCGGACCCTTGGCCCGCCATAGTTCCTTAATTATCCCGCCCAAGATTGGAGGATGGGATTAACGTCCGGTTCAGCCCTTGATGAAGGCCAGAAGGTCCGGGTTGATGACATCCGCATGGGTCGTCAACATGCCGTGCGGATAACCCTTGTAAATCTTCAGCGTGCCGTTCTTCAGCAGCTTGATCTGCTTTTCCGACGCATCCGTGTAGGGCACGATCTGGTCATCGTCGCCTTGGGTGACAAGGGTAGGAACTGTCATCTTCTTGAGGTCTTCGGTCTGGTCAGTCTCGGAGAAGGCCTTGATGCCGTCGTAATGCGGCTTGGCACCGCCCATCATGCCCTGACGCCACCAGTTGTCGATAACGCCCGGATAGACCTTTGCGTCAGGACGATTGAAGCCGTAGAATGGACCCGATGCAACATCGCGGTAGAATTCGGCGCGATTGGCGGCGAGAGCCGTTCGGTAGCCGTTGAAGGTTTCGATCGGTGTACCGTCCGGGTTGGCAACGGTCTTCAGCATTAGCGGCGGAACGGACGACACGAGGATCGCCTTGGAGACGCGGCGCTGCGGCTCTCCGTATTTCGCGACGTAGCGCGCTACTTCTCCACCGCCGGTCGAATGGCCGATATGAATTGCGTTGCGAAGATTGAGATGCTCGACGACCGCGTTTGCGTCGGCGGCATAATGGTCCATGTCGTGACCTTCGCTTACCTGCTGTGAGCGGCCGTGGCCGCGACGGTCATGGGCGACGACGCGATAGCCGTTGGCAAGGAAAAAGAGCATCTGGGTTCCCCAGTCGTCCGAAGACAACGGCCAACCGTGATGGAAATGAATCGGCTGTGCGTCCTTCGGACCCCAGTCCTTGTAGAAGATTTCGACGCCGTCCTTGGTTGTCACATAGCTCATGGTTTTGTTTCCTTCTGTCTCTTGATGTTTCGAAGCGGCGGCGGCCGGCGATAACGGCAATGCCATTGCGACAGCCGTCACGGCGCCCGAAATCAGGATGCCGCGGCGATTGATGGGAAGCGACTGGCTGATCATCGTGCGACCGCCGGCTCAGACGTTGCGGGAGATTTCGAACAGGAACCAGACGCGGCGCTCGGCCTCGTCGATCCAGGTCTCGATCAGACTGGTTGTTGCGACGTCATTGTGCTCGGCGGTGGTGCCATGGAGCTCGCGCAGGATCGAGACGAGCTGCTTGTTATCTTCACGAAGCTCGGCCAGCATGTCGTCAGGGGTGACGAAATCGGCATCATTGTCGAGAATACGCTGCAGGCGCGCCGCATGACCGAGAGAGCGAAGCGTCGTCCCGCCGACCTTGCGTGCCCGTTCGGCGATGACATCGGTCAAGGCGAGCAGCTCGGCGCCATGCTCGTCGAGAAGCAGGTGATAGTCGCGGAAATTGCGGCCTGACATGTGCCAGTGAAAGTTCTTCGTCTTCAGGTAAAGGGCGAACACATCGGCCAGCAGCGCGGTAAGAGATGCGGAAATCTCCTGCCGTGCGATCGTGCCGAGATCGGTAGGGGTGGCGAGCGGGGAAAGACGCCGGCTGACAAGGGACGAGCTGCTCATGTTAATCTCCAGTTGGAAGTGGTTACCGCCTGTGCGGAAAACCTGACCGAAGCTACGAAAATGTCGGGCGACTGAGTATCCGATTGAAGTATCGGATGGCCTCGACCTTCGTATAGGTGGATGTCGAACGGCACCGACAGATCGCACAGAAGCCGCTCCGATTGGCACGATCGAACCTGGCAGCGCAATCGAAACGAGCCGGCGTCGTCGCAAAACCGCGCTGAGATGACCGACGACGACCTCAGCGGTTGGTTACAAGGCTAGGAGGCGACGGTGACCGTTTGGGTGGGATTAGCAAGGCGATCAAACCATCGGCGCGCCAACTCACTGCCGGCAGCGGCTAGCGCGATCGGCAAGACCAGCGACAGGGGAGCGTCCGTGAACTCCATGACCAGGCAGACCGCCGTGAGCGGCATCGTCATCGATGAGGACAGGAATGCTGCGGCCCCGATCAGGGCTAGGGCTCCTCCCTCTACGCCCGGAAACCATGCGGAAAGCCAACTGCCAAGCAGGAGGCCCAAAAGCGCACCTATCGACAGGCCCGGCGTCAGCAGCCCACCCTTTGCCCCGACACGCAGAGACAGGGCGATAGCGGTCAGCTTGATGGTGAGGAGACTGAGTACCGCCATCGGCGCGATATGCTCGTTAAACGCAAGTTCGGCTGGGCCCTTGCCGTTGCCTAGGACTTCCGGAACCTTCATCGCCAGCATACCGATGAAGGCAAAGGCCCCGAGCGAGCGTATCACGCCGCTGAAATCAGTTGCGGCATCAAAAGAGGCTTTGGCCATGACACGACGAAACGTAAACCCCAGGGTGCCGAAGACCGGCCCCATAAGCATCCCCATCCCGATGAGTGTCCACGTCAGGGGATAGGCCGGCAAGGTATATTGGAACTCGTCCCCGAGACCAAAACTCGCGACCACAGCCGCGGTGAAAGTTGCCGCTGCCGCCGGCCAGAGAAAGGCCCAGCGCGCCTGCCGCATCATGACTTCCATAATGAACACAGTCGCGGCGACCGGGACATTATAGACTGCCGCGAGGCCGGCGCCTGCTCCACAGGACAGGAGAAGGCGATATTGGTCAGGATCTAGGTCGAAGCCCGCGGCAAAGCGCTGAGCCAGAAGTGCTCCGAGTTCCCTCGGGGCGACTTCGCGGCCCAAAGGTGAGCCAAGCGCAACGGTGACGACCTGCAGCACGGCGTGAAGAACTGTTTCGGCAACCGGCATGGAATTCTGATCCGTCGCGGCACGGACGGAGACAAGCCGCCGGCCGTAGCGTGCAAGACCGCACCATCCGACGCCGGCGACAAGCCCGCAAACGCATAAAACGAAGAAACGCCGAAGCGGTGCCGCATCCGACACACCCTGCACGAAGCTCTCCGGCCCGATGACGGCGCTGAGGCTGTACCCATAGGCAACATGCTGGATCCAGCGGAGAGTGAGCGCAAGGCACATTGCCGCAATCCCTGAAAGCAAGCCGCAGCAGCAGGCCAACGCGATCATTCGAGCGGCATTGCGGACGGGTTGCGGCACCGAGACAGGACCACGACGCGGCAGGGGAATGGCCTCGGCGCGGGCCGCACTCTGCATTTCATTGAGGCTTTCGGGTGACGACATGCTTCGACCCTCGTCTTGCGCCGACACGAGCACTGGTGAGCCGCGAGAGACGCGGCGGGCACATTTCGTGGTCGCTCAGCCGTGTCGTTTCTTCAAGGCAAGGCCGAATGCCAGGAAACCACAGCCCTGGAACAGCAGGTCAACCGTCAGCATGGCGCCGAGCAGTCCAAGGCCGACGCCTGGCCAGGTTGCAAGGATGACGATACCGATCACCGTTGTCGCAATGCCGCTTGCCAAGATCCAGCACCAGCCCCGATTGGTACGAGCCCGCAGGCCGGTCGCAATTTTGAAGACGCCCGCAGCAATCAAAAGGACGCCGATTACGAGCGATATATCGACCGCTGACAGGATCGGATCGAAGATCAGGAACGCGCTTGCCACGCCGTAAAAAAGCCCGCTGAAAAGATCGATTGTCTGGCGACGCCAACCGCCAGCGGAGAATGCATGCACGATCTGGAATACCGCGCCGACCAGCATCATTGCGGCGATGTAGATGACCGATGCGAGTGTGGTGGCGAAAAGGTTGATGCTGGCGACGAAACCGGCGACGATCAGTCCGAGGCCAAGGGCGACATACCAGCCCCAGTTGGCGCGTGCCCTTTTCAGAGCGATACCGGGATTGGCGTTTGCAGTGATAGTGGTCATGACAGGCTCCTTGAAGGGAAAGGTGAGATATGCGGCGGCCTCGTGATGAGTTCGCAACCGACGTAGTTTTTGAGGATGGCAGCGGATGCCGTCATCTTACAGTTACGCCCGGAGTAAGCGCTGACGATCTGCGTTGCGCGGAACGCTGCCGAGCCTCCTTCAGTCGTGGCTGTTTGGGCCGACGGAGAAGCTCGTTCTTGCCGTCACCAGTCTCTTCGGACGACCGTCGATCTCGAGTGATGAGATGATCCACCTTCTCGTGCAGTCTACGAATCTCCAGTTCGGCCTTCAGATTGACCTTATAGTCATTGGTCGAGCGGAGCCGATCCTTCGCCTCCTGCCGCCTCTGGCTCATCATGATCACCGGCGCCTGGAACGCTGCGATCGTCGAAAGGACGAGGTTCAAAAGGACGAAAGGATAGGTGTCGAACGCATCGCTCGCTACGACAAAGGTGTTGTAAGCCATCCAGACTGCCAGAAGGCTGGCAAATCCGATGATGAAAATCCAGCTGCCGCCGAAATCCGCAACCAGGTCGGCAACGCGGCTTCCGAGCGTTTCGGTATCATCAAATTCGAGTTCGGTGTTTTCGGCCAGCGTCTCGCGAGACGCTATGCTATTGGCAACCTCGTTTTCGATCGGCGTCAGTTCACCCCGGTCCTCGCGAAGCAGGTCGAGTATCGACTGGCGGCGCAGCTCTTCGATCCTGCCCCTGTCGATCGTGTCGTCCGGCTTTAACGACGGATATTTCCGGCGCAGATAGTCGGCCACGCCGGGCCTGAGCTCTTCGATCCGGCATTCCTGACCTGGCTCGAGCAACACGCCGGTCACCGCATCGATCGGCCTGACCGTATCCGGTTGTCCAGTTGCTGGCGCAGCCAGCCGTTTCAGATCGTCGCTTTCGGACATGGACAAGGCGGACAATTTGAGTTCCTCAACATTGCTCAAGGGTGCCGGCACCGTCCTGGCGCCGCTGGCAAACGGGCGTGCGACATTTTTTTCGCACGCCCGGGCGCTTTACTGGGCGGAATGCAGCGTCAGGGCGGTGATGCCCGCAGCGATGTTGACGCCTTCTTCGGCTTGAAGGGCGATCGGCTGCAGCGCGATGGTGCCGTGCAGTCCACCGCCGAGCACCTTGGCGCCGACGCCCACGCCGAGAGCGGCGTCAGCGGCGATACCGGTATAGGTTCCAGATAAGGCTGCCCTGTCGCGCGAGGCCGGCGCAAAGACGAGCCAAGAAAGCTTTGCTTTGCTGATTTCGCCAATATCCAGACCGAATTCAGTGATCTTGCCGGTGTAGTCTTCCTTGGCGGCGCCATCGCCCGGTGTGAAAACGCAGCTCATTTCCTGCTGCGATCCGACGATAACACCGATGCCGGCGGAGACGTCGCAATCGAGACGCCCGGCTTCGACATGGGCTGCAGCAAAGGCAGTGGTCAGACCAAGGCCAAGCAGTGCGGCGGTCGTGACGGAATAGATCAGGGTCTTACGCATAAGATCGTCCTTTCGAATATGGATCAGTCGATAAAAAGCGATCCTTTGAAAGGAACGCGAAGGGATCCACCGCGAAATTTGGATCGTGAGTGTTGCGCGGTAGACCAAAGGGAGGGGGGCCTGGCCCATAGATCTGGACCAGGCTGGCTCCATTAACGCAGCCAGAATGTAACGCTGCCGTCTGCGGCCTGCTGAGCATTGACGATATCGTCAAGGATCGCACCACGGCGCACGAGGCGACGGGCAAGCGCCTTATTGGATTCGATCGCAGCTTGGAGCTTCTGGACTTCCGCCGCCGGCAGAGGGACAGCATTTGGGTTCCTGTTGTCACTGTCGCTGGCGCTGTAGTCGTTGGTGTATTCAATATTGAAGGGCTGGTTGAAGGTCGTCAGAGTTTTTTCGAGTTCCGGAGCCAAGTTCATGCCAACGCTGTCAGCGGCGTAAGAGACGCCGGCAAACGAAATCGAGGAGAGGATTGCAGCAGCTGCAAGTTTCGAGACGCGGTTCATAGCTTTTCCTTTCGGTGTGGATCGTGGAAGCCGCGATGGGTTTGACTGGCGGCATCCCGACCGCCTCGTGAGCGGTGAGGAAAAACTATGATGTGAGGCGCGTCGGCGAAATCACACACAAGTCTCTGAGACCTAGACCAAGGTTTGGTGCGTCGGGACCAACGAATGTATTGCCGGATAATTGTCATGGCAGACCGCCCAGCCAGACATCGCTTTCGCCCAAGTGCTCCAGACAAAAGAAAATGCGCGACCCCGTTTGGGATCGCGCATTTCTAACCACGCCCTTGAATCTGAGCCCCCTGTGTGGGGCGTAGCTGCCACGTTGCCCTCAAGTCGGCGGTGGTAAGCGGTGCCTCAAAGCCAAGCTGGGTTGTGATTGCTCACCAGCCGTAGCCGGGTCCGAACGGGCCGTAGAAATCCGGGAAATCTGGGCCCCAACCGGACCAATCCCAGCTTGCGTCACGATAGGTCTGCGCGGCGAGAAGTTGGCGATCTGCGATCTGCTCCTGCTTCTTGGTTTCCTGATATGCGCCGTAAGCCTTCTGCGTTCCAACATAAAGGCAATTGCAATTGACCGGATCGGCATAGACGTAACTAACGGTATTGCCCTTGCTACGCATCAGGAACTTGTTTGGCGGAAGGCGTTTCAGCATCGCTGCGCGCGCCGGCGTGTTTGCTGGCCGTGCAACGAAGCCCGCGGCCGCGAGGTCATTCTCATACTGGACGCTTTCGGCCGAGGTCTGGCACGACGCAAGCGCCAGTGACAGCGCAGTCGTCGCAATGATGGCAAAACCGGCACTGCGGTTGTTCGCGGCAAATTTCTTCAATGGCATTTCTCTCTCCGGTTTGAATTGAACGGGGAGAGGTTCGAACTTTATGAGCACGGTGAAAATCATACCCGTGTTCAATCAGCCTATCCGTTCGTATGGGGCGCTGCCGGTTCACCCGCTGACGAGCGACAGTCCTTTGACGCCCACGGCGAAATTAAGGCCATGACCCTGGAGGAGATATGGACGGAGGATAACACCGCTTCCATCGGTCTTCTTCAATACGATAGCATGTCCTGGCATATTGAGCTCGGGGTCGGCGGGAGAGGCGCTGTATGAGCCAGCAAAGTCAGCGGTCGGGGTTCCCCCGATTACGAGCCAGGTCATGTGGCCATCATCGACCTCCGCTGCATCAATATCGACATCCGCGATCCGGCCGTCATAGCGTGTTGCGGTGCCGTCCGCGGCCGAGAAGAAATCGCAAACCACTTCTTCCTTCGCGATAACGGGGGTGTCACCGTTCGACTTGACTGCACAACGCAAAGTGCCGACCGGTTGGCTACCGGATGCCTGCGCCTGGCTGGCAGATGCAAAGGATGCTGCCGACAATAAAGCAATGGCAACACGCACGGATATTTGGCTCATCGAGCTCTCCAATGTCTGATGTTTGAACGCGCGCATGTGGAAGCGCGTCCCGAAAGCCTAAGATCAAGGCGTCTGCGCGACTATCATCCCTAAAGATCCTCTCCCCCTACATGGGTGTTGGTTCGTTGGCGAAACCAACCGAGGGCCTGCGAGAGAGATTGAGTTTATCCCTACCTACAGACAGGATAGCTAGACTTGCGCATAGATTACGGTCGGTCACGCTCTCGGTATCTTCAAATCCAACGCGCATTACGGCATCGGCTCGTCAACCGTTTGCCGACTGCGCCCCTGTCCCAATAAATCGGAGCGCAAGATGAAGTCCTCGCAAGGCGGCAGCCGGCAGAAAGTCAAAATGAACCGGACGATGGCTTTGCTCGGAATCTTAAGTGCTTCCGTCGGAGTTGCCGCTATTTCTGCCGTTGCGCTGGAATTTCTCCCCCTGCCCGCTTTCGCCCTAGACACGCCGCCTGCCGGTGTTCCGGTAGAGGTCACCAGTCCTAAACGGGAGAACGTGCCGGTATTTCTCAACGGGCTCGGCTTCGTTCAGGCGGAAAACACCGTCAACATCACGCCTCAGATTAGCGGACAGCTTCAGAGCGTCAGCTTTGTCGAGGGACAGCAGGTTCGCAAGGGCGATCTTTTGGCCGAGATCGACCCGCGCCCGTTTCAGGCGACAGTCAACGAAGCCGCGGCCAAGATTGCGCAGGATCAGGCCAATCTCGCCAATGGCCAATATCTTCTGGAGAAAGATACGAAGCTGGCGGGCCAGCAGATCGTCACCCAGGAGGAACTGGAGCAGCAGCGCGCTCAGGTGAATGCGCTGAGCGCTCAGCTGCAGCAGGACCAGAGTGCCAAGGAGAGCGCCGACATATCGCTGACATACACACAGATCCGCTCTCCAATCGACGGCCGAACCGGCATTCGGCAGATCGATCCCGGCAATCAGGTCTCCCCCACTGGTGCCGTCCCGATCGTCACAATCACCCAAACGGATCCAATCTCGGTGATTTCGACATTGCGCGAGAGCGATCTCGAGAAGGTCAAAAGCGCTTTGGCCACAGGGCCCGTCACGGTTACCGCCTCATCGGTCGATCTGACGACCGAGCTCGGGACGGGTGAAATTCTGGTGATCGACAACGAGATCGATCAGGATACCGGGACGATAAAGATCAAATCGACCTTCGCAAATCCGCAAGGAAACCTCTGGCCGGGTCAATCCGTCTCTCTGCGTATCCTGCAAAAGTACCTTCCTGACGCCCTGACCGTTCCATCCGCGGCGCTGCAACGCGGGCCCGAGGGGTATTTCCTCTATGTCGTCGATCCCGATGGCAAAGCGCAGGTGAAGAACGTTGCCATCGGCCCGATAGAAGGGCATTCGGCGGTGATCGCCAACGGGCTCGCCGCCACCGACAATGTTGTAATAACGGGGCAGTATCGGCTTTCGCCCGGCGCTACCGTCGATGCCACGCCAGTTGCGGCTATTGCCGCTGCAAAGGAGTAGCCAATGTCTATCTCCTCGTGGTTCATCAAGCGACCGATCGCCAGCTCGCTTTTTATGGTCGCACTTTTTGCCGTCGGCATTGCAGCCTATCCATTCCTTCCGGTGGCAGCTCTGCCACAGGTCGATTTCCCGACGATACAAGTCTCCGCGCAACTCCCCGGCGCCGACCCACGCACCATGGCGACATCGGTGACGCAGCCACTGGAACGCCAGTTCGCACAAATTCCCGGCGTCTCGCAAATAACGTCCACCAGCACGTTGGGAAGCAGCTCGATCATTCTTCAGTTCGACCTTTCTCGCGATATCGATAGCGCTGCCCAGGACGTTCAGACGGCGATTAATGCAGCCGGTGGCCAACTTCCGACCGGCCTTCCATCACCTCCGACCTACAGGAAGGTCAATCCGGCCGATCCACCGATCATGATCCTTGCCCTGACATCTGATGTGATCCCGCTGACTGGCGTCGACGACTATGCCGAAAACGTATTGGCCCAGCATATCAGTCAGCTCGATGGTGTCTCCCAGGTCGTGGTCTTTGGTCAACAGAAGCCGGCGATCCGGGTACAGGTCAATCCGTCCGAAATAGCTGCTCGCAATCTCGGGCTGGAGGATATTCGAAGCGCGATCACCAGCCTCTCTACCGATGCGCCGAAAGGGACGATCCAGGGCGTTGCCCGCACCTACACGATCTATGACAACGATCAGTTGCTCGACGCCGAAGGGTGGAACGACGCCATCGTCGCCTACAAAAACGGCGCGCCTGTCCGGATCAAGGATATCGGCCAGGCAATCAGCGCGCCCGAGAATACGCAGCTAGCGGCATGGGCGAATGGCAAGCCGGCGATATTGCTTCCCATTTTCAAACTGCCGGGCGCCAACGTGATAGACACCGTGGCCGCCATCAAGGCTGCCATGCCTCAATTAAAAGCAATTTCGCCCGGTGCGGTCGATATTTCGATCCTCAGTGACCGGACTGAGACGATCCAGGCATCAGTGCTCGACGTCGAGACGACACTTGCGATCACGATCGGCCTCGTTGTCATGGTCATTTTCGTCTTCCTGAGGAGCTTTTGGTCGACCGCCATTCCGAGTGTCACCGTACCGCTGGCGCTGATGGCCACACTCGCGCTGATGTATGTTGCAGGTTTCAGCCTGGATAATCTTTCCTTGATGGCACTCAGTATAGCGATCGGCTTCGTCGTCGACGATGCAATCGTCATGATCGAGAATATCCAGCGTCATATCGAGATGGGCAAATCTCCCCGCGACGCGGCAATCGACGGTGCTGGAGAAATCGGCTTCACGATCGTCTCGATCAGCGCCTCGCTTGTTGCGGTCTTCACACCGCTCCTGCTGATGGGCGGCCTGGTAGGCCGGCTGTTCCAGGAATTTGCTATCACCGTGACGATGACGATTGTCGTGTCGGCAATCGTTTCGCTGACAATCACCCCTATGCTGGCTGCACGTTTTCTGAAACCCGAGGCTCAAGCAAGTCATGGACGCGTTTTCATGATTTTCGAGCGCGGTTTCGATGCTCTCCTTGCCGGCTATCGTCGAACGC
This sequence comes from Agrobacterium sp. 16-2014-1-2a, assembly GCF_053522705.1. Classification (NCBI taxonomy): domain Bacteria; kingdom Pseudomonadati; phylum Pseudomonadota; class Alphaproteobacteria; order Hyphomicrobiales; family Rhizobiaceae; genus Agrobacterium; species Agrobacterium sp. 16-2014-1-2a. The sequence continues at coordinate 205,984 of NZ_JBNWBX010000006.1, forward strand.
TGGATCAGGCCTTGAGATTCCATGCCGTGACCTTCTCGGTATTTCTGGCATCTATGGCTGCAACAGCGTTCCTTTTCATCGAAATTCCAAAAGGTTTCTTCCCGACCCAAGATACTGGGCTTTTGATTGGCCAACTCGAAGCTTCCCAGGGCATCTCCTTTGCGCAGATGGTACGACTACAGAAGCAGGCCGGCGCCATCATTCAAAGTGACCCGGACGTGTCGACGATCGGCATGGCCGTGGGCGGCGGCGCCGGACAGACGGTCAATATCACCCGCATGTTTATCACGCTGAAGCCTCACGACCAGCGGACCGCATCGGCCACCGACATCATCCGCCGGCTCAATCCCAAGCTGGAAGAGATAAGTGGAGCCCAACTCTTTCTCCAGGCGGCCCAGGATATCAATGTCGGCGGCCGCGCATCGGCGACCCAGTATCAGTATACGCTGCAGGACGGGAACGGTGCGGAGCTCGACCAGTGGGCGAGCAAGCTTCTTGAAAAATTCAAGGCGCTCCCGGAACTAGCAGACGTCGCTTCCGATCAGCAAAACGGCGGCGCGACGATTACCCTTGCGATCGACCGCGATCAGGCGGCACGTTTCGGCATCGAAGCGCAGACCATCGATAACACGCTTTATGACGCATTCGGTCAGAGACAGGTTGCCCAGTTCTTCACCGACGTAAACAGTTACCATGTCGTGCTGGAGGTCAGTCCCGGCTTCAAGGACAGTCCGTCGGCGATTGATAGCCTCTACATCAAGTCACCGCTGACCGGTGAACAAGTGCCGCTGAACCTCCTGGTGAAGCAGTCGACGGAACCGACCGCGGTTCTCGCCGTCACCCACCAAAGCCAGTTCCCCTCCGTCACACTGTCCTTCAACCTTGCGAAGGGTGTTGCGCTCAGCCAGGCGGTCGCTGCCATCAATGCCGCACAGCACGAGCTCGGCACACCGGCAACGCTTAACGGCACGTTTCAGGGAAATGCGCAGGCCTTCCAATCGTCACTGGCGAGTGAACCGCTCCTCGTCTTGGCCGCTTTGTGTGTCATCTATCTCATTTTGGGCGTGCTTTACGAAAGCTACGTCCATCCGGTCACCATTCTATCGACCCTGCCGTCGGCCGGACTTGGAGCACTTGCGATGCTTTGGGGCTTCGGCTTTGACTTCACGATCATCGCGCTGATCGGGGTGATCCTGCTGATTGGCATCGTGAAGAAAAACGGCATTCTGATCGTCGACTTCGCGCTGGAAGCCCAGCTGGACCTTGGAATGTCGCCGCAAGAAGCGATCCGGCATTCTTGTCTTCAGCGTTTCCGGCCGATCCTGATGACAACCTGTGCGGCGCTCTTCGCAGGCGTCCCGCTCATGCTTGGTCACGGCACTGGATCCGAGTTGCGCCAGCCTCTCGGTTATACGGTCGTCGGTGGCCTCATCATCAGCCAGCTGATGACACTCTACACCACGCCGGTCGTCTATCTTTATCTCGAGCGCCTGAGCCAGGCTTTCTCCAGACAGGCACATGCGGAAGAAGAACAGCGATCCAACAAACCATCATGACATAAGCCGACACGGCAAACGTCATGCCGTATGAGGCGTGTATGTCTGACCTATGCTTCTGTATAGCTTCGGACATCTCCTTGCGCTGGTAGGCTTGCAATCGAACAACAGCGGAGACCCCCAATGACAAAGAAGCGCCCGGACGGCATCAAGGCATATAACGAACCGGCTGGTGGCTGGGGAGCATTGAAAGCAGTCGCCGAAACTCTCACAAGACAGCAGGTCGTCGCTCAGGGGACAGCTACACTTTTAAAGGCGAACCAGCCCGAAGGTTTCGATTGTCCCGGCTGCGCCTGGCCCGACCCGAAGCATACCTCCTCTTTCGAGTTTTGCGAAAACGGCGCCAAGGCTATCACCTGGGAATCTACCGCCAAGCGCGTCAGTCCTGATTTCTTTGCCAACCATACGGTTGCCGAACTTTGGAAATGGACCGATCACGAACTGGAGAATGAGGGCCGCCTGACCCACCCGATGATCTATGATGCCGGCAGCGACCGCTACCAGCCGATTGAATGGGACGAAGCGTTTGCTCTCATCGGCAAGGAACTCAATGCGCTCGGGAGCCCGCATGAAGCCGAGTTCTATACGTCCGGCCGGGCGTCGAACGAAGCGGCCTTCGTCTATCAGGCGTTCGTGCGCGCTTTCGGCACGAACAATTTTCCCGATTGCTCGAATATGTGCCACGAGGCGACCAGCGTAGGCCTGCCGGAATCGATTGGCGTCGGCAAAGGGACAGTCACGCTTGAGGACTTCGATCATTGCGATGCGATCTTCAGCTTCGGTCATAACCCGGGGACGAACCATCCGCGTATGATGACGACTTTGCATGAGGCCTCGCGCCGTGGCACACCAATCGTCGTCTTCAATCCGTTCAAGGAACGGGCGCTCGAAAAATTTGCTGCCCCGCAGGATCCAATCGAGATGGCGACCTTCTCCTCAACAGAGATCGCATCCGCTTATCATCAGGTTCGTACCGGCGGCGATCTTGCCGCGCTCAAGGGGATGATGAAGCTGATCTTCGAAAGGGATGCAGATGATCTGGCCAATGGCGGAGCCGGCGTCCTCGATCGCGCCTTTATCGCGGAACACACGCTGGGCATCGCCGAGCTGCGTCGTGATATCGAAGAAACGAGCTGGGACGACATCATCCATTATTCCGGACTGTCGCACGCCTCGATTGAAAGCGCAGTTGATGTGTATCTGAAGGCCAAAAACGTCATCCTCTGCTACGGCATGGGCCTGACCCAGCATGCAAACGGCACGCATAATGTCCAGCAAGCCGCAAATCTCCTGATGTTGCGTGGCAATCTGGGGCGCGAAGGCGCCGGCATCTGCCCGGTCCGCGGCCATTCGAACGTCCAGGGCGACCGGACTGTCGGGATTACCGAGATCCCCAATGCACCACTTCTGGACGGCATGGAGCGGGCTTTTGGCTTTCGACCGACTGGCGACAAGGGCCATAATGCGGTCGAGGCAATTGAGGCAATTGCTGACGGACGCTCCAAAGCGCTAATCTGCCTTGGGGGTAACCTTGCAGTGGCAATGTCGGACCCTACCGTAACCTTCGCAGGCATGCGCAAGCTCGACCTTGCCGTTCACATCTCCACGAAGCTCAACCGGTCGCACCTGCTGACGGGTAAGACCTGTATCGTTCTGCCATGCTTCGGCCGAACCGACCTCGATACGCAGGCATCCGGCCCGCAATCGATAACGGTCGAGGATTCCATGTCGATGGTTCATGCCTCGCGTGGCTTTCTCAATCCGCCGAGCCCTTTCCTCAAATCAGAACCTGCCATCCTGGCCGGCATTGCGCAGGCGACGCTCGGCGGTAAATACGGAATCGACTGGGCCGGCATGATCGACAATTACGACCGCATCCGCGACAAGATCGAAATCGTCTTTCCCGACTTCAAGGACTTCAATAAGCGGGTACGCGTCCGTGGCGGCTTTAGACTGAGTGTTCCGGCGTCCCATCGCGAATGGCGCACAAAGACGGGTAAGGCGAATTTCCTGATCTCCTGCGGCCTGGACGAGGACCCGAGGCTGAACGACCCCGAGACGCTTGTGATGGCAACGATGCGCAGCCACGACCAATACAACACGACGGTCTATGGCTTGGACGATCGCTATCGCGGTGTGTTCGGCCGGCGCGACGTCATCTTCGTCAGCGCTGCCGATCTTAAATCGCGCGGCCTGCAGGATGGCGATCTCATCGATGTTCATGCCGTCACGAGCGGACCAGAACGGTCGGTCCGCGGATATACAGCCGTGGCCTATGATCTCCCCCAGGGCTCGGTCGGCGGTTACTATCCGGAAATGAACGCGATCGTCGCCCTCAGTCACTATGACCGGAAATCCGGAACGCCGGCCTACAAGGGCGTGCCGGTGAAGATCGTGCGTTCGCAGGCCGCATGAAAACTCGACGCGACCTTGACATGGCCTGAGGAGGCAATGGAAAAACTGAGCCCATGATTGCCTCTCGAAAGCCACCTGCCTCGCCACCCGGCCCGATCGTTTATATCGTCGACGATGATGAATCGATGCGGGAGTCGCTCATCGACCTTTTCCGGTCGCTGTCGATGAACGCCATAGCCTTTGAAGATACGGCATCCTTCCTCGCAGCCGCCCGGCCCGGGGCGGGATGCATTCTGCTGGATATGCGATTGCCGGATCTCGGTGGGTTGGAACTGCAGGCGCATCTCAATGCCAAGGGAAACAAGATGCCGATCATCTTCATGACCGGCTATGGCGACATCCCCTTGACTGTGAAGGCGATAAAGGCCGGTGCGTCCGATTTCCTGACCAAACCCTTCGGTGACAAGGAACTGTTGGATGCAGTCAATGTCGCGCTCGAACGTGATGCCGAGATCCGCAAGGGTGACACGGTGCTTGAGGCAGCGGCAAGCCTTTATGAGACGCTGACCGCACGCGAGCAAGAAGTCATGCAGCTCGTCGTTAGCGGCCTCATGAACAAGCAGATCGCTTTCGAGCTCGGCATCACGGAAGTCACCGTCAAACTGCACCGCGGCAATGTCATGCGAAAGATGGATGTCCGCTCGCTGGCCGACCTTGTCCGGGTCGGCGAGGCTCTTGGCTACGGCAAACAGCCATAGGCGGTCCCTCCGCCAATGACGCGGGTGAGCAGGTGCAGATACTGGTCAGTGCGGAACAACACGCTGCGGATGGGAGAATATCTCGAAATCCTCGCCTCGGGCGAGAGCGATCAGTGTGACGCCGGCGGCCTCGGCGGTGCGGATCGCAAGCGCTGTCGGTGCCGACACCGCTATCAGGACGGCGCATCCGAGCATCGCGGTCTTTTGCACCATCTCGACGGAAATGCGGCTGGTCACGACAATGGCTCCCTCGTCGCATTGGACGGAAGAGCGAAGTGCAAATCCGCAAAGTTTGTCGAGCGCATTGTGCCGGCCGACGTCTTCGCGTGCCGCGACGAGGCCTGTGTCCGGCATGTAGAGACCGGCGGCGTGAACGGCTCTGGTTTCGCGATGAAGCTTTTGCGCGCCGTATAGTTTGGCGGTTGCGGCGACCACGGACGTGTGGGAGATCCGGGTGCCGACCGAAGACAGGTCCGGCAAGCTTCGCATTGCCTGATCGATGGATTCGATCCCGCAAAGGCCGCAGCCGACCGGACCGGCCATGCTACGCTTTCGAGCCCGCAAGAGATCGTTGACGTCCTCGACGAGCGAGATCTGCAGGTCTATGCCCTGGTCCTGCTCGACCACATCGATCGACCGTATCTGAGAGAGTTTGTCGATGACCCCTTCCGTCATGCTGAAGCCGATCCCGAAATCGATGAGGTCGTCTGGTGTTGCCATCAGCACGGCATGCGAAGACCCGCCATAAGAGATCGCGATCGGCACTTCCTCCGGCACGAGACGGATGCTGTTTTGCTCAGACCAGATGTCGTGGATCGAACGCGTCGGTGTCGATTGCAGGGTCGGCCGCACAAATGTCATCGAACGAGCGCCCTCAGTGACGGCGACTTTTCCACCATCCGTTGGAGAGTACGCCTGTGCATCGATAGTCGGCGAGCAGTCCGAGTGATATTGGCCCCGCACGAAAGGAGAGTCTGTCGTATGTGTTCATCACGGACGACGTTTGGACCTTCCACGCACGCCAATTGCAGTGAAGAGCCCATATCTTTTTCCATGAGGATTGCGAGGACGAACTCTGCTGAAAGAGGTTTAGGCAATACGTCAGCAGCGCCGGCTCGCGTTACCGAAACGGCCGTCGCGATGTCGCAATGAGCGCTGTGGACGACGGTCCTGCAGCGGGGATGACGGATCGACAGCATCCGCAGGATATCGATCCCCGTCCCTTCTGCGAACTTGAGCTCGGTGATGCAAAAATGGATGTCGCTCGACATGATGTGCTCGGCTGCAGTGTCTATGTCCGACGCGATTAATACCTGGTAGTCGCCGTGGAGAAGCGTCTGGACCAATGCCGAGTCCGCAGACAGCGATGGATCTGCAAGCAGAATAGCCGGCCGCCTTCGACCGCCCGATGTCTCTCTTTCATCAAATCTATCTGCCATGAATCGATCTCCAGTTGGTGATCGAAGGCTACGAATATCCATGCGGTTTCTAAACTATACATTGGAGTAGGTCTGCCCATACGAGTCGTCAGTTCGGTTGCCGCGCACGAGAACACCGGCGTCGCCGGCTTGGCCAAACTTTGGGGCAATGCGCCCCTCTCCGCCATTCCTACACTCTCGTATAGTTACGGCGCCCCATTGCATCGTCTAGCTTTCCGACAATCGAACCGCCGAGCGCCCCTTGGCGGGAGTCCGATTTCTTCAGCTTGCGAACATTTGCGCCGGCGTACTCAATCTCTGCAAAAAATACCGGCGAGTACCCCGCCGGCATGGAGAAAGTCGCCACCGTTCATATAAAGGAGCCGCGGTGAAAATCTCTATTCTTGAACAATCGACCGTGTCGGAAAACGGGTCGCCATCGGATGCCATCCAGAACACCGTCTGGCTGGCGCGCGAAGCCGATTATCTCGGCTATGAACGGCTTTGGCTGTCCGAACATCACAATATGAGCATCCTGCAGGGATCGTCGCCGGAAGTGCTGCTTGCAGCCGTCGGATCGAAGACGGATCGGATCCGGCTTGGCTCAGGGGGCGTGATGCTGCCCAACCATTCCGCCTACAAGGTGGCCGAGAACTTCCGCGTTCTCGAGGCTCTGTTCCCCGGGCGTGTCGATTGCGGTATCGGCCGCGCCAGCGGCGGCGATCCCTACTCGACGGCGCTCCTCAATCCCCCTGAAGGGATAGAATTCAGCCAGCAGGTTGGGCAGCTTGAACGTTTCTTCCATGACGAACATCAAAGGGCGATCGCGATGCCCAAGGTAAGCGGCGCCCCGCCCCTGTGGCTGTTGTCGGCCGTTTCACATCCTGACAGCGGCAGCATGGCCGCCGAGAAGGGCATGGGCCTTGCGGTTGCCCTGTTCATCAATCCCGCAGCGACCCGCGAAGCCGTGGAACAGTACCGTCGAAACTTCAAGCCTTCGCCGGAATTTCCCGAGCCGCGCGTTTTGATCGCTCTGAACTTCATCGCGGCCGACACTTCCGAGAAACTCGCGCAGCTGAAAAAGGCGTCGGATTATTTCCGGCTGATGCGCGACAGCGGCAATTATCCGAAGGCTGTGCCCTCACCCGAAACGTTGGATCAGGTGGAATTCTCGCCGAGCCAGCAGGCCTATCTGAAACAGATCGCCAATCGCGAGGTCATCGGCCTGATTGATGATGCGATCAAGCAGATCCGTGAGCGTGCAGCCGCATACGATGCCGACGAGGTCATGTTGACAACCATGTGTTTCGATATCGAAGACAAGATCCGCGCCTTCCACCAGGTCGCCGACAGGATCGTGAGCTGATGGCTATGAGCGAAAAACTGACACTTTCCGTCCTTGATATCGGCCCTATCCGATCGAACCAGACGGCAACCGACTGCTTCACCTCCATGATCGAGCTCGCAAAATATGGCGAGGCGCTTGGCTACAACCGTTACTGGTTGGCCGAGCATCACAATGTCGCTGCTGTCGCCGCCAGTCACACAGCGACCTTGGCACCGGTTATCGGCGCTCACACGAAAAGAATCAGGATCGGTGGCTGCGTCTTGCTGGCGCATTATCCGCCGCTCCTGGTGGCGGAGCAAATGGGGCTTGTCGAGGCCTGTTATCCGGGCCGGGTCGATCTGGGCATTGGCCGATCGGCCGGTGCGGATTGGGCGACCAGTTCTTTGCTGCGCGGCGGCATGGATCAAAAGTCGGACGAGGTCATGATCCGGGATTTGACCAATCTGCTTGCGCTCAATCGGCCAGAAGGACTGACGATCGAAGAGGACGGCCGGGAGTTCACCTTCAGATCGGTGCCGAATGCGGCAAGCGCCCCCAGCCCTTGGATCCTTGGAACGTCCTGGTACTCCGCGCAATTGGCGGCCGAGCTCGGTCTTCCATACGCGTTCGGCTATCACATTCGCGCGGAAGGCGCGAAGGAAGCCATTGCGCTCTACCGGGAGCGCTTCAGGCCAAGCGCCTATCTCGCCGAGCCGCGCGTGCTCGTTTCGGCCATCGTCGTCATCGGAGAAACGGATGCGGAAGCCGAACGACTGGCCAGGCCGCAGCTGTTCTTCATGTCCTCGTTCCGTTCAGGCGAGCCCGTCCAGTCTCAGATGCTTGTCGAAGAGGCCGACAGCATGGGGTTTCCCACCCGCCACGAAGGGCTCGTCCAGATGTTCCGGCGCTCATGGATCGTCGGCTCTCCGGATCGTGCCGCAGAGGCCGTTGCTACCCTCGCCGCCGATCTCGGCGTCACGGAAATGATGATCAACCCTGTCGTGGCGGCCTATGCCTCGCAGCCGGCCGATCGGGCACCGAACCGCGAGTTTACCTTGGCCGCACTTGCCGAGCGTATCCCGCAATAGCAACAGGCAAACATTCGGGCTGAACGCACAACACCCCGCCTGCACAAGGCGGGGTATTTCTGTTGTATGGCCGCGATGCTTATGGAACGCGATCGTCTCGTCGCCGTTCCGCGGCGATTTCCTGAAGATCGAGATCCTGCTCGATATTCTTCATGATCCTGTCCGACACATAACCCCCACGATACATTTTGAGGACCTCAGCGCGACCGACGCGGATGGCGCAGAGAATGGCGTCGAAGTGATCGGCCGACAATGGCCGACGGCGCTCCGGGGCGGTATCGAAGTGGGGGCCTGCCTCGACACTGAACAGGTCCCGGTCGGACACGCGCGGCCGGCGGCGTGTCCGTGTCGCATGGCAATGATCGAGCATTGCCTGATACTGGATCACAGCCACCTTCTTGCGGACATTCACTTCATCTCTAGCGAGCTGGGAATTGCTCTTCAGGCTGACGGACGGGAACATCTTGACCAAGAGCGGGAGCGTGGTTCCCTGAACGAGAACGGTGACGAGGATGACGCCGAAAGCCGACGCGAGAATAAGGTCGCGCCCTGGGAAGTCAACGGGCAAGGACAGCGCCGCCGCCAGCGTAACGACACCTCTCATCCCGGCCCAGCTGACGATAACCGTCATCGGCAGTGAGGGCAGATGCCTGGGGTGGATCCCGAACCGCGACAGGACGGTCCAAACGAGGTCCGAACCGACGAGCCAGACAAAGCGCGCACAGATGACCGTCACAACGACTGCGGCGACTGGCAGAGCAAGCGTTTGAAGGCCATCCCCGACGCTTTCGAAGTGATGGAGTGCATGGCGTAGCGAAAGGCCGATCAGGATGAAGAGAAGGGATTCAAGAAGGAAGACCAGGACACGCCAGAAGGCCTGGGCGCGAATCCTGGTTGCTGCGGAAAAGATCTCGTGCTGTTGCCAGCCCAGCATCAGACCGGTGGTGACCGTTGCAAGCACGCCGGAGAAACCCAGCCGATCTGCGGTCATGTAGGAAACGGCGGCCAGCAATAGTGTTCCGGTGATGATGAGCTCGCTATTTCCGAACTGGCGCAACAATCGCAGCGCGACCCAGCCGAGACAGAACCCGACCGTGACCCCACCGACGGAAACGGCAAAAAAAGTCTCGACGCCGACAGGTGCATCAAACACCCCGCTGCGCGCTGACGAAACTGCGTAATGGAAAAGGACGAGGCCACTTGCATCATTTACGAGGCTTTCGCCCGTCAACACGGTCGTGACGCGGTTCGGTAGACGCAGACGATCGAGGACCGCCTTGGCGGCGACGGCATCGGGCGGCGACACGATTGCTCCCAGCGCAAAGGCGGCAGACCAGGGAAGATTCGGCTGCAGCCAGTGGACGACGCAACCGACAGCCAGCGTGGTGAAGGCGACGGCGCCGACGGCGAGCGAAGAGATCGCTGCGAAATACTGCTTGAAGTCGAGCCAGACCGTCTGATAGGCGCTGCTGAGCAAAAGCGGTGGCAGGAAAACGACCATGACGAGGTTGGGATCCATCGCCACGACTGGAATGCCGGGGATAAAGGCGATAGCGATCCCGCCGCCGATCAGCGCAGCTGCCGGCGGCAGCCTGAGACGGCGGGCTGCAAGCGCCAGGCCGAGAACAGCCATGAGCAAGCCAACCAGGAAGTCATATTCGAGTTCGATGGACATGTCGGCAGTCTCGCAGATCAAAAGGCGCTGACGGAGCGATCGTCGCGGAAACGGTTGAAGCACAGACTGATCATGGCTTCGGCCGAACAGCATGGATTGCCCTGCCGACGGTGCGCAAGCACGACCCTTTATTATCATTGCTGGCATCGGGTGCGATCTGCCTGACGCGACCTATATGCGCGCACCGACCGCCCGCGGGGTTTACTATGCTTGCGCGTCTCCCGGGGCGGGTAGCTTGCTTCTGGCGGTGGAAGACCGAGGACGCCCCGTCAGCGAACACCCATGTAGGCGGCGCGGAGAAACTCCATATAGCGGTCGCGACCGTGGAGAACGCCTTTGGTTCCGAGGCGAGCCGCAACAGCGCTCGACCAGCCGACGGGCACCATGCCCTGCTTGTCCTGAAACTGGCTCATGACGTGGTCATAGGCCGCGATCTCCTGCCGCCCGGCCATCCGATAGAATTCGTCATGGACGACAACCTCCTGGGCCAGACGCGGCTTGATATCAGTATCGTGTCTTGGATGCGGACGTCCGACGACCAAACCGGTGACAGGGGCGCAGCGGGCCGGCAGTTTCAGGAGAGATGAGAGGACCGCTGCATTGTCGCGCACCGCACCGATAAAGCAGGTGCCATATCCCAACGCCTCAAACGCAAGGGCGGAGTTCTGCGCGGCAATGCAGGTATCGACCGTCCCCAGCATCATTGATTCGAAATAGTCGAACGCCTCAAGCGGCGTGTCGTAGGCTTGTCCGATCGCATAGTTGCGGCTCTGGTCGGCGAGCCACACGAGCATCACTGGCGCCTCCTCGATCTGACCCTGGTTGCCGCAAAGCCGGTTGACTTCGCGCTTGTGTGCCGGGTCGGTGATCTTGATCACGCTCCAGCTTTGCAGGTTCGACGACGTTGCAGCAGACTGGGCGGCCGCAATGGCGGTCCTGATGTCGGCTTCCGCCACCGGGTCGGATGTGAAGCGTCTGATAGTCCGATGCATGAGCATGTGATCGACCACGGCATTGCCGGTCCGCACGGTGGCATCGGTTTCGCCATATCGAACCTCATTGATCCTCATGCGATGACCATTGCCGTCCGGGAACACCCAGAGCGACAAGGGCACATCACCCGAGATATAGCCGATGAAATCAGTCCTCGTTCTCGATAGTCAGAATGATCTTGCCGAAACCGCCGCCGGCCTCCATCGAGCTGTGGGCTTCCGCTGCGCGCGCAAGCGGGAAGATCTGGCTGATAACCGGCCGCAGGCGCCCATCGCGGAACATCGGAAGGCCATCTTCGGCAAACCGCTGCACCATCGCCCGCTTTTCCTCGGCCGTGCGAGACTTCATCACGGTGCCGATGATCTTCAGGTGGTTGTGAAGAACGAGCCCGAGCGAGATGTCGGTATTGTCCTGGCCGCTAAGGAGACCGACCTGAACAAGCCGGCCGCCGGGGCGCAGGCTGCGGAGGTTGCGGCCGAGATAGGGTCCGCCGACGAAGTCGACGATAACATCGACACCCTGCCCGTCCGTCGCTTCTCGGATGCCCGCTTCGAAGTCTTCCGAATTATAGTCGAAAACGCGTTCGGCGCCGAGCGCCTGAACCTCATCGCGCCGAGACGCCGAAGCGGTTGCGAAGACACGTGTTCCGATCGCATTTCCGATCTGGACGGCGGCGGAGCCGATTCCACCGGCAGCAGCATGGATAAGAACCGAATTGCCCGGCGCGATCTCGCCCAGATGAACGAGGGCTTCCCAGGCGGTCACGAAGGATTCCATGATCGCCGCAGCTTCGATAAAGCCGAAACCTTCTGGCACCGCGACGGCCATGCGGCGATCGACACGCGCGAACTCTGCATATGCGCCACCGCCTACGATGGCCATGATCCTATCACCTGGCTCGACGTCCGAGACATCGGAACCGACTGCGATGACTTCACCCGACAGCTCTAATCCCAACAAAGGACTTTCTCCGTAGGTTTGGGTGCCGTAATAGCCTTGGCGCTGAAGGAGGTCGGCGCGATTGACGCCAAGCGCCTTCACCCCAACGAGAATGTCTCCCGGGCGCAGCTCGGGCTGCGAAACGTCGGCAAGGCGGAGAACATCCGCCTTACCGAACTGATCATAGATGATCGCCTTCACTCTGCGGCAACCTTGGCTGCTGCCTTGGCAAGAGCCTTGCGCGCGATGCTTTCGGCAAAGAGCGGTGTCTCGCGGTGATTGTGGTCACCGCCTGCCGCCTGGCGCGCGGCGGCAGCGTCTTCGAAGGACTGGCCGTGCTGCTCGATGAAAGCCATGAAAGCATCGGTCGGATGGCACGTAACCTGGTTGGTGTAGCGGGTACGGTTGCCGTCGATCGCTTCAGCCTTCAGCTCCCAGATCACGTTGACCTGCGTGCGTTCGCCGGTCGGGGTGAAGACGTCGGAGATGGAGTTCATCTTGCAATAGGATGGCGTGGCTTCCTCGGCGACATAGTGCTGGATGACCAGGCCGGTCCCGATTTTCTCGACATTGATGGACATCTTGCGTCCGTCGTCGGTAAAGGTTGCGCCGCAGGAAACGTGATCCGGCGCGCAGCAACGCTGATATTCTGCTTCCGGAAGATTGAAGAGCCAATCGGCGATATCAATCTGTGCCAACGGTACGTCGACTTCATGCGAATAAGCCGAGAACGAGAGCAGCTTGTCGGTGAGAACTTTCATGATCTTTTCCTTTCGGTCTGATTTCGGCACCTTGAAAACCAGAACCTTGCTGGCAGTGTTCGTGGCGCTCTGTGGGTGGTCGTCAAGAGCAAACCGTCGTCTGCTCTGGGGTGAAATTGCCATCAGGGGCGGTCGGCCTCAATTATACGGATAGGTTTCCACCCTACACCTTGGTCTTGGTTTGCACGCTGGAGCCATGCGATTGAATGCGCTTCTGCGGCATGGGCGGGGCAAGGATCCTTGCTCTTGCCCAAGATGACGCAACGAGGTGGAAGAAATTGCACCAGATGGACTTGAGGTATAAGCCCAGATCTCCTCGAAACGGCTTTGTCCGGAATGCAAAGATGAAAGCAGAATCTCTCTCGACCTTTGTCGACGTTGTCCAGGCTGGGAGTTTCTCCGGGGCTGCCCGCAAGAGAGCCGTTACCCCGTCCGCGGTCGTGCGTCAGATCGACCTGCTTGAGGAAGATCTTGGGGTTGCGCTTCTGATCCGCTCCACCAGGGCTTTGACCCTGACGGACGCCGGAGAAAAGCTGCACGAGCGTGCCTTGCGGCTTCTCGACGATCTCGCCGATACGCGTGCCGAAGTGGCCGCCTTTGGTGGGTCGGTTTCAGGGACGCTGCGGGTCGCCTGTTTCCCAACGTTTGGCAAGCGTTATGTCCTGCCGGTCGTTGCCGCTCTGCAGGCCGAGCATCCCGCCTTGAAGATTGAGCTTGAGCTCACCGAGCGCCTTGCCGATCCGGTGCAGGAGCGCCTCGATCTGGTCATTCGGATGGGCATTTTGCCCAACAGCACATTGATCGGAACGAAGCTCGCTCCTTTCCGTCGGCTTCTTGTGGCAAGCCCGGTATATCTGGAAAAGGCGGGTGTGCCCAAAACCGTCGAGGACTTGCACGGCCACCGTCTTCTCGACAAGCTCCACGGCGCCGATCTCCTAGGCTGGAACGAGGTGCTCGGCTCGCCGGCAGGAGAAGGCGAACGCGGACAAGTAACATTCCGCTCGGATGATTTCGAGGCATTGCGCGGTGCTGCCGAAGCTGGGATGGGAGTAGCATTTTTGTCGACATGGGTCGTGGGTCCAGACATCAAGCAGGGCAAGCTGGTCGAGGTCCTTTTCGGTCACGATCGCTGGAACGACGACCCGGCGGGCATCTACCTGCTTCGCGCTCTACCCCGGCCGAGTGCCAAGGTTCAGGCGTTCTCGAAGGCGCTCATTGCCTCGATTGGAAACCCGCCGAACTGGGAACAGAAGCGATAAGAAGCCCGTCGCCTATCTGTGGGAAAACGATCCTCCTCAGTGGTTAGATCAAGGGCTTGGGGTGGTGCGACTGTGATGTATTGATCCACTTGCAGATCCGAAGGGCTAGTGAATGCAGCTTACTGAGATTGACTTGGCAAAGCCTGAAACTCTGCCTCGTATGCCGGCTCCGGGAAAATGCATTTATTGTTATGAGGTCTACCCCAACGAGGATCTAACCGACGAGCACGTCGTTCCTTATGCGCTCGCTGCAAACGCTATGATCCTCGGAAAGTCCTGTTGCAAAGCCAGAGAGATCACCCGATATGAGCAGGCGGTCCCGAAGCACCAGCTGGGCGTCTTTAGAGCGCAGGTCGATGCGCCGACGCGCAACAAGAAAGATCGTCCCGAGCTTATACCCATTCACTTTGCTGAAGTAGACGACGACGGGCGCCTCACCAGAGACCTGGGTGTGAGGTCAATCCCAATCGAAAAGACGCCGGTGATGATAAATCTCTGGCAATCGCCACCACCTGCGATCCTTCAGGAAACGCATGGTCGCCCCAGCAAGCCCTGGACTTTTACCGATCAGGCAGCTGTTGAAGCACTTTGCCGCCAGGTCGCGAAGGAGACCGGCGCTCGAAATGGCATAGCAATGCATGTAGGAGACGTGAATCGAAACCACTATCTCCGCGCTCTTGCAAAGACGGCGCATGCCTACGCCGTGGCAGAGTGCGGTGTTGATTCATTCGAGCCTCTGCTGACGGATATAATCTTGAACCGTTCAGATGACCTGGAAACTTATGTCGGCGACATGCCGGGGATTGGCCCATTCGCTCGCGACCCCTCGCATACTCTTCAGATATCCGCAGGCGAAGCTGCCGGAGGCCCGACAGGACCCTATGTCGTCGTCCGTATTCAGCTCTCTCCCAGCATCCGGAGCCCGGAACACTTGGTAGTGGTTGGAAAGCCTAAAGCTCAGCTCGTCGAAAAGTTCGTATAACCGGGGCAGGCCAGAAGTTCGGATTGCCATTCTCAGGCAAAGTCAATTGTACCCAGCACCCCAACCTATACAACAGTATGGTTGTCCTATCGCTACGTCTGCGGGATTGATGAGCCAAAGCGGAAGGAAAAGCGATGCAGATGACGGTCCAAAACCCAGGTCAGTCGTGGGAAGCGCCGGCAGATAGCGGTCTCGTCGACCCATTCGGCCGCGCGGTGACCTATTTGAGGGTATCGGTGACCGACCGTTGCGATTTCCGCTGCACCTATTGCATGGCAGAGAACATGCAGTTCCTTCCAAAGAAGGACCTCCTGACACTCGACGAACTGAACCGTCTGTGCTCGGCCTTTATCAAAAGAGGTGTCCGAAAGCTGCGCTTGACCGGCGGTGAACCGCTTGTCCGCAAGAACATCATGCATCTCGTGCGACAGCTCGGCCGGCAGATAGGCCAGGGCCTGGACGAGTTGACCTTGACGACCAACGGGTCGCAGCTGGCGCGCCATGCGGATGAACTCTTCGATTGTGGCATTCGCCGCATCAACGTTTCGCTGGACACGCTCGACCCGGAAAAGTTTCGCACCATTACGCGCTGGGGTGACTTTTCGAAGGTGATGGAGGGGCTCGACGCTGCCCAAAAGGCAGGGATCGCGATCAAGCTCAACGCCGTCGCCCTGAAGGATTTCAACGAGGTGGAAACCCCGGCACTCATTCGATTTGCTCATGGCCGGGGTATGGATCTGACCCTGATTGAGACCATGCCGATGGGGGAAATCGACGAAGACCGAACCGATCGCTACCTGCCTCTTTCCAAGCTGCGCGCAGATCTTGAGAAGCAGTTTACCTTGCACGATCTGGCCTATCGCACCGGCGGCCCAGCGCGCTATGTCACCGTCGCCGAGACCGGCGGCCGGCTCGGTTTCATCACCCCGATGACCCATAATTTCTGCGAGAGCTGCAATCGTGTACGCCTCACCTGCACGGGCACGCTTTATATGTGCCTGGGCCAAGAGGATGCGGCCGACCTGCGGTCGGTGCTACGATCAAGCGAGAGCGCTCAGAGCCTGGAGGCCGCCATTGAAGCCGCAATCGCTCGCAAGCCCAAAGGCCACGACTTCATCATCGATCGCGCGAGCAATCGACCGAGCGTCGGGCGACACATGAGTGTCACGGGCGGCTGAAGATTGTCAAACTCGCCGGATCCACGTGTGCTGACACACCGTGGATTTCATCCCGATTGCCTAAAACAAGAAGATGCGATGAGCACTGGCGGCTTGCCGATCTAAAGCAATCGATCGCCAGCTTTCACGACGCCTTCGGCAAGGCCAGTGCGACGTCGATAAATTCAATCAGCTTCGGTAGGTCGACCGGTTTCCCGAGGAACGCTAAGGCCCCTCCGTCAAGAGCGGCCGTGCGAGTTCGTTCGTCGTGATAAGACGTCATGAATATCATCGGTGGACGATCCCCATCCTGGTTCAATCGGCCCTGAAGCTCAATGCCGCTCAGGCCTGCCATCTTGACGTCGACGACCATGCAATCGATCGCTGTACGTGGCTTGAATGCGAGGAATGCTTCCGCAGAATCGAACAGCTTGCTTTCATGACCTAGTGACTTCACTAAGTCATCAAGTGCTTCACGAATTGCCAGATCGTCATCAACGATGGCTATTAAAGGGGTATGGGGCACTTATTCCGTCTTTCATATATATCTAACCACGGCCTTAAGCCACGCGCACCATTGCAGGCTTTGCTGCACGTATGAGATGTTCGTTGGCTTGCTCGGTGGCACGCACCAGTTCCGCGACCGACTTGACCTGCATCTTGCGCATGACATTGCCTCGATGCAGCTTTACGGTGATCTCGCTAATCCCGAGCCTGAATGCGATCTGCTTGTTCATCAAGCCTTCGACCACTGCCTCCATGACTTCCCGCTCTCTTACGGTCAATGTTTCAAAGCGCGTCGTTACCTCTAGATGGCGCCGCATTTCACGACGGCGGGTGGCATCGCGTTCGACGGCGGCAAGCACCGCGTCAAGGATATCCTGATCGCGGAATGGCTTGGCAAGGAAATCGACGGCCCCCGCCTTCATCGCCCGCACGCTCATCGAAATATCGCCATAACCAGTCATGAAAACGATCGGAAGCAGACTGCCCGAGCGTTCAAGCTGTGCCTGGAAATCGAGACCATTGATGCCGGGCAGCCGGACATCGAGGACGATGCACCCGGGACGATTAAGGTCGGCCAGACCCATGAACTCGTTCGGGTTTGCGAAAGCCTGCGCTTCGAACTTCATCGAGAGAAAGAGATCGACCAAGGACTCACGCATCGAGAGATCGTCGTCAAGAATGTAGATGACGGGGGAGTCCGGGTTCCGCTTGCTGGATTTCAGTTCAAGCATTGGCTGTCTCCTTCGGTAACTTGATCTCAAATATAGCGCCGCCGTCCGGATGATTGTTCCCATCGAGCGTACCGCCTCTGGCTTCTATTGTACTTCTGCAAATTGAAAGGCCGATCCCCATGCCATTATCCTTGGTTGTGAAGAACGGCTTGAACAAATTCTGCTGTGCGTCGTCACCCAAGCCATCACCTGTGTCCCTCACCGCGATGAGGATGTGATCCGCCTCTCCTGGAGAATCGAGACTAATCGTCACAAGCCGCTTTTGAGATTGCGACGCACTCATCGATTGGGCCGCATTGGAAATCAGATTGATCAGGACCTGCTGCATCTCGAGGCGTACGGCTTTGAAGCGCGGGATCTTCGTCTTATGGATGATCTCCACCTCGGTCCGGTCGCGCTGCAGATCATGATCCATCAACGTGAGAGTATCAGTGATCAATCTCTCCAAATCGATCGTCTCGCTCTCTTTGGGCGTTGAGAGCATCATCGAGCGGGTGCTCTTGAAAATATCGCTAGCACGATTGCTGTCCCGCAAAATGCGTTCCGCTGACCTTTTGGCTGCATCGATGTCCGGCGGATCGCGTTCGAGCCACCTCACGAGGGTCTGCGAATTTACCGTGATCGCACCGAGGGGCTGATTGAGCTCGTGGGCAAGCGATGCGGACAGGGCACCGACCGTTGCGGCCTTGGAAGCCCTGCTCAACTCCGCCTGCGCCTCGGCCAAGGCCATGCGCGCCTCTTCTCGCTGCGTCACATCAACCATACTCACGACGACGCGATTGAACGCCGACGGATCTGTCGGGAAACTGATACCCAGGAGAACGAGCCGACGCTCGCCGGCCTCGTTGAACACCTCGGCATTGTCCTCGAAGTAGGTTGCCCCATCCATAATGGCCTGCAGCAGGGAAGCGAACGTGCAGCTGTCCGTCGGGATGATGCGGTGCATAACGCCACCATGAACGTCCGCAGTGAATGACCCGAGAAGCTCGACTGCCGCTTCATTGGCATCGACGACTTCGATTTTGCTAACACATTCGCCAAGCACGTGCGGGTGATCCTGGACATAGGCCTTCATGTCGGTGACGCCGGCAGACTTCAGGCCGGTGATGTAGTCGAGCAGTTTCGAGTAATCGCGCTCCCATAGAGCGACCCGGGTGCGATCGAAGATCGAACGGTAGCGCTCTTCGCTTTCGCGCAATGCCGCGTTGGTGCGAAGCAAGGCGCTGCGAGCACGCTCGTTGCGCAGGAGCAGTGCCGTCGTCACGGCAAGAGCAGCAAGCGCTACGCAAAGACGCAGGAAGGTTGCAAAATCGGGATCGGGTGCGTGTGTGAAGAAGAACGACGCCAAGGAAAAGACCATGAATAGTGCAGTCAGCAAGATCAAGCCAAGTCGGTTGACCGCTTCGGCCGCTAGCAACAGTGCGATCGCGTACAGAACAGCAATCGCGCCCTCAATCCCCGTGAACGTATCCACAGCGAACACCGCCAACGCGACGAACAGCGCCCCTCCGGCGAATATAAAGTCGTGGCGACCTGCGTCCTGCCTTGCGAATCTCACTTCCAGCACCTGTGAAATGGATGGTTCCAAATATTCGAGATTGACGATATCGGTTCGCGCCTTCGGCCGGACCTATACAATGGTCTAGTGGATTGGCCGGCTGCCGCGCGCGGCAGCCTGCATTTCCGGGAAAGTCATGTTTAAAAAAGAGGCCGCCTTCCGGCGGAGGAAGACGGCCTATTGCGGATCGCGGTGGTCCGCAGGTCGTCCGAGGGGAGGGGAAGCTCGGACGTGTAGCGCTTTTGCTACAGACCTCGTCGTTGGGGGCGGCGACTAAGGTACGAGATGGAGATTACTGCCGCCGGCGCTGCGGCGGAACTATACTTAGGTGTTGTTTAATATAGACGTTCGCAGTCCATGAGAAAATCAGCCACAAGACAGGAAAAAGGCCCCGCGACAAAATCGCAGAGCCTGACGGGAAATGGACAGGCGCGCCTCGTAAAGGCTTACCGACCAGGATTTGATCAAATAGCAAAACTCTGCGCGATCCGGCCCACGGACGCTGACATCCGTTCAATCATGAATGGACCGTAACTCGCGTTCGCGAGCTCAGCGGCCGAGCCACGAAACGAAGCAGAAAGGTCAACCAACATCAGTTTGAGATCTTGCCGATTCTGCTCGTCAGCGAGCGACGCCATTCCTTCAAGCTTCAGCGAAAGATCGAGGACGATGGTTTCCCGTGCGTGGACCGTCAGCGACCGCAGATGGTCCTTTGAAGGCAATGGGATCGGCCTTTGGACATTGCGTAGACAAGCCTCGGCGAAAAGCGTTGAGGGCGCCATGGTTGAACTCTCTGCGGTTATATGGAATCGGCAATAGATTGACCATGACGTGCCTGAAAGCGGGCCGTACGGCTGTTGGTAGCGGTGGTTTCGGACCACAGGCGGCGCCGCCATCGTAACAGCGCTACTGAATGGTCGCGGCCTCAGTCTGGCATGATGCCAGGCTTGTTGCCGGGGATTTTTGCAATATCGCTGCGCTGCATGTTGAGATGCTGGGCGACGAGCGAAGGCGGCGTGTGGGAGAGCCACGACGCGAGCCCGACTTCCTGATATTCGGGCGCCTTGAAGACGGCGACGAATTGGAGATCCGCCTTGCCGGTGTTCTCGATGATATGCCCCTGACTTTTCTTGACGTAACCGATATCACCCGCACGAAAATCCGCGGTCTGGCTGCGGGGACCGGCATCGAAGACCGTCATCCGGCCCTCGCCCTTGATCCAATATTGCCATTCGTCGGCATTGGGATGCCAATGCATTTCCCGCACCGCACCCGGCTTGATCGTCTCGATCGCAGCGGCAATCGTCTTCGAAACGGTGAAGGCGCTGCTGTCGGCAAGCTGGATCGTACCGGAGGCATTCTGCTTCAACGGCGCCGAGGCTGCTAGCCGGTAGGTGAACGGATATTCCGGCAGACCGGCAGATGCGACCGCCTCCTGGTCGGCCGACAACGGGCCGGGCTCGGTTCCCTGGAAGATCCACAGGTCCTCGAGCGGGATATTCTTGAAGTCATCCTGCGGCATGCCGAAATTCTTGGCAAGCAGTTCCGGCTGGGTATGTGCAAGCCAGTCGGTCAGAAGAAGGGTCCCGTATTCGGACTGGTCGCCTTCGTCGAAGACAATGACAAATTCGCAGCCATCGGGGCCAAGCCCCTGCAGCGAATGCGGAAAGCCCGCCGGGAAATACCACAGGTCCCCTGCCCCGACGTCCTGGACATAGGCACGCCCCTTGGCATCGAGCACCGTGATGCGGCATCGACCATTGGTCACGATTGCCCATTCTGCCGCACGGTGCCAGTGCATCTCACGGATGCCGCCAGCGCTCAGGCGCATGTTGACGCCGGAGACGGCATCCGAGATCGCGAAGTCCGCCTTCGTCACCTGCCTGGCCCAGCCGCCGTTCTGAATACGCTTCGGCGCATTGTTGAAAGAGGCCCAAAAGAGCTGCATGTCGCCGACATCCGTCGATGGTGGGTTCTGGAATGAGGGAAACTGCTCGTTCAGCACGGGATTCTTCGGGCCGGGGTCGGTCAGGGAACCCGGATTTGCGTTGATCGCACCTTCCAGCGGATGGTCAGGATTGCCGAAGCTTGCGGCGCTCGCGGATGTCGCCGCCAACGCGGCGCCGCTGGCAGCACCTAGGGCAAGCATATGGCGTCGAGACAGAGGGTTCATGATCGTTCCTTACTCGTTTTTTGGATCGGTTCTGGTTTCACTTGTCGCCGCGGGCCGCCTTGGCGCGCGCACGCACGGGCATGGCTTTGGGTGTGAACGAGACATGTCCGCTGCTGTAGAATTGCGCCCAATACCCGAGCGCCACGAAGACGGCGCCGCCGATGAGATTGCCGAGCGTCACCCAGACGAGATTGTGGATCGCACCGGCAACAGTCACACCGGCTGGATGATCGCCGAGCAGCGCTAGCGAGAAGGTGAACATGTTGGCGACGGAATGCTCGAAACCGGAAGCGACGAAGATGGTGATCGGCCAGAAGATCAACATGATCTTGGCTGCCGCGTTATCTGTCCTGCCTGCCATCCAGATGGCGAGGCAGACCAGCCAGTTACAAAGGACGCCGCGGGCGAGCAGAGCAAGAGAGCCTGCCGACATTTTACCCGAGACTATGGCAAAGAAAGTCGCGCTGCCGTCGCCGAGCATGACGCCGCCGCCGGCAAGGTGGATGAGAGCAGCGAGGATCACAGCACCGATCAGGTTGCCGACCCAGGCGGCACACCAGACGCCGATCATGTCAGCCAGGCCGGCGCGACGGGTCAGAACGGCGAGCGGCATGTACATTGCGGTACCAGTGAACAGTTCAGAGCCCGCAAAGACCACGATGGTCAGCGCCGAGGAGAACACGATGCCCATGACCAGATGGGCCCAGGCCGGATCGACATGAGCTCCAGCGGTGAACATCAGCACGTCGCCGAAGCCGATATAGGCGCCGGCCATCGCGGCGCCAATTAGGAATGCGAAGAACTGGGTTTTGACAACTTGCGCCTTGTGGGCGCCGGCCTCGGCAAAACTATTGACCGAATCTTCGTACATCGTTCGACCTCTCCCGCCCACGTCCGGGCGAAACGTTTGAGTTGTCGAACCGTAATCCTCATCGCTTCATGGCTGAACCATACGTACGTTTAGGGGGACTAGCCTCATCGTATCGGTTCCGCCCATGCCCCGCCGTTCTGATCCGACCGGACGCGAGGGTCTATCGCATGGACGAGCGGCCGAGTTCCTGCCCGTATGCCGCAATCTCGCGTCCGACCGCAATCCGGTCGGCTTCAAAGCCTCGCAGCGCATCGCCAAGGCGTGTTGCCTGTTTGATATGCGCACGAAGTGACATCACGTCACCGGCCGCCTTGCCGACGCCCATTGCCGTATGGGGGCGCACCACGAAGGCCGCATCGCCGATCAGCGCGATCGAAGACCCGGCCATGCGATCCGCCTCGAAATCGAAAATGCCCTGGACGGATGGGGTTGCCTCCGCATCGACCGCATCGACGAACTGGGGCGGAAGGAACTGCGCCGCGTCCTCACGCAACGCCCGGCGCCGCGGGTTGGAAAGCTCGCCTCGTGCAAGCGAGAACCGCGAAGACCGTCCGGATTGACCGGTAAAGGTCTGTTGCAGGTCACTCTCATCGACAAACCGATACCAGACCCAGTTATAACGACGCTCACCATTGACGATCTCTCCGCCGGCACCGGGCACGAGATAGCCGAGAGCATGGTTTCCCGGCGCGACGTAAAAGGCGAAATTTCCGGGGAGCGGTGAAGCAGACGGTGGTAACGTGCGTTCTGGGACAAGGCCACGCCAAGCGACATAGCCGGTATATCGGCTGGTGGCATCGGCATTGATGGCTGACCTCATAACCGATCCTATGCCGTCCGCGCCGATGACCAGATCGGCCGCTTCGGCGGAACCGTCGTCAAACTCGATGACCGAGGATCCGCCTTCTTCGCGCACCGACCTTACCGGCTTTCCGAGAATATAGTTGTCGGCCCCGAGCCTCGATACGACGGCGGAATAAAGCAGGTCCCATGAGATCTGGGTCTGCGGCATATGCGTGCGCTGGCTCACCTCGCCGGTTTTCGCCAGATAGATCCTGTCCTGGGTACGACGCCAAACGTGGCGAGGTGCTCGACGCAAATCTCGCGCAGGATGTGGAAGACCTCCTGTTGCGGGACAAGCCCTGCCCCCCGGCCGGCGAACCCGGTCGAAGAGCGTTCGTAGACCTTGACATCATGGCCGTCACGGCCGAGCAGAATTCCTGCGAACAGCCCGGCAAGCGAGCCTCCGACGATACGGATGCGAAGGGGTTTCATGACCGATTTCCTTGGTGAGCGAGCGTTGTCGCATGACGGTGCTCGAAAGACTTGATGACCAGTGCAACGATCCCGAGCGAACCGCCGAGTACGGTAACGCCGATCCAACCGCCATAACTCCAGGCCGCAGATGCGAAGGCAGCGCCCGCGGCTCCGCCGAGAAACATGGCGGTCATGAAGATCGTATTGAGCCGGCTGCGAGCCTCCTGATCGAGGGCGTAGACAATATGCTGGTTCGATACGAGTGCGCTTTGAATCCCAAAGTCTAGGACGATGACGCCGACGACGAGCGCGATCAGAGAACTCCAAATTCCGAAGATCAGCCAGGCAACAATCGTCAGGATGATGCCGAGCCAGACCACGAAATGTGGACCCTTACGGTCGGCAACCCTTCCTGCGAGCGGAGCGGCAAATACCCCAACTGCACCGACGATGCCGAAGAGGCCGGCGACATCCGCCCCGAGACTGAACTTCGGAGTCGCCAGATAAAGCGCCAATACCGACCAGAATGCCGTGAACGATCCGAAAAGAGCCGCCTGCATGAGGGCAGCTGAGCGAAGGGCACCTTCGCGCCTCCACAGGTGAGCCAATGACTTGAGAGCATTCCTATACGCCATGCGCGATACCGGCGCATGGTCGGGCAACGTCGCATACATCATCGCAGAGGCGATCAAAGCCATCGGTACGCCCAGCCAAAACATTTCA
Organism: Agrobacterium sp. 16-2014-1-2a; assembly: GCF_053522705.1. NCBI lineage: Bacteria > Pseudomonadati > Pseudomonadota > Alphaproteobacteria > Hyphomicrobiales > Rhizobiaceae > Agrobacterium > Agrobacterium sp. 16-2014-1-2a. Next base: position 230,072 of record NZ_JBNWBX010000006.1, read on the forward strand.
CGCCAACCGAAATGCTGGCCGACGAACCCTGACAACGTTCGGGAGAACAGTATCCCGGTGAGGACACCGGCCATTACCATTCCGATCGTCGATCCCCGCTTCTCCGGCGCCGCGAGCGAGGCCGCAAAGGGCACGATCTGCTGCGCGACGGTGGCGCTGGCGCCGACAACAAGCGAGGCGGCGATAAGGCTCCAAGCGGTCGGTGCCAGTGCGGCAAGCACAAGTGCGACTGCAAGGATGAGGAACTGAATGATGATCAATTTGCGGCGGTTTATGATGTCGCCAAGCGGCAGCACGAAGAACAAGCCGATGGCATAGCCCAGCTGTGTCGCAGTCGGAACGAAACCCGTGACTGACTGGCCCGGAAAATCCCGCTCCATGATGCCGAGCATCGGCTGGTTATAGTAAATGTTGGCAACGGCAATACCACTTGCAGCGGTCATGGCAAAAAGCGCTGGTCGGCCAAGATGTGCCGATCTTGCTACGCCTGAGGTCGATTTGATGTTCATGACGATGTCCATCTGCGTTGAGTTGAAATCTGCAGGACATCTAGCGCTTTATCGGATATCGATTTAGCCAGCTTGAATGTTCTACCTCTATAACGAAAGCAGATAGAATGGATACCGGAGACGTTTTGGTCTTCACCACGGCGGTCAATGCCGGGAGCCTCGCTGAGGCTGGGAGGCGGCTTGGCCTCGGGCCGATGGTCACAAGCCGCCGCCTTGCGAACCTCGAGGCAGAGCTTGGCGTTCGGCTCCTTCACAGGACGACGCGATCCCTCTCGCTCACGCCCGAAGGAGAAACCTTTCTACCGTTCGCACAGGCGCTTGTCGACAACGAGGCCGAGGCCGTATCCCGGCTTCGCTCCGACACGCGCGGAGCATCAGGGTTGCTGCGCGTTTCGGTCCCGGTTTCTTTTGGACTGAAATTTGTGACACCATTTATCCCGACACTATTGGACGATAACCCGGAATTGCGCGTTTCGCTCGACCTTACCGACAGCCTTCCCGATCTGGTCGCGTCGGGTACGGACCTGGCCATCCGCATCGCCCGGCTGCGCGACAGCAGCCTCGTCGCGCGCAAGCTTTCCGACAATCCACGCGTACTTGTCGCCAGTCCGTCGTATCTGGGCGAGCGCGGAACTCCTTCGCTTGCCAAAGAGCTGAGCCAGCATTCATGCCTGCCTCTGCGAAGCGCCACCCATTGGACCTTCATTCAGGATGGCGAGGAAACGCACGTCCGTCTGAACTCCCGCTTTACCAGCAGCAGCATAGAGGGTTGCCATGCTACTAGCGTCGCCGGCGGGGGGATCGCACTTCTGTCGTGGTGGAATGTTGCCGACGATATTCGACAGGGCAAATTGGTCGCGGTTCACCTGACGGATGCAGACCCTGAACCGCTGGGCATCTGGGCCGTCTATCCAACGACACGGCTGGTCCTTCCGAAGGTACGGGTCTTCATCTCCGCCCTTGAGGCGAAGGTCTCCCGGATGCCCGATATCGCGCCTACGCAGTCGCGAAATTAGGAGACATGACGACATAAGCTCGCATGCCGTCTGCCCGGTTTCCGGGCGCGAAATGCAGGACTTGGCCGGACGCATTTATAGGCCAAGGTCTGAGCCGACCTATACCTAAGCTTGGTTACGCCAACGAATATGGCGAGCTTAGGCTGCACCTCACAACAAACCGAACAGGCTTCGTTTCCATCGCAGTCTGTCGAACAGTGAGGTGAAAGACATGTTTCGATGCGTCCGTATCTGGACCGATCGCGAAGGCAATTCCGAATTCGAGGAAGGCTTCGTCGAGCTTCCGAAGGGCGATCGGGGAGACGCCCTGAGCGCGGTCTTCAAGTCGGCCTCGATCTCCTTTCGCGAGACCGCCGTTGGCGGTGCTTACGAATGGCATCCGGCTCCCATCAGGCAGTTCGTCCTGACATTGAGCGGAAAGCTGGAATTCGAAACCAAACGCAAGGAGCGCTTCACCATTCGTCCGGGCGATATCCTGCTCGCCGAAGACACCACGGGAAGCGGCCATCGCTGGAAACTCCTCGGTGATGATCCGTGGCGTCGCGCCTATGTGATCCTCGCCGACGGCATCCAGTCGGGGTTCGTCGCTTCCGCGTCGCATGAAGCAAAGGGGCAGACCAATGGCTGACATGATCGAAAAGGCTGACATCGTTCTCATCGGCGCTGGCATCATGAGCGCGACCGTCGGGACCATGCTGAAGGAGCTTGAGCCCAGCTTGTCCATGGTGGTGTTCGAAACCCTTGACGACTGCGCGCTTGAAAGCTCGCATGGATGGAACAACGCCGGTACTGGCCATGCGGCCAATTGCGAACTCAACTACACGCCGCAGCGTCCCGACGGGACGATCGACATCCACAAGGCACTTGAGGTCAATGTCGAGTTCGACATCTCCCGCCAGCTCTGGTCGCACCTCGTGCGAAAGGGGGCGATCAAGGACCCGAGTGAGTTCCTTCATGCCTGCCCGCACATGAGCTTCGTCACCGGCGAGGACAATGTCGCCTTCCTGCGCAAGCGTTTCGATGCGATGACCACGAGCCATTGTTACTATGGCATGGAGTTCTCGGACGCGTCGGGCAAGATTGAGGAATGGGCGCCGTTGGTCATGGAAGGCCGTGCCGCCGGTGAACCGGTCGCAGCGACGCGGATCGTGAGCGGCGCAGATGTCGATTATGGTGCGCTTACCCATCTTCTGATGTCCCAGCTGTCGGATCAGAACGGCTTTGCCGTCTTCTACAGGCATCGCGTCGTCGACCTCGCCCGCCAGGAGGACGGCAGGTGGCGCGTTGAAGTGGAAAATACCGAAACCGGTGACACGTCATTCACGATCGCCAGCTTTGTATTCATTGGCGCGGGCGGCGCCTCGATCGAAATGCTTCAGAAGTCGGGTATTCCCGAGGGTCACGGATATGGCGGTTTTCCGGTCAGCGGCATCTGGCTGCGCTGCGATGACGAGGCGGTTGCAAGCCGCCACCATGCCAAGGTCTATGGCAAAGCGGCCCACGGTTCTCCGCCCATGTCGGTTCCCCATCTTGATACGCGCATCATCGGCGGCAAGCGATCCGTCCTGTTCGGCCCCTATGCCGGCTTCTCGACGAAGTTCCTGAAAGAGGGATCCTATCTCGATCTCTTCGGCTCGATCCGTCCGGCAAACATTCTTCCGATGCTGGACGTGGCTGTTCACAGCCTGCAGTTGGAGGAATACCTGATCGGGCAGGTGGTCGCGACCGACCGCACCAAGTTTGAGACCCTTCAACATTTCTTCCCGCTCGCAAAACAGGAAGACTGGACGGAAGCAGTTGCTGGCCAGCGCGTCCAGATCATTAAACCCAAAGGGCACGTCGGCGGCGAACTGGAATTTGGCACAGAGCTGATTGCGGCAGCCGACAAATCGCTGGTCGCACTTCTGGGCGCCTCTCCCGGCGCCTCGACGGCAGCATTCATCGCGATCGAAGTGCTGGAGAAGTGCTTTGCAGACAGACTGACGGAAGACGCCTGGTTGCCGCGCCTGCGCGAAGTCATTCCGACCTACGGGATCGACCTCAAGGTAGACGCTGAAGCCTGCCGCAAGATCAGATCCGAAACCGCGCCCGTCCTTGGCCTCGAATTCGTGTGATACGCGATGAATATGGCCCAGGACTTTAGGGCTCCACGCCGCCGGGTCCCCGTCCCGGCGGCAAGGGCTGCCCATCTTGCTGCTCGTATAGGCCGGCTGCTCTATGTCAACGGAGCCGATGCTCAGCACGTCGCTCACAACGTGACGGAGGTCGCGGGATATCTCGGCCATACCGCCCATGTCCTCGTCACGTCGGAGGGAATACTTGTCACGGTTGGCTCCGAGGAGCAGTTCAGCACCAAGGTCGGGCATGAGGTCACAGCGACCGGTGTCGACATGGGTAAACTGCTCCAGATCCAGCAGATTGTCGATGAGATGCGATTTGGCGTTGACCAACCTGCGATGATCGAGCGGCGCATCAATGCCGCCGAGACCGATAGTGGAGGCTATCCGGAATATGTCGTCGTGCTCGGTGTTGCGGTCACGACCGGGTCACTGGCCATGCTGTTTGGCTCGACATTGGCGGTCGCGATCGCATCGTTTGTGGCGGGACTTGTCAGTATTATTCTGCGTCACCGGCTTCCAGCGGTCCTGCCCAACCCCTTCGCCGTCACCTTCCTGGTCGCCATCCTGAGCGGTATCGTCGCCGTTCTTGCCTTGCGGCTTCTCCCGGAAGAGTCGCCGATACTTGCGCTCACGGCCGCAGGGATGATTCTCGTGCCCGGCGTTCCGCTGATCAACGGCATCCGGGAGGTCGGCACGGGGCACGCGGGCAACGGCATAGCGCGCCTGACCACCGGCATCGCGCTGGTCCTGGCGATCGGATTTGCTCTTTTCACCGTTGGGTTCTTAACCGGCGCCCAACTGCCGGTCGATGCCGGTCCAGGCATACTGCCTGTATGGGAAGACCTGCTCTTCTCTGGTCTTGCGGCATCCGGCTTTGCGATTTTGTTCAACGTCCCGCCACGTGCGTTCATCTTCTGCGTTCTGGCGGGGATGGCCAGCCATGGCTTACGAACTAGCCTTGAAGGCGTGGGACTGAACCTGCCCATCGCGTCACTGATCGGCGCTCTTGCCGCGGCAGTGATCGCGCGGCTTGCGGCATCCATCCATCGCGTCCCGGCGGTCGTGTTCGCTTTCCCCGGCGTTGTCGCGATGATCCCCGGTTCGTTCGGATTTCGAGCCGGAATCGGCGGGCTGCAGATCATGTCCCAGGGTGCTGCCGCACCACACGAGCTAGTCGCCAATACTATGGCTCTCGCTATCACCACTACCGTGACCACGATCGCCATCGGCATCGGGCTGGCACTGCCTCTCTCGGGCTATCCAACGACGCTCACACTTACATCCGCACGAAAGGACAAAGACCATGAATGACACAGCCAGCAACCACCCGATCATGAAGGACGTCCCGATCGGCCTTGAGGTTCATGGTGAACGCACGGAGTTCGACAGCATGGGTGAGGTAAGCGTGCCAGCCGACCGCTATTGGGGCGCGCAAACGCAAAGATCGTTGCAACATTTCTCGATCGGCGGCGACCGCATGCCGAAGGCCGTGTACCGCGCCTATGGCGTGGTCAAGAAAGCGGCAGCACTCGTCAACGGAAATTCGGGGCATCTTCCTGGTTGGAAAATGGATGCCATCGTCAAGGCGGCCGACGAAGCCATAGACGGCAGGCTTGACGACCATTTCCCACTTTTCGTCTGGCAGACGGGCTCCGGCACGCAGTCGAACATGAACGTCAACGAAGTCCTGTCGAACCGGGCGATTCAGCTGCTCGGCGGCACGCTTGGCACCCAGCGTCCCATCGGTCCCAATGACGACGTCAACATGGGTCAGTCGTCGAATGACAGCTTCCCCACCGCGATGCATATCGCCGCGTTGACGGTCATCGATGACAGGCTGGTTCCGGAGCTTGAAAAGCTTGCCGCCACGATCGAAAAGAAGGCTCAGGGCTGGATGGACGTCGTGAAGGTGGGTCGCACCCATCTCGAGGATGCCACACCGCTTTCCGTCGGCCAGGAATGGTCGGGCTGGGCCGCTCAGATCAGGGCGGTGATCGCGGAAATCAAGCACACCCGTGAGGGCCTGCTGGAACTGGCACTCGGCGGCACGGCAGTCGGGACCGGCCTTAATGCGCCGGCCGGATTCTCGGTCAATGTCGCGAAGAAGATCGCCGAGCTGACCGGTAAACCGTTCGTCACGGCACCGAACAAGTTCATGGCCCAGGGGTCACTCGACCCGATGGTGCGGGCATCGGCAACGCTGCGAGGTGCAGCCGTTGCCCTGATGAAAATCGCCAACGACATGCGCTGGCTTGCCTCCGGACCGCGATGCGGCTTCGGCGAGCTGAAGCTGCCCGCCAATGAACCCGGCTCGTCGATCATGCCCGGCAAGGTCAATCCGACCCAGTGTGAAGCGATGGTGATGATCTCGATCCAGGTCATCGGCGATGACACGGCCACGGCCTTTGCCGGAAGCCAAGGCAATTTCGAGCTCAACGCAATGCGCCCGATCATCATCAACAACTTCCTGCACTCGGCAGCCATCCTGGCTGATGGCTGCGAGAAGTTCAGGACATACTCGGTGGAAGGCACGGAGATCGATAGGGATCGGATCCAGGCCTATCTCGACAACAATCTGATGCTCGTAACCGCGCTGTCGCCTGTCATCGGCTACCAGCATGCCGCGCACATCGCTGAAGACGCTGTCGCTACCGGTTCGACCTTGAAAGCGGCAGCGCTTGCCTCGGGCTTCGTCACCGAAGAACAGTACGAGAAGGTCATCGTCCCTGGTAACATGATCGGCGACGGCCTGGCTGGCGCCTGAATCCCCGTCTGACACCAATGGTCATCGTTTGTCTGTTTCGAGCAGACGGTGGCCATCGCCCCGGCAAAGCAGCGCGCGAGCCTCTACGCCGCCCGTGCGTCGTAGCAGCTTCGGAGCATCCTCTTGAGCCTACTTCTTGCGAATCCATAGCTCCGTCGTTCTCTCGATGTCGATAAGATCCGCCAGGAGTTTGCGGCCCCGCATGCCTGTTTATTCAAAGCTCTAGTGGTTACCGCCTGACATAAGAGTCCGGTATGGGATTCCTTTTGCTGGGTTGGCATGCGAGTCTGGCGCATGCGCACAGGAATATCGTTCACCGTTTCGCCAACCGATTACCAACGCCTGATGGCCTTGACCAGGGATCGCAATTCGCCCCAAAAGCACGTCTGGCGGGCCGAGATCATCCTTCTGAGTGCCGATGGCGTCGGGACTGTCGAGATCATGCGCCAGACCGGCAAATCGAAGACCTGCGTATGGCGCTGGCAAAGCGCTTCGCCACAGAAGGCGTCGAGGGTCTCTTGCGCGACAAGACGCGGCCGTCGCGCATTGTGCGGCTCGGACCCGAAGTCGGCGAGCGTGTGGTGGCCGTGACGCTGGCTGATCCGCCGGGCGAGACGACGCACTGGACGGCCGACATGATGGCGACGGCCGCCGGCATCAGCGCCAGCGCAGTCAGGCGTATCTGGAAAGCCCATGGCCACGCACCTCACCGGTGGCGGCAGTTCAAATTGTCCAACGACCCGAAATTCGTCGACAAGCTGCGAGACGTCGTCGGCCTCTATGTTGATCCGCCAGCCCACGCCATCGTGTTGTCGGTCGATGAGAAAGCCAAATCCAGGCGCTCGACCGCACCCAGCCGGGCCTGCCGATGAAGAAGGGCCGGCTCGGCACAATGACCCACGACTACAAGCGGCACGGTACAACCACGTTGTTTGCCGCCCTCAACGTGCTCGACGGCACCGTCATCGGCCGCAACATGCAGCGTCATCGTCATCAGGAGTTCATTCGCTTCCTCAACGCCATCAACGCCCAGGTGCCCGACGACAAGCCTGTCCACGTCATTCTCGACAACTATGCTGCCCACAAGCATCCCAAGGTGAGAGCCTGGCTCGACCGTCATGAGCGTTTCACCTTCCACTTCACTCCGACCTCATGCTCATGGCTCAACGCGGTGGAAGGTTTCTTCGCCAGGCTGTCGAAGCGGCGTCTGAAACGCGGCATTTTCCATTCCGTCGTCGATCTTCAGGCCGCCATCAACCGTTTCCTCGTTGAGCACAACAACAAGCCAAAGCCCTTCACCTGGACCGCCGATCCCGACAAAATCATCGCCGCCGTTAAACGCGGGCACCAAGCGTTAGATTCCATCCACTAGCTTCTGCGTGATCGCGTCGACGGGTTCGAAACAATCCTTAAAATCGGTATTTCTCTCTTTTGATCCATCAACAAGCCGCGCAGCCCCCGGCTATAAGTTCTGCGGCCAAGTATGAATGCTGCTAATACAAGCGGATTGCCTATCGGACGATCCCAAGCTTTTCGGCAAGACTTGGCGTGAGATGCTGTGCAGCAAGCTCGACCATCTCCACGATCAGTTTTTGTCCGATTGGTGCGATTTCGCAACCTTGGCGTCGCGCTTCTTGAATGATGGCTTGAAGGCTGGTGAATTCCTCGAGCATCGTCCCGAGCCAGACTTCTCGAGCGCTCCCGATGAATGCGTGAAGGAAAAAGGTACGCAGGGGTGGGTCGAAGCCAACGATTGCGTCCGTGTCGATTTTCCCGCCATGCCTTACCTTGATTTTATGTCTGCGGCCCACGCGTCGCTCCTTAAACCGGATATCCTCATATCGCTCATGAGGTCATAATGACGGGAGTCCGGCGCTCGATGCGAACATTAAGGCGAGTAGTGCCGGAAAGATCTGGTGCGTTGTCTTCGCGGAGAAGAGGATCGAAGACTGGCCGAACGATCGCGAAGAGATCTGCGATGGCTGAGATTGTTTGATGTGGCGCGGTCAGTTCTCCCTCACCATCGAGTCCCGCAACCAGAAGGTTGCCGGCAAATGGTCTGGGGTACCCGACGAGCTCGCACACGGACCGAAGGCCGTCGCCAAACCCATTGTCATCGCAATAAGCCAGATGGCGCTTTCCGAGGTGAACGGCATCCATCATAGTGCAGCCGATCAGAGACTTGATCGATTGTTTTCCAAGACCGCGATCGATGCTGACATAGCGAATTGTTCCGAAAGTCGGTTCTATCAGGTAGGCGGTGAATTTCCCGGACATCATTACCCTTGTACCAACAATGCAAGCCAGTCGCCAGTCTAAGCACCCCCGCAACACGCCATCATGTTCCCCTAACGTTCCTACGCACAACATATTGCGTTTTTGACCGAAAGGGCAACATCCAAATGAGACGGATCAAGGGTTCTGATCCAATACCGGCCGCCAAAAATGTTCGATCAGCTGTGGCGACAATCGGATTGTCCAAAAATTACCAACGTTTAACCGCCCGGATAGCCAGTTGTAATCAGCCACGGGCTAGGGTCATCTCCATGGTCCGGCGAAATGCCGTGACCGATTGCGAAGGATCATGACCATGTTGACTGCACCACGTCAGTTCGTCACTACGGGTCTGGTCGCCTTGACGATTGCTGGAACGGCTCTCGCCACCGCCTCCCAGGCTGAAGCACATAACAATTTTGGCCGTGGCCTTGTTGCTGGCCTCGCCGGAGGGGTCATCGGTGGCTCGTTCCTTGCCGGCGCAGCTCGTGCCCCGGTATATGCGGCTCCTGTCTACGCCCCCGCCCCTTACGGACCGGCACCATATGCCTATAGCCGAGCCCCGATCGGCTCCTACTATGCGTCTTGCCACGTTGTATGGCGCCAAGATGCATGGGGTGACATGTACCGTACTCGAGCCTGCAACTAGGCCACCGCTCGCCGGATTAATTCGGCCTGCCTGATACGAAAAATTCTCAACCTTTCCGACCGCGGCATTTGACGCGGCGAAGCCCCTCGTTTGTCTTAATCCAGCCAGAAAGTGAAAACCCATGTCAAATATAATTCGTAGAAACCGGATCCTTGCACTGGTCGGCGCAGCAATCATCGCCGTCCCGCTGGCAACCCCAATCATCCTCGGTACAAATTCCGCCTTCGCCGCGACCAGCCCGGCAGTCGCCGGCATTGTTGCACCAGCCGGATCGTTCGCCTCGATCGTCGCCGCCGATAAACCCGCAGTCGTCACGATCACAACGACCATGAAGGCAGAGCCCGTCGCCGCAACCGGTGGATCTCCGTTCGGCGAAGATTCGCCATTCAACGATCAGTTCAGACAGTTCTTTGGTCAGCAAGGCGTCCCCACGCCGCGCCAGGTGCCGCAGCAGCCTCAGTCCCAACGAGCTCAGGCTCTGGGATCAGGGTTCATCATCAGCCCGGATGGCTACATAGTCACCAACAACCACGTCATCGACAAGGCAATAGATATCAAGGTTACACTTGATGACGGAACGGAATTGCCAGCTAAGCTGATTGGTGCTGACCCGAAGTCCGACCTGGCCGTGCTCAAGGTCCGAGCAACGAAGACGCTCGCAACCGTGTCGTGGGGTGATTCCGATAATCTCAAGCTCGGCGATCAGATCCTGGCGATCGGCAACCCGTTCGGGATCGGTACGACGGTGACAGCCGGCATCGTGTCCGCCCGTGGTCGCGACCTGCACTCCGGCCCGTATGACGACTTCATCCAGATCGACGCACCGATCAATCACGGTAATTCCGGTGGTCCTCTTGTAGACAATGACGGCAAGGTTGTCGGCATCAACACCGCAATCTATTCGCCCAATGGCGGTAGTGTCGGGGTCGGTTTCGCCATCCCCTCCGATCAGGCACAGGCCATCGTTGCCAAGCTGATCAAGAGCGGTTCGATCGAGCACGGCTTTATCGGCGTGCAGATCCAGCCGGTTACCGCCGATGTGGCAAACGCGATCGGCCTCGAAAAGCCGGAGGGCGCATTGGTGGCTGCCGTCAACGACGACACACCGGCTGCCAAGGCGGGTATCAAGACCGGTGACGTTATTACAGCGCTTGGTGGAAAAGCTCTAACGTCGCCACGCGATCTTTCGCGCATGGTTGCGGATCTTTCGCCCGGCGACCGTGAAGATGTGACCGTTTGGCGCCAAGGTGAGTTGAAGAATCTCCGCCTGACGATCGGCGAGAACGGTCAGGATCAGCAGGCATCGGCCGAGACTGGCAAGGGCGGCCCCGCCGCCCATAAGGTCCCGACCATTGGTATCGGTCTTTCGGATATCACCGACGACGTCCGTCAGGCGCTCAACCTGCCCGAAAAGGAGAAAGGAGCTGTCGTCGATAGCGTCGCACCCGATAGGCCAGCAGCTGACGCTGGGCTTCAGCCGGGCGACATTATCGTTGCGGTAAACCAGCAAGCAGTAAAGTCTGCTGAAGAAGCCAAGACTGCGGTTGCCGAAGCGGGTAAGGCCGGCCGCAAGGCGGTCCTCTTGCTCATCCAGCGCGGCGGCAACGAACGCTTCGTCACCGTCCCGTTCTCAATCGGCTAACGCAAAGCTAATCGGCTCGCTCCTGCCTTGATATCATGTCGAGGCAGGAGTTGTTCTCGCCGTTGAAAACGGTTCTGCCGCTTTGCGGGCATAACTTTCTGCCAATCCCACTAAGACCTAAGTCACGACGATGAGCGATGTATTTCCATTCCCCCCCCTCAGGTCCGGACGACAAAGCGAGCCGCTACCTGGAGTGTCAGCATGCCATTGAGGCAGGGCTGCAAACATTGGTCGGCTCTGCTATCGCTTCCGGCTGGGGCGAGCAGGAAGTTCTTGCGGCCGTGATTGAGGTCGCCGACAATCTGATGCTGGCCAACATGTCGAATTCGGAGTTCGATCATCTGCTTCAATCGATCAAGCGGCGATTGGATTAGAGGCGAGCATTCGCTGACGCCGATCAGCGCCAAACGCACCCGTCCATGAGACTTGCGGGCTCGCCTCTAATCCAATGCAGCGAGACGTTTTGCAACAGACATGGGCGGCCTGTCCGTTCCGCAATCGCTGAGATTGTGAGGGTTGCGCGCAGGACCGCCTATACGCGGTCTTCCGGGCAAGACTGCGCGACTATGTGGTCAAGAAGCAGGCAGGCGCGACGGAAAAAAGCTTGCCGAACTTCGCAAGAGCGTTCTTGATGAGCGTCACCTGACTGTGTTTTCCGAGATGCGCAGGCAACGGCAGGTCCTACTAGAGATACGTGTCATAATCGAGCAGGCGCCCGAAGCGATCGATTGGCCGGTCATCCGCACCTGAAGAGCTAACAGGGCGACAACAAGGTCGGAGAAGCAGCTTTATGCTGCTGCGCGATTGACGGCCTGGCGCTTCAACCAGTGTCGGTACAGAGTCGGTGTCGTACCGGTGACGCGCCGGAAAACACGCGATAGATGTGCCTGGTCGGCCAGACCGCACTCGAGAGCGATTTCGCACAGCGGCAGCTTGCCCTCCGCCATCTGCTGCTTGGCCAATTCCACACGACGCACGGTGATATAGGCATAGGGTGAAGTCCCAAAATTGCGCCTGAACGCTGCAGCGAAGTAGCTCGTGCTCAATTTGGAAAGCGCCGCAAGGTCATCGAGGCAGAGTTTCTCGGAAAGGTTCGCCTCGATATGCGCAGTAACCCGTTTGATCTGCCAGGCCGCCAATCCTCCCGGAACGGTCGTTGAAGCGGGATCAAAAAGCGGAGCTGACCCAACCTGCCCTGCATCCGGGAACCTACGCTCGGCTTTATTACCCCGAACGCTCCCCAGATTGGAGGCGCGCTCGTCAAAAGCGTTTTGGAAATGCATGGTTGGTCTCCGATACGGCTGGTGAAACACTTGCTGGCTGCAATTGTGCCGGTCACGCAGACGCGTCGAAACTCAACTGAAATACAGGTGCGATAGCTCTCAGTCTGGGGCGCCCATACCCAAGTATGGTTGCGCCGATGACTTGCGTTGTTGCAGGTCGATCGCCCGGTATCGAATAGTAAGGGAACCCGGAAGCCAGTCTTAGCTCACGTGCGGCTCAGGTCTCAGGCGTTGCGCCGCCAAGAGCCTGGCGAAGTGCCAACGGCACTCGCGAATGCGCGGGTGAAATGGCTCTGGTCAGCAAAACCGCAGGCCGTTCCAACTTCTGAAAGCGATAGCTCGGAGGTTCGCAGAAGCTCACATGCACGCGAGATCCGCTCGTTCTGCAGCCATCGATAAGGTGTCATCCCGGTCGTTTCACGGAACGCATGAATAAAATATCCGCGAGATAGGTTGCAAGCCTGTGCGACTTCGAGGATCGAGACATCGCCCCTCAGACTGTTCAAAAGAATATTCTTTGCCAGAGCTTCGTGGGAGCGGGACAACTTCCTGGTACTCTTCGATGCAAGCGCCTTTCCTCCATATTGCTGGACAATATGAGTGCCGATCGCGGATGCAAGCTGATCAACGAAAAGTTGGCTTGCCCGGTTAGGCTGCTCCAACGCGGGGATCAGCGTTTTCACAAGATTGGCGAGAACCGGGTCGCTTAATGCGGTCGTGACGTCCAGCGAGGCGACCCCGGCCAGATCACTTTCTTGGGCGATCCGATCCAGCGATGCGGGAGAAATCTCCAGAAGCAGGAAATCAAACGGTCCAGCCAGATCCGCTTTGTACGGATCAGCGAGATTACGGATATAGATTGAATCCTCGGCAAACGCGTAGGTAGTCGCATGATGCTCGTGGAATATGCGCCGCGTGTGTCCCCTCATCATGGAAATACCGATCGCAAATCCTCGATCGCTGGCGGGGGTCGTAACCTGCTCCAAACTCGTTTCCCGCGTCCCTTTACGAAAGAAGCGGATATCTGCACCTTCAACGGTCTGGTTCTTATAAAGCTTGTCAAAAGGGCAACCAAAACTGTCCGTTGCCCTTTCGACCTGCAGGTTAGGTCCGATGGTCAACACATGGTTCAAGGTGCTCAACTTTCTTATTAGAGACGCCGGCGCTAGACGGACTGGCAGAGGTTGATAGCTGAAGGCGACATTTTGACCGATTTTCCTCGATCATGCCATAGGCATGCCATGCGGGCAGAAAGAACACCGCGACAATATACAAATTCAAGCTGGACACATTAGCCCAAAATCTGATCATGCGCCGCAGACGGAGGCGAGAAAACCATTGGTTGCTGGTAGAGAAATTGCTGATTGTTTTCGCGCAAACAACACTCGCTTCCTTGTAACGAGGCCCCTGCGGGGAGCCAAACTGGCGATCGCGCATCTTCAGCACATTTATGATGACAGCACCAATCCTGTGATCTTGCCTCCTGATGAGGCGTTTCTCCTCGTCCTTTACCTCATCGATGTCGAGCATCGCGATTTGCTCCCTGATCAGTCAACCGCCCCCGCGACGCGTTATCCGCAAGGCTCGATATGTCTCGTCAGTCTGGAGCGAGGAGCCGCAATCTCAATCCGAGGGAAATTCGATGCTATCGTGTTTCACTTCCCGCATCAGCATCTGACAGAGCTTGCCGAGAAGGCCGGGGAGCCGCGCGTTGATGACCTTGCCATTTGCAGAGGTATTTACGACCAGACGATCGCCGCCCTCGGGGCGGCAATCCTTCCGCTGCTTCACGCTTCGGACGGCATCCAAAGCCAAGCTCTTCAGCATATCGGCCTAGCCTTCACCGCCCATCTCGCCCATCGATACGGAAGGATGCGTTGCCTGAACTAGACCGAACCGGGACAGGCCTCGCAAGTTGCGGCGGTGCCTATACGAACGTGCCATCATATTAGACGTTGATGCGATTCCGATGGCGACAGAGTGATCATATCTTTCTCCTGTCATCATCAGCCGACAAGAGCGTGCGCTCGCGTGAACGTGCGAGGCCGGCCGGCCAGTCAGAAGGACGTATTGTCGTGATCATCAACGAACGGGCGCCAAGCGTGCTGCTCTTTATCATTCCTCTTTCGGCATCCGCGATTTTCCTTCTGGATATCCTGGGACCGTTTGCGCCCTACACAAGCGGACTGTATGTTCCGCTCATCATGCTTTCGATTGCGGCCTTTTCACCGATCGGCGTCGCCTATACCGGCTTGGTCTGCTTCATCATGACCGTTGCGGGATTTATCCTCTCGCGTAACGAGAGCTTTGACATGACAACCGAGCATAACCTTTTCGCAATCCTTTGCGTCGTGTTCGCCACGACAGCCATTGCAATGGTGTGTGCGCGGCGGATCAGCTGAGCGGGCTCGGTGACGCGTCGATCTGAACTAAAGACCCATATGGCCACACGTACGTATAGTTGCGGACAGCGTCTCCGGGATTGAAAATCTCCTCGTCGGTCGGAGCGCGATCTCGTGAGCAATCTCATCTCGTGCTTGGGTCCCAGAAGGTTTCAACCAACACGAGTTGGATCGAGGAAAAACAACCATGTCAGATAATTTAGCATCCCCGCTGCCAGCGGGAAGCGTAGCGCCCGACTTCAGGCTTTTCTCGACCACCGATCAGACACTTTCTTTGGCTGAGCTCAAAGGTACGCCTGTCATCTTGGCCTTCTATCCCGCCGACTGGAGCCCGGTCTGTGGCGATCAGATGATATTTTACAATCAGATCCTCCCCACATTTGCAAAGACCGGCGCCCGCTTGCTCGGCATCTCGGTCGATGGTGTCTGGTGCCACGAGGCTTTTGCGGCAGAGCGCAAACTTCATTTTCCGCTTCTGTCCGATTTCGAGCCCAAAGGTGCGGTCGCCCGCAGTTTCGGCGTCTACCGGGAAAAGGAAGGAACGACTGAGCGAGCGCTTTTTGTCATCGATGCGAACGGCATCGTGCGTTGGAGCTACGTGTCGCCCATCGGAATCAATCCCGGCGCCGATGGTATTCTCGACGCGCTCGAAAATCTTAATCCAAGGGTCGAACCCGAAGGAGATACCTAATGAGCAAGTTATTTCAAGCGGTCAGCGGTCAGGATCACGTTGAAGGTCGGCCAACCGCGCCTGCAACGCTCATCGAATACGGTGATTACCAGTGCCCCTATTGCGGCGAGGCCTATCCGGTCTTGAAGCAGGTGGCTCGAGCCATGGGCGATCGGATGCGGTTTGTCTTCCGAAACTTTCCTTTGACTGAGATACACCCCAACGCTTTGCCTGCGGCACAATTTGCTGAAGCGGCAGCGTCGATCGGGCAGTTCTGGCCGGCACATGATCTGCTTTACGAGAACCAGGAAGCGTTGGGTGAAGAAAATCTCTACCGATACGCACCGAGGATTGGCTTGCCTTTGCCCCTCCTTGGAGAGGCGTTGGCTGGCCGTTTCGATGCCAAGATCGATAGCGATTTTACCGGTGGTGTGCGCGGCGGCGTAAACGGGACCCCATCGCTCTTTATCAACGGTAGACGGTACGACGGCGACCGCGATGCGGAGAGCATTGCCGAGGCAGTCAGGTTGGCGATCCTGAACCATGCGGTTCTTTGAACTTACATCCTATCGCGGCCCCTAAACTCCGGCACGAGCGCCCCTTACCCGAGAGGGTAGGTGCGGGCAGCTGGCAAGGCGGTATCAAGTCGATCGAGTGATCCGGTGGACAAACGCAGACGAATATCGATCCTGAACGACGCCGCCTTCATGCTCAGGTGCTCGGGCGGGGCCGTTGTATCTTATTTTCTGGCCGTTTCACTGGGTCTGCAACATCCAGTATGGGCAGCCATGTCGTCCCTGATTGTCGTGCAAGACAACGAGCGTGCGACTGTAAGGGCGGCGGCAGCTCGTGTATTGGGAACCTGCGCTGGGATTGCCATCGCCGTACTGGTAGGAAGCATTCCCACCATCTCATCGAACTCAACCGCCTTGGAAATAGGGCTGAGTGTTGGTCTCTGCGCAGCCTTTGCACGAAGATATCCAAGTATGCGGGTCGCCATGTGGACAGCGCCACTGGTCTATCTCAGCCAGTCTACCGGCACAGACCTATGGCATTCGGGGCTCTGGAGAGGCCTTGAGGTCCTGCTTGGAGCTGCCATTGGCGCCCTTTTTCACTGGAGCTCCGCGCGCATCCTGAAAATTCTGGCGTGAGGACGCTCAAGCCGAACGCAATTCAGTCCGCGGCCCCGTGTTCGAAAATTCTGGTCGAGACGCCGCTTTTGATCACGACGCGAAGTGTCGTGATCATGTCGGCCGCTTCCAGCTGGGCCGCAGCACGCTCGGATGGATCAATATCTTCCTGTTGTCCCGCGACAGCCCGCAGCTGGATGATGCCATCGCGAGACGTTCCGGTTGGGGGAAAACCGGCTTGGCGACGCAAATCCGTGATCGCCAGGATCGCTTGGTAGAGCAGACCGGAATGATCCTCGGGCGCCATGCGGGCAGGATCATTCGCAGCGCGAATGAGCCCGGAGATCAAGTCGTCGATGTCGCGCATTCAATCCCCATTGACTTTATTGGAAGGCAAAGCTGGCCGCTCCGAATCTTTACCTGATCATTCCGGCAACACTCTTCCCGCGCAAGATCGGATGAGGTGCATCTATTGCCCACGCTTCAGGGATTGAACGATCGCAGAGCCGACCTTTAGAATACCGTCCAGCATAGTTCCGCCCAATACAGAAAGGCCGCCGGCACCAAGGTACAGGCGGCTTCCGCTTGAGGCTTGTAGCCCTCGATTAAAATTTCAAGCCGACGCCGACCTGGACGATATTCTGCTTATAGTCGATATTTCTGCCGAGCATTTCGTCTCTGCCGAAGGCATTGTAACGATATTCGAGACGACCGAAGATCTTGTCGGTGAAGGCGTGATCAACACCGCCGCCGATGGTCCAGCCGTTCAGCGTATCGTCGTCGTTACCTGCTGGGGTCTTGAGTTTGACGTTGGTAGCGGTCCAGCCCCCTGCAGCGTAGATCAGCGTGTTGTCGATCGCGTAACCGGCGCGGGCGCGGACCGAACCGGAGAGGCCGCTCTCGAGCTTGAAGCCATCGCCATAGTTCTTGTCGGCCCAGTCATAATTGAGATCGCCTTCAACGCCGGCAACGAAGCCGTTGGAAAGCTGCCAGTTGTAACCAGCAAACCCGCCAAGACGCCAGCCGTCAAAGCTGTCGGATCCAAGACCGGTTGCCTTCCCGGTACCCCAACCGTAGCCGGTATGGCCACCGATATAGGCACCGTCCCAAGAGAACACTGCCGGTGCATCGTTGGCAACCGGTGCCGTTGGAATCTGATCAACAGCATCTGCGGCATATGCCGACGTTGACGTGGAAAGTGCAGCCAACGAGGCTGCCATAACGAGAAGTCGCTTCATAAGTGGGATCTCCAGATCGCGTTGTAAGGTGTCATTGAGAAGCGACTGCTGAAAGGTCACTGGCCAGAATGTCACGCGATAAAGAAACAACAATCAGCGCTATCAACGCTTGAAGATTCCGATTGTCGCACGAAGTGCTGCACGCGTTCTAGCGGGCAACGCAGAAGAACTACAAAAGCGAAGAACCTGTTTTCACGCTCCGTTTCACCGTAACCGTCGGCAATTCTTGCCCGTTCAAGCGAGCTCATTAACGGCTTCGAACAAGGCGATGTTCATCTGCTTCATCTCGTCCATCGCAGGGTTCGGCTGAGACGAAAATTTGGCGATGACGACTTCCGTCCGGGGATTGATCAACAGCCACTGCCCGTGAATGCCGAGCGCGAAGAAAGCGCCGTCCGCGTTACCGCTCTGGTACCATTGATTACGATAGGAACCAGCCGGCAGCCAACTCGCGAAGTTCCCGTCGATCCAGGCCTGACGATCTCCACCTGTTACCGTATCCCGAATCCATTCGGACGGTACGATCTGCTTGCCGTTAACCAATCCATCGCAGCGGATCAGGTCCCCGAAGCGGGCGAAATCCCGCGCGGTCATGAACAGACCGCCTCCTGCGCGGGCTGTCCCTTCGCGGTCGACGGTGATGCGCGCATGGGATCTTGCGCCGAGTGGCTGCCAGAGCCTTTTCGCCATCAGGTCCGGGAACCGCTCGCCAGCGGCTCGCTCGACCACCAGGCCGACGACGTCGGAATTGGGCGAGCAATAGAGGAATGGCCCCCCATGCTCGAATGGCGCCTTTTTCAGGGACGCAAGGAAGGAGATGACCGTCTCGGCCGGTTCGCCATCAAGCGCCGGATCAAGCAGGCCAGCTCGGCGATAGCGTGCAAAATCACCCTTCGGGTCACCATAGTTCTCGGTGAAAACGAGGCTCGTGCGCATATCCAGCGCGTGGCGGACCCTCGCGTCGCCGAAGGCAGACGTCTTCAGATCTGGAACGTAAGCCGAAATCAGCTCGTCCGGATCCAGCAATCCGTCTGCAACCAGAATGCCTGCCAGAATGCCGGTTACCGATTTGCTTGCGGAAAACAGGATGTGGCGTGACCGATTGGTAAAGTCAGGCGCGTGAAACTCGGCGACTATCTTGCCGCGCTTCATCACCACGAGCGCGTCGGTAAAAGTCTGCGCCAGCACATCGGAAATGTGCATCACTCGATCTCCAACCATGATCTCATGAGAGGTCAGCCAGGCTTCATCGACTTTTGGCTCCTCCACCACACCACCGACCACGGGAATTTCTGCGGTCGGGATCAGTTCCGGAATGTTGCGGAAACCCCATGTGTTGAAAGGACGCTCGCGCCAATTATGCAATCCGACGTCATCTCGGGCAAAGCCGTAATTTTTTTCAAAGGACTGAGACATTATGTTCCGGAGGTTTTGTGGCATACCGGCCATCGTCGTGCCGAGGAGGACACACTCATAAATCACCGGGAGCGTGGTTTTACATGCTCCCGGCTTGATCTCAAGCGCGAAACTGATTTATTCGCCGAACCACTTGTCGCAAATTGCCTTATAACGGCCATCGGCTCTCATCGCAGCCAGTTGCACATTCGCCGGCGCCACCAGCGGGCTACCCTTCTGGAAACCAACGCCGACATTCTGACCGACGAGTGTTGGCTTGATGACCTTTACCTTATCCTCGCCCGCATTTCTCGCATAATACAGCAGAGCGGGCGTGTCATAGATGACGGCATCTGTGCGTCCGGCCTGCAGAGCCAGGAGCGCATTGTTGATACTCGGCAGCTGCTCAAGCGTGGCTCCCTTCAGGTCGTTCTGAATATAGTCGACTGCAATCGTCCCGGTCTCAGTCCCGATTGTCTTGCCATTCAAGTCGCTCGGCGTCTGGATGGAATTGTCATCGATGCGTGTCACTGCAACAAGGCCGCTATCGTAATAAGGATCGGAGAAGTCGATCACCTTTTGACGAGCCGGCTTGATGAATAGCTGCGAGACGATTGCGTCGATATTATTGGTCTGGAGAGCCGGAATGAGGGCACCGAATTCCATCGGCTGCACACGCCATTTGCGATTGAGGCCCTTGGCGATTTCCGCCCAGATCTCGATATCGAAACCTGTATAGCCATCGCCCTGCTTGAATGCGAATGGAGGCGCGCCGACATTCGAGCCAACGACAAGTTCCGCATCCTCTGCCCTCGACAGGCCAGCGAACGAAATGACTGGGATGGCAGCAAGGCCAAATTTAAGAAGCGAACGACGATCCATTGTATCCCTCTGAGGTTGGGCCAGAGGCGCGTTCGGATTGTTCACTAGCCGACCGTCGTTTATCCTGCTGGCGATGTTCAGTTTAGGCAGGCATTGCTCGATAGGTCGCGTCCCATCGGGCCGAATATGTTGACCGAACGGGCCATTCCACCGAGAGCGGAGGCAGCAGCCATTTAGGAGAAGCCTGAACCGGAAACTCCCGCAAAATGCGGGCTATCCGGTCGATGCCTGCGCAACAATCAGTCGTTTGCCGACTATTGATTTTCGTCCGTTTCGGGCGTTTACTGACGCAATGTTGCGATCCTTTGAGCAAGTCTCCCACCCGAAAGACGTGGACAATTTGATTTCCGCCACTCCGGAATCGGCGACGCTTTCCGTGGGTGGCAATTACGCCATGCCCTGGCATTGGCACGATTGCCTTATGTTCATTCTGCCAAGCCGTGGCACTGTCGAGCTCAAGCATCAGGACCGGCGGGACGGTGCCTGGCTCTCACAGGAACGATTCGCGGTCGTGCCGGCCGATTGCGCTCATGAGACACGTGGTGGGCTTGGCGGACAAAACCATGTGGCGATTTATGTAACCGGCGAAAACCTTCGCAAGCTTGATATGGAAGTCGGCTCGCTCAGCGAGTTTCGACGGCGCACGCAGACCACGGCTCTCGTCGAACGGTCTCCAACGCTGCGCGCTCTACAAGAGCTCGTTATCCGCAAGGACAACGGCTCCTATGGAACTGCCGCAATTCGGGATGCCTTCGCCTCAGCGTTGGTGTTGCAATGCATCTCGGATGTCGTCACGGGTAACATTCTGCCCAATGCCTCACATCAGGATCACGGCTTGGCGCTTGTCGAAGAC
Organism: Agrobacterium sp. 16-2014-1-2a; assembly: GCF_053522705.1. NCBI lineage: Bacteria > Pseudomonadati > Pseudomonadota > Alphaproteobacteria > Hyphomicrobiales > Rhizobiaceae > Agrobacterium > Agrobacterium sp. 16-2014-1-2a. The sequence goes on from NZ_JBNWBX010000006.1 coordinate 250,899, forward strand.
ATCAAGTCCTACTTGAAAGAACATGCCGACCGGGACGTCCCCCTCGACATGCTTGGCGAACATTTCAGCATTTCGCGACGCCATATAACGCGACTTTTCCGGGAGAGGACCGGGTTATCTATCGGCCAGTTCCAGCTCCAGACAAAATTGACTCGAGCACAAGAGCTTTTGACAGAGACCAATCTTCCGGTTGGCGAGATCGCATATCGTGTCGGCTTCGAAAGTGGCGCGGCACTTGCCCGCGCCATGCGCCGGCAAAGTGGACAAACCCCGTCCGATGTTCGGCAAAGCTTGGCCCATTTGATCAAGACGTAAGGCCCGTTGGGGCGCGCTTCAAAACATCCCTCTGCTTATTCTGAAGGCTCACGGACGAAGTGAGTATCGGATAAGCAATGCAGCATTTTGATAAAGTTGAAGTTGTAAGCGTCTTCGCCTCTGGCGCCGCCGGCGGTAACCCGGCACCGATAGGGTATGATGCGCAGGGCATGACGGATGCCGACATGCAGGCCGTCGCCAAGGCCTTTGGCCATGAGAGTGGCTTCGTTCTTCCCGCCCCGGATGACAGCGCGTGCGATTTCGAGTTCCGTTTCTGGGTTCCCAATCACGAAATGTCGATGTGCGGCCATGCCACGATTGGCTGCGTCTGGCTACTCGACAACCTTGGCCGGCTCCCGTCAGACGAGCTGACGATCTTGACCAAGAGCGGGAAGGTCAGCGCACGTATCGCTGGCCGCACAGCTGAGGGAGCAGCGGTTGAGATAACGCAACCGAAGGGGCAGATCGAAGTGATCTCAGATGACACCCTGAGGGATGACATCATCAGCGTCCTGGGGATCACCGCCGCGGATCTTGCCGAATTCCCCATCCAGAATGCTTCCACAAGCCGCGTCAAGACCCTGGTTCCCTTGAGAAGCGAAGCCATCCTCAACAACCTTCAGACAGACTTTTCGAGGATGGAGGCGGTTTGCACACGGATCGGATCTACGGGTCTCTACCCTTATGCAGTGCTTGATCGTGGGCAACAGATCTTTGATGCCCGGCAATTTCCGCAGTCATCGGGTTACCCCGAAGATGCCGCCACAGGAATTGCCGCTTCCGCACTGTCTTTCGGGCTGCTGGAAAACGGCCTCGTCGATCGGTCTGGCCGGCAGATCACCGTGCATCAGGGGCGGGCCATGAACCGTCCCTCGGCAATTTCGATCCGTTTTGACATTGACGGGGGCGATCTGCGCGGCTGCTGGATCGGCGGCGCAGTGCGGCGAGGTGACTGATATGAGGAGCGCAATCCAGCCCCAGCTCAACCATATCGGATTGAGGCTACCCGACAGTCCCGCCCCGCGTGGCAAATATTCGGCCGTTACCATCCATAACGACATCGCCTATGTGGCCGGCCAGGTCAGTCGTCTCGCAGATGACGTGATTACCGGGCCAGTTGATCAGACGACGTCGCCCGAAAAGATCAAGCTCGCAGCACAGGCATGCGTATTGCGTGCACTGAGCGTACTCACGACGCTCGAAGACAGCTACGTGGTGGAGCGCATCCTGTTTCTTCGTGGCTATGTTCATTCGACGAGCGAATTCACCGCCCATTCAGCGGTGCTCGATCACGCATCCGATCTTCTCCTTGCAATATTCGGGGAGCGCGGCCACCACGCGCGCTCGGCAATCGGTGTGGCCAGCCTGCCGAGTGCTGGACTTCTGGAAATCGAGCTCGTCGTTGCCGTCGCCCCTAAACCATCAGCAACCACCGATAACGCCGAGCCCGCGTCCGCCTTTTCGACAGGAGATCACCCATGACCTTCGACTGGAGTGCAATCATCGATGCCCTTCCGGATCTTTTGGACGGGTTGAAGCTAACGATCCTCATCGCTCTGGGCGGCCTGGCGGGCGGTGTCGTGCTTGGCACGCTGACCGGTTGCGCTCTCACCTATGGCAGTTGGGTGGCAAATATACCGGCGCAGATCTACGTTGCCTTGATCAGGGGTACGCCGATCGTCGTGCAGGTCATGTTCATTTATTTCGCTCTACCGATCATGCTGGGCATCCGCATCAGTGGGGTCAGCGCCGCGATCATAACCCTGATCATCAATTCCGGCGCCTATAATGCCGAGATCGTTCGGGGTGCGCTGGAAAGCGTCCCCAACGGCCTGAAGGAAGCCGGATTGTCGATGGGACTTCGCTTCCGGACTGTTCTAGCCTATGTGATCGCACCCCTTGCCTTTCGCCGCGCACTGCCGGCGATGGGAAACCAGTTCGTCAGCGTGGTCAAGGACACGTCGATTTTCCTCGTCATCGGGGTCGGGGAACTGACCCGGCGCGGCCAGGAGATCATGGCCCAAAATTTTCGTGCGGTTGAGATCTGGACCGCAGTGGCGCTGATCTACCTCATCGTGATCAGCCTTCTCGCCTTCACCCTCAAATCTATCGAGCGCGGAGCACGTCTGCCATGAACATGATCGAATTCAAGGGCGTGTCCAAAAGCTACGGAGCGCATCTCGTCTTGCCGGAGATCAATCTATCCATCGACCGCGGCCAGGTCGCCGTTGTCGTTGGGCCCTCCGGATCAGGCAAATCCACCATGCTTCGCTGTATCAATGTGCTGGAGACGATCAGCGGCGGCGACCTGACCGTCGATGGTCTCAGCGTGCGCGGCTCGCAAAGCGAGATCAGACGTATCCGTCTTGAGGCTGGCATGGTGTTTCAGCAATTCAATCTGTTTCCACATATGACAGCATTGGAAAATGTCATGTTCGGCCCTATTCGGGCACGCGGCCGCACGAAAGCGGAAGCAAAGGATATTGCGGCAACTCTCATGGAAAAGGTCGGACTGGCCGAACGGATGAACCATTATCCGTCACAGCTCTCGGGCGGGCAACAGCAGCGTGTTGCAATCGCACGATCCTTGGCAGTCGAACCTAAAATGATGTTGTTCGACGAGCCGACCTCAGCGCTCGACCCGGAATTGCGCGAAGAAGTTCTGAAAGTCATGCAAACCCTTGCCGTTGAGGGAATGACGATGGTTGTCGTCACCCACGAGATGGGATTTGCAAAACGCGTCGGTTCTCGGCTTCTATTCATGGAAAACGGGCATGTCGTCCATGACGGAAATCCGGGCGAGATGCTGACGGTGCCACCAAGCGATCGCTTCCGAGATTTTCTGAGGCATGTGCATTGAAGTGCCCATGCCTGAAATCGCTCACAACGCTTGATCAGCAAAATAACAGCGGCCGCAGATGCGCAGCCGCTGTAATCTGTCGGGACTGGTGTCAGCCAGCGTTCTTGAGACGAGCTTCCGCCGGCGCATAAACTTGGCCGAAGCGATTGCTCATGAAATCCGTAAGGATCGTCTCTTCCTGACGTACGAAACCCTTTTGCGGCAGGTGACCATTCATAAGCAGATCCAGAACGGCCGTAATCCCGGCGGCTGTTGTAATCTGGATCGCGCTCATCATCCTGCCGGCGACAACACCTGCGTAAACCTTGTTAGCATAGGTCTCCTGCATATAACGGCCGTCTTTCCAGCCGCAGACGGTCACGAAAACGACGATTACATCCTGCATGGTTGCTGGCAGGGCATTCTCAAAGAGGTCCTTCAGGACATCGCGACGATTTCTGAGATTCAGGTCGTTGAGCAAAGCCTTTATGATCGCCTGATGCCCCGGATAACGGATCGTTCGATAGTTCATCGTACGGATCCAGCCGTCCAGCGTTTTTGTCAGGGTGCCGAGGCCTCCAGACGTATTGAACGCCTCGTATGTGACGCCATCAAGCTAGAATTCCTCTCGCTCTTCCATCGCGGGTACGGTGACGAGCCTGCCTTCGACGATCGCTTCGCAGGGTTCGATATATTCATTGATGAGACCGTCTGTGCTCCAGGTCAGATTGTAGTTCAGCGCGTTCGATGGATATTGCGGAAGCGCTCCAACGCGCATGCGCACGCTGTCGAAACTTTCGAATCGCTTGGCCAGGTCATTGGCGACGATCGAGATGAACCCTGGCGCCAAGCCGCATTGCGGAATAAACGCGACATCGGCACCTTCTGCCAACTCTTCGACCATTTTTGTCGTAGCAACGTCCTCGCCAAAAATCGCTATCCAGCGCTCGTCGGACGCCATGTCTGCTGCGGGTTTCGCCAGTCAATTCCCTCAAGCAAATAGGACATCTGGCCAGCCGTCAGCGCAATCGCTCCGCCCTCAGTCACCGGCCAAATAAAACGGCCACGCTCGAGCCGCTTTGCGTATAGCGAAAGCCCAATTCCGTCATGCCAAAGAGCCTTGATCAGCCGGCCGCTTTTCCCGCGGAAGACAAAAACGTCACCCTTGAACGGATCACGACCAAGACCTTCCTGCACGATCAGAGCAAGGCCCTGCATCCCCTTGCGCATATCGCAATGGCCGCTCGCAATCCAAACCCGCACGCTCGAACTGATCGGGATCATTTCAGCGCTCGCATTACTGCTGCGGCAAGATCACAAGGCGCTCCGGACCCAATCCTCACCTTGATACCGTTCGCAAAGTCCACAACGATGGTTGCCGCACCACCACCGCCGCCGCCAGGAACATCCAGGACTGTTGCCGGCAAAAAAGCAGGCCCATCTTTCACAGTCAGCGCTTGGCGCCGCCACGTGTACAGCAGCCCCGTCGAAACATCAAAACGACGCGCTACCTCCGAGACATTTGCCCCCGGAGCAAATGCTGCCTCCAGAATTTCCAGCCGTTGGTCCGGTGACCAACGACGACGCCGTTCGTGACCCGTCAGCAAAATGGCCTGTGCCATAGTTCCTCATTGCGCTCTTAAGTCCACTCTCAAGAGCGCAAAATCACGGTATCGCCAAAAACTCGCAAGGCGGTCCACGCCGGAGGGATACGAAAGAGGTAGTGTGGAGATGTTGTTCACGGAGAGTACCTCTGTATGTCTCTGTTTTGCTCGGGAGTTTCACGCCGTTTCCGCGCGATCGGCTGGTGATGCGCTGCTATGGGGCCGCTCATCGACGCAACGGTTGGGCGATGTCAGGCTGACGGAAAGCCAGCCGACAGAGTGTTAGATGTTGCTGAAAATGGAACCTGGGAGCTACCTTAAATGCGAGAAATGCGGTGACACTCGTGAGACCACGCGGCTTCCCGGCAAAGTCGGCTTCCCGACTGTCGAGCCGTAACGGAAGAACCGTCCGTTGAACCATCCTCTCACATTACGTGGCAAAGAGACTGAAACGCGGCAGTGAGGGGGTCAAAGTCGGGCTTAGCTTGGTTGCAGAAACTTGTCGCGAAATTCCGCATTTTGCGTTGTCGCAAATGTCAGACGCAAAACTGAAAAAGAAATCGGGAATTTTGCGATAGGGAGCGGCGGCTTCCTTCCAAGATGGAGTCTCGTCCAGCTTGAGATTGACAAGTAAAAGGCTTCTGCGCACAATTGGTGCTCGGTAGATACAGCCTGCTGCTTGCGCCCCGTCGGGGTATGGTGAATGTATCGAGCCACTTATGGCTCCCTTTGCCCGAACGAACGGGTCAGCAACGCAAGCCCCTGACACTCTCCGTTCGTTTATGCAAAGGATCATCTCATGCGCGATTTCCGCGATGCCAAAGCTATGGCGAAAACGCTACGTGAAGCGCTTCACGCTAAATCTGTCACCTTCACCAACAGTGAGAGCCAGGAGCTAATTGCTCGAATTCTTGGCTATCGAGACTGGAACGTATTGGCCGCAAGGATCCAAGCGACCCAGTCGTCGACAACCTCGGCCCGGGCTAGCACGCCTTTTCCAGTCGGGGTAAACATTCCCATCGTTCCTATGCGGGACATGGTCCTGTTTCCGCACATGATCTCGCGGATTTTCGTGGCGCGCGACAAAACTCGGCAAGCCGTGGAACACGCTCTTGCCGGTGATCGGCGTGTTGTCGTTCTCGCCCAGAGGCATGGTGCCGACGATCGTCCCAACACTCTTGAGGCCCTCCATCCGGTGGGCGTAATAGCAAACGTGGTCGATCGTCAGACTCAGGCGGACGGAGCTCTCAAGGTCACCGTCTGTGGTCTTCAGCGAACAGGCATCGTCCGCCTTACCGATGGCGAGTTCCTGGCGGCGGAGGTTACGCCGATTGAAGAACAGGGCGGCCAGTCGAAGGAGGCCACCGCTCTTTCGAATGCGGTTCTCGATGCCTATCAGACCTACGCCGATGTCGATTTTTCCGCGCTTCCGCCAGGATCCAAAGCCCGTTTCGGCCTGCCTTCGATCGGCGATCCGAGCCTGTTGGCTGACACAGTCGCCCCGTTGCTATCGACCAGTATCAAGCACAAGCAGCAACTCCTGGAAACCAGTGACGTGGTGACTCGACTCAAAAGACTAATCGAGTTGATGAGCGCTGGTCGCCCTAAAGCTGTCGCATAAATAATGAAAGGGAGCATCCAGCCGTTGCGCTGGGTGCTCTATCCCGCTGCCACAGCAACGGGCCACTTTAGGATTTGGGAGGACACAAGGTGGCGCTCACCAGCGAAATCGCCCCCTATGACAGTCGGTGGCGTGCTCTATTTTCCGCTGAGAAGGACCGGATTGCACCAAGCTTCGGTGTCGAGCTTGACGGGATTCATCACGTAGGGAGTACGGCCGTCCCTGGCCTGGCCGCAAAACCTGAAATCGATCTCCTGGTTGAAGTCTCAGAGCATCGAAATGAGACTGCTTGTGACGATTCCATGCGAGCTTTGGGCTATGCCCGGGGAAAGGACCTGTCAGAAGGCCACCATTTTTACCGTCGCGATGCCGATGGTGTGCGAACACATAAGGTGCACGTCTGTATCAAGGGGCATTGGCAGATAGAGCGAATGCTCCGTTTTCGCGACCCTTTGCGGAATGATCCCGTTATCCGACAGCAATACGAGGATTTGAAACTTCGACTTGAGGCCGACAATCGAGACGGTATTGGCGAATATCTTGCACAAAAAGCTCCCTTCATCGATGCCTTGATGGGACCGGAGCCTTTGCCGCGAGATTCCTAAACCTTTGCATCGGAGGTGTTGCAGATTTTTGCATTTGGCGGGAGCATGCCGTTTAATGACAGTCGATATAAAACGGGACTGCATCCATGCACGACGAAATCATATCCTGGCGCCGTGATCTGCATGCCAACCCGGAGCTTGGTTACGAGCTCCCTCGCACCGCATCCTTCGTAGCCGACAAGCTACGCACCTTTGGCTGCGATCAGGTTACCGAGGGGGTTGGGAGGAGCGGCGTTGTTGGCGTTCTCCACGGCCGGAATCATTCTTCCGGCAGGGTGGTCGGTCTACGCGCCGACATGGATGCGCTGCCTATTCACGAAACGACAGGACTTTCCTACGCTTCTACGACGGCGGGCCGAATGCATGCTTGCGGGCACGACGGACACACGGCGATGCTGCTGGGTGCTGCAAAGGCGCTGGCAGAAACACGCAACTTCGATGGCACCGCCGTTCTGATCTTCCAGCCAGCGGAGGAAGGACAGGCCGGCGCGAAGGCGATGTGCGACGACGGCTTGATGACACGCTGGGGGATCGAGAGGGTATTCGCCCTTCACAACGAACCGGGCCTGGACGTTGGTCGTTTTGCCACCCGCACCGGCCCGTTTGGGGCTGCCGTGGCGAGCTTCAAGATAGCGGTCGATGGCAAGAGCGCCCATTCTGCTAGTCCTCAGGCTGGCGTTGACGCGCTGCTTCCCGCCGCCAACATCCTCATTGCCCTGCAAACCGTTATTGCGCGCAACGTCCACCCGCTCAAAAGCGGCGTGATCTCCTTCGGATCGTTTCAAGGCGGAAAGCCCGGAGGAACGTTTGTCGGATCGAGCGAGCTGCGTGGCCTAGCCCGCTGGTTCGAACCGGAGGTTCGAGACACCATGCATCGACGTATTATCGACATTTCGGAGGGTATCGCTGCGTCCTACGGGGCGACTGCAACATTGACATTCAGAAACCTGTATCCCGCAGTGGTCAATCATCCAGCCGAAACAGCGTTGGTTGTGAAGGTTGCCCGTACCGTTATGGGAGAGGATTCCGTCGATCCCGACCACTCGCAGCTCATGGGCTCGGAAGACTTCGCATTCATGCTCGAACAACGGCCAGGAAATATTGCGCTGCTTGGCAACGGCAGCACGGCGGGGCTGCATGACCCTGCCTATGACTTCAACGATGCAGCGATCCCCTATGGGGTCGCCTACTGGACGAGATTGATCGAAGCATCCATGCCGTTGCAGAACTCCTGATTTTGAAGCGCTGCAAAAGTCGGAATAACATATCGAGCAAAACTCGGGAGTTTTGCAAAGAAGGAGAGCCACATGAAAACCGACTGGAATCTGATCCGGGAAATGATGGGTGCGGCGATCGATGCCTGTGAACGGATCGAGGCGGCCGGCTATTCTGAAAACGACCGAGACGCGACCATCGCGGTTGGAGGGCAGCAGGTCAGCGTTCACGATTTTCTTGTCAGTGCTTGGACACTACCGGAGAACCTTCGCTATCAGATCATCCGCGAGCGCCACGACCAAGCGGCAGACCTTCCCTACGTGCCAGAGGCGGCCTGCGTTCTCGTTGCCATGGCACAGGCAAGCGCGGAACTGATCAGCGCAGGCGATACATCCCCGGCGGGGGATGACATTCAAAAACTGATTCAGTGGTTTGGAAATCATGCCGCGCCCGGTATCGAGCGAGCTATTGCCGATCGTCGCCGCGCTGTCGCGTAATTCCTAACATTCGCGACAAAATCGGTGGCGCTGAAAACTCAAGGGAAATTCTGTCGTAAAACTCGTTCGCAAAAATCAAAGTTTCGCGACAGACATTTGCGACAGAATTACGCCGCGAGTGACATGCCCTCGGCCTTACGCTCTGCGAGCGCCCAGATGTGGCCGAAAGGATCGAAGATCGAGGCCACGCGCCGACCGATTATGTCGGTCTGGATTTCGTCGCGGACCACAGCTCCGGCCGCAAGGGCACGCTGCATCACATCTTCGATGTTGCCAACATTGAGGTGGAACATCGTGCTAACCGCCCCCGGCTCTTTTGGAAAGAACGGACCGCCGTAGGAAGGGGATTTTTCGCGATTTGGATTGGAGCCGGCGACCCAAACAGGCAGGTTTCCGAACCGCATTTCGACAGCCGCCAAAACGCCATCGATGTCACTGGTGTTCTCTTCCTGCGCACCAAAGGCAGCGGCATAGAAGTTGGCGGCCTCTCTCTCCCGCCCATGTTCAACAAATAAAGAAAATTCGAGGCTGATATCTTCGGTCATCTTGGCTCCTCGCTCGATCTGAATCACAATCCAACATACCGCAAACTTTGCCGAACCAATGGCATCGGAGAAGAAGCTGCCAAATTCAGAGCTTCTGCGATGCACTACCGTGTAGCGATCGCAGCTGCAGCCAATGCCATTGCAGCTCCGCTGATCTAATTGATGCGCCGGATCGCTCGGCTGTTTCGAAGGAAGTGTCGAGCTTTCGATGCCAAGAATACCCATGATAGGTCGACAACGATAAGAGTGATAAGCAGAGTTACCACCAATTGGATCCATCCCATCGTGGTCACGCTATTCATATCGATGAGTGAAGGCATACGGGAAAGCTGGAAGGCGTGGTTCTGCGCGAGGAAAAGATCCGTATTCATCTGAGGGCTCCATCGTTGGAGCGGGCCATTCCCGCTCGATGGCTCCCGTCAGTGTCCGGAACCGGTCGCGATCACCGCGAAGGCGCAGCCGCAGCGGCCGCAGCTTGGCTCACGGACCCCGTCAGCGGGTTGATCGACGGAGATCCGGGGCCGGACCAGGAGCCATCCATCAAGAGCGGGAATAGGACGCCTCCTATGGGCCGCCTCCGACCGACAATGATCGTGGTGATGCGGATCTCGCTGCCCCGACACTTTGGTGCTTGGTTCCTTCCACTCCGGACATCAGTTTGGGGTCGACGCCCACGACTGATGGAGACGGGTTCCATGGGACGTGAAACCGCAAACTTCCGGGCGCTCGATTTTCCCATCGCTTTGCGCATAGGTGCATTGCACAATTTTTGTTTGCGCATCGCATAAATTCTAAGCATAAAGCCCATAGCTGATGCACGCGATGGCCTCTTCCCAGTGCCATCGCATCAGCTGTTCCCCTCTGGAGGTTTTAACCTTCACTTCAAGGGCCTCGGTTTTCCGATGGCCCTATTTTTTTGCCTGCTAGTCGACCGACTTGTGGAAGCCGCATCAAGAAACCATCTAGTTTCGAGGCGGGTACAGATAAAACACTCGCTGGAATCAACTGAGATCGCAGCCGCTTACAACCTGGTATCGTCGCCACTTGCCAGTGGACAGCGGTCGCGTTATTCCATCTACGGAATATCGCTTGAAATATTCCACAGATGGAATACATTTGGAGCATCGATGAGTTGGAGCGTTGAATATACCGATGAGTTTGGTGAGTGGTACGCGACGTTGGTCGAAGCCATTCAGGACGATATTGTAAGGGTGGTCGGGCTTCTCGAAGCCAAAGGACCACAACTCCCCTTCCCGTACTCATCCGGCATCGAAGGCTCCAGGCACGAACATATGCGGGAATTGCGGATTCAGAGCGGCGGTGAACCCTACCGGGTATTCTACGCTTTCGATCCGCGTCGCACCGCTATTTTGCTGGTCGGTGGAAATAAAACCGGCGACGACCGCTTTTACGAGATCATGATTCCGGTCGCTGATCGCCTATATGACAATTACCTGATCGAGATCGGGAAGGAAGGGTTGATATGACTGGACATCGCTCGTTTAACGACCTGCGCAAGAGTATGGCGCCTGAACGTCGCGCCCGCAATGATGAAGCAACCAAGGCAATTCTCGAGGAAATGGCGTTACATGAGCTGCGTCAAGCGCGTGAAAAGACCCAGCAGGATGTAGCACGCGCACTCCACGTGAAGCAGCCAGCTGTAGCAAAGCTGGAGCAGCGTGCCGATATTTATGTCAGCAACCTGCGACGTTACATCGAAGCTCTTGGCGGGACGCTGGAGATCACAGCAAAGTTCCCCGACGCCTCAGTCAGCATCAAGAATTTCAGCGAATTGGCCACCGAAAAATAACATTTTCGCCTTGAAGGGATGTGAACCTTGAGCCTACGCTTTAATTCTTCTAACTCATTGAATATAATTAATAAAGATATGCGGGATTTCCCCACAGATCTAGCGAAAGAAGCTTCGAAAGCGGTCACCGTCGGAAATGATTGTCTTTGCGGGAAAAGGCGCCTCGTTGGAGCCGAACGGCATCTGCGCGCGTAATCTCCAGGTATCAGGTATGTTCCAATGCCTTTTGATCTTTGCATCAACCAAAGGGTTGTAGTGCTGAAGGCTTGCACCAATTCCGATGCCCGCGAGCGCGATCCAGACCGAAAGTTGAGCCATTCCAGAGGCTTGCTCTGACCAATCTGGGAAGTGATCAGCGTATAGGGGCCACTGATCTTGTAAGATTCTGATCACATTCCGGTCCTCGAAGAATAAAACAGCTCCTGCTCCAGCTGCGAAGCTGTCGATCTTTCTAAAGGAGTGCTTCTTAGCTTCTCCTTCGACGATATGACTTAACTCAGACTTCACAATATCCCAGAGTTTTTGATTTTCGTCGCGATGCAGGATCACAACCCGCGAACTCTGCGAGTTAAACGCCGAGGGGGATAGGCGAACCGCCTCGCGAATAAGTGCATCGATCTCCTCGTCGGGAAGCACGATGTTTTTGCCAAGTGAATACTGCGTCCGACGTTTTGCAAGAAGTTGCGCCACCATAATGCGGCTAGCGGATTTTTCGTTTGGCAGCTCCAATTCAATCTCCTGGTTTTCTGTCAAAACAAGCATGAGGCCTGGATCGCCGACGCAATAGCCCGTCAAGGCGAAACCTGTTGTTGCGGAATTACGAACGACGCGACACGCCCTTACTGCGTGGATAAAGTTCGGGCGGCTAATGCGGCAGAGTTCCGAGGCAGAGGGCCATCCTGCTTTCCCAAAGTCGATCATAATGCCGGGTCAACCTGGTCTCCTATCGCGGCGGTTGAGGGTGATCTTCACCAAGACTGGAACTTGCGCGGACCGTTAATTCAGCTCGGCCTTATCATGTTGCTGAAGTTCATTAGTACGACCGAAGAACGAACTGGGAACTTGACAATATTTCATGCCCCGTGTTGCAGTAGCTGCAATTACTGGAGGGGAGTGTTGTTGATGGCGGAACCCGAGTCTGTTGAGATCCTGGATCTAATCTCTTTCATTCGGGTGGTCGAAACCGGCAGTATCGCGGGTGCGGCCAGCCGTTTGGGGATTGCCAAATCGATCGTCAGCCGCCGCATCAGTCGTCTAGAAAATTTTCTAGGTGCAACACTGCTCACACGTTCCCAAAAGGGAACAGCTCTCACAGATGTTGGCCGCGAGTATCATCTGCGAGCAGCTTCTGGGCTGGCCGAGTTAGAGTCCGCGCAGGAAATGGTTGTGAGGTCAACGACCGAAGCATCCGGTCAGGTCAGAGTTTCCGTTCCCGTAGCTTTCGGGGAGTTCTGTCTCGCTCCACTATTGGCAGAATTCGCCCTGCTCCATCCGCGGATCCACTTTGATGTACGCTTTGAAGATCGTCAGCCGGATCTAGTAGCCGAGGCGTATGACTTGGCGGTAAGAATCGGAAGTATCCCTGATTCCGTGCTAATTACGCGCAAGCTTGCAAAGGTCCGCTGGGCTGTCGTCGCCAGTCCTTCCTATCTGGAAGCAAGAGGGCGCCCCTCAAAGCCTTCTGAACTGGCGGCGCATAGCGCGATCCTCTACTCCTTTGATACGTTCGGCTGGCGTTTTCAAGGTCCGGATGGATGGGAACAAGTCCGCGTGAACTCACAATTCCGCTCAGACAATGGTCAAATGATGCTTTCCGCTGCGCGCGCCGGACTTGGTATCGTGGTCCTGCCTGTCTTCATGGTTCAAGAGTCGCTCGCCAGCGGCGACCTCGAAGAGGTAGTCCCGGGCTATAGTCACGCGGGAGCAGATCTACACATACTGATGCCGCCAGCCCGCGCGGGTATTGCTCGAGTGCGCGCGCTGGTGAACTTCTTGTATGAGAAGTTCGAACGTGAAATCTGATGCGTTTGCGGTCCTTCGAAGTCGACATGGCAATGGGATGCAAAAGAAGAGGCACCTTTCGAGCGACGAGCCTTTGCGTTGAAAAGCGGTTGGCGCTGCCATGGATCCGAGCGTTTTGCTGCTAATAATGGCCACGATGGTCCGCCTTTACGGTCATTTACCCGGAAGGCGACCGGCGGCGATCCTCTCGCCGTTCTTTCAAGGACACGACCTGCGATGGAAACCGCAAGGCTAGATGCGGTCATTGGAGAGCGGGGCCAACTGCAACCTATTGCAGACGGTTTTCAAGTGACTTTTCCGATAAGGCGGACGAGCGAAACCTTAGCCAAATCGCCGAATTCCTGCCCGACTTGCGAAAGTGGATCGGTGACGCTGACACGCGGCTCGACGAAGGCCGCTATACGATCGCGCAGATCGGGGTCGGAAATGCTGGCATGTTCGACCAGTGCGCGGATGACAGTGTCGGTTGCGAACTTCTGAGCGCTTTGCGCAAGGGCAGATTTCTCGCGTCTCTCTATTTCGAGCTCCGCATGGCTCTCTGCCTTTCGGCGCCTCGACCGAATTCCGTGTTCTTTTTCCCAATAGCGGGCCGTGCCGCGCCCCAAATAGAGTATTTCCCAGGCGTGCTCTGGATCACCACCCTTGGCCGTGTCCGCATTCGCACCACAAAGGTGCAAAAAAAGCTGACGCATGGCGGCATCCGCGAAGTAAGTTTGGGCGGTGGTTGGTGGTCCAAGTGGCCGAAATGCAGCCTCCGATTCCTTCGCCGCCTGGATGATGGCTGCATGTATCGCATCCATCATAGTTCTTTCCGCCTGCTTCAAAGCGTCGACCTTGTCTTGCAAATCATTATCCTCTCGGAAGTTGCTGTATTCAATCAGAGGAGACGCCGACCAATTTTGTCAGATGTCTGCATCGGTCAGCCAAACTGGGTTGGTAATATTAAGTGGAGATTACGCCGGAAGACCGAATGCGAATTTCAATTGAAGCTCCAGCAATCGATGCGCTGGCTTAAAGGAAGCACACCTTCTGTCCAACTGGCTCCTTTTATCGCAGCAAGCCCGGCTTGAGGGCGATGTGCTTGTACTCGATAAAGTCCTCGATGGCGGCAACGCCGTTCAGCCTCCCGAGACCGGATTGCTTAAAGCCACCCTCCTCTGTCCCGTCGTACACCTTGGCCCAGTCGTTGACGAATACGCTTCCCGCTTCAAGCGCCTGTGCGACCCGTAACGAGCGATCCAGATCCCGCGTCCAGACCGAGGCGGACAGGCCATAGTCGTTATCGTTTGCTAGCACGACGGCTTCCCGCTCATCTGAGAACCGCTGGATCGTTATGACGGGACCGAACGTTTCCTGCTGCACGATCGGAAGGCTGTTGTCTAATACCTCCAGCATCGAAGGACGGAAAAAAGCACCTTTTGCCAAAGGCTGGCACGGGACCGCCTCGAACGACCACAGTTGCACCCTTCGACAGCGCATCTTTCACTACGCTGTCGACACGGGCGACGTTCTCCTTGTCAATGAGTGGCCCCATATCGCTCGCTGGGTCCGATGCCGGCCCGACTTTGACGGCACGCAGCCTTTCGGCGAGGCGGTCGCGCACCAATTCATAGATCGAACTGTGCACCAGTAGCCGTGAGCCGGTCATGCAGAACTGACCAGCAAAGATGGTGAGAGCCTTTTCGAGAACAGGCAGCATGGCTTCAAGGTCGGCATCGTCAAACACGATCATTGGGGTCTTGCCGCCGAGTTCGAGCCCGAACCGCTTCATTCTCTTTGCACCGATAGCCCCGATGGTTCGCCCGGTCTGTGTGCTTCCAGTGAAGCTGATCGTCGGCACATCGGGACTCTCAACCAGAAGCGCAGCGCCGTCCGCACCGCTCTCGACGAACATGTTCACGACACCTTCCGGCAGGTCTGTCGCTTCCGCAAGGACCTCGGTTAGAACACTGGCGACCTGCGCCGTCTGACCGGGCATCTTGACGACGACCGAGCAGCGGGCGGCGAGCGCTGGAGCGAATGAACGAACCGACAATATGACGGGAGAATTCCAAGGGACGATGATCCCCGCCACTCCCATCGGCTGGCGCAGAATCACGGAGAGGCTGCCGGGCTTGGGCGATGTCGCTCGCCCTGCCTCCGTACGCACCATAGCAGCCCAGTATCGAAGCTTGCTCGGACTACCGTCGATCTCCAGCGCCGCCTCGCCGAGCAGTTTGCCGTTCTCAAGCGAGAGGATGTCGATCAGGCGCTCGCGATTTCGCTCGATTGCCGAAGCCATCTGGTCGAGCACCCTTGCCCGAAGCTCAGCATCGTCGCGCCAAGCGGTTCCGCGGAATGCGCGTTTTGCGGCTTCGATGGCAGACTGCGCGGCCGCTCCGCCATCGTCCGGATAATCTCCGATCGTCTCATATGTCGCCGGATCGATGGAGCGGCCGCGTTTGGAAGACGAGACAAAGGTGCCGCGGAAAACGTCGTCATTGACTTGCCTTTCTGATGTTGCAAGGGCGCGCGAGATCCGGCCCGCGCTCTCCGGCGGCCTCCGGACACGACGGTAATGCCCACTCGATTTCGAGGTATGCCGGAGGACGATGCCGGTTCAGGTCAGGAACGGTGGCGGATTTTCGCCGCGCAGGCGGTAGTTCGGCCGCGGCCTTTCCAGACGGATCGACTCCAGAACGGTATAGGCGTGGTATTTCGTCTGGGTCGTCACGCCGGCGAGCCGCTCGGACCAGAGTTGGCCATTGCTGCTCTTCTTTTCCAGGACGTATTTCGTGGCAAAATTGGCCATCGAATTGATCCAGTTCTCGGTGCCTGAAAACACTTTGTCCCAGCCGGCGCCCTCCAGGATGCTGACGAGCGCATCCGATCGGCTGAAGCGATCCACCGCTGCCTGTGCTCCGTCGAGAACGTCCTGAAAATATTCAATCGAAGCCGCGACCGTTTCCGGCGTCCCGTATTTCATGTGATGGCCGGCGACGAGGAAATCAAAGTCATACTCCATAAGCTGCTTCTGGGCTTTGTACCAGCCGGTGATATTCTGCGATGCGTCGCAATGCATGAAGGTGGCACTGCCGGGGCTAACGATATCGATGACGGTCAGTACCTTTTGCGCCGGCGCATAGATGAAGATGTTGCCAGGGCAGTGGTTCTCGCCCTTGTAGGACAGTTCGAGCGTCACCCCGCCGACGACAAGCAGATGATCCTTGTCGAATGTCACGGTCGGTAATGGGCGGTTCGGGTCAGGGAACCGCTCGAGCAATTCCCTGGTGATGTCGTGCGCGACGATCTCGACATTCGGTCCGAAAACCGAAGCCGCACCGATGTGATCGGTGTGCCAATGGCTGTAGATCACGTGCGTTACCGGCTTGTCCGTAACGTCTTCGATCGCGGCCAGCATGTTTTCACCGATCGTCGGCGGCGCGTCGATGGCGACGACGCCATCGCTTGTCACGACGAAGGCCGCGTCATAGCCGCCGCTGGTGACCCAGTAGAAGCCACCACGAAGCTCCTCGACATGGTAGCCGAGCCTCTGGAAGCGTTCAGAAGAGAAGTAATCAGGATAATATCCCGGCGGATCCGCGGGATGTTCCCCGGCCTCTGGAAAGCCGTAGTGGTCGATCCCGAAAAAGTTCGGTTTGTCGGTTGCTCTAATGAGCTTCTGGTGTCGGTCGCACATATGATCAATCCTCCATGGTGTTTGCGATATCGAAAGAAAAGTAGGTGGTTAAGCAGCTTGCGGGGGAAAGCGCAGGACGGCCTTGATCACCCGTCCTGCCGCGACATCGTCAAATGCCTCATTGATGTCGGCGAAGTCGTAGAAGGCGAGCAGCCTATCGAACGGGAAACGGCCGCTTCGATAAAGACCGACCAGTTCCGGAATCATCAGGCCGGAAATGGCATCGCCCTGGATAATCCCGATGAGGCTTTGCCCTACCGTGAGCCGGGAGGCATCGACGACCGCGCCCGAATGGTCATTGAAGGCGACGAAACCGAACTGCCCCATCGGAGCAAGAGCGCCGATGCCGGCATCGAGGTTCTCCTTCCGACCGCTCGTGTCGAGAACGTATTCGACGCCGCGAGAGGTGATATCTTTGATCGCCGCGGCTACATCGGTTTGCTCACGCGGGTTGACGCAATGTGTCGCGCCGAGTTCGTTAGCGAGCTTCAGCCGTTCGGCATTGACATCGATGGCGATGATGATTGCCGCATCGGCGACCTTGGCAGCCATGATTGCAGCCAGTCCCACCGCCCCTACTCCGAAGATCGCGATCGAAGCACCGACCGGCACTTTGAGCGCCTTCAAGACCGAGCCGGCTCCGGTCTGAAACCCGCAACCGAGCGGTCCGAGGAGCTCGAGCGGAACATCGTCCGGGACCTTGACGGCATTGCGCTGATGAGCGAGCGCATAGGTGGAGAATGAAGACTGACCAAAGAAGTGCGCATGGAGCGTGTTCCCATCAGGCGCCGCAACGCCGATCGTTCCATCGAGCCTGGCGCCTGCGAAATTCGTTTCCCAGACGTGGTCGCAGTAGGCCGCATGGGAAGACATGCAGGGCTTGCAGTGGCCGCAGGAGTGATAGGAAAGAACGACATGATCGCCGGGCTTGAGATGCGATACGGTCGATCCAACGCTTTCGACGATGCCGGCGCCTTCATGGCCCAAGATCGCCGGCAGCGGAGTTGGCATGAGCTGTTGCCTGACATGAGCATCGGTCGCGCAAATACCCGTAGCAACCATGCGAATCAGCACTTCGTCGGGGCGCGGCGCCTCAAGCTTCACTTCACGAAGAATGAAAGGGCCGTTTTTTTCTTCCAGTACGGCTGCGGTGGCGGGTTGGGTCATCTTTTCCTCCAAGGGCTGATTTCGGATACCGGGACGAGTGATCCTGCTCACGGACCACGCGATCCGTGTTCGGAAAGGCTTGATCCGATCCGCTTGAGTTTTGAACGAGCGGTGGTGAAGCGGCTGGTTTTCTCAGCCCGTTTGCGGGCCTGCTGTTCGCGAACATATCCGTGCTGTCGAACGGCTAAAGACAGCAATGGCGGAACGTCGGGTTGCTGATAACGAAACCCTTTGTGGTTTCATGGCAGCTGGACAGTCAGATCAGACAGGTCGCATCGTGCCGGCATTGGGGAATTTGCCTTGGCGGTATGCGGCATAGTAGCCGGCAAGCTCCTCTTTGGAGCCTGCGATAAATGGTCCTTGTGCCACGACATGGATGTTTTGCGGTTGGCCTGCATACAAAAGCACCCGAGCACCGTCCTTCCCCGCCCTCAGCCGCATAAAGCTGTCACCGTGAACCGCCAACGGACTGGTCCAGCCGACCTTATCCGTAGTTAGAGCCGTCGCCCCGGTGCCTGCCTCGATTTCGCCCGCGATGACCACGACGAAGCCATTATATGATGACGGCAGAACCTGCTCAAACTCGGCGCCTGCCTCAAGCCGAATTTCGACCAAGGTTACAGGCACGGCATTCTTCGTCGATGCGATGATCCCTGCCGAACGACCGCTGTAGACGGTCGCCTCGAAACCGACGCCGCAATGTACCGGCATTTCGTCCCGTCTCAGGATCTGTACCCTTGGCGCCATGTTGCGGTCCCGCTCAGGGAGAACCAGCCATAGCTGAAACAGACGCATGCCTGTCGAAACCTGGGCATCTTCCGAATGCACGATGCCGCTTCCGGCAGTCATCCATTCCACGTCGCCTTCGCCCAGGCGTCCGCCGGCATCCTCCATGGTGCCGTGAAGCATGAACGTAACGGTCTCCAGGCCGGCATGAGGGTGGGCCTCACCGAATTGCCCCTCGCCGGTCACGTGATCGTCCGCCATCAAAAAGAACGGGTCGGTTGCGGAAAAATTTCCCGGTGCAACGACGAGGGCTGCTTTGTGTCTCTCGCCCGCAAAGCCGGGGCCGAGAGGCGGCGTGGTTGTAATGCTGTCGATAGATCTTTGAAACATCTTTGCTACCCTCGTGAAGTTGAGAGGTGAAACCTGTCCGCTCTGTCAACGGATGTGCAGTGATTTTGAACGAGGCACCGCTCGCAACAAGTCACGATCCCTCGAACCCTATGTTGCAAAACCAGCAACACCTCAGGCCACCGAAATTGCGTTACGGTGCTGCGGATTGATCCCGACAAACCAACGACGAGAGCACGATGATGAGACTGACGCAGCGAGTTCGTAGCTTTTTTCGTGAGGAAGCATGAGACTTTCCCGAGCATGAAAGACCAGTGGTCGCTGGGTCGCCGGCGACGCCAGAGCATGCCCTGACGCTGCGGATCGCCTATGCCCTCGTCGCAATTCTGGTCGGTCTGATAGGCGGACTGGGCAACGCACTCGTCATGGTCAACATTACGGAGTTAAAAGCGGGCTTGGCGTTGAGCTCCGTTCAGGCGGCCTGGCTGCCAACGGCCTATGCCATGACCAATATTTCCGCCAATCTGCTGCTGATCAAGTTCCGACAGCAGTATGGTCTGCGTGTATTCACGCTGGTTGCCCTTGGCCTGTATGCCCTCCTCTCCCTTACCTATTTGTTGACCGCAGATCACTGGCTCACACTCGCAATTAGGGCTGCAAGCGGCTTTGTTGCGGCGGCGCTAACGCCGTTGTCTTTGTTCTACGTGATGCAGGCCCTTCCGGGCCGTTGGCGCGTCAGGGGGCTGATACTTGGCCTTGGCATCTCGCAGTGCGCGTTCCCGCTTGCGACCGTCATCTCGCCATGGCTGTCTATCAGCTCGCATTGGCAGTCGATATTTCTGCTCGAAGCCGGTCTCGCATTTCTCTCTTTCGCAGCCGTCGGGGCATTCCGGCTGCCGCCCGCCGAGCGAGAGCGGGCGTTCGAACCTTTGGATTTCCTCACCTTCCTGCTTTTGGGTGGTAGCCTCGCTCTGATTGTGGCAGTGTTGGGGCTCGGACGACTGGAAGAATGGCTCGAGGCGCCTTGGATAATTTGGTTTCTGTCGCTCGCGCTTCCGATGATCATCAGCGCGCTGATACTCGAGAACGGCCGGACCGCACCCCTCCTCAACCTGTGCTGGCTCGGGAGCGGTGACATCGTCCGCTTTGCTTTTGCAATTCTCATGGCCAGGATCGTCCTTGCCGAACAGAATGTTGCAACCAGGTTTTTGACGTCGCTGGGAGGCAGCGACGAACACCTCGGAGCACTTTCGATCGTCACCTTTGTCAGCGCTGTTGCCGGCGTGATCGTGAGCGCAATCGCGGTGAACGTCGAAAAACTGGTGATGCCCATGATGCTGGCGGTCACCGCAATAGCTGCCGCGACACTTGCCGACAGCTCCGCTACGAGTTTTGAGCATCTGCCCTGGTTTTATTTGTCCCAAGCGGTGATCTCATTCGCGGCCATGTTCTTTCTCGGGCCGGCACTGGTCTTAGGTATCACGAGCGCGTTGCAGAAAGGCAGCCGAGAACTCTTGAGTTTTATCGTCCTGTTTGGGGCGATCAACTCGATTGGCGCCCTCACCGGCCAGGCCTTGTTCGGAGCCTATATCGACGGCGTCGCGACTGTTTCGCGAGATTGGGTCCTTGCCCATCAGAACGCCTTGGAACTGGCAGCGGTGTTGGCTTTCTTAACGGCGGCCTATCTGGCTGTGCTCCTCGCAATTCGTATCCGCCATAAGCTGGCGGAAATCCGTCAGGAAAAACAGGTGTTCACTAGGGGTGCTGGTCCTTTCGATCCGGTTCGTCCGCCTAAGCGGCAGTCAGGAATGCCTTGGCACCCGCCGACCCTTTCGTTTCGGGCACGCGTGGTCTTGAGCGCTTTAGCGACAACCGGGGCAATACTTCTTTTGGTCGCAGTGTGGCCACAGGGGCACTAGGCGATATCCATGGCGTGGATATCCGCCCATACCGTTTATCGATTTCGTCGCAGTGCCGGGGTCGATTAGATCTTGCTCGAACGCAGGTAGCGTCCCGTAACGTGATTTGGAGCATTGCAGATGTCGGATAAGAAATTTCGTGTGGGTATTGTTGGAGCAGACACTCACGCAAGTTGGGCAGGCGCATCGCATGTGCCAGCCCTGGAGTCACAAGCTCACCTCACGCTGGCGGCAGTCGCGACCCGACGCGAGGAAAGCGCCAAGGCGGCGGCCGAAGCATTCGGCGCAGAACTCTGGTTTGCCGATCCCTACGCGATGATCAGTGACGAAACCATTGACGTCATCACGGTCGCCGTGAAGGTGCCGGCGCACAAGGATCTCGTGATTGCCGCCTTGCACGCGGGTAAAGCCGTCTATTGCGAAGCGCCTCTAGGCTCAACGCTGGCGGAAACAAACGAGATGGCCGCAGCGGTCGGGTCTTTGCATACCGCGATCGGCTTGCAAGGTCGGTATAATCCTGCCGTCCGACGAGCGGCGGAACTAGTCGCGTCAGGAAAGCTCGGTCGTTTGATGTCCGCCCGTGTCGGCGCAACCACATTCGGCTACGGTCCGCAATCTCCGAGCATGTACGACTATTTCAACAAGGCCGCTTCTGGCGCCAGCTTCATGACGATCACGGCAGGCCACGTGCTGGACGTCATCGAGGCTGTGCTCGGCAACATTACCGAGGTCGATGCGCGCACGGAGTTGCTCTGGCCGGAGATCGAGATCGTCGATACAGGTGAGACTTCGAAGCGAGAGATTCCGGATCATCTCGATCTGATCGCAAAGACGGCAAGTGGTGCGCCTGTATCCGTGCAGATTCTGGCCGGCGTCCCTGCAGATGACGCGAGTTTCGTTTTCGAGATCCGTGGCTCGCAGGGCTGGCTAAAGCTCACCGGCAATCATCTGGCAGGTGTACAGGTCGGAGACATTTCAATTTCATCAAGCCTGGAATTTGCTGCGCCCGATAGGCCGGTCGCCAACGGTGTAGGCCCAACAGCCGCCGATTTCTGGGCAGGAGCCGCTATCAATGTCGGGGAGGTCTATGCGTCCCTGGGGCGCGATTTGAGGAATGGTACATATACCACTCCCGGTTTCGAACATGCCCGCCATAACAGCCGTTTGATCGCGGCCGTCGAGCTTGCGGCAAGAACTGGCGAACGGCAGCACCTCGTTTGAGGTATCGCAGAATGGCTCGGCGTTCGTACCGGATGTCGAGCAGGCCGTTAGCGCAATCAATTGGCAATACGCTCAACGAAAGCTACCGCCGCCCGCCAAACTCGAGAATTTCAAAAAGAAGGACGACATCATGCAAATGCGCAAGCTGGGTGAAAGCGGGTTGTTCGTGTCGGAATTGTGTTTCGGCGCCATGACATTCGGCGGAACTGACGGGCTATGGGGAAAGGTGGGAAGACTTGGACAGGGGGATGCCGATGCACTGGTCAAGGCCGCTCTCGACGCCGGCATAAACCTGTTCGATACGGCAAACGTCTATGCGCACGGACGCAGCGAAGAAATACTGGGACGTTCACTGAAGAACCTTGGAGTGTCGCGCAGCGATGTCGTGATCGCCACCAAAGTCGCCTCCGCCATGGGTGACGGACCGAACGATCGCGGTGCTTCGCGCGGACATATAATCTCTGAATGCCGGGCAAGCCTCGGCCGGCTGGGTCTGAACCACATCGACCTGTACCAGATCCACGCATTCGATTCCGCGACACCGATCGAGGAAACGCTGGAGGCGCTCGATACACTCGTCCGGGCCGGCGATGTTCGCTACATCGGTCTTTCGAACTGGGCCGCGTGGCAGGTCATGAAGGCGATCGGGATAACACGCGCCAGAGCCCTCGCACCTGTTACGTCGCTGCAGGCATACTATACGCTTGTCGGACGCGATCTGGAGCGGGAGATCGGCCCGCTGCTCTCATCGGAACGTGTTGGCCTCATGGTCTGGAGTCCGCTTGCCGGCGGCTATCTCACCGGAAAGTATTCAGCTGGGGGCAATGCCGCAGGCGGTCGACAGACGGAATTGGATTTTCCACCCATCGATCGCATACGGGGAGAGCCCCTGATCGTGGTCCTGAAAGCTGTCGCGGAGAAACACGGCTCCAGCCCGGCGCAAATCGCGATCGCCTGGCTGCTGAAGCAAAAGGTCGTCTCGACCGTCATCATCGGTGCGAAGCGCGTCGAGCAATTGCAGGAAAACATTCGGTCCGCATCGATTGAGCTGGACGATAACGACATGGCGAAGCTCGATGAGGTCAGTCGTCTACCCGTCGAGTATCCGGGTTGGTTGCTGAATGACGGAAACGGACACTCGCGCTGACACGGAAAAGATGCTTGAGATCGATGAGGGATGAGTTTAATTATCCATTCCATGAATTTGCACGGTATCGATCTCAATCTTCTCGTTGCCTTTGATGCCCTCAATTCCGAGCGCAATGTCACACGTGCCGGAAGCCGTATTGGGCGGACCCAGCCGGCCATGAGCGCGGCTTTGTCGCGATTGCGGTTTCTGCTGCGTGACGAATTATTCGTTCGCGGGCCGAACGGACTTCAGCCTACACCGCGAGCGGTAGAACTTGCCGAACCGATCTCACTTGCTCTGCGGGAAATTCAGCGGACATTGCAATTTACGCAGGGTTTTGATCCCGGCAAATCGACCATATCTTTTTCCATTGCCGTTTCGGCACATGCTGGTTCAGTCATATTGCCGCGCCTCCTGTCGCTGCTTGAGGAAAAAGCCCCCGGAATTGATATCAAGGTCAGGGATTATAGCAGCCGTGATGACGCGGTTTCCCTGCTCGACAGTGGCGGCGTCGATCTAACGGTCGGCATTCCTCCCACGCCCACGAGCCGGATCCTGAGTGCCCGGCTTTTCCAGGAGCGGTTCGTTTGTATCCTTAGGAAGGATCATCCAATCCTCGGCCGCCCTTTCGATCCCGAGACGTTTCTGTCTCTGACGCATATCCTGGTCGCGCCCGATAATGAGGGTCTGGATGTTGCTGATGCCGCACTGGCTTCGAAGAATTTCAGGAGGCGGGCGGCCGTGACTATTCCTCATATGCACGTCGCACCGGCATTGGTTGCATCGTCGGATATGGTCGCGACCGTCATCGAAAGCGTCGTTGCTCATTCAGGCTTTGCGGAGCGTCTTGCAGTCTTCGATTTCCCGCTCCCCCTAAACCCGGTACCATTCGTGCTGTCCTGGCATCGTCGCAATGACGGGCACCCGGCACAGCAATGGCTGAGAAACGGTCTGCTCGCCGCGTTTCCCCACGTGTGGCTCTCTTCAGAAAATATCTGCAGCGATCTTGCCCCGCAGTATTATTAGGCGACCATCGCAATCGTATCGCCGCCAAGCATCTCGGAACGCGTAACACTCAATTTACCATCACACCGCCATCGGCGTCTGATGCACGACGATTGGGGCATGGAACGGAACGCGGTCATAAAGGTCAACGATGTCTTGGTTCATGAGGCGGACGCAGCCGGATGAAACGGCCTTGCCGATTGATTGCCATTCGGGATTGCCGTGGAGACGATACAGCGTATCTTCTCCGTTCTGAAAAATATAAAGGGCCCGAGCGCCGAGCGGGTTATGAAGACCAGGATCCATCCCTCCGTTTGCGACAGAGTATTTTTCCAGTTCGGGTTGCCGGGCAATCATCTCGCTTGGCGGCTTCCATCTTGGCCAATGCTGACGCCAGTGGATATATCCGTTCCCTTCCCATGAAAATCCGTCGCGCCCGATGCCAACGCCGTATCGTAACGCAGTTCCGCCGTTTTCCACCAGATAGAGAAATCGCCTTGGCGTATCGACGACAACAGTTCCCGGCGCCTCCCCGGTCGGGTCAGCAACGCGCTGCCTGAGATATTCCGGGTTCATTCGCTCAAAAGGAACTGCAGGAACGAAATGTCCACCGTCTTCAAATGCAGCGTAACGGGAAGCAAGATCCGGGCCGACCGGTGAAGGCTGCGGAGTGGCAATGGGCTGGGACGAGGCCGATCCTTCTTGGACTGTTGTGCATCCGCCGAGTATGACCGGCGCGGCTAAAGAGCCGACTATGAACGTACGACGGGATATGAAACTGTTTCGGTTCTGCATCATGGAAGGCGACTTTCGGGTTGCGGCTGGCACACGTGCTTGAGTCGCACGGTATCCTTCAACAGACGGAATATTCCATATCTGTATGAGTGATAGCCGTCATAACCGTTGGCTATGCCATGTAGGGCTACCGCTGCTCCGGAGAGATCCCGTCAATGTTCCGGAGCCGCGGCATAACGAAGTCCGTAAATGCCCGGACGACCGGTCGCATGAACTTTGTGGACGGATAAGCAAGAAAAGCTTCGGTAGATCGCAGCCAATACTCGGGAAGCACCCTAACCAGCTCGCCGCTGGCCAACAAGTCCAAGACGAGGTTCTTCTGCACCAGTCCCACACCCCGTCCCCGTAAAAGTGCTGCAATCATGACATGCGCATTGTTCGTTATAAGTAATGGCCTGACGGTGACGTCTTCGGCGCGCGCACTAGGTCCCAATAGGGAAATAGTGTTGCGCTGAGCGAGCATCTTCGGAGTGCCAATGACCTCGAGCTCTGAAAGCCGTCCCGTATCGTCGATCTGCCCTACCTGTTCCAAATATAGAGGGGACGCTACAAGAAATCGCTCCACCCAACCGATGCGGCGTGCGATGACGTCCTGATCCTCGATTTTGCCGTAGTGGACTGACAAATCGAAATTATCATAGACCAAGTCGACTGTGCGCTCGTCGAGAGCCAGTTCGACGGAGATCCCGCAATACTCATCCTGAAATTCCCCGACTATACGTTCGAGATGACCAACACCAATGCAAGATGGGGCGTGAATTCTTAGATTGCCTTCGATTTCACCTGTGTTGATGCGGACGCCCTCCAGCGCCGCGTCGATTGATGCGATCGCAATGCGGCTGGCTTCGTATAATTCGAGTCCATGCGCCGTCGGGCGAACGATTTTCGACGAGCGCTCCAGAAGCCTGGCTTGAACGTGCCGTTCGAGGTTCGAAATATGCTTTGTGACCGCCGGCTGCGTTACCCCGAGGTCCCGTGCCGCAGCAGTAATAGAACCCTTCTCGACGGTGCGGATGAATGCCTTTAAAGCAACGTTGATATCCATGATATTGCTCTTGGTTATAACTGAATCCAGTCATAACCAAGTGTATAGAATATGGCTTGATGATGTCCGGGTAAGGACAGCGCAAATTTTCAAGCTCGCCGGGCCGACTGGGCTCGACCCCGCAATCGATCAATCATTTTGCGAGCGGCCCGACGCAAACCACCGATCACCGCTCAGACGCCAGCCCGCTGTTGATCTCCACCAGCAGGCGCTTCTGCTGGTTGTTCGTATTCTCCAGGGCATGAAGCCAGAGCAGCGTTGCTGCCTGGTGCCTCCTACCGCCGCTCAAGGCGTTGTCGAAGTCCCTCATCCATGATCCAAGATGGGCGATGTAATCTTCGGCAAGCGCTGAAATCTCGACGTCGTCGCTACCGGGCCCCAACGCATCGAATCGATCCCCCAGTTCTCTTGCGGTAACACCATGTTCGATATCCGCTAGTTCGTCATAGAGCCGAGCCAGTTCTGCGTGCTGCTCTTCATTCAAAAGGTGTGACAGGAGTACAGATTGCTCCCGACCAGCTCGCACCGCTTTCGGCTCTCGCCCGACCTCCAGCGCCATCAGAGACGCAGCAAATTCCGGCGCCATGTCGGGGTGTCCTTTGCCGTCACGCAGGGCTGTAACAGCCCGGCGTTGACGCTCCAGAAGTTCGATCTGCCGCGTGAGCCCCTCAAGAAGAGCGTCCAAACTGTCCCCGCTCATCTCGGCACGACCGTCGAGAAACGCTGGGATTTGCGAGAGCGAGAAACCGAGCGCTGTCAATTGACCGATACGCAGCAGTCGGATCAAATGCGGCACGCTGTAGATGCGATACCCATTGTTCTGTCTTGGCGGCTCCGGCAAAAGTCCGATCTGGTGGTAGTGCCGCAGCGTGCGGATGCTCACGCGCGCCAGTCCTGCAATCTCCTTACTGCGCATGCGCCGCCCTCATTACTCGCCCCTCAAATGCCGTGCAAGAAAGCGCTCGATCTTCCGATAAAGCTCAATATTGCTATCCTCGTTGATGAACCAGTGCCCTTCGCGCTCGTTGAGAAGATAGTCGACCTCCACACCATTCGCACGCACCCTTTCCACCACCATATCCGCCTGTGCCTTTGCGACACGCACATCGTTCGCGCCGTGAACCACCAAAAGCGGTTTGGAAATACAATCAAGCCGGCTTACCGGCGAGCGCGCAAGCATGTCCCGGTTCTGCGTCTCGATGTCCGGATCGCCCATGTAAGAAAGGTAGGTGTTGATCAGCGTAGGCTGTACGAACGGGACCACTCCATTCACTAGCATCCGGAGATCGGAGATGCCGGAGTAGGAGATGGTTGCGGTGAAACGCTCCGGCGTGAAGCTGGCGCCCACCAGCGCGGCGTAACCGCCATAGGAGCAGCCGTAGATCGCCACCCGCGCCGGGTCGGCAATACCCTGCCCGATTAGCCAGTCGAGCCCGTCGATCAGGTCGTCATGCATACGCCCGGAGAACTCCCCTATCGCGGCTTGCATGAACGCCTTACCATAACCGGTCGAGCCGCGAAAATTCACCTGCAGCACGGCATAGCCGCGGTTGGCGAGGAACTGCACTTCAGGATCATAAACGCAGGCGTCGCGATACCACGGCCCGCCATGTACCAGAAGCACGGTGGGCAGCGCACGCGGCTCATCCTTGGCATCGAACCCGACTGGCAGCGTGACATGGCACGGCAAGGTCAATCCGTCTCGCGAAATCACATCGATGGGTCGCACGCTCACCAGCCGCTCAGCCGAGAGCGCTGAGAATCGCTCGCCAAGCACATGCGCTTCGCCGCTCTCATGTTCGTAAAACCATGTCGTACCGGGATGCCGGTCATCCCAAAATTCTGCCACCCATTGTCGCCCACCGGCATCGCAGGAAATGTAGCCTATTTCCCCGTCTGACAGACGCTGTAAGCTGTTTAGAACGGCGGCGAAACGCAGGTTCAGCGGCCGTATCTGCTGTCTTTTGCCAAGGTAACGCACTGCCAGCAGCTCGCCTGTCACAGGATTGGTGATTAGGCTGGAGGGAAAGCGCGGGTCGGCCTCGGGCCGTGGCGTATCGAGGCTGCAATCTGGCTGGCTGTCGATTACCCTGCACTTGCCCGTCGCAAGGTCAATGGCAGCAAGATAGGTATGGTCGCTGCCCGCGTTGCAGCCAACCAAGACGCTCTCTCCATCCGCCGCAACCATCAGCGGCATCGGTCCGATTGGCTGGTCGCGTCCGCTCAGCTTCGCCAACGTGGTGAAAACACCGTTTTCGTAACGAGCCAGTTCGCGGTCACCCACGTCGTTGATGATGAAGGCATGCATCGGTCCGTTCGGCGTAACGATCCAGCGTACGAACCGATCAGGATTCAAGGCCGCGACCCTGGTTTCAGCGCTTTCGATATCGACCTCGTACAGGTCGATCAGATCCGGACTTCTAAGGTTCATCTGCACGAAAGCCTTGCTTGGAAACGCGGCGGACAACTCCAGTCCCATTACCCGCACGCCGGAATAAGGCGTCAAGTCGACAGTCCTAGCCTTCCCACCCACCGCCTCTGCCCCGTCCACCTCCACACGATGAAGGTGCCAGTTTTCGTCGCCCTGGGTGTCTTGTATGAAGAGAAGGTAGCGAGTATCTCGCGTCCAACTAAAGCCGTCGATATTGCGCGTGTCATCGCCCGTCAGTCGCCGCGCCGTGCCTTGTCCGACTGGCCGCACCCAGATATTCAACCGTCCACGCCAAGGGGCCAGATAGGCCACCAGCCGGCCATCGGGCGAAATCTGCGCCCGCGAAAATTCTGGCATTCCAAAAAGCGTTTCAATCGGGATGAGATCAGGTGCAGTCATGTCGAACCTCGCATCGTCGACGGCGCCAACGCGGGCCGCCACAATCAAACAATATCGACACACTGCCTGAACTATGACGTCGCGTCGGGGTCAACCGTGAAAGCCAGCTTGGTCCGGAATCACGTAATTTCTGCGTAACTGTGAGATTCCATATGGCTTTGGCGGGATCGCGCTTCGCTCTCGCAATTGACTGACTTGCCTAAAAAGAAGGTACATCAAATGAGCAAAGCCCCCCAAGATCACATCGTCATCCGACGCCTGTCTGCCGGAACAATGTTCGCAGGCCTCCTTATCCTGACCGGTTGCCAGACACCGGAACAGGAACGCTACGCCGATCTCGACACCTGCTCGGGAATGGGCGCACAATATGGATCTTCGTCTCATACCGCATGTATGCTCCAGCAGCAGCAGCGTCGTGACGACGCACAACTGCGGACCCTTGAGTCAGCAAGGCTAAGCCAGATCATGGCAGAAGACGCACGCCGGCAGCATGAGCGCATGAGAAGAGAGAGACGACGGGACTAGTTTCGAATTTGGTGTGAGGCTTGAGCGGAGACGTTTGCGCCCAGCCTCTCACCAATGATGCGCCCCTTTATGTAAACCGGATCTAGTCAAAGCCACAATATCGGAAAGTGGTGGCTCAATTGGATCTGATCTTCGTATTCCATAAAGGCCCGCGACGTGTTGAAGCCGCTTTCTAACGCCGGACACACGCTGGAACCCGGCCGCACAACTGTACCGAAGTCAGACTTCGATTGCATAGCCGGGGCGTTTCAACACGTCGACCTGGGGCCCTTCCTAGGTTTTTAGGGATTGGGGTTGCCTGTAACGCGGAGGGACAGATGCTGGCGATGACCCGTTAGATTGGCCTGTGTAATCGCCTCGAGCACCCGGTGACGATCGAGCGCGACCGCGAAGTCTGGCGCATCTGCGGTTCCGTCGCGGAGGTCGGCGGCGAGTTGGGCGTAGAGCCGGGCGACACCCGCCGCGGGCGCTTCGAGTTGCAGGTCGGGAGCCGCATATGCTGTTGGGACCTGTAGGTGCCGGACAGGCTCGCTGCCGCGGCGCAACGTGATGGTCATATCACCGAAGTGGATGTAGCCCGACGCCGTCTCCACGCGCAGACTGCCTTCCGTGCCCTGGATCTCCCACACCAAGCCGACGGACTGTCCGGCACTGTAATGCAGCGAAGTGACGATCCCGCCTTCGAGAACGCCGGCGACGATGATCTCGTCGGGCGCATCCTTCGGGTGGCACGAGCCATCCGAAAGGCGGACGCCGTCGCCGCGCTGATTGGCGACGATGGCGGACAGGCTCTCGAATCCGCCGAGTACGTGGGCCAGTGGTTGGAGCGCGTGGCCGAGCATGATGCTTTGAAGCGTCGCGCCATTCTCTGCGCGAGCCATGTACTCGAATGGCGGGTCATATCGGCCGACCCACATGTCGTCGTTCAGATGCGCTCGGATGCTCGTGCTGAGCGGCATGCCGATCACGCCCTGCCGGACGAGGTCGTGAAGGTAGCGGATCGGCGGATGCAGGCCGCCCTGCAGGCCAATAACTGTACGCAGCCGCCGTTCGCGGGCAAGCCCCTCCAGCGCTTCGGCTTCCGATAGATTTCGCGCGAGCGGCCATTCGCAATAGACCATCTTGCCCGCGGCGAGCGCGTCCGAAACGACCTGCTTGTGATCCGGCACCTTGACCGCAACCACCACCAAGTCGACCTCCGGCCGAACGACCAGCGCCTGATGTGTGTCAAAGGCGAGATCGGCGCCCAGTCGGCTCGCACTCTCCATACGAGTTGTACTGACGGCGCGGATCTGGAACGCATCGAGCGCCCGCAGTGCCGGGACGTGAGCAATTCCGCCCCAGCCTCGATCGGCACTGGCGCCGACGATGCCGACGCTGATCCGGGAGTTTGCTGAATTGGTCATGTAGGCGTGCTCCTGTCTGGTGCAGCCCGGCAATGCTCGCCGTGCTGCGTCACATGGTTTCGTTTCCGGACAAATGCATAGCGAGAGACCAAGCATTGCCGTTCACGTTGCGGCTGCGTGGGTTTGAGCCCAAGTGACGCAAGCGTAGGGAGTTAACCGTGAGCCCAATGGGCCTCGAGTTCGCGCGCGACATCGGCCGGACGCTCTATCATCGGCCAATGCGAGGTGCGCAGCTTAACGACGGCGCGTGCGTGTGTGGCATTGCCGAGCTCGTCGGCGAAGCGGTGCGGCAGAAACGGATCGTCCAGGCCCCAGATCACTAGCGCTGGCGCGGTTATGCTGCTCAGACCCGGCTTCCACTCCGCCCCTACCTCGATTGCGGAACGGTAAAGTGCGAGAATGCTTGCCCGCATAGTGGCATCGAGATGCCGAACCGATTCATCCGCCGCATCTTTCGGCATCTGCGCCTCGATGAGTTTCGCCGCAAATTCCTCGAGGTCGAGATCCTTCATCCATTGCTCGCCCTCACCTGGCGTCTGCCAGATCTTGGCGAGATAGTGCCACGGATATTCCGGGTCGATCGGCCCACTGATGCCGGTCCAGGTCCGCACCAGATCCGGCCGGATCGACGTCAGACGGCCTGTCAGCAGGCAGCCCCAGTCATGACCGACCAGATCTACGGGTTCGCCAATCTCATCGATCCGGTTGATCAGCCAGTCGAGATACTCTTCCTTTGTTGACCTGAAGTCTGATGGCAACGGATTACCGAAGCCGGGAAGATCGATCGTTATAATGTCACTGCGCTCAAGATGAGAGCGAACGGTGTCCCAGAGCCGGTGGGTGTCGGGTACGCCGTGGACGAGGACTGCAGGCATGTCGCGATCTCCTTGGTGGTTGTTGTCAGGAGAATAGGGACATGGTGGCATCGCGGAAGTCGGCGTCAGAGAAACCCGGCGTTGCTATTAGCGGAACCCTTGCCGTTGTGCGCTCTAAGCCGCGCCGCTTTTCCCATGACGATAGTCACTCCAGCCGCTGTTGTCGCCCTCGAGATGATAGACCGTCGGCTCCCCCGAGAAGTAGTCCTGTATGCCTTCCATGAACTGCTCATGGTCTTCGCTCGCTTCGAAACCCGGAGTATGATCGTTAAGCGACCGCCATCGCACCATCAGATTGAATAGCTCCGGCGTTTCGACCCCTTGGGCGAGAACGTGACCGCGGTAACCCCGCGCACGCTTGAGCAGAGGAACAACGTCTCCGAACGCTTGTCTGAACTCGCTGATCTTGTCCTTTTGGACCGGCAGCATAGCGATCTCATAAATCATGATTGCACCTTTGTCTCAGCCTGCGGGTCAATGGCAATCGCGATCTTACCGCGCAAACCGTTGTTTGGTTTCTCGAGCAGCGCATGGGCAAGCGGAAGGTCGGCGAGCGAATAGACGGCGCCCACGTGCGGCCTCAGCTGACCACGTTCCACCAAAACGTTCAGCTCGTTGAGCTTGCCTTGGTTCTGCCTTGTGAAGACGAAGTGGTAACTCGCGTTCCTGCCCCATGCCTCAATGAGATTTTGCGGCCGGGCGATGTCCACGATCGAGACGACACGACCGAATTGTGCAAGCACCTTCGGGCTGTGGGACAATGTTTCGCCGCCGAGAGTGTCGAACACGACGTCTACTCCGAGGCCTTCAGTCTCCCGCATGATGGCGGCGACATAATCCTCTTTTCTGTAATCAATGACGACGTCAGCTCCGACACTTCGCGCAAACTCGAAGTTTTCTTCACGGACGGTCGTGTAGACCTTTGCTCCGATGGCTTTCGCAACTTGGATAGCGACGTGCCCTACCCCTCCAGCGCCGCCATGGATCAATATGCTTTCACCAACCCTCAGGGCAGCACGCGAGACAAGCGCTTCCCAGGCGGTTCCTCCAACCAGGCTAAGGCTCGCAGCCTCAAGATGGGTCAGCGAGCTGGGTTTGCGCCCGATGATATTTTCGTTCGCAACGTGGTATTCGGCATAACTGCCTGGCCCGTCGAAGATCTGTGGCGTGTACCAGACCTCGTCTCCTGGAGCGAACATTGTTACCCCCGGACCGGTAGCTTCGACAACGCCCGATACGTCATGGCCGGTAATTGCCGGCAACGGCACCAGGTCGCGATAATCGCCTCGCCGAACTTGGTAGTCGAGGGGATTGATCGATGTGGCATGGACCCGTACCAAAACCTGCCCCGCCTTCGGAAGAGGCTTTGGAACTTCGACAAGATCAAAGGCTTCTGGACCGCCAAAGGATTTGAGTGACATCGCTTTCATTTCAGGTTCCTGTTCTATCGAAGGTAATGATTCTGGTCGACGGCGTCGGACGAGAAACATGCTCCGCCGTTGGAGCATTGCCGGCCTCAAAGCGTCCGCCGCCGTTTCAATAGCTCCTATGTGATTTATCGCGATTGCTTTCGGTAGTGGCCAGGATTAAGGATCACCTTCAAAAAAAATTTGAAAGTCAGCGAATGGACGTGGACGAATTAAATCTCTTCGTACGGATTGCTCAACTGCGCAACATCAGTGCCGCAGCTCGCGACTTGGGTCTGACGCCTGCCGGCGCCAGCGCCAAACTGTTGGTTCTCGAGCGAAAACTCAGTGCAAGGCTCGTCCATCGCACCACACGGCAAGCAACTTTGACTGAAGACGGTCTGGCGTTCCTGCCGCATGCGGAACATATTGTCGTCGCTGCGGAGGCCGCCCGAGCGGCACTTGGGCGAGAGCAAGCAGCGCCTCGAGGCACATTACGAATAGCGGCCCCCGCCTCGTTCGCGCGAATGCATATTGTGCCGGGTCTGGCTGACTTCTGCAGGCAATATCCCGACTTGGCACTTGATTTGCGCATTTCGGACAGCATCGTTGATCTGGTCGAGGGTGCCTTCGATGTGGCGGTTCGTTATACCGAGCTCAGCGACTCATCCTTTGTCGCGCGGCGGCTTGCTCCCGACAATCGGGTGTTGGTCGCGTCGCCCGAATATCTCGAAAAACACGGCCGGCCCAGCACGCCCGACGACCTGGCGGAACATACCTGCCTTGTCGTCGGCGCGCTGGATCTTTGGACATTTCGGGGAAAAGGTTCCGTGGTGATCGAACGACGTGTTACTCCGAGTCTCCGCATCAATGACGGTACTGCAGTGCGCGATGCCGCTTCCGCCGGGCTGGGCATTGCGCTGATGGCCACGTGGTGCGCATCGGAGGAGCTACAGTCCGGCGCATTGGTGCCGGTCCTTCCGGAGTACCCGCTGATCTCAACCCAGACGCTTTGGGCGTTGTATCCAAGTTCTCGCGAACTGGCACCGAAAGTGAGAGTGTTCATCGACTGGCTTGTCAATCGGTTCAGCAATCAACCCTACTGGGATAAAGGGCTGGAAAACATCCTCGATCACCGTGGATGATACGTGATTATTGTCCGGTTCCGATGCGCGCGCGAACACGAGTTCATATGCAGCGGTGCGGTTTTGCGCTTGAACGGCGGCGCTACGCGCGCATTCCAGATCGAGATTACAACGGTGAACCGGCCGAAGGCGACTTCTTGTTTTTGATCGTGCCAAGCCGCGACGGCGTCTTGCAACCGCGTCGGTCAAGCCCGCCTTGAGCACTGATTGTTGGTGAGGCGTCGAAATCGCTGCGGCTGGCGAAGCGAATTTTGCATTTCGCCCCGGCAGTTTCAGGATGTGAAACCACCATCGGCCCGGATGTCGGCACCTGTTACAAACGAGGCTTCCGGACTTGCAAGAAATGCGACCACGTTCGCAATTTCCCGGGGCTTTCCATAGCGGCCCGCCGCGATACGTGAGATCTGCATAGCGGCAAACTCACCATCAACAGGGTTCATGTCAGTGTCGGTTGGGCCTGGATGCACCGTGTTGACTGTGATGCCGCGTGGCCCGAGGTCATGAGCCAAACTGCGGTTGAAACCGGCGACTGCCCCTTTGGTGAGGCCGTATGCTGACAGCCCAGGAACCCCGGCATATTTCGTGATCGAACTGCCAATATGTATGATCCGGCCGCCATCCTTCATATGGCGTACGGCCTCCTGCGTGGCAACGAAAACGCCGGTTACGTTGATTGCAAGCATTGCCTGATAGTCATCGAAGGCGATTTCGTCGATCGGACCGGCAAAGGCAATACCGGCATTGTTCACCAAAATGTCGAGGCCGCCGAATTTATCGACCGTCGCGGCAACGGCAGCGCGTATCGCGTCCGGATCAGCGGCATCCGCGGCAATAGCCAGCGCGCGCGCGCCCGTTTTTTCTATGGCGACAGCAACTTCCTCAGCCTTCGCAGGTGATCCACGATAGGTGAAGGCAACCTGAGCGCCATCCGCTGCGAGACGCTGGGCAATTGATGCGCCGATAGATCGCGATCCACCCGTGACAAGTGCTATCTTTCCGTTCAGTGGAAGATATCGAGACGAGGTTAAGTCAATCATTTTTTCACTCCTTTTACGTGTCTGTGGAGTGATATATTTGCCCATCCCTGTCCTAGAATATTAGCATCATATCGGTTGGATCATCTTCAAGCATGTGTTGAATATGGGATATTCGACGCAGTCAAAAGACCACGGTTTTCAAAGAAGCTAACAAGGACGTGTGGACATTAGCCGAGACTGCCTGCAAACCGGGCACTGAGGCGCTCGCGACGGAAATATTCGGTATAGAAGTCGATGAAAGCGCGTGTTTTTAGCGGTTGTAGCACGCGGCCTGAGTAATAGAGCGAAATAGATCCGGCATCGGCATACCACTTGGGAAGGATACGTTCGAGCGCGCCACTTTCCATATGCGGCAGCACATCGGGTACAGCCAACAATGCAATTCCCAACCCCGCGATTGCCGCCTGCACCATGGGCGCGGCGTCGCTCATCACAATCGTCTCGTTGAGGAGCGCGCGCTCTTCGCGTCCTTGAGCGTCCCGCATCATCCATTGCCTGATCCGGCCCGAATTCGAGGACCGCATCAAGATTCCGGCATGATCGGCCAGATCGACGGGGCTGGTCGGCCGGCGACGTGCAGCAAAATAGCTGGGCGATGCGACCGCGATAACGTGTACGGGTGCGAGCGTCGTGGAAACGATGCCAGGATTGAGTTCGAAACCACCGCCGATCGCGGCGTCGAAACCCTCGGCGATAAGATCGACCTTGCGGCTGTCGAAATGCCAGTCAGGTCTGACGCCCGGATAACGGGCCAGAAAGTCGGGCAGTGCGGGGAGAACGTATCCCATCGCGAACGACAAACTCATGCTGAGCTTCAAAACGCCGACGGGTTCGCCCTTCGTTTGTGATGCCCCTTGGATTGCCCCCTGAAGATGGTTCAGGCTGTCGCCGATGCTTGCAAGAAACGACTCTCCCGCCTCGGTCAAGGTCAACTTCCGCGTTGAGCGGTGAAACAGCCGTATACCGAGGTTGCGTTCCAGCATTGCAACATTCCGGCTGACTGCGGCCGGTGTGATCGAGAGACGCCGTGCCGCCCCAGAAAAGCTGCTTGCTTCTGCGCTTCGAACGAACGCTTCGAGGTTTGCCAGTGTCTCCATAACGCGTAACCTTCAAACATTGATTGAAACTAAAACAATTCATCTATGACTTATGCTGCGTGTATTTGCCAGCCATATTCCAGCCAACAGCAAAAGCGGATTTCTGCAACGCCAACGGCATCACGCCCAGGATGCAGCGGGAAAACCGACCGTCGCAGACAGAATTCTCACGAACCGCAAAGGAGTGGGTGATGACAGTTGGAATTATCGGAGCCGGCAATATCGGGGGCGCATTTGCCACTGCGCTCGGCAAGGCAGGAATCGAAGCCGTGATCGCAAACAGCCGAGGACCGGAAAGCCTCACGGCGCTTGTTTCAAAACTTGGAAGCACAATCCGGGCTGGAAGCGTCCAAGAGGCCGCGGCGCAAGCCATCGTTCTCGTGGCAGTCCCGTGGTCAAAGATACCTGGCGCGCTCGCCGGTTTGAAATTCGGCGACAGGATCGTAATCGACGCCAACAACTCCATCGAAGCGCCGCTTTACAGGCCGGCGGACCTTGGCGGCCGCACCTCTACGGATATTTTCACCGCCCTCGTGCCAGGCGCGCG
Organism: Agrobacterium sp. 16-2014-1-2a; assembly: GCF_053522705.1. Taxonomy (NCBI): domain Bacteria; kingdom Pseudomonadati; phylum Pseudomonadota; class Alphaproteobacteria; order Hyphomicrobiales; family Rhizobiaceae; genus Agrobacterium; species Agrobacterium sp. 16-2014-1-2a. The sequence goes on from NZ_JBNWBX010000006.1 coordinate 287,874, forward strand.
CGTCGTCAAGGCGTTCAACCATCTGACGCCAAAGCAACTGTCGGGCGACCCCCACTCGGAAGGAGGCAGGCGCGTCCTGTTTTACTCGGGCGACGATATGAGGGCGAAGGCTGAGGTCGCCGCCATCATTGATCGCATCGGCTTCTTCGGGATCGATCTCGGCGGGCTTCCGGTCGGCAGCCAACTGCTTCAGTTCCCAGGCGGTCCGCTGCCCGCTCTCAATCTCGTCAAGTTCGACTGAACATCACTGCGCTCCAGCCGTCTGCAATCGGAGCGCGGCGCGCCATCTGAAATCCGGAGAAAATATCGTGACAAGATTCATTCAAATGCAGTCGGCCGGTGGACCGTCGGTTTTGCAGGTTATCAAGCAAGACCTGCACGCGCCCCGTGCCGGCGAGGTCAGGCTCATTCAAGACGCGATCGGCCTCAACTTCGTCGATACGATGATACGAAAGGGCCAGTATCCGATGGCGTTGCCGGCGGTTCCCGGTTTTGAAGCAGCCGGGACCATCACCGAGGTCGGATCCGGCGTCGAGGGGTTGTCGGTCGGTGACCGGGTCGCTTACTTCTTTTCGGAAGGCGCCTATGCTACCGGGAGGGTCATTCCGACAGCGCCGCTCATCCGCCTGCCCGCCGATATCTCGAACGAGACTGCGGCGACCTTCCTGGCGAAGGGTGCGACGGCCTGGATGGGGATTCGTGGTCTACACGATCTCAAATCCGCCGATACGGTGATGGTGCTTGGGGCATCGGGAAGCGTTGGCGCCATCCTGTCACGCTGGGCAAGGTCGCTGGGCGCAACCGTGATCGGCGTCGCCGGATCGCCAGGCAAGTTTGACAAGGTCGCGGCGGGTTCCACCCATGCCTTCCACGCTGGCGAGCCAGACATCGCCGCCAAGATCCGTGCGATCGCACCTGACGGTGTCGACGTCGTCTATGATTTGGTCGGCCGGGCGACCTTTGCTCTGGCCGCCTCGAGTGTCCGTGATGGTGGCGTGATTGCCGCGATCGGAGCCGCGACGGGTCAGCCAGCGCCGGCCCCCGATCTTGTGCGACGGGGGGTAGATGTCCGCAGCGGTGGAACCCCTCAATATGTCCGGGGACCGGCAGTCGAGAACGCAACTTCCCAGCTATGGGATGCGCTGCGCTCAGGCGTGTTCGATGATCTCGAAACGACACGCTATCCGTTCGACGAGATAGCCCGAGCGCATGATGACATGGACAATCGCCGCTTAAGCGGTCTGCCGGTCCTGATCGCTTGAACCGAAAATAATCGTACGGCTGCAGGCCGCACGGACGCCCGCCGCAAGGCGGCCGGGCGAAACATTTCCCCTGTCGATAAAGAAAGGAATGATCGATGAGTGAACTAGCAGGTAAACGTGCGCTCGTGACTGGTGCCTCCCGCGGCATTGGAGCCGCGATTGCGATCGCTCTGGCCGAGAAAGGCGCCGACGTTGCGATCACGTACGAGCGCGCCGCTGATCGGGCAGCGCAAGTTGTCGCAACGATAGAAGGCAAAGGACGCAAGGCCTTGCCTATCCAGGCTGATAGCATGGACCCAGAGGCGGTCAAGCGGTCGGTTGATCAAGCGGCGCAAGCGTTGGGCGGCCTCGACATATTGGTGAACAATGCGGCTATCGCGATCTACAAAGACGTGGCGGATTTCACCGTCGCCGAGATCGACGCGCTTTTTGCTGTCAACGCTCGTTCCCCAATCTTGGCATCACAAGCCGCGATGCCTTATCTTGGCAAAGGTGGTCGGATCGTCACAATCGGCTCCGCAGGCGCGGAACGCATTGTCGGGCCATCGACGGTTTATTCAATGACCAAATCGGCACTTCAATCATTTACCCGCGGTCTGGCGCGAGAACTTGGCCCCCGTGACATCACTGTCAACCTCATTCAGCCGGGATCAACCAACACCGAAATGAATCCGGCCGAGGGCGAGTTCGGAGATTTCCAGCGTGCCCTAATACCACTCGGCCGGTACGGCGAGCCGGAGGATGTCGCGGCAGCGGTAGCGTTCCTCGCATCTGGCGCGGCCCGACAAATCACCGGAACCATCCTGACCGTTGATGGCGGCACGCTAACCTAAACACACTCCCGTGGGTCCACGATTTAAACATACGAGAGCGGGAGCTAACTGGATACTACCACCTGCTAGCTCTCCTTCCTCATTCCACTTTGTACCATCATAGCGTGGTCGAACGAAGTGTAGGTCGCGTGTCTTTCAGGAGCGGACCGGCCGTCACGCTGGGAATCGAGTTACAGCGGCGGACCGCCTCGATGCCCATTTCGCCGCGCTTTCGGACGCCACGCGACGCGGCATCCGGGAGCAGCTTGGACGTCACAACGCTTCGATCAGGGAGCTCGCCGCGAAATTTCACATTAGCCTCACGGGCATGAAGAAGCACGTCGGCGTCCTGAAGCAAGCGGGCCTCGTCACCACGGAGAAAGTCGGCCGGGTGCGAATCTGCAAGTCCGGCCTGCTTGGACTGGAGGAGGAGGGCATGAGTCGAAAGGCAATATGCCGAGATTCGTGAATCAAGGAGCTCAACCATGTCACTGCGCCAGCCCGGCCAAGTTCGATTTCCCTTTCACTCACAATTGCCAAGGGATGACGGCTGTGGGGGTTCGCGTTCGGCAAATGCTCACCGGCATGACGTATGATCAGGTCGCGGCCATGGTGGATTGGGGCGACAGGTCGGTCCATATACGCTGTGGGATGACGTCTGCCGGGTGTTGAGGTCGCTCGGCTGGCCTATCGGCGCGCTGATAAGAACCAGCGATTGGGGTGATATTCAAGGTGTGGCCGTCGTCCACGTCGATGGGGATCATTTCCTGCTTTATGACTCGGTCAATCGTCTGTTTTACGGTCCAGGAGAACCGGAGGGGCCGGCTGTGGTTACCAACCATACTCCAACCAGCTATCTGACGGTTCAGCCTAGCGAACGTGCGCCGGATCGATGAAATGGCCACTTCGGGCTGATCGTGGTCAATAGGTCTGGTCGGGCCGGACGTCTGCTTTGCAGGTTTCTCGATGAAAGCCCAAAGCAGACAAGTTATGACAAACCGAAAGGACCGTCCGTTGCCCTGCGGTCTGAGACCCGCTGCCGTCTCAGGGCGATGCGACCGTGCCGACCAGGATCTTGATCGGGGAAGGAAATGAATCGGAGGCAGAGGTTTGATTTAGAAATGCCGTTAGACCATACTGTGAAGACCGCCGATCATCAGGCCGTGAACTCGGAAGCAGTCAGTTCTCCAGCTACTTGCGAGACTGATTTCCAATTGGAATTCCAAAACGGAAATGCCCACTGCTATTCTTCACTATACCATCACACACCTTTCCAGCCATCAATCGCGAGCCAAGGCTTCTATCGGGTCCAGCTTTGCCGCATTGCGGGCGGGAAGGAAGCCGAAAACAATACCGATCAGGGTGGAGCAGGCGAAGGCCACAATAATGGAGCCAGGAGAGAAGATCATCTTGAAGTCGGGGCTCAACAAATTGAAAAGAGCGCTGATCCCGAGGGCGAGCATGATCCCCATGAGGCCGCCGACAAGGCAGACCATGACAGCCTCGATCAGGAACTGGGAGAGGATGTCGCTGCGGCGCGCGCCGACGGCCACACGAACGCCGATCTCCTTGGTGCGTTCGGTCACGGATACCAGCATGATATTCATCACGCCAATGCCGCCGACGATCAGCGAGATCACGGCGACTGACGAAATCAGCAGCGTCAGGGTTTGCGTGGTGGTCTCGATAGTCTCGCGAATGGTCGCCGAGTTGGTGAGGAAGAAGTCTTTCGCGCCATGCCGACGCTCGATAAGGCGCGTAACTGCGGCCTCGACATTGCCCGGATCGACATCGTCTCTGATACGGACCGTTATGCCGTCGACGTTCGGACGACCCAGCATGCGGCCCATGACGGTTGTGTAAGGCGCATAAACGGTCAACGTATCAACCGCCGGGCCGAAAGAGTTTTCCCGTTTCGTCACACCCACAACCCTCGCCGGCATTGTGCCCAGAAGGATGACCTGCCCCACCGGGTTAACCCGGTCTGGAAACAGGTCTCGCGCGGCATTTGCATCGATCACCACATTCTGGCTGTAGGCGATAACATCCTGGGCGTCGAACAGTTGTCCATGCGCCAGCTCAAGGCCCCGTACACGAAAGAAGTCGGCGCCAACTCCGGTGACCGACGCATTGACGGCCACAGCGGCGCGCTTGACAGTTACGCTCGTCGTGACGGTTGGTGTCACGCTGTCGACATAGGGCTGGTTCACCAGCGCTTCTGCATCGGCGGGAACCAGCGTCCGTATCTTGCCCGCTTCCAGATCGCCGAAGCCTTTACCGGCCCGCACCTCGATCGTGTTGGTGCCGAGTGAACTGATACTGCTCAGGATTTGTTGCTGCGAGCCGGCTCCCAGTGCCGAGATAGCCGCCACCGAGGCGATGCCAATGATGATACCGAGCATGGTCAGAAGCGAGCGCATTTTGTGCGCCCATATTGCCGCGCCCGCCATACGAAAGGCCTCAGTCATCCGGTCAATTGCGCCGCGCCAGCCCGCGCTCGGCCCGTGTTCGCGGATGGGACGGGCCGTCGTGGACCTCGATACATTGCGTTCATCGGAAATGATAACGCCGTCGCTTATCTCTACAACCCGATCCGCATGTTCGGCGATCTTCTTGTCGTGAGTGACGAGGATGATGGTGTGTCCTTCGGCGTGAAGCTCGCGCAGGATCTTCATAACCTCGGCGCCACTGTGCGTATCCAGCGCTCCGGTCGGTTCGTCGGCCAGAATTATCTCGCCGCCATTCATCAGGGCGCGGGCGATCGACACCCGCTGCTGCTGGCCGCCCGAAAGCTTGCTCGGGATATTGCCCGTCCGCTCGGCCAGGCCCAGCCGGGTCAACAAGGAGATCGCTCGCTTGTGCCGGTCGGATCGGCTGCGCCCGGCATAGATGGCCGGCACCTCGACGTTGCTGGCCGCGCTGAGATCGCCAAGCAGATGGTAGCGCTGAAAGATGAAACCAAAACGCTCACGGCGTAGTGCAGCCAGTTCGTCCACGGCCATTTTCGACGTCTCGCGCCCCTCGATCCAGTAACTGCCAGTCGTTGGACGATCGAGGCAGCCAAGGATGTTCATCAGGGTCGACTTGCCAGAACCCGAAGCACCGATGATGGCCATCATCTCGCCGGCCTCGATGTCGAGGTCGACGTCTTTCAGCACGCGCACCATCTCGTCGCCTGCGGGAAAAGCGCGGGATACCCCGCGTACGCGTATCAGTGGTTCCGTCATGGCGCCGCCCTATCGCTTCGCCGCGGCCAATTGAGCCTGGCCATCTGTGCGTTCATCCGTGGATGCTCCCAGAACGATGGTCTCGCCTGCCTGAAGACCACTAAGGATCTGGATGTCCGCGCCGTTGTCGACGCCGACCTGAACCTGCCGGATCTGGACCTCGCTTGCCGCGTCGAGCACCCGGATGCGTGCCGTATCGCCAGCCCGCGGCGCACCCTCCACAGCACTCAGCGGCGCCAGCACGGCGCCGCTGACGCGGCTGAGAACAATGGACACCTGCGCCGTCATGGAGGGCCGCAGAACCCCGTCCGCGTTTGCGACGTCGATCAGCCCGGTGTAATAGACAGCACCTTTGGTTGAGCCAAGCTCCCTTGCAGCAGAGCTGCCGTCGTTGGCGATGGAGGCTGGAGCCGGTTCCACCTGGCGCAATTCCCCATCGAAACGACGCTTCGGGTCGCCGAGAATACTGAACCAGACCGGCAGGCCCCGCCGTACACGAACGACGTCAGCCTCGGAAATATCCGCGCGCACCTTCATTCTGTCCAATCGCGCGATCATAACGATGGTCGGCGCGGTCTGCAGGGCATTGACGGTTTGACCTTCCTCAGTGACGATCGCCACCACGGTGCCGGCGATCGGGGCGGTGATGCGGGTATAGCCCAGCTCTATGTCCGCAGACGCCAGCGCGACCTGCGCCTGGGTGATCTGAGCGTCCAGCGCCTGGACCTCCGCGCGCGCACTGTCTAACGTGGCGACAGCCGCGTCATACTGGGCACGCGGTATCGAGCCTCCCGCCAGCAGTTCACGCTCGCGCTCGAAATCCTTCCGGGCTTTGACCAGACCGGCCATACGCGCGGCGTGCACGGCACGGATGTTGGCCAGGGCGGCCTCCCGGTCCCGCAAGGTGTTGCGCCGGGTCTGGGAATCGATCTCGGCCACCAATTGACCAGCCTCGACGACGTCACCGACCTCGACCGACAGTCGCTCAACGCGACCCGACGCCTGGGCGCCAACACGCACCAGCTCGAGCGGTTCGAGAACCCCTGTCGCCAACACAACCTCTTCAATGTCACCCGTTCGTGCCTGCGCCGTCACCAGTTCAAGCTTCGCCGGCGGACGCAGAAACAGGAGCCAGACGCCCAGCAGACCGACAAGTGTTGCCGCCGCCAGGATGAAACGCTTGCGGGTAATGTGTCGTGTCATTTAGTCGTGGCCCATGCTATTGAAATTTGCGGGCTTTCTCTGTCACGAGAGTTACCTGAAAATTACGGAGAGCGGTCGTCGCGCCTATCCGTTTGGCAAGCACTGTAAAATCAACCGATCGTCAAAAGTGTTTGTAATGTGGATGGCGTCCCAGAAATCTCCCCCCGACATCAAGCGATCGCGGCCGTGCTCAGCCAACATTGACGGATGAAAACGCCTTGACCTGTTGGCGCAGGCGACAGCCCCTACCGCTGTTTGAAAACGCGCATTTCGCGCCAGCGCACCACAAAGGTGCTGCCCTTGCCTGGTGCGGAAGAGAGCTCGACGTAACCGCCATGGCGGGTCACGATCTCATTGACCATACTGAGCCCCAGGCCCGCACCTGAGCCGTGAGGGTTAACCCGGTAGAACGGTTCGAATATGCGCGAATGCTTGTCGCCAGCAATTCCGCAGCCCTGATCGGCTACGGTCACGCTGCCGTCAGCCTCAATACCGACCGATATCTGTCCTCTTCCACCTCCGTACTGGACTGCATTCCGTACCAGATTGACGAATGCACGCTCCAGAGATTCGGCATCACCAGGGACGAACACGTCTTGCGCGTCGCTGTCGAATGAAATCTCGTAGCCTTCGGCGATGGCCAGGGGAGCAAGGTCGGCGACGACCTTCGACACAACGCTGTTGAGATCGACAGGTGCATTCTGCTGGGGCTTCTGCCGGTACTTCTCGGTGTCGAGAAGCTGGTTCGCGATCGCTGTCAGTCGCTTGATGGCCGTCTGCAGGTGGGTCTTGTCAGAACTTGGTGAAAGCGTATCAATCCTCACCTGCAGGACAGCGATCGGCGTTCGAAGTTCATGCGCCGCGTTGACGAAGAAGCGCTCCGTCGCCTCGAAGCCATTATCGAGACGACGCAGCGCCCTGTTGATGTCGCGCACCAGACGAAGCACCTCAGTGGGCAAGCCCCGCTCTTCCACCAGGGCGCCACGTGTGTCGAGATCGATCCTGTCAAGACGCGTGGTCAGATCGCTGAAGGATCGCAAAGCCCAGCGTGTGACAACCGGAGCGCCAATGAGCGAGATGGCGATGAGGATCAGCGCCGGAATACCGATGGCAAGGTTCCCCAACAGCACGGTCACACCATATTGAGACATCGGAACACCGCCAGCAAAAATCGTCGCCACACCGGCCCGGGTGTCGAAACGCTCCACGCGGCCCACACTCAACGGATCATCTAGATCGCCATGAATTTCGACACTTCTGAACGTCCGCAAGAACGGCATGTTGTCGGCAATTTTCCCGGGAGGCGTGCCATGTGCCAGAACGATATCTTTTCCCAGGTCTGCCACGAACCAAAGGTTAGGCGAGTCTTCCATGATCTCTTTAAGTTCAGCCGTCGGCATCAGACTTGCTCGGCCATTCGGCTCGAGACGGACTGAATCTGCGATTTCCTGAGACAGCCAGATGGACGTGATCGCCACATCGGGCTTGAGGCCGGAAAGGAGATAGAAAACCAGGCTGAGCGACGCGATGACGGCGCAGAGCTGCAGGACGATAAAACCGAAAGTGAAACGCCAGCGAAGGGAGGTGCTGGTCATCCTATTTCTGCTCATGAAGGTAGTAGCCTATGCCTCTAATGTTTTTGATGATAATGTCGGCCTCCGCTTCACCAAGCTTTCGGCGCAGGCGAGACATATTGGATTCCAGTGAGTTAGACTGGATCTCATCGTCAAATGAATAGACCTGCCCCTCAAGGGACGAGCGCAACACGGTACGACCTCGGTTTCTCAGCAGCGTTTCGATGATGAGCAGTTCCCTGCGGGTGAGCGCAAGCCGGATGCCGTTGACATGCACGTCACATGAAACACGATCATAGGTGACGTTTCCTGCCGACAGGACGAACGGGCCGGTTGTCGGTGCCCGCCTCAGCACGGCGCTCATTCTCGCGACCAGTTCGGGGATTTCGAAGGGCTTCGGTAAGTAATCGTCAGCACCGTCATTCAGCCCCGAAATTCGCTCGTCGGTCGACCTCAGAGCGGAGATGATGATCGATCGTGTATTTGAACCCGCGCGGCGTAAATCGGCGAGGAAGGTACTGCCATCACCATCCGGCAGTTGTCGATCGATAAGGACGATATCATAATCCGCCATAATAATCGCTTCCCGCGCCGTTGCCAGATCGCCAACGGCATCAAGGACAATGCCATGTTGCGAGAGGGCTACCTTCAAGGCATCCGTCATTTCCGGATCATCTTCGATAAGCAGAAGTTTCATAGTCGGGTACTCGTTCAAGTCGGACTATCGTTTCCGAAAATCCTTACAGCAAAACTACGACCCTTGGTCGAGATAAACTCGACGTTCGTGACGTCCTGACTGTCAGATTGCCGGATGTCATAAAACTGCTGCGGACGCGGAGACCGAAGGACCGGGGTTCGTCGGTATCGCTCTCACCTTTGACGTGAGGCAGCCCGACTGCAATCTCTATCGGCAGCGACCGTAATAATCCCGGTATCTGCAGTTGTAGCCGCGGCGATCCCGTTGTTCCCAGCGGTCGCGGCGGTTCCTGTCGTGACGTTCGCTGATGTTGCCTATCACAGCGCCACCCGCGCCGCCTGCGGCGGCTCCCACTGCTGCGCCTTCCCAGGTACCGCTTGCCAGCCCGCCGATTATAGCACCGCTCGCCGCGCCAATGCCGGCGCCCTTTTCCGTCTGGCTGCACGCGGTCAATACCACGCAAACAAATACGCCCGAGATAATCTTTTTCATGCCTATCCTTCCGTTCACCGCCACGGCGGTCGTCCATCGACCGTTGAGGCAGAGATGTATGGCCGCCGAAAATTACGGGGAAGTTACGCAGAACTGTCGCCATCGACACCTGTCGAAAGGGCAAATTCATTTAGGACGCGCGTCTTAGCGATCACCCATTCTCAGGTGACCGCCGCCCACCCATGGGATCCGGAATCTCGCTGTTCCTGGCTGAGCTCCAGAACGGGGAGCCGAAATGACTACATGCGGCTCCTCGCCAACGGTCTTGCGGCCCGACCGAGGGACCAATCTACTGATTTTGCACGCTTTACGCTGGATTGCCGACTATCAATCAGGAGGTCTCGTTTGAACTACAAGCTTTGATCAACGCCGAGTGGTCTTTGTCGCCCAAGCCTCTTTCCAGCGCGCCATTCATCAACTGATGAACCATCGCAGTGTTGGGCAGCATAAGCTCGAGAAGACGCGCCGACTCAAGCGCGAGCGATATGTCCTTGTGATGCAAACGTATGCGAAAGCCGGGCTCGAATGTTTCGTTGATCATCCTTTCGCCGTGAACCTCCAGCACGCGGGACGCGGCAAAGCCACCCATCAACGCCTTGCGCACGATCGAGGGGTCCGCTCCGGCTTTTTTCGAAAAGCGAAGGGCTTCCGAAACGGCCTGAATATTTAGGGCGACAACAATCTGATTGGCGACCTTTGCAACCTGACCGTTTCCAACGTCACCGATCAGGGTGATGTTCTTGCCCATCTTTTCAAACAGTGGCCTTGCGCGCTCGAAAATATCCGGTTTTCCGCCGACCATGATGGTCAGCGACGCCGCTTTGGCGCCAACTTCACCGCCCGACACCGGCGCGTCGAGATAATCGCATCCCAGCGCCTCAATACGGGCGGCAAAATCCTTCGTCGCAATCGGTGAAATCGAACTCATGTCGATGACGAGCTTTCCCGCATCGAGGCCGTGCGCGACGCCATCGTCACCGAACAAAACCGCTTCCACATCGGGCGTGTCCGGCAGCATCAAAATCACGATCTCGGCGCTGCGCGCCACTTCTGCACCTGAACCGCATGCCCTCGCACCACTTTTCAGGAGGGAGTTCGACACGGGTTTGACCCTGTGAAGATAAAGGTCATGTCCGGCATCGATCAGATGCTGCGCCATCGGGCGGCCCATGACCCCCAGTCCGATAAATCCTATTTTCATGGCTCAATCCTCCTGTTGATATGCTTTCAACCAGTCAAGACCTGCGCTGGTGGTCGACGCCGGTCGATATTCGCAGCCGACCCATCCGTCGTAACCAAGTTCATCCAGACGCCTGAAGATAAAATCGTGGTTGATCTCGCCCGTCCCCGGCTCATGACGTCCGGGATTATCGGCGATCTGAACATGGCCGATTTTGTCCTGCAGGCGCTCGAAGGTCGCGACGAGATCGCCCTGCATGATTTGCATGTGGTAGAAATCATATTGGATCAGCAGGTTGGAATGGCCGACACGGTCCATGATCCGCTCTGCCTGATCGGTGTTGGTGAGGAAATATCCGGGTATGTCGCGAGTGTTGATGGGCTCGAAGACAAGGGCAATTCCGGAATCCGCCAGACGTTGCGCAGCGTGACCGAGATTGCCAACAAGCGTGTCTTCCAGAACTTGCGGATCGACACCGGGCGGTTGAATACCGGCCAGACAATTGATCTTTCGGCATCCCAGAACTTTTGCATAGCGGATCGCCGTTTCAACGGACGTGTCGAATTCGGAGACCCTGTCCGGCAGGCAGGCAATGCCACGCTCGCCTGCGGCCCAATTGCCGGGCGGCAGGTTGAACAGAGCCTGGGTGAGTTTGAACCTCCTGAGCTCCGCTGCAATCGTCTCTGCCGCCTCCTCGTAGGGGCTGACATATTCGACTGCCGCAAAACCATCGGCAGCGGCAGCGGCGAACCGTTCCATGAACAAATGTTCGGTATAGAGCATAGATAGGTTGGCTGCGAATTTCGGCATCGACAATGACCTCAAAGTTGGTCTGCGCGCAGGCGGTGCAGCATGCGCTTGTTGCGGGGGTCGGGGTTCGGAACAGAGGAGATCAGTCGCTTGGTATAGGGCTGCGAGGGCGTTGTGCAGATGGTTTCCGCATGTCCGATCTCGACGATCTTGCCTTTGTGCATGACGGCGACGCGGTCGCAGAAATAGCGCACGACCGAGATATCGTGCGAAATGAAGATGAAGCTGAGATTGAGCTGCTTTTGAATGTCGAGCAACAGGTCGAGGATCTGGCTTCGGATCGACACGTCGAGCGCCGAGGTCGCCTCGTCGGCGACGATGACCTTCGGGTTGACGGCGAGGGCCCGCGCGATGCCGATCCGCTGGCGTTGACCACCGGAAAAGGCATGTGGGTATCTTTCCATCGCCAAGGGATCGAGCCCGACCTTCTGCAAAAGTTCGCCAACGCGGGTCTCCACCGCTTTGCCGGACATGCCACCGGCGATGACCAGAGGATCGCCGATGATCTGCTTCACCGTCATACGGGGGTTAAGCGACGCAAATGGGTCCTGAAAGATAAGACGCACATCCTGGTGGTAGCGGCGCAAATCCAATTTGCTCAGCGTGGTGACGTCCATCGGGGCCGCATCCGGGCATCCGCGATACGCGATTTTGCCGTAAGTGGGCTCAACGATCCGCAGTATCATTCGCCCTAATGTGGTTTTGCCCGATCCGCTTTCGCCGACAATGCCGAGATTTTCACCGGCAAATAGGTCAAGACTAGCATCATCCACTGCCACCAGCCCACGACCGCCGCCATGCGAAAACAATCCGGACGTCGCACCGTAGACTTTGGAAAGATTGCGCACCGACAGGATCGGAGCAACGTTGGCCGTCAGTGACGCCGGTAGCGTTCGCGTGGCTGCACCGCTCTCGAGCTTGACCGTCGCTTCCAGAAGTTGCCGTGTGTAGGGATGCTGACTGGCGTGGAAAATCTCGTCCACCGGCCCTTTTTCAACGATCTTGCCAAAACGCATGACGGCGACCTCGTCCGCTACTTCGGCAACGATGCCCATGTCGTGGGTGATGAGCAGCATCGCCATGCCGCGCTCCACCTGCAGCCGCTTGATGAGATCGAGGATTTCGGCCTGCGTCGTCACATCCAGCGCCGTCGTCGGCTCATCGGCGATCAGAACTTCCGGGTCGCAGGCGAGCGCCATAGCAATCATCGCCCGCTGACGCATTCCGCCCGAAAACTCGAAGGTGTATCTGTCGGCCATCACTTCCGGCTGCGGTATCTCAACCTGGCGCAGCAGTTCGATACATCGCTCCCGAGCCTGTCTCTTCGACACGCGGCGATGCAAGCGCACGGCTTCGATGATCTGTGAGCCGATGGTGTGGACCGGCGACAGCGAACTCATCGGTTCCTGAAAAATCAGGCCGATCCGTCCACCGCGAATGGCCAGAACCTCGCGACTGCTTGCGGCAAATTTCGCGATATCGACTGGTCCCTTGGGCCCATCGAGAACGATCTGGCCGCCTGTCATCTGTCCGGGCTTGTCGATGATCCGCATCAGGGCGCGGGCGATCACTGATTTGCCTGAACCGCTTTCCCCTACCAGCGCAAGCGTCTTTCCCCGTTCAAGGTTGAAACTGACATTGCGAACGGCATGGAGCACATGGGTTCTGAGATGGAAATCGATGGACAGGTCTTTGACCGCCAGCAAGGTTTCGTGCTTCGTCATCTCACTTCCTTTCAGCTATCGTAAGGGTCGGCTGCATCGCGCAGGCCATCGCCAAAGAAATTGAAGGACAGAACCGCCAGGACCACCGCAAGGCTCGGCCAGATCAGCAACCATGGCGCCGTGGCAACTGTTCGCACGTTCTGGGCATCCTGCAATAGCACACCCCAGCTGACGACCGGTGGTTTCAGACCGACCCCGAGAAACGACAGCGAGGTTTCAGCGACGATCATGGTCGGAATGGCAAGTGTCACCACCGCCAGGATGTGGCTGGTAAGTGATGGAAGGATGTGGCGGAATATGATCCGCCTTTCCCCTGCACCGTCCAGCCGGGCAGCCGTCACGAAGTCATCGCCGCGCAGCGCGAAGAATCGTCCCCGCACCTCGCGTGCCAAACCCGTCCAGCTCAGCAGGGAAACAATCAGGGTTACGACAAAATATACCGAAAGCGGCGACCAGTTTAGGGGAATGGCAGCGGCCAGCCCCAACCAGAGCGGAATGGTCGGCATGGCGCTCACAATCTCAATGATACGCTGGATGAGGGTATCGACCCAACCTCCGTAATAACCGGAGACCGCACCCATCACGACGCCGAGCGTCAGCGAAATGGCAACGCCGACAAGGCCGATGGACATGGAGACGCGGGTTCCATAAACGAGGCGGCTCATGAGGTCTCGTCCGAGCCGGTCCGATCCTAACAGGTACATTGGATCGCGGGCGTCGAGCGGCCCAACCAGATGCCTTTCCATCGGGATGATGCCCCACAGCTTGTAAGGCGCCCCTTTGACGAAGAATCCGATAGGAATGATTTTCGTGTCATCGACAACGAAGCTGCGGCGGAGGGCTTTCGGCTCGATCTCGATCTTGTAGCCCTTGACGTGTGGGAGAAAGCGGGAACCGCCATCGGCAGCCGGCGCAAATAAAGCGATGCTTTGCGGCGGCGCAAAGGTATATTGCGGGCGCGACGTGTTCGGCAGGCCCGGTGCGAGAAACTCGGCAAAGGCACCGATGAGATAGAGCAACAGAATAATGCCCGCAGCAAATGCTGCGACCTTGTGGCGAAAGAAACGCTGGCGAATGAGCGTCCATTGCCCTGCCGCCTCGAGGCTTACTACCTTGCGCCCGGACTTCAGAGGGCTGATGGCGGGGCCGGTTTCCAGCGCGATGGTGGGTTTTTGGTTGATCGACATGGCCGCCCCTTCAATTGAACCGGATGCGGGGGTCGAGCACCGCCAGCAATATGTCTGAAATCAGCATGCCCACCAGTGTCAGCACGCCCATTAAGAGAATGAAACTTCCGGCCAGATACATGTCCTGACCGACCAGCGCCCGCAGCAGAAGCGGTCCCGCCGTTGGAAGGTTCAGCACGATGGCGGTGATGGTGACGCCGGAAACGAGATCCGGCAGCACCCAGCCGATCGAGCTGACGAAAGGGTTGAGCGCGATGCGGACGGGGTATTTCACAATGACCTTGCGCTCCGGCAAACCCTTGGCACGCGCTGTGATGACATAGGGCTTGCTCAACTCGTCCGACAGATTTGCGCGCAGAATTCTAATCATGGCGGCAGTGCCTGACATGGCGATGACGATCACAGGTATCCACATGTGGCTGAGCATGTCTTTGAATTTTGCGATGCTCCACGGTGCATCGACGAAAGCGGGAGAAAATATGCCGCCAACGCTTTGTCCCAGAAACCGGTAGCTCGCATACATCAAGGTCAGCGCCATGATGAAATTCGGAACGGCCAGCCCGATAAAGCCGAGAAGCGTAAAGGCGTGGTCGCCGAAGGAATGGCGTCTGACCGCGGAATAGATCCCAATCGGGAGGGATATCGCCCAAACCAGTAAAAGACTCGCCAGCGAGATCAACAGCGTCGATCCCATCCGGTCCCAGATCAGGGTCGAGACCGGCTGGTTCCACTCGAAGGAGTATCCGAAATCACCCTGGGTCAATATTCCGCTGATCCACACGAAATACTGGACATAGACAGGTTGATCGAGACCATATTGCGCGCGCAGGCGCGCAATCGTCGCCTCGTCCAGATTCTGCCCGCCATCGGCCATGGTGGAGAGAAGCGAGGTCAGATAATCGCCTGGCGGCAATTGAATGATCATGAATGCGATCAAGGACATGCCGAACAGGGTCGGTATCATGTAAAGAACGCGCTTTGCCACATATGTCAGCATGGGTTCCTCCCGCTACACGCTATCCGGCTTATGAATGCCAGGTCAGATGAACCGTTTCGAGGTCCTGAATGGAGGGCACGGTGATTTCTGCACGGTTGCCAACGATCTTGCACGACGCGGCCTCGTTTTTCACAAGCAGTTTCACCGTGGCAGACGAGAGACCTTTTGGCAGCTCGATCGACAGTGTCTGCTCACCGATAGGGTAGACCTCCCGCAAAGGACCTTTCATCATCATCGGGTTGGTAAGGTTGACGAGGAAGATTGCCATCGAGTCCTCGTTTTCATAAACGGCGATGTCTATGATACCCTTCCCTTCGACCGCCACACGATGGTCTTGGCCAAGAGCCCAGTTCACGGCGTTGGCGATCAGCTTGCCATGATCGGGTGCAAGTACTTTCCAGAAGACCTCGCCAATGTTCCATGGAATGTACACCACACGGCCTCCATGTCTGGTCTCACGCGCAATCACCGCAGCACCGTTCGGGGCTTCGCGTGGGTAGACTTCCTCCATGGGCAGATCCGGAAAATCAGGGACGTAGAGGAAAGGCGTTTCAACGTCCGGATTGGCATCGACGGCAATCAGGTGTGTGCCGCCGATAATGCGTGCGGCGCCCTCGTAGCCCACGTTCAAGGGGTGCGGATCGGACAGTGCAACATAGGTGTTCTTGACCGGGCCGCGTGGCGCCGATGCCAGCGAGGCACCAAAGACATTTGATAGTCCAAAATTACCGCGCCGCTCGCCGACTTCATTACAGAGCGAGGTTTCATGCGCGGCAACGATCGACCCGCCGCGCTGTACATACTGTTCGATAGCCGCGCATTGTTCGTCCGACAGATAGGTCGCATTGGCCAGAATAATGACCTTGAAGCGATCAAGCGCATCCGGGGTCATGACCTGATCGGATAGAAATTCAAACGGAATGCGTGCTTCCACCAGCGCATGATAAAAGCCGAGATCATTATGTTCGGCGATATGACGTTGCTCCGGTGCCCAGTGCCGCAACGTCGTGGATGGATCAATGATCGCGATTTCGGCAGTTGGCTGCATGCCCTCCAGATACGGCTCAATGTCCGCATGAAGATTAAAGGCTTCTGCAACGGGCTTCACCCAGCGGTTGTCAGGAACGCAGGCATTGAATTTGGTGAACCATGGGAAAAGGCCCTGCGCAATGCCGTCGTGAATCCAGAGCTTGATTTCCTCACCGCTCTGAACGGAATCCTTCCATCGGTACTCTTCCTCTGGTCCGATGGAGGTGATGAGGCCAACGGGTCGGTTGCGGAACGTTCCACGAATGCGTTTGCCGTTCCGTCCAGCAGACCAGCCAACCTCCACACCTTGTCGCGCCTGGTGGTCCACGAACAGGATCGGGCAATGTTTCTGGATGAGCGAAAGGTCGAATTCCATCAGTGACGAACCGCTCATATTTGGAATGAAGCTGGCATGGGGACGGATGGATTTGACCGTCTCGTCCCAATAGACCACGAGCTCGGTAAGTATCCGTCTGCGCCACGCCGCCCACGCCTGCCATGCCGGATCCGTCGCATCCGGTCTCATCGGCAAATCAAAACCAGTTTCCTGCCTGAATCGTATGCGATTGTCGTCGCTGTAGGACACGCCATGGCCCTGCCAGCGGTTGGCGAACACGGCATCGACGTCATATTTGGTCACGACTTCACGAATGACGTCGGTGGTGAACTCCCGATTATAACTTCCCAGCGCATCGGTGACGTAGATACCGGGAAATGCCCAGTGCTCACGCGGACTTCCGTCCTGATTGATGGCCACCCATTCGGGATGGGCCAGTGCTGCATCCTCGTGGATCGCATGTGGGTCGACGCGCGCCATGACGTGCATTCCCAATTTGCGCGCGCCTTCCACGATCGTGCCAAACGGATCGGTATCGCCAATGAAGCTGGACACGTAATGCAGGGGGATTTCGCTTGGGTAATAGGCGATATAGCCGCCAGCAGAAAGGCAGACTGCATTCGACTTGGTGCGCTTGAAGACGTCGATCCAGAACTCGGGGTCATATTTCGCCGGATCGTCTTCTGCAAAGGTCAATTGGGTCCAGCGAGTGGCGGATTTAAACCAGTCTGGAGAACGAACGGCAGCTCTGGAAATGGCGTTTGGTCGATGCAACATGTGTTCTCCAATGACAATATTATGCCGTCACGCCCTTTGGGGGCGGCTAAAAGGTTTGATGTTTCCATCCGGGTTCAGTTGATGCCGGAATGGAACGGTGGGATCAGGCCTTGAAAAAGGTTTCGGGGTTGGCGGGCCCGGGTGTGGGATATCCCCACGAATTCGGCATGGATTTGGGAACGTTCTGCATGTTGTTCTT
The DNA here is from genome assembly GCF_053522705.1 of Agrobacterium sp. 16-2014-1-2a. Classification (NCBI taxonomy): domain Bacteria; kingdom Pseudomonadati; phylum Pseudomonadota; class Alphaproteobacteria; order Hyphomicrobiales; family Rhizobiaceae; genus Agrobacterium; species Agrobacterium sp. 16-2014-1-2a. The sequence goes on from NZ_JBNWBX010000006.1 coordinate 305,381, forward strand.
AACCACGCCGTAACTGTCGCTGGGCAGGCAAACGCCGAAGACGTAAAACTGGTCGGCCGCGATCTCCAGTATTTCGGACATCAGCTTGCGCTGCACATCCGGGTCCGGCGAGCCCAGCACGCGGTCATAGCGTGACAATGCGTCCTTGACCGGCTGAGGCGGCTCGACCGCACCCTTGGAAGCAGGATCGCGGTACCACAATTGCCAGCCCTTGGCGTAGAGCGCCTCGGTCGTATTGGGAATGAAATAGCGCGGATCGAGAATAGCCGCGATGCCGCCATTGCCGCCGAAGCGGTGTGCAGTGGCGTCATAGTCGATGCCCTGACGCACGCGCACCTCCCAAAGCGAACGGTCCATGCTTCGCATCTGCACGTCCACACCCACCGCGTGAAACATCGGCAGCGCCAGCTGGAAAATGTCAAGGAATGTGGTTCGAGCCTGGTCGATCTCGAATATGACCGTCACACGCTTGCCGTTTTCATCTTGCCGGAAACCCTCGCCATCCTTGGTGGGAAGGATCTCGTCGAGCAGAGCGTTGGCGGCGTCGGGGTCGTATTGGGTGAATTGCGTAGCCAGACGTTCGTTATAAAGAGGATCCTCCGCCCGCACGGCCGGTTGGGAGATCGTTCCCTGTCCGATGAAAACAGTGTCGATAATCGCCTGCCGGTCCAGCGCCATTGACAGCGCGGCCCTGAAATCCCTGTTGCCGTAAAGCTTGCGTTTGGCTTCGTCCGGATGATTGAGATTAAGCTGGAAAACCATCTCGTTCGTTTCGGTCGACGTCAGCGTATATAAGCCAAACTGGCCCTGGTCTTGGGAGTCGTAAAGCACTGCCCGGTTTGCAGGCGTGGCGATATACTGGTCCATCAGATCGATTTCGCCCTGCATCGCTTTCAACAACAACACCTGTGCGTCTGCGACCATCTGGTAGACGATGCGATCAATGTAGGGTAGTTGATTTCCCTCCGTATCGACCTTCCAGTAGAACGGGTTGCGCTCGGCGATCGCACGGTCGGTGCTCTGTCCTGGCGCAACCGCCATCTTCCACGCGTGGATAACGGGACGTTGCGAGTTCTGAAAGAACTCGTTGTCCACGACGAGGCCCGCTTCTCGCTGAAACAGTTGAATCCAGCCAGACGCGCCCTTGGCCTTGGCTTCCTGTTCAGCATTTGGGTTGTACTTGATGTGGAACTGCTTGAGGTAGTGTTTCGGTGCACGGGTGGTCTGATCGTCGTTCGCCCATGCCAGCCGCAAAGGGAAGAGACCGTTGGGCGCAGCGAAAATCACCTTGAACGTCACATCGTCCAACGCCTCGAAGCGCGCCTTTTGTCCGCCCGCACGCAGATGGTTCTGGCCGATGTCGTTAAGGCCCTCGTAATTGAAGATGTCCTCGTACCAGAACATGATGTCCTCGGTAGTGAACGGCTGACCGTCAGACCACTTCATGCCCTTGCGCAATCTGAAGGTGAACTCCGTGGCGTCGGCATTGCTTTCGTAGTGCTCTGCGACATTCGGTACCACATCCGACCAGTCCGGCTTATATCGCAACAGCGGCTCGTAAGCCTGATATCGAAACAACATCGACAGGGACCCACCACCGACGATCGCGCTGTTCCAGTCACCACCATGTGTTCCGACGCGGTCAAGCGGCGTGATGACAAGTGGATTGAGCGGCAGGCGGTCCACTACGGCGGGCAGCTTACCCTCCTTGACCAAGGCGTTCAGCATGGCGGGGTCTTTGACGGTCTTCGTCTGCGCAAACGCTGGTAAAGCGGGTAGTATGACGGCAGCGGTGCTCGCAGCGAGAAACGCGCGGCGATTTAATCCTTGCATTTGTTTTCCTCCTCCACTCACGCATCGCGGAATTATCTCTCCTCCTCAGGATCGATCCCGCAATTTGCGGACGGCTGCGACGCCAAAAAAGTAGCTTGCATGTCCGTATTTGTTTAGCTTGTATTATGTACTTTGTTAGGTAAAGCGTTATGTTAAACTTATTTCGAGACGCAGGTTCATCGTGGGAGGATGCGTTATGCGCAAAGTGACATTGCAGGACATCGCAAATCACACCGGCCTATCAAAATTTGCGGTCTCATGCTCACTTTCAGGAAAAGCCGGGGTTAGTGAGGCGACGCGCAAACGCGTCGAGGACGCTGCCATGATGCTAGGCTACCAGCGCCCGAAGCCCGCCGACGAGCAACGCGAGATCACTCTGATCTTTCACGATCAGGTCGATAGCGTGAGCTACGAGTTGCGGACGATGCTGCAGGACGGCATGCAGAAGGAGGCGCATCGACTGGGTCAAGCCGTACGGTTGCAGTGGACGCACGACGCCGATAGGGTCGAAGCGATGGTGAAAGATAGTGCTGGCGTCATTCTTGTTGGGCCGCACGAACAAAAGACGCTGGACATTGTAAATGCGTCGGGTTTGCCTTCTGTTCGACTGGGGTGGGTGTTTCCACTTGAACAGGCCGATCATGTCGGCGGCACGGACCACGAGGCAGGGATAGCGGTCGGCGATTATTTGTTTGGACTCGGGCATCGCGACATCGCTTTCGTGCAGGGGCAGGAAGGCTATCGCGGTCGTATGGAGCGATATCACGGTCTGCGCGAAAGTTTAGAGCAACATGCCGATGCAAGACTGCATGTCCTGCGCTTTGACGAAGATGGTGGCTTTATCCCTGCGCTGCAAACTCTTCACACTGCCGGAATCGGGCCCACAGCTCTGTTCTGCGCTCACGATGGGCTGGCGCTGACCGCTGTTTCCGAGCTACTAGCACGTGGCTACCGCATACCAGACGACATGTCCGTTGTCGGATTCGGTGATTTTTCCGCCGCGACCCAAATATCTCCTCCCCTGACGACCATCAGAGTACAAGGGGGGGAGATGGGCGCTACAGCGATGCGGCTATTGTTGGAACGCATTGAAACAAGAGGGCAGCCGGTCGTCGCAAAACGCATTCTTATCGCCTCGACCTTTATCGAGCGACGCTCATCGGGGCCTGCCCCTAGACATTCGAAATGGTTAACTCCCTTCGAGCGATGAAAACAACCCGCTCTTGATGAAAATCGAACCTTCAGCCCATCTATTTGTCATGAATTGAGAGGCAAGGGATCTGTGCCTTCACTTAGAATTGCGAGGTATCGTCGATAGCTGAACACGCGGCCGCGCCTGCGGCCGGTGACCTCATCAACGATGCCCAATCGTTCTAGGTCGGCAAGTGCAGCGTTGACCGTTGGTGCGGACAAACCAGTCACCTGAACAATCTGGTTCGCTGTGTGAAAAGGATTCTGCTGGAACAGCTCGTGAATGCGAAGGGCCGACCCTGCTCTATCACTCTCCATCGTTATCCGCTCCCGATCTTCTTTGAAAAGATCGACGATCTGAGTAGCAGCCTCAAACGCTTGATTGGCAGTGTCGGCGACGCCCGTCAGGAAGAACTCCAGCCAAGCTTCCCAATTACCATGTTCGCGAACCTCTTGCAGTAGCCGATAGTATTCTCTCCGATGCGACTTCAGATAGAGGCTGAGGTAGAGCAGCGGCTTTCGCAAAACGGCGTTCATGCAAAGATATAGGGTTACAAGCAGCCGGCCGATACGACCGTTACCATCGAGAAACGGATGGATCGTTTCGAACTGCACGTGCAGCAGGCCAGCTTTGATTAGCGCCGGTAACCTCGATTGGTCGTCATGCATGAAGCGCTCGAACGCGTCCAGGCAACCGGCCATTTCAATGACGGGTGGCGGTACAAAGAGTGCGTTACCGGGGCGCGTGCCACCAATCCAATTTTGCGAGCGGCGGAACTCTCCCGGATCTTTGGTGCCTCCCCGACCACTGTGTAGGAGTCTGGCATGCATCTCACGGATCAGACGCAACGACATGGGAAGCGTTTCTAGCCGCTCTAAACCATACATCATGGCGTCAACATAGTTGGACACTTCACGGATATCATCAACCGGCTGCCCGGCTTGAGCTTCGGTCTCAAACCGCAAGAGATCAGAAAGCGTCGACTGCGTGCCTTCAATCTGCGAGGAAAGAACGGCTTCTTTTCTTACGTACATATAAAGAAACAGCTCCTGTCTCGGCAGCAGCATTGTGATGCCATCCAGGCGTCCTAGCGCGCGCTCAGCCAAGCTGAGACGCTCGAGCAATGAAAGCACATCAATCGCCGGTTCGGGCGGCAATGGTGGGGGCACGAACGCCCGCACTGTTTCACTGGCAGCGACCGTCTCGACGAAACGACCCAGGCGGTTTTTGGATTGGGAATCAGACATAACCCAATATCAGTCGCTCCCCTTATTTAAGCAAGGCGCATTTCATTTAATTAAGCGACAGACGTAGATAAGCGCGCTTAATTAACGCGCCGACATTGAATTCCCGACCTTTAATCCAGGCGGCATAGGCGCCTAATACGTTGGATAGCCGTCATTATAAGTGACACGCCCGATACACCCTTTGTTAAAGCTCGCCCCCTATTTCCGCTCGCCCTTGGTACTGGTGCCGAGAGAAACGGAATGAGCATGACCAAACACGACCTTTCATCACGTCATTTTCAGCGAAAAATCTCGGAATTCTGCGAGCTTCGTATCGCTCCGATCGCATCCAGGCGGGTATTGGAGAATATACGGCCTTATCTGGCCAGTTTGATCATCTACCGGAAATCGCCCCCGCTTCTGAATGGCCACATCGACTGGACGATGATCGGTCAGGCCTGTGGGATCGAAGCCGAGTTGACGGCAGAACTGAAAAAGCAGCTCCGACCATGCTTGGATGCAATCATCCGCTGGCTCGGCGCACCACCAGCGGCCGAAGAACGACGACCGCCAAAGCCAACAGTTAGCTCGGGCAAAATGGCCCCCGCTAAGAAGGCAGCTTCCGCACGCTCCGCACGCTCCGCCCGACAGCCACAACGCGCGCCGACCGGCGGCACCTTTGTCAGGTCTATGTCAACATCGAGCGGCCCAGCACCAAAACCGATAAGCCCTTTCCCACAGGGACTATTTGAAGCGACAGAAGATCCGGCGAGCTTTCAGGACGCATTGATCTATCATATGCGGCGGTTCGGCGACACCTATTGGCAACTCTATCGCGCCGTTGTTCATCTGAATGAGACCTTTGACAACAAGACGCTGCTATCCTGGATCCAGGGCGAGCGAGTGCCCCGATCTGTAACGAGTTTCGATATGCTGCGCCGCATCGAGCGACGCTACCAACTTCCCGAGGGATATTTCAAAGAGAAACTGCCGCACCAGGCACGCTCATTGTATGGTCACGATCTCGGTGACATCAGCCCGGCTGAGCGGCGAAGGATCTCCGCGCATCTTCCGGATGATTTCAGCAGTCTGCCGTTCTCCAAACGCGAAGAAATCCTGGATTGGGTGCGCCGCGTCATAATTTCCGGCTCGACGGAATATCGCCGCTATCAGGCGGCAGCCAGCAAGCAGCGTTATGCCATCCGCTTTCCTGGCGTCACCTATGGCGGCGGCTTCCTTGCCCCTCGATCGTTGGTCTCTGCAGCCGGCGCTAATCAGAACGTCGCGGCAGAACTTGATGATCCGGATCTGCTCTCCGGCGTTTCCGACGCGCCGCCAAGGCTTGCGATGGAAATGGCTGACCTCATCCGTTTTAAAACCTCAACACTGACCGCGATTGGTTTCCAACGAAACGGCGCCTGGGGTGAGGAGACGGCCTCTCAGAAGATCGAGCACCTCGGGTTGATGTTCGGCGCACTAGCGGCTTCTCCAAGCAGTGCCGTGAAGGGCTGCGGCGTACCACTTAGCCAATTGAGCTTTGGCCTTCTCATATTCCCTGGCGTCTGGGACTGGTATCTGCAGTGGCGGGAACAACGACGTGGCTTTTACACGAAATGGGAAGAAGACATGCTGATGGTCGCCCAAGCCCTATCCCGCGCAGACGTCGGTTGGATCCGGCAGCATCCGGAGCTGCTTCGGAATGTCCGGCCCATCGCGGGTTTAATTGAGCAGGAAGAGATCGACTTCGCGGCTCGCGACTGGCATGGCGCCTGTGATGCGTTTCACCGACATGCTGCGAACCGTTCCAAGGAGATTCAGCGAGTGATGCGCGTGCATCGCGATCCATTTGAACCGATTATGTGTGTACTTGAAGCGGACAGTCCGTTAGCGGAATATCGCAAGATCACGGACGAGATCGTGAAACGAATGCCGGACGAGAACAGATATCCACGACCGGCCGCCGAAGCCGTCAGATCATTCCTGCTGCTTCGGCTTGGCTTGCACCTTGGGCTCAGACAAAAAAACCTTCGCCAGTTACGCGTCTGCCCGCGCGGACACTATCCGACATCTGAACGGCGGCTTGAGGACATGAAATGTGGTGAGCTGCGCTGGAGTGATCGCGACCATGGCTGGGAGGTGCTTATTCCATCAGTCGCGTTCAAAAACTCTGGCTCCTCCTTCTTCGGACAGAAACCATTTCGGCTGGTACTGCCGGACCTGCTCGATCTCTACAAATATCTCGATGTCTATATCGACCGTCATCGTGGTGTCCTTCTTGGAGGAGCCAAAGATCCCGGAACCCTGTTCGTAAAGACGGTGAAGACCACCAGCATCGACGCAGCTTACAACTCGACCACATTCTACGAGGCTTGGAGGACCGTCATCCAACGCTATGGAATTTATAACCCTTATACCGGACGAGGTGCCATCAAGGGCCTGCTGCCGCATGGACCGCATAACCTGCGGGACATTCTCGCGACGCATATTCTGAAGCAGACCGGATCGTACGAGCAGGCGAGCTACGCAATTCAGGATACGCCCGATGTCGTTCAGCAGCACTACGGTCGCTTTCTGCCGCAAGACAAAGCCGCACTGGCTGCCAAGATTCTCAATCAGGTTTGGGAAGCTGCGTAAGATCGAATGAGATGCTCGGCTCAGATCCCCATACCATGTTGCATCTGGACCGAGCCTCCTCGTCTCGCCTTGAACGGATGTGAACCTACGACCCTCCTATTGGAATGAAGATAACTCGCTTAAAATCAGCAGTTTAAGGTCGGCGCTTCCTCGAACGGACGGCTATCGAGTTGGAAATAAGGCTGACGCTTTTGGCCGCATGAAGACTATCTAAGTGATATTTAACCGAGGCATCCTATGGATGTGTAAATAGACACCTGGGGAGAAGATATGTCGCGCTACAGCCCGTTTCATCCAAATTCAGAGACCACCTTGGAGGCGGCGACGGAATGGAGAGACCGCTGCCTGAAGAAGGACGGATCGCTTTTCGGACCTGATCAACTTTGGTCCAATGATGGGCTCGTTGAAGTCGCCGAACGCTTTAGCGGGGCTGTCGAAAGCGGCGTCGGCGGATTTTACGAGAAGTTGACGGAGCAGTTCAAAGGGGCATCTGCGAACGCCTGCAAATTGCTGTCCGAGATCCTCTGGATCCTGTACCTCTTCCCTAACAACATGGGCCCCCGCTCGAAGCGCGAAGGTATAGGCAACGTATGGGCATGGTCGGAAGCGCCGCTCGAAGGTGAGCAGGCCGAGCGACTTCTTTCCGACGATGTCCTGAAGGGCCTCGGCTCCGGCGGCCCGGGCTTTATGAACCATAGGCCGCGTGAACTGGGCTTCCTTATTCGTGCCATGACTTCCTTCAAGTCATTCTCACCCGAAATGCAGCTGTCTTTGCTAAATGATGGGTGGGCTTTTGCGACATGGCTGGATGAAGTGCCTGACGCCGGCAGACGGCAACTCAAGCTGATGGTGCCGCATTTGCTTTTTCCTGACACGTTCGAGCGCTTTTCAAGCACGGGGCAAGTCGGGCAGGTTCTTGAAACGCTTGGGAACCTGCCCCGTACAACGGTCAGCCAGATGACCAAGATTGAGCAAGATCGTGAACTTGCGCGCGTTCGCCAGGAGTTGGAGGAGAGCCGAGGAGAACTGATCGACTTCTACCAGCCCGACGTCAAGGAGGTCTGGGATCCAGCGAAAGAAATCGCCGATGCGTCAACCCCGACCTCCGTCGGCATCCACGACTTCGCGGGTGCCGAAGAGATTTCGTCGAGCATGCCACTCAACCAAATTTTGTATGGCCCTCCCGGCACGGGCAAGACCTTTCAAGTCGTCGATCGAGCCGTCGCCATACTAGACCCGAATTTTCTGGTTCGGTCGGAGGGGCATCGCAAAGGCCTGAAAGATCGTTTCGACGAACTTGTCGATGAAGGCTCAATCCGCTTCGTCACGTTTCATCAAAGCTTCAGTTACGAGGAGTTCATAGAAGGCCTGCGAGCGGAAACGACGGAGGCAGGCTCTGTCCGCTATGTTGTTCGCGATGGCATCTTGAAGTCGTTCTGTGAACCGCCCGTCCGGCCCTTCAAGCTCGGAGAGCAGTTCTCGAGCGGATATGTGGTCAACCGATGCACTCCAGAGATTTTATGGCTCGACAAGCCTAACGGCGCGCAACTGCCTTTTCCTTGGAAGGTGCTCGACGAACTCGCCGACGCGGTCCGGCATGGCAAGCTCACCGTCCAAGACATACGGGACAAGAAGGTCTTCGATCTCATTCCCGATTGCCGGCTCGAGAAGTTCCTCGTCAACGGATACAATAACATCATCCCGGTTCTCGTTGAGCGGCTTCTCGAGCGCTTCTCTTCCAAAAGTGACGTCCTCCGCAAGAGGGTCCTCATCATCGACGAGATCAACCGAGGCAACATCTCAAAAATACTCGGCGAGACGATCACACTGATCGAACCGTCAAAACGTCTAGGGTCCAAAGAAGCGCTAACGACGATCCTGCCCTATTCGAAAACCACGTTCGGCGTTCCAGTCGGGCTTCACATCATCGGCACGATGAACACTGCCGATCGCTCGCTTGCGTCTATCGATATGGCTCTACGCCGTCGCTTCGTTTTCGAGGAAATCGAGCCACAGACGACGCAACTCGAAGGCGTCGAGATCGCAGGCGTTGATCTTGCCCAGTTGCTTTCGGTGATGAACGCGAGGATCGAGGCGCTTCTGGATCGTGATCACCGCCTGGGACATGCCTATTTTCTAAACTTGCAGGCATCAGACGACATCGATCAACTCAAGGAGCTTTTCTCGCGGAGGATCATCCCGCTTTTAAAGGAATACTTCTTCGACGATTGGCGGCGAATTCGCCTCGTCTTGAATGATCAGCGAAAGAACGACCCTCGGGATCAATTCGTCATCGAGGGACCGCACGACGCCGCAACGCTGTTTGGGCCCGAACAACAAGGGGTTGCGATCAATAGAACCTGGCGGATCAATCCCACGGCCTATGATCGACCAGAGTCCTATAGACAAATCATCGGCGTACAGAATGCCGACCGTTAGGGAGTTCGCCCGGCTGACGACCAGGGTGGTATCTTCATCCCTGGACCGCGCGTCGATCTCGGCGAGTGCGTTTGATTGGCTATTGCGGTACGGGCGAGGCAATGAAGAAGATTTACCCTTTGTACAGATCTCGTCGCCCGATACGATAAGCCTCCAAAACTATGTCGGCGTGATCGAAACACCCTGCGGCACGCGGATCGAAATCCTGCCGAAGCACGTCTCAGAGACGTCCGACCTCACGAGCATCCGCAGCCTGCTCATCAAGATGATAACGGAAAGCCTCGATTTGTTCCCTCGTCGCGCGGGCAACGCGGACGTCACGGCCTTCCATATGCCGATGACCGAGTGGTTTGCCGGCGCGTTCCTCGACGAAGCTTCGGACCTGATCAGGCGGGGCCTCCGCTCTGGCTATGCCACCATTGAGACAAGAGAGCCGTTTCTTCGCGGACGACTTGACGTCCCAAGGCAAATCGGCGCGGCCGGCGGACTTCATCAGTTTAGTGTTCAATTGGACGAGTATTCGCTGGACCGGCCGGAAAACCGGATCTTGCGGTCCGCCGTCGAACACATCGCCCGCAATACGTCCTCGTCGGAAAATTGGCGCCGAGCCAGAGAACTGTCAGCGCTCCTCGGCGAGGTACCAGAAAGCGGAAACGTCGGCTCCGACCTTGGTAAATGGGAGCGAGGGAGGCAACTCGCCGACTATGGACGCGTTAAGGCGCTGGCCGAACTGCTGCTCACCCATCGGCTGCCGTTCGCGACGCTCGGCGACCGGAAAGGAATGAGCATGCTGTTTCCAATGGAGAGGCTGTTTGAACGGTATGTCTTCTCTTCTATGTCGGCCTCGCTCAAAACAAGCTTCAAATCCGTTTGGCAACCGAACCGACATCACCTCTGCTCCCTCGGCGCGGATGAATGGTTTCGGTTGAAACCCGACATGCTGGTGCATAACGAGGCGCGGAGATGGATCATTGATGCGAAATGGAAGCGTTTGAACCGCGACCGAAGCGCAAACTTTGGACTGACGCAAGCGGATTTCTACCAGCTCTTCGCGTATGGTGAGAAGTACTTGCAGGGGTCGGGAGACATGTTCTTGATGTATCCTGAGACCGATGAGTTTCCCGAAGTGCCGGGACCGTTCGAATTTTCCCGGGATCTTCGCCTTCACGTATTGCCATTCGATTTGCATTCGCGGACAGCACCCGTGTGGCTATCCGTCATAGACCGCGACCGTAACCAGGAATCGACGGCTTAGTTTCGGATTCGGGCCAGCCCTTAGCAGCGACGCTCAAGTTCGAATGCTAAGGCTCACGTCCCACACTCGTCATTAAAGCAGGCAGTAAATGGTCTGCACAAACATGCATCTTTGAGGCGTAGAGCAGAGGATTCGGGGATGGTCAGTGGTGTCTGGCGCTGCACGTTTTCCAAGAGCCGATGTGGTGCACCGGGGATCAGTAGCACCTGAAGGTCATCGCCTTTTTCCTTGAAACTTGGTCTAGCCGATTGCGAATCACTACAAGAGCAGTTGACAAATCGATCTCTACAAATGCGAATGGGAAGAGGGCGAAAATTAATAACGTTTCACCGCCATAATAAGAGCCTGTGCGAAACGTCGCGACGTACGGATCCTGATCGGCGGCGCGACACAAGAACTTAGAATGCTGAATACTTGATGATAAATGTTGTCGATTTCTTCTGCGGTTGTGGCGGCACCAGTGCTGGGCTGCGTAATGTTGGCATGAATATTGTCGCTGGGATCGATATCGACACCGATGCCGGAAAGACTTATGCCGCGAATTTTCCAGATGCCACCTTCGTGCAGCGCGACATCCGTGGCTTCGAACCGTCGGAGCTGGAAAAGATGCTTGACGGCATGCAAGGGAAATTCCTGTTTGCGGCATGCGCACCATGTCAGCCTTTCACAAAACAGGTCACCCAAAAGAAGGATGGCGACATCCGCCGCGAGCTGCTCGATCATTTCCATAAGTTCGTGGAGCAACTTCACCCAGACTATGTGCTTCTGGAAAACGTGCCCGGCCTCCAGAAAATTGCCCAAACGGAAGGTCCCCTTGGCCGCTTCCTCGATCTGCTGCGGACCCACGGCTACAGCTTCGACGTAAAGGTCGTCTCGTCTCTTGATTATGGGGTTCCTCAAGTCCGAAGAAGGCTAGTTCTTATCGCAAGCAGGCTCGGACCCATCAGCGTGCCTGCAGCGACCCATGGCGTGATCTCAGAAAGGCCCCATGCCACCGTGTGGGACTGGATTGGCGATCTCCCCTCGATCCGTGCTGGTGAAGAGGACTACGCCGTTCCAAATCATAGGGCGGCCAAACTGTCGGAACTGAACCAGACTAGGATTCGCAACACGCCGGTCAATGGCGGCCGCCGGGACTGGCCTAGCGATCTAAACTTGCGCTGCCACGAGGGTCATTCTGGACACACGGATGTCTATGGTCGCATGTCCAAAGATCGACCTGCCGCGGCGCTTTCGACGCGCTGCATCAGTCTTTCCAATGGGAGATACGGGCACCCAACCCAGGATCGTGCTATCAGCGTGCGTGAGGCCGCCCGGCTCCAGACCTTCCCGGATAGCTTCCAATTCAGCGGAAGCATGAATTCCATGGCAAAACAGATAGGCAATGCTGTTCCGGTCAAGCTCGCCGAGGCAATGGGAACTGCGGTCTTTGCCCACTTGAGCCAAATGACCACGGACCGCAGCAATGGCTAACTTCAAAGTCCGTGCAAGAACTCTCGATATGCTCGGACGGCAGCAGATCGCCGGCGTGCCTACGGCACTGAGCGAACTGTTCAAGAATGCGCACGATGCCTATGCCAAGCGTGCCGAGGTCGACTACTTCCGGGATGAAAAGCTTCTCGTCCTCCGCGACGACGGTCTCGGGATGACACGAGTCGACTTCGAGCAGCGGTGGCTGACACTCGGAACGGACAGCAAGGTCAACAGTGCCGCCGGACTTGCGCCGCCGCCAGTCGATGCCAATCAGAAGACTCGCCCTATCCTCGGAGAAAAGGGCATCGGTCGGCTCGCCATCGCGGTCATCGGCCCACAGGTTCTTATCGTCACGCGCGCCAGACGAGAAGGCATCGCGCAACCCACGCTCACCGCGGCCTACATTCATTGGGGCATGTTCGAGCTGCCTGGTTTAGACCTCAGCGAGGTAGTCATACCGATCAGGGAACTAAGCGCAGATGTCCTTCCCAGCGATGACACCGTTCGCGGCATGGTGAATGAGGCGCGTGCCGCTCTTGAGCAGATCGGTTCTCGGGTGCAGTCGAACCAGCGACAGCGTATTCTCGACGAAATGGAAGAATTCTCCGTGTCGCCGCAGACGATGGAGACATACCTTAACGAACCTAAGCTCACCGGAGACGGTTCTGGAACCCATTTCTATATTTTGCCCGCCGACAGTCTCATCGAGAGTGACATTGATGCGCGCGACCACGAGGGTAAGGCCACCAGGTTCGAAAAGCACCTAATTGGCTTTACGAACACCATGACCACAACGGCCGAGCGCGCTCCTCCGATCGTGACTCGGTTCCGCGACTACGTGGACGAGAGCTCGCCGATAGAACGCCTTGGCGAGAATGCCTTTTTTACAAAGGACGAGTTCGGCGAGGTCGACCACCATATTTCTGGAACCTTCGACGAATTTGGGCAGTTCCGCGGTCAAATCGGGGTCTATCACACAGCGCCGGAGTCCTATGTTCTTAATTGGCCAGATGGCGACAATCGCCCAACCCGCTGTGGGCCTTTCAAAGTCGATTTTGCCGTAGTTCAAGGCGCTGCCCGCGATAGCCTGGTGCCGCCAGAAGAATACGTCCGACTAACCAGGAAGCTACAGAAGCACGGCGGTGTCTACATTTACAAGGATGGCATCCGGGTCCAGCCCTACGGAGATTCCGACTACGACTTTCTTGACATAGAGAAGCGACGCACGCTCAGTGCCTCCTACTACTACTATTCGTATCGAAGGCTGATGGGCGTAATAGAGCTCGACGGCGTGCAAAACGTCGAGTTGTCTGAGAAAGCGGGCCGCGAGGGCTTCCGCGAAAACCTGGCTTACAGACAATTTCGCTCGATCCTGATGAACTTCTTCCTACAGACCGCTGCTGACTATTTCCGCGAAGAGGGCAAATATTCAGGCACGTGGGAGGTTGGCCGTTCGGACCTTCAGAAGAACGCCGAGATCAGAGCAAAGAAGGCCAAACAGTCCACAACAAAGAAGCGCGTTTTGCAGGCAGAGCTGAACGAATTCTTCCAATCGCTGGAAGATCGCGTGCCGGAATTGTCGGTCAAGTCGGAGCTTGAAAGTCTCGCTACTCGTGTAGCCGATATTGTCGACAGTCGTCGCGATGGACCATCCAAGGCGCTGGCGCTGATGCGCGTCGAGAAGGAAACTAAGGACGTCATTTACGGGCTACAGTCCGGCCTACAGATCCAGAAGCCGCGCGGAGTTGGGCTGACACGAGCGATGAACAACGAGTGGATTGCCTATCAGACGGAACGAGAGCGGTTGGAAAACTCGATCTTCCAGACCGCTAACGCCTCCATATCCGATATCATCAACCGCGCGGCTGAGACCAACGGCATCCACGTCGATGAAGCCAACAGGTTTATGGGCAACGTTAGATCAAGTGCCGATCGCTCGAAAGAGCAGATCAAGTCCTCGCGCGCCAAAGGCGATCAGGCGATCAACGACCTGTACACCAAGGCTAAAGCTATCAACGCCGATGCGACAAAGACGGTAAACCTTGCTTTGGACCGGCTTTTGGTCGAGGCCCAATCCTTCGTGGCGGCAGCAAAGCCGGAAGATCTGGACAAGGAACGCGAACGGATAGTCGGAGAATTCACTGCTCTTTTCACGAAGGAAAACACCCGCATCCTCGACCTGCAGAACCAGATCAATCTGGTTAGACGCTTCATTGACGGCGACGGATTTGATGCCGACGAATTGACGGAGTCGCTCGAGGAGGAACTTGAGGAGCTTCGGGACCGCCGCTCGTCGGAGCTTGAACTTGCGCAGATCGGACTCGCCATTAGCGCAGTTAACCACGAGTTCGATAAGGCTGTGCATACTTTGCGGGACGGTTTCCGGAGGCTAGAAGGTTGGGCAAAGGCGAATCCAGAAATCACAAGTCTCTACCACTCGATGTTCTCAAGCTTCGAGCATCTAAATGGATATCTCACGCTCTTCACCGAGATGGACATTCGGTTTAATCGCGAGACGACGCGCATCACCGGCAAGGACGTGCTCGACTTTGTCCGCAAGCTGTTCGAACTCATTCTCGAACAGGAATCGATCGAGTTGAACGCAAGCGATGCCTTCAACTCGTATTCGTGGGAGGGGCATACCTCGACCTTCTATCCGGTCTTCGTGAACTTGGTCGACAATGCCATCTATTGGCTTCGAGATAAGCGGACCGGGACCAAGAAAGTTTTCTTCGACGTCGACGTCGACGACCTCCTAGTGATCGACAACGGGCCTGGCATCAGTCCTCGCGACCGCGAGAATGTGTTCAGTTTGAATTTCACCAGGAAGCCGGGAGGACGCGGCATGGGACTATACATATCGCGCCAAGCGCTGAAGAAGATCGGCTATGAGCTACGGCTTGATCCTGCGGACAGCGGAACTATTTTTCGAATTGCACGGGCTGGGCAGGAATAGGGCATGGATACATTCGACGACTTCAGGCTGGAAGCCACACGTCAGTTCGCCCACACGCTCATCGTCGTCGATGACGAAGCCAGCACGGAGATGTTGGAGACTGCCGGGCCTGCCGCCGCGTTGAAGAAACCCGGTCGCATCGATCTCACTAAAGCTCTGCCTGCTGCCTCGGCAGCGCAATCGCCAAGCCACCCACTGAAAGCGGACGTTCTTGTCGAGACTTCGATGTCGCTCGGCCTAATTTGCTCGGTGTTGAAGCCGAAGCCGGAAGACGGATCGGTGGCGCGCGTTGCGAAGGCTGCTGAAAAGGCTGACATACTATGCGTCGACTGGGAAATGCACCGCGACGAGGGCAAGACGGCATTAGAAATCATAGGCGAGGTAGTCGCGCGCGACGAGACCATCGGTGGGCGGTTTCGGCTGATTGCCATCTACACCGGGGTCTCCGATAAGGCGAAAATTCTCAACAAGGTGTTGGAGCATCTACCGAAAGCCACTGTCGATCGGCGGGGGATCGTAATCAAGGAAAACTTTCTAGCTAGTACCGACGGTCTCCGGATTGTCTGGCTGCTGAAGAAAGGCGGTACATATCCCAAAACACTCGCCGCGTTCGCTGCTGACGAATCAGAACTACCGGCTCGGCTTCAGAAGGAGTTTTCATACCTGTCCGGCGGCGTGCTTACCAACGTCGCGATCGCTACGATAGCCTCGATCAGGTCGGCGACCCATCACGTCATTTCCAAATTCAGCAGGGATATGGACGGCCCGTATTTTCATCATCGGAGCACTGTACAGAGCGCTGAGGACGCCGAAGAATACGCAACCCAGATCATCCTGAGCGAGTTGAAAAACGCTATCGACAGCAGTTCGATAGCGGCTCAGTTCGCAGGCAGGGATGCTCTGGACAAAGCGATAACGTCGGTGCTGCCAGAAGAAGGCGTGTCAATAGGCTTGGGACCAAAAGCGCTATCCGTTTCAGTCGATCAATACAAGGACCTGATCATCGACGGCATCGGTCCGACCATTAGGAAGTTCAACGATGCGAACGCGTCGCTTGGTCGCAAAGAATCGTTCTTCCAGGAGTTTTTGGCGGATCCTTTCTCCGACAGCAAGGCCAGCAGAAGGGATATGCTTAAGTTCGCGGCCCTGACTTGCCTGGCTGCTGACGCGGTTTCCGGCTATCGACACCATGAACCGTTGCTTTCTCTAGGTTCCATCATCAGGGATGCGGACGGCAACTACGTCCTTTGCGTCCAGGCATCCTGTGATTCCGTCAGATTGAAAAAGCCGCAGCCATTCCTTTTCGCGCAGCTTGAGATCGTTCTGGAGGATGCGGTCTGGCAGACGAAGGAAAAGATCGAGTTTGTTGTGCCGCATAAGCCCACAGCGAAAGACAGCCGAGAGTTCTTGTGCCTCAAGCTGTCGGACAAGGCTCCTTATGCAGCGCTGAGATCGATCGTTTTCGCGCCGACAAAAGATGAAAAGGTTACAGCGTCCAGGTCGCCGACCGGCATCATGACGTTCGAGGCATCCTCGATGCCAGCAGGCAAACGATCCGACAAGCATAAGCAATATGTGTGGATCGCCGACGTAAAGCGGCGTCGGGCGCTCCGAACGGTGCAGTACATTGGTCAGACAATGGGTCGGATCGGGTTTGACGAGTTTGAGGCTTTTCGCCGGAAGTACGGTTAGCTACTGCCCAAAAGTGCTACACCGGCA
Source organism: Agrobacterium sp. 16-2014-1-2a (assembly GCF_053522705.1). NCBI lineage: Bacteria > Pseudomonadati > Pseudomonadota > Alphaproteobacteria > Hyphomicrobiales > Rhizobiaceae > Agrobacterium > Agrobacterium sp. 16-2014-1-2a. The sequence continues at coordinate 322,108 of NZ_JBNWBX010000006.1, forward strand.
ACGCAAGTTACTGGCCTCACCCACCGTGCATCTATCGCGCGATGCATCACAACACTAATCATTTGTAGGGGGCATCATAGGATACCCCACGCCCGAAACCTCCCCCTCCCCGTCATCTCTCTCAAGCCCAGCTCCTCGACGATCCGCAGCGCCGCGCGCTGCGTCACACCCAGTTCTTTGGCGACCATCCCGGCCGACACCAGCGGTTTTGCCATCACCAGCTCAATCAGCTCCGGCAGTTTTGACGACGTCCGCCGCCCTTTCAGCTTGCGTTCCATCATGGTGCGCGCCAGCGCCAGTCGGTCATGCTCTTTGAGGCCGAGCTCTGCAGCCGACAACAAACCATGGGCGATGGCGAGCAGTCGCGTTTCCCGATCGCGATGACGACGCCGATCGACCGGAATGGTTTTCAGACCGAGATTGATGGCGACCAGATGAGCGCCGGTGATGATGCCGGCCTGTCGCAGGAGTGAGGCGGTTAGCAGCCGGCCGAGCCACGGCGCATGTTGCAGCACCGACAACTCGTTCCAGGCATCGAGGGCGATGATCGCCTGCAGCACCGGTGGCAAGTTTTCGGCCTGCCGCACGACACCGTGCCAGTCCTCCAGCCGCGCATCCTCGTCCCAGTCGAGATCATAGATCATCGGATTTTTTTCACCGACGCGGCCGGCCGCCGATTGGCCGGGACGCTTTGCTTGCTCGATGGCGGCGTCCGAGCGGGCGAGCAACACGTCGATGGCAGCGAATTCTTCCGCAAGCGTGCTCGCATCCTCATCCTCGTTGCCCTCCCCTGCTCCGTTCGCAATGTCGGGCAGCGCGTTGTCGTCGACCACGACGGATATATCATCACCCAAAGATGCTGCAGGCAACGCCTCACCCGGCCATGCTCGGGCCTGCCGGAGGCTGCGCAGACCTTCTGTAGAGAGCGCCCAGCCGGGTGGTTGCGCGACGATGCGTTGGCGCATGCGCAAAACATCGCGGGCGATGGTGAGCTCGTGGGTCGGCGTGCGGATATCTTTGGTGGCGTCATGCAGGACGAGATCTTCGAGATGGACGAGCTCGCCGTCGATCCAAAGCGAGGCGCAGGCGTCGGTGAAATGGGAACGCTCTACAAAGCCCTCACCGACCCGCGATCGGGCGATGCGCTCGTCGAGACGCGACAAGGCGGAAGCCGCGTCCGAAATTGGCCGCAGCAACGTCGAAATGGGCAATTTGGCGAGATCGTAAGGCATTGAAATCATGGTAAATGATTTGTTAAACGGACGCTAGTGGCTATTTGTAGTCCGTCACATGGTACGGTTTTGCGCTATGCCTATAACCATCGATAAGTACCCCTTATCGATGGTAGTTGATTTCGCGGCGCAAATCGAGGAAAATCGGGGCAAATCACGGTGCCAGCGGCCGCCGAAACCCGCGATTCTGGAGCCTATCGTGCCTAAAACGAAGACATCACACACGTCCGTCGAGTGGCGCGCCGAAGAGCTCGATACCATCGCGTCCGTTTTGCCGCTCGAACGCCGCGACGAGCTTGCCGAGCTGTTGACCGATGATGACATCGAGACGCTGCGGCATCTCGTTAATCAGGGCATGGGCGACAATACGCTAAGGGCCCTGACGTCTGATCTTGCCTACCTGGAGGCCTGGGGTCTCGCTGCCACCGGACAGTCCCTGCCCTGGCCGGCGCCCGAGGCGTTGCTGCTCAAATTCGTAGCCCATCATCTGTGGGATCCGGAAAAGCGCGCAAGTGACCCCAACCACGGCATGCCCGATGATGTCGACAAAAATCTAAGGCGTCAGGGTTTCCTGAAGTCCGTTGGCCCGCACGCGCCTGACACGGTGCGGCGCCGGCTGGCCAGCTGGTCGACATTGAGTAAGTGGCGCGGCCTTTCGGGTGCCTTCGCCTCCCCTGCTCTTAAGTCAGCCATTCGTCTGGCCGTGCGCGCCGTTCCGCGAACCCGTGCGCGCAAGAGCGCAAAGGCCGTCACTGGCGACGTTCTGGCAAAGCTGCTGGCGACGTGTGAGTCAGACAGCCTGCGCGATCTACGCGACAAGGCAATCCTGATGGTCGCCTTTGCTTCCGGCGGCCGTCGACGCAGCGAAATCGCCAGGCTACGCGTCGAGCAGCTGACAGTCGAGCCACCGATCGAGGTGAACGACGGTCCTCCCCTCCCCTCACTTGCCATCCATCTTGGTCGAACCAAAACGACGACCGGCGAGCAGGACGATGTCGTCTATCTCACAGGCCGACCTGTCGAGGCGCTGAACGCCTGGCTGGCGGCCGCAAAGATCGAAAAGGGCAGCGTGTTTCGGGGAATCGGGCGATGGGGCACCGTCTCGCGGCGTGCGCTCGATCCGCAGTCGGTCAATGCGATCCTCAAGCAGCGCGCACAGATGGCAGGGTTGGACAGTGGGGAATTTTCAGCGCACGGGCTACGATCGGGATATTTGACGGAGGCCGCCAATCGCGGAATTCCCCTTCTCGAGGCGATGGAGCAGTCCAGACATCGGTCGATGCAGCAGGCTTCCAGCTACTATAACAACGCCACAAGGCGAAGCGGGCGTGCGGCACGCATTCTGTAGTGGCGCTCATGCGTAGCATCAGATGCCCCGGCTTGTGGGAACTGGTTGCACAGTCAATCGGTCTCCCTGACGACCTAGGCAAGGTCGGAAATCCCGCTTCTCTGACGTTCTCCACAGGCTGGCATGGCCTCCTCTGCCTAAGTCGTTGATCGATACGTGCAGAAGCAAGGCAGGCTTCACCAGAGACGATCAAAGGGAGTGCGTCCAGTTGGCGCCGCAGACGATTACCCGCAATGGAAAACCGAGCGTGGTTGTTGTTTCTGCAGAAGAGTGGCTGAAGAAAATTACTCGCAGGGGATCGCCTGCGGAATTTCTGTCGGCATCGCCCCTATACGGCGCCGACTTGGATACTGAGAGACAACACGACGAGCCCCGTGGCCTGTCCTTGTGAGACTTCTACTCGATACGAATGTTCTGTCGAAAGTTACAAAGCCTCGCCCTGATGAAGGATGTCTGAAGTGCCTTCACGGGCTGGACGTGGATCGAACCTTAATCAGCATCGTCTCTATTGCTGAAATTCGCCGCGGTGTCGCGCTGATGGATAGCGGCTGGCGCCTTGGACGAACGGCTCACGCATGATCTGCCTCAACGCTTAAGAAAACAGGATTATTCCGGTGGCAGGTCATGCCGCCTTTGCCTGGGCCTATCTGATGGCCCTTGCCAAGCGAAATGGTCGCCGGCTCGGCTCGATGGTTGCTACAGCCGTCACTCACCCATTGACCCTTGCGACGCGCAACATCAAGGATTTAGAAGGCTTCGGAATAAAAATCAGTAATCAGTGGGTGGACTGATCTGGCCGTTGCTTTTCGATTGAAAGGGCTGGACTGAACGCTCTCCTACAAAATGCTCAGGAATCACGCCGTAATCTTCTTATTGCTGACCACACGCCCCTTATCTGGCTGCATGAAGTCATCCATCACGTGAATGAACACTCGCGAATTGTGAAAGGCAAGCAAGGCTCGTTCCTTGGGTTGGCCCACGATGTGCGCCGAGCATAAGAGCAGCAGCGTCAAATTATTCAGCCGCATAAACATTTTTGAAGAAATCGGCGTCCGATATGGCGTTCGGATCCTCTGGCCTGTCCTTTGGCCGGAGCATAGGCTGTTGAAGCGATCTCTCGCGTTTCTCGACGATAGAGCTAAGCTATCACTTATGCGTTGGAGGCCGTCATCGACGATGCATTGCGCGAGGATTTTGGCGCGCAGGCAGGTATATCATCGGTCTCTGACAGCACCTTAGTCCAGCACAGCCTGCAGTATTTGAGATGATCGACCGCCCAAGGGGATATTTTCTTCGTGGACGAAAGGGCAACGGAAGGCCGGCTTTGCGCTGCTCATTTCGAGTTTCGATCAGATCTGTGACCGCTTCTACCCAATTCCATTTAAGAACAGCGAAAAGAACCTGCTATCTTCAGGAAAATTCGCCGCCTGGAAAAAATCAGCAGCGGGATCCTACAAACGGTCTCTACCCTCGTGACCGCCCTCCTCTGCCGACAGGCAGAAATCTCTCTGCTGTCCCTCCAGATAAGCAGGCTTTCTGAAGTTCTCCCCATTCCAATTTTAGTAGGTATTTCCGCTGCAGATGCCCCGCTACCAAGGGGAATATTTCGAAAGCAAATAATGGGCGCAGCGAGGATTCGATCGTTCTGGTGGTTCTGGTAGTCAATTTCCTCACTTGCCATGTGCTTGGGATATTCTGATGAGCTCCCTTGGCTGGCCAATAAGTCTTTCAAACGGCACAGATCGTCGAAGCGCGGCGTCCTTTTTCGGTCCCTCGGCAATCCGATCGATACGTTCGCTAAACAAATTTGTTTTTTCGACCGTTCTTTTGCGCCGTCGCGTAGTTGGCGCCAAAGCTGATTGTTGAGCGTACGCAAGTCGCTTTCATGGCGGCAAAAGCCGCATCAACCTGAGAAAAATGCAGCCTTTTCAAGAGAAGCGCCAGGAGCCAATCAACGCGGTGTCGACGGCTCCGGAAAAGGCTAGACTTCCTCGGACGTTTTCCTCGGCTAAACCCCGGTGCCCGGCCTTTAACAATTTTGCCCGGGTCAAAACTGGTTTAATATCATGCTAGGCTCGCTCCCTGGGGCCGGGACGGGTGACAAAGGCTTTCCTGCGCCCTGAACCGCAAAGCCGGCTCGAAGCCGCAGCCAGAAGGGCTGACCCGACAAGAGGCGACTTTTTGTCCGCTGATATCTGTGAACGGGCAGAATTTATCCGTACGGTACAAGCAGCGTAGGCGTAGGCGTGAGCGCATCATCAATGGTTTTGCGACAGTTGACGTCCCAGGCCCAATCGGAAAACCTTGTCAGCTGACAAGGTTTTGGAGACGCGGCTCTGGCTACGGATCAGCTCATCTCTTGAGGAAGCCCAGATACCAGATCATCAGTTGTCGCGACCGCTAAAGTTCGCCCAGCTACCAGCGTCAGCGGTTTACGACGCTCGCTATCGAAAACCTTGTCAGCTGACAAGGTTTGCAGTCCTGCATCAACTTCAACGGTCAACAGTCATACCGACACCGGGGCAGGGGGCAGGGGGCAGGTTGATCTCATGCAAAACCGTCACCGCAACCCCGACGACCTACACCAAGCGACAATATCCACTTGACCAGGGTAGGGACGTGGACAACCGGCATTCCTAATGCATTTACATCCGAGCCCGTAAGCTGCTGCAACAGACGGATTGGACTATGCTGTAACAGAATGTGCACTTCAGTGTGAGGATAACTTCTGCTGCTCGATCCCTCGACCCAAGGCCACCAACAGCGCGCGTGGGGGCGGAAACTATGAAATCTGATCGCCGAGGCAAACTCGACATGAGTACGGCGAGGGGGCGAACAGGCTGCGACAACCATATTCTTCAGGCCACAAACCTGGTTCCGTTGTTCATTTAATTTCCCACCCAATGGCCGCTTAGTTCGATTGCCCAAACCCTGAACCAAAACAAATACTGGTGATCTGTCGTGGCGATCGTACGGCGAGCCACAGGGCCCTGTGGCTCGCTACAGAAACTTTCGTGCCGCACAGCCCCATTAACGGCGCCCCTGAGCGGGGCAGGGGGAGCCCGACAAAGGCTTCTTTAAAACTGTTCAGCTACCCGCTGAAGAATTTTCCGGGACTTCATATTGAGCGTTGTCAGATGAACCAGCGGATCGATGTCGCCAACCAATGGCACCTCTACCGATATCGTGGCATGGCCAGCAACTTTGTTTAGCAATTGGCTCAACCCCAATATGCCATCACCTGGCGCCAACCGTCCTGCCCGGGCCTCGGTCATCATGTTTTCTGGACGCTTGGGTGCTGGCCCCACTACGTCACAGAGCTGCACATGCCGTACGATATCAGTTCTGATCTCGTCAATGTTTCCGCCATTTCGAAAAAAGTGAATGGCGTCGACCAAAACCCCTGCATTGTCTTGGCCGGACGCCGTGACCAGCGCACCAGCCTTGCTGTAGGTGTTGATAGTGCGCCAACCCATGTTCTCAACGTCGACAGCCAGCCCATATCGTGCAGCAAGCTGGCAGAACTCCGTCAAATTGCCGATTAGCCGTTGCAAGTCGCCATCGTCGCCGCACGCGGACAGGCGCTTGGCTCCAATATCGGCGGCGGCGGCAACGATGTGTTCGATGAGGGCAGCGTTAAAATCCGGGCCGATAATGAAAAACTCGATATCAAAAACGTTGATGCCTTCGCTGTCGAGTAGAGTTCGAAACTCCATTGCATCCCTGCTGCCCTGCGGCAGCTTGTAATAGGGTGCCCCAGGGAAAGCGGGATGCAGCCGAAGTCCTACGGAATTGAAGCCTGCGACTGCAGCATGCCTGACGAACTGCTGGGGCGGCAGTTGGATCGCAGAGAAATGGGCGATGCCGACGGGCGACTCTTTCACCGCATCGGTCATCGCACAACTCCGGTACGAGCCAAATGATCAAGCAGGTTAGCGCCGGTGCGATGGATGTGCTGACGAAGCTTGTCAGTCGCGTAATCGCTGTCTCTCGCCACAGCGCCCTGAGCGATTTCACTATGCTCCTGGCTGACATTTCGATCGCCTGAAGTCTGGGTCAGGAATTTTCTGCGATATCGGTCATTTAGATTGAGTAGGGTCCTGCAGAAATGCAGGAGAAGCGGCTTTCCGCAGCCCGAAATAAGGGTTAGATGGAAGTCGCGATGCGCCATCTCCCAATATTCGAGAGTTTCCGGCTTGTTCGCATCCCGGTCGGCACGGTTGAGCTTGTGAAGCGCGCGCATGACATTGCTTTCCCACTCCGCGTCACCGAGCCTAATCGACTCTTTCAACGCGAAAACCTCCAACTCCTCGCGAAGACTCGTTATCTCTTCCAGATTTGCCAGTGATACTGGCGCGACCCGGTAGCCGCGATTGTCTTCAAACTCTACCAGCCCGTCGGAAATCAAGCGCGCAAGCCCTTCGCGCAAGGGGCTGAGGCTCACATTGAATGACTGTCGCGCCTTGTCGAGATTGATCTTGCTGCCAGCCTCCAGCCCTCCGGAAATAATTGCTTCGCGCAGCCGGAATGCCAGTTGGCTTCCAATCGTATTCTTGCCGTCATCGGCAAAGTCACCATTTCCAGCTTGCTCGCTGGGTGCGTCGGGTGAGGCACTCTGTCGCTTCATAAAACCTCCCACGCAAATGTCGCGCTTGGTTGATGGGCGATATTATAAACGATTATTCTTGTCAACGAATTTGGAGTTTTCCATCATCGTTTGACAGGACGATTCAGAATATCGAGAAACAAACGCCGATATCGGCTATTTATCTCACAATTTTGTAATTTCACAAATCCTGACGCTGGGGGCGTTGATGAGCGCTTGACAGATAATCGATTATTTACGTATCACTCGAGCGTTGGGAGGTAACGATGGTGATTAAATCTGAAAGAGACTTAACGCCCGCCGTGATTGCGGCCATGCGCCAGACCTCTGATCCAAGGATGCGGGACATCCTGATGGCGCTGGTGAAACATCTCCATGCTTTCGTTCGCGAAGTGCGGCTGACCGAGGTGGAATTCCGGGAAGCGACTGCTATTCTCAACGAGATCGGCCAAATGCAAACCGACAGTCATAACGAATTTGTCCTCATGTCCGGCTCACTTGGCGTTTCGTCCCTAGTCTGCCTGCTCAATAACGGTGACAAGGGGCAAACAGAGACTTCACAGTCGCTTCTTGGACCATTTTGGCGCCCTGAATTCTCCGAGAGTTGAAAACGGCGGCACGATCATCCGGTCCTACACGCCTGGTACCCCGCTTTTCGTCCATGCTCGTGTAATCGATCGCGAAGGCAATCCGATATCTGGTGCCGAAGTCGACGTCTGGCACGCATCCCCTGTCGGTCTTTATGAGAACCAGGATCCGGATCAGGCGGAGATGAACTTGCGCGGCAAATTCACGACGGACGGGGAGGGACGTTTCTGGTTCCAGACACTCAAGATGGTTGGTTATCCCATCCCTGTCGATGGCGTTGTCGGACGCATGCTCAAGGCTCAGGACCGTCATCCTTATCGACCGGCACATTTGCACGCGCTGATCTTCAAGCGGGGCTACAAGACGCTGATTTCGCAGGTTTTCGATCCGAGCGATCCGAATATCGAATCCGACGTTCAGTTTGGCGTGACTGCGGCACTCACCGGCGATTTCATTCGCCACGACGAACCGCATCCAACCAACGGAGACATTCAGGCGCCGTGGTTCTCGCTCGACTACACTTATGTCATGGAAGCAGGCGAGGCTCTCTTGCCGCGCCCGCCAATCAAATAACGTTATTTGGAGCCGGATAATGATTACCGAGGAACAACGCCAGTCAGCAGCCAGGACCATCCTGGAGGCCGAAACCACGCGCACTCCCATTGTCCAACCCAGCAAAACTTATCCCGAGCTCGAAATTGAGGATGCGTATCGCATTCAGGCGCTTTGGGCCGAGTTGCGTGTGTCGCGCGGCGCGCGGATTGTCGGTCACAAAATAGGTCTGACGTCTCGCGCCATGCAAATGGCATCCAAGATGACCGAGCCGGATTATGGGGTGATACTGGATGATGCGCTCTACAATGATGGCGCGCAAATTAATGCGGATTTGTTCATCAAGCCGCGCCTGGAAGTCGAGTTGGCGTTCGTAATGGGTGAAGACCTGGAAGGAGCGGGCACCCGTATCTATGACGTCATGCGCGCGACGGAGTTCATTCTGCCTGCGCTCGAGATCATCGATTACAGAACCGAAGTTCCGCGTGCGATTACCGACACAATCGCCGACAATGCAGCCTTCGGAGCAATCGTCGTGGGTGGGCGGGTGATCCGCCCGTTTGATATCGACATACGCTGGGTCGGAGCAACTCTGTCGAAAAACGGCATTATCGAAGAGTCCGGGGTTTCAGCCGCGATCATGGGTCATCCGGCCGCCGGCGTTGCATGGCTTGTCAACAAACTTCATGCCGTCGGCGGCGGCTTGAAAAAAGGTCAGATCGTCCTTGCGGGCTCATTTACGAGACCGGTCGACATCATAAAGGGCGATGTCATTCAGGCTGATTATGGGCCAGTTGGCTCGATCGGCGTCTCTTTTACGTGAGGTAGAGATGGATCTTCCAGTCAATAAATTTAAAGCAAAACTGCAGGCCGGGCAAAGCCAGATAGGACTTTGGTGCGGGCTTCCAGGGAGCTACGCTGCCGAAATCGTGGCGCCAGCCGGCTTCGATTGGCTGTTGTTTGATACCGAACATTCCCCCAGCGACGTGCTGACCGTGCTGCCACAATTGCAGGCGATCGCCGCCTACGATGTCGCCCCGGTGGTGCGCCCAGCTGTCAACGATCCTGTGCTGATCAAGCGATTCCTAGATATTGGTGTACAATCTCTTCTAATACCCTTTGTTCAAAATGCAGACGAAGCGAAAGCCGCGGTGGAAGCAACCCGCTATCCACCGAAAGGAATTCGAGGCGTTTCGGCCCTTACGCGTGCCACACGTTTCGGCAGGGTAAAGAATTATGCCCAGCAGGCGGAGGGGGAGATTTGTGTTCTCGTTCAAGTCGAAACGCGGGAGGCTATTGCTCATATCGAGGCCATGGCATCGGTCGAAGGGGTGGACGGGATATTTATCGGCCCGGCGGATCTCGCAGCCAGTTTCGGCTATCCGGGACAACCAGGCCATCCGGAAGTGGTCGAGGCGATTGAAAATACGATCGCATTACTCAAACGGCTCGGAAAGCCGGCAGGAATACTCACGCCTGACGAGAAGTTCGCGGCACGTTGCATGGAATTGGGAACGCTGTTCACTGCCGTCGGTGTCGATGTCGCATTGCTGGCGCGCGGATCAGAAGCACTGGCGGCCAGGTTCTCGAAACAGTTGTAGACATGCGAGCTTCCGGGCACGTCGTCAACGAACTTGTGCCTACGGGCGTGAACCGATTGGAATGTGAGAGCGATGCGGCCATCCGATCCAAACGCGTGCCAACTCGCATTCGAGGCCGAGACCGGTCCGACCGTATCGGTGTCAACAGTCTTTCCATCCAGCCTGATAGACAGCATGCACCTGCGCGCGGCGGCGTCTCGCTCCTGATTGAGGAGCCCTGTATCACGTTAGCAGCCGGCACAAAGGAGGCGAGGCTGCGTCAAAAAGACCATGCCTGTCGATCTTGTAATTGAGTTGTTAAAGGAGCATTTCGGGTGTGTCCTATGCAAAAGCATAGACAATTCCAAGCAACAGACTGGAAGTACTCGAAATGGCTGACCTGGAATGGGTGGACTTTTTCCCAATAGTTTTCTTGCCGTTCAAAATTATCGTACTGGGCATTGGCATGTACTACGCCATCAAGTGGCATCACGATCAGGCTAAGAAAGATAACGAGGCCAAAGGAAACTGAGCGCCGACAGGTGTCAACTTGCTTCAATCCACATTGGTTTGGAAGCAGAATGGACCTTCTTCAAACCCGCCTCGACGAAACGTAGGGGGCGATTTGCGTAGCAGGAGATCGAGCATAGACCTCGCCTCACGCACCTGGCCCAATAGATTATCCGCAAGCCATTATCCATGCATTTATTTGACCAGCCCCGCCCGTAACAAGGTGGGGCTGAACTAATTTCTCTCGACCGGGCGTCTCGGACGGTAAAGTCGAGGCACAGTTTGAGAAACGTAGCGGGTAAGCGCGGCTTGAAGCAGTGGCACGCAAGTCGTGAAGCTTACTTGCTCAGCGTTTGCGCGATAAGATCGAGACGCCATCTTCGCACTTATTGAATCGGATAATCCGTCAGCTGCCATCATGGTCGACGAACGGATCGTTTTTGCAGCTCTTCGCTTGAGCGCCCGTTAACAAAATATGTTTAGGGCAAGTGGTTGGCTGTCGATCGCTGCCTCTTGAATGGAGAGCTGCCGATTGTGGTGCTGAGCGATAGATAGGCTTGCAATAACTCATTTATGGCAATAATTATGAGTTATAGAGAGGGATTCTATAACTCATGGAATGGAACTGGCGAAACACTGATTGGCCAAACTTCAGGTGCGACACCGCAAGCCTGGTACCGCTGGAGCAGAAATTCCTGCAATCAGCCGGAGAGGTTATCGGTGCTGTCCGGCATTTGAACGAGGACGACAGCAACCAACTTCGCATTGAGTTGCTGAGCGACGAAGCGGTCAAGACCTCAGAGATTGAGGGGGAATTTCTGGACCGCGTGAGTGTCCAGTCGTCACTCCGCCGACAGTTCGGGCTAAACACTGATGATAGACAGATCCGCCCCCAAGAGCGGGGGATCGCCGAGATGATGGCAGATGTCTATCGAAGTTGGCATGGGCCGCTGCGTCATGAGGGACTGTTCCACTGGCATTCAATGCTGATGGCGGGAAACAAATATATTGAAACGGTTGGGGCTTACCGCACGCATGACGACGCCATGCAGATCGTGTCAGGTCGATTGGACAAGCCCACCATCCACTTCGAGGCTCCCCCGTCGCGCCGGGTTGCCGCTGAGATGGAGACCTTCATCACATGGTTCAATCAATCAGGGCCAGATGGCCAATGCTCGCTTCAAGCTTTGACGCGTGCCGCAGTAGGCCATCTTTACTTTGAAAGCATACATCCGTTTGAGGATGGCAACGGCCGAATTGGACGCGCGCTCGCCGAGAAATCCCTAGCGCAAAACATAGGGCAGCCAAGCCTCATTTCACTCGCCTTCACAATCGAGAAACACCGGAAGGCCTATTACTCAGAGCTTGAGCGGCATCAGCGCACGCTCGATATCACCGACTGGGTCATTTTCTTTTCAGAAACTATCCTGGATGCTCAACGGGCGACGCTTGAGCGCATAGATTTCTTCATTCAGAAAGCAAAGTTATATCATCGTTTTCGGGGCCAGCTAAACGATCGGCAGGAAAAAGTAGTCGCGCGCATCTTCAAGGAAGGCACGGCAGGCTTCAAGCGGGGGCTAAGTGCCGAAAACTACATTTCGATCACAGACACCTCCCGCGCTACAGCAACACGCGACCTTCAGCAGCTCGTGGAGATTGGCGCACTGACGCGTACGGGTGAACGTAGGCATACCCGGTACTCGCTGTCATTGCAGAAATAAATTGCCGCTAGTCCAGTGAACTCAACCAAAGTCATTATCTACGTAACCGATTGTTCGATTCCGCTCTCATCAGGTTTTTCGGAAGGACGCCGGCCGGTAATATCCTTCTCACCGGAGATGCGCGGGGCGATCACATTCTCAACGGCCTCGAACAGAGCGGTGCTGTCGCGACAGGTGCCGCCCACCACCTTCGCCTTCTCAAGGTCTAGCACCACGGCAGCGATAGAAATGTCACGGAAAACTACTTCGAACGCCTGCCTGCTGACATCTATCTGCTCTCGGCGAACGGCAAACATGGAAATCCGGACCACGAGGTCCTGGCGGTGATCGTTGATGTCGCAAAGGCTGATCAACGCGAACCGCTCATAGTGGTCACTAACAAGGCGCCTTCGCTCGAATGGCTACGCCAGAATCGCTCTCCTTCGCAATTCGGTTATGAATTGGTCGTTCGAAAGCCAGCCAACCACGCTGTCGTGATCGATCTATTGCAGGTAACGTAGCCTGACGTGCCGCCTTAGAAATGGTCAGGGGCGACTGCCAGATATCGGTCATGGCTCATAATCGGGCTCAGATGCAGAGAATAGCAAGCGTAATCTCCGCATCGCTACCGCTCACTCATATCGACCGATAAAGCGAGTTACATTTGATGTTTCGTTCCCGTGCCTAGAAATTTTGTGGCGATGAGAAAATAAAAACAAAGGCGTCCTTGGTTCCGATCCTTTCAAGAGCTAAATCTAGCAATTGTTTTAGATTGCGTTTCCTCGGACAGGATTGATGATTTCGATCCCGTGAAAATCTCGTTCATTATCGGTGACAACAACGCAGCTATTGGATTGGGCGATGGCAGCCACAATCATGTCCAGCGCACTACGCGGGCGGCCGGTTGCCCTTCCTTGTGCCATCAGCTCTCCCCAAACGAGGGCTGCCTTCTCGTCAAACGAAAGGATGCGACCTGCGAAGAGTGACAGCGGCCCCTCCTTGCCTCCAACCAAGTTTCGAGAGCAGTTCGCTTTTTACCCTCCGGGTTCTCGAGTATTTCTCGGTGTATCGCGGCGATAGTGAGAGACGCGATGAACAAATCATCGTCAAATTGTTCAGCCATCCATGTCAACAATGACGCTGAAGGCTCTGGTTTCGTGATATTGCTGAGAATGTTGGTGTCGAGCAAATAGCGCATTACAAATCGATCTCGCGACCTTCTTCGCGTGAACGGGGTGTGTCGAGATTTGCTCCAACCAGTGGTGATCGGCGGAGTGCCGCGACAATCCCTCCTTTTTTCGGCGGCTCTCCAGCGAGAGTTTCGCTTACAAAGGCTCGTAAATTGGCTGCTTCCGGGCCATCTTCGGCCAATCGGCGCGCAAGTGATCTAATCAGGCTGCGATCACTATCGCGCCCGAGCACCTCAAAACGAGCGAGACCGCGGTCGCCCAGGCGGCTTCTATATTTCTGCATTGCGCGTGTCTGAGAGCTAGCCATCTGATCCTCCAGATATTTCCAGTAATAAAGCTGGATATCGAGGTTTCGACAAGTCGTCAGGAGGAATGATATTGGCGCAGCTAGAGTTTGATTAGAATATTGCGGTCGTCACTTCGTATCCCCTCACATCAGGATTTTTGTCAATTGTTCATTCGAGTGGCATCGAATTTCTCCTTCGTAGGCGGATCCACGGTCTGAGCCCATAGCAATTACCGGCCCGGT
>NZ_JBNWBX010000007.1:0-308563 GCF_053522705.1 Agrobacterium sp. 16-2014-1-2a
ACCGGGCCGGTAATTGCTATGGGCTCAGACCGTGGATCCGCCTACGAAGGAGAAATTCGATGCCACTCGAATGAACAATTGACAAAAATCCTGATGTGAAAGGATACGAACCAGCGACCCCCGATATCCGTGCAGGACTTTTCTTATCTAACTGAAGAATCTCACCTTTGCGGCCAAGTGACAATTACAGAACTTTGGCACGTCATTTCGCGATGATAAATGACGATAGGCCGACCACTGCGTCGCGGCCACGCCGTCCTCCAGAGGGCGGCAGCAGACAATCGTGATTTCACGTCTTTCCGCGTGGCGGCGAGTGGGATCGAGCGGTCGCCAGTCGCTACTCCGCTCGGTTGCCCACCAATTCAAAGGTTCCAAGAACCGCGTCAACTAAGATGGCAATGGAGGAAACCACTGGACCGTCGACTAGCAAGCCACATTCGAGATTTGCCTTCTTCGAGCGCCAGAGGAAGTTTGCCGATCCAACATATGCGTCGCTGCCATCCGCGAGCACTATTTTGGAATGGAAGGTCTCATCCGTGTCGCCACCACCATAGAACCGGATACTGGTGGAGAGGTCGCGCAGCGCGTTCTCATCCACTCCGGGCTTATGAAGTTCGGCTTGCGACTGAAGTACGAGGATTCTCTCTGAAGCGGTCGTATAGCTGAACATATCGAGCACCCAGGCGCACCCGGCCGCATCAATGTACGGTGACATGATCACCAGGCGTCGCTGAGCCTTCATCGCTAGATGACGGAAGGCGTCGCTAGTGTCCGTGAAGGCAAGCATCTTAGCTGCGGGCGAGGCCGCAAGAATGCTCTCGATACGACTGGGAAATGGGGGCATCGTCACAACCAGGCGAGCCCTGCCCTGTGGCGCCATGGAAGTGTCGGTCACGTATCGAGCTCCGAACCGAAGTAGCCGACGATGTCAGCAGAGCCAGGAGCCTCCCATTCAGGCGCCGGGCCGCCTTTCAGGACTGATCTGGAAAGCAACAGGTTCGACGCGCTGCATGAAACCTCGCTCACCATTATACAGGCTGGGCAGGCGCCGCCGCGGCTGTCACAGAGACTGCCTGAGCCGCATCGAAGCATTCGTGGATTGATCGAGCGGCGCAGGAAATCCATGGCGTGGTTTCGCCACATGGCCGAGATGTTGGCCAGATCCGGGGTCATTCCCTTCCGGTAGATCGTGAATGCGAGATCGGCGGGGAAAATGTACTCGCCGATGCCATCTCGGTCGAGGCCGGATGCATCCGCCAGCGAGTGGATAAGCTGGTGGGACAGGGAGTGGAGGAGCATGTAGACGAACGGCGCGAGCTCGCGCGATCTGCCCTGTCGTTCCTTGTTCTTGTACCTGTCGAGGAACTGGCCGAAATCCTGGTAGGATTCTAGATACGCTCTTGCGAGGTCCGATCCGGAGGCGGGGAGACCTTCCACATTGTTTTTCTGGAGCCATTTCAGGACGCGCTGCTCGTCAAGCTTGATATAGAGCGCCTCGTTTTTCTGCTGGGTGACGTAAATCGGCCTGTCACCATCCCGCATCGTATCGAACGCTACCAGGCGAACGGGCATCGGGACTTTGCGGTTGTTAGACTCACGCTGGTACACTGGCGTCGCCGAAACGCGGGTGTAACCGAAACTGTACTCGCAGATCGGCAGGCTCCGGAGCAGATACATCTGGCTGATACCGGTCTTTCCGAATAGGTCCTTGATATCGGCCTGATAGCGCTTCAGCTCGTCTGCTACGCCAGCCTCCTCCATGAGTGTGATATCGGGATTGAGGACATCAACGGCCGTCTTCCGCACCCCGGCCTGCCCGTCCTGGATGTGTTCCTCTACGAAGGCTGCGTGTTCAATCGTCAATCTGATAGGATCGAACTTCCGAGCCCAATCCTTGCGCATCCCGACAGCGAACTCGATTGGCTCGCTCTGCAGTCTTCCTCTCTCGAGCAAACCTGCGTCGAACCAACCTTCGCGGAGCTTTCGCATCGCGTTGCCGAGATCGGCGCGATCGGGTGCTCCTTCGGCCCGCTTCTGGAACATCTTTCGAAGAGACGTATACTCTTCCCAATCGTTCTGCTTGCCATCTTTCTCCAGGATGGACTCGATCTCCGCATCGGACGGCTCCTGATACGGTATGGAATGAATCTCGGCGAGCTTTTGCAGAAGCTCTTCCGTATGTGTCGTCCTCATCAGCTCGACGACCTTGGTCTCCCGAAGTTCGATAAAGCTGGCGCGCTGCGGATAGAAGGCGCTGCTTGCTCGATACGATACCGGCAGCATATCGATTTCGATCCACTCGAAGGACTTGCCGCCAGGCTGTAAACTGTCGGTTTTGAGCTTCTGGAGGACATGCCGTTCGGCCTTTTTGAGATCGCGCGGCGTCCCGCATCCTTCGCAGACGTACTTCCATTCCGAAAACACAGGAGCGTTGTTTCTCAGAGTAAAGTGCTGCCATCCGCAGGTGCAGTGCGTAATCTGCCGAGTCGTGCCCGTGCGATCGTCGAAGGTATAGTTGTAGGGACTCAGCGGCTCGATTGTGCCGTACCAGTGTGCGTATACCACGTCGACTTGCGTCCAGCGGGATTCGTGATCCTTGCAGCGAGCAGGTAGTTTCCTGTTGGCCAGTTCCGCGACGCTCTTGTATTCCCGGACGGTCCCACAATCCCCGCACTGAAACAATAGCGGATAGGGCACGTAACCCACGACGTTCGGCTGGTTTAGAACGAAGTCGGTTTGTTTGACCCTAACTTCCTTGGTGGCGAGGTCGTAGAAGGCGTCGTCGAGAATGAATTCGTCAGGCGCATCTGGGCACCCTTCCTTCGCTCTCTCCTTCCAGCTTTCCGCGAATTCGCGGACACCCTCGAAGATGGTGTCGCTCACGTTTCTGGGCAGCCGCTGCGAAAACGGCATCTTGATCGGGACCGACTTGCAGATACCCCGCCCCCCTTCCCATGTCATCAGGACACCGGGAGCATAGGAAGTAGCGATTTGCGCCCGCGAGCGCTGCATGACTGGCGGCGCCGCCTTCTTTGCCGCTTCGGTCTCTTCGGCAGATGGATAGCGCTTCCGGCCGCGCTCCATGTCCAGCGTCTTCGCTCCACCGCTCATCTCAACCCTCCAGTCTTTCGATCTCGCCATCGGTTTCCGCGGCATCCCCGCGCTGCCGTCGGATTGCCCTCATGACGGCGGCGATCGCGGCGGCATCCATTATGCGCGTGTTTCCTGAGGCGTTGCGGTCGAAGTCCGCGGCTACGATCAGGCCTGCCTCGTCCACGTCGCGAAGGGAGGTCATCGGCTTCCTGAGCGTCGAATCCTGCTCTTCCCAGTAGCGCCGCAACTTGGCCTCGTAGTTCAAATCCCTAATCGCTCTGCTGAGGTTCTGGGACGCGGCGGCGGTGCGGCTTCGGTAATATTCCCCTGCAACGGGCTCGCCGAGCGCATCGGGGCCTTTTCCTGCGAACCCCATCGAGGCGAGCATGAATGAGCCGATGTCGTTGGCGAAGCCAAGTGTATCCTTCGCGGCCAGTCGGCTCAGTATTGTGGTCGAGTCCCGGGTGACGAATTCCAACTTCCGACTATCCGGCAAGTTGAGAAAGTTGCTGGCGTCACCGAGCATCGCCCAAGTCTGGAGGTATGAGGCACGGACCCGGTCGATCGCAGCGTCCGACCACCGCTCCACGGCAGGCGGGGCGATCATTCGCTCCAGGAAGCGGTGGAAGATGTCGTGGGTTTCGATCACATACCGGTCACGGCGGCTTTGCGGGGTGGGAAGCAGCATGACGAACCCAACGTGAGTTCGGCCGACGCGGCTTGAGGCCTGGATGTATTCTGCAATGTCTGAAGGCAGCCCCGCAAAGAACATACTGTTGAACCTGTCCACATCGACTCCATGACTGATAGCCGAGGTGGCGACGATGTTCCTGAGCGTCTCGCCGATCTCTGGATATCCAGTGTGAGCGAATGACGTCTCGGCGTCCTTCATCACGCTCTGGATTTCCTGCATGTCGATGCCGCCGGAGATCAGTC
This sequence comes from Agrobacterium sp. 16-2014-1-2a, assembly GCF_053522705.1. NCBI lineage: Bacteria > Pseudomonadati > Pseudomonadota > Alphaproteobacteria > Hyphomicrobiales > Rhizobiaceae > Agrobacterium > Agrobacterium sp. 16-2014-1-2a. Next base: position 4,030 of record NZ_JBNWBX010000007.1, read on the forward strand.
TGCTGCGGAACTTGGTCTGAGGAATTCCCGCAACCGCGTGCTTCTGTGCCACGGCCGAGTGAAGAGCGTCGATGATCTGGTCGCCGCCCTTCTTGTTGGTCACATAGGCGAGCGCAATGCGATGGAGGTCCACGAGAGCCATGATCTCGTCTTCGCGTCCTTCGGTCGTAGCGCGCTCGATTGCGGCACGTCTCCAGACGCCTAGAATTCCCGGCGATACCGATGCGGCGAGTTCGCTGATGGCGGCCTGAGTGCGGGCGGGATCGAGCAGATCTCTCCAGAGATGGGAGATGACGGTGTGGAACGAGCTTAGGACTCCGACCGTAGTCACGGTATGGGTAGCGTCATTCGTCATCAGGGAGACATAGAGACGCATCCACGGCGCCGTCGCCTCCGGGGCGAGGTGGCTCGGCAGTTCCCTAGATTGAGCCACGCGTTCGCCATTTATCGGCGGGGCGCGATCTGGCTCGGCGAAGAATGAGCGATAGATGTCAGGACCGGGGTACGGGTACCGCAGTGGCTTTCGCTGGTAGAGTGTCCTGAGCTGCCGGTCGGGATCGCTGATGGTGGCGGTTGCCGCCACGATCTTCGGAAGACGCGGAACGAGCTTGTTGGAAACATCCCTGTATCGACTTACAGCCAATTTCTCTCCGGCCATCTGGTCGATTGTCGTGAAGGTGTTGTCGAGCAGGGTCTCGAACAGACCGCTGAACGTGCCCAGGCTTTCTTCGAGAAGGTGTGCTTCGTCCTGGATTATCAGCGATGGGAACGGGTCGACGAACACCTTGCTACCGTGCTCGTAGGCGGGAGCGACGCCACGGGAACCAACGGCCGCTGGGCCCTTCTGCAGCGACTCCCTATCGGAGGGGCTGGACAGATGCCCGTCCGAACCAATCCACCGGGCAAGCCCGAACATGCCAAGGATTTCTGTAATGGTCGATGTACTCTGGCCAAGCATTGCGAGCTTGTCGACGGTGCCGAGAACAATCGCGGGAGCGCGCTGGTATATGGTGTCATCGGTAAGAAGAAATGGAAGCGGACTTAAGCCCCGATGGGCCTTGTTCCACTCGCATTTCGCATTGAAGCAGATGATAGCGGCGAACTCGGCCTTTCCGCCGGACGCCTTGAACTTCCGCAGCCCGGTCGGTTGATCGCAACATGGGCAGGTAGGGATCTTGTTGTAGGAAGCCTGGACTTCCTGGTACCGCTTGGCCTCCATGCTCCGGCCGTAGCCGATTTCCTGGTCGTCCGGGTATTCGGCCAGATCCGGCAAAGCCGCCTTCATTTGGCTGAAGCGGTTTGGCGTGTTCGACGATCCGACCCAGAAGCCGATCTCTATCGGCCAGTTTCCGACGTTCTTTTCCTTGCGAACGACTTCGCTCCACACGATGAGCCGCAGGAGGCGTTGCGCCTGCTGAAGAGTAAGGAGTCGAAGCGGATAGCGGATCATCGCGGTTATGCCGCGGTCCTTGCCCCGAAGTCTGTCGAGGAAGATGGCAAACACCAGTGCGCCGTAGAACGCCTCGGACTTGCCGCCGCCCGTGGGGAAGTAAAGTAGGCTTGCGGCCAGTTCATCGCGTTCGACGTCGAAGGCTTCCGCGTATTCCTCCATTCGGGATGCGAAGGTCGGAATGTGGGCCAGTATGAAGGCAAGCTGAAATAGGCGCCAACCTCTTTCGGGGTCCTTGCGATCGCGTCGCGCAAAGGACTCATTCATCATCAGCCACGCTTGCCACGGCGCCGCTTTCCGCCGAAGCCTGTCCGCCTCCGCTCCCATCGCTTGCCTAGCGGCGAGCGCAGCCTCGCGGGCGGAGATCAGCAGCCGTACGCCCTGCTCGATATGGCGCGCCTCCAGTCGCTGCCCGGCGAGGTCGGTTGCAAAGCGTTCCCGTTCTCGTGCCGCGTCCTCGTACGAAAGCCCTCGTGCGATTTCCGGTGCGAGATCCCGTTCCTCTTCATCGATCCACTTGCGATATTCGTCGACGAGAACGAGCAGATTGGAGACGTCATAACCGTCGGCCAGCGGTCGGAACCGGTATTCGACACGGTCAATCCGACGCGGAACTATACGAGGCTGATTGAAACGCGGCGACCACGTGGTCGAGAGCTCAAGGCGTCCGTCCTCGATCTCTTGGCTCTCTACGCCGCAGTTCAAGCCTATTGCCGGGTAGGTCATGAAATCGCGGAATCTATATGATGGCTCTACGCGGTCGAGCTGAACTGGCCTGTGATCGCCTCGGACCACGTTCAGGGAGACGATCGTCCCGAAGATGGCATTGCACTTGTAACGGGCCTCGACTTTGGAAAGCTCTGTGCAGCCGTTGTCGAGTATGACACGGATCGATGCGCGAGAGGGATCCACGAAGTCTCGCTGTCGTTCGGCACGGAGGGCTACTGCCCTAAGGTCGGGGAGTATTTTCGGATCGGCGGGCGCCTTCAACAGCTCGGCGATGAAGTTGTTCCAATCGGCTTCGCTGGCGGCGTTGGCTGGCGAGACGGTCTGGTCCCGCCAAGCGATTTTCGCGCCCTCTCCACGGAGCCATTCTGCAAGCTGCGCCAGCACCTCAGTGATCATGGTATTCGAGAACTGCTCGAACTGTTCCTTCAGGGCGCTTCCGGAAAGTGCCGCCGACCAGGTGAAACTAGGCAGCTTCAGGTCGATCCGCTTCCATTTCGGCGGGATGGCCGCGGGCGACAGCAGGGCCGTCGGGATCTGCGCGCCGCCAGTTACGAGCCTGCCAATGGCCGGGGATGGAGCTGCATCCGGATCTTCGGTCCCATCTAGGGGAGCAGCCTCATCCGTCTCTTCCGTCTGACTACTCTCGGAGCTTCCGAAGCTGTCGAGGCTCGCCTTGTCCAGGATGATTCCATGCTTGCCGTATACACTATTGCGAAGGCTGTCGCGGATCTCCCGTCTGCGCGAGTGAAGTGCCTCCCTCTCCTCCTGCGACAGCTCGTTCCAGTCCGAGCGATCCAGTTTCTGCTGGGCATAGAGCTCCTGGCGACGTTCGCGGATCTCGTGGTCGATCTCCTGCTTCTTGTCCTTTCTCAGCTTGAAATCGATTGCGATACCGAACCGCTCTGTGGAGATTTCCTCCCAGGTGGGAAGGACGCGTACGTAGACGGAAAACCGTGGGGTCACGGTGAGATCGGTCGAACTCTCTGCGTCGATGTTGAAGTCCATGCCGATCGCAGCGATCTTGATATCGGACGTTTCATCCTCGTTTTCACGCGACATTCTGGGCAGAAGCTGGCCTGAGAAAGCGCTTCTGCGTGGACTCTTTCCATAGACGATCCGACCCGCCTCGTCGGTACCGCTTGCCCTTCGGGTGATCATGTTGACCAGCGCGTCGCATACAGCTTCCTTGAGCTCGACATCGATACCAGAGAGTTCGGCGGGCGTCTTGGCCGTCATCATGGCTTGAATCTCCGGGTGGCTCTGACTGGCGAGACGTATTCTTCCGCGAGGCGTATCAGCCGGGCGATTTCGTCGGCGCGCTTGGTATCCCTGGCGAAAGCGAGGGAGGCGTCTGGATCAGTCAAGATGTTGAGATAGGCGTCGTGGAACTCCATTCCGGCCTTCATTCTGAAGCTGCGCTGGGCGCGGACGCCCCAGTGCCAGAAGCGGTTTGCAAGATTGGTGGGAATCCCCAGGGCGGCCGTGAACTTGCTGAAGGTCTCGGGCTGTCGTGGGGCTTGGGTGACCACATCCTCCAGTCGGGCCTGCAGCTGCTTCTCGAGGTGAACCCATCGACGAACCGTTGCGATCTGAAGATTGGGATCGCCCATCTTGTCTATGAGGGTTCGGATCTTGTCGCTCTCATGAAAGCCGCGCAGCTTTGCAAAGCGGTCCGCCACCTCCTCGTGGTAGTCGCGGATAGCCTCGGATGCATTCGCCTGGATGCTCAAAAGGAGGCGTGCTCGGTCAACGAAGCTGGAGCTGATGACGCATATGTTGTCACGCTCGTGGGCATCCCTGGCGTCAATTTTTCTGAAGGTGTGGATCGACCGCGAGGTGTCCAGGCGCACGAGTGCCGAACCGGGGCGAGCGATGATCGTCTGACCGCCCTCCATCGTGAGCTCGATCAGTTCGCCGTCGGATTTGCTGTACGGCCCCACGAGGTTGATGACCGACTCTGACGGAAAATGTACTTCCTCTGGCAGCTCCGGCGTCTCGGAGAGCTTGATCGGGGCCATGCCCAGACCAGCCACATCCTTCTCGGCATTGTCGGCGAACAGTCGAAGTCTGGACGCGATCTCCGGCTCCCGGATCTGCTCTGCCAATCGGGATGCGTCGCGCGCCGAATATTTGAGAGTGTCTCCGTCGGCAACAACGATGACCTCGACGGGCAGCCATCTCCGCGCGAAGAAACTGAGAACTCCGTCGCGAGGTGGAGATACGACGAAGATCCTCTTGAACCTGTTTCGCTCGGACGGAGCGAGGCCAGCGATGTCCGTGAGGCCTCCGGGGCCGGAGAAGACGATCATCTCGTTGTCGAGCTTGGCGCGCAAATCCGGGATGACCCGGCAAAGGTAGTCCTCTGCGAACTCGGCAAGGGTCTGCTTTCGGAACATGAAGAGTGTCTTGGACGACGAGTTAATGACCCTGCCGACGGCGCGCTCCAGCATCGTCGACATCGGTGTTGTCCGATTGAACGCCGTCATCACCGTCGAGGTCTCCTGCAGCGAGTCAACGAGCTCGGACCCGCCGACGACGAATGCTCGCTGGGAAGGCTGCTGAAGCATCTGCACTTGCGGTGCAACGCGGTAATTTTCGATCACGTCCGCAGCGGCTGCCTGGCCATGCTCGTTGAAAAGGTACTGGTTGAAGGCTGAAAAGGAGCCGGGAAGGCACGAGGTCCGACGCAGCTTCGCGATGATCTCGTTGATCGCGGCAAGCCCGGCGGGATCGCCTCCCCGCTTCACCCGATGACGCACCGCCCGCAAGTCATCTATGATCCTTCGGCCGGGGCCGTTGAAGCCCTTGACTTGGACAGTTTCTACCCCGGACCAGGCGATCTTTCCCTCGCGGGATTTTAAAGCCAGCGAGGATAGCGCCGTGATCGTCCTTGATTTCGCAGGCTGGGGTCTGCGACCACGCAGCTCGACCATCTCACTGAAGATCTCGAACCGTGCCTTGTCGAAGGTCCAAGGATCCTCGGTGATGGCGACGAAACCTACGCGAGGAAATACTTTCCGCATCAGCCTGTAGATGCGGGTGGCTCGATCGACCCAATCCTCGCCAAGCCTGCCTCTTCCAGTCCGAGTGAGGTCGAAGAGGATCAGGTTCAGGCCGCCGCGGACCTTTCGCATTGCGTGTTCCTCTCCTCGTTTGAGGCCATAGAGGAAGTACTCGGCTTGATTTCCATCATTCGCGTGCTTGCTGACGGTATTGTGTTCCTTGAGATCGGTTCTCGATGCTGTCCGCCAGAGAAGCGAGCCGTTGGAGTGGACGATCCCGTCGCAACCGCCGTGGGGCAGGATTTCGTCCAGAGTCGGGTGCTCGAACTCCGGGCGTATGGTACCATCCCTGCCCTTTCCGGAAAGGGTCGAAACGCGGCTTAGTATCTGATGATAATCCTTGAGGGATCGGGCATCGTCATTTTCGACACTGTGTCTGTGCAGATGGTCGAGATGGATGCGATGGAGGTATTTCCGGTCGACCTGGATATCGCGGGCCTGCTCGTGAGTGGTTCTCGCGTATGGGTAGATCAGAGCCTTGAAGCCCTTGGGCCGTTCAAATGACTTCACCTTTACGCCGTACCTGTCGATCGTGGTTTCCGGAGCCACGGCGATGTCAGCAAGGGTAAGCAGCGACGCGATAGCCGATAGGCAGACGTCTCGCTCCGGCCAGGTCATCAGGACGGTCGGCTCGCCCTTCTCCGACGCCTCGATCGCTGCTCTGAGGATCTCATTGTAGACGTCGGAAAGGGGCTGAGGGTCTTCGCCGATCGGCAGAAGCGGAACGTTGGCAAGCGCGGCAAGACGCGCATCGGCAATGGCGGCAATCCTGGAGTTTTCATTGGCCAGATCTTCGCCCTGGAAGCGCTTCGGCCCCTTCTCGGTTGAACGAGCGGCAAGCAGAGCGCTTCGATGCTTCGCGTTCTCTTCACGCTGGCGCAGGCGGTCGGACAGCGATGTATTGGGGGCCCCTCGGAAGCTGCCTCTCATTACGACGCCTCCGAAAATGATTGAACGCCGGCATTTCGGTAGGCAATGACTGCGGCCTCCTCTATGTCGTCCGTCTCTAGCAATGCAGTTCGGAATGCTTGTGGAGATGGGAGATCGAGCGCACGCAGCAGCGTCACGGAGACAGTGGCGGTTCCCGAAACTGCGCGATAGCGTTCATCCACGGCCTTGGTATTGAGGAGCGACACGAGAAGGTCGAGATCCGCGGCGTCGGACGCGGAAAGGACGATGGTATGGTTTTCCGAGACAAAGCCCTTCCACGGGGCGATCGCATCCCGGTCGACTGTTGCGGCGACGATGCGGCGGGGTTGGCTGCTATTCGTGACGCGCTGCACGATGGCGGCAGGCCCGTCGATGATCGCCGTGCTGCCGGAAGGGACACGAACGAAGTCAACCCCGTCACCGTTGCGGTTCAAAGGACGGCAGAGGGTCTTTGCCCTGACGTTCTTCGCCCAGAACAAAGGGTACGCCTGCTCATCGGCGGGATCGCAAATTCTGTCCCATTCGCGGTTCCATACGAAGTACCCTGCCTTCGCCGAGACGCCATAGTCCGACAGGGTCGCGCCGCCTCGGTCCCTCCGCGCGTCGGTTCCTGCCAACCAGGGCGATGATATGTCCTTGGGAAGCGGGCCAGACGGGACTGGATATGAGACGCCCGCTCCCGTTATTGCAGGAAACTTAACCCGATGCTTGGTTCTGTGCGGAGCGCCCCTTCTAACCAGCAAGACGCTGACATCTTGAGCAACGTCGGCGAAGACATCGTCCCTGTTTGTTACCGTCCCCAGCGCCAGGATCTGGCCTTGGCTTGCAACATAAGACCTCATGCGGTCATACAGCGGCCCGCCTCGGAAGCTGGATGGAATGACGAGTGCGACTAGACCGCCTGTCTTCACCACGCGCAGGCAAAGCTCGGTAAAGACGGCGTACTTGTTGATGTGGTTGCCGTAGGCGACCTTACCCCAAGTCTCTTCCGCCAATTCGTCTGGCCTCATGCGACCGTAAGGAGGGTTGGCAATCACAAGATCGTATGATCCGTCCGTCCTTGCGTGGATGCTATCTCCAACCTTGACAATCGGGCGACTCCGGAAGCCTTCGACCTGTTCGGCAATCAGAAATTCCGACATTCGCGCAAGGCGTTTGTCGATCTCGATGCCGTTCAAACGATTGACGATATCTTTCTTCGCAACTCCTGCACGGTGCATTCTGTCCGCAATCAGAGAGAGAAACGCGGCTCCTCCGGCGGCAGGATCCAAGACGTCATGCTTTCGGATATCAAATCCATGGTCTAATGCCATGTCGATGACGGCGTTCGCCAGATACGGCGGCGTGAAATAGGCAGCCTGTGCCCGGCGATCCGCAGGCGACATCATCAGCGTATAGAGCGTGCCGCGCCAATAGTTGCGGTCATGTAGCGACAATGCAGCGAGCCTATTCCTGAAGATCACGACTTCCTTGTGCTCGAAAGGGTTCAAATCAATGCAAACGGTGTCGATGTCACAATGATCTGGTAGATTTTTTAGAAGCGCGCGCGCAGCTGCTTTCGCGACCGTGAGCATCGGCCACGCAGATTGTCCCCTCGCCATCAAATCCCCAGCCTCGCACTTCGCGCATTCCAGCATTATCGCTGGCGCCGCCCCAAGCAACCGTGACGTCTCCTCGGAGCTGCACTATTCGCACGAACCCCGCACCTCAAAGTAGTATTTGCATTTCTTTGAAGATGTCAAAGTCAAATCGATGTTTGCGAGATGAAATTGCGTTCGCTTCTGGAGACAGCTACTGGCTGTGGGTGTCGTTGTATGCATGCGCTTGACAGTATCTTCCTAGAAAGTGTGTGCCCTTGAAATTCAAAACCGTCGGAGACGGCAATCGCAAACTGATGAAGGCACTGAGACGCCCAAATCGAAGGACGTGGTGAGAAAATCTACTAATTTAGAGACTTCAGCCGCACCTTAGAGCTCATTCGAGACCTCGATGTCCTGATTCAAGACGACGCTCTCGACGAGGTTTCCGAGCGCACGAGCAGTTGGGTCATAGATCGACTTTTCTCTGTCCGCGCTTGAAAGCGTAAGCACGATTGCAACTTCTTCGTTCGATCGTGTCGATCGCCGACAGAAGAGCTACGACTGGAGCCTGTCTCCGCGATGGAGTGCTCGGCCTACTTCGTCGGCGAGCATGACGCCCTTCGACAGCGGCGAACATCGCCGCATCGACTTGGTGGGGATTCAGGTCCACGCGCGCCGAGGAAAGCGATTTCCTCAGGCCTTCGCCTTACTCTAGTCCTTCACGGGTGAGGAAGTGCGCGAAATACTTGGCTTGATGCGGGGTTTAAGCGTGCAAAACGTATACCTGTGGTGATTCTTCTACCACTCCTAGCAGACACATCTACGGCGATCCTTCGCGCACGGCACGGTAAGGCCACACGTCGCTTCCCTGCGATGAATTGCCGGCCCTATTTTTCGGCGCTATGAGACAGCATGGGTCACCTCATTGGGCCTGACACCCGCGGAGAGGTGGCAGAGTGATCGAATGCACCGCACTCGAAATGCGGCTTGCCTGCAACGGCATCGTGGATTATCACGCCCTCGCCTTCGATTAGGGCATCTGCTTCTTTTTAACCGGACAGACGCGCGGCAAGGCTTATCAACACCGGCTTCCAGAGTGCGGGAATGTCGCAAATTGAGCGATTGCCGTAGTGGAAGACTGGGAGACAAGATGCCGCGAGCGACTTGCGACCGCGGGTCACCGGCAGCAGTGTCGGATCATTAATCCTTTCCCGCGAGTGCATCGAAGACAAGTCCGGTGAGAAAGTTCGACGACTGCGCATCGCCCCTTACTTTGGCAAGCCAACCGTCAGCCAGCGCTTCCGATTGAGTGATACGCAGCCAAATAGAAAATTAGCGCAAATGCCACGGAAAACCGCTAACGTTGACCGGCGCCATCTCGAGACCAGAGATGATAACCAACTGAAGGACTTCTGATGGGCTGGAAGACGCCGAAATTCGAGTACGTAAATGGCTACAAAATCGTTGAAGTCGACGGTCCGATCTTCAAGGTATTCGACGGCAATCGTCAACTCGGAGACGATTTTCCCTATTCCGGCGAGGCTATTGCTCACGCTAAGTTCTTGCCGAAACGCGAGCCGCACCAGTAGGCGAGAACACGGCTGATGACTGTCCCGCTTCCTTCGACACTGGAGCAGCTCGGCTGGTCTGCATTTTTTGCGGATCAACTCAAAGACGGCGACGCTGGCCTCGCGTCCAGGCGTATATCGTCTGTCCACCGCTCGCGCATCGAGGCAATCGATATGACAGGGCCCGTTCGCCTGGAGCTCCCGGGCAATAGCAATACGGCCGACTTCGCAGTCGGAGACTGGATACTTGCCGACCCGCTGACGGGCATGTTTGTCAAACGTCTCGACCGAAAAAGCCTGTTCCAGCGAAGGCCGGAAGGCGGACGTGGCATGCAACTTATTGCCGCCAATGTTGACACCCTACTTGTAGTTACATCGTGCAATGCAGATTTCGATTCCGCACGTCTCGAACGTTATCTGATAATGGCGGATCAAGCCGGAAGCGAACCGGTCATCGTGCTGACCAAAGCTGATACTGCGGAAGACGTCGGCCGGTTTCAATCACAGGCGGAGGCACTGCAACGCAACCTGCCAGTCATAGCGCTTAATGGACGCTCGGCCGATGCTGTCGCCTTGTTGAGGCCATGGTTGGGTAAAGGTCAGACCATCGCGCTGGTAGGGTCCTCCGGCGTTGGAAAGTCAACGCTTGTAAATACGCTGACCGGATCTGACACGAAGCAGAAAACCGGCACTATTCGTGAATATGATGCGCAGGGTCGGCACACCACGACGTCGCGATCCCTGCATGCGGTTTCAGGCGGCGGCTGGGTCATAGACACGCCAGGTATAAGGAAGCTCTATGTCAGCGACGTTACCAACGGAATAGATACGCTATTTGCCGAGATTACCGAGCTGACGCCGTTGTGCCGGTTTCGCGACTGTACCCATGCTCATGAACCAGGATGCGCCGTTCAAGGCGCTGTCGCACGCGGCGAGCTTGATGCCGATCGGCTAGCACGGTGGCGATGTTTACACGCTGAAAATGCCGACCGGACGCCAGTAATGAGCGGACCGCGCGGCAACAAGGTCAACAAGAAGAAGCATTATCTGCTTCGACCGTAGACATTCAATCCAGCGGCGTAAGTCTGATCAGATCTTGAGCCTGCGAGTGTGACATAGGCATTCCCCTTTACGATCTACCACTCCCTCTAGTGCTTAAACGAATTCTCGCGATGCCATTTTAAAAACTGGGGATGCGGGCTTTCGTGAAAACCCACCGGCACGATCGCTCTTCCGGTCTTGTTGACAATATCTTGGATGCTGTCGCGATCGTTCGCATGAACGGTTGTTTTCTGAAGCACTCGACTGCGCGCGAGCACACCCAACTTTGTGCAACGCACAAATTTCGGACGAATAGTTATGAATTTCGGATTTTTAGATACATATCATCCGAAAAAATTCGTCTAAAACTCTCCCGACTCAAGGAGAGACACCATGACGGACACGACATCAGAATTTGATGGGTCAACGATTGGCCTGGAGGCCGCAGAGGAACCCGCATGGACCACCGCAACCTGGTTTGCGGTTCTTTCGATGGCGGCCACCAGCTTTGCGCTGGTATCGGCCGAGTTTCTGCCAGCGGGATTGTTGACGCCCATGGCGCGCGATCTCGGTATTACGGAGGGTACGGCGGGACAGGTTGTTACGGCGACCGCTTCCGTAGGCGCTGTGACGGCTTTGCTGAGCAATGTTCTCATCGGCAAACTGAACCGCAAGACCGTGCTTGTCGGCCTTAGCGCGCTGGCGATCGGCTCCAACATTCTCGCATCAGTGGCTGCCGATTTCTGGCTATTGCTGGTGGGCCGGGCCGGACTGGGTATTGCGCTCAGCGGCTTCTGGGCACTTTCGGTTGCTGTCGTGGCGCGGCTCGTTGGCGCGAATTCGACCGGGCGCGGCATGGCTATCGTCACACTCGGGGTTTCACTCGCCACAATTGCGGCTCCCTCCATGGGCGCCTTGATCAGCGACTGGGTGGGATGGCGCATTGCCATGTCGATGACGGCGGGGCTTGCCGTCATTGCCATGCTGCTACAAATATTCAGCCTGCCCTCGCTGCCGGCAAGTACAAGCAACAGTCTTTCCGATGTTTTCCGGCTGACGCGGCGGCGCAGCGTTCAACTGGGGATGCTTGCCATCCTGTTGCTGATGACGGGGCATTTTGCCGGTTCGGTCTATGTGCGTCCGTTTCTCGAACAGGTGACGCTGCTTGAGACCACGCCGATTGCTCTCGCCCTGCTCGGCTTTGGCGTCGCTTCCGTGATCGGCAATGTGCTGGGAGGCCGCATGGCAGACACCAGCATCCGCCTCGCGCTCATCGTTACCGCCGCCCTGATGGCATTTGCAACAATCGCCCTCGTCCTATGGGGTGTTCATAGCGGTGCCGCATTCGCGCTCGTCGCGCTTTGGGGTCTTGCCTTTGGCATGGCGCCCGTGGTGCTGCCGACCAACCTTTCCCGCGGCGCACCCGATGCTCTGGAAGCGGCAGGCAGCCTGATGGTTGTTTCTTTCCAGGTGGCTATCAGTATCGGGGCGGTTGTCGGCGGCTATATCGTGGATTCCTACGGTGCCACTGCGCCGCTGGCGCTGACCGCTGTCCTTGCGGCATCCACGGTCGCACTTGCCTTGCTGCAGCGTCGCGATTGACCCTGTCCGTGACGGCAGATACCTAAAACGAAAGTCCTGCCCGGAATTTGGTCCGGGCAGGACATTTGTGAAAAGCCGATTTTTCTTGCCGTCGCTCTGGTTACTTGCGGTAGGAAAGACCACCCCAGATACGGCCTTCGTCTCTGTGGCGGCCACCGTGTACTGCACCAATATAAGCAGCGGCAGCAGAAACGAGTGCGGAAGCGGCCAGCAGGAACGCGGTCAGAATGCCTGCGACGCGCGCTTTTTCTGCAGCATCCGCAGCTTTGGCCTTGGCATCGTCCAACGCCTTCTGCGCCTCAGCCTTCAGGGTTTCGACCTGCTTCTGTGCTTCATCAACCTTCTTCTGCGCTTCCGCCCTGACGGCCTGCACGCGTTCAACCGTCTGGTTTACGCGCGTTTGCGCATCCGTCTGGCTGATGTTAGTGCGGGCAGCGACCTGATTGGCGAGCCATGTCTTGTCGGCATCAGATATCTCACCGGTTGCAAGAAGATTGCCGAGGATGCCGCTGATCTGGCGCTGATAGTCGCCGGCGCTCTGGTCACCCGTCAGAGGGGCAGCGGGCGCATCGGTTCTCAAAAGACTATCCGTGAAATAGTCGATTGGATTGGCTTTCAGGCCCTGCGGAAGCATTTGCTCGATGCTGGGCGCTGCAGCCTGACCGGCTCCTTGTGCCAGACCACCTGCTGCGCTGCCAGCGCCGGAAATGATGCCGCCCGCAAGTTGGCCAGCACCCTGAACGGCGCCACCGACTGCGGAACCCGTTGCCTCAACAGCGGTCTGCGCCACGCTGCCGACAGCTTTGGCGCCACCGGACAGCACGCCGAGCGCGAGAAACGCCGAGACGACCGTGCCGAGACCCCATACGACCAGGCCATTCACACCATCGCGGACGGTCAATTCGTTCCTGTCGGCAGCGCCGGCAGGCCGACGCATGCGGCCGGCAATATAGCCACCCAGCATATAGGAGCCGACCATGGAAATGATGACGAAGAGCGCGGTTATGATGAGCCAGACTGTGCTGACCTCGCCGCCATTGTCCGCCGAGATTGAACTCAGGCCCAGGCCGCCCGCGAACGCGGTGAGAATAGCCATGGCGCCCGAGGAAATGACGGCACCGGCGAAAATCGCTGGCCAATCCACGTAGCTGCGGTTTGGATTCGTTTCGATACCCGTTGGATCAACCATCAGCGTAGCCCCAACAATGAGAGGATGAACAGGACGACGACGACGAGGCCGACTAGATAGATGATGGAATTCATGCGATCTCCTCCGAATGGACGATCAATCCTCCGCGTAGCGGCGATTATATGCAGTGAGACATGCGAGCTGATTGCTCCTTCACCAAACTCGCCGCGCTCCAAAAAGTTTCACGACTTCTCGTTGCTTCGGAATGATTTTGCGCAATTCCACCGGCGAGGTGACGAAAGAAATGTGCTCGTGGTCGGCAAAGAGAGGTCGCCGAACGCAGGCAAGCAGCATGACCAGCCAGACACAAGCCACCCGAACCAGATTGCGACCGAAGGAGATATACCATGTCTGCAATCGATCGAATTGGCTCCACCGCCTCGCTTTACATACGCCCGCGGCCACAGGACGTTTCCCAGGCCGTGCCCGATCCCACACCCGAACGGTCGGCATCGTTGATCGGAGGGGGCGCCGCGCCTTCGCTCTCCTCCAATCTTGCCAACGCACTCTGGTCACTCCGGGGGCAAGAGGGCGGAATAGAAGAGACCCCGCTTGAGGGCGGCGGAACAGGCTCCGATGAGGCCGAGCTTAGCCGCTGGGCAAATATGAGCCTTGGTGAGAAAATCCGGGCCCAATATCTGGAGGCGCGGGGATTGTCCGAAGGCGACCTTGCCGCCATGCCGCCCGACGAAAGGAAGGCAATAGAGGACGAGATCCAGAAAGCAATAAGGGTCGCGATGGAAGCTCCAAAAGACGATGACGTGAGCGTGCTCGCCGGCCTTTAAGCGTGACATGCCTTCGGGGGCACTGCGCAGCGCTACGATCTGATACATAAATGCTGGTTTCAGGAAACATGCCGGATACCTGCGGGGAAGATCATTGCCTGATCTATTTCGGATCAGGCAGGAGTTCCCATGAAGAGGCAGATTTTATTCGCCGTCGCCCTATCGGGTGCGGCAGCAGGTTTTGGAACCGTTTATTCGCGCTCAGCGGACACGCCGCCGGAACTTGCCTCTCCCATCTATGGTGTCACGCTTCCTGAAGGATATCGTGACTGGAAGTTCATCGCGCCCGCGCAGGAAGCGCCGCCGCTGGACGAGCTTCGCGCTGTTCTGGCAAACGATGTCGCCGTCGACGCCTACAAGAGCGGAACCCTGCCCTTTCCCGACGGCTCGATACTGGTGAAGCTCGCTTATAAGCGGCAGCAATCCACGGAGTTTCCGCCGGCCACGGTTCCGGGCGCGGCGACCACAGTGCAGGTGATGGTGAAGGACTCCAGGAAATATGCCGCCAGCCACGGCTGGGGCTTCGGGCGGTTTGTCAACGGCAAGCCGGTGGATGCCGCCCAGCATGAGACGTGCCTCTCCTGCCACGAGGGCAACGTCAAGGACCATGATTTCGTCTTCACGCGATATGCACCGTAACCGATGCCGGGGCTCAGGCGATTTCGCCTTCGCGACTGTTCGCGGAAAGGCGGCCTCTACACTCGATTACAAATTCACCGAAGCCCGGACACATCAGGGATACGTGAGGCCGAGAGATTGGCGCCATCGCCGGGTCGCCTTCGCCGCCCGGAGCCCCGAACTCCTGCCTGAAAGGACACGATGATGACGTTTCTGGTCATTGCCTATCTCGGAGGGGCGCTGACAATTCTCAGCCCCTGTATCCTGCCCATCCTTCCCTTCGTTTTTGCGCGGGCGGGGCAACCGTTCCTGCGCAGCACGCTGCCACTGCTTACGGGAATGGCGGCAACCTTTTGCGCCGTCGCCACGCTTGCCGCTGTTGGCGGGAACTGGGCGATCAGCGCCAATGAATATGGCCGGCTCGCGGCTCTTGCGCTGCTTGCGGTCTTCGGTGTCGGCCTGATTTCGCCCCGCGCGGCCAGCATCATCACCCGCCCGGTCGTTGAACTCGGTAACCGGCTCGCCAATGCCGCCGGCAAGCCCGGGTCAGTACCGACGATTGCGGGCTCCCTGATACTCGGCATCGCCACGGGCCTTTTATGGGCACCCTGCGCGGGACCAATCCTCGGGCTTGTCCTGACGGGGGCGGCCCTGAAGGGGGCCAATCTGGAAACGAGCCTGCTGCTTGCCACCTATGCCGCCGGGGCAGCGACATCCCTTGCCGTTGCCATCCTCGTCGGCGGCCGGGTATTTGCGGGTATGAAGCGGTCTCTGGGTTTCAGCGAGCGGATTCGCCAGGCGCTTGGCGCGGCGGTGCTTGCCGGCGTCACGGTCATCGCACTCGGGCTTGATACGGGTTTCCTGTCGCAGATTTCCTATGCGAGTACGGCATCCTTCGAACAGCAGGTGCTCGATCGGCTCCACACCGCCAAAGCGCCTGAAGCGGCGACCGCAGGCGCCAGCGCCAGCGCTGCCCCGGCCCGGTCAGAGCTGCCGGTTGAGGGCAAGGCTCCATCCCTCGACGGCGCCGTCGAGTGGCTAAATTCCCCACCGCTCACGCGCGAACAATTGCGCGGCAAGGTCGTCCTCGTCGACTTCTGGACCTATTCCTGCATCAACTGCATCCGCACCATTCCCTATGTGCGGGCGTGGGCAGACAAATACCGCGATCAGGGCCTCGTCGTCATCGGTGTCCACGCCCCCGAATTCGCCTTTGAAAAGAAGATCGACAATGTCAGGCAGGCCGTCGCCGGCTTCAAGATCGATTACCCGGTGGCAATCGACAATGATTACAAGATCTGGCGCGCCTTTGATAACAGCTACTGGCCAGCGCATTACCTGATCGATGCCAAAGGCCAGATTCGCTACCACCATTTCGGCGAAGGCGATTATCGGCAGACAGAAGAGGCGATCCAGGACCTGCTGCGCGAAGCCGGCAGTAGCGCTTCCTCCAGCGCACCGGTGAGCCCGGAGGCGACAGGGGCTGAAGCCGGTGCGGATATCGGGCACATGCGCTCCGGCGAAACCTATATCGGCTACCGGCAGGCTGAGAATTTCGCATCTAACGAGGCGGTGCGCGCGGAAACGCCGCGCGACTACTCCGTCACGACGCCTTCCCTCAACGAATGGGGACTTTCCGGTACCTGGACGGTTGGCGCGGAAGCGGCGACACTTGGTGCGACTGATGGCGGCATAACCTACCGCTTCAGCGCCCGTGACCTGCATCTGGTCCTTGGGCCGGCAAGCGCCGGAAAACCGGTTCGTTTCCAGGTCACCATCGACGGGCATCCGCCGGGTGCGGATCACGGCGCCGATACGGACGCCCAGGGCAATGGCGTCGTCAACTCAACCCGTCTTTACCAGCTCGTTCGCCAGTCCGGCACCGTCGAAGTGAGAACCTTTGCCATCCGCTTCCTCGACCCCGGCGTGCAGGCCTATGCCTTCACGTTCGGCTGAACCCGCATTTTCCTTCCATTTCACATTAAACCAAAGGAAAAACATGATGCACCGTCGTCTCATGCCAAAATTCGCGATTGCCATAGCAACTGCACTGATCGCTTTTGCCGCACAGGCGGCGGAGGTGAAGAATATCGTCATAGTCCATGGCGCGCTGGCCGATGGTTCGGCCTGGCGCCGGGCGACAGAGATCCTTCAAAGCCGCGGTTTTAACGTCACGATCGTGCAGGAGCCCATCACCTCGCTTGCCGATGATGTGGCGGCCGCCAACCGTGTCCTCGATCTCCAGCAGGGCCCGAGCCTGCTCGTCGGGCACAGCTACGGCGGCATGGTGATTTCGGAAGCCGGTAACCGGCCGGATGTGGCCGGGCTGGTCTATGTCGCCGCCTTCCAGCCGAAGAAGGGAGAGAGCCTTCTCGACCTCGCCGGCTCCAAACCGCCGGCCGGCAACGGCATCAAGCCGACGAAGGATGGCGCGTTCCTTTATCTCGATCCGGCCGTCTTTGGACAAGATTTCGCCGGCGATCTGCCGCATGAGGACGCAACCTTCATGGCAAGAAGTCAGGTCTTCGCCGCCAAGGCCGCCTTTGCCGCCAAGGCCGGCGAACCCGCCTGGGAAACCAAAAAAAGCTGGTCGATCGTCGCAACGCAGGATAGGTCGATCAACCCCGATCTCGAGTGCGACATGGCCAAGCGCGCTGGCAGCGCGGTGACCGAGATTGCGGCAAGCCATGCGGTCTTCGCCTCCCAGCCCGATAAGGTTGCAGACGTCATCGAACAGGCCGCCCGGCAATCCTCAAAGTAAGCGCACCTCGGTAAGATGAAATGCAGCCGCCCTAGACACCGGGGCGGCTGTTTGCGTTGGAAGGGCAAGCCAAATGTATCAGTCTGTATCCGGAATGCGCCCTGCTACAAAACCATTCACATTCGCCTCCCTTGGGACACATCGAGGATACACGCACCCCGTTACCTGTCCGGCATCCAACACGGACAGGAGAGATAGCAAATGACTTCCGAGATCAATTTCCAACGCCGCCGCTTCTTCGGCATTGCCGCAATGACGGTTGCCGCCGTCGAATTCGGGGCCACAGGCCTTGCTCATGCCAAGGGCGAAGCGCCTGCGCCTCAGCCGTCAACCGGACGCGACGGAGCGACCTCCTTTGGCGCCCTTAAGCAGGTTGAAGCGGGTGTACTTAGCGTCGGTTACGCAGAAGCCGGCCCCGCAGACGGCCCAGTCGTGCTGCTGTTGCACGGATGGCCTTATGACATCTACAGCTATGTTGATGTCGCACCCATCCTTGCATCGGCTGGATATCGGGTACTCATCCCCTATCTGCGCGGATATGGCACGACCCGTTTTCTCTCGGACGACACGGCACGCAACGGACAGCAGGCGGCGCTTGCGGTCGACATGATTGCCTTTCTCGACGCACTCGGCGTCAAACAGGCCGTCGTGGCAGGTTATGACTGGGGCGCTCGCACCGCCGACATCATGGCCGCACTCTGGCCCGAGCGTTGCACCGGGCTCGTATCGGTCAGCGGCTATCTCATCGGCAGTCAGGAAATCAATAGAAAGCCACTTCCGCCCAAGGCGGAACTTTCGTGGTGGTATCAGTTCTATTTCGCGACGGAACGCGGCCGTGCGGGCTACGCAGCGAACACCCGCGACTTCGTGCGCCTGATCTGGCAGACGGCATCTCCGACCTGGAAATTCAGTAACGAGACCTTCAATCGTTCGGCCCCCGCATTCGACAATCCCGACCATGTGGCCATCACCATCCATAACTACCGCTGGCGGTTGGCACTGGCAGACGGGGAAGCCAAGTACGATAATTACGAGCGCCAGCTTGCAAAACTTCCCGTCATCACCGCGCCGACGATAACATTGGAAGGCGACGCCAACGGTGCTCCGCATCCGGACCCTTCCGCCTATGCATCAAAGTTTTCCGGCAAATACCAGCACCGCAACATCAGCGGTGGCATAGGCCACAACCTTCCGCAGGAAGCGCCAGAGGCTTTTGCCAGGGCTGTTCTGGACGTCGCAAAGCTTTAAACTTGCCGAAGCCCGCGAACCGTTATCTTACTGCATGTGACAGCGGGGCGCGCGGTAGCGGGCCACTCGAACCGTCCGGACGACGAAGGCATCCAATGGACCATATCGACCATATTCTCGTCGTGGACGACGACAGGGAAATCCGGGAGCTGGTCTCCAGCTACCTGAAGAAGAACGGCCTGCGTACGAGCGTGGCGGCCGATGGACGGCAGATGAGAAGTTTTCTCGACGGCAATACCGTCGATCTCATCGTGCTCGACGTGATGATGCCTGGCGATGACGGGCTAGTTCTATGCCGCGAGTTGCGGGCGGGGAAACACAAAGCCACGCCGGTGCTGATGCTGACCGCCCGGGATGACGAGATGGATCGCATTATCGGGCTCGAAATGGGCGCCGACGACTATCTGTCGAAGCCCTTCGCTGCCCGCGAACTTCTTGCGCGGATCAAAGCCATCCTGCGCCGCACGCGGATGCTGCCTCCCAATCTGCAGATCAGCGAGGCCGGGCAGCTCCTGACCTTTGGTGAGTGGCGCCTCGACACGGTGGGCCGTCACCTGCTCGACAGGGAGGGCACGACCGTGGCCTTGAGCGGCGCTGAATACCGGCTCCTCAGGGTCTTCATCGATCATCCCCAGCGCGTCCTCAACCGGGACCAGCTGTTAAATCTCACTCAGGGCCGCGATGCCGAACTTTTCGATCGGTCGATCGATCTTCTCGTGAGCCGCGTGCGCCAACGGCTGGGGGATGACGCGCGCGAACCCGTCTATATCAAGACGGTGCGGGCGGAAGGCTATGTCTTTGCGGTGCCCGTGGAGATTTCGGAGCCGAGGGTATGAACGGCCCACGCCTGCTCGCCGGCTGGTGGCCGCGCTCGTTGCGGTCCAGACTTTTCATCATCCTGTTTGCGGGCCTCGCCATTGCCTACGGTCTGTCGTTCAGCATCCTCTTTGCGGAACGATATATGTCGGCAAAGGCGGTCATGCTCGGCACTCTTGAGCAGGATCTGGCTGTATCGATCGCCATAATCGACCGCCTGCCTGCGGAAGAGCGGGCGCAATGGGTCCATCGCCTGAGCCGCAGCAATTATCAACTCGTCCTCGGCCCGGGTGTTCCAGGTGTTTCCGACATGTCTGGCCGCGGCGCTGAAATTGCGCAGAGGATCGAGGAGGCCGCAGGACACCGTTTCCCCGTCAAGGTCGAGTCCATTCCCGGCGACGGCAAGCGGCTTCAGGCGCATCTGACGCTATCGGACGGCTCACCCCTGACAATTGAGGTGACACCGCGCGGCGTGATGCCGCTGGCGGAGTGGCTGCCTTATGTCTTCGCCGCGCAGATGGCGCTTCTTGTTCTGTGCACCTGGTTTGCAGTGCGACAGACGACCAGACCGCTCAGCGCGCTGGCTGCGGCAGCCGAAGCGTTGGATCCGGGGGAAAAGGGGTTGCCGATGAGTGAGAGCGGCCCAAGCGAAGTTGTCCACGCCGCCCGCGCCTTCAACGCGATGCGCGATCGCGTCGCCCAATATCTCGAGGAGCGGGTCCAGATTCTTGCGGCGATTTCGCACGACCTGCAGACGCCCATCACCCGGATGCGGTTGCGGGCCGACATGGCAGACGATACGCCGGAAAAGGAAAAGCTGGTCAGTGACCTGCGTGAAATCGAACGTCTAGTACAGGATGGTATCGCTTATGCACGCAGCGCTCATGGCAATGGCGAGAAATCCTCACGTATCGATCTGGCCTCTTTCATCGATAGCCTAGCCTACGACTATCAGGATACCGGAAAAGCAGTCACGGTTGACGGTATGGTGCGCGGCACAGTATCGACAAAGCCACATGCCCTGCGAAGAATCCTAACGAACTTGATAGATAACGCACTCAAATTCGGGGGCAGCGCGGAAATCAAGGTCGACCGGCGCACTGAAGGCACCGTGGTCATCACGGTGCTCGATCGTGGGCCGGGCATCCCCGACGAGATGCTGCAAAATGCCATGCAGCCCTTTTTCCGGATTGAAACCTCGAGAAACCGCGACACCGGCGGAACAGGACTCGGACTTGCGATCGCGCAGCAGCTCGCCGGAACAATCGGCGGCTCGGTGCGCCTCTATAACAGGCAAGGCGGCGGGCTTGCAGCCGAGGTGGCTTTTGCCTGAGAGGAACGCAGATCAACGATAAGTATCCCTTATCATTTGATCAGCACTGGCTCCGGTACAACGACGGCTTAGGCCCTTGTTGAAGTAAGCACTTCGCCAGATGGTCTGCGCCTCTCAGCAACTGCAACCGTCGGCAATGCCGATTCGGCGTCGTGACGAACCAGCCATGCTATGACCGCAGAATCGGCAGCTTTCCTCAAAGTCTCCGACATCAAATTCGTGTCGAGAAAAATCAAAGCTCGACGCCTTTATGAGCGCGTCTGTTTTCATCGATGATACCGTCGAAATCGATATCCGTACCCGGCTGCGATGAAAGACGACTATAGAATTTCGCAGCGGGTTCACGTCCTGCCTCACGAGCCTCATAGGTTTCGAGCGCGCGCTCGACGATATCGGCAATCGTGCGATTTTCTCGGCGGGCTAGCTTATGGGCGAGGTCGCGCGCTTTGGAACTGCGGACGGATAGTCGCAGTGTTACCATTGAGTGCTCCTTTCTCTGGATCCACAGTAACTCAAATTGAAATGGCCATCGAGATGGCTATCTAGTATTGCTGATTTGGCGCCCCGTGGTTTGGTCATCATGCGTGTTCGTTCCGCGTGGAGGCCAACACATCCCATCCTCGAACACCATACTTTAAGCAATTTCTGCCGCAGAGGGCCGCCAAAGTGCTTTTGATGCAGGTTTTGTCATGGCTTCACCGAACGCCGCATTTCGAGCCTGGTGACGTTGTACTTAGCTCATACACGCTTACAATCGGTCATTTTCTCACGCATTCCTTATCTGCACAAAGCACCTGAAAAATGCGCGAAAAAACCATGGTAAAACGGCAAGCCGCCAATCCATAGCAGGACCCCAAACGGGCCGCCGACCTGGCCACCGCAGAACTCCCACCAAAATATCGAAAAGTTGGCGACTGAAGACCAGTAACAACGATACTTTTCGATACAGTTTTGCAGTTTCCGGAAACATGCCGGATACGCCGATCCGTCACAAAGCTCCTATCACGAAACGCCGCAACAGCGGCAAAATGAAAGGAACCTCCCGTGACCAAGATCGAGACTGTTCTTTATACCGGCAAGACCCACACGATCGGTGGGCGCGACGGATCTGCGCAAAGCGACGATGGCGCGCTTGGCATCAAGCTTTCCCCTCCGGGCAGCGGAAAGCCGGGCACGAATCCCGAGCAGCTTTTTGCGGCAGGCTGGTCGGCATGTTTCATCGGCGCGATGACAAAGGCGGCGGCAAAACACCAGCTCCGGCTTCCCGCCGACACCACTGTCGATGCGGAGGTTGACCTCGGCACGACGGGTGGCGAATTCTTTCTGCAGGCTCGCCTGACTGTCAGCCTGCCCGGTATCGATCGTCCCATCGCGCAGACGATAATAGACGATGCCCACCAGATCTGCCCCTATTCGAAGGCAACCAGGGGGAACATCGATGTTACGCTCATTCTCGCTTAAGCCGATGGTTTCCGCCCGCGCGCTTGCCATCGCCATCGTGTTTGCGGCGATATTTGCAGTGCCATGCGTATATGACGCAACATCCGACGAGCCCTCGCCGCTTGCGGGACTTCTGGGCGCGGTTTCATCGATCTGACCTCAAGGAAACGGCTCGGCGCCCCGCCGCGGCCGTTTTCGCCAACACTTCTTCCTGCCATCCCTCTTGGTAACGCAGTCGCGTTGCGCAACGCCCTGCGGCAAGCGGACAATCTGTCCACCACCCTTTCACGATATCGGAGACCGGCCTGCCGGTGGGCAAGCGGGTACTGCCTATGGACGCAGGGCTGCCGAAGACGCCATCTGAACACGGGTCAAAAATCAGGGAAGGTCATGTCTTGCGTCACTCCATCGTTGCGCTACGGTTGCGATCAGGGATTTTCACTGGAGGGACTAAGGTATGTGCAACCATTGCGTGATCGAGAACGTGAAAAAGAACATGCTGTCGCGACGCTTGCTGTTCAAGGGCGCCGTGGTCGGTGTAACGGCGATGACGGCTGGCAGCCTCGCGGCCCCGGTGCTTGCGCAAACACCCAGACAGGTTATCGATCTCACACATACATATGATTCCACATTCCCTACATTCGATGGCAAGCCGGGCATAGAATACGAGTGGGCAGCTCAGATAGCCAAGGACGGTTATCAGCTCCACAAACTCACGATCTACGAACATACCGGAACGCATATTGACGCACCTTTCCACTTCAGCGCCGACGGGGCGAGTGTCGATCAGTTGGAACCGCAGAAACTTGTCGCGCCGCTGGTCATCATAGACATCACAGACCGCGCAAAAGAGGATGCCAATTCCACGATCGAGGCCGAAGACATCGAGCGCTGGATATCCGCAAATGGCGACATCCCGGCAGGTTCGATCGTCGCTCTGCGCTCCGGCTGGGCAACCAGAGTAAAGAGCCCCTCCTTCCGCAATGACGACGCCGGAAAATTTGCCTTCCCCGGTTTCGGCAAGTCGGCAACCGACCTTCTGCTCAAGCACGATACGGTCGCAATCGGTGTCGACACGCTCTCGCTTGATCCTGGCAACTCCGCCGATTTCGCAGTTCACAATTCCTGGCTCCCGGCAGGGCGCTACGGCATCGAAGGCCTCAACAACCTTGAGGCTTTGCCAGTAAAGGGCGCGACAATCGTCGTCGGTGCGCCTGCACATCGAGGCGGAACGGGTGGTCCGGCCCGCATTCTGGCTCTGGTCTGAGCGCAGCATGGCGGGGCGCCCCCGGACCCAGCAACCGCTTACCTGCCGCATCAGATCAATCCGCTCAGCATCCGCCGCAGTCTTCGAGGAAAGGCTGGGCGATGCTTCGCCCCGCGCTTGCCAGGAAGAATTCCAAGCGGTGACGTCGCGAAGAACATATTTTCTTGCCGCATAACGTTAGGTCAAGAAACCACCGCAAGGGAAGGTTTCGATAGATAATCGACGCCTGTATTGCCGTTTAGGGAGGGCTCAGGCGCACCACCGTCACTTTTTCCTTTTGCGCCCAGCGGTCGTCACGTCGCAGCTCTTCCCACCCCCGCCAGTTAAGGCCAGGCAGACATGTTTTCCGGCTCTCTGTAACGCGACGCGGGCGTCCCGGATGTCTGGCGACCTGCTCTAATCGGTAGGCACGATTTGCATTGACTGGCCTTTGAACGAGGTGCCGCGCTGCAAGGCGATCATGAGGAATGAGGGCTCCAATCAAGTATGATCCACTATATGGACCTTATAGATGCGCAAATTAACTGCATAAATCCGTATATTTACTGTTGATTTCATGAATTTTCCTGTGTATCCCGAATACATGATTTTGTAACGGTCCATATTGTGGAGGCAATATCCCGATACATTCAGACCTTTGGAGGGGTCTGGCCTGTCTGGCAACAACAGCTATCCTGATGTCGCGGTCGTGGCACGGACATCCTGTTTTGCAGACATGTTCATTGCGAAGGTTGTTCTGTGGGAGAGGAGGCCCCGATGACCATGACCGCAAACGCGAATGACGACGTATTTGTACTCGATGGCGAACTGTTGCACACCGGACAGGTAACAGGCTCCTGGTTCATGCGCCCCATCGAGGCCGTGGCGGCGGTGCTGCTGGCGGTGATGATCGGCCTGCTTCTGCTGGGCGTGACGTCACGTTATGCCCTGCATCTGCCGATTGTCTGGATCGATGAAACGGCGTCCTTGTGCTTTCTGTGGTTTGCCATGCTGGGCGCGGCAATCGCCATCGATCGCAGTGAACACCTGCGCCTCACGCTGTTTCTTAACATGTTTCCCCAACGTGTTCTGGGCTATATCAATTCCCTGGCACTGGTGCTGGTGGCGACATTTCTTGCGGCAATCATCAAGCCCGCCATGGAATACGCCATCGAGGAGTGGGTGGTCACGTCAGCGGCGCTGAATATTCCGATGTCGTTTCGCGCTGCGGCGCTGCCGGTCGGCGCCTGTCTTATGCTGCTTTTGGTGCTCAACAATCTCTTCCGACGAGAAAATCTGCGCGATATCATTGCGGCCCTTGTAACGGTCGGGGTTGCCTCCGGCCTGCTCTATCTGGCATCGCCGATGCTGGAATCCCTCGGCAATTTTAATCTGGCGATCTTCCTCGGCCTGTTCGTTGCGGTATTTCTGGTGCTGGGTGTTCCGATTGCCTTCTGCTTCGGCCTTGGAACCCTCGCCTATCTGACCTTCACCACCTGGGTTCCGACCATTGTGATGATCGGGCGCATGGATGAGGGCATGTCCGGCATCATTCTGTTGTCAGTGCCAGTCTTCGTGCTGCTGGGCTGCGTGCTCGATGCAACCGGCATGGGTAAGGCGATTGTCGAGCTTCTCTCCTCGATGTTTGGCCACATTCGCGCGGGCATGTCCTATGTTCTGCTCGGTTCTCTGTTTCTTGTCTCCGGCATTTCCGGCTCCAAGGTTTCTGATATGGCAACCGTCGCACCGGCGCTATTTCCGGAAATGAAGCGCCGTGGCCACAAACCCAAGGAAATGATCGCGCTTCTGGCCACCGGCGCCGCCATGGCCGATACGGTTCCGCCCTCAATCGTGCTGATCGTTCTGGGTTCCGCGGCAGGTGTGTCTATTGCCGGCCTCTTCACCTCCGGTTTCATGATTGCAATGGTACTGCTTCTGGTGCTGGCCGTTCTGGCCCGCTGGAAGGCGCGGGATGAAAACATGGAAGGCGCAAAGCGAACGCCATGGCCGCAGGTCGGCAAGGCAGCCCTGATTGCCGCACCGGCGCTCGTTCTGCCCTTCCTTATCCGCAGCCTGGTCGGCGGCGGTGTCGCCACGGCAACCGAAGTCTCCACTATTGCCGTGCTCTACGCCATGATCGTCGGCGCAGTGCTTTATGGCGGCATCAGCCTCAGGAAGCTTTATTCGATGCTGGTCGAGACGGCAGCCCTTTCAGGGGCGATCCTGCTGATCCTCGGCTGTGCATCGGCCATGGCCTGGGCGCTGACGCAGAGCGGCTTTGCTTTCCAGCTGACCGCGATGATTACCGATCTTCCGGGCGGCTGGATGACCTACATGGTCGTGTCGATCCTGATTTTCATGATCCTGGGCTGCGTCCTGGAAGGACTGCCAGCAATCGTTCTGCTCGCGCCGATCATGTTCCCGATCGCCCGCACGCTTGGCATCAATGACATCCATTATTCGATGGTCGTGGTGGTCGCCATGAATATCGGCCTGATGGCGCCGCCCATCGGCATCGGCTTTTACATCGCCTGCAAGATCGGCAACGTGTCGCCAGACGAAGCCATGGGTGCCATCTGGCCCTATCTCGCAGCCATGATCATCGGCCTGCTGCTGATTGCAGCAATCCCCGGATTTTCGACCATTCTGCTCTGAGACCGTACCGGGTACGCCCGCCACGCCGATGAATGATAACTGCTTTATTTTGGGAGGAGAAAGCAATGAATATCAACAGACGTACCATACTCGCCGGCGCCGGTTCCGCCGTACTGGCCACCGCCTTCGTGTCGCGCGCCCGCGCTGCCCAATACAATTATAAATATGCCAATAATCTGCCTGCGGCGCACCCGATGAACATTCGCGCCAAGGAGGCCGCCGAGCGTATCGCCAAGGAGACCGATGGGCAGGTCAATATCAGCATCTTCCCCAGCAGCCAGTTGGGTGCCGACACAGACGTTTTGAGCCAGGTGCGCTCTGGAGGCGTTGAATTCTTCACGCTTTCGCCGCTGATCCTGTCGACGCTGGTACCGAACGCATCCATCAGCGGCATCGGTTTCGCCTTCCCGAACTACGAGTCCGTATGGGCGGCCATGGATGGCGATCTCGGTAAATATGTCCGTGGCGAAATTGCCAAGCAGAATCTCGTTGCCATGGACACCATCTGGGATAACGGCTTCCGCCAGATCACCAGCGCTTCCAAGCCCATCGCCACGCCTGCCGATCTCGAAAGCTTCAAGATCCGCGTGCCAGTGAGCCCGCTCTGGACCTCTATGTTCAAGGCGTTCAAATCCGCCCCTGCCTCGATCAATTTCGCCGAGGTCTATACTGCACTGCAGACCGGTGTGGTCGATGGCCAGGAAAATCCGCTGGCGATCATTTCCACCGCAAAGCTGTTCGAAGTGCAGAAATTCTGCTCGGTCACCAATCACATGTGGGACGGGTTCTGGTTCCTGGCCAACAAGCGCGCCTGGGAGCGTTTGCCGGATGACCTGCGCGCCATCGTCGCCAAAAACCTCAACCAGTCCGGCAAGGATGAACGCGCCGACGTGGCGAAGCTAAATGCCTCGGTCAAGGAAGATCTGATTTCCAAGGGCATGACCTTCAACGACACGGATGCGACACTCTTCCGCGCCGCGCTGAAAGAGGCAGGCTTCTATTCCGAGTGGAAAGGCAAATACGGCGATGAAGCCTGGGCCATTCTTGAAAAGGCCGTTGGTGCAAGCCTGACCTGACCGGCCCGTTGAATAGCTGGCCCCGCCCGTAGCGGGGCCAACCCGACTATGTCTGACGATTGGAATGGAGACTGCTTTGACAGGTCGCCTGACGGGAAAACGCGCGCTTGTGTTTGGCGCAGGATCATCGGGGCCGGGTTTTGGCAACGGCAAGGCTGCGGCCGTGCAATTTGCCCGCGAAGGCGCGCGCGTAGCCTGTGTCGATCTCTCCGCTGACGCAGCCGAAGAGACGGCTGAGATCATTCGCCGTGAAGGCTTGGAGGCGATTGCGGTTGCCGCCGATGTCACTGAACTACAGTCCGTATCGGCCACCGTTGCCCGCACCTGCGAGGCCTTTGGTGGCATCGATATTCTGCACAATAATGTCGGCGTGACCCATATGGGCGGGCCGGTTGAGCTGGATGAGGAAAGCTTTCGCGCCTCGGTCGATCTCAATATCGGCTCCGTTTATCGCACCTCCAAGGCTGTGTTGCCGGTGATGTTGGCGCAGGGCGGCGGGGCGATTGTCAATATCTCGTCGCTCGCCTCCATTCGCTGGACCGGCTATCCCTATTTTGCCTATTACGCCATGAAGGCAGCTGTAAATCAGGCGACTGTGGCGCTGGCCATGCAATATGCCCGGCAGGGCATTCGCGCCAATTGCATTCTTCCGGGAATGATCGACACCCCACTGATCTACAAGCAGATCAGCAATCAATATGCGTCTGTCGAGGAAATGGTGGCGGCGCGCAATGCGGCTGTCCCGGTGGGTCGCATGGGCGATGCCTTCGATATTGCCCGCGCCGCCGTTTTTCTCGCATCTGATGAGGCTAAGTTCATCACCGGCGTCTGTTTGCCGGTCGATGGCGGGCAAAGCTGTGCGGTGGGGGCGTTTTCCTGAGATGGCAACAACAACAATCCCGGTAGAAAAAGATCTGACGGGCGCGCGCGCGGTGGACCGGGCTCTGGCGCTGCTCTCAATGGTCGGGAGGCACGCGGAACGCGGCGTGGCGCTTTCGGTCATCGTGACAGAAAGCGGACTGAACAAGCCGACGGCCCGCCGCCTGCTGCTGGCTCTGATCCGCGCCGGCCTTGTGGAGCAGGATGAGGAAACGCGGCGTTATTACCTCGGCGAAGAAACCTATGTGCTGGGGAGCCTGTCATCGCGCCGGTTTGGCCTTCTTCAAATGGCGCAGGACGGCCTGACGCGCATTTCCCGTCGCTCGGAAGATTCGAGCTTCCTTTCCGTGCGCCGTGATACATTTGCCCTGTGCCTTTACCGCGAAGAAGGCACCTGGCCGGTGCGCACCCATGCGCTTCAGGCCGGTTTCGAACACCCCTTGGGTATTGGTGCGGGTTCGCTCGCCATGCTGGCAGCGCTGCCGGACGCCGAGGTGGAAAGTATCATTGCGGCCAATAGCGGGCTTATTGCCGCTAATTATCCCGGCATCACGCTTGAGGGCCTGCGCCGTGATGTCGAGTTGACGAGAGCCAATGGCTATTCGCTAAACCCCGGCCTGATCCTTTCTAATTCCTGGGGTATTGGCGTTGCCATCCGCGCGCCTGATGGCGCGTTAGCGGGAGCGTTGAGCATTGCCGCTGTGGACAGCCGCATGCGGCCGGAGCGCCAGCCGGAACTCGCAGCGCTGCTGCGCGAGGAAGTAACCCGAATCGAGACACGCATCGCAGAAATGATGGCCAGCCGCGCCCGCACGCGCGGTGAAGGCGACACGAAACGGCAAACGAGGAGAACGAGCAAATGAGCAAAGCGCAGATCGTCGGCTGGGCGCATTCGCCTTTCGGCAAGTCGGCCCTTGAAAATACCGAGCAACTGATGGCTTCGGTCGTGGCGCCGGCCATAGACCATGCGGGCGTCGATGTCAGCGATATCGACGGCATTTTCGTCGGCGTGATGAACAATGGCTTCTCGAAACAGGATTTTCAGGGCGCCCTGGTAGCGATGAGCGATGAGCGCCTCGCCTATACGCCGGCAGTGCGTTTCGAAAATGCCTGCTCAACAGGATCGGCCGCCCTCTATAGCGCCATGGACTTCATCGAAGCCGGGCGCGGCCGCATCGCACTCGTTGTCGGCGCCGAAAAAATGACGGCGCTGCCGACCGCAGAGGTAGGCGAAATCCTGCTCTCCGCCTGTTACCGTGCAGAGGAGGCCAATATTCCCGGCGGGTTTGCCGGCCAGTTCGGCCGCATCGCACAGGCATATTTCCAGCGCTACGGCGACCGCTCCGAAGAGCTGGCGATGATTGCCGCAAAGAACCACGCCAATGGCGCGGTCAATCCCTATGCCCATATGCGCAAGGATTTCGGCTTCGATTTTTGCAATACGGTTTCGGACAAGAACCCCTACGTCGCCGGCCCGCTGCGCCGCACCGACTGCTCGCTGATTTCTGATGGCGCTGCCGCAATCATTTTGGCCGACGAGGAAACGGCAGCCACACTCAACCGCGCCATCGGTTTCCGGGGCCGCAAGCATGTCAACGACATCATGGCATTGAGCCGTCGCGATCCGTTGGCCTTCGAAGGCGCGCGCCGCGCCTGGGCCGGCTCGCTGGAACTTGCCGGCGCAACGCTCGACGACCTCTCTTTCGTTGAAACGCACGACTGCTTCACCATTGCCGAACTTATCGAATATGAGGCCATGGGGCTTGCGAAGCCCGGTGAAGGATATCGCGTTGTCCAGGATGGAACGGCGCTGAAGACCGGACGCCTGCCAATCAACCCATCGGGTGGATTGAAATCGAAAGGTCATCCCGTCGGAGCGACCGGCGTTTCCATGCATGTCATGGCGGCGATGCAATTGATGGGCGAGGCAGGCGACATGCAAATTCCCAATGCCTCCCTGGCTGGCGTGTTCAACATGGGGGGCACGGCGGTTGCCAATTACGTCTCGATCATGGAGCGTGTGAAATGACGATGCAAAGTGCCGTGCAGCATCCCGCGGGCGGGGTTGCGCCCTCCACCACGCGGGTGATGAACCTCTCGCATTTCCTGACGCAGGCGGCACGCCGCAACCCGGACCATATCGGTTTCGTCTGGGGTGAAAAGACTTGGAGCTGGGCTCAAATGGAAGCCCGCGTCGACGCAATGGCCCATGCGCTGGAGACTGAATTCGGCGTCAGAAAGGGGGATCGCATTCTGGTGCAGTCCTCCAACAACAATCAGATGTTCGAATCCATGTTCGCATGCTTCCGCGTGGGCGCGGTGTGGGTGCCGACCAATTACCGTCAATCGCCCGATGAAGTTGCCTATCTGGCGAAGGCCAGCGGCGCACGCGGCATGATTTGTGCCAGTGCTTTTCCCGATCATGCAAAAGCCAGCCATGAGGCAAGCACGATCGATTTCAGCATCGCCATCGGTACGGCTGAGTTCGGTGAGGATTACGATGCCATCGTGGCCCGTCATATGGGGCGCAAAGTCAAAAGCCAGGCAGTGGATCGGGATGACCCGTGTTGGTTCTTCTTCACCTCGGGCACCACCGGCCGGCCCAAGGCTGCAGTGCTTACCCATGGCCAGATGGCGTTCGTCATCACCAACCATCTCTGCGATCTGATGCCCGGCACCGGACCGGACGACGCCTCCATCGTCGTTGCCCCGCTTTCACACGGTGCGGGCATTCACCAGCTGGTGCAGGTGGCGCATGGCGCGAAAACCGTGCTGCCGGCGGCGGAAAAGCTCGATGTGCCCGCCGTCTGGGCGCTGATCGAAAAATGGCATATCACCAACGCCTTCACTGTACCGACCATTCTTAAAATGCTTGTCGAAGACCCCTCTGTGGATAGTTTCGATCACTCCTCACTGCGCTATGTCATCTATGCCGGCGCGCCGATGTATCGCGCGGACCAGAAACGGGCGCTTGCAAAGCTCGGCCCGGTGCTGGTGCAATATTTCGGCTTGGGTGAAGTCACCGGTAACATCACCGTGCTGCCGCCTTCTTTTCATAACGCCGAGGACGGTCCGGAAACGCGTATCGGCACCTGCGGCTTCGACCGCACCGGCATGGAAGTGCAGATCCAGAACGATGCGGGCGAGGAAGTTGGCGCAGGCGAAACCGGCGAAATTTGTGTAATCGGTCCCGCCGTTTTCGCCGGCTACTACGATAATCCCGAGGCAAATGCCAAAGCCTTCCGCAATGGCTGGTTCCGCACGGGCGACCTTGGTCATCGCGATGAGAACGGCTTCCTCTACATCACCGGGCGCGCCTCCGACATGTATATTTCCGGCGGCTCGAACATCTATCCGCGTGAAATCGAGGAAAAAATCCTCATGCATCCTGACATCAGCGAGACTGCGGTTCTGGGTGTGCCGGACGCGGTGTGGGGCGAGGTCGGTGTGGCCGTGTGCGTGGCCCGCGAGGGCGCGGATATCGCCGCCATCGATCTGAAGGCCTATCTGGAAGGCAAGATGGCCCGCTACAAACTGCCGAAATCAGTGGTGTTCTGGGATGCCATGCCGAAATCCGCCTACGGCAAGATCACCAAGAAAATGATCCGCGAGGAACTGGAGAAACGCGGTCAGATGCCGGCTTTCGAAGAAAAGCGGACAGGCTGACAGGCGTGACATTCAATCGGGA
The DNA here is from genome assembly GCF_053522705.1 of Agrobacterium sp. 16-2014-1-2a. Classification (NCBI taxonomy): domain Bacteria; kingdom Pseudomonadati; phylum Pseudomonadota; class Alphaproteobacteria; order Hyphomicrobiales; family Rhizobiaceae; genus Agrobacterium; species Agrobacterium sp. 16-2014-1-2a. The sequence continues at coordinate 35,726 of NZ_JBNWBX010000007.1, forward strand.
GGAGACGGTATGACACAAGAGAAAACAGGGACAAAAGGGGCCGTCGCGATCACCGGCGGTGCATCCGGCATCGGTTTCTCCACTGCGCAGCTCCTGATGGCGCGCGGCTGGCAGCCATGGTTGCTGGATCTCAAGCGCGAGGCGCTGGATATAGCCTGCGAAAAGCTCGGTATCGATCTCTCGCGCGGCATCGTCTGCAACGTTGCGGACGAGGCATCGATAGAGATGGCTTTCGCCGCCCTGACCGCGGGAGATTCCGATCATGCGGTTGATCTGGTCGCCGTCGTCAACAGCGCCGGCATCGGTATCGACAAGCTGTCCGTCGACACAAGCGTCGAAGAATTTCGCCGTATCGTTGATGTCAATCTCGTCGGCAGCTTCGCGGTAGCGCGCACTGCCGCACGTTACTGGCTGGAGCGCGATATTGCCGGCTCGATCGTGAATATCAGCTCTGTTTCCGGCATGTGTGGAAATCGTGGCCGCAGCGCCTATGGCGCTTCGAAAGGCGGCGTCAATCTTTTGACGATGGTAATGGCAAACGAGCTGGGGCAATCGGGCATTCGTGTCAACGCGATTGCGCCCGGTCCGGTCGATACCCCCCTCACCCAGGCGGTTCATACTGAAAATGTTCGCGACCAATGGCATAGCCGCGTTCCGATGCATCGCTATGGCAGGACGGACGAGATCGCCTCTGCCGTGGCTTTCCTCGTGTCGGATGACGCAAGCTACATCAACGGACAGGTACTCGCCGTGGATGGGGGCTTCATTACCGCGGGGCTTGCGGTATGACGGAGACAGGCACGCAAGAGCTTCCCCGCCACATCGTCCATCCCGGACCGATAACGCCTGAACGCTTTCGCGCCGTCGGCTGCCATGCCTATCCTGTTACTCTGACGGTCCGGCCCGGCGTAAGCGCCAATGAAGCGATTGCCGATGCCTTTGCGGAGTTGGGGTTCGAAGGTGGTTACGTCAGACTGAAGAACGTACCGATGAAACGGCTGCATTATGTCATGCCGGCAGCCGCACCGGATGACGCACATGCCGCTTGGTACAGCGAAACCTTTTCCATGCCGGGTGGCACAATCATCGATGCCGGCCTGCATATGGGCCGGCGTGATAGCGCGCCGTTTCTGCATTGCCATGGTTCATGGAAGAGTGCCGACGGCGTTGTCTCCATGGGGCATCTGCTGCCTTTTGAGACCGAATTTGCTGTAGAAACAACGCTTGAAGCTCTGGCGCTAGATGGAGCGATCCTTGATGTGCAAAAGGATGAGGAAAGCAATTTCCCCCTTTTTACACCCATCGCGCAGCAGCGCCGCCAGAAGGGTTCGGGTCTTCGGGCACTTTTATGCACAGTGCGCCCCAATACCGATATATGCACGGCACTCGAAGAGGTCTCTACCCAGTTTGGTCTGCGAGAAGCCGAAGTCAATGGAATTGGCAGCCTGGTCGGTGCGGATTATGAAGACGGAACAATCCTCACTGCCTACGCGAGCGAAATCCTCATAAGAAACGGCCGTATCGGCACGGCCGCGTCGGGAGACCGACAAGCAATGCTGGATATTGCGATGGTGGACCTCACCACACATATCAGCGGCGGGCGGCTGGTGCGCGGCAAGAACCCGGTCTGCGTTACTTTCGAGCTACTTCTGACCGAAAGACAGGGGCGCGCCGCATGAGTTGCGCTGAGCAACTCACCGGCCCGCCTGACGACAACTCACGCCGCCTGCGGCTTTTCCGCAGGCAACCACTCTTCCAGCGTCACTTCAAAAGTCATGCAAACCGGGTTAGCTCCGGCGATAAAGGGACCGCCATAAACCGAGCCTTCGGTATCGGCGACGACACCGGTCAGCGAGGCGCGCAGCGAGCCGTCGGGCTGGGCACGCACTTCGCCGGCAATGGAGACGATTTCCACGGCGGGACCGCGTATTTGCAAGAACGCGCCGCTGCGGGTGCCGAGACAGGCATCGACCAGACTGCCCAGCGCGCCGCGCACAAAGGCATTTCTGAAACCTTCGGCAAGGCACAGTTTTTCGACACCGAGAACAAGGTCTTCATTGGGTGCGATGCGGGCATAGGCCACACGCCCCATGGATCCGATTTCGACAGTGTTATGCGTGTTCATCGGCGCGCTCCGTACGGTTCCTGGGTTGAAGAAGGGGAATGTTGGTTTCAGGGTCGAAGGACTGCTGCAGCACGAAACTGTCTAGTGAGGTCACCAGGGCGGAAACGCCGCTCTCGCCAACAATACAGGATTCAGTCAGCAGATGGCCGCCCTTGACCACACCTGCCGCGGTGCGCATGGCGGCATGACAATGAACAATTGGCTCGCCCTTCATGCTGCGCCCGAGCGTAGCATTGCCGAACACAAGCCAGGCTGCACCGGCGTCGATCGGTTTCGTATAGGCAATGACCGCCTTGCCGGAAGGGTCGGGCGGGGCGACGCAATAGGACAATATGTCGAAATAGCCGCCAAGAATGGTGAGCGAGGCATTCTCAATGCCGTTTTCAAAAAGCGGCTGCACGATTCCATCGTAAAGACTGCGGCCCGCCGCAATGAACAGCCGCACGTGGCGCGCGGATGGCGAGTGCAGGCTGTTGATGCGCACCGGCGAGGAAATGCCGGGATGGATCAACGTTCTTGGCCTTGGAAAATGATGCTGTTCTACGGGTGCCACGCCTGCTCCTCCCTGCTGCCTGTACCTTGCAGTACGGTACTTAAAAATCAACGGAAGGTGCTTTCGAATGCCAGCGCCAAACCGCCCGTCGGAAAACATTTCTTTCGCAGTCTGCCGCAGTGACGGCAGATTTTTGCAACGTATTGTGTGGAGACCGGGGATGACGAAACCGCTGGACAGAATTGACCGCAAGATATTGCGCACCCTGCTGGAGAACGGCAGGTTGAGCAATGCGGAGCTTTCGGAAAAGGTGGGGTTGTCGCCCAGTCCCTGCTGGCAGCGTGTCAAGCGGCTGGAAGACGAAGGGGTCATTCGCGGCTATACCGCCATTCTCGATCAGGCCAAGCTTGGACTGAGCGAAACTGTTATCATCGAGGTGATGCTGGAGCGCCACGACGACGAGGTTCTGGAACGCTTCGGAGAGGCGATGGCCGCTCTTCCGGAGGTGCTGGAAGCCTATCTGACGACAGGCGAATATGATTATCTCATCAAGGTGGCGGTGGCAGGAACCGCAGGCTACGAGCAGTTTCTGCGCCGGAAGCTCTACAAGATCGAGGGTGTACGCCACTCCCGATCCTGTTTCGCACTTAAATGCCTCAAACACACATTATCAGTCGTACCCGACCCCGAACCTCCATCAATAGAGGCGACTGGCACCGGCCGCGTGCCGGCAAGATAGCGGCAGCGGATTGCAGGTAAAAAGGTAGTAGTCGCGTTTGCGCCCCCCCCTTCGTTCCTCAGCTGGTGGCTGAACCGACTTGAAATTGTCGTTTCGGGGCAATGGCGTGCCGCAGAAGATCGCAGATGTCCAAGGTATGCGGGAGACTGTAGCGTCTCTATTCGATCTAAACCGGAACCCTCCCCCAGCCGCCGCCGCCGGGCGTTTCCACGACGACCGTTTCTCCAGACGAAAGCGTTACCGAGCCTTTGCCGGCTAGGGGTGTCGCAACGCCGGCCGCATCGATGACCGAGTTTTGTCCCGTCGCGCCGGCGTCACCGCCATGCAGACCGTAAGGACCAGTGATCCGACGGTCGGATTGAAGTGAAACACGCGCCTCGTGATCCACCGCTGTAATGGCGCGTATCAGGCCTTCGCCGCCGGCATGGTGCCCCGTCCCGCCCGATCCCTGGCGCAGCTCGTAACGTTCGATACGCAGCGGATAGCTGATTTCAAGCGCCTCGATCGGGGTGTTGAGCGTGTTCGACATATTTGCGTGCACGCCATGCATGCCTGCACCATAGGGACGGCCGCCCTGCCCCCCGCCAATCGTCTCGATATAGGTATAGGGCCTTCCGCTTCGGGGATCACGTCCACCAATGCCGATCAGGTTCATCGTCCCCTGACTGGCGGCGGCGATGCGATCGGGCGCGATAAGCGCAAAGGCGCGCAGTACCGTGTCTGCCACGCGTTGCGTGGTTTCAGTATTGCCCGCGCAGACGGCGGCCGGCGGCTGGGCATCGAGGAAACAGCCCTGCGGAATGTGAATTTCGACTGGACGCAACACGCCGGCATTTGGCGGAAGCGTTGCGTCGGTCAGTATCTTGATGGCGTAGAACACCGCCGAATGCGTCATCGGCTTGACCGCATTGACATTACCACGCCGCTGCGGCGCGGTTCCTGCAAAATCGAATACCAGACGGTCGGGCGCAACATCGACTGCAACCTTGATCAGGACTTTTTCCGGGTTTGATCCATCGTCATCCAGCCAGTCCTCGGCCTCGTAGCGGCCGGGCGGCAACTCAGCGAGGCGCTTCAGCATGCGCCGCTCGGAATAGTCAAGAATGGCCGACAGGCCCTGTTTCAGCCCATCGACACCGAAACGCCCCACCATTTCCTGCAGGCGGGTCTCCCCGATCCTGAGAGCCGCCAACTGGGCATTGAGATCACCGCGCCTCTCTTCCGGCGTGCGCACATTGGCAAGCACCATGCGCATGATACCGGCCTGTTCCGCACCTCCGTCGTAAAGCAGGACTGGCGGAATGATCAGGCCCTCCTGGAAGATCTCTGTTGAGCTGCCGGGCATCGAACCGGGCTCCATGCCTCCGACATCCGAATGGTGCGCGCGGCTTGCCACGTGCGCAACGAGTTCACCTGCGGCGAAAACCGGAGCTATCAACGTGATGTCGGGCAGATGCGCGCCGGCAACGAAAGGGTCGTTGACGATGACGACATCGCCTTCCTTGAGCGGTGGCAACTGTGCAAGTGTCGGCGCAACGGCCCTCAGCATGGAACCAAGATGCACCGGTACGTGCTCGGCCTGCGCGACCAGCTCCGCATTCGCGTTGAAGATTGCGCAGGATGCGTCCATGCGTTCTTTAATGTTGGGCGAAAAGGCAGTGCATTTCAGCACGACGCCCATTTCCTGCGCGGTTGCTTCCAGGGCATTTCGCAGAACTTCGAGACGGATCGGATCAAACATGGTCATTCTGCTACCTCAACGATCAGACTGCCTGATTTGTGAACCGTGAGACGGTCGGCAGGATAAAGAACGGTGGTCGAAGAAACTTCCTCGATAATGGCGGGGCCGAATATCATGTTGCCAGCCTTGAGCTTTTCCCGGGCGTAGACCGCCGCCTTATAGAAGGCGCCACGCGCGCCGGTATCGCCAGGCTCGTAATAGACCGGGCGTTCGCCGGTCAGGGCATCGTCGTCGGGCACAGGGCCTCCGTCGTCGAGTTCGGGAAGCACCGGCGTTTTGATGCGGCCGATACCTGTGACGCCGAAGCCGGCGATCTCGATTGCGGCATTTTCGTCAGCATGACCGAAGCGGGCCCGGTGCGCGGCATGAAACCGGTGAGGAAGGTCGGCCCACCAACAGGGTTCGCCGGGATTCACCGTCACTGACAGTTCAAACGACTGGCCCTGATAGCGCATGTCGATGCGTATTTCCACGTCGCGCCGGTCCGGCTCGACGCCATCATGATCGAGATGGCCGTCGGCGCGGTCAGTCAGGCGCTTGATGCGCAAAGCCGCTTCAGCTTCGCCATTGGCGGCATAGGGGACGACGTGTGTTTCGACGAAATCGTGGCGCAGGTCTGAAATCAGCTGTCCCAGCGCACACAGAATGCCAGGGGTCGGCGGCACCATTACACGCGGCATCTTGAGTTCGCGGGCTACGGGGCTGCCATGCATCGGTCCCGCACCGCCGAATGGCACAAGCGCGAAATCACGTGGATCATAACCACGTTCCACGGACACAACGCGGATGCCCCGAACAATGTTGGCATGGGCTACGCGCAATATTCCTGCCGCCGCCTCATAGACATCAAGACCAAGTGGTTGTGCAATGACATCGTTGATGGCTTTATGGGCCCCATCCAGATCAAGTGTCATCGAACCGCCCAGACGCGATTGCGGCGAGAACCGCCCCAGCAAAAGATTGGCATCGGTAACTGTCGGCAACGTTCCACCGCGACGATAGCAAACGGGGCCCGGCACCGCCTCGGCGCTCATCGGCCCCGCACGCAACGCCCCACCGTCATCAATCCAGGCAATGGAACCACCGCCCGCACCGATAGCATTGATATCGATAACCGGCAGGCGAATCGGCACGGTTTCGAGACTGGCCGAACGGGTGATTTCCGGCCGTCCAGCCCGGATGAGACTGATATCCGTGGACGTTCCACCAATATCCATGGTGATGATATCGGGAATACCTGCCAGCATAGCCACATGCGCGCTGGCGACTACACCACCGGCGGGGCCGGATAGAACGGTATGGACGGGCTTGAGGCGCGCTCCTTCGAGGCTCATCAGTCCACCGGCCGCATCCATCACCATAACCGGACGGTCGCGACCAAGGCCCAGCCCTTCCTTCTCATCCTGCAACATACCGGAGAGCGAAGACAGATAACGGTCCATGACCGGACGAAGATAGGCATTGAGCACCGCCGTCGAGCCGCGCTCGTATTCGCGGAATTCAGCATTCACCTCGACCGAAGCGGAAATTGCCACATGTGGGAGGACTTCAGCCAGAATATCGCGCGCCCGCAACTCATGGGAGGGATTGGCGTAAGAGTGGAGAAAAAGGATGGCGACGGCCTCGACGCCAGCCGCCTTCATCGCTTCACCAGCCGCGCGCACATCGGCCTCGTCGAGCGGCTGCAACTCTTTACCTGTCGGCAGAATACGGCCCCGCGCCGTAAAACAAAGTTCGCGCGGCACCAACGGTTCAGGCTTCACCCTGGTCAGATCGAACAGCGTCGGACGGTTCTGGCGGCCGATTTCAAGGAGATCGCGAAAGCCGTGATTGGTGAGAAATGCCGTCTTTGCGCCATTGCGCTGGATCACGGCATTGGTTGCCGTTGTCATGCCATGTCCCACATACGCAACATCCGCACCGCTCGCGCCCTGCAGGCCCAGGGCCTTTCGCAGGCCTTCAAGTGTGCCGAGCGCACGGTTGACCGGCGTGGTCGATACCTTCGAGACGGTGATGGTTCTCGTCGTCTCGTCATAGGCAATGCTGTCGGTGAAAGTTCCGCCGACGTCGGATGCGACACGTATATGCGGGGTCATAACTGCCTCTTGTGTAACAGTAACGTTGGCGTTACAAAAACAGAAGCAACGGGAGCTGTAAAGAGCTGTTGGCGATAACGCTGCAAAATTCGTTCCTTGCCGAAGAGAGGACAAGACGAGGCAAAGATGATATTCACCGGCCACGGAAGGACGACATGAATGAACGACAGGCCGCAGGCAACAAAGGTGAAGGAAAAGCCGCCAGGATCACACGCGGCGCGCACCTCGCGCACCCGCAAGGCCATTCTTGTGGCTGCGGCAGGCGAATTCGTTGCGCACGGTCTGGAAGGTGCAAATATCGAGGCTATCGCCTATTCGGCTGGCGTTAACAAGGCACTTGTCTATCGGCATTTTTCCCGCAAGGAAGTGTTGTTCCGGCATGTGCTGGAAGACGCTTACCGGGCGATGCGCGATGCAGAGGAATCGCTGGCGATGCCTTCGGATCCGGTTGCTGCGCTCGACCGGCTTGTGGAGTTCACCTTTGACTACTACCGGAACAATCAGGGCTTCCTGACGCTTGTCGGCATCGAGAACCTGCACGGTGGCGAGAACATCCGCGAATCGGAGCCCGAAACGGTATATGCCGGAAATATTTCCCGGATGGTGGCAGGCATTCTGGAGCGTGGCGCCACAGCTGGCGTGTTTCGCCCTCGGTTGGACCCTGTCGAGTTATGGCTGTCAATCTCGAATCTGTGCTGGGCCACGGTCTCCACGGCACACACCATCCGCTTTACCTTCGGGCGGGACGTTCTTGCTGAACCGGCGCGCAGCGCGCGCCTTGCCCATATCCAGGAAATGATCCGGCGTTACGCGTTAAGGCCGGACCACTTGTAGGGCAGTGCTTCAGACATCAGCGCGACGCAGCGCTGTGCCTCGTCATCCGAAACGCTGTTGGCCAGCGCAAGCAGTGAAACCCCGGTTTCGCCATAACGATTGTCACCGGGCGCGGGCGCAAAGGAAAGCGTCCAGACCTCGTACCCCGCCGCCTTGCGCGTACCGATCACATAGCCTTTTTCAAGGAACATCTCGATCTCGGCGCGGATGGTATCCGTTTCGATCTGCCATTGTTCGTAATGCGGGGCGTTGATTTCGAGGATGCGTTCGCGGGATTCCCTGTCCAGCCGCGCCATCATGCAAACCCCGGCATGGCCGATACCAAGCGGCAGACGCCCGCCCACGCCCGAAAGCAAGGGTTGGACCGGCGCTGCGCTGAGCTGGAAATCGAGGCAAACAGATTCGAAACCCGACCGCGCCATGAGAAAACTTGATATGTTTGTGCCGGCGGTGATGGAAATAAGCGCCGGACGGAAAAGATCGACCAGATCACCAATACCTGGCACGCGCTGCGCCAGCGCATAAATCGCGCTCCCCAGCCTGTAGTTGCCGCGCCGACCGCTCTGCTCAACAAAACCGTAATGAGACAGTCCCGTCAGAGCCCGATGCACCGCCGATTTAGCGTCACCGATCCCATCTGCGATTTCAGCAAGGCTCATGCCGCCGACACCCGCATTGCCTAGCGCCAGAAGAATTTCCGCACCGCGTTCGACATTGCTGGACGATTGCTTTGCCATGCTGTCCCCTGGGTTTCGGTGAATATATCATTCATTAAAATCCGATAATTGGAACTGGATTAGGCAATATGGCATGGGTAGTCAAGCGGGTTAAAAAATTGGGACCTCAAGCCGCTCGCCCAAAAAAGACCCGGCTCCCTATGGAGGGAAACCGGGCCAGCTTGGGAAATCAGAGCCCGTAAACGGATCTGGCCGCTTCGGAGGAAATGCGTCCGTCACGGACGTCGGCTGCAATGGATGCCGGGTCGCGCATGGAGGGCTCGCCATATCCACCGGCACCGGGGGTTACGATCTCGAGAATATCACCCTTGAAGATGTCGCCGGCACCATTCACCAGCCGCTCGGGCGCACCGAGAATGGTAAAGGAGCCAAGACCACCTGCAAGGCCACCATCCAGACCCCAGGGGCGCGAGACGAAGCGGGAGCCACCGACGGAGACCCGGCAATCTGCTTCTGCGCGATACACGCGGCGAAGACCCATGCCACCCCTGAACTGTCCGCCACCACCGGAACCGTCGACCAATTCATAGGCAACCAGCGTTAGCGGATATTCGGTTTCAAGCGATTCCAGTGGCAGGTTGGACGTATTTGTCATGTGGACATGCACGCCGTCCAGGCCATCCTTGTTATGCCGCGCCCCGAAGCCGCCGCCGATAGTTTCGAGATAGACCCAGAGGCTGCCGTCCGCGCGTGTACCAGAGAAGCTCGCAACCGCGACAGATCCGTTGCAGGCAGCGGTCACGCGGTGCGGAACCACCTTCGCGAGTGCGCCATGGATGAGATCGACCACACGCTGGCATGCGGCAATGCGGCCATCGACTGCGGCCGGGTGAGCGCAATTGAGCAATGTACCCTTTTTCGCCGTCACATGGATCGGCCGGGCCAGACCGGCATTTGGCAGGACGGTTGGATCAACAACTGTCTTCACCGCATAATAGACTGTGGAAAGGAGCGCGGTATAGACCACGTTCAGACCGGCGCGAACCTGCGGCGGGCTGACGAAGTCAAGATGCATCTCGTCACCCTTGACGGTAATTGTCACCGAAAATTCGAGCTCGTCCCGCAGCGATTCCGCATCGAACATATCCGAAAAGCTGTAGGTGCCATCCGGAATGGAAGCGATGCCGGCGCGCATCTTGCGTTCGGCATAGTCCATCAGTTCGCGACCAGCAGCGAGAACCGTTCCGGTGGAATACTTGTCGCAGAGTTCCTTGAGGCGCGTCACGCCAAGGCGGTTCGCTGCCATCTGGGCGCGCAGGTCCGACATTCGCTCATGCGGCACCTGGCAGTTCAGGAGAAACAGCTTCTGGATGTCTTCCTGAAGAATGCCCTTTCGATAGAGGCGAACCGGGGGAATGCGCAGGCCTTCCTGATATATGTGGGCATGGCCGCGATCTGCGAAGTCGGAATGGTGCGCTGTATTGATCGCCCAGGCGATCAACTTGCCGTCCTGGAAAATCGGCTCCGCCAGAACGATATCCGGCAGATGAGTGCCGCCACCCTCATAGGCGTCGTTGCCGATAAACACGTCGCCAGGAGCAAGACTATCCGCGCCGACATGCTCCAGAATATAGGGAATAAAGCCGATAAACGAGCCGAGATGCATCGGGATATGTTCGGCCTGGCAAAGCATTGCCCCCCTGGCGTCGAACAGTGCCGTCGAGCAATCGCGGCGTTCCTTGATATTGGTGGAATAGCTGGCACGAACGAGCGCCTCTCCCATTTCCTCGACGGTGGAGGCAAATGCGCTGCCGATGACCTCGACAGTTATCGGATTGAGTGCTGCAGCAGGGTTCTGTGCGATGGCTGCATTCGTCATCATTTTCCCTCCACGATGAGGTTGAGATAGGCATCGACCGTAGCGACATATCCAGGCGGCAGAACCGTGGTCGAATCCATCTGGTCGATAATGGCAGGACCGGCGACGACGTTACCGGGTTTCAGAAGATCGCGGTTATAGAGCGTCGCCGCAGTAAAACCGCCGGCTTCGGCCATCCAGACATCACGCTTGCCGGAGATCGCAGCAGAGGAATCCTCGCCCTCCATCTCGCGGGCCTTGAACGCTGCTTTTTCGACGACGCCGCTTGCGACCAAACGATAGGTAACAAGCTGCACCGGCTCACCTTCGGCGATGAAGCCATAGAGCTGGCGATGCGCCTGCTCGAAACGCTCCTTGACGAGGCGGAAGGTTTCCTCGGTGATCGGGCCTTCCGGCAAGGCGACTGCGATCTCGTAATTCTGGCCGGCGTAGCGGCAATCGACGGTGCGGGTGACAACGCGGGCGGCTGGTGCGATTTTCTCACGCTCGAACCAGGCATTGGCTTGAGCAGAAATGCCATCATACAGCGTGGAGATCGTTCCCGACGCCACCTGGTCGAGACGATGCAGGACAGTTGCCGAGAAGTCCGTTCTCAGATCCGTCATCAAGAGGCCAAGAGCGCATAAGACGCCCGGGGTCTTCGGCACGACGATGCGCTTCATGCCCAACTCACGGGCCAGACGCACGGCATGCACCGGACCCGCTCCGCCGAAGGCGACCAGCGCGTAGTCACGCGGATCATGGCCACGCTGGACCGAAATCACGCGAATGGCCTTGGCCATGTTGGCCGTCACGATGTCGAGAATGCCGTTCGCGGTTTCCAGAACGCCCATATTGAGCTTTTCCGCAAGCCGCTCGACGGCCTTTACCGACAGCGAACGGTCAATCTTCATTCGGCCGTTGAGCAGATATTCCGGGTTCTGTGTCTGAAGTACGACATTGGCGTCAGTGACCGTCGGCTCGTCATTGCCAAGGCCGTAGCAGGCCGGACCAGGATTGGCGCCTGCAGAACGCGGACCGACTTTCAGGTGATTGCCGGAATCGATATAGGCGATCGAGCCACCACCGGCCCCGACCGTGTGTATATCGAGCATCGGAGCCTTGATCGGATAACCGTGGACCACCGACTCGTTCACCACTCGGCACTGACCATCAGCAAGCAGTGCAACGTCAGAGCTGGTACCGCCCATGTCAAACGTGATGAGGTTGTCGATGCCGGTCATGCGACCAACCGCCTGGGCAGCGACAACACCGGTCGAGGGACCGGACAGAACCGTGCGTACCGGCATTTCGGCAGCAGTATCAAAGCCGATAACGCCGCCATTCGACTGGGTGAGCTGCGGCGCAACCGTGATGCCGAGATCGGTGAGCTTGCCGGACAGCGATTTCACATAACCCTGCATGACGGGGCCGAGATAGGCATTGACGACCGTGGTCGACAATCGCTCGAACTCACGGAATTCCGGCGCGATACGGTGTGACAGCGAATGGAAGGCTTCAGGAAACTCATCTTCCAGAATGCGGGCCGCGATCTTCTCATGCTCGGCGTGCATGAAAGAATACAGAAAATTGACTGCGACCGCCTTTACGCCATCGGCCTTCAGAGCCCGCACCGCTTCGCGCAATGCGGTCTCGTCCAGTGGTGTTTCAACAGTGCCAGTGGCCAAAACACGCTCTTCAATACCGAAGCGCAGGTGACGCTCGACCAGAAGTTCAGGCTTATCTGCCTGGAGATCATAGAGGTCCGGGCGTTTCTGACGGCCGATTTCCAGCAGATCGCGGAAACCACCGGTCGTCAGAAGCCCTGTTTTTGCGCCACGACCCTGAATGAGCGCGTTTGTGGCAACCGTTGTACCGTGACCGACATAAGACACGTCCTCGGCCTTGATGCCTACGCGCTCGATGCCACCGGCCACCCCCTGCGTGATCCCGCGCGAAGGGTCATCCGGTGTCGATGAAACCTTCCAGATCACCACCTCGCCCGTCTCATCCTCAAACAGACAAACATCGGTAAAAGTACCACCGGAATCCACGCCAATCCGCCATGCCATGGCTCGCTCCTTCTTCTGGATGTCATAAGGCAACGCCTCATCTGGAGGTCGTGCGACACTGCCTTGATTGCATGCGCCGCCCGCTGCGAAAGCCAAGCCTTCGGCCCCGGAGAAACGGCTGCCGGGCAATCCGGGCCAGTTGTTCAGACCCTATGATCGGCTTCATTCCCTTGTCAATCTCAATTCCATTATTACGACCAGAATATTTCTGGTATTCCTATAATTAGATTATAAGACAAAATTACGCCGGACGTTAAAAAATTTGGGTTCTTATTCCGTTATTTGACACAAAGATTTCCCAATGAACTAATTAATGGAATTTCGCTTGACACCCGGAAAAGGCTCTCTTTATTGTTTTCGATATCGACGGGACCAGATCACGCCCACCGGGACCGACACTTTTCCGGAAAGGTGGCGCGCCGAAATCGTCCACGCCGGCTGGCAAGCATGTATCAACACATAATGGGGAACTAACCATGATACTCGATCGCCGTACCCTTCTGAAATTGACCGCCGCTTCAGGTGCCGCATTTGCCATCGGAGCGTCCAGAACCTTTGCGCAGGCCCCTTCCGACACATTGCGCATCGGCCTTTCCACCTATCCCGCTCATCTGAAACCGTGGGTGAATGTCGGCTATGCCGGCCAACTCGTTTCTTCGCTGATCAACCGTTTCCTCATGGCCTACACGCCAGAAGGCAAACTTGTGGGTGAATTGGCCGAAAGCTTCGACCAAGAAGGCGACCGCGCCTGGGTGATCAAGCTGAAGGATGTTAAATTCTCCGACGGCCAGCCCGTCACCTCGGCCGACATCGAATGGAATATCGAGAAGATCAAGGCGGAGGGCTCCGGTGCCTATACCCGTGATGCGATGCTCGAAGTCGAAAAGGTCGAGATTGTCGATGACCGCACCTTCAAGCTCCTGACGAAATCACCGAACGCGGCGCTGCCGGCGCTCTTCGCCAACCCCTTCCTGCAGATCATCGCCAAGGGTTCGACCGACAAACAGGACCATGGCATAGGCGCGGGCCCGTTCACGCTGGCCAATGCAGAAAAGGGCGTAGGCCTCGATTTCGAAGCCTCCCCGCATTATTTCAAGGACGGCTTGCCGCATTTCAAGAAGGTTCGCGTCACAGCCTACGCCGACGAAAACCTACGTGTTGCAGCGATCACTGCGGGCGATGTCGATGTGATCGATTACGTTCCGTGGAGCGCAATGGACCAGCTCGACAACGACGCCAGTGTTGCGCTTGAGACAGCTGCCACAGGCGCATTCATGTTCCTGTCGTTCAACGGAGCTGGTGCATTCAAGGACCAGCGCCTGCGGCGCGCCGTTTCCCTCGCCATTCGCCGCGAAGAGATCGTCAAGGGCGTGTTCTTTGGGCGCGGCGCGGTTCTCGAAGGCGTGCCGCGCTCGTCCGCGACGCCGTTCTACAACGCCGAACTTGCCAAGGGGCAGAGCTACGACCCCGACCGTGCCAAGGCGCTGATTAAGGAGGCCGGTGCAGAAGGTGTGACCGTCAATTTGCTCTCGACCGCGCAGTACGGCATGCACCGCGATACCGCCGTCATCGTCCAGGGCCATCTGGCCGAAGTCGGCATCAACGTGACACTGACGATGCCCGACTGGTCCACCCGCGTTACCATGGGTAACCGTGGCCAGGGCGATTTCGCCATTCAGGGTCTCGGCCTCGACACCTTCGATCCGGATGCGACAAGCGCCCTTATTGACCCGACGCTGTCGCCGACCTTCTTCCGCTCACGCAATTTCGAGGTTCCAGGCCTGACCGAGTTGCTCGCCAAGGGCCGTGCGGAGTTCGACCTGGAAAAGCGCAAGGCGATATATGCCGAAGTCGACAAGCTCGTCATCGAATACACGCCTTTTTGCGGTCTTTCCTACCGCGCCACCGGCTTTGCCCACCTGAAGCGCGTCAACAATTTCCATATGCTTCCGGACCAGATTTCTCCCTTCTCCGGTCGCCTTTTCGACGAGCTTTCGCTGTCGTAACATCTGGAATTAGCCCGGTCGGCACTCGCCCGTCCGGGCATCCGTTTCTCATCTTCCGTGCGGAAGAGGCCTGAAAGGCAAGTATTTTCAGGCTGACGTTGCATGGCTGACTGCCGGAGGGTCTTCATGTTCTGGTTCCTGCAGCGAATTGCCATTTCTCTGGCACTGCTCTGGGTCGTTACCAGCCTCGTCTTTCTTTCCATTTATATGGTGCCAGGCGATCCGGCTGAACTGCTGCTTTCAGGAGAAGGTTCGACGCCCGACGCGGCTTCGGTTGCGCAGTTGCGCAACGATCTGGGCCTCGACCGGCCGATACTGACGCAATATGTCGATCGGATGTCCGGCCTCATTCGCTTTGATCTCGGCAACTCGATGATCGACGGTTCACCGGTCGCACCCGAAATTGCCAAACGCCTGCCGCGTACACTTGAGCTGATCGCAGCCGCCGCGATCCTCAGTTTGATCATCGGCGTACCGGTCGGCGTTGCCGCAGCCTTGCGACAGGGCGGTAGTTTCGATCGCGTCTCTAATTTTCTTGCCGGTTTTACCCAGGGCATTCCCGTTTTCGTCGCCGGTACATTGATAATTCTGGTCTTTGCCCAGATGTGGAAGCTGGTGCCAGCCGGTGGATACGTCAATATTTCAGACGACCCAGGCAAGCATCTGATCCTGCTGGCGATGCCCGCCTTCGCCATCGCGCTCGGTCTTGCGGCGATCGTCGTGCGCATCGCGCGTGCCTCAGTGCTCGATGTTCTGCCGCTGGATTATGTCCGAACCGCGCGCGCCAAGGGTCTGCCGCAACGGCGCATCATTGCCCGCCACGTGCTGCGCAACGCGCTGATGCCGGTCATCACGGTCTTCGCGCTCAATCTTGGCGGCCTGTTCGGCGGCACGGTACTGGTGGAATATGTCTTCAACTGGCCAGGCTTGTCCGGCATGCTGGTCAGCGCCGTCAATTCCCGTGACTACCCCACAGTTACTGCGGTCATCCTGGTCATTTCGGCCCTGTTCATCACGCTCAACCTCATCGTCGATATTGTCTACGGTGTCACCGATCCGAGGATTCGCAAATGACGCGCTCGCTTCGTCTCGTCTGGCCGCTGCTGCTCGCGCTCATCGCACTGATATGCCTGCTTGCTCCAGTACTGCCCCTGTCAGATCCCCTGAAGATGACCATGGGTCAGCGGTTCGCCGGGCCATCTTCAGCTTTCCCGCTCGGGCAGGATGAAATGGGCCGCGACATTCTCTCCCGGCTGGTCTTCGGCATCCGTATCTCGCTGTTTATCGCCCTCTCGACCTCCATCCTTTCGGGCGTCATCGGTACCGCATTCGGCATTATCGGTGGTTACATGCGAGGTTTTCCGGAAATCCTGACGCTCAGGGCCATGGATGTCGTGCTCTGTTTCCCCCCGCTTCTCCTCGCCATGCTCGCCGTAACCCTTTATGGGCCAGGCCCGATGACACTGATCCCCGTGCTTGCCGCAGTGTTCGTTCCCGGCTTCACCCGCATCGCCTATGCCAGCGTGCTTACCGTTCGCTCGCAGGATTATGTCGAGGCGGTACAGGCCATGGGTGCCAGTAACATCCGCATCATGTTGAAAACCATTTTGCCCAACATCATGGGACCTCTTCTGGTTCAGGCCAGCTTCGTCACGGCGGCGGCGGTTGTGCTTGAATCGGGCCTGTCCTTCCTTGGTCTCGGCGTCGTCCCTCCCTCGCCCTCACTCGGGCTGATGATCGGAACCGGCCGGGCGGCTATCGCTCATCAGCCCATGCTGCTTGTCTGGCCCTGTCTGGCGCTGGTTGTGATGATCCTCGTGCTCAACGGGGTCTGCGATCTGCTGCGCGACTGGCTCGATCCGCGTTCGGCGGCAGGAGCCGTCCTTGCGGGCGGCGGCAAGAGCGGCGTATGAAACAGGAAAAAGTGACAATGACCGAAACCACGCCTCATCCTGTCCTCTCCATCCGCAATCTCAAGGTCTCATT
The DNA here is from genome assembly GCF_053522705.1 of Agrobacterium sp. 16-2014-1-2a. Taxonomy (NCBI): domain Bacteria; kingdom Pseudomonadati; phylum Pseudomonadota; class Alphaproteobacteria; order Hyphomicrobiales; family Rhizobiaceae; genus Agrobacterium; species Agrobacterium sp. 16-2014-1-2a. The sequence goes on from NZ_JBNWBX010000007.1 coordinate 52,353, forward strand.
CCTGCGCGACGGCACGTTCAACCCGGTGGTTCGCGAGCTGAACCTAGACATCCGTGCTGGTGAAACACTTGCGATCGTTGGAGAAAGCGGTTCCGGCAAGAGTGTTACGGCACTGTCCGTGATGCAGCTTCTGCCGGAAAAGACGAGCCGCATCGAAGGCTCGATCAAGCTCGACGACGAAGAACTGATCGGCGCTTCCCCTGCTCGCATGCGTGAAATCCGTGGCAACCGGGTGGCGATGATCTTCCAGGAACCGATGACGAGCCTCAATCCGGTACTGACCGTCGGGGAACAGATCGCGGAAGCCCTGATTGCCCATAACGGTATTTCGAAAAGCGTGGCACGGACGGAAACTTTGAAACTGATGGAGAAAGTGCGGATTCCCTCCTCTGCCAAACGTATCGACGATTACCCGCACCAGTTTTCAGGAGGCATGCGCCAGCGCGTGATGATTGCGATAGCACTTGCCTGTCGCCCCGCCCTTCTGATTGCCGACGAACCGACCACGGCGCTCGACGTCACCATTCAGGCGCAGATCCTCGACCTCATCAAAACCCTGCAGGAAGAGGAAGGCACCGCTGTGCTTTTCATCACCCATGACATGGGTGTCGTCGCTGAAATCGCCGACCGTACGCTGGTGATGTATCGTGGCGACCAGATTGAGACCGGCACGACATCAGAAGTCTTTGCCAGCCCGCAAAAGCCCTATACGCGCGCCCTGCTTTCCGCGGTGCCGCAACTCGGTTCGGCCGGCGAAGATGGCCCCAGTCCTTTCCCGATTATCGACATGGAAACAGGACAGGCACTGCCACAGAAGAAGCGGCCCGATACCATCGACGCGGCGAGTGGCAAGCTTCTCGATGTCAGGAACCTGTCGGCGCGGTTCGAGATGCGATCCGCCTTCACCCGGATGGTGCACTCGCGCGTGCATGCGGTCGAAAATGTCAGCTTTTCGCTCTCGCGGGGTGAAACACTTGCGCTGGTAGGTGAATCGGGCTGCGGAAAATCGACCACTGGCCGCTTGCTGGCCGGGCTTAACCGGCCGCATTCCGGTTCAATCCATATCCACGGCGCGGATGTTGGCTCCTTCACCAGATCGGACCTGTCCCGTCAAGTTCAGATGATTTTTCAGGACCCATTCGCCAGCCTCAATCCCCGCCTAACGGTTGAAAACGCCATCGCGGAGCCTCTTTTGATCCATGGGTTGGAAACGCCCCGCAATGCCCGAAAGCTTGCGCGTGATCTGCTTGGCGAAGTCGGTCTGGCTGGGGCGATGGCGACCCGTTATCCGCATGAGTTTTCCGGCGGGCAACGCCAGCGCATTTGCATTGCAAGAGCGCTGGCGCTCCAACCCGAACTCATCATTGCCGATGAGGCGGTTTCGGCACTCGACGTTTCAGTCAAGGCTCAGGTGGTAAACTTGTTACTGGACCTTCAGGAACGACTGAAACTCGGCCTGCTGTTCATTTCCCACGACATGGCAGTTGTCGAGCGCATGAGCCATCGCATAGCTGTAATGTATCTCGGCGAAATCGTTGAGACCGGACCGCGCGAAGCTGTTTTCTCCAATCCGCAACATCCCTATACCCGGCGCTTGCTATCGGCCGTGCCGCTACCAGATCCCTCACGCAGGCATATGCGGCGCAAATTCGCTGATACAGAGTTGCGCAGCCCAATCCGGCCGAAAACCTTCACGCCGCCAAACCGCGAATATCGCGAAGTTACACCCGGCCACATGGTTCAGGTGTGGAATGAGGAGTGGGCCTGATCTGGCCCTGCGCTTCCATATCAGCCTGGACGACCTGACGGGAAACCTGGAAGTTTTCCGAGCAGTAAGATGTCTGCGGGATGACCGGCGCGGCAAGTATCAGCCCGCCTGTAGCACGTCTCGCAGAAGCGGGACCGCGCACCGGGCGCCATCTCTTGATCTTTAAGAATCTTACCGCAAATTCTCCAGCGAGCGGTGCAGTCGCCCGAAACGCTCCAGACGGAAAGGTGCTGGATCGACGCATGGCTTGGAGCCTGCCACCAGATCAGCCGTCAGCGCTCCGGCACCGGGGCCGATACCGAATCCATGGCCGGAAAATCCGACGGCCAGATAAAGGCCGGGAATGGCACTGGCAGCAGAGATCACCGGAACGGCATCCGGCGTGACATCCATGAGGCCGCCCCAGGTAGCCGTGATGCGGGCATTTGCAAATGCCGGGAAGGACTTGGACAACTTGTGGATACCTTGGGAAATGAGCTTCGATGACGGAACGGGATCGAGAATGCGGATCTGCTCGAACGGCGTCACAGCGTCACTTTTCCATTGGTGGGGCATCGCCATTTCCCGCAGGAACTGCCCGCCTGTCCGCAAGCGTAATGCCCGCCAGTTTTTAACGAGCGACGGCAGGTAGTCGGCAAACAGACGGAAGCTATCCGGAGTGACGGGCGCGATATCCGCGTTGCGCTGCGCTACCGTGAAGCCGCCATCATGACGGCGACGGAAGGCGAAATCGTTACCGCCCACCGGCATATCCGTCATGCCATCAACAGCCGACAGACGCGCGACGCTGCCGAGGATTTTGAGGATCGGAATATCAAGTCCCATATTGCCTGCAAAAAGCCTGGACCAGGCGCCACCCGCCAGCACGACGGAAGAGCAGCGGATTTCGCCATGTTCCGTCACCACACTGCTTACCTTCCCGGCGGAGCGTTCGATTGACCGGACCGCACAGCCCGTGAGGATATGGGCACCCTTTGCGGCAGCACCGCGTGCCATGGCGGGAACCGCCATGAACGGTTCGGCCTTGCAATCGCTCGGAGTGTGCATCACGGCCTTGAACTGCCTGCCCATGCCCGGCACCAGCGCGTGCATTGCCTCACCGCGCACAATGCGCGAGTCGAGACCCACTGCGGCGGCATGTTGGAGCCACTCCTCGTAAAAGGCGACGTCAGCGTCCGTCTCGCACAGATAGGCAATGCCGCACTGGCGCAACCCGGTTTCGGCGCCGACCCGCTCGTTCATGCCTCTCCAGAGCCTCAAGCTTTCCATGGAAAGCGGCAACTCGGCCGGATCACGCCCCATCTGGCGCACCCAACCCCAGTTCCTAGACGATTGCTCACCAGCGATCAGCCCCTTTTCACAGACGGCAACGCTGATGCCACGTTCGACCAGCGACAACGCTGTCGATACGCCGATGATGCCGCCACCGATAACTACGACATCCACGTGCGCAGGCAGGGTCTTCGACGGCAAGACGGCATCAGGAATTATTCTGGACATTTTTTAGCGCCTGTTGAGGGTGGACGTGCGGTTGCGGAAGCTGGCGATCCGTTGCTCGGTCCGGTCTGGGTCTGCGAATGCTGCAACATCGGAAAAAAGCAGGTCGGCCTCCGCTCGCGTCATCAGTCCACAAGCCACGGAAGCCTCCTGGACGGACAGGCCGTTGGTGGCCGCATGCTTGGCGACGGCAGATGCCGCCGGATAGCCGTAAATCGCCACGAGTGCTGTCGACAGGGCAAGCGATCCGGATGCATCTTTGAGGCCGCGCTCCGTATTGACGTTTATCCCCGAGATACAATGGGAGACAAAAAGCGGGATCGCGCGTCGCATCAAACGAATGCTTTCGCTGATGGCTTCTAGAATGATCGATTCCCATACATTGAGGTCAAGTTCACCCTCGGCGGCGCGGGTGACTGTGGCATCATTACCGATCACACGGAAGGAGACCTGCATCATCATTTCAGGCATAACCGGATTGACTTTGCCCGGCATGATCGACGAACCCGGCTGCACCGCCGGAAGGGTGACCTCGGCAAGCCCCGCCCGCGGTCCTGATGACATCAGGCGCAGATCGGCCGCAAATTTCGACAGGGTCAGGGCTATTGCTTTCAATGCGGCTGAAATCCTCACCCAATCGTCGGCATTTTGCAGCGCATCAAAAAAATTCTCCTCCGGCTGATAAGATTTGCCGGTCAGTGCCTGCAATTCCTCGAAGACGAAGCGGCGATAGGCTTGCGAGGCGCCAAAGGCAGTGCCGACGGCAGTGGCGCCAAGCGGCAGCCGCAGACAAACGTCTTCCAGACCAGACATCCCCGCCATCTGTCGCTCAAAGGCGGCTGAATAACCTGAAAACTGCTGACCGAAAGTGACAGGCAGCGCATCCTGCAAGCAGGTTCGGCCAAGCTTGACCACGTCGCGAAAGGCATTCTCCTTGACCCGAAGAGCATCGACGAGAGAGCCCAGACCTGCGCGGAGGCCAGCCAGTTCACCCCCGACCGCCATTTTCATTGCCGAGGGAATGACATCGTTAGTGGATTGCGCCATGTTGACATGGGTATTGGCATGAACGGGATCCTGTCCCTTCCTGCCGGTCAGAATTTCACTTGCCCTGTTGGCCAGGACCTCGTTGACATTCATATTGGCCGCAGTGCCGCCGCCGCCATGATAGATATCGACAGGAAAATCCTGCCTGCCTGGCATTACGGCGTGTTCGCTCGCAGCCATTTCGATTGCCCCGGCGATCTGCGGATCAAGGTCGCCGGCCCTGCAATTGGCCCGTGCGGCAGCCTGCTTTATGGCAATAATCGCCGGGATGAAGCCTTCGATATCGGCGATCGTCCGGCCGGAAATCGAGAAATTCTCGACCGCGCGCGCCGTCTGGATGCCATAGGCCAAGGCGGCCGGCATCAGCCGTGTTCCGAGCGCATCTTCTTCCAGGCGCATTTCCTCTTGCCCTTCATCCATCTCAACGCCCCGGCCGGTCGAGGAAATCGCGCAGACGATACCATCCGGTAAAGGCAGGCAGGAACCATGGCTTGCCGGAATAGAAAGGAACGGCGGTGAATTTTTGCCGGTCGAACGCCGATTTGGCGTTTTGCTCGCCCAGGATCTTTCGCGCCGTCTGATAACCGAGATAGGTCATCAGCGCGACACCGTTGCCATTGCATCCCACCGCAAAATTCGCACCATCGCGCTCACCGATATGAGCGAGCTTGTCAACCGTCATGGCGACACTTCCGACCCAGGAATGGGTGATCTTGACGCCAGCGAGCTGGGGCCAAACAGCGAGCATCCTGGCATAGATGTGCTTTGCGGCGCGCCTTTCCGACATTTCGAACACACCCGGACGCGAACCGAACAGCAGCCGTGTCCCGTCCGTCGATGGCCGGCTGAAGATGAGATCCCGGCGGGTGTCCGAAATCATGCGGCCCTGCGGGATAAGCTCGGCCATCAGATCGGCCGGCAACGGCTCGGTAGCGATCTGATAGCTCTTTACGGGCACGAGCCGGCGCGCCAGTTCCGGCGTCGCATCATCCGCCGTATAGCCATTGGTCGCGACGATCACATCCTTCGTGCGGATCGTCCCACGCGCTGTTGGCACAATCTTGTCGCGGTTTGGCCCGTCCTCAACGACGCCGGCACGGGCGTGGGAACGCAGCACCACACCGGCAGCCTTGGCCCGCCCGCGCAGCGCCTTGTGGTAAAGTCCCGGATGCAGGCCGCCATAGTCATCTATCAGCATACCCCCGTGATAATAATCCGAACCGATGGCCGCACGCTGCTGATCTCGATCAAGGAAGCTGACCTTCACTCCGGTCTTTTCGGCAAGCAGAGCACCGTGGCGCTTCAGCGTCACGTAGTCTGTGGCGGTGTGGGCGCCAAAGAAGCGACCAGTCAGCTTCAGCCCGGCATCGAGCTTCTCCGTGTCGATTAACATTTTCAGATATTCGAAGCTTTCGTTACTTTCGCCGATAAGCCGGTTGATCAACTCCGGGTCAATTCCCTTGATCGCGCCTCCAACGACGAGCTTCTGTCCGCTGGACACCATTCCGCCGGACCTCGTCGAGCAGCCGGAACCGAGCCGGTCACTGTCCAGCACGACAACGGAGCGTCCGGCACGCGCAAGGTGGGTTGCGGCAGTAAGACCGGCATAGCCGGAGCCGACCACCACGACGTCGGCATACTCGGGAACGGGATCGAGATTGGTCTCCGGCTCCGCCTCCTCCCACCAATAGGGAGCTTCCTTGAAATCGGCGGCGTAGATATCGTCAAACTTACGCATTGCATACCGGGCCACTAAGGCCCGCCTTTCAGGAGTTTTGGGCAATCACAGAACCTGGCCAAGAAATTCGCGTGTGCGCGGATCTTTTGGATGGTCGAACAGCTCGACGGGTGGGGCACTTTCAACAATCAACCCCCGGTCGGTGAAGCAGACGCGGTGTGAAACCTCACGCGCGAATTTCATTTCGTGGGTGACGAGGACACAGGTCAGCCCTTCCTCAACAAGCTCGCGGATCGTAAGAAGAACCTCCTTGACCGTTTCCGGGTCCAGGGCGGCAGTCACCTCATCGAAAAGAATGACTTCCGGCTGCATGGCAAGCGCGCGGGCAATAGCCACGCGTTGCTGCTGGCCGCCGGAAAGCTGGCCAGGATAGCTGTCGGCCTTTTCCGACAGGCGCACCTTGGCGAGAAGCTTCCGGGCGCGATCCGCGACCTCTGCCTTGTCATGGCCGAGCACTTGGATCGGCGCCATCATGATGTTTTCCAGGGCGGTGCGATGCGGAAAGAGATTGTACTGCTGGAACACCATTGCCACCTGGTGGCGCAATGGCCGCATTGCCTTCTCGGTGCGCATCTCGTGCACCTTGTGATTTCCCACCCGGATAAAACCCTCATTGACCGGAATCAGGCCGTTGATGCAGCGCAAAATGGTCGACTTTCCGGAACCGGACGGTCCGATGATGCAGACAGCCTCCCCCTTGCCGACGCTGAGGGAAATTCCTTTCAGGACCTCGAACGTGCCGAAAGATTTTCGGATGCCATCGATCTCGATCAGGGCGTTGGAGCGGTTCATAGATTGTCTCCTTTAACCGCATGCTCCAGGCGCCGCGCGAAGATCGCGATCGGGTAGCAATAGGCAAAAAACAGGAAGAGGATGGTCAGATAAAAATAGACGAGCGCCCGTTCGCTCTCCATCGCCAGTGAGGTGTTGAGGATGGTCAAAACGTCCTGAATACCCGTGACCGTGGCAAGCGCCGTTGCAATCATCAGCAGGGCATAGAGGTTCATCCAGCCAGGTATCATCCGGCGCAAGGCCTGGGGAAGGATGACGTAACGATAGATCTGCAGCTGGGTGTAACCGAGCGAACGGGACGCCTCCCATTGACCGCTATGGATCGACTGCACCGCCCCGCGAATGACTTCGGAGAAGTTTGCCGCCGTCGGTAACGCCAGCCCGATGACCGCCTTTACGAAAGGCGGGAAAGGAACGACGAAGCCGAAGATCTTCATCTCGAAAGGCAGAATGTAAAGCATCGCGAAAAGCAGGACGAGCCAGGGCGAGTTTCGCAGGAAATTCATGATGAAAAATGCCGGCAGGCGAATGAAGGGCGATTTTGCGAGCGTCGCAAGACCCATCACGGTGCCAAGGGTAGTCGCCACCGCCATGGAGGCAATCGACAGCAGGATGTTGAGGATGAAGCCGCCACTTATCGGCCAGCCGGAGCCGGAGCCTGTCAGGAGCAGTGGCAGGCGCACGGCGACGCGGTTCCAGTGTTGCGCGCCGCCGGCGAGTGCATCGATCGCAATCCAGATTGCCACCGCAAGCGCGATGAAAAGCAGGACGGCACGTTTCTTGTTTTCGTAAGTCATGGTGGAGACCATGGTCAGTGTCCCTTTCCATAACCGGGGAAAGCCATCCAGGCTTCGAGCCTGGACATTGCAAATGTCAGGATGGATACGAGCCCCACATAGATGACGAGCACGAGGATCATGACCTCGAGTGTGCGAAACGTGTCGTTGTAGATCTGGCCGGCGTAATACATCAGTTCCGGCACCGTAATGACCGAAGCCTGAGAGGTTGTTTTGAACAGGTTGGTGAGAATGTTGGTAATCGCCGGCAGGCTGATGCGCACAGCAATCGGCGCCTCAACTTTCCAGAAACGCGACCACCGGCTGTATCCGAGCGACCGGGCCGCTTCTATGATCGACCGCGGCATGGTTTCGATGCCGGACCTGAAAGCCTCGATGGCCAGCGCTCCGCCGAACAGGCTGAGCGAAATCGAGGCGCAGGCGAATGCACTCAGAAGCGGCATCTGCAGACCGGTGGAGGGATCGGTAACTTTCAGCCCCAGCGTCGACAGCGTGAAATAGGCAAAAAGCATCTGCAGCAGTGGCGGCGTGTTGCGGAACACCTCCACGAACAGCTCGATGATGGCATCCAGCCAGAAAATCCGCAAAGTCAGCGCAAGCGCACCGAGAAGGCCGATGATGATCGCGGCACTGGATGACAATGCCGCAAGCTTGAGTGTGTTGAGGACCCCGGTGAGCAGCCATTGCTGATAGGCTGGATCCGTAAGCCAGGAATAATCAAGACCGAACAATAGCTGCTCCAGACCCTATCAGTTCAGTTTTGCTTTGGCAGCCTTGGCGCGCTCGGCAATGTAATCGGCGTGGGGAATATTGAACTCGGTTTCCCAGGCGATCATCTTGCCTTCGGCTTCCGCCTTGGTGATGGCCTTGTCCACGGCCTCCTGGAACGCCTTGTCGCCTTCGCGGATACCACCTGCCATCGGCAGATACTCATAGGTGGGGACGGCGACCTTGTAGCCTTTCCAGTCCGCTTCCTGAACCTTGAGGTCAAGGGTCATCTGGTCGAAGACAAAACCCACGCAACGATTGTCGCGCAAAGCGCGCATGGCCTCCGGTTGGGTCTTGAAGGCAACAAGCTGGATTCCGAATTCCTCGGTCATCTTCTTGTTATAATAGGATCCCTGAATGCCGCAGACCGGCTTACCCTTCAGTTCCTCCCATTTGCTGGTGGTCGCTTCTTTGGCCATCATGACGGCCGGGCCTGGCGACGATACGTAAGCGGTGGTGAAATCGATGACCTTGTCGCGCTCCGGCGTGACGCCAAGCGTCGCGAAAATCGCATCGATACGACCAGCGGTCAGGAACTCGATACGATTGGCGGCAACGACCGGTACAAATTCGATCTTGTCTGAAGACCCCAGAAGTTCCTTGGCGACGTATTTCGCCAGTTCGACTTCGAAGCCGATGATCTCACCCTTGTCGTTGAGATACCCATAAGGTGGATAATCGTTCTTGACGCCGACGATCAGCTTGTCGCGGGCCTTGACGTCATCAAGCGTACCGGCGAGCGCGGCACTGGCCGCCAGCATGCCCAAGGCCGCCAGGGCGGTAGTTGCGAGAATGTTTGCTGCTTTTTTCTTCATTTTGTTCCCCTGTTTGTTCAAGCGGGTCTGGCGTTCTCGAAACCCGCAGGTCGTCTTCAAAATCAAGCTGCCTACAAAATATTCACTTATTTAATCTGCTCAATTTTGGTCATTGAATACGCAGTTTTCTCATTATACAAGTTATTGAGATTTTATTTTCATAATGTGAGACAGTATGGCCAAATCCACCCAATCCTCCTCTGGTGGCGCGCAGCTTCTGGATCGAGCGGTAGCTCTTCTCGATCTTGTTGCAGACGGCGGCGTACAAGGCGTCACGCTCAAGGAACTGACGAACAGATCCGGACTCAACACGGCTACTTGCCACCGCATCCTCAACACGCTGGTCGGCCACAAGCTCCTCGCCCGTGACGACAGGAAGCGCTGTTACCGGCTGGGCGCGCGTATGGCGATTTACGGTGCGCGCGCCGCACGTGGACCTGGCATCATCAGCCGCTGCGAAATGGCGTTGACCCGCATTCGGCGCCGAACCGGCGATACCATCCACCTGATGGCCCGGCTTAACCACGATTCCGTTTGCCTCGACAGACGCGACGGAGAATGCGTGGTGCCGACACTGACCGGCTCGATCGGTGGTTCGGTCCCGCTTGGCGTCGGTCCGGGCTCAATTGCCATGCTCGCCTTCCTCGAAGAGGACGAACAGGAATTCATCATCCGCGCCAATATCGAGCGCTATGCCGCCTACCGCGATCTCACCGCCGACAAAGTGCGCCGACTGATCGCTGAAACACGCGAACGCGGTTATGCAATCGACGTCGGCGAGCTTATCCCCGGGATTGCCGGCGTTTCCGTGCCGATTTTTTCGGATGGTACAACGCCAAACGCTTCCCTTGGCTTCACACTTTTAAGTGCCAAGCTGGAGCCCGGCACACTAGAGCAATATGCGATGCTGCTAAAGGACGAAATCTCGGCGATCGTCGATCAATAGCTGTCATCGAGCAGGCAGTTGACCCAGAATTCCGAAACACTCGCGCGGTTCGGCAAACTGACGACATGCAGGATGGAGCTGGCAATATCTTCAGGTTGGGTCAGGGTGTCCGACGGCGTCGCGCCTGCCAGAGGCAGCCCCATATCAGTCGCAACGAAACCCGGACATATGGCGGTCGCCCTCACACCCTTGTCGAAACCGGCATGACGGATTGCATGCGACAGGCCAAGGGCTGCGAATTTCGAGACCGAGTAGGCGCCAGACACTGCCGATTTGACCCTTTTCCCCGATAGCGAGGCGACAATCGCCACGCGACCTGCTCCGGACGCGATTAGCGGATCCCAGCAGGCCTGCACAAGGCGCCGCGGGCCATTGACGTTGACGTCCATCAATGAGGCGAACTCCTCGTCAGTCGCTTCCACCACGGTCTTGCGCACCATGACGCCGGCGTTGGCAACAACAGCATCGATGCGCCCGAACCGTGCCAGAACGGCAGCCGCCCAGTCGACAGGCGATTGCGGGGCGAGCGCGTCATAGGCCTGCACGTGGACTAACGCTGGATCTGCCCATTCAGGCAGTAGCGGCGTGCGCATTCCAAGCGAGACCTTCCAGCCGGCCTCCATAAAGGCCCTGCCGGTGGCGGCACCGATACCGCGATTGCCTCCGGAAATGAGGACGGTTTTCCTGTCGGTCATATAGGTTTTCCTTTCTCAGGCATGGGGGAGAAGGGTGGCGCCTTCTTTGCTGGTTGCACGGTTTTCCTGCATGCGAAAATAACGAAGGCGCAGACCGGGCGCGAAGGACATCAGCAACGGCGCCCTGTGCAGCGGTTCGATTTTCAGGGAGAGATCCTTGTCCGGCACGCCCAGCGCCCATTCTGACAAGACACCGCCAAGCATGGAGCCGGTTGGCACGCCGCGGCCAGAAAGTCCCGTACAGGCAACGATGCCGGGCGCCAGATCATAAAGCCTCGGGACAGTGCGCATCTGCATGTCCAGTTCGCCGAACCAGAAATATTCCCAACGGATTTCCTCGCTGATCTGCGGATGAAGGAATTTCAGCCGGTCTGTGAGAACCTGCCGGGTATAGTCAGGGTCGGCGCCACGCTGGCCCATGGGGAACATGGAGGCAACAATGCGACCTTCACGGTTGTATTTGTAGACATAGATATCGCCGCGCCCATCATGCATGGTCGTATTGTGGGGCAGGACTTTTGCGCGCGTTTCCGGATCGAGCGGCTGGGTGGCCGCGAGAAACACTTTCTTGATGCGGAAGCTTTTATCGAGGTTTTTCCAGCCACCGACGGTGTAGGCGCCGGTCGCGAAGATCACCTTTTCAGCCAGCACAGTGCCCCGGGGCGTTCGCACGGACCATTTCCCGGCCTCTGGCTGGACATCCTCGACCGGGGACGCGGTAAACACCTGCCCGCCCTCTGCGATAACGGCGCGCGCAAGGCCACGTGCGTATGAAAGCGGGTTCAAATGACCGCCCTCCTCGTGATACCAGGCGCCATAAAAACGAGGGCTGCCTGTCAACGCTTCGACCTCGTCCCTTCCAATAACCCGGCAGCGCGCGCCAGCGCCGGCATATGCATCAGACTTCATCTGCAGCGTGGACATGGCGCCGGGACGCAATGCGCCCATAACATAACCATTTTGGACCCATTCGCAGTCGATTCCGTAGGTCGAGATCATCTCGACGACGCGATCATTGGCCCGCGTCTGGCGGTGAATAAGGCGCTCCGCCCAGGGCTCGCCCAGAATTTTCCCGAGCGACGGCAGGCTGTAATAGCTGAAGGTCGGGGTGCAGTGGCCGGCATTGCGTCCCGAACCGCCAAAACCTGCCTCTTGCGCTTCGACCAAAGCAACCTTGACGCCCCTGCGCGCCAGCTCCAGCGCCGTCGTCAGTCCGGTATATCCCGCGCCCACGACACAGACGTCCACATCGACACGGCCTTCAAGCCTCGCGGTTTTCGGCGCGGGCGCTGCGGTTGCAAACCACAAGGTTTGGTCAAAAGGTGAAAATTTTCCCAAATTCGTTCTCCTCAAGGCACACGGAAGTAATCCGGGAACGGCACAGTTCCGGGAAAAGATGTCTCGACATGGATTACAGATGAGCACTGCTGATTTTCTATGCGTGCCAGATTTTACAGCAAATCGTCAATCGCGATCTCACATTACGACCGCCACGGCGATGTTTTTTCATATAGTGATTTTTTGCCGTGAGACGAGCGGCAAGCATAAATCGCCAGATTGCCGAGACAACACCGGCCACTGCCGGACACATTGAGGTCGGAACCGATTATTTAACCGCCAACTCGAGACTGCCCAGGGCTTGACTCGCGGAAAATCAAAAGATATGTCACTTTCCATTCTAATATATCAGTTAGGCATTTGATATGTCTGTTACCCTTGAATTCCCATCGTTACCGCTATCCGAACTCGTCACCCCGCAAGACCTGCCGGCTGACGGAAACATGACCAACAGGATCCATGCCTTACTTCGCAAACTGATTGTCGAGGTGAAGCTGCTCCCAGGGCGGGCGCTGTCGGAAAAGGAGATCGCGACACTGCTGCATGTCAGCAAAACGCCCGTCCGCGAGGCGATCATTCGCCTTTCCGAAGAAGGTTTCGTGACTGTCGTGCCGCAAGGTGGCACCTACATCTCGCCGATCGACGTTCAGCGGTACATGGAGGCCTGTTTCATCCGATTCAAGCTGGAAGAAGGCGCTGTGATCGAAGCAACCAAGCGGCATTCGCTGGAAGACATCGCACGGCTGAAAACCTGTCTGTCGCAGCAGCGCACTGCTGCCGCGGATGAGGAATTCACCAACTTTTTCCTGCTCGACGAGGAATTCCACCGCACGATCTTTTCGGCAGCTCGCCTTCCTGGAGCCTGGAGCGTGGTAAATCAGGCGAAAGGCGAAATGGACCGAATGCGGCACCTGAAGCGCGTTTTTGCAGTCCGTCGCACCGAGAAGGTTATCGAAGAGCACGAAGCAATCGTGAACTCAATCGAATCCGGCGATGTCGAAGCCGCAAGAGAGGCCGTACAGCGCCACCTCGGATCACTCGAAACCAAAATCGCAGAACTCTCCAAGAACCCGAAGATCTGGACCTTCATCGAGCAGGTCAACACGCGCGTCACGAGGAAGCGCGCTTCACGGGGGCAGAAGACGCCTGACTGAACATTCAAGGCTTTTGAGGAGGGGCCTTTCATGTCCGCAGTTCAAATCAACGACGTCGTCAAGCGCTATGGTGCCCTTGAAGTCGTCCACGGTATCAATCTTTCCATACAGCCGCAGGAATTCGTTGTCCTCGTAGGTCCTTCGGGATGCGGAAAGTCCACCACGCTGCGCATGCTCGCCGGGCTGGAAGACATTTCGGACGGCACCGTTTCAATGGACGGCCGAGTGGTCAACAAGATCGCGCCCAAAGACCGCGATGTCGCGATGGTTTTTCAGAACTACGCGCTTTATCCGCATCTGAGCGTGGCCGATAACATCGCTTTTGGCCTGCGAGTCAGGGGCGAAAAGCGAGCGGTTATCGACAAGGCGGTGGCAGAAGCTGCACAGATCCTCGGGCTCACCGAATATCTGGGCCGCAAGCCGGCGGATCTTTCCGGTGGCCAGCGCCAACGCGTCGCCATGGGTCGTGCCATCGTGCGCAGGCCGAAAATCTTCCTGTTCGACGAACCTCTCTCGAACCTCGACGCAAAGCTGCGCACCCACATGCGGGCCGAGATTAAACTGCTGCACAAGCGGATGAACGCCACCAGCATCTACGTGACGCACGATCAGGTCGAGGCAATGACACTTGCGGACCGCATCGTCATCATGAATGGCGGCCATATCGAGCAGGTCGGTTCGCCGATGGAGGTTTTCCTCGAACCGGCCAACACGTTCGTCGCAAGTTTTATCGGCTCACCGCCCATGAACCTTCTGGACGGGACGATTGAAAAGCAGGATGGCACCGTAAAGGTCAAAATCACGGGTAGTGCCGGACAACGCTTCAGCGTCCCGGAAGCATTTGCGAAAAATGCGACGGAAGGGCAGCAGGTCAAACTCGGCCTGCGACCCGAAATCATGTCGGTAGAGACCGAAGACAGTCGTGAAAACCTCAATTGCAGCATCGACCTCGTGGAGCCCTTGGGCGCGGAGGCTCTGCTCCACGGCAGGGCTGATGGCCAGCCATTTATCGCCAAGGCGGAAACACTTTACGGCGATCATACTCTCAACGGCGTCACCCGACTTGGCATCGATATCACACGCATCCATGTCTTCGATGCGGCAACCGGAAGGTCGCTGAAAACCCCAAGCGGGGCGCGACCATGAAAAAGGGTTTTCAGGAACGCCTTCACGATCTCCAGGAAGATGTTCGCCGCGACTGGCAGCTCTACCTACTTCTCGCTCCGATGATTATCTGGTTCGCCGTCTTTCTCTATAAGCCCATGTACGGGCTGGTCATCGCGTTTCAGGACTTCTCGATTTTTCGCGGCATTGCAAAGAGCCCATGGGTCGGTTTTGAAAACTTCGCGGAGCTCTTTCACAATGACATGTTCATCCGCGCCTTCTGGAACACCCTAAAGATCAGCGCTCTCGGCCTGATCTTCGCGTTTCCGGTACCGATCATCCTGGCCTTGATGTTCAACGAGGTTCAAAACAGAGTTGCCCGAAGCTGGGCCCAGACGATCGTTTACCTACCGCATTTCATTTCGGTGGTGATCGTGGCCGGCATCGTCATCAACTTCCTGTCGCCGTCGATAGGCATCGTCAATCTTCTGCTGAAAGGCCTTGGATTCGAGCCGATATACTTCCTGACCCAGCCGGAATGGTTTCGTCCGATTTATATCGGCTCGTCGGTCTGGAAGGAAGCGGGCTTCGAATCCATCGTCTATCTCGCCGCCATCGCTGGCGTGAGCCCGACGCTTTATGAATCTGCCCGTGTGGACGGGGCATCGCGCTGGCAAATGATGTGGCGGATCACCCTGCCCTGCATCCTGCCGACAATCGTGATCATGCTGATCATCCGCATCGGCAATCTGGTCGAGGTCGGGTTCGAATATATCATTCTGCTCTATCGGCCATCCACCTATGAGACGGCAGATGTCGTTTCCACCTTCATTTACCGCACCGGCTTGCAGGGTACCCAATACGATCTCGCGACGGCCGCCGGACTGTTCAATGCGGTTATCGCTTTCGTCCTCGTCTATTCGGCAAATCGCATCAGCCGAAAAGTCTCGTCGACATCGCTTTGGTGAGGAGCTGAAAGATGGCAAACTTCAATCTTTATTCCCGCGGCGACAGGATTTTTGGCTGGGCAAATGCCATTCTTCTGGGTCTGTTCGTTCTGTCGACGCTTTATCCCTTCATCTATGTGCTTTCGGTCTCGCTATCTTCGGGGGCCGCCGTCACGGCTGGCCGTGTCACGCTATGGCCGGTTGATGTGACCCTTGCCGCTTACGACAGGGTATTGTCCGACAGGATGTTCTGGGTCGCCTATGGCAACACGTTCATCTACACCTTCGGCGGCACGCTGATGAGCCTGCTGATCATGATCCCCGGAGCCTACGCCCTTTCGCGCAAACGCCTGCGCGGCCGCACTTTCTTCAACATCGCCATCGCTTTTACGCTGTGGTTCAACGCCGGCATGATCCCTTTCTTTCTGAACATGCGTGATCTTGGACTTCTCGACAGCCGCTTCGGCATCATCCTCGGATTTGCGGCAAACGCCTTCAACGTCATTCTGCTGCGCAACTTCTTCGAAGCGGTGCCAAAGTCCTTCGAAGAAGCCGCCAAAATGGACGGTGCAAGCGAGTTGCAGCTGCTGTGGAAGGTGTTCATTCCGCTTTCCAAGCCCGCAATCGTCACCGTTGCGCTGTTCTGCATCGTTTCGCGGTGGAACGGTTACTTCTGGGCGATGGTCTTGCTGCGCGGCGAGGAGAAGATCCCGCTTCAGGTCTATCTGAAGCGCGTGATCGTCGATCTTAACTCGAATGACGAATTCGCATCGAGCCTGCTCACCGCCCACTATTCGTTCGAGACGGTAACATCCGCGATCATGATCGCTTCCATCATTCCCGTCCTCATCATTTACCCCTACGCGCAGAAGTATTTCACCAAAGGAATTCTGCTGGGCGGAGTCAAAGAGTAGCAGCACAAGGGAGGAGAACCTGTGAGAGCACTACGAAAAGGCACGCCCCTACTGGCGTTGATGACAGCCGCAACCCTGGCCTTGCCGGCATCGGCGCAGGATTCAGGGAAAATTTCCAAGGATCCGCTGGAGCTTACGATCCACTTCCACTTCCGGGACAAATACGTCTACTCGGAAAAATGGCCGGTGGAGCAAAAGGCCGCCGAGATCACCAACATTCATGTCCGCAACGTGGCGTCGCTGGCGACCACCAGCAGCCGCGATGCATTCAACCTTCTGATCGCCTCGGGCAACCTTCCCGACATCGTCGGCGGCGACGCCACGGGCGGGCTGAAGGAAGACTTCATTCGCTACGGGTTGGAGGGCGCATTCATTCCACTCGATGACCTGATCGAGGAAAACGCCCCCAACCTCAAGGCATTCTTCGACAGCCACAAGGAAATCCGCAACGCCATCTCCGGACCGGACGGCAAGCTCTATTTCATCCCTTACGTCCCTGATGGCAAGTTCTCGCGCGGTTGGTTCATCCGCCAGGATTGGCTCGACAAGCTTGGGCTGAAGCAGCCGGAAACACCGGAAGAGGTCTACGAAGTTCTGAAAGCCTTCCGTGACAAGGACCCGAACGGCAACGGTCTCAAGGATGAAGTTCCCTACTTTGCCCGTGAGGAAATCGATGCGGTCCGCCTTATCAATCTGTGGGATGCGCGCGTGTCCGGATCCGAGCGTTATGGCGACTTTGCCGTTTATGACGGACAAATTCGTCATCCCTGGGCGGAGGAAAACTACAAGACCGGGATTTCCAACGTGGCCAAATGGTACAAGGAAGGCCTGATCGACAAGGAGATTTTCACCCGCGGTGCTCGCTCGCGTGAATATCTGCTGGGCAACAATCTCGGCGGCATGACGCATGACTGGTTCGCCAGTACCTCGACCTACAACGACGCCCTGTCGCCAAAGATCAACGGTTTCGCGCTAAAGCCGATGCTGCCGCCAAAGACGGTCTCGGGCCAACGGTTTGAGGATTCCCGTCGGCTGCGTGTCCAGCCCGTCGGCTGGGCTATTTCGGCGACCAACGAACACCCGGTCGAAACAATCAAGTATTTCGATTTCTGGTTCTCTCAACAGGGGCGCATCCTGTCGAATTTCGGCGTCGAAGGCCTGACCTACGAGATGGTCGATGGCAAGCCGCAATTCAAGAAGGAAATCCTCGACAACAAGGACCCGGTGAATGCCCAGTTGTGGGCGGTCGGTGCGGCGATCCCGCGCGGATACTGGATGGACTACGAATATGAGCGCCAGTGGACAAACAAGATCGCGCTTGAAGGCATCGATATGTACGACAAGTGCAACTGCCTCAAGGATGAGTTCATGGGCGTTTCCCTGAACGCAGAGGAAAAGGCGACATTCGACCGCTACTGGCCAAGCATCCTCACCTACATGACCGAGATGCAGCAGACCTGGATACTGGGTGCCCAGGACGTCGATGCCGGCTGGGATGCCTACAAGAAGCGCCTCACGGCACTCGGTTACGACGAGGTCATCAAGATGATGCAATCGGCCTATGACCGCCAGTACAAGGCCGCGCAATAAACCTTCGACCGTGATGGCGGCTTTGTCGCCGCCATCCTTTCCTTCCTGTTTTCATAGGAGTTAGAGCGCAATGTGTCCCTCTGCCCCGGCAATCTCCCGACAGACACTTCTCGATGAACCCCGGCCGGGTTCATTGACCATTGGCTACGAGCCGAGCGAAGAAGTACCGCCGACGGAGAACCCTCCGCGCTTTTCATGGCTGCCCGACATCGACGACGGTGCGCGCTACGTATTGCGGATTTCGTCCGATCCCGGTTTTGCAGACAAAAAGACGCTCGTCTTTGAAGATCTCGCGTGGAATTTCTTCACGCCGGACGAAGCCCTTCCGGAAGGCCGCTATCACTGGTGTTATGCGTTGTGGGGCCCGACGTCCGCGACGCCGGATTCCAACTGGAGTACCGTGCGCAGCTTCGAGATCGACGCTTCGCTGCCGAAAACGCCGCTACCAAGCAGGCAGGCCCGTCATGCAGCCGCGCATGCCAGCCATCCACGGCTCTGGCTCAATCCGGAACAGTTGCGCTGCTTCTCGGAGGCGGTGGCAAAGGACCCCAATCATTGCAGCTGGTCCGAGTTCTACGAGAAATCGGTAAAACCCTGGCTTGAGCGGCCGGTCATGCCGGAACCTCAGCCTTATCCCAACAATATGCGCGTCGCAGGACTCTGGCGACAGATGTATATCGACTGCCAGGAAGTGATCTATGCGATCCGGCACCTGGCCATTGCCGGTCGGGTGCTCGGACGCGACGATCTACTCGATGCGTCGCGCAAGTGGCTGCTGGCCGTCGCTGGCTGGGATCCGAAAGGCGCGACCTCCCGGGCCTATAATGACGAGGCGGGGTTCCGTATCGTCGTGGCACTCGCCTGGGGCTATGACTGGCTATACGACTATCTGAGCGAAGACGAGCGCGAGACCGTACGCTCGGTTCTTCTTGAACGGACGCGGGAGGTCGCCGACCATGTCATTGCGCATGCCCGCATCCACGTGTTTCCCTATGACAGCCATGCCGTACGTTCGCTTTCGGCAGTACTGACGCCGGCCTGTATCGCGCTTCAGGACGAAAGCGACGAGGCGGGCGAATGGCTCGATTATACCGTTGAATTCCTTGCCACCCTCTATTCTCCCTGGGCTGGAACTGACGGTGGCTGGGCGGAAGGGCCGCATTACTGGATGACCGGTATGGCCTACCTCATCGAGGCCGCCAATCTGATCCGCTCCTATATCGGCTACGACCTCTATCAACGGCCATTTTTCCAGAACACCGGGCGTTTCCCGCTTTATACCAAGGCGCCGGGAACCCGCCGCGCCAATTTTGGCGACGACTCCACGCTTGGCGATCTTCCCGGCCTGAAACTGGGTTACAATGTTCGGCAATTTGCCGGCGTTACCGGCAACGGCCATTACCAATGGTATTTCGATCACATCAAGGCCGATGCGACGGGCACAGAAATGGCCTTCTACAATTACGGCTGGTGGGACCTGAACTTCGACGATCTCGTCTATCGTCACGACTATCAGCAGGTGGAAGCAGTCTCGCCTGCAGACTTGCCGGCACTCGCTGTTTTCGATGATATCGGTTGGGCGACCATCCAGCAACATATGGAAGACCCGGAACGGCATCTGCAATTCGTCTTCAAATCAAGTCCCTACGGTTCGCTAAGCCACAGCCATGGCGACCAGAATGCCTTTGTCCTCTATGCCTACGGCGAGGATCTGGCGATCCAGTCCGGCTATTACGTGGCGTTCAACTCGCAGATGCATCTGAACTGGCGCCGTCAGACACGGTCGAAGAACGCCGTCCTGATCGGCGGCAAGGGACAATATGCGGAAAAGGACAAGGCGCTCGCGCGCCGCGCCGCCGGCCGTATCGTATCGGTTGAGGAAAATCCCGGACATGTCCGGATCATCGGAGATGCGACGTCTGCCTATCAGGTCGCGAACCCGCTTGTTATGAAAGCGCAGCGCGAAATGCACTTCGTCAACGACAGCTATTTCGTGATTGTCGATGAGGTGGAGTGCTCCGAGCCCCAGGAACTGCAATGGCTTTGCCATACCACAGGGGCACCGCAGACCGGCAAGTCGAGCTTTCGCTACAATGGCCAAAAGGCGGGCTTTTACGGCCAGTTTGTCTTCTCGTCAGCCGGCACACCGCAGATCGCGGCCGTCGAAGGTTTTCCCGATATTGATCCCAAGGAGTTCGAGGGTCTCGATATCCACCATCACGTCTGCGCCACGGTTCCGGCAGCAACTCGGCATCGGCTGGTCACCCTTCTGGTGCCTTACAGTTTAAAGGAGCCAAAGCGCATCTTCAGCTTCATAGACGATCAGGGTTTTTCGACCGACATCTATTTTAGCGACGTCGATGACGAGCGTTTCAAGCTCTCCCTTCCCAAGCAATTCTAACCATACGAGGTTCTTCAAATGCAGCGTTTTACCAACATGACCGTTGTTGTAGCCGGCGCCGGCCGGGATATCGGCCGGGCATGCGCCATTCGTTTTGCGCAGGAAGGCGCCAATGTCGTCCTCACCTACAATGGAGCCGCTGAAGGTGCGGCCACGGCTGTTGCCGAAATCGAAAAGCTTGGCCGTTCGGCTCTGGCGATCAAGGCAGACCTGACAAACGCAAGCGAAGTAGAGGCTGCCATTTCTGCTGCCGCAGACAAATTCGGCGAGATCCATGGCCTTGTCCATGTTGCGGGTGGGCTTATCGCCCGCAAGACAATCGCTGACATGGACGAAGCCTTCTGGCATCAGGTCCTCGACGTCAACCTGACGTCGCTGTTCCTGACAGCCAAGGCCGCACTGCCCAAAATGGCAAAGGGCGGCGCGATAGTCACCTTCTCGTCGCAGGCGGGCCGTGACGGCGGCGGGCCGGGGGCGCTCGCCTATGCCACTTCCAAGGGTGCAGTGATGACCTTTACCCGAGGACTTGCCAAGGAAGTTGGCCCGAATATTCGCGTCAACGCCGTCTGCCCCGGCATGATCTCCACCACCTTCCACGACACCTTCACCAAACCCGAAGTGCGTGAAAAGGTGGCAGGCGCCACATCGCTGAAGCGCGAAGGCTCAAGCGAAGACGTTGCCGGTCTGGTGGCGTTTCTTGCGTCCGACGATGCTGCTTATATCACCGGCGCCTGCTACGACATCAATGGCGGCGTCCTGTTCTCCTGATATCCGGTAAAAACCATGTCCGTATCGTTACCAAGGGCGAGCCGGATTGCCGTTCTCGGCACTTCGCTCGTCCAGCAGAACCATATTGGCGACGCGTCCTCGCTTGCCACATCGGCCCGCGGCTGGATGAGCTGGGCCGAGGTATTGTCGCATGGCAGACTTTGCTGCCCTGTCCACCATGATCCATCAGCACCAACAGGCTGGGAACCGAGCAATCGACCGGGTGTCAGCCGGTTCTTTTCCGGCCTCAATTTCGGAGTTTCCGGCCAGAAGGCAATCGAGATCGAACGGCGGCTACCGCGACTGCTGAAATCGGATTTCGATCTGGTCATCGTCGATGCCGGCACCAACGACATGATGGTGGAGACACGCCAGACGATTGCCGATACACGGGCGCGGATCGTTTCGGCTCTGCTCGACGCAGGCAAAACCGTCATCCTGCTCCCGATCCTCGCCCGTGGCACCGGGAAATGGCCGGCTGGCGGTGCAGAGCGGGCAAAAGCGCACTGGATCAACCGGCAGAGCATCGAATTTGCCGCAGATAATGCCAATTGCCATGTCTTCGACTGGAACTCGGCATGGGTCGATCCCGAAAGTGAATTCGGCGAGCCTCATCCCGGCTATGCCGACGACGGCACCCATTTTGCGGTGACAGGCGCTTTTGCCGTAGGAAAGCTGCTTGCCACCTATCTGGAGGCGATCATGCCGCGCGCGCCGGCCCGTATCCTGGCGACAGACGATCGTTTTGACCCGGTGAACAATCCAGCAGGCAATCTGGCAGCTGATTTTTCAGCCCTGACAGTCACGGAAACAGGTGAACAAAGCCACCGTCTCGGCGGGCGGGTTGTCCATCCGGGCACAGGCTTATGGGTGGAGGTAATATGCGATGTTGATGTGCCGGCGCATAGCGACGTACTCGGAATATCGCTGCGTCTGAAAGATGCTGCAGCCGAAGGACAGGAGGCGGTAGCACTTGCGCCTTTCCGTGCCGAAGACGGCACATTTTTTCCTTTCCCTGCCACCCAATGGACAGGGGCGCTCAGAACTCCTCCCCTGAAACTCAGGCCTGGTGAAGCCCCTCCCGAAGTTTTTCTCGATGTGATCCTGCGGCCCGGTTCTCAACCGATCGAAATCGACGTCAACCGCATCGAGGTTCGACCTGTTTCAAGTCCGGTACGCCAATGAGACCATCTCAAGACAAACCACGGCTGTTGATCGCCATGAGGAACGAGCTTCCCGAAGGTTTCTTTGGTTCGCGCGAATGGGCACGCATGAATGCCGTAACCGACATCATACCGGGTTTCCCCTACACGGATTTCGACACGGAAGCGGGTGCAGAAGCGTTGGCCGAGGCGGACATTCTCCTCGCCGCCTGGGGCACGCCATCCCTGACACGCGAGCGCCTCGCCCGTGCGCCAAAGCTCAGGATGGTCGCTTATGCCGCGTCCTCGGTGCGCGCTGTTGCCCCCGCCGAATTCTGGGGAACATCCGATATTCTTATAACCACGGCCGCATCGGCCATGGCCGTGCCGGTTGCCGAGTTTACCTATGCGGCAATCATCATGTGCGGCAAGGATGTGTTTCGTCTGAGAGACGAGCATCGGGTAGAGCGCGGCACCGGCGGCTTTGGCAGCAGACGTGGCATGAGCTTGCCCTATCTCGGCAATCATTCCCGCAAAGTCGGCATCGTCGGCGCGTCACGGATTGGTCGGCTTGTCATGGAGATGCTGACGCGCGGAAAATTCGAGATCGCCGCCTACGACCCTTTTCTTTCGGTGGAAGACGCGGCCGCACTTGGTGCTACGAAAATGGAGCTCGACGAGCTTCTCGCCTGGTCCGATGTGGTCTCCCTGCACGCGCCGATCCTGCCTGAAACCCGCCACATGATTGGTGCCCGCGAACTGGCGCTGCTGGCGGATCATGCGATCTTCATCAACACCGCACGGGGCTGGCTGGTCGACCACGACGCATTGCTGGCCGAGGCACTTTCCGGGCGGCTGCGTATCCTAATCGATACACCGGAGCCGGAACCCTTGCCGACGGATAGCCCATTCTACGATTTGCCCAATGTCGTGCTCACCCCCCACATTGCCGGGGCGCTGGGAAATGAATTGCGGGCGCTTTCCGATCTCGCCATTACCGAGATCGAACGTTTCGTCGCGGGGCAAGCCGCGCTTCACCCGGTCCATAAACAGGATATGGAGCGTATGGCATGAGCGCTTTCGATTATTGTTTTTCAACGCTCGGCTGCTCCGAACTTAGCCTGCACGAAGCGGCCGATCTGGCACAGAGGCATGGCATCGTGCATGTGGAGTTGCGCACGCTCTCCGGTACGGTCGACCTCATCCCGGCACTCACTGCCGAATTTGCTACTCCTTCCAGATTTGCAGCCTTTCTGGCCGGAAGTGATCTCGAGGTTGCCGCCCTAAACACATCCATTCGGCTGTTCGGCAGCACCGATCTTTCCGCCATCGAGCCCTTTATAGACTGGGCGGAAGCAGCAAACATTTCCTATCTGCGCATCTTCGACGGTGGCAAACAGTTGGGACAGGATGAGATGACACATGCAGCGGGCCTGTTGGACAACTGGCAGTCGCTGCGACTATCACGCGGTCTGAATGTCGACCTCATGATCGAAACACACGACGCGCTGGCGGACTTCGAGCAGCTTCTCGCCTTCATCGCGTGCGTGCCAGCATCGAAGCTCTTGTGGGACACTCACCACACCTGGGCAAAAGGCAGCGATCTCAAAATCCTTTGGCAACACATCGCACAAAATGTCGTCCATCTGCACGTCAAGGACAGCACCACGGACAGCGATGGCCGACGACGCTACGTATTGCCCGGCCATGGCGATTTCCCCATGGCGGAACTGCTTTCGCTTTTACAGTCGGATGAACGACATATCCCTCTCAGTCTGGAATGGGAACGCCACTGGCATCCCGAACTGTCCCCGCTGGACGATGCGCTAAAGGCTGCGCGCGGCTGGTGGCGACAAGGAGCTTTTTAATGCGCATAGCCGAAATTCACCTCACACCGGTC
Source organism: Agrobacterium sp. 16-2014-1-2a (assembly GCF_053522705.1). Taxonomy (NCBI): domain Bacteria; kingdom Pseudomonadati; phylum Pseudomonadota; class Alphaproteobacteria; order Hyphomicrobiales; family Rhizobiaceae; genus Agrobacterium; species Agrobacterium sp. 16-2014-1-2a. Next base: position 76,474 of record NZ_JBNWBX010000007.1, read on the forward strand.
GCCATTCCCGACAGACCGCTACTGAACTGTAAAGGCGTGCATCAGCCGCATGCGTTACGCACCGTCATCGAGGTCATATGTGACGACGGCACGGTCGGCCTTGGTGAAAGTTACGGAAGTATCAAGGCGCTGGATGGGTTGCGACGGGCGGCCCCTGCCCTTATCGGGCTCGACCCGTTTCATCTTCACGAGCTGAAATCTCGCGTCATCACCGCATTGCCCGGCAGTGGCGGCATCAATGCCAAATCGGCGGTGGCCGATCACAAGTTGACGGACGTGGTTGCCTCAGCCTTTGAAGTCCCCTGCCTCGACATTCAGGGCAAGCTTCTCGGGCGGCCGGTCTCGGATCTGCTTGGTGGCGCCATTCGTACCAGCGTTCCGTTTAGCGCCTACCTGTTCTTCAAATTCGCAGCCCATATAGGTGAAGCCCCGGATGAATGGGGAGAGGTTCTTACGCCTGATCAGATGGTTGGCGAAGCCCGCAGGATGGTCGACACATACGGTTTCCAGTCGCTGAAGCTCAAGGGTGGCGTGCTGCATCCGGATCTCGAGATCGAGACCATGCTGAAGCTTCGGGAAGCTTTTCCCAATCATCCGCTGCGGATCGACCCCAATGGCGGCTGGACTGTGGACACAGCCATCTACATCGCACGCAAGCTTGAGAATATCCTTGAATATCTCGAGGATCCGGTCATCGGTATGGACCAGATGGCACAAGTCGCAGCCGCTACGTCGATCCCGCTCGCCACGAACATGATCGTCCTCGAATTCGACCAGATCGCCGCGGCCTTCCGCAAAAATGCGGTGCAGATTGTGCTGTCCGATCACCATTATTGGGGTGGACTGCGCGCCTCGACCCATCTCGGAAAGATTTGCGAGACGTTGGGTCTTGGCGTCTCCATGCATTCCAACTCGCATCTCGGCATCACTCTGGCGGCAATGGTCCATGCTGCCGCCGCAACGCCGAACCTGAGCTTCGATTGCGACACGCATTACCCATGGACCGGTGTCGACGTGATCGAGGGCACGCCGTTCACGTTCCGTGGCGGTCGCCTCGATGTTCCCAATGGCCCGGGACTTGGCGTGACGCTCGATCGGCAAAAACTCACCGAACTTGCGGCACTTTACGAACAGACCTCGATGAAAGAACGCGATGATACAGCCTATATGAAGCTCTTCGACCCAGCCTATGAAAGACGTGTGCCACGCTGGTGACGAGATACACCCTCGTCAACCTCGAGGCACACCTGTCCTCCTTACCCAGACCGTGACAGTCTTCGCGCTAATCGCTTTCGCAGGGGCGGCAAATCAGCTCGCTCGGCGTTCTAGAGCCCGTGCACGATACCGCCCCCGCATAGCGGACAACTTGCCGCTACACATTTATAACCGCGTCTATCTCAATTCACATGCGGATCTCTGTCGCGCGAAAGACGAGACGCGGCGATGACACCATCTTCCGGTGCAAGCAGATCGTGTCTTTCGGCAAAGGCTACAAACAAACCGCGGGCGGTCTCCGCTTCAATCTCGCCGCGCAACGCGGCAGCGCATGCCTTAAGAGCAATGGAATGTGCGCTATCTCGGTTTGTTGCGGGCCACTCGGAAAGATGTCGGTAGGCCTCCAGCACGTTTCGAACCTCCGCTGGAAAGCCGAGACCGACAAGAATGAAAACAGGCTGTCTGAACATATCGGGTTTCATTGCTTTCTCCTTCCCATCCCGGATATTGGTGGGCGCCATCGCGACGGCGCCCCTGTTCATCCAACAATGTAAATCAAGCCGCCTTCTGTGCTTCGATCTGCCCCGGGGCAACTGTCGGCACCAGAACCGCATCGGTCTGGATGTCGATTTTCCTGGGCTTCAGGGCCTCCGGGATTTCGCGGACGAGATCGATCGAAAGGAGACCGTTTTTCAGTTCGGCGCCGCTCACTCTAACATGATCGGCGAGTTCGAACCGATGCTCGAACGGACGGGCCGCAATGCCGCGGTGCAGGTAGCCCTCCGTGGGTGTCTCCTGTCTCTTGCCTGTCACGGTCAGGAGATTGGACTGGAAAGTGACGTCGATCTCGTCCCGTGTAAAGCCAGCCACCGCAATAGAAATCTGATAGCTGTCTTCACTCGTCCTGATAATATCATAGGGCGGCCAGTCACTGATCGAGCGGGTGCGCTGGGCGTTTTCGAGAAGATTGAAGACCCGGTCGAATCCGATGCTCGATCGGTACAACGGTGCATAGTCGTAAGATGTTGCCATAACCATATCCTCCTTGAAGCAACATGGGTACCAAAGCGCCAAAAGCGGCGCTTCCAGCACGGCCAGTCCTGTCATCAGCGACTGGCGGCTGACGATTTGGTTTTTCGTGTTGTCAAAATCAAGAGGAGAACCGAACGAATTTGGCTTTCGCGCCCGTATTAAATGTGGCTCGTGTAAGACACGACCAAACTCATCAAGCTACGCCAATATTTCTATGGGTCGTGAGCGGATAGGACCGCGGCGCTGTTGCCGACATGCCCATGCGCTACCCAACTTCGGATGGAGATGACTGATGTGGTCATCGAGGTAACTTGGGCCGTCACTTCGCCGTTGCCTCGCTCACGGTCAAATCGGCGCGGTAACGGCGCGTCAGCCGCCCATTCAGGACCAGGTAGGCGCCGAGACCGATCACCAGACCCCAGAATGCGCCGCCGATCCCAAGCAGCGTAATATTAGCGGCGGACGCCAGGAAGGTGATGAGCGCCGCTTCACGCGATGTCGGATCGGCCATTGCTCCGGCGAGGCTGCCGCCAATGGTGCCGAGCAGCGCCAGACCGGCGAGCGTCGTGATGAATGTCGCCGGAAAGGCCATGAAGACGGCGGCAAGCGTGACGCCGAACACCCCGACCAGCACGTAGAAGCTGCCCGCCGCGATACCCGCAATCCAGCGTTTGCGTGGGTCTTCATGCGCTTCCCTGCCGGTGGCAATTGCCGCCGTGATGGCCGCTATGTTGAAGGCATGGGAGCCGAACGGCGCCATGAGGAGGGAGCAGAGGCCCGTCACGGTGACAATAGGATTAGCACTCGTCTTGAAGCCGTCATTCCGCAACACCAGCATTCCCGGCATGTATTGGCCGGTTAGCGTAATAAGGAACAGGGGCAAGGCGACGGACAGAAGCGCATTCAGCGAAAAGGCCGGCATAGTGAAGACGGGCGCAGCGAACTCCAGTTTCAATCCTGAAAGATCGACCCGGTCCTGCGTCAGCAGGAAGACCATCCCAAGAGCGAGGAGGCCGACCACGGCATAGCGGGCGGAGAAGCGCTTCAACACGACATAGGCAACTATCAGCAGTCCAACCAAAAGCGGATCAACGCTTGCACCGCCAAATGCACCGATACCGAATTGCAGCAAAATGCCTGCAAGCAGGCCAGAGGCGATGCCCGGCGGAATCAGCCGGATCACCTTCTCGAAATAGCCCGATAGCCCGAGCCCGACGAAGGCGGCGGCCGAGATCATGTAAGCGCCCACCGCCTCCGCATAGGGCGTTGTTGCCAATGCGGTGACAAGAAACGCCGCCGCTGGCGTGGACCAAGCGGTGATTATCGGTTCGCGAAATCTCCAGCTAAGGAATAGTCCCGTCAGCCCGACGCCTATTGAAACCGACCATACCCAGGATGCCACCAATTCCGCGCTAAGGTCCGCAACCTTTGCGGCCTGAAAGACAAGAATGAAGGTGCCGCCATAGTTGACGATAACGGAGATCAACCCTGCCACGATGGGATGGGTTAGATCGTTGAGACGGATAGCTGATGAACTGGAGAGCATGGTCGTAACGAAACTCCTGAAGGGTTTGGGACCGCGAAGGCAATGAATTGCCTTGACAACTAGCCTTCCAATGGCCTGACTTGCCCTTCCATTATTCCAGAGAGGCTCAGACCAATTGTTCAAGCACTCCCAACTCGAATCCGTGAAGGCATTGCTTTCCCATCCCGCCAATGCCGCGATGCCGCTTTACGCACGGATTCAGCGGGCCATCCGGCAGCTGATCATCAATGGTGCGCTTGGGCCAGGCAGACCGCTGCCAGCTTCGCGTGCGCTCGCAAAATCGCTGGGGGTGTCACGCGACACGATCGAAGCGGCTTACGCGCAGCTTCACGCCGAGGGCTTCATCGATCGCCGGGTCGGTAGCGGCAGTTTTGTGGCCGAAATCACGGAGTTCACACCCGGCCATCGTGTTTCCCAGCGGGACGCGCTCGCGCGCAGCCAAGCCCCGAACCTTAGCAAGCGCGGCAACGGCATGTTCCGAGGCGGCGGGGTCCGCGAGATGCTGATCCCGCGCCCCTTTGCGCACGGTGTGCCGGAAATTCGCACCTTTCCGCTCCCGCTCTGGGAGAGACTGGAACGACAGGTACGCAAAGAGGTTGGCACGCAGGCTCTGCATCACGGCGATCCGCAGGGTACCGAACCGCTGCGCCGCGCTATCGCCGACTACGTGAACCTTGAGCGCGGAGCTCGCGCCACCGCCGACCGCATACTGGTGCTAACCAGTTCGCAGCAGGCGATGTCGCTCTGCGCCAATATGCTGCTTGATCCTGGTGATAGGATATTCATCGAAGACCCGGCTTACTATGGCGCGCGCAAAGCTTTCGATGCAGCGGGATTGGAGTGCGTTCCCATCAGGGTTGATCGACAGGGCCTCGTTGTAGAAAAGATAATGGCCGAACCGCGCAAGGCCAGAGCCATCTTCCTGACGCCTTCGCATCAGTTCCCCACCGGCGCGACGCTGTCACTGGATCGTCGGCTCGCCCTGATCGAATGGGCCGCCCGGCATCAGGCATGGATCATCGAAGACGACTACGACAGCGAGTTTCATTATGCCGGCAAACCGACGGCCTGCGTGCAAGGCCTAGATCCGCACGACCGCACTATCTATATCGGCACGTTCACCAAATCGCTCTTTCCGGGCTTGCGGATCGGCTATCTCGTGTTGCCGCCGCAACTGGTGAAGCCTATGACCGTGGCACGCACGCTTCTGGACGGCCACACGGCCCCCATGGCGCAACTGACACTGGCGCGGTTCATTGAAGGGGGGCACTTCGGCGCATATGTTCGCACCATGCGCGGTATATACGCCAATCGACTCGACGTACTTGCAGGGCTGGTCAAAAAGCACCTGTCGGATTTTGTCGAACCGCACGTACCGATCGGCGGGCTGCAAATGCCCTGCCTGCTGATCGCCAATATGTCCGAGCGCGCCGCCATCGATGCGGCGCGACGCGTCGGTGTCGAACTTCTCGGATTGTCGGCGTTGCACGCCTCCGGCGAAGCCAGCAGCGGTTTCCTCATGGGGTTTGCCGCCTATACGCCGGCCGAGATCGAGGCTGCGGTCAAGAAGCTATCGAATGCGCTCCGGGTGGTATCAAGATCATAGATAAACCGTTTCCGTCCTGAACCGAGCGGTCTGCCCAACTCGCAGCAAGTGGAGGTAAACAGCAACTGCACCCATGAGCAGTATTTGTGAAACTCTGCCGTGCGAGGGTCGCCCGGCGACCCACCTATCAGGACCTTTAAGGAGATCGGCAATGGCAATATCGGCCGCACCGCACGCATTCCGGAATGCTGAAAAAGAAGGCGCAAACCCATCGAACTGATCCCCTCGGAGAAGTTCATGAGTCAGGCCGTGCTCGATGCCGAGGGATCGGTGCTCACCAACAAACATGCCGAGGGCTATCTGACCGCGACGCTGACTGCCATCGTCAATGGTCATCCTCAGAGGCAGATTGGTGCACTCCTGCCGTGGAATTACCGAGGGTGATGTATACCTGAGGGCTTCTGTCTGCCTTAGGCTATAACTGGCTATGTGAAGTATGGCAGCTTCGCGCGTTGGGGCAGATAAATACTCATGCGCAACTTGACTTCAAACGCCATCGTGCCACCCTCAACCTGGCTCGTTGGGAGAACCACAATGATGATAGGCTTTCGCATAGTTTTGGCGATTTCTGCAATCTTCACGGCAGGGCAAGCTATTGCGGCGGTGCCCTTCCTGAATGCGACCTGTCCGGGCAATATAGATGTCCACGCCGATGCCGGTGGTCCCGTTTACTTGAATGGCAAGGAAACAAAACTCAAAGTCGTCAATGAAAACTTCTATGAAGCGACACAAGGCGGCGTAACGCTGTCCATCAGCATCAATCCTGACGGCACCCCTTCAATTTCCTATGAGAAGAAGGGCGGTGGAAATGGTATCTGCACAGTGAGGAGTAGCTCGGCCACCGCGCCCGTGAATAAGCCATCTGCGATGCCAATGGGCACCGGTACAGTTATTACGCCGGGCAACCGTCCGGCGTATTGTCGGGGCGAGGTGTCGGGAATGTACGGCACCAAGCCCAGTTACATCAAAACCGCGAAACCCAAAAAGACCGGATCGGGAACGACTATCGACGGTACGGTGGACAAGGGTAACGAAGGCATCAAGAAGTTCCAATGCCGATTTGACGGCAAAGGACGCTTCATCGATGTTATGGCAATGACGCCCGATGGTGAGTGATTGAAAGCAGACCGCCTGTTTGCTTGATGTGGCTTTAGAGATGCAGTCGAGAGGACTGTCATGAGCGACACTGCATTGAGACTTTGCCTATTTTCCGTTGCGCTCCTGTTGTTGGCTGGCTCAGCGGCAGCTACCACTGGCCGGGGATGCCTAGCGGTCGTAAATGTCGCCTTGGACGACGTTTTGAACCTTCGGAGTTGGCCATCGGCGTCTGCCCGGATCGTTGATACCCTCCAGCCGCAACGCCATGGAATCCTGCATCTCGACGGCCAATGCGAGCCGTCGTCCGTTGCGTGGGGTAGCCGTTGGTGTCCAGTCACCCACTACGACGGTGACCGGACGATCCACGGCTGGCTCAAGGCACGCTATGTCCGCGACAGCGAGTGTCCCTGATCGTTGCAGAGCCCACGTCGGCTGAACGAAAGTAAGTCAATGACGGTTGCAGCGGTGTGATCAGGACACTGCTTTCGATTGGCACTAGAAAATTGGCTACTTCTTCAACAAGCTGACCTAAGTAGACTCCAGGTGTTTCTCACGGCCCGTGTCCGATCCCCTTCGACCGCCCTGCCATTTATTGGCTCGGGCACTTTTATGGAGTCGCTAACCCATAAGGGCGTCATCTGCGTTTCAGCTACCAAAAGGATAGTGCAGGGCCAACTTCGGAGTATTGGCCACTCCGTATCGTGAGCCCACTAGTCCTTACGACCAGCTTGCCGCCTGTTTTCACCTCGCCAAGAATGCTCCTTCAGACCGGACATTTCGTGGGAGAAAAAAGCGTGAGGACGATCTTCCTGAACAGGTACGGTTTCCCCGACCAGTCGGCAACAAGCCGTATGATATCATCGCTCGCCTTTTCAATGGCGCAGCGCGGAATGAATGTGACTGTCGTTGCAAGTCGCGAAATACACAATCATCCCGGAAGCGTGTTGCCCGCAACCGAAACGGTTCGGGGTGTACAGATCCGACGGCTCGCAAGCGGCCGCTTCGGCCGGCACAGCCTCATGCGCCGTAGCGTTGATTATCTTCTTTTTCAGGTGCTGGCATTCGCCTGGCTTCTGCGCAACGTTCGGGCAACGGACACCGTCGTTGTCTGCACCGATCCTCCGCTCCTCTCCGTCATGAGCAGCATCGCGATCCGCTTCAAGGGCGCACTCATGGTGAACTGGATCATGGATCTTTTTCCCGAGACCGCAATCGAGCTTGGATTTTTCAGGAAACGTGCACGGTGGCTTGCGCCATGGCTGACTCAGGTGCGCAACTGGTCTCTGCGATCCCCCGGCATGGTTGTCTGCCCTACCGACAAGATGGCGGAATTCCTCTTCACTCAAGGCCTTGCAAAGGATCGCGTCAGCGTCCTGCATCACTGGTCGGATGGGGAGGAAATCTATCCTGTCTTGCCCAAGGATAACAGCCTGCGGAAGGCGTGGGGACTGCAGGGTGTGTTTGTCGTCGGCTATTCAGGAAACTTCGGGCGAGCGCATGAGTTCGGCACTATGCTGGCAGCGGCGAAACGCCTCGAGCATCGGCAGGATATCCGGTTCCTTCTCATTGGTGGCGGACACCAGCACGCGGCTGTGAAGACTGTCGTTCAGGATCTCGGTCTTCAGAACGTCATCTTCAAGCCGCTGCAGCCCGTGGAGAAACTTGCTGAAAGCCTGAGCGTTGCAGATGTGCATCTGGTCTCGCTGCTGCCGGAACTGGAACACTGCATCATTCCAAGCAAATTCTATGGAATCCTCGCGGCCGGGAGGCCGACGATCTTCGTCGGCGACCCTGATGGAGAGGTGCCGCGCGTTCTCAGAGCCAAGGGATGCGGCTGCAACGTCGAAATCGGAGAGACCGAAAAGCTCTCCGGCACCATCGAAAAGCTCTGCGACGACCTAGATGCCACGACAGCAATGGGGGATGCGGCACGGCGGCTGCTGTGTGCCGACTATTCCCGAGAAAAGGCGGCAGATGCCTGGGCAGTGCTGATCGCCGGGCTGCAGACTGTCGAGCCTTCCAGGCCACCTATCGCTCAAGGTATCTCGTCATGAAAGACAAAGTCGTCGTCAGTCAGCTCGGCGCCCGCATGCATTATGCCGTACCGAGAATATTTGCATCCGCTGGCCGCCTTGCGCATTTTTACACTGATATATGCGCCACGAAAGGTTGGCCCCGGATCGTCAATTCGTTTCCGGCGACCCTTTATCCCGCACCTGTCAAACGGCTGGCCGGCCGGCTGCCCAAAGGCGTGCCGACAGCGCTGACGACGGTGTTTTCCAGCTTTGGCCTCTGTTCCGTGCTGCGCCACATGCGAACGAGAGACGTTGTGGAGGAAACCTCTCACGCGATCTGGGCCGGATCGGTTTTCTCCGAAATGGTGGCCCGGCGCGGCTTCCATGGCGCAGCTGGGCTCTACGCCTTCAGTGGCGACGCACTCGAACAGATGCGGGCGGCAAAACAGCAGGGCCTCTGGACCGCAGTCGAGCAAATGATCGCGCCACGCGATGTCGTCGAAATGCTTCTCAATCAGGAAATGAAGCGGTTTCCCGCATGGGCAGGTCCCGTGCAGGACAACCCGCATGCGCGTCTCTTCGCCGACCGGGAAAAAGCCGAGTGGCGCCTTGCCGATGTCATCGTCTGCCCGTCGGAATTCGTCCGCAAGAACGTCGTCGCCTGCGGTGGGCCGGAAGACCGGTGTGTCGTCGTTCCCTATGGGGTCAATGCGGCGGCTGCCATCGACAGACCGGCACGCATGCCGGGGCCGATCAGGGTTTTGACCGTGGGCGAAGTCGGGCTGCGCAAGGGCTCGCCCTATGTCGTGGAAGCCGCCCGACTAATGGAAGGTTCAGCCCGTTTCCGCATGGCGGGCCGCGTTCGCTTAGGCGAAGACGTCAAGCAGCAGATTTCGCAATGGGTCGAGCTGCGGGGGATCGTGCCGCGCTCGCAGATCGCCGAGGAATTTCGGTGGGCGGATGTCTTCCTGCTGCCGTCGCTCTGCGAGGGTTCCGCGACCGCCGTCTATGAAGCGCTGGCAGCGGGCCTGCCCGTCATAACGACCGAAAACACCGGCAGCGTCGTTCGCGATGGCGTCGAAGGTTTCATCGTTCCCGTCTGCGATCCCGAGGCTATAGCGACTGCGGTGCGCGCGCTCGCCGACAATCCCGAACTGCGGCAGAGCATGTCCGCCAACGCCCTGTCGCGCGCGGCCGAACATACCGTGGAATCCTATGGCAAGCGGCTTCTTGCGGCCCTGTCCGGCCCGCATCTGTCGCGCTCGCCAACTCTTTGCATGACGGACGATGCGCGGTACCTGGGGAACTACGAGATATGAAGATCATCCACGTCATCGCTTCGATTGATCCCAAACATGGCGGCTTGCAGGCCGTTGCCATGCGCCTTGCCGCCGCACAGACCGAACTGGGTCTGGATGTGAATATCGTCAGCTATGGCGACGCCGCCATCGAGGCGCAGGTCAAGGAAATCGGCAGCAGCATACCGCATTTCGAGAATATCCGCTGGCATCTCCTGCCGCCCCCCGGCAGGCTGGAGACGCTGTTCTGCTTTAAAGGCCGGCGGGTGCTGAACGACGTGCTGAAAGATGCATCCTTCATGCATATTCACGGGGTATGGGAGCCTTTTTTGCTCTACGCTTCCAAGCTCGCCCGCGCCGCTGGCGTGCCTTACTGCGTTTGCCCGGCCGGCATGCTGGATCACTGGAGCCTTGGGCAGCGCTCGTGGAAAAAGAAGATCGCCCTCATGCTCTGCTATCGCAAGATGCTGAACGAGGCCGCCTTCCTGCATCTTTTGAACGTCGATGAGGTGGCAGCCGTCGAGACGCTGAATTTTCAGGCGCGAAATCTGATCATACCGAACGGGGTTTTTGCCGAGGAATTCGATCCCCTCCCAGCCCGAGGAAATTTCAAGCACAAAATCGCTCTGGCGCACGGCCGGCGTTACATTCTATTCCTGTCACGCCTGCACATCAAAAAGGGTATCGACATCCTTGCCTCGGCCTTTTCGGCTATATGTGACACCTACGTCGACGTTGATCTCGTCGTCGCAGGCCCGCCTGGTGGAGCAGAGGGCCACTTTATGCACCTGGTGAAAAAACTTAACATCCGGCACCGCGTCTTTATGGTCGGAGCGATCTACGGCGAAGCGAAGCTCGAAGCCATGGTCGATGCCGACTGTTTCTGCCTGCCAAGCCGACAGGAGGGTTTCAGCATGGCGATCACCGAAGCGCTTGCCTGCGGCACGCCCGTGGTGATCACCGACCAGTGTCATTTTCCCGAAGTTGGTGTCGTTGATGCCGGGCTGATCGTCTCGGTGGACGCGGCCGAGGTTGCCAAGGCACTGGCAAACATTTTGAGCAATCCGGCCAGGGCGAGGACGATGGGCGAAAACGGTCGCCGGCTTGTGCTGGAGCGATTCACTTGGCCCGCCATCGCCAATGCGACGCTCGAGGGTTATCGGCTGAGTGCGCAGGAAGCCGCCGCTTCCTGACGACGGGAGCGGACGGGCCTCGCCGGATTGCCGACATAGATCGTCCACGGCTCCAGAGACTTGGCCGTGACGGCGCGTGCCCCGAGCACTGCCCCCCGGCCGATGACGACACCGGGACCGACGAAGGCTTCCGCAGCCACCCATGCATCTTCCTCGATCACCACCGGCCGCGTTACGAGGGGAAACGCGCTGTCCTGAACGTCATGCGACCCGGTGCACAGATGGGCGCGCTGCGAGACGGAGGCATATGGGCCGATGGTGATGGTGTCGACATTGTAGCAGATCACGCCGGGTCCGAGAGATGCATGACGCTCCATGACGAGGTGGCCGGGCCACCACACGATTGCCTTGGAATGCACCATTGCGGTGTCATGCAGGCGCGCGCCGAAACTGCGCAGCAGAAAATTGCGCCAGCGGCGCATCGGCGGCGGCGTCCAGCCGGCAAGAAGCCGCCAGACGATCATCCAGATCAACCGTTTCAGCCGGAAATGCAGTGCAAAGGTCGGACCTCCGAAACGCGGCAGGGGTGTCGTTGCATGCTGAAAGCCAGGATCGTCGTATCGTGAGCGCATCGCCTACCCTCCCACTTGAGACTTCAAAGATGGTATCTCGTATCGCCGCTGCTGCACGCGCGCGGGTATGACCGCAAATGCCAGCGCCGGTGCTGCAAACATCAGCATATGCACCCAGACCATGAGAACCCAGTCGGTCTGGTGCGATATGGCGTGCATAGACGGTATGATCGACAGCAGATAGGTGAATTGCGCCGAAAACTCGCCCGTATTCGCGGTCACCCAGATCCGGCGCACCAGATAGGCGAGCAGGAAAAATTTGAACGCTCCCAGATACCAGAAGGACCCGAACGCATCCGCCATTCCGGTCTCCGTCGTGCCGAGGACGGGATTGTAGTCGCGCGATTGCACCGGCACCGGCAGCATAAAGGATTGCTTGACCTCCACGCCGACGAGTTGTGCGGGCACGAAGTTGAACACCAGCCGGTTCCAATGGAACTTGCCATAGTCGAATTGCAGTGTGTTTGCGGTGTTGTCGATCCGCATGATCGCATTGCGCATCTCGTCGCCGCCGTCGCGGAACACTTTTTCAAGATTGCCGATGAAATCGATCTTCTTGATATCATCCCAGACGGGTGCATCGTTGGCCTTGGTAATGGCGCGGTAATCGCCCATGCTGTTCATCGACAATGTGCCGAGGAAAAGGGCAAGGATGACGAAGATGCGCGGTATCGCCCACTCCTTGTAAAACCACCATGCCAGCGCAAACATCATGATGAGTTCCACCGCTTCGGCGCGCTTTCCGGTGATCACGATGCGATCCAGGTAAAAGACGAGGTCGAACGCAAGCACGATGAGCGCCAGCCAGGAAAACCGCCGCGCAAGGCAAAGCACGGCAATGGCCAGCCCATAGCTCAACAGCCGTGAGAAGAAGATGTACATGACCGGAACACCGGTCATCTGCACCGCAATGGTCAACTCTCCCGGCAGACGGCTAAGCTTGAAATAGAAATAGGCACCGGCAAGCGACAGAACGGCCGCGACGATCAGCAGACGTGTTTCATCGAAATCGATACGGAAGAATGCAAAGGGTTTTGCCGTTCTTTTCCATCCCCACCAGCACATGAAAAGGCACAGCATCATGAACACTGCGGCTCGGGTGAACGCGCCTTCCGGCAGGAAGTTTTCAGACGAGAGGCCAGGAACCTGCGGCAAGATAAAGCTGAACGTGATGACGCCGGTCAGAAACGGGAACTCGTAAATTCGCTCCCGGCGCATCATTCCCCAGAAGAGGAGCAGGACGACACCAGCGAAGAGGCAAAAGACCAGAAGCGTGTTCATGATGAAGCAAGCCCCGCCTGAACCGGCGGCATATCCCGCACGAAACTGCTTCTGATGTCGTAAAACAGCGCCTTGGCGTACTCCTTGAACACCTGCACCCCGTCAGCGTCGAAGGCAAGTCGCCACAGCGACACGGTTCTTTGCGCCGGAAGGGAAATCCACTGGATTTGCGGCATGACAAACCGGAAGCGCTTGACCGCACGCCGTGAGTGAAACCAGCTGGTGACCAGAATGGCGCGTTTTGCTCCCATTTCCGTCAGTATCGGCTGTGCGAATGTCGCGTTTTCCCAGGTGCTGAGCGAAAGACATTCCGTCGAGATGGCAGCGACATCCACTCCTGACCGCACCAGCATGTCGCGAATGAAGTCGCAGTCCCCGTAGCCGGTCACCAGAACCAGCGGCGCCTTTCCCTCGTGCCATAGTTTTGCGGCCTGAAGAGCGCGAGGCGGACCGTCACCGCCGAGCACGACGATGACATCGGCTTGCGCCGGCGGATCTTCCACGACGAGAAGCGATCCCGCTGAAACGAGCGCGAGTGCGTAAAGCCCGATTGCACCCAAGATGATGACACCGAGGACAATCGACTTCCGTTTCAACAGCCAGCTGGTTTTCACGCCGCGATAAACGCGCGAACGCCGGGGCCGTCCATTCGCAAAGGGCTTGGGGGGAATGCGCGGTCCGGGCCACGGCGGCTTCATGATGCAATCACTCTTCGTTCGGCGATTGTATTGCTCTTGGCTCCGACACTGCGTTGGCAACCACAGGCAGGCGAACGACCTCGCGATAGAGATCGAAATTGCCCCTGTGAAGCAGCGTTTTCGAGACATAACCCGTTGCGGCAAGGACGAAGGCGGTGTGGAGGGCAATCGGCACGAGAAGGCCGGCGGCCATCACCTCCGCCGGGATACCCGCTTTTATCCCGGCAAAACCAATGCCTCCGCACAGGAAGGAAATGACGATTAGCGTGTTGGTTGCCGCAGCCGGCGTGAAACCATAGTCCAGCAGCAGATGATGGAAGTGCCAGCGATCCGCCGACATGGGACTGCGACCGTGCATGATGCGCCGGACAATCAAGCTAAGCGTATCGGTGATCGGCAGGATGACGATCCACAGCAGTGCCGGAAAGGATACCGAAACGCTTGTGGTTGCAAGCAGGACGATGACATAGGCAATCGTCGCGCCGAGCGCGGTGCTGCCGGCATCGCCGAGGAAGATGCTCGCCCGTGCCCGCCATGGACCGCGCATGTTGAAGACCAGAAAGGCGCAGAGGCATACCGAAAGCGCCTCAAGCGGCGGGATGATATCACCGACATTCGCGAAGACCGCCACGATCATCAACCAGATCAACGCAACGCCAGCCGTGCCGCCGGCAAGCCCGTCCACGCCATCGAGCATGTTCCAGGAATTTACGAGCCCGGTCACGAAGAGAACGCCGATGAAGAAAAACAGCGGCAGGAACAACTCCGAATGCGACGTGAACAGCACACCCACCGAAAGAGAGCCGATATCGGCGCCGCCCACCAGCGCAATCGCCATGGCCAGCTGCATGACAAGGCGTCCCGCTGCGGGCAACGGCCGGCGGTCATCAACGACGCCCATCAGCAGGATCACCGCCAGCCCAAGCCAGAAGTTGATGCCGAGCACCCCGCTCCACCCGCCAACGAAGGCGGAAACGGCAAAAGCCGCAAAGATTGAAATGCCGCCGCAGAGCGGAACCGCGCCGGTGTGGCGCTTGCGGATTGAATCGGGACGATCCACCAGCTGGAACGCTATGGTCAGGCGCCTGAGAACGACAATGAAGGATACGCACAGAACGAAAGTGGCGATGGTGTTGAAAAGTATCCCCGACATGTCTGACCCCTAGCAGTGAACCCTGGCGGCGCATTTGCAGCGATACTCGCCTCCCGACGATCCTAAAAAACAGCGGCCATGAGGGGTATGCGGGCAAAAGGCATGTGAAATCCACCAAAGGGAGAGGGTGTCGGTATTCACGTCTACCCCGCTTACTCCCGAACCGGATCGACCATCGAAAGAGCTAGGGCCGGGACCTTGACGGCGGGCGGCGACGCATGAACGACGCTTGTCCCGAGTCATGTCTCAGCAGCAATCATTCCTGTGCGGAGAGAACGGCGATCCAATCCTGAAAGCTTGAAGCATTCGCCGATGCCGGTACGGTCAGGTTGCGAAGGCCGCCGCGGCCGAGATGCTCGACCGGCTCGAGGTAAAGTCCATTCGAGGGATCGTACCAGCGAAGGGTTTTTTCACCGGCCGCCAGACGGTCGAGATCGATTGTAACCGAAGGCGTGTCGAGATAGATCAACGCGAAAGCGCCATCCTTGTCACGCGCCGCGAATGCCCCCGCATCGGTTTTCAGCATGGACCCCAGATCGGGCACGAGTTTCCACCATTCCAGTTGCCTGAAAAGCGCGGCCAGATGTGTGATGCTTTGAGCGCCCCGGCTGTTCAGCGAAGCCTGCCAGCTGTCCTTCGCCTCATAAAGCCCGGCGGCGGAAAAATGCCAGACCGGATTGTTGCCGAAAAACTGACCGCTCGCGCCCGAAAGCAGCGCGCCATAGGCATTGAGACGCACCTGACGCTCCTTGACATCGTGCTCGCCCTCATAGACGCCTTCGATGAGGAAAAACGGCCGTTGCGGTCCGGATCGATATCGATCCAGCACCGTCGCTGCGACATTGCCGTAAGTATAAACCGTATCGATAGCGAGCCAGGATGCATCCCGCCAGAAATCGTTCGTCAAGGTATCGGGATTGCCATGCACGGTCTGCAATGCCCTGGGATCGGTGTCCGCGATCCCCATTGCGACCGCCGTGACCAAATTACGATTGGGCGGATCGTAATCGCCGCCCTGCACCCAGACGATGTTCGGGTATTTCGCAAAACGTTGTCCGACATAACGTCCATAGGCCCGCAGCTTCTCCGGCCCGGCCGCAACCATGTCCTGATACCATCCTTCGGGACCACCGCGTGCGCCACTATAGGCGGGGCAGAGAAGCACCAGCAGATTGCGACTGGCGGCTGCCTTGATGATTGCTTCCGCCCTGTCGAAATAGGCATCGTTCGGCCGACCAAAGGCATCGCCGGCAAAAGGTTTCTCGTCGTAGAAGTTTGCCGGCGCCTTGCGGGAGAATTGATGCTCGATCAACGATACCAGCACGGCGTTGAAGCCCTGCCGTTTTCGGGTTTCCAGATAAAATTCCGCATCTGGGAGAGAGGCATCGCCAATCAGCGACCACACACTGTCCCCGACGATCAGGAATGGCAGACCCTTGCTGTCCTCGAGGTGGCGACTGTCCTGCGATATCCGCAGCGGAAAGGCGGTATCCTGTGCGATACAGGTCGAAAACATGCATAACCAGAGAAGGAAGATGCCGGACAGATAGCCAGGTCGCCCGCCCTTGCCGATCATCGCTTCAGAGCCGTTCACGAACGACGCGAAGCCAGTTTTTCAATGGCAATGGCAAATAGGTTCGAAAGCCCGGCCTCAGCCCGGCGGGAATGGACCAGTCCTCCATCCTCAGCACCGCTGACAGGCCCGGACGGTTGTTGAGCGTCGCGGCGATGACCTCATAATAGCGCGCGGCCATCCGTTCGATGCTGAAGCGGTTCAGCACCATATCCTTTCCTGCAATCGACATCCGCTCGAGAAGATCGCGGTCGGCATGCAGGCGTTGGATGGCGTTGGCCGCTGCGGTATAATTGCCAATCGGAAACAGGAAGCCGTTTCGGCCAGTCTCGACAATCGTGTCCGTCACGCCGCGAATATGAGACACGACAGGGACGCAACCGCCGGCCATGGCCTCGATCATCGTCATGCCAAGCCCCTCGAAGCGGGACGGCATGATGAGAACATCGTGACTGGCCATGATGACCGGTATGTCGGAAAGCTGCACGGAGCCTGTGTAACTGACGCGACCGGCGTGGCCGGCCAGTCGGCGCTTCAGTTTTTCCATGTCCGGCCCATCGCCGACGACCGTCAGGCGCACCGCCTCGGGCGAGGCGTCCAGTATTTCCCGCAGCCACATCACGCCTTTCGATGCATCTTCAATCCGCCCGACGAAAAGAACCTTGAGCTCCGGCCTCCGGTTGACGCGCCGGACCGCCTGGCTGCGAAACGCATCGCTATCCACCGCATTCGGGATTGCGTAGGTGCGATCCTTGGAAAAGCCGTTGCGCGCAACCAGATCGGACCGACACCGCTCCGATACGCCAATCGTCAAATGGGCGTAGTCCCGCACCGAGCGGGCAGCGGCATATGTTCCGGGCGAGATATTATGGACGACGAGAATACGCAGGATGTCTTCCGGCAGGTAGCGGGCAATATTGGTCTGCAACTGATCGCCGAGAACGTTGACGATCACACCGTCGAAGCCGCCGTCGGCGATGGCGGCCGCCATTTGCACTGCGCATTCGCGGTCGCTGAGATTGACCGGCATGCGCAGGATTTGACCGAATTCCTTTTCGCCCTGCAGATCGAGAGGCAGCCCGTATGTTTCCTTGCACACGCCCAGCCATCGCACGTCGATGCCATAGACGGCGAGGCCCTTGCGCAGATGTTTGAAGACGGAATAGGTGCCGCCGATGTGGGGAAGGACAAAATAGGCAAGCTTCATGAGACACTCTCGCTCTTGCACCCACAACCACACCGCAACTGATAGACGGCGGATGGTTCGAGTGGCGGCTAACGCGACATACTAAAATGCCAGGGGACGACGGGCAGTTGCATCTTAGGCTTAGCTGTATCTTCCTTTGAAAGGTTTGCCTCAGTCAGCCTAGTCGTTTGGCGTAAGTCGCACCCCTAAGGTCGGTGTGGGGTCGTGCCCGCTTAGCGGATATCAATGCCATATCGAGCGTGTCGGCGCCGTGCGGCGATTGGAAAATACATGAGGATCACTCTCCTTGGACAATTTGGCTCGGGCAATTCGGGCAATGACGGATCGCTGGAAGCCATGCTCCTATATCTGCGCAGGATGAGGCCCGATGCCGATCTGTTGTGTATCTGCGCCAATCCGACCGTCGTAAACGCGAAATTCAATATTCGTTCGATCGGCGTTGGCGGGCCGCCCCTGACCAATGCATGGATGAGGCAACTGGACCGGCTGCTCGGCAATCTGCCCCGAAGGGTCATGTTATTTTTCAGTTCGCTGTTTTATTTCGACAAGGACGACCTGATGATCATACCGGGGACCGGCATCCTCGATGATTTTCAGGAAAAATTGTTCGGCTGGCCCTTTGTGGTGTTTTGCTGGTGCCTCGTTGCACGCCTTCGCAACACGCGGATCGCCTTCGTCAGCATCGGCGCCGGACCGATGAAAAGCCGCCTCAGCCGCTGGTTCTTGCGCTCCGCCGCACAGATGGCGTCGTATCGATCCTACCGGGACGATTTCTCGCTCAACTACATGAAAATGATCGGCGTCGACGTGTCGCGGGACCACCGTTACCCCGATATCGCCTTTGATCTTCCTGTTACGGTGCCCCACCGGGAGAGCGCCGCCGACGGCGTGATGCGAATAGGCGTCGGCGTCATGGATTATCGCGGCTGGCGTCACAACGACCCCGAGGCCTCCAGGATTTACCAGACCTATATCAGCAAGCTCTCGCAGCTGGTCAGCTGGTTGATCGGTGAAGGTCATCGCATCACCCTTTTGATGGGGGACGTCACGGATCGGGTCGCCTGCGCCAATCTCATGTATCTGCTGACGGATATGCTCTCCGAGAATGAGATGTCGCAAATCGAGATCAGCTCGGCCGCAACGCTGCGCGACATCATGCAGCAGATGGCAGCAATCGATCTTGCCGTGGTGTCGAGATATCACGGCGTGGTCTGCTCCTTAAAACTCGGAAATCCGACAATATCAATAGGTTACGCCCGCAAGTTCGATGACTTGATGAACGATTTCGATCAGGAGAAATTTGCCCGGCACATCGACACGTTCGAAGTCAACGATGTCATCGAACTGGTGAAGGAGATACTGGCTGGAGCGGACGCGGTGAGGCAGCGGATTGCCCACGCCAACGAACTCTTCAAGCGCCAGCTCTCCGAGCAGGAGGCGCTGCTTGGCCGCGAACTTCTCTCCCGTGATGTCGTCGCAACGCCACAGGGCGTTACGCCTTAGGCACAAGCAGTCCCGCAGCCTAATCCTTTCGGCTTAACACCGGGGCGCTCTAACATTCGATAGGAGTAGACCGCACGTTATCGCATGCCCTTCACGAAACATTCTACAAACGACCTACACCTACGGATCCGGCTACCATCCCAACGGTCAGATTCCCAGGGTTTACGCCCCTCCTCTAGATTTGATGCTACCGTCGATTGTCGGCGATGCTGTCGGAGCCCTTCGATGCACAAAGTCCGCCGCGCCTTTTTCATGGCCATGCTGGAACAACACCTCGGAATCGCGATCAATCTGGCTCTGATCGCGATAATGTCGCGGCTGCTTTCGCCTGCGGACGTTGGCTTTGCCGTGATCGGCTACGGGGTGACATCGGTGATCTTCGCCTTCCGCGAATTCGTCTCTTCCGATTTCCTCATTCAGCTCGATGTCGTTGAGCGCGATGACATCAACACGTCGCTCACACTGCTGCTGCTGGCCAGCGGCATTCTCGGGATCATTCTCTATCTGTGCGGACCGTATCTGGCGCTTTTCTACCACCAGCCCGGTCTCCAGCACTATCTTGTCCTCGCAATTTTCGCCGTCATCGCCGAGAGCCTGGGCATGCCGGCGTTTTCCATGCTGCGTCGCCAGCTTGCCTTCGGCACCATCGCACGCGTCCGAACCACCGGCCTCATCGTTATGGCTGGCGTGACGATCTTCGCTGCCAGCAATGGATGGGGCTTTGTCAGTTTCGCGCTCGGCCTGCTCGTCGGCAACAGCGTTGCAAGCGCCCTTGCCGCCTATGCCGATCCGGCCCAGCGTACCGCACGCCTTTCTCTAAAGTCTTGGCGCCGCATGGCCGAATTCGGCCGCTACAGGGGTGCTGCCACCATCGTCGACAAATTATACGAGTCCCTGCCGCAACTGGTGCTCGGCTTTGCCATGACGCCGACTGCGGTCGCGATCTATAATCGCGCCAATACCGTCTGCTCCATTCCCGACCGCATTTTTCTCTCGGCAATCTTTTCCTTCGCCTTCCCCGCACTCGCCGCCGAAGTTCGCGAGGGGGGAGACGTGCGCAGGTCCTACTTGCGTGCCCTCAGTTACATCACCGTGCTTTATTGGCCGTCGCTGATCATGGTCGCCATTCTCGCCGATCCCATCGTGCGACTTGCGCTCGGAGACCAGTGGCTTGCCGCCGTGCCGATCACCCGGATTCTCGCACTTGCGTCGATCTTCTGGTTTCCGATGGTGCTGACAACGCCGCTGCTGATCGCTCTCAACGCCAACCGCGAAGCGTTCCTCGGCAATTTCGTCTGCCGCAGCGTCTCGGCAATTGTGCTCTGCTCCGCGAGCTTCTTCGGCCTGACCGTCGTGGCGCTCAGCCAGTTCGTCACATTGCCCTTCCAGATGCTCATCGCCTTCTATCTGGTCAGACGCCACGCCCACTTCAAAATACCCGAACTGTTCGCCGCCATCGGGCCGAGTGCCGCCGTGACCCTTGCCGCCATCGCGGGGCCGCTCGCCATCGCCGCCTCTATGGGTTTCCATTTCGATTACTCCCTCGCCCAGGCCGGTGGTGCCGTCCTTCTGTCGGCAACAGGCTGGGCCGCCTGCCTGATTATTCTGCGCCACCCGCTGCTTGGCGAACTCAGATCGACGCTCGATGCTGTCGTGGGCGGTCTGCGCCGGATCGGCAAACCTCCGGCACCAGCGTCCATTCCCGACGCTGCCGTTTCCGCAACGGTCGAGCCATGAGCACCATCGATATCGCCATTCCCAACTACAATTACGGTCGTTTTCTCGAGGGCTGCGTGCGAAGCGTCCTTGCCCAGAATATCCCGGACATGCGTATCCTCATCATCGACAATGCCTCCACGGACGACAGCGTTGCGATCTCCCGGTCGCTCGCGGCATCCGATCCGCGCATTGAAACGAGCCTGCGCCCAAAAAACCTCGGCGGGCACGCATCGTTCAACGCAGGCATCGATTGGGCGCGAGCGGATTATTTCGCCATCATCTGCGCCGACGATGTCCTGTCTCCCGGTGCCCTGGCGCGCGCAATTAAGGCGCTCGACGATCACCCCGGCGCGCACATGGCCTTCGGCCGCACCGCCTTCTTCCGTGACGACGCCGAAATCGCATCCGGCCTTGGCGACGATGCCGATGGCATGCGCCTTCATGCCGGGGTGGACTTCATCGTCGGCATTTGCGCGACGGGACGCAGCCCGGTGCCGGGCCCCCTCGCCGTCACCAGAACGCACATCCAGCAACATGCCGGTCACTACCGGCCCGCACTGCGCCACACCGACGATGTCGAGATGTGGATGCGGCTTGCGGTTCTGGGCGACATCGTCGAACTTGACGCCGTGCAGAATTTCACCCGCATCCACGGTGCCAACCAGTCGGCCATCCTTGATAATGTGCTGGCGTGGAATACCGAAATCGAAGCAGCGCTTGAGAGCTTCTTCGGCAATGAAGGCGCTTTGCTTGCCGATGCACAAACCCTGCTGCGACGCGGTCGCGCCAGCCTGAGCGACCGCGCCTATTGGTGCGCGATTTCCAATTTTACCCGGCGTCGGCCCGGCGCGGGTGCGCTTCTCGCACAGGCTTTCCGGCTCAGACCCGCTTCCGCGTTTCTGCCGCCGCTAAGCTATCTTCTGCGCCGGCCCGATGCATTGCACCGCATTCGCGCCGCGATGGCCCGAAGATAGCGGTCCGATGGTAGGCCTATTCTTCAGCGTTCAGGACAAGCCGCAAGAGCGCCGGCAACGAAGTGGATTTCGTTCGGCGCATGATTGAGGCGCGATGATTCTCGACAGTGCGCTGACTAAGCTTCAAATCGGCTGCAATGATCTTGTTGGCCTGCCCCTGAACAATTCTATCAAGGATCTGACGTTGCTTGCGAGTAAGCGTCGCCAGCGTGGCTCGAGCTGTTTCACGCCGCTCTTCGCGCTCGTTCGCATCACGCGATCGCTCGAGGGCCGACTGCACGCTCCGATATATTTCTTGGTAAGAAAAAGGCTTCTCGATGAAATCGGCCGCTCCATATCGCATCGAATTGATTGCCATACGGACATCGCTGCGACCCGTGATCACAATCACCGGAAACCGATGATGTCTTTCTTTCAGCAAACGTAACAACTCCATGCCGACCATGCCGGGGAGATACGCATCGACAAGCAGACAACCTGATCTGTCGGGCTTGTAGTTTGCAAGATACTCTTCTGCCGAAACATAGGTTGCGACCGCCCAGCCTTCTCCTTCGAACAGAGCGCGCAAATTGTCCCTTATGTCCTGCTGGTCGTCGATGACTTCGATGAGCCTGCCCGTCATCGGCTCCATATATTCAGGTTCGCTTATGTGACCTGCTCTCTCACCGTTTTGGCGAACGACCAGTGTCTCCACCATCTGCATGACGTCCTTGAGTTTCGCCGGCTTGTGCAGATAAGGAATTTCGTGCTGAGCAAAATCCCTCAGGGCCTTGCTTGAAATATCGCCAGTGAGAATGAGTGCCGGAACATTTTGGCGGAGTGCTTGTCGAATATCTTCAATCGCAGCTATGCCATTCCCGCCTGTAGGAAGATTGTAGTCTGCGAGAACAACGTCGGGCATGAACTTCAGCCCTCTAACAATCGCGATCGCTTCGGCAGCAGTTGAGGTCGCAGCGACCACGTATCCAGTTTGCTCCAGACCGATCTTGAGCAGATCGCGCATTCCGTTTTCGTCTTCGATGATCAAAATCGACGCGGACGACAGGGCGATCGCTTGACGCGAATTGTCATCGGCTGGCGCACGCAATGGCGCAAGCGGCTCCCCTGCCGGCGCCCGATCGATCTCGATCATGAATGCGGAACCTTCATGCAATCGCGACCGCACCGCTATCTTCAGTCCCAGAAGTTCGCTCAGCCGCTTGACGATTGACAATCCCAGCCCCAAACCCCGGTCTTCCGCGCCAGCAGATGCGTCGAGTTGATGGTATTCCTGGAAGACTTCCTCGATATGGTTTTCGGGAATGCCTATACCGGTGTCCCACACTTCGAACCGAACCTTTGCATCGACCCGGCGACAGCCGACTAGGATTTTGCCGCTCGGCGTGTATTTCAGTGCATTGGATAGAAGGTTGCGAACGATCTGCTCGAACAGGCGGGGATCGGTGCGAACGGCAAGGCTGGACGGTACGACACGGAGTTGCAGCCCCGCCGCCCGAGCGGGATAATAAAATTCCTTGAAGAGCCTTCCCAGAAGATCGCCAATCGCAAAGCTCACGATCTGCGGTTCCACCATCCCCGCTTCGATCTGGTTGATGTCAAGAACAGAGTTGAGTATACCCAGCATCGAGGACAGCGTCTCCCCCATCCTCTGGACGAAAGTGCGTGCTTGCCCTTCATCCACGTTCCTTTCCAAAAGCCCGTGCAACAGCTTCAAGGTTTGCAGCGGCTGACGCAGATCGTGGCTTGCCGCAGACAGGAATTGCGACTTGGCCTCGGTCGCCCGCTCGGCGGATTTCTTGGCAGCTTCCCTGCTTTCGGCAACCTGTTTCTGGGCACTTACATCGATGAAGGTGATGACCACTCCGTCGATTGCCTCGCTCGCGCCGCGATAGGGTTTGACGCGGCGGACATACCAGCGACCATCGGGTCCTCCTATCTCTCGGTCGATTGTGTTGCCTCGGAGCAGCGTCGCCGTTGCATCGACTTGAAGCGTAATGTCGCCGTCAAAGCCGCTAAGGTCCGAGAGGGGACGGCCGACATCGGACGATATAATCTTGAATACTGACCGGGTGGCTGGTGTGAAAAACCGTATACGAAGACTGGCATCCAGAAAGAGCGTCGGGACATCGGTGCTGTACAGGACATTTTGCAGATCGTTGGAAACTGCCCGCTGACGCTCCAGTGCTTCTTGCAATTGATTGTTGAGGGCTGTCAGCTCTTCATTGAGGGATTGCAGTTCCTCTTTCGAAGTAAAGAGTTCCTCATTCGTCGACTGATACTCCTCATTCAGAGACAGTGCTTCGGCGGTGATCTGCTTCTGTTCTTCGCTGGCAATTTCCAGATTGCGTATGGCGCCCTGCAATTCCGCCCGTGTCTCCTCCAGTTCGAATTCAAGCTCGGTAATGGGCGACGCATCTGTCGTCGATGATTTCTGCGATCGGACGACACCGTTGGCCTGCGCAACATCCTCCACAAAACATATGAGGAACAGCTCTTCACCCTGACTGAAGAGCGGGTCGACATGAATGTTGAACTCGATGTGTGCGCCGTTGCTGTCGAGTTTTGCATTCTTGGCTACGAACGGCTTTTGATCCCGGCTCGCATGCTGGATCGCAGACCTGATCTTATTATGGAGCGCCGTCGGTGTGATGGCGAACAGGTCATGCGATGCCGGGCCTGAAGCGATCCGCAGGAACCTTGCTGTCGGGCCGATGGAGTAGAGATACTCATACTTCCGATTGACGAGGATTGCGGCGGGCACGTAGCTACCCAGCAGAACCTGGGAAACCGCCTCGGCAAGCGCACTGTGCCTCGACGCTGAATTCGCCTTTCCTTGCGAAGAGGGAATTCTGACATTTCCGCCCGCAACCGCACCGAAATTAAGATCACCGAAAACCGGCGGCCCGATACGCCGATATACCCTTTCGGATTCCGAAATCAGCTTGAAACGGTCATCCATTCCGCCAACGGTTTCGGATTTTCCGACCAGTAAAATACCGTTCTCCCGCAGGGCGAACCTGAAAAGCGACAAGACCTTCGCTTGGGCGTCCGCCTCGAGGTAAATCAACAAGTTGCGGCATGAAATCAGATCGATCCGTGAGAATGGTGGGTCGCTGAGGACATTCTGCACGGTGAATACCACCGCCCCACGCAGTTGCGCCGTCACGGTGTATCCGTTGTCATCCCTCACGAAATATTTTTCCAGCAAGTCGGGCGGCAGCGATTTGGTCGCCTCATGTGAATAATGTCCGTCTCTGGCAATTGCGACCGCCTCGCCATCGGCGTCCGAGGCAAACATCTGAAACTGGAGACGAAGGCCCATGGACTGAATGAGCTCAAGGAAGAAAATAGCCAGAGAATATGCTTCTTCCCCCGTGCTGCATCCAGCGACCCAGACCCGCACTGCTCCGTGAGCCGCGTTTGCGTGGAGAATATCCGGAATAATGGTATCGCGTAGAAAGTCGAACACCTTCCCGTCGCGGAAGAAGCTGGTGACGTTGATCAGGAGATCTCTGACGAGATTTTGCCGCTCGTCTTCGCTGCTTTCGAGAATCTCAAGATACCGGTCTATCTTCTCAATCTCGATACCGAGAACCGCCATGCGTTTTTCGACCCGGCGCTGCATCGTTCCATGTTTATAAGCCGAAAAATCATTCGCTGTGGAAACCTTCAATATCTCGATGATCCGGTCCAGTTGGGGCATTCGGCGCTCCATCGAGTGATCCGCTCGAAGCCGCGACAGCAGCGCAATATGTTTGGCGATGGCCGCAGGCATCTCTTCGACCGGTAAAACCGTAGCGCCAATGCCCAGCGAAATAACACTTTCGGGCATGCCGCCAAATTGTGCCTCTTGAGGCTCCTGGACCAGAACAAGTCCCTTGAAATCCCTGATCTGCTGGACGCCGGATGAGCCATCTGACCCCGTGCCAGACAGGACAGCTGCTATCGCCCACGGCCCGAATTCCTTGGCCATAGAACCCAGGAGAAAATCAAACGGCAGAGGTGCCTCATGCAGTTCCCGCCTGGGCGACAGATATATCCTTCCTCCGTCAACCGACATCAGGAATTTTGGTGGAATGACATAGACGTGCTCGGGCTCTATCAAGGCAAGGTTGACAGCCTCCGTTACAACCATAGTCGTTTCGCTCGCCAGAAGTTCTGCGAGCATGCTTTCATGCGACCGGTCAAGATGCTGAACGAGAAGAAACGCACAGCCGGTTTTTTCAGGCAACGCTTTGAGCAGGGCTCTGAACGCATTCAGTCCACCCGATGAAGCACCGACGCCGACAATCGGGAACATCCTAACAGGACGTCCTTCCTGTGATCCGGACATCGAACCGGTATCTACCTCGAAAGTAGAAGGAACCTTGTTACTATCCTCGCCGCGTTCCGCCATATTCACTCTCGTTAAAATTGACGCGCATTCCAAATAGAGATCGACCCTTGCGAAGCGTCAGGCGTTGTGGGTCAACAAGTCTTGAAAGCAGCCATCAAGGCCTTGAGATCAGGGATACATAGTCACCATGCCCCGTCACATGCGGGGCGCAGCGCGTCCGATTGTCGTGAGGTGCAATTTCAAAATGCGATTAACACGTATAAGTTGCTGACATCGCGAACAAACGCACGAATGGAGGATGATAAATCAATCCGGCCGCGATTATAATTCATCCATTATAGTTAGTGGTGTCGCGCAAAACATGATGATGCCCTGAAAGAATTATATTTCAACCGTTCTGGCGTGTCTGGTTGTCTACCCACATCATGCCAGATTGAACGCCACGTCGAAATCTCAATCAAAAGTGAGTAATTTCCGAACCTTTTCCAGTTGCGATACTCCATTGTAGGATGCCGGAGTCGAAATTCGGGTAGTGCCACGTCTATTGCTTTCTGGCCGATTTTTTAAATTCCGAAAAATCCAGACCGCAACAGAGTAGCTTCCGAAGTTCTGATTGATGACGGCGTTCCGGGTTGAATTACTTCAAACGTCCGTTGTGCCGAATCTTAGAAAGAAACTCTTCGGTTGCGTCTCTGCCAAGCCAGACAGATCCGCAAAGCACTCTTTAGCGCGGATAGGACATAACATGCTGACATCAGTTCCCAACAATGGACATAGCCAGTTCTCATCAAATTTCCATGTGGTTGCGCATTCGAAACCTATGGAAACTTCGGTCAGAAAGCTGGCTATCATCGACGACCGCGCGCTCGACCGTGAGTGTCTGGCTCAGAGCCTGATCGCATACGGCCTTGATATGGAAGTTGAGTTGTTTTCATCACTCGATGACTGGAGACACGCTCCAAACGGCCAGCATAGCGGCATCCTGGTCAACGTCGGTCGCAGCGATTTTGGCGATGACGTATCCCTTCATGAGTTGCGGGAATTCATTGCCGATTTCCCTTATCTGCCGGTCGTCATTCTCGCTGAGAACCGCGATCTGCGCCAAGTCATGAGGGCATTTGACGCGGGCGTTCGGGGATATATCTCTTCGTCGATAGGACTGGCGGTGTGTGTGGGTGCCATCTCACTTGCATTGGCGGGCGGCGCTTTCGTATCAGCTGAAAATCTGAGCGATCTCAGGCAGTTGCTCGTGGTTGCGGAAGACAAGGAACGACAGCGCACCGCGATGTTCACCCAACGTGAGGTCGACGTCATCAACGCTTTGACGCAAGGTAAGCCAAACAAGATCATCGCCTATGAGCTCAACCTTCGTGAAAGCACCGTAAAGGTACATATTCGCAATATCATGAAGAAAGTTGACGCCAAGAACAGAACGGAAGTGATCTTCAAAATATCCGATCTCTTCAAAAACTAAAAATCGAGTGTCGTGCAGTAGACCTATTGCAGAACCATAATTGCCTGCGGGTGTCGGGCCCCGCATGATGCGGACGCATCGGAGCGATTATGACGGGAAGGCTGTACATCTCCTCTAAGCCTTTCGGCTAGCATTCCCAACATAAAGACGGGGTAACGGCCACCGAGCCGGATACGGTAATCTCTGGTCATTGGACATATGGACCCGGGATTTCGCCATGCAAACTTTCGTCGAAAATTTCGAAAACTCGGATCGACTGCGCCAGCGCTCCCGCAACATCATACCGGGCGGTGCACATACCTATGCAAAGGGTGACGACCAGTACCCTGTCCTGTCTCCCGGCTTTATTGAAAGGGGATATGGCTGTCATGTCTGGGATGTCGATGGAAATGAATATATCGAGTACGGCATGGGCAATCGGGCTGTCGGCCTTGGCCATGCGTATGCTGACGTCGTAGAGGCCGCGCGTGCGGAACTTTACCGCGGCTGCAACTTCACGCGCCCCTCAAAGATCGAGGTGGATTGCGCCTCGACCTTTCTCGATACGATCCAGACGGCCGAAATGGTCAAATTCTGCAAGAACGGCTCCGACGCGACATCCGCCGCGATACGACTTGCACGGGCTGTTACCGGCCGTGACCTGATCGCGCGCTGCAGCGACCACCCCTTTTTCTCCACCGACGACTGGTTCATCGGAACAACGGAGATGAATGCGGGCATTCCTCAGGCGATCCAGGATCTGGTCCTTGGCTTCAGCTACAATGATCTGGCGAGTGCGCGCAGTCTGTTTGACCGCTTTCCAGGTCGTATCGCCGCCTTTATTCTGGAGCCGTCGCGCGGTGATCCGCCTCGGGACCAGTTTCTTCACAAACTGCAGGATCTTTGCCACGAAAACGGCGCGCTTTTCATTCTCGACGAAATGATCACCGGCTTCCGCTGGGATGCGGGCGGTGCGCAGAAGACATACGATATCGTCCCCGACCTGTCCTGTTTCGGCAAGGCGCTGGGCAACGGCTTTTCGATTTCCGCACTGGCCGGCAAGCGTGAATTCATGGAACGAGGCGGTATCGATCAAACCGATGCCCCGCGTGTCTTCCTGCTTTCGACGACGCATGGCGCGGAAACGCATGCGATGGCGGCGGCCATCGCGACCATGAAAGTTTACACGCAGGAACCCGTGGTCCCAAATCTGGTCCGACAGGGAAATTCGCTGCGCGCCGCCATCAGCCAGATCG
This sequence comes from Agrobacterium sp. 16-2014-1-2a, assembly GCF_053522705.1. Classification (NCBI taxonomy): domain Bacteria; kingdom Pseudomonadati; phylum Pseudomonadota; class Alphaproteobacteria; order Hyphomicrobiales; family Rhizobiaceae; genus Agrobacterium; species Agrobacterium sp. 16-2014-1-2a. The sequence continues at coordinate 105,202 of NZ_JBNWBX010000007.1, forward strand.
CAATTGCGCACGGACTGGATTCCTACTTCGGCATTCAGGGCCACTCCGCCTGCCTCAGCTACTTCACGCTGGACCAGACCGGAAAGCCGTCTCAGGCTTTTCGCTCGCTGTTTCTGCAGGAAACCATCCGTCGCGGCCTTCTCGCACCTTCTCTCGTTGTAAGCTACACGCATGAGGACGAGGATATAGCCAAAACGCTTGACGCCATCGATGGAGCGCTCGTCGTCTACCGTAAAGCGCTGGAATACGGAGTCGACAAATTCCTGACGGGACGCCCATCCGAGGTTGTCTTCCGGCGTTTCAACGGCAACGCGCAGCATCACGCCAGCCATGGGTTGGTCATGGCCGACATGCCCGAATTATCGGAAAGCATCCGAAAGCCTTAACCGGCCGGGGCAACTAGACCGTTCGCATTATCGATACAGCCGCTTTGCGCGGTGCATCGATCTCGCCTGAAAAGATACGCTCGTTGCAATCGAAAATAGATTTTGAGGGGGAATTTCATGCACGTTCTGGTCACCGGGCATCGCGGATATATCGGCTCCGTCATGGTACCCATCCTGCGCAAGGCGGGTCACGAAGTACACGGCTATGACACTGAATTCTACCATCGCTGCGCTTATGTTCCAGGCGGACCTTTGCCGCAGGTCCCCGGCGTATGCAAGGACATCCGCGATATCCAGCCTTCGGATATGGAAGGTTTCGACGCTGTCATTCATCTTGCAGCGCTGTCCAACGATCCGCTGAGCAATCTCAATCCGGAAATTACCTATGAGATCAATTACCGCGGCAGCGTTCGGGCAGCGCGAGCCGCAAAGCAGGCCGGGGTCAAGCGTTTCCTCTTCGCCTCCTCGTGCAGCAATTATGGCGCAGCTGGCGATGGACTGGTCAACGAGACAGCAGAGCTGAAACCGGTATCGGCCTATGGCACATCAAAGGTATTGGCGGAACGTGACATTGCAAGCCTTGCGAGCCCCGGCTTCACACCGGTCTATATGCGCCCGGCGACGGCCTATGGCCTTTCGCCCATGCTGCGTTTCGATATCGTCCTCAACAACCTGACCGCCTGGGCGGTGACGGAGGGACTGATCCTGCTGAAATCCGACGGATCGCCATGGCGTCCAATCGTTCACATCGAGGATATTTCGCGCGCCTTTCTGGCCGCGCTCGAAGCGCCGACCGATGTCGTGCACAATCAGGCGTTCAACGTCGGACAGGATGCACACAACTACCAGATCCGGGAGATCGCCGAAATCGTCGCCCTGACGGTGCCCGGATGCCGGCTGCAATATGCCAGCGACGCCAGCCCCGATACCCGCTCCTACCGCGTCGATTTCGGCAAGATCGCCCGTGCGCTTCCGGCCTTCAAGCCGACATGGACGGCCGCCGCAGGTGCCGAGCAACTTTACCACGCCTATAAGAGCGCCGGCCTGACTATGGCTGAATTCGAGGGACCGTACTATCAGCGGATCGGCCAGCTCCAGAAGCTGATCGGCGACAAGGATATCGACATCAACCTGCGCCGCCCCGTCGTTGCGCCGCGCCACGGCGCCGATATTGCCGCATCGGTTTGAACGGGAGGCGCGGATGGGCAAGATGGAGCTTGGTGCCAGGCTGACCGGCGTGGCGTGGCGAGAGGATGATATCGGCCAGACGATCCATGATCTGGCGACCCGCCTGTTTCCGATCTGTCGCAGCATCACCGGCAAAGGCGTGCGCGACACCATCGCTATCCTCAAGGACTACATCGATATCGAGGAACGCGCCGTGCCGAGCGGAACACGGGTTTTCGACTGGACGGTGCCGCAGGAATGGGTCGTTCGCGACGCCTATGTCAAAAACGCGGCGGGACGCAAGGTGATCGACTTCCAGATCTGCAACCTGCATCTGATGAACTACAGCATCCCTCAACGCCGCGTGATGCCGCTGGCCGAACTGCAATCGCATATCTACACCTTGCCGGCTCAGCCCGATCTCATTCCGTACAAAACCGCCTATTACACCGATGCCTGGGGCTTCTGCATGGCGCATCGCGAATTCCTCAAGCTCGATGAAGGCGATTATGAGGTCGTCATCGACACCGAAAAAACCTCAGGCAATCTGTATTACGGCGAATATCTGCATATCGGACAAAGCACCGAAGAGGTGCTTCTCTTCGCGCATATCTGTCACCCGTCGCTCGCAAACGACAATTGTTCCGGCCTGGCATTGCTGACGTGTCTTGCTGCAGGCCTGAAAAGCAGGTCCACATATTACAGCTACAGGTTCGTCTTCGCACCCGGAACGATCGGCTCCCTGTCATGGCTTGCGCAGAACGAAGATGGGATATCGAACATTGCGCATGGTCTTGTGGTTTCGTGCATTGGTGACGGGGGCGGGCCGAACTACAAGCGCAGCCGCAGGGGAGATGCACTGATCGACCGGATCGCCGCCTGCACCCGCTGCGGAGAAGATCGTAAACATCTGGCAATCGCCGACTTCATTCCCTACGGCTATGACGAGCGCCAATTCTGTTCGCTGGGCTTCAACCTGCCGGTCGGACTGCTGCAAAGAAGCGCTTTCGGAACCTTTCCCGAATATCACACCTCGGCCGACAATCTCGACTTCATCCGGTCCGAACATCTCGACTCATCCTTTTGGATGATCATGCACATGATCGATGCTCTCGAAGACAACTGGACGCCGTTAAACCTTCGGCCCAAGGGTGAGCCACAGCTCGGAAAATATGGGCTTTTTCCTGCGATAGGCGGCCATAAGACGAATGACGACCGCACCATGGCCTATCTATGGATACTCAACCTCGCCGATGGAACCAACTCGCTACTGGATATCGCCGAAAGGTCAAAAATGCCGTTTGTCGAGATTGCGAGCGCTGCTGGCAGGCTGCTCGAGGCGGGCCTTGTCTCGAACCTCGGTTTCCTGACGCGCTAGACCTTCATTGCAAAGCGGGCCAACCGAGGTCCTTTTCCGATATGACCGAGGGCGGCGCAGGCCATTCTACACCTATCGCGGGCTCGTCATACCGGATCCCTGCCGCACTTGCCTCGGCATAGGGCACCGAAATCAAATAGGACACAGCAACGTCGTCGCTGAGCGACTGGAAGCCGTGTGCAAAACCCTCGGGAATGTAGAACTGCGCGCCATTGTGGGCCGACAACACCGTGCCAACCCATTGCAGATAGGTGGGCGAGCCGCGGCGCAGATCGACGGCGACATCCCAGATCGATCCTTTGACGCAGGAAACCAGCTTTGTCTCCTGATGCGGCGGTCGCTGGAAATGCAGCCCTCGTACCGTGTGTTTCAGCTTCGATAGAGAAAGGCTGTGCTGACTGAAGTCCGATACCAGCGCGTTGCTCTCAAATTCGCGTTTGCAGAACGTCCTGGCAAAAGAGCCGCGACTGTCCCGCACAGGCACCGTATTGACGACCCAGAGCCCCTCGATTTTCGTCTTCTCAAACAGCATTCGGCGCTCCTGATGCAATCCCGTATTCAAGAAGAATTCTCCGCCATTTCAGCGGCTCCGGAATACATCCATAGGCAGCACCATACCTTGAAGGCGGGCTGGCAAATAAGTCACCCTTTCGGTTGCGGAAACCAGCCGCCGGAAGCGAATTTTAGCGGATTCCAATATAACCCTACGGCTTATGGATGACGTTTTCGAGCCGAATGCAGTATCGTCACCCACCCCGATCCATAGTATTTTTTCCAGTTAATAAAAGAATTTTCTGAAATTCACTCGAAGACAATGCGATAAAATCAGGGGGCGTCAGATGAATAATGAGGCAGTTTTTTCTGCAAGACTGAGCTCGACGCATCACGTCGGGCTTTGCCGTCTTTGCAGCTCGCCATTGGTGCATACCTTCGTCGATCTTGGGATGTCTCCACCCTGCGAAAGCTTCGTCGCAGCTGACGCAGCCAACGACGTCGAGCCGTTTTATCCACTCCACGCATTCGTTTGCGACGAATGCTTCCTCGTCCAGCTTCAGGAATATGTAGCGCCCGAGAATATTTTCACGGAGTACGCGTATTTCTCCTCGTTCTCGGACAGTTGGGTCGCTCACGCAAAGCGGTACTGCGACATGGTCATCGAGCGCTTCGCGCTTGGCGAATCCAGTTTCGTTGTCGAACTTGCCAGCAACGACGGTTACCTGCTGCAACATTTCCTGACCAGCAACATCCCGATGCTCGGAATTGAACCGGCGGTCAACGTCGCAAAGGTGGCGATCGGCAAAGGTATTCCGACACTGACTGAATTTTTCAATGAGGCTCTAGCAACCGATATGGCGGCCAGAGGCCAAAAAGCCGATCTCATCATCGGCAACAATGTCCTTGCCCAGGTGCCTGATATCAACGATTTCGTCGCCGGTATGAAAGTGCTGCTCAAGCCTGACGGCGTCATCACCCTTGAGTTCCCGCATATCGAAAAGCTAATCGCAGAAAACCAGTTCGACACCATCTATCACGAGCACTTTTCCTACTTCTCATTGCTGACCATAGAAAAAATGGCCCACCGTCATGGGCTAAAGGTTTTCGATGTCGAAGAGATTCCCACACATGGCGGTTCGCTGCGGGTCTTTTTCTCGCACGAAGACAGCAAGTTCCCGCGTGAATCCCGCGTGGATAGCCTCCTGGAACGGGAGCTGAATGCCGGTCTCGACAGAATAGAGACCTATACGGCCTTCTCCGAAGCCGTGCGCCAAACCAAGCGAAACCTCCTGTCTTTCCTCATCCGCCTTAAGGAGATGCGCAAATCGATCTGCGCCTATGGCGCACCGGGAAAGGGCAACACGCTGCTAAATTATTGCGGTATCGGCACCGATTTCATCGATTTTGCAGTCGATCGCAATCCTTACAAACATGGTCGCCTCACGCCGGGAATGCATATTCCGATCCGGCCCGTAAGCGAAATCCAGCGCATGAAGCCGGATTACGTTCTCATTCTCCCCTGGAACCTGAAGAATGAGATCGTTGCACAAATGAACGACATCAGAAACTGGGGCGGGAAATTCGTCGTTCCAATTCCCGACATTTCCATCATTGATCCGAAGGAGTTGGTACAATGAAGGTCGTCTTGTTCTGTGGCGGCAGGGGTACTCGCATCAGGGAATATTCCGAAAGCGTCCCGAAACCGCTGATCCCGCTCGGGTCTCAACCGATCATGCGGCACGTCATGCAATATTACGCCCGTTTTGGGCATGAGGACTTCATCCTCTGCCTCGGCTACAAGGCGCACGTCATAAAAGAATTCTTTCTGAACAGCCGGCCGGAAAGCTATGCCGATTGCGTCATATCGAGCCCCGGACGCGTGGAATTGCTCGAGGAGCTACCTAGGGACTGGCGCGTATCCCTGATCGATACGGGGATATGGCGCAATATAGGCGAGCGCCTCTGGGCCGTACGTCATCATCTCAAGGGCGAGAAGATGTTCCTTGCCAATTATAGCGACGGCCTGACCGACGTCGATCTCGACGACATGATTGCCCAATTCGAAAAGAGCGACAAGCTCGCCTGTTTTCTGGCTGTCAGACCGCCCCTCACTTACCACCTGGCGGAAATCGACGAGAGCGGAAGGGTCCGTGAATTTCGGTCGTCGGAAACATCCGACATGTGGATAAACGGCGGCTACTTCCTGATGCGACCAGAAATTTTCGACTACATGCGCGAGGGCGAGGAACTCGTGTTGGAACCGTTCTCGAGGTTGATTTCTGAAGATAAATTGATGGCCTACAAACATGAGGGTTTCTGGCGGTCAATGGATACGCTGCGCGACTGGCAGACGTTGGAGGCAATGGTAGAGCGTGGTGACATGCCATGGATTGGAGACGATGCGTCGATGGCACGCAAGTCGTCAAACACGAAGCTGCTGCCATGAAAAACATGTCCCTCGCTTCCGCCGGTGATCGTCTGTCGATCCTTTGTCTCGGAGCTCACTCCGACGACATTGAGATCGGCGTCGGAGGCACGGTACTCAGCCTGCTTTCAAAGGGCGTGTTGCTCGATGTCTATTGGTGCGTCCTCAGTGCCGGTAACGAGCGCGCCCTGGAGGCACGCAGTTCCGCCGAAGCTTTTCTTGAAAAAGCAGCATCCTACTCAATTGAACTGGCATCGTTTCAGGACAGCTACTTTCCCTCGCAGAGCCGCGAGATCAAGTCATGGCTGCTGACATTGCGCGACAAAGTCAGTCCCGACGTCATATTCACGCATAGCCGCGAGGACGCGCATCAGGATCACCGCGAAATCAACAGGCTCACATCTAACATCTTCAGAAATCACCTGATCATGGAATACGAAATCCCGAAATGGGACGGCGATTTCAGCAGGCGAAACGCCTACGTGCCGTTGAGCGAAGACGCGATGAACATGAAGGTCGAGCTTCTCTTGCAGCACTTTGGCACACAGAGATCCAAGGACTGGTTCGACGCCGATACCTTTCGCGGCCTGGCGCGGCTGCGGGGAATGGAATGCCGGGCGCCGACACGTTTTGCGGAAGCCTTTACCGTCAGGAAGCTGACGTTCGCCTGAAGCAGACCCAAAGCTAGTTGGCGATATTAAATCTAGACGTTTGCAGAAGTTCACAAGAAACCAAAAACAATACAGGGGGCATCTTCGTCATGATCCACAATCACATCTCCGAAAACCCGTCGGAAGGCGCATCGCACCCGCAGGCCGCATCAAGTGCGGCCGGCTATATCGGCATCATAGACCGCCGCATGCTGGAGCGGGAATGCCTTGCCCACAGTCTCAACTATCAATATGCCGACAGGCGCATTCTGACCTTCTCCGATCTTGGCGAATGGCGACAGGCACGCGCGGAAATCGGCATGCCTGCGGCAGTTCTGGTCAGTGCCTGGCCCGGTCCGTCCGCAGAGACAAACCGCGATCTTGCAGAGATTGTGGCTGCCGTGTCTCCGGCCGCCGTCGTGGTGCTCTCTGACGATCAGGATATCAATGCCATTCTGGATACGATCGCTCTTGGCGTGCGCGGGTACATATCGAGTTCCGTCAGCATCGACGTCTGCGTCCAGGCGATCAGTCTTGCAATCGCGGGCGGCCGTTTCATACCGGCCAGCAGCGTCATGAACATGAAAAGCCTGTTCGGCATGACTGCACACGCATCCGTTCCTCCGACAAAATTTACAAGCCGTCAATCGGCTATTGCGGAGGCCTTGCGGTGCGGAAAGGCGAACAAGGATATCGCTCTGGAGCTGAACCTTTGTGAAAGCACCATCAAGGTGCATATCCGCAATATCATGAAGAAGCTTGGAGCAACAAACCGCACGGAAGTTGCCTGCAAGATCGGTGACATGGCTTACGGGCGCTGAGCACGCACCATTCACCAACCTCTACCGAACGCGCCGCTTACCTAGCAGGAACCGTCATGATCCAGTCGTCCTCATCTCCGGGTGAGCAGGAAGGTATTTCCCGCTTCATAGCCATCCTGCGGGAGCGGCGCAGAGCCGTCTTCATCTGCTTTCTCGCCAGTTTCATAATCGCGGCAATCGGCTATGCGCGAAGTCCGATAAAGTACAAGGCAGAGGCAACCCTTGCACTCGATGTCCGCAAGCTTCAGGCGCTCCCGACCGAATCCGTGGTCTCGCCGCTGCCGCAGGAAAGCCCGGTGCTTCGAACGGAACTCGATATCATCGGCTCTAGGTCCATGGCCGAACGGGTTCTCGTCATCCTGCAGAAAGATCGGATGCTCGAAGGGCGGCAAACAAAGGTTGACCGCGCGAATACCGACGCGACCGTTCTCGGCAACGACGCCGAGACATCGAAAATGATCGACACCCTCATGACCAATGTTCGCGTGATGAACGATGGCCGGTCGTATACGATTTACATCTCCTATTATGCCGCCGATCCGGCACTGGCCGCGAAAGTCGCCAATGCTTTCGGAGCAGCCTATATCGACTACCAGATCGACCTCCAGACGACGGCAACCCGGCGCGTCAGCGCCTGGCTCGGGGAACGGCTCGTCAGCCTTCGGACGGAACTCGAGGAGTCCGAACGCCAGGCGTCGCAATTTCGCGAAAAATCCGGATTGATCGACACGGGCGGTCTTCCCCTGCAATCGCAGCGTCTTTCAAGCCTGAATGTCGAGCTGACAACGCTCCAGGCCAAGCTGGCGGGATCAAGGGCGCGGCTGGCGACAGCGCTCGCACTTCAGAAAAGCGGCGATGGGCTCGGGATCACCGAAGTTCTGTCCTCGCCGACGATCCAGCTTCTGAGGGCCGAGCAGGCAAGGGTCATCCGCGCCATCGCGCAGATCGATGAAAGCGGCGCCGTCATGAGCCCGGAGCGGCCGCAACTATCCTCCCAGCTCAGTTCACTCAACAAGCAGATCGATGCAGAAATCTCGCAGATCATCGCTGCCTTGCGCAACGAGATCGAGGTCAACGAAAAACAGCGACAAGAGGTGGAAGCAAGCCTCAACGATGTGCAACGGGCGATTTCCACGACCGATATGGCAATGGTTCAATCCGGGCAACTTGACCGGGAAGCGGCAGCAAACCGCTCGATCTACGAGACATATCTGGCCCGCTACAAGCAGACTATCGAACAGGACGGCATCGCGACTGCGGAGGCGCGGATCATATCGAGCGCCATGCCGTCGCGCAAACCGACCAGTCCCGACGAGGGTCTGTGGGGCCTGATTGCGCTTCTGCTCGGGTGCAGCACCGGTTTGGCGGCGGCTTTTGTCCTGAATTTCACCGACCGGTCCGTTGGCTCCATCGCGTCCCTTCAGCAGAAAACCGGACTTAACGTCATCGGGCGCATCCCGCGCATTTCCTTCGGGGAGTTCCAGAACAAGCCGGGCAAATTTAGCAGCGGCGCGGCGGATTTCTACAGCGCGTTTGCCGACCTTCAGACCCACATACAATTGGCGGAGAGCAAGGCCAAGGTGATCGCCTTCACCTCTTCGGCCGATGGCGAAGGCAAGACCTTCGTGATTGCCAACCTTGCCAGATCGCTTGCGATGAGCGGCGTGAAGCTGCTGCTGATCGATGCCAATCTGCGAAATCCGGCTCTCGGGTCGGAATTCGATGTGGGATCGGCCTCGCATGTTGCCCAGGCCGTCAACCGTGAGGTATCGCTGGATGACATCATCCAGTGCGACCAAGCCTCGGGCGTCGATATCATCATCGCCGAGAAAAGCGACCTGCCGCCCAATCTTGTGCTTGGAAGCAAGCGCTTCGCCGCACTGTTTGCCGAGGCGAGACAGCGATACGAACTGGTATTGATCGACGCGCCATCCATTGCCTATGACCTCGACTTGCTGCGGATCGCCACTCTTTCGGACGCCGTCTCCTTCGTCGTTCGGCAGGAGGTCGCCGATGGCACGGGCATGAAAAACGCCGTCCTCAAGCTCAGGGTCGCGGGCCGGCCGATCACGGGCATCATCCTCAACGGCATACGACGCCCGAGAAAGCGTCAGCCGCCGGTCTGGCCGAGGATTTTCCGCGACTGGAACACAATTTTCAAGCTGCGGAAGCGGGTGACCAATCTGCGCCCGCCGGCTGTCGTCCATACTGAGAGGTGAAAAATGCGCTTCGTTAAAAGGTCCAGAGGTCTTTCCCCGACGATCGCAGGTGCGACCTTGCTGTCTCTGGCGGTTTGCCCGCTACCAGCTGTTGCCGATGGCACCAACTACAAGGTCGTCACCGGCGACGTCCTAACGATCTCCGTCTATGGCGATGCGGGCCTGACCGGTCTTTTCCCCGTCAGTGCAGATGGCACGATCGGTTATCCGCTGCTTGGCAACGTCAACGTGGTCGATCAGACGGTGAACGAAATCGGCGCGCGGATCAGCCGTGATCTCGCAACCCATGTGGCAAACCGCTCGGTCGCCGTCGCGATCAAGGAATATGCGCCGATCTTCGTTGTCGGCGACGTCCAGAAGCCGGGGAAATATGAATTCCGTCCCGGCATGATCGTGCTTGAACTCTTCGCACTTGGCGGGGGATTGCGGGAACCCAATACACAGAGGGATACCTCGGGCATGCAGCTGATCGCCGCCCAGCAGGAGTACGAAGACATGTCGATGCAGCTCTTGTCGCAGGACATTCGGCGTGTGCGGCTGGAAGCGGAACTGAACGACACCGAATTCGAATATAAGGGCGACGACATCGGGCTTGTCCGCGATCGCGGCGCGCTGGAGAAGATCGTCGCCTCTGAAACAGGTCTGTTTCGCCTTCGCCTGTCGGCGCAGCAGGACGAAAAGACCAATCTCGAAGTCCAGCGACAGAACTTCATTCAGGAAATCGATACGCTTGAGAAAAGCAACGTCATGCGCAGCCAGCAACTCGATTTGCTCGACATGGACGTCAACGCCTCGAAGGAACTTGTCACGCGCGGTGCCGCGTCTGAATCCGCCCTTAGAGAACGCAAGCGCGAGTTGCTGTCCATGAACCAGCAGGTGCTCGAATCGACATCGTTTCTGGCGCGCGCCAAACAAAACAAGAGCGAAGTGGAGCGGCGTATTCTGGAGCTGAAGAGCAAAAGACATAATGACGCGGCGACCGAGTTGCGGGAAACCTCGCTGGACATCATGCGCTTGAAGAAAAAACTGGCCTTCAGCCTTCAGTCCATGGCCGAGATCGGCTCGACCGCGCGGCGGGTTTCCAGCCTTGAGGACATGATCGAAACCAAGTTCGCCATCGTGCGTCAGGTGGCCGGCACGTATCGCGAAATGGCTGCCGATGAGCATACGCAGGTCCGCGCGGGCGACGTCGTCCGCGTTCGCCTGTCGGTATCCGGCAAAGATCCGGTTTCGGCAGCGGTCGTCACGGGAAGCGTCAACTGAATCATTTCCAATAAAGTGCATAGCGGTTTCACGCCCGGAAAATGCGTTAAACACGTCCAGCGACGTGGTCTGGAGGCGAGCTGCCCTTCCTTGAGCCGCCTCCCACAGCAGCTACCGCTTTTGGAGAGCTATGGCACGAGCCCGCAATCTGCTATCCCGGATAGTCTCCTCCAACGATCTTCAAGGGAGATAATCAAAAGAGCCTGCCACGTTCCAATCGGCAGGCCTCCACGTCCTCCAGAGAAGAGAAACAATCGGCACATGTGCCGGGGAGACGGAGATGGAATCGGCAATCGTTCCGGTGGGTTATCATATGGTCAGGCAGAGTGCCGTCATCATCATGAACGGCGAAAAAGGACTGCAGCCCATCCATGTGACGCAAGAAGCCCTGAACGACATTCAGTCGCCACCGCAATGCGATGCGCAACGTCTGGCGCAATTCGTCGAGGTTTTTGCAACGATAGCGGCATCCAAAATCGAGAAGGGGATGTTTGCATTCGACGGCCAGATCTGGATCACGGCGACCGACGTCCGGGCCTGGCTGAAATTGGCGGCGGACAACAGGCCAGCCAACTGACTTTTTGAAAACTCTAAGGCTTTAATCGTTTTGCCGTTAGCCAAAGCGTGAAAATCCGGTAGCCCTACCGCTTATAGTCAGATTGAACCGAAGCGATAAAAGCGTTTTCTAAAGGTTGCCCGCCGCCCCCTGAAACTTTGGCGGGACCCCGGTAACTGGGGTTACCTGGCAACTGGGAGGGCTCGCTCGTTCAACCGGGCGAGCCAATTTTCGTTCTGCACAAACGGTGAGAGCGCCGGCAAAAAATTGCCACGTCAACGGGTTCGAATTGAAATGGGCAAGAGGTCACTGGAACCACAGATCGCTCGCCACTCACCGAGTAACGAACGATCCGTCGGGTCCCCTCGCCGAAATGAAAAAGAATGGGCACGGCTCTCAATGCCGCAAGGTGCCCATGCCCCCGATTTATTGAGCCATAGTCGCCACTTTCCAGCGGCCCGTCAATTCACCGCAGATACGTCATTAGGGGTAGTTTGCCGGGATTCTCCGGGGAAAAGAGCGCCGTTCAATGAGGTGGTGGCCCCGCAGCATTGACGGGCGATTGAACGGTGCTGGCCGCTGGCCCAACGTTTCCCGTTGCAAAACCGCTCCATGTAGAGCCGACATTTACCCAGCTGTCCTGCGGATGCATCGTCACGAAACCCGCACTTTGAACAGGCCCTGGCGTTCCTCGGGTAAAATGATTGTCGTAGAGCACCGTGTTGATCCGCCTTGAGCGTTCGGCCGGTCCGGCCTTGAAGCTGCCGTCGTGCGTCCACATGAGTTTGTAGGCATCTACGAAGCCGTAACGGACGTTGGCGAAGGTATTTCCATCAAAGACCGTCCCATTATAGTCGGCGCCGGGATGGTTCCAGGTTTCATATTCGACGCCGATATAGGCGATATCCGTGAACCTGTTCCTGCGATAGATATTCCCCAGACCGCCCCAGATGCCGGCAACCCCGGAATCCGCGAATGTCGTACCGACATAGAGGCCGCTGTTGCTGCGTGTCACACTGTTGTTGGAATATTGCAGGAAATACGGGCTAAGTCCCCGCGTCGAGTCCAGCGCAACCGTCATCATGCCGTGTCGCATCTGAGAGATGCGGTTGCTGTCGACCACCACGTCATAGACGTTGCCGTAGAGAAGAACGCCGGTGGAATCGGAATCATGCTCCGCATAGCTTGCCCTGCCATCGAACACATTATCGTATATCACGGCTCTCGATGCGGTCGCTGCCAGAGCAAAACGGCTCGTTCGATCCGGCACGACATTCCAGGGTTGCTCGAGCAGAACAACAGAACCGTCCGTCGACGCGATGTGACGGTGTTGCCCGGCCCCTCGCCCGCCAACGATGACGAGATCGAAGCCGCCCGGCGTGGCATCCCCCAGATCCGACAGTGACTTGAAAGTAACCGAGTTCGAGGAAGCGCGGACGAAATCGTTTTTAAGCTTGCTCCCGACGATCTCGAAGCAGATCTGTTCGCCCTTGTTGCAATCGACCTTGGTGCAGTCGTGGGGCGCGGCGTTTCGCGAGATGTTTTTCTCAAAATAGAGGTTTCGAATGCTCCCGAAATGCGCCTGGCCAACAAAAAAACGTCCGATGCCATGACCGTCGTCGCGGCTTTCATCCGCATTTGTCAGCTCGTTGCCCGTCATGGCGAAATCGCGCCCACCCCATAGCGCGACGACGGATTCGCCGTAACCCGTCATCCGGAACCGATTATTGGAGAAAAACACTTGCCGGCTCGCGCCGTAAAAGGATCCGTTCTCGATCAACTCGGACGCATGCACAAAAAGACCTACGGTGTCCTGGGCATCGAACGCCGGCACGCCCCAGGCGTCGATACGTACGGAATCCAGCCGTGTGTTTTTGGCGTTGCGCAAAGCAAGAAGAGGTTTACCCGCAATGTTGCGGTTGGCATTGAGGGTCAGGTTTCCGAACCGGGTGTCGTCGCCATTAACTACAACCATGCTCTGATCAATCCCGTGGTTCAGCCTGATCTCCGTTTTGTTCACCCCTTCCCCGAACCACGCCACATTGGCGGGCGCAATCAAAGGCTTTGTCACGAGATAAATCCCGGCGGGGAAATACAAAACCGATGGCGCCGTTGCGGCCGCGGCGTCGAGCGCGCGCAAGATGGCTGCGGTGTCGTCGGTCATGCCATCGCCCGTTGCACCGAACTGCCTGGCATCGATGCGCTTTTTATCCTGCGCCGCCCATGGCGATTGCGACAGGACCTCAAGTGTCAGCGGACCGCTCCAGCCGAAGCGGCCGCCATGCGTATTGTGGACCCAAACTTCATAGTTGCCCGGTGGCAGAGCCGGCACCTCGAAATCGACCTTGAAGGGGTTGACGGAGATTGCCGGAACATACCAGCCGGCAACAGCGACCGGCTTGATATAGAGATAGGATTGGCTGGTCCCGTTGGACCGCGAAAGGTTGCGTCCATAGACCGAGACGATGGCTCCCGGCGCTGCGGCATCGGGCCCGATCCACCAGCTTTCCGTGCGATTGATTGCGAAGCTGCGCCCTTGAACAGTGCTACCCTGGGGCCTGATCAGGTAGGTGGACCATGAGGGAAGCGTGGCTGGCAGCAGCAGCGTCGCCGCCGTCGCGTCAGCCGTCAGCGGCGCCAACGGGGTCACCACGCCCTCCGCGACACCGGGGTTTTGCGAAAAGACTTCGAAACCCGTTCGTCCATCGAGATCGACACCGGTCATCGAGACAACCTCGCCAGGGCCCGCCGTTCTCGAAATTTCTGAGATTGCCGGCCCCTTGCCGCCTACCTCTGTCCAAGGTGGATTGAAGGCATCCGCATCATCCGGCAATCGTGGTTCTGGAACAGGTATCGGGAAACCGAACTGCCGTGGATCAGGTTGGCTGGCTTGCTCTTGCCCTCCCCGCACCGCAGGCTGCCCGGCAGACGAGAGACCCGAAAATGCGAACACAAGGGCGGCAAGCAAAATCGATAATATCAGGGCATTTGGCGATCTCATCTTGCCGCTTGTCGTAACATATCCGATTGCAGCGGCTTCGGTTGTCGCCACCACTCATACAAATCCTGAATTCCGTATCTGAGTTCGACCGTCGAGTTCCAGCCAAGCGCGTTGAGCCGCGAGCAATCGAGCAGCTTTCTGGGGGCTCCATCCGGTTTGCTGGTGTCAAAAACGATCTGCCCATCGTAGCCGACGATGCCTGCAATCAGGTGGGCGAGATTGCGGATGGATATCTCCCGCCCCGAGCCGATGTTGATCAGCGGAAAATGCGCCGATGATTTCATGAGGAAGCAACAGGCATCAGCCAGATCGTCCACATGGAGAAACTCACGCAGAGGACTGCCCGTACCCCATAGTACAATCTTGTTCTGGCCGCTGATTTTCGCTTCATGCATTCTCCTGATCATCGCAGGAATGACGTGTGAGCTTTGCGGATCGAAATTGTCGTTCAGCCCGTAAATATTGGTCGGCATGACGGAGACGCAATTCAGGCCGTACTGACTGGAGTAGAATTGAGAAAGCTTGAGCGCCGCGATCTTCGCAATCGCGTAGGCCTCGTTTGTTGGCTCCAAAGGGCCTGTCAAAAGGGAATTTTCCGTGATCGGCTGCGCTGCGAATTTCGGGTAGATGCAGCTAGATCCCATCCAGAGAAGCTTTTCAACACCGGTATCGGCAGCCGATTTCATGATATTCATCGAAATTAGCGTATTGGTGTAAAGAAAGTCCGCCGGATAGGCCGCATTTGCTGCGATGCCTCCAACCTTGGCGGCAGCGACAAAAATGACCTCAGGTCTTGCCGCCGCCATCCATTGCTCCGTCTCGTGCTGTCGGGTCAAATCAAGCTCGCTGCGAGAGACTTTGAGAATTTCGCAATTTTCGCGCTGGAGACGTCGCACGAGTGCCGAGCCGACCATTCCGGTATGGCCGGCAACCCAGACGCGCTTGCCATTCAAGCTGAACGGGATTTCTTGCGATTTATGCGACGAATTCATTTCTTCCCTCTTCCAACATCACGAGGCGAAGATCCGCTTCGACCATTTCCTGAACGAGGTCGCAAAAGGAAGTCGTGTGGCTCCAGTTGAGTTTCCTGCGCGCCTTGCTGGGGTCGCCGAGAAGAAAATCCACTTCCGCGGGACGAAAATATCTGGGATCGATTTCGATGATCGTATTGCCGGTTTTGGCGTCGTATCCCACTTCGTCACTGCCATCGCCGTTCCACTCGATGGTCTTGCCGACCACGCCGAAAGCAAGCTCAACGAATTCCCGCACCGTATGTGCCTCGCCGGTTGCGAGCACATAGTCCTCGGGTATTTCCTGCTGCACGATGCGCCACATGCCTTCAACATAATCGCGCGCATGCCCCCAGTCCCTCTTTGCGTCGAGATTACCAAGACGCAGCTTGCTCATGAGACCGCGTTCGATGGCGGCAACGCCGCGCGTGATTTTCCGCGTGACGAATGTCTCCCCGCGAATGGGGCTCTCATGGTTGAAGAGAATGCCGTTGGATGCGTGAAAGCCGTAACTTTCCCGGTAATTGACCGTCATCCAGTATGCGTAGAGTTTTGCCGCAGCATAGGGGCTTCTCGGATAGAACGGCGTACCTTCGTGCTGAGCAACAGTGCCCATCCCCCCGAACAGCTCCGATGTGGACGCCTGATAAAACCGGCAACGGTCGCCGAGGTTCAGAATGCGCATGGCTTCCAGCAGCCTCAGCGTGCCAAGCGCATCCGCATTTGCCGTATATTCCGGCGTCTCGAAGCTGACCTGGACATGGCTTTGGGCGCCGAGATTGTAGATCTCGTCGGGCTGGACCTCCTGAATGACCCGGCACAGGTTCGTGGCGTCCGTCAGGTCACCGAAGTGCAGACGAAAGCGGAGGTTTTCCTCGAAAGGATCTTGATAAAGATGATCGATCCGGCCGGTGTTGAATGAGGAAGACCGCCTTTTCAGGCCGTGCACGATATATCCCTTGGCAAGCAGCAATTCACTGAGATAAGCGCCGTCCTGCCCGGTTACGCCGATAATCAAGGCTCTCTTGTCTACCATCCACCACATCTCCCAGCGGTTCCGGCCCCGGATGGCGCCTCCTTGAAAGGTATAACGAGGCCCTGCGCATCGGCAGCATACCAAAAGGGAGAGGACGGCCGGTCAGAACTGGCTGATTCACTGTCCACCACGTCGACATCTGCCTTTAAGAGGAGGCAGGGTGGGTATCCCCGCTTCCGACTTAAGCCTTTTGGTCGAGTTGCAGGTCACGCAGGCCGTGCCAGACTTCAAAAATACAACGCCGGGTCGCGCACGATCTTTACGATAACAGGGAGCGCGAGACGACATCATCTACGGTTCATGGAGGCGGATTGGATGGGTACGTTCGCGACGACTTACGAAAAAATGCAGAACTTCAACTGGCTGACGCGCTTTCTGCATGCAGGCCGCTATCGAAAGCTGCTTGAGGTCCTCGAAACAGTGCAGAAGGACGTCGGCAATCGGAAGGTCAGAATACTGGATATCGGCTGCGGCCCCGGAACCGCGGTCGGACATATTCTGGAAAAATTCGACGTTGATTACGTCGGTATCGACTACGATCCAATCTTCATCGAGGCCGCGCGCAATCGCTACAGCAACTACGAAAACTGCCGTTTCATCGTCGGCGACGCCACCGACGAGAGCCTTTACGAAACGATCGAGGCCGACATCGTCATCGCGCTGGAAACGCTTGAACATATCCATCTCAACCGCACCGTCCGTGTCATCGAGCACGTCTGCGCGATCGTTCGTCCCCGCATTTTCCTGGTTACGGTACCCGTCGAAGTCGGGCCAGCCGTATGGATCAAGAACTGGGGTTCGGCCCTCATGGGCTACAACCGGCAATCCGGCAATCTGAAAGAGACTTTTTGGGCAGGCTTATACCGGCTGGACCGGGTGCCCGCGCACCATACGTCACATCAGGGCTTCGACTGGCGGTGTCTGGCGCAGCTTATCCGCGTCAACGCGCCCCTGCGCGAAATCCGCAGCCTGCCGTTTTCTTTTGTTCCACGCTTGCTCAGTCCGAACGTCGCGCTGATCGCCGAGCCGGTAAAATCGAGGATCGATCTGGCAAACGATGACCCCGAGGCATGGAAGATCAACCATGGCCAGACGGCCTGGAACCAACAGCATATTGTCGACGGTGCCGTTGCAACCGATGCTGCGCGCCACGCCAAGTCCTCGTCAACATGGTCGATGCGCCTCAAGGGATTGCTGGGAATGGGCCTCGCCACCATGCCATTTGCCTGGCATCGCTGGTCTTACATTTCCATTTCCCCAGACGAACTGCATTCATCGCATTTCCTTCTGACGATCGACAAACACTTGCTGCGGCCTCATCAACCGATGGAGGGCGACATTATCGTCCTTGCGGGGCAAGCCATTGTTCAACGCATTTCTGAGGCCAGCTATCTGCTGATCTAGGATAAGGACTTGTCAGCCGCAGCGAGCGCAGAGAAGACGAAAGTCGGACATGGATCGTTCCGGGTTGCGGACATCCACAAGTGGACCGCCAACGCCCGTCAAACCCGATATCGCAGGGCCTCCAAAACCCTGACGAACGCCGGTGATGCCTGGCGACGGCTGGGGTAATAGAGGTAATATCCGTCCCAAGGCGGGGAATATTTCTGCAACACGCGAACCAGCCGGCCGTCTGCGACATAAGGAAGGATCATTTCCTCCGGGATGTAGGCAAGCCCGAAGCCGTCAAGCGCGGCTTCCAGCGAATTGAAACTGTTGTTGAAGGCGAGCTGGCCATCGACCTTGATCTTGATCTCGCGGCCCTTGTCCTCGAACTCCCATACATAAAGGCCGCCGGCACTCGGCAGCCGGAAGTTGATGCAATCATGGCCGACCAGGTCCTTGGGATGCCTCGGGTGTGGTCGGTTCTTGAAGTAGGCGGGCGACCCGACGACAGCGAGACAAAAGTCGGGACCGATCCTTGCGGAGATCATGTCTTTCGCGAGATGTTCACCCATACGCACCCCCGCATCATAACGCTCCGTCACGATGTCGGTCAGTCCGTTGTCGAGGATCAGCTCGACCTTGATGTCGGGATATTGAGGCAAAAATTTTCTGAGTTTGGGCCAGAGGACATAGGTGATCGCGTACTCGGCGGCGACGATACGGATCGTTCCCGCCGGCTTTTCCCTCAGTTCGTTCAACGCATCGACATGCGCTTCGATCTCATCGAAATGTGGACCGATCCCGTTTAGCAGCCGCTCGCCCGCCTCCGTCGGCGAAACCGCTCTGGTCGTCCGCATCAGGAGACGCACGCCTAACCTGGCTTCAAGCTGGCGAAGTGTGTGGCTCAATGCTGACTGCGATACGCCCAGCTTCGCCGCCGCCCGGGTAAAGCTCTGTTCTCGGGCAACAGCAATGAAAGCTGCAAGATCGTTGACGGTATCGCGTGCCATTCATGAGCCTCCTGCATCCAGACCTGTTGATTATGGCATAATGCTCATGCCGCACTAACAGAAAAAGAGCCCGCTTTGGGCGGGCTCCTGAGCTGTTACGTCACTGCCGAACGTATCAAGCCGACAGGTGCTGCTCAAAGAAGCTGGCGAGCTTGGTGAAGGGGATCACATCCATCTTGTCGTAGAGGTCCGTGTGGCTTGCGCCGGGAATGACATGGAGTTCCTTCGGTTCGGCCGCCGCCGCATACGCGGTCTCTGCGAAATAGAGAGAATGGGCCTTCTCGCCATGAATGAATAGAACCGGACGCGGCGAAATTTCCGCGATGTAGCTCAGGATCGGCATGTTCATGAACGAAATTGGCGTTGTCTGCGACCAGGCGTTACGGGAGTTGACCGCCCGCTTATGATAACCGCGTGGTGTCGAGTAGTAGTCGTGATAATCGACCATGAACTGCGGCGCGTCGGGTCCGACTTCCGCGTTGTAGGCCGCCTGATAGGCAGGTGTACCCTTTTCCGCATCGACCCACCGCTGGCGGCTCAACTGTTCCAGGGTCGCCGTGCGCTGCTCCAGCGTGACGCTGTCGTTGTAGCCCTTGGACATGACGCGGGTCATATCGTACATGGTGCTGGCAACCACGGCCTTCACACGCTTGTCCGAGGCCACGGCATTGAGCGCCATGCCACCCCAGCCGCAGACACCGATGACGCCGATCCGTTCGCGATCGACTTCGGGACGCAGGCCGATGTAGTCCACAGCCGCGCTGAAATCCTCGGTGTTGATGTCGGGAGACGCGATATTGCGCGGTTCGCCGCCGCTCTCACCTGTATAGGAAGGATCGAATGCCAGAGTGACGAAACCGCGTTCGGCCATCGTCTGTGCGTAAAGGCCGGACGATTGTTCCTTGACCGCGCCAAACGGTCCGCTCACCACGATTGCGGGGTTTCCGACGCTGTTGCGGGTTTTGGGCATGTAGAGGTCGGCCGCCAGGGTGATGCCATAACGGTTTTTGAACGAGACCTTCTGGTGATCGACCTTCTCGCTCTTCGGAAAAACCTTGTCCCAGTCCTGCGTCATCTTCAATGTTTGCGCCTCTGCCTTCGAAACCGCCATCACTGACGCCGCGCCAATCGCGGCGATGCCGACGCCCGTAATCTTGAGAAGGCCACGGCGGCCCATGTCCAGGCCCTCTCCCGTAGAAGCGTTTTCGTTCTGATTGCTCACTTCACTCTCCATTGTCGTTGCCGTGACGAGCGGCCGGTGGGCTGCTTTGAGGGGTGATGCAGCAGCGTCGCTCAAAAGATAGATCGGAGATTGTCGCGAGATTAGACCGCGGCGAAGGCATGCCGTCATGAGCGATATTCATGAATGAACCGAGCCCTTGCATCGACGTGGATAATGCGCAAGCAGGCCGGGCGCGGCTAAACAAGACCCTTTGATGAGCATCGTTCATGAACGCATCCCGTGACAGGCGGCTAATTGCAAGATGCTTCATGACTTATGTTCACCTCGCTGCCTCCCATCAGGGGCGGAAGACCGTTGAAGAAATAGTCAAGAAAAGCTGCCGTACCATGTCCATAGAAACTACAATTTCCACAGGGGAAGCCAGATCCCGATCCGCAAATTGGGGCGGTGTGTTGGCGATGACGCTCTGCGTTTTCGCCCTGATCGCGTCTGAATTCATGCCTCTCAGCCTGCTGACGCCGATCGCGGATGAACTGCGCATCAGCGAAGGATCGGCCGGACATTCGATCGCGATCTCCGGCGCTTTCGCCGTCGTCACGAGCCTCTTTGTCTCGTATCTCGCGGGAGAGTGGGACCGTAAGCTGCTGCTGCTTGCCCTGACGGCACTTATGGCCCTTTCTGGCGTGACCGTGGCGATCGCACCGAACTATGAAATATTCATGGTCGGGCGCGCGCTCATCGGGATAGTGATCGGTGGGTTCTGGTCCATATCGGTGGCGACCGCCATGCGTCTTGTACCGGAGCATCTCGTTCCCCGAGCGCTTGCAATCTTTAACAGCGGTAACGCGCTGGCAACTGTCGTTGCTCCTCCGCTCGGCGCGTTTCTCGGATCGATCATCGGTTGGCGAGGTGCCTTCTTCACTGTCGTCCCCGTCGCGGCGATCGCATTCCTGTGGCAGCTGGCAAGCCTCCCTTCCATGAAACCTCTCCCCGGGAAAACGTCAAAGAATGCATTCAGGTTACTGAACCGTCCTTTGATCGCTATCGGCATGGCATCGGTCTCGGTCTTCTTCATGGGCCAGTTCACACTGTTCACCTATGTCCGCCCGTTTCTCGAAACTGTGACACGAGTAGATATCTCGATACTCACCTCCATTCTTCTGGGCATCGGCGTTGCCGGCATCGTTGGCACCAGCCTTATCGGTTACTTTCTCGCCAACCGCCTGTATCGCGTTCTGATCGTCATCCCGGCTCTGATGGCGGTGACGGCCATGATACTTGCTGCCTTCGGCAACAGTCTCCCTGTCGTGGCGATAGCGCTTGCGGTCTGGGGAATGATCGCCACTGCAGCGCCAGTGGGTTGGTGGGCGTGGCTCGCCCGCTCACTGCCGCAGGACGCGGAAGCCGGAGGTGGTCTCATGGTTGCGGTCATCCAGCTTGCGATATCAGCCGGTGCGATAGTGGGCGGATTTCTTTACGACGCATCCGGCTACCGCATGACTTTCCTGGCAAGCGCAGGTTTGCTCCTGGCAGCGTCAGCGCTGGCATTCAAATCATCGAGAATACCCTCGTAAAGCAGTTCGGCATGAGAGCATTCCAATGATCGACCGGCGTCTATTTCTTGGGCTGGCTACCGCGGCCACAGCTTTCCCGTCCGCATTGTTCGGTCAGGCAACAAAAACGGAGGTATCCTTGATGAGTTTCCGAATGGCCTTTGGTGGTCACAGCATGACCGCGACCTTGTTTGACAACCCGTCGGCACGCGAGCTCATGAAAATGCTGCCGCTCGATCTCACGATCGAAGACTATTCGACCAACGAGAAAATCGCATATCTGCCTCGAAAGTTGACGCAGGTGACGGATAAGCCGTTCGATAACGCACGTCCCGGCGACATCGCTTATTACGCGCCATGGGGTAATCTGGTCTTCTACTACGACAGCTACCGATACTCGAAAGGGCTGATCCGCCTCGGACGTTTCGATGACGGCTTCGAGCCACTTTTGACCCGAGGCGAATTCTCTCTGCGCATAGAGCGCGCCTGACACGCGCGTGCCAAAGGTAAATGCCACTAACGTCGGGAAAGCAAGCGGGTCATGGCATGATGGGGTGCCGGCTTATCGCTATCCGGTCCGCTTTCCCTTTCGAGACGTGCACGAATCTTTTCGATTTCCTCTTCCGTGAGGTGCTCGATCCCAATGAAGTCACCGCGCGCCTGCTCCACCGCCCGCAGCAGCTCGTCCAGTTTTGCTTCCATCGCCGCGGAATCCCGGTTCTGTGAATTCTGCACGAGGAAAATCATCAGGAAGGTGACAATGGTCGTACCCGTATTGATGACCAGTTGCCAGACCTCCGAAAACCCAAACAGCGGTCCGCTTATCCCCCAGACGAGCACGGTTCCGAGAGCCACCATGAACGCCGTTGGAGAGCCGGAAAATGAAGCTATAGCGCTTGCGAAGCGAGTGAAGAATTTATTCATAACACGCTGCCCCTTGTTGCCATTTTAGGGATGCCAACTAACAAACAAAATGCACGATTGTTCCGGGGTGCCGTGACAGCGGAAGTTCCGATTTGCACTTCGATCCGCGGCAAGCCCTCATTTGTGTTCGTTCTCGCCAAGGTGGTCGGTGAATTCTCCCCAACGACAATGAGGCGGCCACCAACTCTCCTACCCCGGCATTCAAGCAGGTCAGCACAAGTGTCGGTGCCATCACCTCCGCTTGACTATTCTCCGAAGCATGGAGCCTCTCGCCTTGTGAGGAATGAGATCGATATCGCTGACAAGCTTTGCGCCCCCCTCCCGCCGTTCCAATGTGATCTTCCGGCTATGAAACGCTTCCAGTTCGGCACGATGCGCTACGCTTACGATCGTCGCATCGGGTAACTCATCAATTACCGTCTGCATCATCTTGTCCTGACTTTTCTCGTCCAGAGCCGCCGTCGCCTCGTCCATAACGATGATGTCGGGGGCGTTCAGCAACAGGCGTGCGAAGGTCAGCCGTTGTTTTTCGCCACCTGATAACGTCTGGTCCCACGGCGCCTCGTCTTCAATCTTGTCCTTGAGTTGACCCAGACCGACCTTGTCGAGAGCGGCCCCGATCTCTTCCGGCGTCCAGCTCTCGGCCGGTTGCGGATAGCAGACCGCCCGACGTAGCGTTCCGGCCGGAATATACGGCCGCTGCGGCAGCATGAACAATCGGCTGCCGGCGCGAAAATTGACGCTGCCTCCACCCCATGGCCAGAGACCGGAAATGGCCCGAACCAGTGTGCTTTTGCCCGAGCCCGATTCCCCCGCGACAAGCACTCTCTCACCCGCGCCGATCTCGACATCCGTCTCCTTGACGACGGCCGTTCCGTCACCGAGAGAAACGGACACATCCTTGAGGCTGAGTATTGTCTCGCCTTCCGTTTCGCCTCGCACGATCCGACCGAGCGTATCGCTCTTTTCGGCGCGCTCCAGGCCATCGAGCGACATCATCAGGGAGGCAACACGTCGCGCGCAGGCATTCCAGTCGGCCAGACGGGGATAGTTGTCGACCAGCCAGCCAAATGCGGATTGGACAATGGTGAAAGCGGAAGCAGCCTGCATTACCTCGCCAAGAGACATGCTTCCATCGAGAAACTTCGGCGCGCACAACAGAACCGGTACGACGGGGGCAATCAACATCGATCCATTCGATACGACCGTGGTGCGCATGTATTGCTGCGCCATGAGACGCCACTGCCGCCGGACATTGCCGAAGCGCTTGTCCAGATCGCTGCGCTCCTCGTCTTCGCCGCCAAGCAGGGCGATGCTCTCACCATTCTCCCTGACGCGCGTAAGCGTGTAGCGAAACTCCGCTTCAACCTGGTTCTTGACTTCGGAAACCTTGACGAAGTTCCGGGCAATGAAGGCGATGGAACTGGATGTGATGATTGCATAGATAACGGCCGCAATCACGAGAAAGCCGGGGATCGTGATCCAGACGCCCGCGATGGAGACCGTGAGAGCCCCACCAATCGTCCACAAGACAACGATAAAGGTAGAGGCAGACACGAATGCAGCGATGACACCTGAAACAAAATCCACCGGCGCCTCGGTGGCAATACGCATATCCTCCGAGAGCCTTGCCTCGGGGTTTTGATGGTCACCATCGATCAAATTGAGCTGATAATAGCGGCCATTCGCAATCCATCTCCCAACGAGCGCCTTTGTCAGCCAGGAACGCCAGCGCCGCTGAATGCGCATCCTGACATACACCTGCGAGGTTACGATAAAGACACTTCCCAGGACGAGCAGCGGAAAGACGGATCCAAGAAAATAGACCGTCGACGCGTCGCGTTTTTCAATCGCGTCAAAAATCCCGCGATTCCAGACGTTGATGCCATACTGGAAGCCGACATTTATGCCGATCATAGCCAGAAGCCCGAGCGAAAACAGCCAGGCCAGCCGATCGCCGCGACGGCTCCAGAAACCTCGCGCGCTGATCCAGAAACGCTTCAGCAGATATTTCCTGCGAGCCTCCTCGGCCTCCTCCGGCGTCAAGCCCAAAGTGGGTTCCATCTCCTCTGGCGGGAGCGGATCATCGTTTTCATGGGCATCGTTTTCGGATGCGGTTGGGGTGCCAGTCTCGTCGGCACCAACGACCGGCTTCGGTCCTGCGTCATCATCGATCATGGGCGCTAAACGAACAATGCGTCGAAAGGTTTCACGACTTTGTGATGCGTCGTGAAATATAATTCCGTTACTGCGCGGCGCTTTTCAAAAGGCTCTAAATACACGGCTTTCTGGCCCGCTGCCGACATACCGGAATCGCGCTAGCGGATATTCTGACCGTTGGTGGAGACGGTCCAGGTGCATCGCCATGGGGTGCCTGACTTAGCGCGCGGTGCGACAGATCATATTGACGGTTAACCGCGTGTTGACTTCCCGTTTGACGAGATGGCCTAACATAAGCAGACTCTGAAATTGGACCCCGCCGCACCCGGTTTTCATGCCGTGCGGCAAGCATACGGCGCCATCATGCGACTCAGTACCATCACGAACCTGGCTTATGCTGTCACCCTCGTGCTCACGACAGTATCGGCGACCACATTCATTCTATCGGCCAGAAGCGCTTCTCAAGAGCGGGTGGCAATCCAGAATCATCTCGAACTGACCGATCTCGCCGAAGAACTGGCGATCATTGCGGACGAGCGCACCGAGGAGGCGCGTCTTTACGTCATGCGGGGCGACGAGCAGCATCTCGCAAAATTCTACGTCGACGAAGATCAGGAAAAGCACCTTGAAAACAGCCTGGACAAACTCGCAGCTCTTGGTGTTTCGCCGCAAGAGGCAGGCTCATTTCAGGACATACGAAAGAGCGCCGACGCACTGGACAAGATGGAGCGCGATGCAATCGGTTTCTATCGATCCGGCCGCCAGAACGATGCACAGCAGGTCCTGTTCGGCGATGAGCACTATCGACTGCATACGGACCTGCTGACAACCGTCGCGACGCTGAGAGAAGCCATTGCGGCCCGCTCGCAGGCAATTGTTGACCAGGCTAAAGACCGAAGCGATTTCTACGGATCGATCGCGAAGGTGATGCTTGCGCTCACCGCCCTCATGTTTGTGGCCGTACTCTATTTTGTCCTCAGCAGACGCGTTGCCTTGCCGCTTATCAAAATGAGCAACATCGTCACGCGCCTTGCTCGGCAGGATTACAGTATCGACCTGCCCGACGAAGGCCGGCGTGACGAAATCGGTGAAATGAACCAGGCTATCAGGATCTTCCGCAGCAACGGGCTGGAACGGGAACGGCTTGACGCGGAGCACCGCAGGAATCAACGCATCAAGGACCTGATCCTGCAGATGATGCATCGGATTCAGGCCTGCCAGAATCAGGAAGAATTGTCCGACGTCGTTTCGAAATTCATGCCGCAGATTTTCCCGGCCATTGCCGGCCGCCTGCTTGTTCTCAAGGAAAACAGTTCGGTTCTCCAATCGACCGGACAATGGTCCGATCCTTCGTTTTCCGCCCCGGAATTTTCGATAGACGATTGCTGGGCTCTCCGTCGCGGACGTCCCCACGCCAGCAACCCGGGCGGAGACGATGTTGTCTGCCGTCACCTACATGGCAGTTTCGGAACCGGCCTTTGCATACCACTCACCGCATTGGGAGACACCGTCGGCTTATTGTATCTTGAAATTCCGCAGAGTAGCGAGACGCTGGAGTTAGAGCGGCTATATCTCGAACTCCTCGCCGAAAATATAGGCCTTGCCGTTGCAAACCTCCAGCTTCGGCAGCGGCTGGTTGGCATGGCACGGCAAGACGCCCTGACTGGTCTTTTGAACCGTCGATCGCTTGATGAGACGCTGAACAGGCATATTGAAAAGCCAGCCAATTCTCTTGCGTGTCTGATGCTCGACATCGACCATTTCAAGCGCTTCAATGACCGGTTTGGCCATGATGCCGGAGATGCGGTGATGCAATATGTCGCCCAGGTACTGTCGGAAGCTGTCGGCGATCTGGGTGAACTATTCCGTTTCGGCGGCGAGGAATTCACCGTGCTCATGCCGGCTGGGGGCATTGAAGATGCCATCAAGGTTGCGGAGAAACTCCGGCACGCGGTCAAGCGCGCACCTTTCACCTACCGGGGCCGTCTCCTTGACTCGATCACCATATCCATTGGTATCGCAACGTCACCGGGTGCCGGAACCGTGAGCAGCGTCCTGGAACGGGCGGACGCTGCGCTTTTGAGCGCCAAGCAGACAGGCCGGAACAAGTGGGTGTCGGCCGAGAAGCCTCCAACCGATTAGGTAGAGGCTCCGCCGCGCCGATTGCGTGGTTATCGACGCAGCAGCCGACCTAGCATATTTGACCGGCTAGACGATGAGGTTCGGGTTCTTCCACAGCTGGAATCCGCCCTCGAAAGCAAGCGCATTGTCTCCGCGGCGGCATCCGGGCGGCAGGGTATCGAGTTTTTCGACATTACCGCCGCCGATGACCACCTCATCCGGTTCAAGGGCGGCAGTCAGACGCTTTACGACATCAGTGACGCGCTTTTGCCATTTGGCATTGCCCTTCTCTTCGCGATACGCCTCTCGGAGATAGTGCTCGTACGTTTTGCCCTTCCGATAGGGAAGATGAGCGATCTCCATGGGCTGGGCCACGTTTTCGACAATCATCGCAGCTCCCAGGCCTGTTCCGAGACCGAGAAACAACATGCGCCCGCCCTGATAGGAGCCGATTGCCTGCATCAGCGCATCGTTAACGATACGAACGGGGCAGCGGAAAGCGCCGGCGTAATCATAACCAACCCAGCCTGTACCCAGATTGACCGGTTCGCGAAGCGGTTTGTTGTGGACGACCGGACCGGGATATCCCATGGCGATGACGTCATAGGTCATGTCTTTCGCCATGGCGGTTACGGCGATGACCATTTCTGGCCCAGTCATC
Source organism: Agrobacterium sp. 16-2014-1-2a (assembly GCF_053522705.1). NCBI lineage: Bacteria > Pseudomonadati > Pseudomonadota > Alphaproteobacteria > Hyphomicrobiales > Rhizobiaceae > Agrobacterium > Agrobacterium sp. 16-2014-1-2a. The sequence goes on from NZ_JBNWBX010000007.1 coordinate 132,607, forward strand.
GCCTTGCCGCTTTCGACCTTGCGCTCGTCGCCACCGGCACTTGAGCGAATCTTGACGTGGCTGCCGCCGATATCGATCGCTAGTACGATCCGATCCTGTGTCATTGAACTACCGTCCGTGGTATTTGCCGGCATGGGCGTCACTCCGGATCGACCCAACCGCCGGGCGGCGCGAAACTCTCCATCTCGACCGGACCCCAGCTTCCTACGGCATAGCGTGGCGGCACGGCCGGGTCGTCGAGAATGGGCTCAACGATTCTCCATGCGAGTTCTGCCGCATCCTGACGGGTGAAAAGCTGGCGTTCGCCTGCCATCGCATCGCCGATCAGCCGTTCATAAGGCGCCATGTCGCCGATGCCGTCATCGACAGCACCCAGTTCCACCGCCTCGCCGAGCATACCGTCCCCGGCAGCCTTGCGGCGCGCGCCAATGCCGATGGCGATATCTGGCCCGAGCCGAAAGCGCACATAATTTGCGGCCGCCGTCTCAACATCGCCGAATAGCGCTATCGGCGGCCGCTTGAAACGCACCACAACTTCGGTTGCATGGGCAGGCAGGTTCTTTCCGGCGCGGATGAAGAAAGGCACGCCGTTCCAGCGCCATGTGGCCACGCGAAACCGCACGGCGGCAAAGGTCTCGCGGCTCGAGCCGGACGCAACGCCGGGTTCGTCAAGGTAACCGTCGAACTGGCCACGCACCACATCCTCGCGGCTGAGCGGTGGCATGGCTTTGAGGATCTGCACTTTCTCATCGACAAGATCGTCCGAAGCGCTTGTTGCCGGTGGCTCCATGGCCAGTAGCAACAGCACGTTGATGAGATGGTTCTGGATCACATCCCGGATGCATCCAACCTCGTCATAAAACTTTCCGCGTCCCTTGATGCCGAAATCCTCGGCCATGGTGATCTGCACGCTTTCAACATGGTCGCGGTTCCAGACCGGTTCAAGAAAAGCATTCGCGAACCGGAAATAAAGAAGGTTCTGAATCGCCTCCTTGCCGAGAAAATGGTCGATGCGAAAAATGGCGTCCTCTTCGAAAACCGCGTGCAGCGACTGGTTCAGCGCCTCTGCCGTGGCAAGATCGCGGCCGAACGGTTTTTCCACCATCAATCGTGCCGAGGCGGCTATCCCGGCCTTATCAAGCCCGGTCACGACGGTTTCAAACAGTGACGGCGGAATGGCGAGGTAATAAAGCGGATGACCGTGGTCACCGAGTGCGGCGCGCAGCTTTTCGAATGTCGCCTCGTTTCGGTAGTCGCCGGACACGTAATGCAGTTGAGAAGCGAATTTTTCGAAGACGGCTTCATCGATCTTGTCGACGTGGCTGGTAACCGCGTCGCGCGCCCTTGCGATCAACTGATCGCGCGACCAGTCATCGAAGGCGACACCGATGACTGGTGTTTGAAGCGCGCCGCGTTTCACCATGGCGAAAAGGGAAGGAAAGATCATTTTGTAGGCAAGGTCGCCGGTGGCACCGAACACTACGAGCACGTCCGATCGCTGCTTATCCATGGCCGGCGCCCTCATTTTGCTTTTTCCAGATGGCCACCAAAGGCATTGCGCATGGCCGAGAGTACCTTGCCGGCAAACTCCGCCTCACCGCGTGAGGAGAAGCGCTCGAACAGGGCGGAAGCCAAAACAGGCGCAGGAACACCCGTTTCGACGGCCGCCTGAAGGGTCCAGCGCCCTTCGCCTGAATCTGACACCCGCCCGCCATACTGGTCGAGATGAGGGTCCTGCTTCAGCGCCTCCGCCGTCAGATCGAGCAACCACGAGCCGATGACAGACCCATGTCGCCAGACCTCCGTCACGGCAGGAAGATCGATGTCGAACTGGTAATATTGCGGGTGGGCGAGCGGCGCAGTTTCCGCATCGGCCTCCCGGTGCTGCGTGCCGGCATTCGCGGCCTTCAAGATATTCAGGCCTTCAGCATAGGCGGCCATGACACCGTATTCGATGCCATTGTGAACCATCTTGACGAAATGCCCAGCGCCTGACGGTCCGCAATGCAAATATCCCATTGGCGCCGTGCCGGTGACGGGATCGGCCGCGATGCCTTGGCCCGCACCGGGAGCGAGCGAAGCAAAAATCGGATCGAGCCGCTGCACAGCACCCAACGGGCCACCGATCATCAGAGAATAGCCGCGCTCCAGACCCCAGACGCCACCGGATGTACCGGTGTCGATGAAGTCGATGCTACGGGGCGCAAATTCCGCCGCCAAATCGATGGCATCCCGGTAGAAGGAGTTGCCGCCATCGATGATGGCATCGCCCGCCTGCAATCTGGCGGCAAAGTCACGAGCAATTTTCGGCGTTATTGCCGCCGGCAGCATTAGCCAGACGGCGCGTGGCGGTGACAGCTTCGCAACCAGGTCGTCTGGCGAGGTCGCGCCAACTGCGCCTTCCTTCACCAATGCTGCGACATTGTCGAGATTGACGTCGAAGACCACGCAATCATGACCCTGTTTCAGAAGACGGCGCACCATGTTTGCGCCCATTCGTCCAAGCCCAACCATTCCGATCTGCATGCTGACACTCCATTTGTCCAATGCGCGATATGTACTTCATTCGCCGAGGCGAACGGTGAAATCCTGGTTTTCCCAATTCCCTGTGTTTGGCCAAAAGAAAGTAAAAACGATTGCGTCGCCCGCCGCCATATCCTGAACGGGCAAGTCGACGAAATATGTGCCAAGGCCGGAAGCACTCGTTCTGGTGTCGCTGGTCGTCACCCAACCATCCGCACTCCAGTGCACGACAGCATCATCCGTCAGTTCGAGCCGCAACATCTTGCCGGCCGGCATCCCGGCAATCTTGTTATTGAAACACCAGATCCGAAGGTGCGACGGCGTCTTGTTGAGGATGTAGCGCTCCACACCCTGCGGCGGCACGTCGAAAACGGAACCATCGGCAAGCGACCGCAGAAGTTTGATATGTTCAGCATGCGCCCAGACCAGCGGCATCGCACTTCCTGAGGGCTGGCCGTAGAAAAGCTCGTATTCGGGGATGTCAGGCTGGTCCCAGAGCTGCTCGGGGAAAAGGCCGTTCCCACCGGCCGATTTCTCCAGCGTTACCAGCAGCGCTTCGGCCACCTCCCGCCTTCCCGCAGCAAGCTCGTAATGGGCGCGTTCGCCGGTTAAAAGCGGCCATGGCCGCCCCTGCCCGGTGCCGTCGAATGCTGCTCCATCGGCGTGCTCACCATATCCATCGCCCGTATATCTATACCATACAGGCCCCTGCGGCAGATCGGCACGCAGGCAATGGTCGATTGCTTTGATCGTCGCGAGAATATGCGGATCGTCAGGCGCGCGCAGGCCGAAGCGAACAAGGGCAAGCGCATCGGGACTGATGACGTCGCTGGTCGGCAGCGTGGAACGGTCCGGCGTCTGGTTGCGGATGGGCGTATCGCCGAATGGTCGAGCTACGTCGGTCGCGTCAGGCGAAGCGATGCGAACATAGTGGCCGGAAATGCCAAGCGCGGCGCAGAATGTCTCGTCACCGGCAAAGGTCCATTGTTCGATCTGCTCGTTCCAGCAATCAGCCGTTTCCCGTAGATGCACGGCTTCGGCAGCATCACCGTCCATATCGATAAGGTCGGCAGCGGCAAGCAGCGCAGCGATCTCGACGGCAAGGGTGAAGGGACTGTAGCCGGCATCCTCTTCCCACCTGTCCTCACCGGTCGTCGGGCCGTTTGCCAGAATATAGGCCGCGGCGCGGTGGATCATCGGCATAAAATCCGCCCGCGTGGCATGATCCAGGTGACCATGTCGATGCAGCATATCCGCCAGCAGGATCGGAAAGGCGCATTCATCCATCTGGACGCCTGGCCAATAGGGTTTGCCATCCAGCCAGAGGTTTTGCGGCCAGCGGCCCGATGGCTGCTGTACCTGACGAAGATAATTGAGGATCGCCAGCGCCTCGTGGTGATCGCCGGCCGCCAGAAATCCGCCGGCCGCTTCCACCAGATCGCGCGGCCAGACCAGGTGATAACCACCGAGATCGTCATCGCTCTTCGATGCTCCCCAAGGGATCGACAGGCTTGCAACAACAGCGCCCGGTCGGTCGGCGGCACGATGTGCGGCGAGCACTGCTGTCGACACCCGATAGGAATTGATGCCGTGATGCGTATCGCGGTCGAGCGTTTCCAGCCGGTCTTGCCAGTTGCGCCAGTTGGCAACGTAGGCCTCGTGCGCCCGTTCAAAGCCATGCTTCAGACTATAAACGGCCGCCGCAGCCGCTTCATATTCCGTCTCGCCAAAGCCGAGCGCCAATGTTGCCGCGCCATTGACATCACTGAAGTCGATCTCACCTGCCAGCGAGACATTTCCGTCATCGGCTCGCTGGTACTCTTCAACGATGCGTCCGTGCCGATGCAACTGCTGCCAACCATCGGAAACACCCACGAAACCGGCGCTGACTGCCCGCCAGGGCAGATCGCAGACAAGCGCAAGATATCGTGAACGGCCGGTCGCGAAGAGGACCTGATGTCCCTCATAGTCGCCAATCCAAGCCGAGTTAAGATTGCCTGCATTGACGAGATGAGGTGCCAGCAGCGCAGTCACGCGATAATCCGAAATTTGTCCCTTCAGGGGAATGAACGAAAGCTGCTGAAGAACACTGGCCCGCGCGGGATCGCTGATCACCTGTTTCTCGATTCTGAACGAGCCATCCGTCGCCGTATTGGTAATGTGAAATGCCGGAATTCCGCTTTTAAAAGGGCGGGTGACGGATACGCAGTCGCGTTTTTCCTCCGAAAAGTAACCCTCAGGCCCAGTGACAACAAAACCGAGATCGCGGGTGCAGGCACTGTCTATCCTCGGATAATAGACCTCGTTCAGAATGCCGTGGCTGAGCGTGAACCAGATAGGCGATGCTTCCGACAGCGCAGTGCCGACCCCGTTTTTGGCGCTCGACGTCCAGCGCGCTTCTATGCCAGGCGCGCCCGGTGCAAAATCCAGTCCGGTGCGCATCATGAAATGTCTCGGTTACGCTGATGAGGCAGACGAAAGTGGCGCGAATTGCAGTCCTGAACAGTCATGACGGGGTATCTCGACCTTGAACCAAGGCTCTGTTCCTGGATAACAACAGGAAACGGGCTTACCGGTTCCTTGCTCATATCCACAACGGATGCAGCCTCGCCATAAAGCTAGGTATTGGCGAACTGGTACACAACTAAAGATTTGGTAATTTAAGCCGCGCCGCGCGTTGGAGGTTTTGGGTTGCAGGACCAACACGCTCAGCCACCGAGCCGCCGCTAGAGCGGGCGGCCGTTGTGGATCACACCGATATTGCCGATGAACCGGCTATTCCAAGTGGATATCAACCGCCCGACCAGCCCCTCGCATTGCGTATGGCGCGTGCAAAGCGAGCGTGATCCGCTTCTTCGACCGATCCGTCGGGATTGAATATCTCGGCATCTTTTCGCATGGCGGTGACATCGATATCGCACAGTTCCGCGAGACCAAGCGCCGTCAACTCGCGCATGGCCGGAACGCAGATGGTCCGACCACTGGCAGCGGCCAGGAAACGGGCGAAATAGCGACTGTTCGACAGGCCGCCATCTATCGAAATCGTATCGCCGATGGGAACGAAAGTCTGCGCGGCTTCGATCAACCGAACCGTCAGCAACGCAATGCCCTCAAGCAGGGCGCGCACCATGTCACTCCGCGCCGTTGCGTGGTCCATGCCGATGAAAAGCGGTACGGCCTGTCTATCCCAATATGGCGCGGCAAGGCCCGAAAATGCAGGCACGAACACCAGCCCACGACGAACGGCCGATGAACCCTCAAAACCGTCAAGTTCAGTATTGTCAACATAAAGGCCGATCTTTCGCGCCCATTCCAGCGCGGCACCGGCGTCATAAACCCCGCCTTCTATGGCGAAAATGGCCGCGCCGCCTTGCTTTTGCCAGCCAATGGTGGGCAGAAGCTCCCCCGACAACGGGCGTTCGTGACCAGCGATGGCCAACAGAAAGGCGCCCGTGCCGAAGGTTATCTTACAATCGCCCGGTTTGCGGCAACCGTGCCCATAAAGCGCCGCCTGCTGATCGACGATGGAAACGCGAATGGGCGTTCCCTCGATGGAACCGAAGCCGCCATTAACAGGACCGATTGTGGGCAGGCAATCCAGCGGCACCCCATGAAGAGCGCAGAGTTCCGGGCTCCAGGCACCCGTTGCCAGATCAAGCAGTCCCGTCCGCGAGGCCGTTGCAAGGTCGGTGCGGAAACAGCTTGTAAGCCGATCCAGAAAGAATGCGTCGGTGGTGCCCAGGCGCAACCGCCCTTCGGCTCTCGCCCGTGCCACCGCCGGATTGTGCCTTAGCAACCACGACAGTTTGCTCGCCGAAAAATAGGGATCGAGCGGCAATCCGCAAATCTCTTTCGATCGTTCCGCAGCCGATTGGGGCAACGCGGCCAGGGCTTCGGCGGTGCGGGCATCCTGCCAGACGATGACCGGCGAAAGCGCTTCCCCACTCTTGGCATCCCACGCCAGGCAACTCTCGCCCTGGTTGGCGATCGCGATCGCATCTACCGGCCCGGCATCGGCCAGTACCGCGCGGATGTTGCGCAACAGCTCTTCCGGATCATGCTCCACATGGCCGGGGTTTGGATAGAACTGTGCATGACGCAGGCTTGAGACGAGTTGCGCCGTGCCATCGTCGCTTATCACAAGGCATCGGGTCGACGTCGTTCCCTGATCGATCGCCGCTATGCGCATCAATTCGTCTCCTGAAAGTGAAAGGCAATCTGGGTCGCCTCAACGGCGGCGCGGGGAATGGGCACAAGCACACGGCGTTCCGGCAGCCACCTGCCGGACTTGCTCCACACTTCCGTTCCATCAAGATGAAGCGAAAGCCTGCCTCGAACACGTCTGATGAAGCGCAGCTGAAAATCGAGAAAAGCCGGCCGGTCAAGTCCCCCCGATCGCACCATGGTGGGTACCGCGAGTTTGAGCGGGTCGGCGAAAGCGATACGCACTGCCTTTGCGTTGCAGAGTTCGCGGGTGAGATCGTCGGCAACGGCAGCACCCACGCGGCGGCCTTCGCGAAACGACCAGCCACCCGTTTCCACGGCCCGCAATACGTTCCCCGTGGCGAAGAACATCGGGTTGGCCATCCGGCCGTCCTGATCGATCGTAGGGCCATCGCTGCCTGCCGCCACATCAACAGGGGATGCGTTCAGAAGCGTTGCCTCCGGCGTGAACCGCCCGGTGAGGAGAACACCATCGCACTTGACGGTGAGGATACGGCCATCTGCCAGCCGGATGTCGGCCTCCTCGACACGACCGCTCCCACGAATGTCCACAAGTGTTGCGCGGCAATAAAAGGGCACTCCGACCAATCGCGGAAACCACCGGAAAAGCGACCGCGCCAGCGGTTCCGGCTCAGGCTCGATCATCGCCACCGGCCGCGCGCCATGCGTTAGGCATGTGAGAAGCGCGGAAAAGGAAACCAGTTCCGAACCAAGGATAAGCGGCCGGCGAAAGGGCATGATGCCGTGAAAGGCGACATAGGATTGCAGCGTGCCGGTGGTGATCACTCCCACCGGCCGGTCGCCCGGCAGGAGCCGCGCTGAGCGTGGTTTTTCCCGCGCGCCGGTCGCCAGCACAATGCGCCGGGCCTTCAACGTTTCCACGCCGCGCGCAGACGTAACCAGCAGCGTACCGTCCTGTCCGAGTTCCACCACGGCATGACCGGTGCGGACATCGACGCCCGCATCCTGCGCCTGCCGCTGCAGACGTCGCGCATAGGCCGGGCCGAAATAAACGCGTCCGAATTCGCGCATGCCGAAAGGCGAATGTGTGCAATGACGGGGTGCGCCGCCAAGCGCTGGCTCACGCTCGAGGATCGTCACACGCGCGACGCCGCGTGCTTTCAGCTCCAGCGCTGCCGCCAGGCCCGCCGGGCCGCCGCCGACCACGATTACATCTGCATCCGGAACGTTTTCTTGCATCTGCTGAAAAGGCTTCCGGGAGCTCATCGATCGTCTCCCGGACGGACCGCAAGCGGTACAGCCAGACGGTCGCCCGTCATCGCGGCCAGCCGGGCGTTGCAGTAAAATCCCTGACAGCGCCCCATGCCGGCGCGGGTGCGCCGCCGCAGACCTCCGAAATCACCCGGCGGCACCGGGCTGGAAAATGTCGCCTCGATCTCACGGCGGGTGACAAGCTCGCAATGGCAGACGATTTCGCCATGATCAGCGCGCTGCCAGTCCCGCTCGCAGGTTTCGCTCAGGTTCGGCATCGTCACATGAGGCACTGCGGGCGGGGGCATGAAGCGCGTGCCGAAACTTTCGTGAAGCGCCAGAGCGTGCTGCGCCAGACCAAGTGCCGCACTGAGACCGGTGGATCGCACGCCGCCAAGCGTGATCGCGCGCCGGTCCGGCCGTGCGGAAATCCGGTAATGTTTCTTCTCGGAGGCCGGGCGCAAGCCGGCATAGATAGCGGTTACGGGAATGGAGGCGAGTGCCGGAACGATCTCCCTGCCGCGCGTCAGCAGCGCTTCCAGCGCCGCCGTTTCTACCGTCGCACGCTCGCGGTCATCCTGTTCTTCCGCCGTCGGGCCGATGAGAACGTTGCCGAAGGCAGTTGGACACACAACGATGCCCTTGGTGATTTCGGTGGGAACGGGCAGGACGATGCGCGGCACGTGCCGGCGGGCGGCCTTGTCGAGAACGACGAATTGTCCCTTGCGAGGCTTGATGGTGAAGTCTGGGACAAGCCCCAGCCGCGCATCGACGATATCGCCGAACAATCCGGCCGCATTGACAACGCTCGCCGCAAGAATCGGACCCGCCGTCGTCTCTATCCGCCACGCGCCATCAAACGCACCGGACAGGACTTCAGCGTTGCGCACCAGCTGCGCGCCAAGCGCCACCGCTTGCGTAAGATAGCCTAGCGGCGCGGACCAGGGATCGATGACATATTCACCCGGAACTTCGAGTGCTGCGACAAGACGGTCGGACAAGCCGGGCATGGATTCCCGGGCCTGCCGGGCCGTGAGCAGACCGAGCTCGGAAATGCCGTTGCGTCGCCCCTGCTCGGCGATCGCCTCCAGGCTTTGCGCCTCGTCGGGATTCCACGCACAAACCAACGCGCCGGTTTCAACGAGGCTAAGGCCCATCTGCCTGTGGATGGACAGATATTCTGCCCGACCCGCCTTCACCAATTCCAGTTCCAGACCGCCTTCGGGCGCATCGAAGCCGGTGTGGAGGATAGCGCTGTTAGCCTTGGATGCCCCGGAAAGAATATCGGACCCCTTCTCGACGATCACGACCTTCGCACCAGCCAGTGCGAAACGACGGGCAACCGCGCAACCGACCACCCCGGCACCGATGACGGCGACGTCGAATGCTGTGGAGAGGCTCTGGACCATGGGCTTGCCTTTATTTTCGTGGTTCGAAAGCGAAATCAACAGGCGCAACGGATCGAGCCGATGCACCTTGCCGGATCGTGGCTATGAATGAGATCTGCTTTGTTTCTAGTCGGACAAAGCCGTCAGCGGCTTTTCGAATTCAACCAGCGTCACGCCACTTGTCTCCTGCTGGCACATGGCGCTGATCAGGGTCATGATCTTCCCCGCCGCTTCGACGGGCGGCACGCCACCATCACGAATATTGGAAATGCAGTTGCGTCGGGAGTCCGGCAGCCCGGTCTCCGGCCCGAAGGTGACATAGGCGCCAAGACTGTCGGCTGCCGAAAGGCCCGGCCGCTCGCCAATCAGGATCACCGCCACCTTTGCGCCGAGGACGGCTCCCACATCATCCGCCAGCGCAACCCGTGCCTGCGTGGCAAGTGTGATCGGCGCAACCGTCAATCCGTTGCTTGCGAGTGAATTAAGCAACGCCGTTGCCACCGGCACTGCATTCATCTCCACAGCCGTTGCGGAAAGCCCGTCGGCGATTACCAATGCGACATCGGCTCCCTTGGCCTGCCCGTCGAGCGCCAGACGGCCTTCGTCTGAAAGAGCACGGCCGAGATCGGGTCGGCGCAGGTAATCCGCACGGTCCTGCGCGCGGCTTGCAACATGCACGACATCCGCACCCGAAGCGCGCAAGTCACGCTCCATTTTTTCAATGTCCAGCGGACGCCACACGGCCTGGCGCGCCTGCGCATGATCCAACAGAAATGTCTGTACCGCGCGCGTGGGCGGGCTTGCACCCGTGCGGCCGAGCGCCACGCGTGCATCGGTTGCCACACGCAGGGCCTTGAGACGTTCCGGCGGGCTGGAGATGAGGGAGGGCCGGCGGTCACGCATCAGGCGGCGTCCCTTCCAAGAAAATCAAGTTCGCGAAGCCCGCGGTTCATCAGCGCAGGGTTCTCGATCATATGGCCGGCGGCATCCGTCACGCCCATATTCACCAGCCACTCCTCAAACTCCGGCGCAGGCCGACGCTTCAGCGTTTCGCGGGCATAGATTGAATCGTGATGGGAAAGCGTCTGGTAGTTCAGCATGACGTCGTCCGAGCCTGGCACGGTAATGACGAAGTTCACATCAGCGGCGCACAGCATGGTCAGCAGCACGTCCATGTCTTCCTGGTCGGCATCGGCGTGGTTGGTGTAGCAGACGTCGACACCCATCGGCAGGCCAAGCAGCTTTCCGCAGAAATGATCTTCAAGCCCGGCGCGAATGATCTGCTTGCCATTATAGAGATATTCCGGACCGATGAAGCCGACGACGGTATTCACCAGAAGCGGCGAGAATTCGCGCGCCACGGCATAGGCACGCGCCTCCATCGTTTGCTGATCGACACCAAAATGCGCATCGGCCGACAGGGCAGCCCCCTGCCCCGTCTCGAAATACATGAGGTCGCTGCCGATAGTTCCGCGCTTCAGCGACTGACCAGCCTCATGAGCCTCTCGCAGAACGGCAAGATCAATGCCGAAGCCCGCATTGGCCTTCTGGGAACCCGCAATCGACTGGAAAACCAGATCGACGGGTGCAGCGCGCTCCATCGCCCTGATAGCCGTCGTCACATGGCCAAGGCAGCAGGTCTGGGTTGGGATGTCCAGCCATTGCCGCAGATCGTCAAGCAACTGCACGACGCGGATATAGTCCGTCACAGCGCTGGTGGCCGGGTTAACACCGATCACCGCATCGCCGCTCCCCAGCAGCAACCCGTCAATGGCCGAGATGGCGATGCCACGGGAACTGTCAGTCGGGTGATTTGGCTGGTTGCGGGTGGACAGGCGGCCGGAAAGACCAATCGTGTTGCGAAAACGGGTCACGACTTCCCGTTTGGCCGATACCGTCACGAGATCCTGCAGACGCATGATCTTGGAGACTGCCGCCACCATTTCCGGTGTCAAACCCCAACTTACCGCCTCAAGTTCCGCGTGCCCGACCTTGGAATTGAGCAGCCACTCGCGAAATTCGCCAACCGTCAGAGAAGACACCGGCGCGAAGGCCAGTGCGTCGTGCTGGCGCGCGATCAGGGCCGAAATCTCGTCCTCGTCCGAGGCGATCAATTCCTGTGCAACAAAGGTGGAAAGCGGCAGATCGGCCAGCGCCATCTGCGCCGCCAGTCTCTCCACCGGCCCTTCCGCCGCGATCCCGGCCAATTGGTCACCGGACCTTTCCGGCGTCGCCTTTGCCATCAGGGTTTTCAGATCGTCGAAACGATAGGCCGTGCCGGCTGCGATCTGTCGATAAGCCATTTTTCCGGCCCCTTACTTCACGAAAGTCTTCGTGAGGCCCACCGTGCGGTCCACGATCAGGACGACGGCAAGCGTGAGCACGATCAGAAGAACGGAGATGGCGGCAACAAGCGGATCAGCCTGGGTTTCGACATGCTGATACATGGCAACGGGAAGCGTCGTGATGCGCGGACCGGTGAGGAACAGCGAAATCACGGCTTCATCGAACGAGACGAGAAAGGAAAGCGCTGCCGTTGCAACGATGCCAGGCGCAATCATCGGCATGGTGACGCGGCGAAAGACGGTAAGAGGTGACGCCCCGAGCGTGGAGGCGGCCTCCTCGTAGATCAGCGGCAGGCCCGCAAGCGACGTGGTGAGTACACGCAGCGCATAGGGCAACACGATGATCAGATGCGCGATCACCAGACCCGTGAATGTACCGAGCAGGCCCGCACCGGCAAAGACGATCAGGATCGCAAGGCCAAGAACGATGGTCGGCAGAAGAAGCGGCGCGGTGAAGAAGGCGAGCAATGTATCCGCGCCAATCACCCGCATCCGCACGATGGCATAGGAGGCGGGCAGCGCAATCAGCATGGAAAGCACGGTAACGATGACCGCAAGGAGCGTGCTGGTGCCCAGGGCGCCGATCATCTTGGAATTGTGCATGAGATCCACATACCAGCGCAGGCTCCAGCCGGAGGGCGGGAAGGTCATGTAGCTGTCGGACGAAAACGAGATCGGCACGACGAGCACCACAGGCGCAAGGAGGAAAAGGAACATGATGAAGGCGACAATTTTCAGCGCCAGCGGAGCGGGACGTTCTTCCATCTTCGATCTCCTTTACAGAATGGCCCGCAGAAGCCGGGAATAGAGCACCAGGGCGGCACCGAAAATCACGAGGATGATCATCGAAAGCGTAGCGGCGAGTGGCCAGTTGAGCGTCACGATGGCCTGATCATAGATTTCCGTTGCCAGAAGGAAGACGCGGCCACCGCCGAGTAGCTTGGGAGTGATGAACGAACTGACGGCCAGCACGAAGGAGAGCAGGCAACCCAGGGCCACGCCGGGCATGGTGAGCGGCACGATGATCCGCCAGAACACTTTCCAAGGCGATGCGCCGAGCGTTTCAGCAGCTTCCTCGACGCGAGGATCAAGCCTGCCGAAGCCAGCGAGGAGCGCCAGGATCATATAGGGCATCAGGATTTCGGTAAGCCCGATGACGACGCCGATCTTGTTGAACAGCAGACGCACCCCGCCTTGCGCACCCATTGCGAAGAGGATGTTGTTGATGAGGCCGTCATCCGCCAGGATTGCGATCCAGCCATAAGTGCGCACCACCGCCGAGGTGAGCAGCGGCGAAATGACCAGCACCAGCAAAAGCGTTTTCCAGCGACCCTGCGCCCGGTGAAGGTAGAGGGCGATGGGATAGGAGGCGAGCAGCGTGAGAACGGTGATCATAAGGCTGGTCAGAATGCTCTGACCAATCAGCTCGATATAAAAACCGTCGGTCAGTGTCGACGACCAGTTGTCGAGCGTATGGGCTTCCCCGAGACCGCCGCCGCCGAGGCTTTCGCGGAAGGAAAGCAGCAGCAGGTTGAAGACGGGCAACACAAAGGCCAGACCGTTAACCGCAATGATGGGTCCAAGAAGAAGGGTTGCGAGAAACACGATGGAAGAGGTACGGCCACCGGGAGCCGTGATCATGACCGCCGCCGTCATCGGTTTGCTCCGAAGACCAGAGTATCCTCCACGCGCCAGACGAGACTGACCGCGCTGCCTGCTGCGACCGGCGTTTCACCGCCGGAGGTCGCGCGCTCCACGGACAGGGTCTGCCCGCCAGCAGCGATCTCGTAGTGGAGAATGTCGCCGGCATAATAGACATCGCGGACTTCGCCGGCGATGCGATTGACGGGCGCTCCGTCGAAATCGGGGACGGCGTCGCCAGCGACGGTCATGGCCATGCGATGCGGCCGTACCATCAGGTCGATCTTACCGCTGTGCGCGCCGGGCGCCCGCAGCACCGCATCGCCAACCGTGATGCGGTCACCGGCGGCGTTGCCAACCAGCCTGTTGGTGCGACCGACGAAGGAGGCGACGAATGCCGTGGCTGGGCGCTCATAGAGATCGTGCGGCGTGCCAAGCTGTTCCAGGTGCCCGCCATTGAGCACAGCGACCTTGTCGCACATGCTGAGCGCCTCAACCTGATCATGCGTGACGAAGATGGAAGTGATGCCAAGCTGTTTCTGGATACGGCGAATCTCGGCGCGCATCTCGTCGCGCAGCTTTGCGTCGAGATTGGAAAGAGGTTCGTCAAACAAGAGAATGGACGGCTGGATGACGAGGGCGCGCGCCAGTGCGACGCGCTGCTGCTGGCCTCCGGAAAGCTGGGCAGGGCGACGGTCCTCGCGCCCTTCCAGACGCACCATGGCAATGGCCTCACGGGCACGGCGTTCCGCCTCGGCAGCAGGCACTTTGCGCATTTCAAGACCGAACATGACATTCTTGAGGACCGTCATGTGGGGGAAGAGCGCGTAGCTCTGGAAAACGAGGCCAATGTCACGCTTATAAGGCGCAAGTTTCGTCACGTCCTTGCCGTCGATCAGGATAGACCCCGAGGAGACAGGAGAGAGGCCTGCAATCATGCGCAACGACGTCGACTTGCCGCAGCCGGAAGGACCAAGGAAGGCAACCAGTTCGCCCTTGGGAATCTCGAGATTGAGATTATCCACGGCGACGATTGTCTCGTAGCGCTTGGTCAGTGAACGAATCGAGAGGAATCCTGGCTGCATGGTATCTGAAGTTCCCATTCTGGCTTCTTGCCTTTCTCCAGAACATCTCCGACCCGCAGGGAATCGGAAATGCCTTGGCCCTTGATCTACGCAAGCGCGGCGAAAATTCGCTGCGCCGTTTCGCGGTGCCTTCCCTGGTGCAGGCCTTGTGGGCCGCTCGGAATGCATGTCCGCGTCAGCTCCCACCTCTTCCGCCCTAGCGCCGACAGAGGAGATGATCCGAGTGTTTTGGTATGCTGCTTCCGCGACTGCCATGGGAGCCGCGGAAGTCCTTTCATTTTTTTGCGCCCGGCGCAGAAGTCTCAACGGCTGAGGGGAATGACCTTGCGGCGCCAGTCCTGCGTAATCTGGTCGCGGACCTTCGAGAGGCCAATCCAATCCACCGGGATGACCTTGTCCATCGCCTTGACGACCGTGCGCTCACTCACATCTGCAGAGACAGAGGACTTGGAATTGGTCGGCGCATAATACATGGCGGCGGTAAAGGCAGCCTGGGCTTCCGGGCTCAGCGCATAATCAACGAACTTGCGCGCAGCCTCGGACGACGGACCACCCTTGACGAGGTTGAGCGTGTTGATCTGGAGGATCGTCCCTTCCTTCGGAAGAACCACCTTCATCTTGCCTTTGGAACCGTCAGCATTCACCTGGCTACGGGCGTTCCAGCCCACGCCCAGCGAAACCTGGCCGTTGACAACGTTCGGATAGACTTCCGGCTTCGGCTCCCAGGTCTGCACATTCGGAGCAACTTCAGCCATCGCATTGATGCCGGCATCGATGTTCTTGATGAAATCAGTGCCGCCATTCATATGGTCCATGATGATGGTGGTACCGATACCGACGATATCCGGGGCGCTCAGCATGGCGACTTTGCCCTTGAGGGCGCTATCCTTCAGAGCGTTCCAGCTGTCGGGAGCCGTCTTGATGGCATCGGTATTGTAGATGAGCACGAGATTGTCGAACGTTACGCCAACCCCGGCCACGCCTTCGAAGCGGGCATTAGGATAGAGGTCGGCGACATTCTTGGTTACGCTTTCGTCGATCTTGTCAAACAGACCTTCGTCCGTACCTGTTTTGGCGACAGAGACATCCATCAGAGCGATATCGGACTGCGGCGCAGCCTTCTGGGCGCGCAGCGAGCCGAGCATTGCAGCAGAGCCCTGCTGCGGGAAATATTCGATCTTGATATCAGGGTTAGCCGCCATGAAAGGTTCGATGACGGCCTTGGTGTAACGCTCCTGGAAAAGGCCGCTATAGCCGAGGAAAGTCACGGTCTGCTGGGCGTGCGCCGGAAGAGCGGCCGCGCCGAGCATGAGAATCCCACTCAGAAGTATTGTTTTCTTCATTGTCCTGTTCTCCTCTATTGTTATTTGGAGTGGCGGACTGATCCGCCACCCATAAGACGATGTCAGGCGCTCAGCTTGGCCTGAACGAGCTTGTTGGCGCCAGAAATGTCCGGCAATTTCTCACCGTTGCGCAGGCGCTGCAGAAGCACGAGTTCGGCTTCCTGCATGCCGATGGCGCGTTCAGCCATGGCTCGAGCCTGGCTTGGATGAAGAGCGACAACACCGCTTTCATCGCACAGGATTGCATCACCCGGATTGATCACCTGGCCGCCGACGCTGATCGGAACGTTGATCGCGCCTTCGAGGCCGAGGATCTTGGTGGTGATGGGCGAAGGACCACGGCACCACATCGGCATGTCGACCTTGGCGAACTCCGAGAAGTCGGTCGCCGGGCCATCAACGACACCGGCCTTAACGCCGGCCATCTTCATGGTGTTGGTGATAACACCGCCCCAGCAGGCGTGACGGGTATCGCCGCAGCGGTCGATGAGGACGATATCCCCGGGACGCACGAACTGCGACAGATAGTGGAGCATGGTCGAATCCGCATTGGGGATGCGCAGCGTGACGGCAGTGCCTGCCACACGTTTGCCCGGAAGGACGGCGCGGATTTCAGGATCGACGAAGCCGGAGTGAAGCACGTGACCGATCGTTGCGACTTCGACCTTCTCAAGAAGCTCGATGATGTCGGCACCGATCTGTTCGGGCATGGGGTTAGCGATAAACATTGAGTCTTTCTCCGATCAGAGAACGTGGTGGTTCGCCACCGGTACGTTGGCGCGCACCTTGGCCGAATAGTCGAAGTCAAGGACGGCACCGGCCGTTCCAACGCTGTCGGAGCATTGGGCGACGATGTGGCCCCACGGATCGATGACCATGGAATGCCCCCAGCATGCCTTCTTGCCACCCGCATGGGTGCCGATCTGGCCGACGGCCAGAAAGTAGGTCTGGGTTTCGACGGCACGGGCGCGCGCCAGAACTTCCCAATGGTCCTTGCCTGTCATCAGGGTGAAGGCCGCTGGCAGAACGATGACGTCTGCACCTTTGTCCCGCAGGGCGCGAAACAGTTCAGGGAAGCGAATATCGTAGCAGATGCCACAACCGACCGTCTTGTCGCCAACCTTGTAGGTCACGACTTCTTCGCCACGGGCAACGGAGTCGGATTCGCGGTAGCTGATGCCGTTTGGCGTATCGACGTCGAACAGGTGCATCTTGCGGTAACGCGCGATCTGTTTGCCATCCGGCCCGAAAACGAGCGTCGAATTGTAAAAGCGATTGCCTTCCTTCTCGACGATGGAGCCGGCATGCAGCGTGATCGCGTGCTTCTTGGCCAGCCCCGAGAGCAGCGTGTAAATCTCGCCGTCAGGGAATTCCTCCCCGCTCTCATGCATCTCCTGGGGATTATCTCCAAGAAATGCAAAGTATTCCGGAAGAACAACAAGGTCAGGATTGTCCGCCTTGACTGCCTTCTCAATAAGATCGGCAGCAACCTTAAGGTTTTCTGCCTTGTCATTCTGGGTATTCATTTGAACAAGTGAGACTTTCACGTTGCTCTCCTCTCATGTTGCGAGGAGAATTAAGAACGGGAACTGTTTTCATTACAAACGGAAAAACTCTATCGAAACCCATAAGGTAAGCTTATAGATTAATCATTTTGCGCTGCAGCGCAAAATTTAGGCGGCAGCCGTCATCCATTGCGTGGTGGTTTCACTGACGATTTCCGTCGCCATATCGGCAATGGCCCGGGCAATCGCGTTGTCGCCACGCTCCTGATAAACGGTGTGAAATGTGAGGGGCGGTACTGACGGACTAATGTCGAGAATACGCGCCTCACCGGATTTGATGATGCCGTCCACCAGCACACGCGGCAAAGCGCCCACCCCAACGGCCGCGGCCACAAGGCGGGTCATGATCGACAGCGAATTGGAATTATAGATGCGGCTGTCGGACAACCCGTGAGAATCGAGCAACGCGCGCAACGCCTGATGTGGCTGCGAGCCTGTCGAGAAGGTAAGTAACGGAAAATGCGCGATATCTTCGAGTGTGACGCCCGTTTCTGGCAGCGGCAATTCAACCGCGCCAACCCAACAGGACTCGAACGTACAGAGCGGTGAATTGTAGATATTTGCAGCCATGATCGGCCCCATGATGAAACCGACATCCACCTCACCGTTTTGAATGCGCTGGGATAGTTTCAGGCTGGTGTCGATGGTCAGATCCAGGCTGACGCCGGGGTAACGTTCGTTCATGCGGCGAATGAGCAGCGGCAACCAGGCATAGACGATCGTGTCGGCAGCACCGATGCGCACGGTGCCTCTCAGCGCCTCCCGGCTACTCACGATCTGTCGGAACTCACCGGTCAGATTGACGATCTTTTCGGCATGCTGCAGCGCCAGACGACCAGCAGGTGTCAAGTTGACGCAGCGCACATCGCGCGTGAAAAGCACGACGCCAAGCTCCCTTTCGAGGGCGGCAATTCGGTTGGACACCGACGCCTGGGTGGTATTCAACCGTTCCGCGGCCGCCGAAAAGCTGTTCAGTCGTGCAGCCCAGAGGAAAGTTTCGAGAAATCGCGTATTCATGAGGTAAAATCTTCCCGCATGGCTCCGCGAGCCGGCACTAACGTCGCTGGCTCGTCTTGCCCTTGGTCCTTTGTGGTTCGAGTGCAAGTATGTCCGATGCACGCCCCCATAAGCAAGGGATCAACGCCCTGGCCCTGGCACCGCTTTTTCGCACCGGCTGGGGCTGGGAAAAGGGATGACGGTCACAAGGATGTTTCAAATGAGTGGCCTGTTTTGCACCAGCTGCTTCCCAAACCATTGAACGCAAACAGGGCTCTGCGTCTCCTCGGAGCCCTGTTTCTTTAAATCTTTGATTGTCGGGCCATCAGCGTTGCACCGGATCGCTGTGACGAACGACAGATCGGCGAGACCTAAATCCTCGTGCCGCGAATACAGGACACAGCCCGCCTTAAGTCTGCAGGCACCCCTCCCCCAAACCTCACGGCTTCGGGATGACAGTTGCGAGCTTGCGGAACGGCGACAGGATTTCGAGGCGGCTTGGCACGCCCTTGGCGATGCTGATAATCGATCCGGGACCGATCTTCACTGGGTCGGCTTCGGCCTGCGAATACATAGCCTCACCCTCAACGACGACAAAAGTTTCCTCGAGGTCACGACCCGGATAATTGTAGATGCCGGGCTCGGCCTTCCAGACTGCGACGATTGTGCCATTTTCGATCTGGTCTTGCCATATCTGGCGACGATACGAACCGCCTTCACGGCCTTCGGCGGGCATGGCCGGAACAAGATCCACGTCATCGGAAATATTGAAAATCGGCATTGTCACGGGATTTCTCCTTGCTTTGTCAATGTTGGCGCGGACCTTGTGGCCGCGCCGGTTCAGGCATGGGGCGGCAGTTCCGCCCCAGCTAGTTTCGTGGATATGTTGTCGCGCAGCCGGTAGTAACGCAGCGCCATTGCGGGTGCGAAACCCATAAAGAAGGGAGCTGCCTTCAGTGGTTCCAGCTTCAGGGCAAGCTCGTTCTCCGGCTTACCAAGCGCCCATTCCGAAAGAATGGAACCGAGCATCGAGCCGGTCGGCACACCACGGCCCGAAAGACCGGTCAAAGCCACAACGCCCGGCGCGAGACCATAAAACCGCGGTACGGTGCGATATTGCATATCGAGTTCGCCGAACCAGAAATACTCCCAGCGGATCTCTTCCCGGAGCTTTGGATGCAGCCATTTGAGCCGTTCGCTCATGACCTGTCTCGTATAGGCCATGTCGCGGCCGCGGCGTCCCATGGGAAACATCGATGCGACGATCCGGCCTTCGGCATTGTATTTGTAGACGTAGATATCGCCGCGACCATCATGAATGGTCGTGTTCTGCGGCAGGACGGTCCGGCGTGTTTCTTCGGACAAAATTTGCGTGGCAGCAACGAACACGCGTTGAATCTTGAAGGTTCGATCCAGCTTGGGCCAACCACCAACCGTATAAGCGCCAGTGGTAAAGATCACTTTCGACGCGACCACTTCTCCGCGATCGGTCTTGACCTTCCAGCCTCCGGTTATGTCGCGTTCGCAACCGGTCACCGCCGAGCCGGTAAATATCTTTCCGCGCTCCTGGATGACAGCACGGCCGAGACCGCGGGCGTAACCGAGCGGATTGAGGTGACCTGCCTCTTCGTGCAGCCAGCCGCCGTCGAAACGCGGACTGCCGGTGACCGCTTCCACCTCGTCACGGTCGAGCAGCCGGGTTTTCGCGCCCACAGCATTATAGGTCTCGACCTTGCGCCTGATCTCATCCATGGCGCCCTTATGCGGTGCGCCCATCACATAACCGTTCTGTACCCATTCGCAGTCGATCTGATAGTCGCGGATCATGCTCGATACGCGGTCATTCGCCCGCGTCTGCCGTTCGATCAGCCGTTCCGCCCAGGGCTCGCCCAGCATCCTGCGCAGCTCTGGCAGGCTATAATGGATAAAGGTCGGGGTGCAATGTCCGGCATTGCGGCCCGAACCGCCGAAGCCGATTTCCTGCCGCTCCAGAAGCACGACATTGATGCCGGTTTTCGCCAGCTCCAATGCGGTCGTCAGACCGGTATAACCCGCGCCGACGATGCAGACATCGGCCTGCACGCGACCCGAAAGAGGCTCCGTATGCGGTGCTGAAGCTGCGGTCGCATACCACAGTGTCACGTCAAAGGGTGAGAACGAAACCATCTACCGAAACCTTCAGTTCAGGTCGCTGCGCGCATCGAGCGCATCACGAAGCCCATCACCGATGAAATTGAAGCTGGTGACGGCAAGCGTGATGGCGACGCCCGGCACGATGGCGAGCCAGGGCGCCTTGTCGAGATATTGCTGGGCTCCGTTCAGCATATTGCCCCAGCTCGGCAGCGGCGGCTGAATGCCATAACCGAGAAAGCTGATATAGGCCTCCAGAAGGATGGCACGCGCGACCGTCAGGGTCGCGGCAACGATGATGGGGCCGACTGCATTCGGCAGCAGTTCCCGGAACATGATCCAGCCATTGGGCAGGCCCAGCATACGGGCTGCCATGACGAAGTCGCGTTCGCGCAGAGACCGCACTTCCGCTTCAACCAGACGGGCAATTTCCATCCAGCTCGTGACGGCAATGATAACCGTGATCATGAACGGGCTCGGCTTGACGAAAGCAGCCAGAGCGAGAAGCAGGAAAATACTCGGGAAAGACAGAAAGGCATCGACGAAACGCATCAGTATCGCGCCGATGCGCCCGCCATAATAACCGGCAACGACACCGATGATGGTGCCGATCAGTGTCGACAGCACCATGGCGAAAAACCCGACCAGCAGTGAAATGCGGCCGGCATTGAAAAGGCGCGCGGCTATGTCGCGTCCGAGCGGATCGGTGCCGAAAATATGGTAACCGGTCATCGGCGGGGCAAAACGGGCGCGCAGATCGATGAACAATTCATCGTAAGGCAAGAGATAGGGCCCGACCACGCAGGCGAAAATCATGACGGTGATCATGATGAGGCCGAGCACAGCAAGCTTGTGGCGGGCGAAACGGCGCAGCGTGCGGTTCTGCCACCAGTGAAACCGCGGTGCGGCCTGCGAGGGATGGAGGGTTGCAGCGGACATGGTCTTTCCTTCGATTGAGTGCGGCGTTTCGTCGATCCGGCTCTATCCGAGCCGGATGCGGGGATCGACGAGAGCAACCATGAGGTCAGCGAGCAGGCTTCCGATGAGTACGAGGATTGCGGAAAACATCAGAAGCCCCATCACGACGGGGTAGTCGTGATAACCAAGGCTATCGAGGAACAGGCGGCCCATGCCGGGCCAGGTAAAGACCGTCTCCGTGACAAGCGCGCCGCCGAGAATCGTCGGGAGCTGGAGACCGGCAAGGGTAATCATTGGCAGAAGTGCATTGCCGACGACGTGTTTCATCAGAACCCGGCGCGGGGTCAGCCCCTTGGCGCGGGCGGTACGGACGAAATCCTGATTGATGACGTCAAGCGTCGCAGTCCGCATGTAGCGGCTCCAGACGGCGATGTTGACGAGAGCAAGTACCAGGCTCGGCATGATCAGGTGAATTGCATAGTCATAAAAAGACTGATCGCCGATCGTATACATGTTGCCCGCCGGTAGCCATTTCAGCCTGAGCGCGAAAACATAGATGGCCACCAGCCCGAACCAGAAGGTGGGAATTGACAGCGCGACCATGGCCCCGACCGTGGCGGTGTAATCGAACAGCGTGTAACGTTTGGTCGCGCCCTTGATACCGATCCAGGTGCCGACAAGGATGGATACGACGGTTGATGAGACCATCAACAGCAGGGTCGCAAACAAATGCCCGGAGATGATATCGAGAACCGGACGTTGGTCGCGATAGGATTTCCCCCAATCGCCTTGCAGCAGGCGCCAGGCCCATTCGAGATATTGCACCGGCAAGGGTCGATCGAGACCCATCTGGTGGGCGATGCGATCAAGCGCCTCCCGCGTCATGCCGGGCGTCAGGGCAAATTGTGACAATGGCCCGCCAGGCGCGAGGTTGAGGATGGCAAAACCGATGATCGAGACAAGCAGCAGAAGTACGAGGCTCTGCCATATTCGATGGAGAAGAAAGGTCAGCATGATGAGACTCCAGGTCGCATCGTGGAACTGGCTAGCAACCATCCACGAATAGCCGTAAGAGTGCCGGCTGCTTCAAAGCCGGCACTTCACATGGATCGGGCATAAAGCCCTGTCTGCGGTAGGCTTTACGCCAGACGCCAGGTCGCAACGTTCCAGGTATCGATACGGTTATTGACGTTTGGCTTCACGTTTTCGACGCCCTGCTTGTGACCACGCACTGTTGCGTACTGGAACAGTGGCAACAGCGGTAGTTCCTTGCGCATGATCTCCTGAATCTTCAGGTAGACGGCCTTGCGTTCCTCCGGCACGAAGAGACTGCCGCCCTTGGCCAGAAGATCATCGACGTCCTTGTTGACGAACTGCCAGGTATTCTGGCCCGAGCCGCCTTTTGCAGCACTCGACGTCGAGCGGAAGAAGTCGGAGGTATCGGGATCCGGGCCGGTCAGGAAGTCGAGCCCGACGATAACCGAATCGAACTTCGACAGCATCCAGTAGTCACCCCACATGACAGCTGGCGGCAGGTTCGAAATGGTCATCTCCACGCCGATATCCTTGAAGGATTGCTGCATGTATTGCTGAACCTGTTCGCGGATGTGATTGCCCGCTGTCGTGGAGCAGGTGAAGGCGAGCTTCACGCCATCCTTGGCGCGTATGCCGTCCGCCCCGGGCACCCAGCCCGCATCGTCGAGCAGCTTTTTAGCTTTCTCGATGGAATATTCATGCTTGGGAAGATCTGGATTGTAATAGAAAGACTGCTGCGGAACGTAGCTTTCGGTGGGTGTGGGCAAACCGTAATAAAGTGCCTCGATGATCGATTGTTTGTCGATCGCCGCATAAAGCGCCTCTCTTACCGCCGGCTCCTTGAACTGTGGACGTTCCATGTTGAACGAGAGGGATTCAATCGTCGAGCCGGGCACGACGTTGACCACCTTGCCGGCGAGATCCTTGGCCTCGTCATAATGGTCGGGTGTGATCCATTGCAGGCCCACCACGTCTATGTCGCCGGTCTTGAACTGGGTGTACATCACATTCAGGTCGGGTACGTATTTGTAGACCAGACGCTCTATATGCGGGCCATCACCAAAATACTCGGTATTGGCGTCGAGCAGAATGTAGTCACCCGCAACCCGCTCCTTCCATTTGAATGCGCCCGTTCCGACCGGCGCGTTGTTATAGGCGGCGGTATTGCGGTCAGCTTCCGCACCTAGGAGGTGCTTCGGCGTAATAAATGTGGAAGCAAGGATCGAGGGATAGGGCGCGAATGGCTTTTCCATCTTCCAGGTAATTTCCGTCGGCGAAACCACGGTCAAATCCCTTACGAATTCGTGCCCGGTCTTGCGCCATGAACGGAAGTTGGGATCGACCAGAAGTTCAAGCGTGAACTTCACGTCTTCAGCGGTGAACGGCTTGCCGTCGTGCCATTTGATGTCGTCACGCAGCTCGACCTTCCAGTTGAGACCATCGGCGGAAATGCCGCCGTTTTCGACCGTCGGCACTTCGGCGGCGAGAGCTGCCACGAAGGCACCTTTCTCGTCGACATAAAACAACGGGTCGAAGATGCTGAAATGGATGCCTTCATCTACTTCAATATGCGGCATATGTGGATTGAACACGGTAGGCTCCTGCGAGAAGCCGACCGTGAGCTGGCCTTTGGCGGCCTTGTCCTGCGCCATGGCGCGGGAAAAACCCGGAAGACCGGAAAGGACGACGCCGGATGCGCCGAGCGCCAAAAGGCCGAGTGCCTGGCGGCGGGTGGTATTGATAAGCGGCTTGTTCTGGTCGGACATTTTTTAGTTCCCCTTGATCCGATGGTTGAACACGACGATTATTTTTGCTTCCGCCTCTTTGGGCGGTACTACTCCCATCAGCAGTTGCCTGCCTCATGCGTCAAAAGGATCGGCGGCACCTGACCGCCGGGCTTCTCATTTCAAAAGCCGCTGACCAGCTCGATCTTCGAGCCGTCGCTGAAGCGGCTGAAACGGAAATCGCGACGATCGACAATCGGATTGCGGCCTGTGACGATATCAGCCATGAGTTTTCCCGCCGCCGGGCCGATGCCGAAACCATGGCCGGAAAAGCCGGTTGCAACATGAAAGCCCGGAATGGCGTCGATATTGTCGATGACCGGAATAGCGTCGGGCGTCACATCGATCATGCCCGCCCAGCGCTGCGAAATTTCGGCCTTTTCGAAAACGGGGAAGGCCTTCTTCAGCTTGGCAAAGGCGCCGTCCGTCATGTCCATGGCCGGAACGGGATCAAGCACGCGGTTATATTCGAAGGGTGAAGCCTCATCGAGCGCCCAGCGGCGCGGAATGCGCCATTCATCGTAAAAGCGGCCAGTCAGGCGCAGGTCGAGCGAGCGCCACTCATGCCGCAGAGCCGGCAGGAATTTCAGTGCATAACGGAAAGATGCGGGCACGATGTCGACGATGTTCTGGAAGCCGTTAGCGATCGTATATCCGCCGTCGAGACGCTTGCGGATCGCAAAACCGTTCGACCAGATTGCCTCTTCCGGGCCGCCTTCCAGCGGCTTTGTGCGCAGCACGGAATTCATGACCTTGAGCTGCGGCAGATCGAGACCGTTGTTGCCGAGAAACAGGCTGGACCACGCGCCACCCGCCATGACCGCCGCCTTGCAGGCAATTTCACCGCGCTCTGTCACGACACCAGACACCTTGCCGCCGGAAAGCTGCAGACCGCGCACGGCGCATTCGGTCAGGATGAAGGCGCCGCGGTCGCGGGCAGCTTCGGCGATGGCCGGGGCGGCGCGCTGCGGCTCGGCCCGGCAATCACCGGCAGTATAGAGCGCACCGGCGACATCCATGTTGGAATGAGGATATTTCGCCTTGAATTCCTTTGCACTCAGCATGCGGCTTTCAATCTGGTAGCCTTCCAGATTGCGGTTCCAGCGTTCGTGCTCGGAAAATTCCTTTTCGTTTGCGCATGTAAAGACAATGCCGGAACGCTTGAAACCAGTTTCCCGCCCTGTACGACGATTGAGATCCGCCCAGATGCGCAGCGATTCTGCCATCAAGGGCACCTCGCGTGGGTCGCGGCGGGAAATGCGCACCCAGCCCCAGTTGCGGCTCGACTGCTCGTGGCCGATACCGCCCTTTTCGCAAAGCGCAACACGCAGCCCCTGATCGACGAGTTCAAGCGCGGTGGAGGTGCCGATAATGCCGCCGCCAATGACGACGACATCGACTTCTTTCGGCAATTCCGCATCGCCATGGACGGGAACGACATAAGGACCGGGCATGTCAGAAAAACTCCTCAAGCTGGCAATTGATGGCGAATTCGGCGACGGAAGCCTCATTCGGTAAGGACAGCAGCATGGCAATGATGCGGGCAAGATCGGCGGGCTGGGTCATTTGATCCGCCGGCCGTTCGGATAAGGCGGTCGCCATATCGGTCGCAACAAAACCGGGGCATACGGCTGTCGCGCGCACGCCGCTTTCGAAGCCCGCCTGTCGGATGGCATGCGCAAGCGCGACCGCCGCAAATTTGGAGAGAGAATAGCTACCGGCAGATGCGGACTTCACCCGCTTGCCGGAGAGGGAAGCGAGGATGATGACCCGGCCACGACCGCTCTCGCTCAACGCCTCCCAGGCGGCCTTAACCAGCCTTCTCGGTGCCTTGACGTTGACCGCAAGCATGGCGTCGATGTCTTCGTCGTCTGCTTCGATCACTGTCTTCGGTATCATGATGCCGGCATTGGCCACGACAGCATCGATACGACCGAAATGCTGATACGCTTCATCGGCCCAGCGCTTCTCCGCACTCGCATCATTTGCGTCGTAATGGGCAAGATGGACCTGTCCCTCGTGACCCACAGCCCATTGCGGCAGCGACGGGCTGCGCATACCAAGCGATACCGACCAGCCTTCGCCAAGAAGAGTAGCAGCGATATGGTCGCCTATACCCCGACTTGCACCGGATATGAGAGCAACGCGTTTTGTCGTTCGTTCCATCATGCTAGCCTCACAATATGGCGGTAGGCGCGACGCAAAATGTCGATAACCTGCTTCTGCTCGTCTTCCGGGATGAAGCTGAAGAAATCGCGCGATTGCTGCGGAACGATCTCCCGGATTTTCGTTGCAAGCGCCGCTCCGGCTTCGGTGATGTAAAGCTCCTGGGCGCGGCTGTCTTCCTGCGACACTTCCCGGCGTATCAGATCGTGCGACACCATCTGGTCGATGATCCTGCCCATTGCAGACCGGTCCCGCATCGTCAGATGAGCTATCACTGAAGGACGGATACCCGGGTAGTCATCGACGAGCAGCAGGGTCGTGATCTTTCCAGTTCCCTTCGCCACATCCAGCCCGTCCAGCCGGGCATCGAGATCGCGCGATACGGCAAGGTTGATCGTGCGGATGTAAAAGCTCAGCGTGTCTTCAAGCACGTCGAGATTGATATCAGTTGGCGATGTCGGCGGGTTTTCAGTTGGTTTGGACATGAAGTTTCCGTTCGAATGGTCAAAGATCGACATTGGCGCACACGCTTTCCCGGCGTGCCGCAGTGCAGGTTTTCGGCCATGTCGTATGTCAGTTTCGTGACTGAATGAAAGGATAATTAGTAGACAAACGCAACTACTTTTTATTCCTGAAATCATATTTTTATTATTTAAATCAGACCTTTAAAAGGAAAACCTCTCGCGCCGCCGGATCCATGATAATCCGGCGGTGCAATCGGTCTTTGATGTCGCGCGATGCAAAGTCTGACGAGGTGCCTGGCTCGTCAGACTTCGATGTTATGTGCCGACGGCAGTTGCCGCAGGTTCCCAGTCCGCACCGGGGATCGCAGCAACGAGTTTCCGGGTATAGGGATGGGCCGGCGACCGGAAGATTTTTGTCGGCGGCCCCTGTTCGACAACCGTTCCCTTGTGCATGACAAGCACATCGTCGCAAATCTGGCTCGCGACTCTCAAGTCATGGGTGATGAAGATCATCGCCACCTTCATTTCAGCCTGCACCCGCGCCAGAAGCTCCAGAACCTGCGCCTGTATGGAAACGTCGAGAGCAGACACGGCTTCGTCGGCCACAAGGACGACCGGATCAAACATCAGTGCACGGGCAATGCCGATGCGCTGGCGTTGGCCGCCGGAGAATTCGTGCGGGTAACGGTCATAGGCCTGTTCATCCAGCCCCACGAGCTTCAGAATTCCGAGAGCCTTTATTCTCGCCTCATGCACAGCCATTCCGTGGGCAACGGGGCCGACCGTCAAGATCCTGCCGATCGTATGGCGGGGATTAAGCGACGCGAAAGGATCCTGAAAAATCATCTGGATATAGGGTCGCAACGATCGAAACGTCGTTTCGTCCATCGCTGCTATGTCACGGCCATCGAAGCATATTGAACCGCCATCCGCCTCCAGCAATTTCAGCAGGACACGCCCGAGCGAGGACTTGCCCGACCCGCTTTCGCCAACGATACCAAGGGTCTGGCCCTTGTGAAGCTTGAAGCTGACACCATTGACCGCCTTGACGATACGGGCCTTGCGGAAAAACGAGCCGGAGCTGCGATACTCCTTCTCAAGATTTTCGACCTTGAGAACGACGGGGGCTTCTTCGCTGACTGAACGCTCAGTGCTCCGCATCCGCGGAACCGCAGCGACAAGTCGCTGGGTATAGGGGTGGACGGGATTGACCAGAACCTGGTCCGCCCTTCCCTGCTCCACAAGATATCCCTTCTCCATCACCACGACGCGATCGGCAATTTCGGCAACGACGCCGAAATCATGGGTGATGAACATGACGCTCATGTTCTTGCGCTTCTGTATCTTACGGATGAGCTCAAGGATCTGCGCCTGGGTGGTAACGTCGAGAGCGGTTGTTGGCTCATCGGCAATCAGGACATCCGGATCGAGTGCCAGAGCCATGGCGATCATGACCCGCTGGCGTTGTCCGCCAGACAGACGGAATGGATATTGCAGCCGCATCAGAGGCGGGTCGGGAAGACCGACTTCTTCAAGTAGATCCAGAACCTTGGTCTTGCGGGTTTCAGGCGTTCCATAGCCATGCGCTTCAAGCACTTCGGCAATCTGATCCCCGATTGTCATCAGCGGATTGAGCGCGGAGAGCGGATCCTGGAAAATGATTGAGACCGCCTGACCACGCAGCGGCCGAATTTTATCTTCCCTGGCCGCAAGTATGTCCATTCCCTTGAAATGGATTTCGCCGGAGCTGACTTTTATCACGGGCGACAACAGCCCCATGATCGTGCTGGCAGTGACGGATTTGCCGGACCCGGATTCACCGATAATGCACAGGATTTCACCTGCGTGGAGGTCGAAAGAGATATTCTTGACCGCGTGGGTGCGCTCCATTCCCGGCGGAAGATCCACCGTGAGATTGCGAACGGACAGCACCACGTCGGCTGACGTGGTTGGATGCGACATAAGTTCCCCTTGTTTTTTTGTAACTTTGTTCGCTTTGGCCGACGCTTCATACGTCGGAAACAATATGGTGGACTATGTCTACTATATTGTCCAGTGAGTGGCGGTAGCTGAGACGGTCGAACCGGTACCGCTTTGGCGCTGCCCAGCATTCTTGACCTTTATGATCTGCAAAATGCCAGGCTGTCCCGTTTGATGTTTGGTCAGGAACGGACCCGGCGTTTTGCGTTTCGGGACAAGTTCTCCAACTGTCCCGCTAACGCCCACTTGCGGAGCAACTTTCGCGTGCTTAAAAGGCGTGCAGTTTCAAATCGCGTCGGAGAGGACCAATTTCGTGGAACAGGTAAATACCCAAACCGGTAAGGGCCGGACCAAAGCTTTATGGGCGGCGGTTGCGATTATTGCTGTTGCTGCTGCAGGCGTCATCGGGGGTAAGGCCTTCTACGAAGCAAAGGTCAGCGAACTCGTTGCTCGCACTGGCGCAACTGCCCGTTCCGTTGAGGTTGATTTCCTCGGGCAGATTCATATTCGCGAACTGGCCTTGCCGCTTGCCGATGGCAAGAACATCCGGATTGCAGCTATCGATGGACGTCCAAAATTTCCTTTCCTGGATGGCGCACTGGAGCTGAACGACATTAATGTTGATGTGCCAACCGGCAAGATCTCGATGGCGCATGCGCGTGTCGAGAATGCCGCGTTCACAAAACCGGATGCGGCTGAAGTATCCGAAGACGGAAATGCCAACTCTCTGCCTAAGCGCATAGAGCGCTTTGCAGCAGAGCGTATTTCCACGCCTGAGATGACATTCACGCAGTCCATCGCCACCACCGAGCAGAAGACTGTTTACAAGAGCGTAGCCTTTTCGGACATCGCCAAAGGCCGGGTCGCCCGATATTCCATCGACAATGCCAGCTACGACATCCAGATGGATCTACCGGACAGCACTGGCGCGATGAAAAAGAAGCACTTGGTCGTATCGACCGGCGCCGTAGCCGGACAGGACTTCGATGCCGCTTACCTCGCAAGGCTCTATACGGAAAAAGCGGGTCCCGAAGATAAGGACGCAAAGCCTCTCTATGGCCCGCTCTCCGTCAGCAAAATCTCGTTCTCGGACGGAGACGGTCATTTCACCTACGATGAAATACGCAGCGACGGCTTCAGCGCCCGCATGCCGGCCGAGCCGCTTCTGGAAACGATGAACGCGCTTTCGGCGACCAAAAATACCGACGAGCTTTCACCTCTGGAACGCCAGGCAATTTTCGCCAAGGCCCTGTCCATTCTCGATATGATTGGCAAGAGCAACATGCAGTTGCTCGGGTTCAAGGCCGACGCGCCTGATGAAAGCGAAGGGGCTGCCGGCAAAAGGGTCAAGGTCGGCATTGATCGTATCGATATGCAGATGGACAGCCGTAAGCTCGACTTCGGCCTGAATGGCATGTCGATCGGAAATGGCGTCGACACGATCGAAGTCGCCGAGGCAAGCCTCAAGGGCTTCGACTGGAGTTCCACAATCGAGAGTCTCTCCAAAATCGTCGGGCTTGACGACAAGCAGATCGAGACTTTCCCGTTTAATCACCTGATACCGGAACTGGGCACCGTCCGCGTCGGAGGTATCAACGTTGATGTTGCCGCCCCGGAACAGACAGACGACGAGACTGGTGAAAAGACGGAGGGCGTGCCTGAGCGCATCAAGTTCACGCTCAGGAATTTCGAGATGGGTCTGACAAAGCCCTTCAACGGCATACCCACGGATATCGTGATCAGGCAGGATGACCTTTCTCTTCCGATCCCGGAAGATTCGACCGAGGAAGTTTTTGTCGAAGCCCGCAAACTGGGTTTCGAGGCACTCGCCCTGTCTTATGCCCTTGCCGCCGGCTGGGATGAACCGAACAAGAACCTGGTGATCCGGGAAATCTCCATGCGCGGCAAGGATATTGGCAGCGTCAATTTTTCCGGTCTGGCGAGCGGGTTCACGGAGGAGTTCTTCTCCTTCGACACCAATCGTACTCAGGCCGCCCTCCTGGGGCTCGCGGGTCGCGAGGTAAAGCTGACGATCAAGGACGAAGGTATGATGGCCAAGGCTATCAAGCTGTATGCTCTGCAAAACGACATGACCGAGGATCAAGTGCGCGGTGTTCTGACACTCGTGGCAAGCGCGGGCTTGCAGCAGATCGCAGCTGAACAGCCCAAACTCAAGAGTGCGGTGGACGCGTTGCTTCGCTTCATCAACAACCCAGGTACTCTTACGGTTACCGCCCGCTCCACTGGACCAAATGGCCTTGGTCTTTTTGATCTGGTTGCAGCGTCTGAAAACCCGATGCTTCTTCTCGACAAGGTCGATATCCAGGCGACGGCCGAGTAAGTCGTTCGATCGCACCCCCAAACGGTTCAAGCTCCGGTTCTCGGAGCTTGAACACACCGGGCGCGAAGCCTCAAGCAAAGCTTAGATGCGCCGCGCCTTGATGGTGTTCATGACAAAGCTGGTCTCGATGGTGTCGACGCATTTCAGCTTCGCGATCTTCTCCTTGATGAAGCGCTCGTAGTCCTCGAGCCCACCGCACATGACCTTGAGCATGTAGTCCCTCGAACCCGTGACGAGGTGACATTCCAGAACCTCGTCCCAGTCCAGAACGGCCGCCTCGAACATCTGGATTTCGTCATCGTGCTGGCGACTGAGGCGGATGGATGCAAGCGCGGTCATCGTCCATCCCTCGATTGCCGGATCGACGATCGCGGAATAACCTTTGATCACCCCCGTCTCTTCCAGCCGTCGCAGCCTCCGCAGACATGCAGATGCCGACAAGCCGACTCGCTCGGCAAGTTCGTTGTTGGTGATCCTTGCGTCGGCAGACAGCTCCTTGACTATCCGCCGGTCGATTGGATCTGCAATTTTTTGCGACATAAAGCACAATTCTCCGCAATATATTGCTTCATCAGACATATCCACGCTTCAGAATGCAAGGTATTTTGGCTTGATTGGATGTAAGCTGCGGACAGTTCAACGTCTGTTGAGGAGGACCTTCCGCAAATGACCGCACCGCATCCGTCTAAAACCCATATCGGCAACCACGCTCTCCATCCTGAAACCCAGATGCTCAATTACGGCTACGATCCGGAATTGTCGGAAGGAGCGGTGAAGCCGCCTGTGTTTCTGACCTCAACCTTCGTCTTCAAGTCGGCGGAAGACGGTCGCGACTTCTTCGACTATGTCTCCGGCCGCAAGGAGCCGCCCGCAGGCAGAGGTGCAGGCCTCGTCTATTCGCGTTTCAACCATCCCAATAGCGAGATCGTCGAGGACCGCCTTGCCGTTTACGAACGCACCGAGAGTTGTGCGCTCTTCTCGTCCGGCATGTCCGCCATTTCGACGACGCTTTTCGCCTTCGTCCGGCCTGGCGACACCGTACTCCATTCCCAGCCTTTGTACGGCGGCACTGAGACGCTGCTGGCAAAGACCTTCCACAATTTCGGCGTTTCGGCGGTGGGTTTCGCCGATGGTGTCAGCGAGGCCTCGGTGATATCCGCCGCAGAGGCTGCGATGGCGAAAGGCAGGGTGTCCGTCATCCTCATCGAGACCCCCGCCAACCCGACAAACAGTATTGTCGATATCCCCATGATCAGCCGCGTTGCAGACGTGATCGGCCAGAAGCAGGGGCACAGGCCAATCATCGCGTGCGACAACACACTCCTCGGTCCGGTGTTCCAGCGGCCTATCGAGCACGGTGCCGATATCTCGCTCTATTCACTGACAAAATACGTTGGCGGGCACTCCGACCTCATTGCCGGAGCAGCGCTCGGTCGCAAGGATGTCATGAAGCAGGTGAAGGCATTACGCGGAGCGATCGGCACCCAGCTCGACCCGCATTCGTGCTGGATGCTCGGGCGCTCGCTTGAGACGCTACAAATCCGCATGGAGCGGGCAAACAGCAATGCCAAGGTGGTGGCCGAGTTCCTGAAGGCGCATCCCAAGGTCGAGAAAATCCATTATCTGCCGTTTCACGATCCGGCGTCCCCGGTTGGCAAGGTGTTTGCAGATCAATGCACCGGTGCGGGATCGACCTTCTCGTTTGACATTGCGGGCGGGCAGGCAGCGTCTTTCAAATTCCTCAACGCTCTCACGATATTCAAACTCGCGGTCAGCCTTGGCGGTACGGAATCTCTCGCCTCCCATCCTGCAACGATGACGCATTCGGGTGTTCCGGCCGATATCCGCCAGCGCATTGGTGTGCTTGATTCCACGATCCGGCTGTCAATCGGCATCGAACATCCCGACGATCTGGTCGCCGACCTGACCCTCTCTCTGGATGCCGCCTGACGAAGAGGCAAATGCCGCTCCTCCCCGACTGCAATACGTATGGGTTTTCCAGTACATACGAAACACGGAAACAAACGTAGTGCAAGAAGGCGATAAGGGGAGCGGCGTTACCTTCCGCTACGAGTGGAGCCAGTCCCACACCGGCAATATGATACAGAAGCGGCGAATGACGGGTTGAGATGGCGTCGGGCAAAGGGTATCAGGTGCCTCAATTCCAGGCGGACCTCCCGCAAGCAACAAGGCTTATCCTGACATGATCCCGGATTTTCTCGTCACCCATTCCGGTGGCTTCCATGCCGACGAACTGCTGTCCAGCGTCATCCTGACCCGACTTTTCCCGCAGGCCCGCATCGTCCGCAGCCGGGCGCCGGAATGGATCACCCCCGGCGTGGACCGCATCATCTACGATGTCGGCGGCGCCTATGACGCGACAAGCAGGATATTCGATCACCATCAGCGCGGCGCGCCGCTGAGGGATGACGGTCAGCCATATAGTTCATTCGGACTGATCTGGAAGCATTTCGGCCGGGACTATCTTGCCGCCTTCGGCATCCCCTATGAACATGTCGAAACCGTCCATACCTCTTTCGATGGTAGCTTTGTGCTGCCGGTCGATCTGGTCGACAATGGTGCGGTCAGCCCCTCCGTCGCCGGGCCGCTGGTTGCGCTGACGCTACCTGTCCTGCTGGAAACTCTGAAACCTGTTTTTGACGAGACCGACCCCGAAGCAGATGATCGCAGTTTCCACGCGGCGCTCGTCATTGCCCGCAGCTTCGTCGAGGCGAAAATAGCCAAAAGCGCTGCGAAACTGCGCGCCGAGGCGCTTGTAATGCAGGCTATCGTCGATGCCGGTGAAGGTCATATTCTGGAATTGCCGATGGGCATGCCGTTTCGGCCCGCCATTGTGAAGGCGGGCGCAGACAATCTGCTGTTTGTCGTTCACCCGCGTGACAAGGACTGGTGTCTCACCGGTATCCGTCGCGCAGATGTAGGCTTTGAACTGCGGGCAGACCTGCCTGCGGCATGGGCGGGCCTTACAAATGGCGATCTGGAAGCCGTTTGTGGCATTGAAGGCGCGAGTTTCTGCCACAATGGCCGGTTTATTGCCGCCGCCAAAACCCGCGATGCCGCCCTCGCCATGGCAGAGCTGGCTGTGAAAGAGGCGATCTTGCCTGCTCCCGTAGTCTAGTTCATTGAACAACGGCACATGAGTAGGAGATCGCCCGGAAGGCGGGCCGGCGGAGCATATCAAAGGATATGCCCGCAAATGTTCTTCGGCCGCATCACTGGCCTCCCCTCATCCACGCCCAATCGGGAACACCGTGTTCGTTCCCGATAATCTACGGAGCCGTCACCTTGTCGGCGACCGCAGCACTATTGGGCAGCAGGAAAAGGACTGCGATGGCGCATAGCGTCGTCACCGCGGCAAGCCACCAGCAAAGTGTCGAAAACGCAGTCTGATAGGCATCCCGCAACAGGTCGTCCCCGATGTGGGACGATATTGCCGCTGCACCCGCCAGGTCGCCCACTGCCAGACGCTGACCTGTCTGATTCAAGAGGGGCGTAGACAAAGGCGCCAGCCGTCCGAGGGATGCCGAGGTCAATGCCGACAGGGCGGCGCTGACGACTGCAAGCGCGATGCCCTCACCGGCGACCCGCACGGTACTGAATATGCCGGTCGCCATTCCCGCACGCTCCACCGGCACGACGCCAACGGACAAGCCATCCATCAGGCCCCATGGCAGGCCGGCGCCCACCCCGATGACGAGCATGGGCAGAACGATCATGGCTCCATCCTCTGCGGTGAAGCCGGCAAGCCAGACGAGGCCAGAGGCGGCGATCAGCAGGCCGATGCCGCAGAGCATGCCCGGGGAAACATGACGCGCCAACATCGTCGCGACTATAGGCACCACCAGCATCGGAGCCGACAGTCCCAACATGATGAACCCCGCCCCGATTGCTCCTTGTTGCTCGATACCGATGAGGCGCAACGGAATGATAACAAGAAGAACAACGAAACAGGCGCAGGTGGCGATTGGCAATAGCTGCACCCCCACGAACCGCGGATAACGGAACAGCGATAAGTCCAGCATCGGTCGCGCCGCCCGCATTTCGATCAAGACGAAGGCTGCAAGCGAAAACGCAAATCCTGTGCTGAAAGCGATGAGACCGTTAGACCCGAGAACAGGCAGTTCGATCATCGCAACGGTGAAGAGGGTGAGTGTGAGGGTAAAGCTTGCAGCGCCCAGCCAGTCGAGTTCCGCCGCATTGGGATCCCTCGTTTCACGCATCCGTGGCGGGCCGAGGATCAGGGCAAGGAGGCCGATCAGGCCGCCGGCAAGGAATATTGCCCGCCATCCGACCGTTTCGATCATCAATCCCGTCAGCAGCGGACCAGATGCAAGACCGACGCCGAAGGTCGTTCCAAGCAACCCAAAGGCACGCGTCCTAGCGTGGCCGTCGAATTCCTGCGCAAGTGCGGCCGTACCTCCGGCCAGGGCCGCGGCGGCGCCCACGCCTTGACCGGCACGTAGCAGATCGATGATCCACACCGAAGGCGCAAATCCAAGCGCAAAGGAGAAGCCGGTAAACAGCGCAAGGCCGATCAAGAACACCCGCCTTCTGCCATATCGATCTGCCAGCGCGCCTGCCGCCATCAGAAGACTTCCGAAAGCCAGCATGAAGGCATTGGTGATCCAGGTGAGGGATGCAGGCGATCCCCCGAGGTCCTGCCCGATAGCCGGTGTGGCAACCGCACCGGCAGAGAAGTTCAAAGGAAGGGTCAAGGCGGCAAGACACACCGCCACCAATACCGAATTCCGGCTGGCTGAGGATCTATGAGGGGCGTCGTTCATGCGAACTCCAATCGTGAAATGGCATCGCGACACCAAGGTCGCGTATCGGCATCCATCCTCATCAGACGACATGAATTCGACAATCGGCCTCACGGGCCTTTCATTGCGGATTAAAATTCTCTAATCAGTGACAATGGATAAGTTGAGCGAGATCGATGCCTTCGTCCGGGTTGCCGAAAGGCTGAATTTTGCCAAGGCCGGGAAGAGCCTGGGGCTGTCAGCTTCTGCTGTCGGAAAAAGCGTTGCCCGACTGGAGGCATCTCTGGGCGTACGGCTGTTCAATCGCACCACCCGGCAGGTCTCCCTGACCAATGAAGGGGCAATCCTGTTTGAGCGGTATCGGTCCATCCTGACCGATCTGCGCGACGCACATGAAGCAGTAACGGACAATCTGGCCCTGCCCCGCGGCAGTCTGCGCGTGACGCTTCCGACAATCGGATACCGCTTTCTGCTGCCGATCGTGCCTGAATTTCGCCGGCGTTATCCCGATATCGATCTGGAACTCGACTTTAACGACAGGCGCGTCGATCTGATCGAGGGCGGCTTCGATGCTGCAATCCGCAGTGGCGAGCTTGATGATTCCAGCCTGATAGCGCGGCGTCTTGGTCCATTCCGCTTCATTTTATGCGCGTCGCCGGACTATTTTCAACGAATGGGCACGCCCCGGCACCCCAGCCAATTGCCAGAACATGAAGCATTGCGCTTCCGCTTTCCGACCTCCGGCAGGTTTCAGGAATGGCTGCTGGAAAACGGCGACAACCCCCTGTCGAGCATGCGTATCGCCCTCACCTGCGGTAATATGGAGGCGATAAGGGCGGCGGCGATTGACGGGATGGGGCTCGCTTACATGCCTGAATTTCTGGCGACGGACGCCATCAGGGATGGCCTGCTCGAGACGGTCCTGAACGAACATCTCGCCGCACCAGGCCAGTTTTCAATTGTCTGGCCATCAGCCCGCTTCATGGCGCCGCGGCTGCGCGCCTTCATCGATTTTGCGATCGAAAAGCTGTTTGTCGAAACCTGACTGGAGTATCTGCGCATGACAGATGCCAGCGGGCTTATGCGCGCCGGTGGAGTTCGTCCATTGAAGCCATCGGCGGACTAATACGGTGCATTTCTTGACCAATAAGACAGTGGTGGGTAAATAAAGGATGCTGATGAGGAGTTTATGACCATGGACAAAGATCGCCGATAATCCGGACTTACGTCGATGACAGCGCAGTCTTTTTAAAACGACGCGTTGGCTAGCTCAGCATTTGCATCAAAGGAACATTCATGTCCAGACTTTCTGGAAAGACCGCACTCGTGACCGGCGCGGTACGCGGAATTGGTGCGGCTATCGCCCAAGCGTTTGCTGACGAGGGGGCACAGGTCATCGTTACCGATATAGACGTGGATGGCGGCTTGTTGACCGCAGGCTCAATCGGCGGGAGGTTTGTCCGTCTCGACGTCGCATGCGAGGCAGACTGGGCGAAAATTGCCAGTCAATTTCCCAAGATGGACGTCGTCGTCAACAATGCGGGAATAACAGGCTTTGAAGGACCGTTCGAAGGGGCCCCGCCAGCCCATGATCCAGAAAATACCCAACTTGCTGATTGGCACAAGGTCCATGCGGTCAACCTGGATGGCACTTTTCTGGGCTGCCGTTATGCAATCCGCGCCATGCGAGCAAATGGTGCGGGGTCGATTATCAACATTTCCTCACGCTCAGGGCTTGTCGGAATTCCAATGGCAGCGGCCTACGCCTCATCCAAGGCCGCCGTCCGCAACCACACCAAGAGCGTGGCCCTATACTGCGCCGGTCAGGGCCTGAACATCCGGTGCAACTCAATTCACCCTGCGGCCGTGATGACACCGATGTGGGAGCCGATGTTGGGAAATGGCCCGGATCGCAAAGATCGTGAAGCCGCGCTGGTCAAAGAAACGCCCATGCAACGCTTTGGCAGGGCCGAGGAGGTAGCCGCGCTCGCAGTCCTGCTCGCATCTGACGAGGCAACTTATATGACTGGGGCCGAACTGAACATCGATGGCGGCATTCTTGCAGGATCAGCCGCAGCACCGGGAAACTAGAATAACGGGCTATGGGATGGCCGAACATTCTTGGTTCATTGCACCCATTATGATGGAAGATAGTAAAGGTCGAACTTCCACCGACCAGTTCTGTGGCACCCCCGGCAAACGCGTCAAAACCTTGGATCATTTGGGAAGAGTTCGGCCCAAATGACTGATGACGGCAATTGGCGCAAACCGATCAATCTATGCGTTGAAGATCGTCGCTAAAAACTCAAGACGCACCCAGACGGAAAAGGCCCTCCCGGTTCGGAGAGGGCCTGTTTTCATTACCATCGATAGTCGCGACGGTCTCGCCATTCGCGATGTTCGCGCCAATCTCTGCGCTCGCGCCATTCTCTGCGGGCCTGACGTTCACGCCACTCCCTGCGGGCTTCCCAGCGATCACGTCTGTCCCAGCCGCGCTCATATCTCGGCGGTCCATTGGGCCGGCAATATCCGCGCGGCGATAGATGAAAGCCGCGTCCGCAAGCATAGTCCACACTTTGAACGTTGGATGCCAGGGGTGCGGCCGGTTGACCGACAGGCATAGCGTTCGCGCCACTGCCGAACAGGGCACCGAGAATTATTCCAGCGCTTAAAATCATCTTACGCATTTCATCTCCCTCCTTCCGGGATGGAGGGATTTAGCGCCCTTGCCGGTGAACTGTGGCTGAATGAATCTTGATGTTTTCGTGGCAAAAACTCCACAATTGTGGCAGATGCCGGCTTCGCGTTTCGATCACTGCGAAAGGGTTAAGCGGCGTCAAAGCGGCGCGGCTCACTGCCCCGCCCCAGTCAATGCAGACCTGTTATTCTTTTATGTGCCAGTGGTTTGAAGGGGCTCGATGTATCCCCTCCGGTTGCAGTCCCGCGGTTTTCGTCATAGTCCTCAAGCGAATGAGGAGACGGTGATTGAACCCCAATCTGGACACAAAGCCCGAACCAAAGCCAAAGAGCAAACGCCTCATCTGGCCTTGGGTGCTGTTGGCCGTTCTAACGCTTGCAACCTTTCTCGCGCTTGCGGGCATCTATATTTACAGGGAGCTGACATCGACGGCCGAGGATCTGGCTCGAACCTGGCGCGACCTCGTGCAGTTGTTCTGGCTGATAATGCCGGACCGTCAGCCCTAGTCTAGGCTAACAGACAGGCGCTAGTGGCAAAGCCTGAGCGCAGCATGGAATCCCAAAAAAATTGAAGAGTTTGCGGCGGCGGTGTATCGGATCGCAAACTCTGTTTTTGGGAACCTGAATGCAACCGTCTTTTAGATTGCCGCCGCTGGAGGCGCTTGTTGTTTTTGAGGCAGCGTCCCGTTTGGGCAGCTTCTCCCGCGCGGGCAACGAGCTGGGCCTGACGCAGAGCGCCGTCAGCCGGCAGATTGGCAAGCTGGAAGCGTTCATTGGCTCCAAGCTTTTCGAGCGCGTGCCGACAGGCGTGCGACTGACGACCATCGGCGAAAACTACTCGATCGATATATCGCGGCTGATCCTCGATATCGCAAGTGTCACGGACGGCGTCCGCTCGTGGACCGGCGCCAGCCAAATCACCATCGCCTGCTCTCGCGGGATTGCGGATCAATGGTTCATGCCTCGCCTGCAGAAACTGAAACGCGATATTCCCGGCATCGAATTGCGGGTGCGGGTAACTGACGATGTGGCACATCTGCGTCTGGATGAATTCGACCTGGCTATTTTCTATCGCAAGGAAAGACCGATTGGCGTCTGGCTATCGGAACTCGGCCAGGAGGAGGTCGTCCCCGTTTCTGCCCGCGGCATGACCAATCTTATGGAGCAGAGGGCACCGGTTTTGATCTCCATCGAAGATTCGATGCGGGAATGGCAGGATTGGAGCGACTGGTGGCGCTCGTCACACCTGTTGCCGCCACAGGATGCAATCCAGTGGAAACTCGGAGACTATGGCCTCTGCGTCGCGGCGGCATCGCAGGGGCTTGGTGCAACGCTTGGGTGGACCTGGCTCATCCGCGACCAACTGGATAGCGGAGCGCTCGTTCCTGTGCATTCCCATGCCATGCGCTCGGAAGGCAAATTTTACCTGATGCGACCGGCAGATCGCCACCAGCGTAAAATTGTGCGCGAGGTTTCCGATTGGCTGATTGCAGACAACCATAAAACCGCGCGTTGAAAGCCGTCATGCCTGCGCAGGAGGTGTCTTGCGGCGCCGGTCCAGGAGAAACCGCGCGTAGCCGATGATGGTGAACAGCAGCCAGGCGACCTGTGAAATCAGCGAGCCGAGGTTGAAATTCCATATCAGCGAGTAGATCAGAAACACGCCACCCAGAACATTTAAGAGAGTGTAGCGCCAGTCTTCTATCGTCAGAAGTCGTAGCTGCAACAGGGCATAGGCGAAGAGATAAAAAAACGCTCCTGCAAGGCCGACAAGATCCGCTAGCCCCATTTGTAACCACTCCATAAACACGCCCGCCCGGCGAGCGCCTGCTACACCGGACCCGCTCCGGCGCATCCCTTTACTCCGCTTCGCAGATAACCGGATGCGCTCAGATTTCATGACCCCATGCGCAAAAATCATACCCCCCTGCGCGCATCGGTATCTAGTGCCGAACCGTCGAGTACGATACGCCACTGCCAGCCGCGCCTCGTCCGGCCCCGATAAAAAACAGGGAACCCAAACATGACATCCTCCCCCTTTTCCTTCTCGCTCGACCGGCGGCATTTTCTTGCCGGCGCGGCCAGCCTCGCGGCGCTTTCTGCCGGTTTCATCACAGACGCCAGTGCGCAAGGCGCGGACACACCGAAGAAGGGTGGCGTTTTGAAATTGGGTATCGGCGGCGGCAGCACCACGGATAACCTCGATCCCCGCATCCTGAAAGACTGGGTGCCGGTCAATCAGGCCTTCATGATCATGAACGGCCTTGTCGAGATCGATGCCAGCAATCACGCTGTGCCTGAATTGTTCGAAAGCTGGGAAGCGCAGCCCGGCGCCGTGGAGTGGGTCTTCAAGCTGCGTCAGGGTGTCACCTTCCACAACGGCAAGACCCTGACGGTGGAAGACGTCATCTACTCCATCAACCTGCACCGTGGCGAAACCACCTCTGCGGCACGCTCGGTCGCGTCTGCGCTCAAGAGCGTCGACAAGCTCTCCGACACCGAGGTCAAGATCGTCCTCGAAAGCGGCAATGCCGACCTTCCTTACATCCTGTCCGACTACCATTTCCTCGTTGTGCCTGAAGGCTGGACGGATTTCAGCAAACCTGTCGGCACCGGGCCATTCGTGTTCGAAAGCTACGATCCGGGCGTTCGTTCGCGCTTTACCCGTAATCCGAATTACTGGAAGCCGAATGCCGCTCACGTTGACGCCGTGGAAGTCATCGTCATCAACGATATCGCCGCACGCACCAATGCCATGATGTCGGGTCAGGTCCATGCGATCAACCAACTCGACTTCAAGACAGTAGACCTGCTGCGCCGTAACCCCAACCTCAACATCGTCCAATCGGCTGGCGGCCAGCACTTCACGTTCCTGATGGATTGCACGCAGGCGCCATACAAGGACAACAATATCCGCCTTGCCATCAAGCACGCCATCGACCGCGAGCAGCTTTTGAAAACCGCGCTGCGTGGCTACGGCCGCATCGGGAACGATCATCCGATCCCGAGTTCTGACCGCTTTTATGCCGCGGATCTGGCGCAGCGTCCCTACGACCCCGAGAAGGCGAAGTTTTATCTGAAGCAGGCTGGCCTCGATACGCTCAAGGTAGAGATTTCCGCTTCCGACGCCGCCTTCTCCGGCGCTGTGGATGCAGCGGCGATTTTCCGCACGAGTGCGGCCAAGGGCGGCATCGATGTTTCTATCAAGCGCGAACCCGCCGATGGCTACTGGGACAACGTCTGGATGAAAGCTCCATTCTGCATGTCATACTGGGGCGGACGCCCGACAGCAGACCAGATGCTGACCATCGCTTACCAGTCCACCTCGGCGCAAAATGATACGCACTGGAAGAACGAAAACTTCGACAGGAAACTCATCGAGGCGCGTGCACTTCTCGATGATGCGAAGCGCAAGGAAATCTATGCCGAGCTTCAGGCGCTCATCTCCAATGAGGGCGGCGCCATGATCCCGATGTTCGGAGATTATCTGGATGCGACATCCAAGAAACTGAAGGGCGTGACCACGCATCCGATGTTCAACTTCATGGGTGCCCGTCTCGCTGAAAAGGTCTGGTTGGACGCATAATGACTAAGCTTATCCTGAAGCGCATTGCTTTGGGTATTTTGACGCTTCTGCTGGTGTCGGCGCTTATTTTCGCCGGCACTCAGCTTCTTCCCGGAGATGTGGCGTCGGCAATACTCGGACAGAATGCGACGCCTGAATCTCTCGCCGTGCTGCGCGCCGATCTCGGTCTGGAGCAGCCCCTTCTGCAACGTTATCTTTCCTGGCTCGGCGGTTTCGTAACCGGCGACCTTGGAAATTCGCTGGCAAACCACCAGCCTGTCGCAGCTCTCCTATGGCCGCGGTTCTGGAACACCATGGCGCTGGCGCTGTATGCCGCCGTCGTGTCCGTTCCGGTTGCCGTACTTCTGGGTCTGTTCAGTGCCATCTGGCGCGGCAGCCTGTTCGATCGGGCTGTCAACATCGTTGCGCTGGGCTTTGTCTCCCTTCCGGAATATTTTCTGGGCCTGTTGCTGATCCTTTTCGTGTCCGTGCAGTACAATCTTTTGCCGAGCCTTGCCGACACTTATCCGGGTATGGGCTTTGCGGATTGGCTGAAAGCCACCACGCTTCCTGCTCTGACGCTGGTTCTGGTTACTGTGGCGCAGATGCTGCGCATGACCCGCACCGCCGTTCTTGCGGTGATGGATCAGGCCTATGTCGAAACAGCCTATCTCAAGGGATTGCGGACCAAACGCGTGGTTCTTCGCCACGCGCTTCCCAACGCCGCGGCCCCGATCGTCAACGTCGTATCGTTCAACATCGCCTATCTCATCACCGGTGTGGTGCTGGTAGAGGCCGTGTTCAACTATAACGGCCTTGGCCGTTTCATGGTCGATGCCGTTTCGAAGCGGGACCTTCCACTGGTACAGGCAGCAGCCCTCGTTTTCGGCGCAACCTACGTCATTCTAAACATCATTGCCGATGTGTCGGCAATTGCGCTTAACCCGCGCCTGAGGCATCCGCGATGAAAATGCTCCGCACCATCACCCCAACCGCATGGGTCGGTCTTTTCATCATTTCGGTCAACATCGTCCTGTTCGCAGCCGGTCCGCATATCGCGCCTTTCGGGCAGGAGGAGATCGTCGGTTCGCCTTTCGATCCGCCTTCGGCAATGCACTGGTTTGGCCTTGATCAGAACGGACGCGAT
Organism: Agrobacterium sp. 16-2014-1-2a; assembly: GCF_053522705.1. Taxonomy (NCBI): domain Bacteria; kingdom Pseudomonadati; phylum Pseudomonadota; class Alphaproteobacteria; order Hyphomicrobiales; family Rhizobiaceae; genus Agrobacterium; species Agrobacterium sp. 16-2014-1-2a. Next base: position 175,940 of record NZ_JBNWBX010000007.1, read on the forward strand.
ATGCTGTCGCGCCTTTTGGCCGGTGCGCAAATCTCCATCGGCGTTTCGCTGGCGGCGTCCCTGCTCTCCTTCACAATCGGCATCACGCTTGGTTTCATCGCGGCCATCTTTGGCGGCTGGCTCGATATGGTTCTTTCGCGCATCGTCGACACTGTCATGTGTATTCCAGTGCTGATCTCGGCTCTTGTCGTGCTGCAGGCGCTAGGCTCGTCCATCCCCGTGCTGATAGTGACCATTGCGCTTCTGGATTCCACCCGCGTCTTCCGTCTGGCGCGCATTGTCGCCCAGGGCGTGAATGTGCTGGAATATGCCGAGACCGCGCGCCTGCGCGGAGAAGGCCTGATCTGGCTAGTGTTCAGGGAGATACTGCCCAATGCCCTGCCGCCGCTCATTGCGGAATTCGGCCTGCGTTTCTGCTTCACCTTTCTGTTCGTGGCCGGTCTGTCCTTTCTCGGGCTTGGCGTTCAGCCGCCTTTCGCAGACTGGGGCGGCATGGTGAAGGACAACCAGCAGGCCATTCTTTACGGCCTCTACGCACCGCTTTATCCGGCCGCTGCCATCGCCGTTCTCACCATCGGCGTCAATCTCGTCGTGGACTGGCTGCTGGCTGGCCGCAGCGCAATTCAGGGAGCAGACCGATGAGTAACAATGAGGTCCTGAAAATTCGCGGCCTGAAAGTTGCCGCACCGAATGGAGCAATTCTGGTTGATGGTATCGATCTGGATCTCAAGCGCGGTGAGGTCAAAGGGCTGATCGGTGAATCCGGCGCCGGTAAATCCACCATCGGGCTTGCCGCCATGGGATATGGCCGAAACGGTTGCCGAATCGTTGGTGGAGAAATCGTCGTGAATGGCGTTTCGCTGATGACGGTGGATCGCGCCGGTCGTGAGGCGGCGCGCGGTGCGCGCATCGCCTATGTGGCGCAAAGTGCAGCTGCGGCGTTCAACCCTGCCATGAAGATTGGCGAACAGATTATCGAGGGGCCGCTTTACCACGGCGTCATGAACCGGCGGGAAGCCGAAGCCTGGATGCTGGAACTGCTGCAAGCGCTGCAACTTCCCGATTATCAGCATTTCGGCGACCGTTACCCGCATCAGGTCTCCGGTGGGCAGTTACAGCGCGCGATGGTGGCCATGGCGATGTCATGCCGCCCTGACATACTCGTGCTGGACGAACCCACAACGGCACTCGATGTCACCACGCAGATAGAGGTTCTGGCCCTGCTCCGCAGCCTCATCCAGCGCTACAATACCGCCGCCCTCTACATCACGCATGACCTTGCTGTCGTCGCGCAAATTGCTGACAGCATCATGGTCTTGCGCCATGGCAAAAAGGTAGAAGCAGGTTCTGCCGAGGATATCCTCGAGCACCCGCAGGAAGACTATACGCTCCGTCTTGTTTCCGAACGCCAAGCCAGCATGTCCGGCGAATCCGTCCAGAACAGGGGTGGTGAAATCCTGCTCGAAGCGCGTGACGTCACCGCCTACTACGGTCGCAAGAAGGTGCTGGACAACGTTCACTGCGAAATCCGAAAGGGCGAAACACTGGCAGTCGTGGGTGAATCCGGTTCGGGAAAATCCACTTTGGCCAGGGTTATCGCCGGGTTGCCGCCGCAATCTTCCGGTGTCGTTTCGCTTGCTGGACACCGGCTTGCGGACAAGTACTCCAGGCGTTCGCGCGAAGATCTTCGCCGTATCCAGCTCGTTTACCAGCTTCCGGATGTGGCGCTCAATCCACGCCACACCGTCGGCGAGATCATCGGCCGTCCCATGTCGTTCTATTTCGGAATGAATGAAGATGAGCGCGCCTCCGAGGTGAACCGGTTGCTGGACCTGATCGGTCTGCCCCGGGAGTTTGCAGAGCGCCTGCCAAAAGCGCTTTCCGGGGGGCAGAAGCAGCGCGTGTGTATCGCACGCGCACTTGCCGCAAGACCCGATCTTATCATCTGCGACGAGGTGACATCGGCACTTGATCCTCTCGTGGCGGAAGAAATTCTCAGACTGTTGCGCTCGTTGCAGGATGAACTGGGCGTCTCCTATCTGTTCATCACCCATGACCTCGGCGTCGTTCGCCGGCTCGCCAACAGGACGATGGTGATGCAGCATGGCCGCATTGTCGAAACCGGCACGACCAAGGAGGTTTTTGCACCTCCTAACCAACCCTATACCGAACAGCTCATCACCTCGGTCCCCGAACTGCGGCGCGACTGGCTGGATGGCGTGCTGGCAAAACGTGGCCTCCCCGCCGCATGATCTGCGGGGCGGTTCACTCTTTGATGGGTGTCGCCTCGCATTCTTTCATTGTTGTCTCCCGGCAAAGCGATGCCCGCTTCAAATGACCCGACTGGAATACCCCAAATGACAATACGTGTTGAAGAACATATCTGGATTCCCATGAGCGATGGCGTACGCCTTGGTGCTCGCCTTTGGCTGCCGGAGGGCGCGGAACAATCGCCGGTTCCCGCCATTCTCGAGTATATTCCCTATCGCAAGCGAGACGGAACCCGCGGGCGCGACGAGCCGATGCACGGCTATTTTGCCAGCCAGGGATATGCCGCAATTCGCGTGGACATGCGCGGCACCGGCGAATCCGATGGCCACATGGCAGACGAATATCTGAAGCAGGAACAGGACGATGCACTCGAGGTGATCGACTGGATTTCCCGCCAGCCGTGGTGCAGCGGCAATGTCGGCATGATGGGCAAGAGCTGGGGCGGCTTCAACGGCCTGCAGGTGGCCGCCCGCCGTCCGCCGGCACTGAAAGCCGTCATCACCGCTTATTCGACCGACAACCGTTATACCGACGACATTCACTACATGGGCGGCCTGCTGCTGAACGACAATCTGTGGTGGGGCACCATCATGCTTGCTTATCAGAGCCGTCCGCTCGATCCGGAGATCGTCGGTGACACGTGGCGCGACAGCTGGATCGAGCGCCTGGAGAAGCTCCCCTTCTTTCCCGCACTCTGGCTGGAACACCAACGTTACGACGATTACTGGAAACACGGCTCGGTCTGCGAAGACTGGAGCGCCATTCAATGCCCGGTCCTTGCCATCGGCGCATGGGCAGACAGCTATACCAATGCCGTCCCGCGGCTTCTGGAGAACCTTCAGGTCCCGCGTCGCGGCATCATCGGTCCGTGGGGCCATATCTACCCCCAAGATGGTGTTCCCGGTCCCGCAATTGGCTTCCTGCAGGAAGCAACGCGCTGGTGGGACCATTGGCTGAAAGGCAAGGAAACCGGCGTCATGGACGAGCCGATGCTGCGCGCCTTCGTCAGCGACACGATCGAACCGACCGGTACGCGCACGACGACGCAAGGCCGCTGGGTGGGCGAAGCAACATGGCCTTCGCCTGAAATTGCAACCCGCTCACTTTACCCCGGTGCAGCGAAGGAACTGCGCGATACGGCAAGCGAACCGGCAATTCTCAGCATTCGTTCGCCGCAAAGCCACGGCAAGGCGGGCGGGGAATGGATGGCGACCGGATGCCCCGGCGAACATCCAACCGATCAGCGGCTCGACAACGGTGGCGCGCTCGTTTTCGAAACCGCCTTGATGGAAGAGGATTTCGATATTCTCGGTGCGCCGGTAGCGCGTCTGCGTATTGCCGCAGATTGCCCTGTCGCGCAGATTTCACTGCGCCTCAACGACGTCCTGCCGGATGGCCGTGTCACACGTGTCAGTTATCAGGTTTTCAACCTGACCCACCGCGATAGCCACGAAAATCCGGAAGCATTGGAACCCGGCAAATTTTACGATGTCGCAATCAAGCTCAATGATTGCGGTTATCGTTTTGCCAAAGGGCACCGGCTGCAACTCGCCATCGCCACGGCCTACTGGCCGATGGTATGGACATCGCCTTACGATGCGACGATCAGCGTTTCCGTTGCAGAAAGCGCGCTTGACCTGCCCGTGCGTGCCACCGGTGACGACAAGCCTGTGCGTTTCGAGGCCCCTGCCCACGGCCCATCGACACCCATGACGCAGGTCGATCCCGGCACGGTCCGCCGCTGGACCGAACAGGACCATGAGACGGGTATCAACACCTATGTCACGGAAGGCGTGGGCGGCTTGTTCGGCGAGGGCGTGTTGCGGTTTGACGACATCGACACCGAACTCAGCCATAGTCTGCGGCGTGAATTGACCATTCGCGACGGAGATCCCCTCTCCGCGAAATACGTCCTCACCCAGACATATGAAATTGGCCGGGATAGGTGGCGCATCAAGATCGAGAGCCGCACCGAGATGCGCTCCGACAGAGAAAATTTCTACCTGACAGGAGAACTTTCGGCACTCGAAAATGGCAGCCTCGTCAAAACCCGGAAGTGGGATGAGCGCTACAAACGCGACCTCATCTGATGTCGCATGGCCCTTGCAGCTATTTGCGGGGGCCTACAACATACCATTGTCTCGATACCGTATCTGTCAGCTTTCCTGTTCAGGAGCGATCAATGTCACGGTTGGGAAACAGGATCGATATCGGCCTACGTCTCGTGTCAGAAGCGGGAGACCTTGAACTGCGGCATGAGCCCCAATAAAAGAGTCTGGCAAAACGTCTGTGCGGGATCCGCCTGCACGACGATACTGCGTGAAGACCTTCCCGCTAAAAACAATGCAGAGCGAGTAAAAGGGATGGCCAAGCACAACTTTTTGTCGAGACGCAAAAATTAGAAAAACTAATAGTTGACGCAACCGTGCAAGCACGCTATAACGAACCATCGAATTTGCTTGCTTAGCTTTGCTTGTTGCGCGATTGGCACCGCGTTCTGAACGAACCTTTCCTTTCAAAATCGCTATCAATGTTCGCAGCGCTTTTTAGTGCTGTGGGTCCTCTATCGCTATGAAAGGGTTCATCATGACCACTGGCACAGTTAAATGGTTTAATTCCACTAAAGGCTTCGGCTTCATTCAGCCTGACAACGGCGGCACAGATGCCTTCGTTCATATCTCCGCCGTTGAGCGGGCTGGTATGCGCGAACTCGTCGAAGGCCAGAAGATCGGCTTCGACCTGGAACGCGACAACAAGTCCGGCAAAATGTCGGCCTGCAATCTGCAGGCTGCCTAACGGGTTTTGCTTCCCTTTGACCACGGATGTACTGGCACTGCCGGAAGCACCCCGAACCAATCAAGGCCAGGCAAATTGCCTGGCCTTTTGTTTTCCGCTCGCATGCCGAGCCTTACCACCGGAACACCCATGACAGAAAAATACAGTATCTCGCGCCAGAAGGCCGAGGTTGCCTTCAGCAACATCCAGACGCCGTTCTTCGCAAAGGACAAAGCGCTCGACGAGCTTGATTCGATCACGCAATCCCGCGACGCCAAGACCTTGCGGCTGCGGGAAGCACGTCTTGCAAAGGAACAGTCTGATCGCATTTCTGCGACATCCGCTCTTCTTGCCAAGCGTGCCCGTGCACGATGATGGTTTTGACGGCATCGTCAGAACAGGTGCCTGAAGCCAATTCGCATCAGACGGCTTCCTAACCATCCCGGTATATACAGACGCCGGGCCTTGAGCTGTTGCATGCCTGTCAACTCCCAGGCAAGCTTACGTTCCAGCTGCCCAAGCGCGGCGCCAGTTATATTAAATCACTAAATTAGAATTATATTTAAAAACCGAAGCTATCGGCGTTTACGTCTCGCTCCAAGTCATCGTGTAACGCGTTCCCTTGGCCTGTTCCGGGTGCGTATGCGTTTGCTCGACACGAGCACCAATGTTCTGAGCCATTGCCATAATCAGCTTTGTTCCGAGGCCAGTACCACGCGGAGATGCGTCGGGCTTTGAACCGACACCATCGTCTTCGACAACGAGAACAAATTGCCGATTTTCTTCCGAAAGTCCGACGCGAACCGTGCCGGATTGATCTGGATAAGCGTATTTCAGCGCGTTGGTCAGCAGCTCGGTGATGATGACACCCAGAGCTACGGCATGGTCTGCCTTGAGGCTGATGTCACAAAGCGATGTTTCGACGGTAATGGACGAAGATCCGGGAACCGCCTGAAACAACCCATCGATGATCGACGTCAGGTACGAATTGAGCGATACCAGACCTATATTGTCGGTATTGTAAAGGCTGCGGTGAACGCCGGCGATCGCCGAAATCCTGCTTTGGGTTTCCAGCAAGGCGACTTCGGCTTCCTCAGACTTGATGGTGTTTATCTGCAGGCGAATCATGGCGGATACCAGCGAGAGGCTGTTGGCGACCCGATGGTTCATCTCCTTCACCATCATTTCCGCATGTTCCTTGGCCTTCACCAGCAACCGGTCGGATTCCTCCTTCGTCTGACGCAGACGATGGTTTTCCAGCGACTGATCGATAGCCGTAAGCAACAGCGGGAAAAAGTCGTCACCGACATTCTTTATGACGTAGTCGGCGGCACCCGCCTTGAGGGCGTCGATCGCGATCTGGGCTTCGTTCGATCCCGTTACATAAAGAACGGGAACCCGCCCCGGCAAGGACTGAATCGCGGCAAGGAACTCCATTCCCGTCGATGTCTGGAAGTAATGGTCCAGAACGACGATATCGAACTGCTCGTCTTGAAACATCTTGAGCCCGGACGCCACGGATGCGGCATGGACCACCTCCATTCCGTGACGACCGAGGATCCGGCTGGAAAGCCGCGCCAGAGCCGGATCATCATCAACATACAAAACGCGCAATGCCATCATGCCTTCAAGGTACTTGAATTACGGAGAAGAACAGGCCGAGGTTCTTTATCGCACTCGCAAAGCCTTCGTAGTCGACCGGCTTGGTTATATAGACATTTGCACCAAGGTCATAACATTTCTGAATCTCGGTTTCGTCATCCGTCGTCGTCAAAACGACCACCGGCAAACGGCGCGTATATTCGTTACTCTTGATCTCCTCGAGAATTCGGATACCCGACATATCAGGGAGGTTAAGATCGAGCAAAACGAGAAGATATCGATCTTTGCTGACAACGCCATCGCGGTTTTCACCGAGGATGTAGTCGAGTGCCTTTGCACCGAGCGTAAAGGGCATGATCTCGTTATTCACACCTGCGCGACGTACGTTCTTCTCGATCAGCCGAGCATGACCTTCGTCATCCTCGATCATAATGATCGTTACCTCTTGACCGGTTGCCTTCATTTTTCGCCTTCTTTCGTCACTTTTCTGAGATCGCTCGGCAACAGCAATGTAAATGTACTGCCTTTGCCAAGTTCGGAACTCACCTTAATGTCTCCTCCTAAACTTCTTATTAGCGACCGAACATGGGCAAGGCCGATGCCTTCCCCCGGCTGATCCTGATCACCGGCGCGGCGAAAGAGTTCGAACACCCGCTCCAGATCATGCTCGCCAATGCCGCGCCCGTTGTCGCTGACTTCGATGCTGATGGCACCCCGCCCGGACGGATAAGCACGGGCAGTCAATCGCAGCGGTCGTCCCGGCATCTGGTATTTCACCGCATTGTCGAAAAGATTGCCAAGGATTTGGTCGATAGAGATACGATCCGTCACGACTGTCAGCTTTGATGTCTCGACACTGATCTCGCCGCCATTGGCATTGATCTGGTGACGAACCGTCTCGGAGAGCGATGACAGTAATGTCTCTATGTCGACTTTTTCCGGCTGCAGCTTTCGCTGACCATCGCGCGATATCTTCAAGATCGCATTGATCAGCTGGTCCATCTTGCGTGTCGAAGAGCGGATGAAACTGATCGCCTCGGGAAGATCTTCCTCGACAGCCAGTCTGGCATCCCGAACCACGTCGTCGGAAGGCATTTTGCCGTCTGCGAGCACATATGCGGTGACCGGCTTCAGGGACGTATCGAATTCGGAGAGGAACCCCATGATATTGACGAGCGGCGCACGCAAATCATGCGTGACGATATAGGCGAAGCGCTGAATTTCCTGATTGGCGCTGCGAAGATCACGGGTTCTTTCCTCAACCCGCTCCTCCAGATGGCGATTTAACTCGTCAACATCTTCCCGAGACCGGTTCAACGCACGGATATATGTGAAAACCAGAAAGATTGAACCGCCGACAACAAGCAGGATCGCCAGCGTGCCGCCGAGCGTTACCCATTGCAATGTATTGGCGGCGCCAAGTTGGTCTCCGACGATGATGCGGAGCCGATCGTCGGTCTGCGATTGCAGCTTCGACAAGATCGCCCTGATTTCGTTCATGAACCGTTTGCCGTCATTCTCACGGACGACTTCGACTGCCTCGGTGATGCGTCCTGCCTTTTGCAGATCGATGGTTTCCTGGGTTTCAGCCAGCTTGTTGGCGACGGCATTACCGAGATCCGTCAGATCCTGCTCGTATTGCTTCTGGTCCTTCAGCACTTCGAGAAGTCTGGACTGCCTCTGCGGCAACAGGCTCAAGGCCTCCTGATATGGGCTCAGATACTCGATGTTGTTGGTCAGCAGATAACCCCTCTGCCCCGTTTCAATGTCCTGCATCGACGTCAGGATATCGAGAATGGCAGCCCGCACACGGCGCAACTCGGCTGTTTCTTGCGAGTACCGGTTGTTCACCTGCACCAGCCACAGCGAAGTGGCGACCATTCCGGTCAATATTGCAACACCCACAGCGAGCATAAACAGGCTTCGCTGAGCAAAAGGCGAAAAACTAATCACAGTTGTAAATTCCCGGCATGCACCTCATTCGCGCGCAAACTAGAATATGCGGCGCATTGAATCGAACGTTTTATTTTCGATTCATATGGGAACCACTTTTGACGACGCGCGTTGAGCAAGGCTGTAAAAAATATTCCGCTCAGAATAGCGGATAGCGGTGCGAAACTTCACGGTTTTTCAACCCGGAATGCCAGAATTGCCTTAAACAACCTGAACCAGATGGCCCGGGGAAACGGTTTTATAGTTTCGCGTCGGCGTTTGAAATCCCATCGGCCGTATCGGGCTTTTCAGTTCATCGTTGGATATGCCGCGCTTTATTCCGCGTCGCGCCGGATCGGGTACCGGCACTGCCGCCATGAGTTTCTTCGTGTAGGCATGTTGCGGATTGTCGAAAACAGCAGCGCGCGGACCGATCTCCACAATCTCACCGAGATACATCACCGCGACGCGATGGCTGACACGCTCCACCACCGCCATATCGTGGGAGATGAAGAGGAAGGCGAGATTGAGGCTCTGTTGCAGGTCGAGGAGCAGGTTGCAGACCTGCGCCTTGATCGAAACATCGAGAGCCGACACGCTTTCGTCGGCAACAATGACCTTCGGATCGAGGGCAAGCGCACGGGCAATCGCGATGCGCTGGCGCTGGCCGCCGGAAAATTCGTGAGGATAGCGGCTCGCCATGTCGGCGGTTAGACCAACCTTTTCGAGGAGATCGGCAGTCTTTTCCTTCGCCTGCTTCGTGGTGCCCAGTTTGTGCTTGATGAAGGGTTCGGAAATCGCCGTACCCACCGTCATGCGCGGATTGAGCGACGAGAACGGATCCTGAAAGATCATCTGTACGGACTTACGCATATTGCGCAGGCCGACGGTATCGAGCCGCATCACATCGTAACCATCGAGCGAAACCTCGCCGGCCGTCGGTTCGACAAGACGCATGATCGAGCGGCCGGTCGTCGACTTTCCGCAACCGGACTCGCCGACCAGTGCAAGCGTCTCCCCCTGAAACAGATCGAAGGAGACGTTTTCGACCGCGTGAACCGCACCCGTCTGCCGGGCCAAAAGGCCGGAGCGGATGGGAAACCGCGTCACGAGGTTCTTGACCGACAGGACAGGTGTCTGTCCGCTCGCAACCGTTTCGGCCACTTCTACCGGCTCGGTCGACAGGCCGGTTTTCATGTCGAGCACCGGAAAGCGCGTCGGCCACTGCCGGTCGCGCATCGAGCCGAGCTTCGGCACCGCCGAAAGCAACGCCCGCGTATAGGGATGCTTGCCGCGCTGGAATATATCCCCGGTTGGTCCGGTCTCGACCTCATCGCCCCGGAACATCACAATGGTGCGGTCGGCGATCTCCGCCACGACGCCCATATCATGAGTAATGAAGAGGACCGACATGCCCTCCTCTTCCTGAAGCAGTTTGATCAGATCGAGAATCTGGCCCTGAATGGTGACGTCGAGCGCGGTCGTCGGTTCATCGGCGATCAGCAGTTTCGGCCGGGAAGCGAGCGCCATTGCGATCATCACGCGCTGGCGCATGCCACCGGAAAACTGATGCGGATACTCGTCAAAGCGACCGGCCGCGTTGGGAATACGAACCTTTTCGAGAAGCCGGACAGTCTCCGCCCTTGCCTGCTGCTTCGAAAAGCCCTTGTGCCGGATGAGGACCTCGGAAATCTGGCGGCCGATCGTGAAGATGGGATTGAGCGACGTCATAGGCTCTTGAAATATCATCGAGACGTCGTTGCCCCGCACGCCCCGCATTTCCTTCTCGGAAAGCGCCAGAAGATTGCGCCCGTTCAAGAAAACTTCACCCTCAATCCGGCTGAAAGCGGGGCTAAGCAGGCGCATGATGGACAGCGAGGTGACGGACTTTCCCGAACCGGACTCACCGACAATCGCGACGGTTTCGCCCGGAGCGACATCGAAGGAGACGTTACGGACGACGCTCTTCCAAGCATCATCGACGAGAAAAGAAGTGGTCAGGTTTCTAACGGAGAGAACAGGTGTCGTATTCATGATGTCATCGTCCCACAGCATAGGCCTGCATCAGTCGCGGGGTTGCGGCGGCCCGCAGCAGGCCATCGGCATCCCGCTTTGCGGCAGTCAGGCGCCCCACCGACCACGCATCGGCAACGGTGACCTTGTGTCCGCGGCGGCGAAGCTCCTGCAGCGTCATATCACCCACGGTGCTTTCCACCATGATCTCGCCCGGCGAACTGGTGCGCGGATAAAACGAGCCCGGAAAATGCGAGGTATGGAACAGCGGCATGTCGATGGCCGCCTGCAGGTTCTTGCCGTGATGCGCATAACGCAGGAAGAAGGGCAGCTGCCACTGATCCTGCTGATCGCCGCCCGGAGTACCGAACACCATGGAAGGGCGTCCCTGATGCAGCGCGAGCGAGGGTGTCAACGTGGTGCGCGGGCGTTTTCCAGGTGCGAGCGAGGTCGGCAGGCCTTCCTTCAACCAGAACATCTGGGCGCGGGAATTAAGCGCAAAGCCCAATCCCGGAACGATTGGCGATGATTGCAGCCAGCCGCCGGAGGGCGTGGTTGAGACCATGTTGCCCCAGCGGTCTATGACATCGATATGCACGGTATCGCCGCGTTTTTCGGTAAGATGCGACATGGTGGGCTCGTAGACGGTGCCCTTGCCGCTCATTTCGGCGAGCATGGCCATGGTGGCGTCCACCTGCTTCTCGTAACCCGGCACGATGCCGGGACGCAGATCGAGCGATGCCTCTGTGCCGATCAGTTTACGACGCCCGGCATTGTAGCCTTCAGAGAGAAGATATTCCGTCGGAATCTGGCCGAAATCAGGATCGCCGTAATAGACCTCACGGTCGGCAAAGGCGAGCTTCATGGCCTCAACGATGGTGTGGATGAAATCGGGGCCGGACGGGTCCATGGCCGCAAGATCGAAGCCTTTCAACAGGGCGAGCGACTGCAACAAAACCGGTCCCTGCCCCCAGGCAGGCGTCTTTGCAATCGTCCAGTCATGATAATCAAGCGTCTGCGGCGCTTCGATGGTCGCGCTCCAGTCCGCCATATCCTGCGCCGTCAGCACGCCCTTGTGCTTGGTGCCGCTTGCATCCATGACTTCAGCGGTCTTGACGTAAGTGTCGATGGCTTCCGCTACGAAACCCCGATAGAAAGCGTCGCGTGCGGCTTCAATCTGGTTTTCGCGACCCGAACGCGCTTCGGATTCAGTGACGATCCGCTTGTAGGTTTCCGCAAGTACAGGATTCCTGAAAAGGGCGTGCGGCTCGGGTGCGGCACCACCCGGCAGCCAGGTCTCGTAGGATGTCGGCCATTCCTTCTCGAAGAATTCCGCCAGCCCCTTGATGGTGGCGGAAACGCGCGGCAGAGTCGGATGTCCGTATTCGGCATAATAGATGGCTGGTTCCAGCACCTCGCGCACGCTCATCGTGCCGTAGTCGCGCAGCATCAACATCCAGCCATCGAAGGCTCCGGGAATGACGGTTGCAAGCAGACCATCGCCGGGGATCAGCTTAAGCCCCTCCGAGGTATAGTGCTCGATGGTAGCGCCACTCGGAGCAGGCCCCTGCGCGCAGATGACTTCGACCTTGTCCTTCTTCTTTGAATAAAAGACGGCAGGCATGTCGCCGCCGGGGCCACAGAGATGCGGTTCGACGATCTGCAGCACGAAGCCGGCGGCAACCGCTGCGTCGAAGGCGTTACCTCCCTTTTCGAGGATTGCCATGCCCACGGCCGATGCGATCCAGTGCGTCGAGGTGACGACGCCGAATGTGCCAAGGATCTCGGGGCGTGTGGTAAATTCGGTCATTCAGTCAGTTCCTTATGAGAAATCATGCTTCGCGCGGATCGAGCGCATCACGCAGGCCATCGCCCAGGAGATTGAAGCCTATGACGACGAGGAAAATTGCAATCCCGGGCCACATCGTCATCCACGGCGCTTGGCTCAGAAAGTTCTTAGCGGTGTTCAGCATGGAACCCCACGACGGCGCCGGTGCCTGCTGGCCAAGGCCGAGGAAGGAAAGGCTCGCTTCCGCAATGATGGCCGTCGCAACCGTCAAGGTTGCCTGCACGATGATGGGAGCAAAGACATTTGGCAGGATGTATCGTGTCATGATGTCGAAGTGGTTGAGGCCAATCGACCTTGCCCCCTCGACATAATCTTCCATCTTGACCGCCAGCACCTGACCACGGGTCAACCGAACGAAAATCGGCATGGCGGAAAGCCCGATGGCGATCATCGCATTGGTAAGGCTCGGGCCAAGGAAGGCCGCAAGGGCAATAGCCATGATGAGGAACGGCATAGCCAGCAGCGCTTCGGTGATGCGCGAGATGACCATATCCACCCAGCCACCGAAATAACCGGCGATCAACCCGAAGGGCACGCCGATGACCACCGCAATCATGACGGAGACAACACCCGCCATCAGCGAGGCGCGCGCGCCATAAATCATGCGCGAAAGGATATCACGGCCAAGATCGTCGGTGCCAAGCCAGTGGGCGGCGGACGGCGCCTTGCGGATGGCCGACCAGCTGGTCGCAATAGGGTCAGCAATCGGCAGGATCGGTGCTGCAACGGCAAGTACCGTGAAGAAAAGCACGATAATCAGACCGGCGAGCGCCGATTTGTTGCGCTTCATTTTCTTCCAGGCGCGGCTTTCCTGCCGCGGCACCGGTACGGACAGGTTTTGATCGAGAGCGGTCATGATATCAGGCCTCAGATCGTCGCCCTGAGGCGAGGGTTAAGCAGGACATAGGCAATGTCCGCCAGCAGGTTCATGAGGATGAAGCCGACCGCGGTGCAGAGCACGATGCCCTGGACGACGGCGTAATCGCGGGTGAAGACCGCATCGACGGTCATCTTGCCGAAGCCGGGAATGGTGAATATCTGCTCCGTCAGAACCGCACCGGCCAGCAACTCACCGAAAAGCAGTGCCAACAGCGTGATGACGGGCAGAAGCGCGTTGCGAAAACTGTGAGACAGGATGATCTCGCGCGGCGAAAGCCCCTTGGCCCGGGCGGTGCGGATATAGTCTGAACTCAAAACCGCAACCATTGCCGAACGCGTGTGGCGCATCAACGTTGCCGCAAGCGCATTGCCGAGCACGAAGGCGGGCATGATCATCGTCTCGATGGAGCGAACGGGGTCGACGAATATCGATTCATATCCGGATGCCGGCAGCCAGCCGAGCTTCACTGAAACCAGCAGGATCAGCATGATACCGAGCCAGAAATTCGGGATCGACAGGCCGGAAAGCGCCACGATATTGGCGGTGTAGTCGATCCATGTGTTTTTCTTGACGGCGGCCAGAATGCCGATCGGAATACCGATGACCATCGCAAAGAACATCGCCATCACAGCCAGCTGAATGGTGACCGGCAGCTTCTGGCCGATCAGTTCCAGCACCGGCTGGTTGGTCCTCAGCGAAATACCGAAATCGCCGGTCACCACGCCGCCCAGCCAGTTGATGTACTGGAGCGGTACCGGGTCGTTCAGGCGATACTTCTCCCGCAGGAATTCAATCGTCGCCGGATCACGCTCCTCACCCGCCATGGCGAGAACCGGATCACCCGGCAACAGTTTCTGCAGCGAGAAGACGAAGATGGAGATGATCAAAAGCGTCGGGATCGCGACCAGCAGTCGCTTGCCGATATAGACAGGCATGGCATTGCCCCCGTTCGTGCACGTTCTGGAGGGCCGCACGGCAAGCCGTGCGGCGGATTTGAAGCGCTTAGTCCTTGCTGACGCCGAGAAGGCGGATCATGCCATCAGGCGAAGGCTCCCAGCCCTTGACCTTCTTGGAGATGGCATAGGCATAGGGCTGATGGCCGAGATAGATGATCGGCATGTCGTCGTTTAGGATGACGCTTGCCGCATCGTATTTCTCCTTGCGGACCGCATCTTCAGTCGAGGCGCGTGCTTCGTTCAGCAGCTTGTCGACTTCAGGATTACAATATTTCACATCGTTGATGCCGCCCTTGCAGGTGACGAACTGGTGAAGATTGCCATCGGGATCGATACGACCAGACCAGTCGGAACGGCTGAGCTGATAGTTGCCGGCGGTCTGTTCGGAAAGAAGCGTCGCAAATTCGGTGGCCTTCAGCGTAACGTTGAAGCCAGCCTCCGCCACCATGGACTGGATCACCTGCATCATCTGCGTCTGCGTGGTGTTGTTGGCGTGCTGAAGTTCGATATCGAGCTTCTCGTAGCCAGCCTCCTTCATCAGCTGCTTGGCCTTGTCGATATCGCGTGGCGGCACCGGCAGGTTCTGGTTGAACCATGGGCTTGTCGGCGGGAATGACTGATTGCCGGCCTTGGACGTACCCTCAAACACGATCTGGCCGATCGCTTCGCGGTCAATCGCGTAAGAGAAGGCCTGACGCAGGCGCTTGTCCTTGCCGAGCGGATTGTCAGCGCGCGCGCCGTTGTTGATGTTGACATACATGGCCATGTAGCCCGGACCGATCACGTCCGCATATGTCAATTTGGGGTCATTCTTGACGGATTCCGCATCGGACGCCGAGATACGTTCGGCAATGTCGAGATCGCCAGAGCGGAGGTTTGCAAGCTTCACAGTGGTATCGGGAATTGGCAGGTAGACGATCTTGTCGACCTTGATCTTGTCCTTGTCCCAATAATCCGCGAATTTTTCGAGGACGATACGGTCCTGCTGGATGCGCTCGACGAATTTGAACGGTCCGGCGCAAACCGGCTTGGAGCCGAAATTCGCGCCCAGTTCCTTGGCGGCCTTCGGCGCGACGATCATGCCCGCGCGATCTGAAAGCTGGGCAAGCAGCGTGACATCGGGCGTCTTCAACGTGAACTTGACTTCCAGCGGCCCGGTGGCCTCAACCTTTTCAACCGAGGACAACTCGCTCTTACGGCGGGATTCCGGAAGGGTCATGTTGCGCTCGATGGTGGCAACGACGGCGGCCGCATCCAGCGTCTCGCCGTCGTGGAACTTCACGCCGTCGCGAATTTTCATCGTCAGCACCTTGCCACCCTCGGACCAGGCCCATTCGGTGGCAAGCTGGGGAACGATCTTCATGTCCTGCGAGATATCCACCAGCTTGTCGCACATGGAGGTGTAGACGATACGGCCGACGAAGGTGCGCGATTGCGCGGGATCAAGCACGTCCGCGTCATCGTTGAGGCCGATGCGCAATTCGGAAGCCATGGCTGGTGCGGTCAGAAACGCGCTTGCCAATAGCGCCGCAGTCAGTGTGTAGATTTTCTTCATGTTCGATCCTCTGGTCTGGTTTTCTTTGACTTTTATCATTGGCCGGCCCCGAAGGACCGGCGGGTTTACGTCCGCGGCCTATGAGGCCGGGGTAAGCGGATTGTCGGCTTCGTTGATGCTCTTCGCCGCACGGTCTTCCGCAGCGCTCTCCTCCTGAAACCCGAGCGAAGTGGCGCGGATCAATCGTTCCTGATGCATGAGAAGGTGCTGGCGCATCGCCTCTCCGGCACGCGCCGGATCGCGATCGGCAATGGCATCGACGATGGCGACATGCTGTTCGAAAGACGCCTTGCCATTCGTGCCACTGCGCCGGGCGAGTTCGCGTATCGACTGCCAGGCATCGTCCTGGCGAATACGGTTCACGACATCGAAGATCGACAGGAACAGCTTGTTGCCAGCACTCTGGGCTATCTGGCGGTGGAGCGAGCCGTCCCACAATTCCTTGGCATCGGCATCCGTGCTTTCGCCGGTCTTCTTGACGAGCGCGCGCATGCGCTCCAACTCGGCGGGCTTGGCGCGCATGGCTGCAAGCTGCGCCAGTTGCGGTTCGATGCGCAGGCGGACTTCCATGATTTCCATGATATCGGTGCTGGCGACCATTTCGGTCACCTGGGTGGACCAATCGTCCGGCTTTTCACCCACAAAGGTTCCGGCCCCCTGGCGACGCCAGATAAGACCCTCGGCCTCCAAAACCTCCAGAGCACGGCGGATTGACCGGCGGCCGACATTGAAGGTCTCGGCAAATGCCCGCTCCGTCGGCAGACGGCCGTCATTCGCGAGATTCTTTGTCTGAATGTACTCGCGCAGCTTTGCCAGAGCGTAGTTTGAATTGTCGTTAGGGTTTGTCGCCAAGCCGCACCATTTGCGTGAACCAATCGAACATTGGTTCATTTGGTGAGAAATTTCGGCAGACGTCAAGCCCATTTTTGAGCCTTGATTACAAGCGCTCAAAATATGGGCATACGCCGATTTTCAGGGACATAAATGCATGCTTTCAAGGCAAGGATGACAATGCCGGCGAGCAAATGAATTACGACCGAAATGCCACCCTTGTCCTGTACGCGTTTACGCCAGCATTGACATCATTCGGAGCTTTTGAGTCCGTTCAAAATCTCGTAAGCCACGGCAACACGATCCTCATTGGGATAGTTTTTATTGGCCAGAATGACGATACCGAGTTTTTGCTCCGGTATGAACGCCACATAGGCGCCGAAACCGTTGGTGGAGCCGGTCTTGTTGATGAAGACATCGCCACGCGGCTTCATCGGCGGCGAAATTTCCGATACCGGCACCGTCTTGAGCAAGGCGCCGGAGTTCGTTTCGATCAGTGTTTTCAGCGCGGCCGGGTGGGCATATTGCTCCCAAATCATATCCTGCGTCATCGCGCCGACGCTGAAATATCCCGTATGAGTGTTGGCGATCGCCTGCTGGAGTTTTCCGTCCAGCTTTTCCAGCCCCATATTCGCATTGACGAAACGGATCATGTCGGTCGCCGTCGATCTGACCCCGTAAGCCTCCGATGAGAGAATGGCTGGCGTCATGCGGGCCGGTTCGCCGGTTCTCTTATAACCCTGCGCATAATCGGCCATCTTTGCCTTGGGCACCACGGTGAAGGTGCTCTTCAATCCAAGCGCCGGAAACAGTACGTCCTGCATAGCGCTGTCATAGCTTTGGCCAATTGCCTTTGCGGTGACGTATCCGAGCATTCCGATGCTGGGATTGGCGTAGGTTCTGTGCGTTCCCGCCTTGTATGCAGGCATCCAGGCCTTGAGATAGGCCAAAAGCTGCGGCTCCGTCTTGACATTGTCCGGCACCTGCAACGGAAAGCCGCCGGCGGTGTGAGTGCCAAGATGCATCAGCGTGACATCGCCAAACGGCTTGCCCTTCATGGAGGGAAGATAGTCTTCGACCTTGCCTGATAGTGACAGTTTGCCCTGCGTCTCCGCATAGGTACTGAGCGTGACCGTGAATGTCTTGCTGATGGAACCCAGCTCGAAAAGCGTATGCGGGGTAACCGGCTGGCCCGTAGTTTTGGACATGACACCGTAGGTGAAGACGTGATTTTCGCCATCGACACTGATACCAACGGCCAGACCCGGAATACCGTTCTTCTCCATCACCGGCTTGATCGCTGCATCTGTTATCGCTTTCAGCCTGGCATCATCAGCGGCAAAAGTCTGCGTGAACAGGCTCGTCGAGATCAATGTGGCCAATGCAATATGTCTGCGATTAAGTTTCATCTTTCGCGTTCTCCAAAACCTCAAGTGGATTTTCGGCGCCTGCGCCGTCCCCAGCGAAAGACGTTTAACCGCCCTACATTGCACGAACAAATCATGATATCTCGGACGAGGCATAACAAAATCTAGGTCTTGAATGGTTCGGCAATTTCTTCCACTGAACGGCTTGAGGGCATTTGAGGCATCAGCGCGGCACCTCAGTTTCACCCGCGCGGCCATAGAACTCTGCGTGACGCAGGCGGCTGTGAGCCAACAGGTGAAGGGCCTCGAAAAACGACTGGGGGTTTCCCTTTTTCAACGGCTTCCAAGAGGCCTGAAAATCACCGCGGAAGGCGAAGCCCTGCTACCGACGGTCACCAGCTCTTTCGACCAGATGGCGATCACGCTCGACAGGATCGAAGCCGGTCAGGTGCGCGAACTGCTGTTTCTGGGCGTCGTGGGAACCTTTGCCGTGGGCTGGCTGCTGCCGCGGCTGAGGGAATTTCAAAAGCGGCACCCGTTCATCGACGTGCGCGTTTCCACCAACAACAACCGCGTGGACATGGCCGCCGAAGGCCTCGATTTCGCCATTCGATTCGGCCAGGGCTCCTGGCATGGCACGGATGCATTCCGGCTTTTCGAGGCGCCCCTTTCGCCTCTCTGTACGCCGAAACTGGCGGAGACACTGAAATCCCCCGCTGATCTCGCGGACGCCACGCTGTTGCGCAGCTACAGGTCTGACGAATGGGCCACGTGGTTTGCAGCGGCTGGCGTAACACCGGTGGCGCATGTGAATGCCGGCATCGTTTTCGATACCTCGCTCGGCATGATGGAGGCCGCATTGCAAGGGCTCGGCGTGGCGCTCGCCCCGCCATCGATGTTCTCGCGGCATCTGGCATCCGGGGCTATCGTGCAGCCCTTCCCCGTCACCATATCGCTTGGCAGCTACTGGCTGACGAGGCTGCAATCAAAGCCGCCGACACCAGCCATGCAGGCCTTCTCGGACTGGATGTTTACCAATATCGGTCCTGCGCAAGACGGCCTATGACAGGGCGAGCAGAACGCCACCAATCGCGCAGATGACCACCACGATCCATGGCGGCGTCTTCCACACCGTCAACAGGATGAAACCCGTCAGCGCAAGCGCAAAATCCTTCGGCATGAATATGGCGCTTGTCCACACCGGATCATAAAGCGCGGCCCCGAGAATGCCAACGACGGCGGCATTTGCGCCGCGCATGGCAGCCTGCGCCAGAAGGTGCTTGCGAAAGCCCTCCCAGAAGGGCAGCGCACCGACGAGCAGTAGCATGCCCGGCAAAAAAATCGCGACAAGCGCAATGCCTGCTCCCGCAATACCGTTCGGGTGCGGCCCCACCACAGCGCCGAGGTAGGCCGCGAAGGTGAACAGCGGGCCGGGAACGGCCTGGGTTGCACCGTAACCGGCGATAAACGCATCTTCCGTCACCCAGCCCGTGGAAACCACTGCCGATTGGAGCAACGGCAGCACCACATGGCCGCCACCAAAGACAAGGGCGCCGGCACGATAGAACGCATCGAACAATGAGAGGCCTTGCGAGCCGGCCATCGCCACGAAGACCGGCAGGAAGGCCAGCAGGAGCGCGAAAGTGGCAAGCGCAATGTATCCGACACTTTTCGGCACCCGGAATGCGAGATGAGTAGCCTCCTGCACGGTATCAGTGCGACAGAAGACAAGCCCCGCAATGGCGCCCACGGCAAGCGCCAGAATCTGGCCAAAAGCCCCCGCGACAAACACGACGCAGATGATGCCGACGAGCGCGATGCTGGCACGCTGTCTATCTGGGGCAAGGCTCTTTGCCATGCCCCAGACAGCCTGCGCCACCACGGCGACCGCAACGATCTTGAGGCCATGCAACAGGCCGTTGCCGACAGGTCCTTCTATGGACGCCGCAACCATGGCGAATAGCAAGAGAAGAATGGCGGACGGCAGGGTGAAGGCCGTCCAGGCCGCCAGCGCACCGAGCGGCCCTGCCCGCAGCAACCCAAGTGCAAAACCGACCTGGCTGGAGGCCGGCCCCGGCAAGAACTGGCAGAGCGCCACGAGATCGGCATAACCCGCCTCGTCGATCCATTTGCGCCGCACAACCAGCTCATCGCGAAAATAGCCGAGATGGGCGATGGGACCGCCGAAGGAGGTGACCCCGAGCTTCAGGAACGCCGTAAAAACTTCGCCGGGCGTGCCGCTTCGAGGGGTGGCCGCTTCAGTGCGGATGGTTTGCGTTGACGACTTCACGAAAAAGCTCCCTGAGCGTGCAACGGCTGTTCGTCTACACAATGTCCGTATCAAAAACGATATCGATATCAGACACTATTATGACAGGGATATGAAGAGGCGGGAGCGCATCCGGAATGGCCGGGGTCGTTGGACGCGCTCCATATATTTGTTTTCACGCCTTTTCGAGCCTCAGACGATCAGTCCCTTCATGGGCCGGATGGCCTCCGAACCGGGAAAGACCGCCTTGTCGAGCATGACAGCGCTTGCGCCGAGATGATCGACCGCGAGGCCCTTGATGATCGCGCGAATATCCGTCGTGGGCGCAAGGTCCCGCCCATCCCGCAACTGCGCGAGCTTGAGGCCGGGCCAATCGGCGATGACACGCCCGCCACGGATGCTGCCGCCGGCGAGAAAGGCCGTTGTTGCCGTTCCGTGGTCAGTTCCTTCCGTACCGTTGATACGGGCGGTACGGCCAAATTCCGTCGCGACCAATATGGCCGTATCCTTCCAGACCGGCCCCAGCTCCTGCTCGAAGGCGGCAAGCGCATTGTCCAGCCCGCTCAACAATTTTGAAAGACGCTCGACCTCATGGGCATGGGTGTCCCAACCCTCGAAGGCCAGCGCCGCAACGCGCGGCCCTTCCGGGTGCGCAATCAGCCGTGCTGCACCCCGCGCCATCTGCTCCATGCCAACAGGATCACCCGGACCACCTCGCGCCTTGATATCGACGCCGGAGGCGATCCTGCCGGTTTCGATGCCCTCGGCAAGCAATGCCGCCAGCATCGGGTCCGTCTGGCCGTAGAGATCGGCAAGGCGCGGGGCGAGATCGCCATCGGCGGGCTTGAGAACGGATGGCGCCCATCCCAATATCGGTGCCTTGCCGCGAATGACAAGCGGAGCGCTGGCGCCAATGGCAAGGCCGCTCACCCGCTGCCCGGCCGCAGCTGGATTGATGGTTTCACCCGCCGGCAGCTGTTCGAGCAGACGGTTCAGCCAACCCGTCTCGACATGGCCGGGGGTCGGAAAACCAGATTCCAGCACATCCTGGCCATCAAAATGCGAACGGTCACGATAACCGGTTGCGCTGGCGTGGACCACCGCTGCCTCGCCCTTCCGGTACAGCCGCTGGAAATTGCGAAGGGATGGATGGAGCGCAAAGAAACCATCCAGCGCGAGGGCTGGATTGTCGCCTTCAGTGCGCATGGCGATCTGTTGCCTTAGCGCCTCATAGTCGGGGTCGCCGACGGGCGGCACGGCGGTCAGCCCGTCGAGCGCGCCGCGCAGGATGATGGTGACGAAACGTGGGTCGCGCCCGCCGGCAGCAAAAGCAAAACGCGGCATGAAGGCCCAGGCAAAAAGAGCGCCGCCTGTGCCAAGAAGAGCGCGGCGGGTTGGGGAAAGATGTTCACACAGCATGGTCAACGCCTCTGGAATTCGGGGGAAAGGAAAGCAATCGTCAGTCCCTGCGGTTTGCTCTCAGCCCGCTGCACGGCCTTTTTCGTCTCCTCGGACAAAAGCGGCCCCAGCCGGTCTGCGACGAAGTCGCGCGGATCGGTTGAACCCGCAACCTGATGGGCGAACAGACTGGCGGCATCGATACGCGTCGCCAGCCCCTCGGAAGAACCCCAGCTATCGGTGACATCGGCAAAACCGTTCGGGCCGGAGGGGTTCCACAGCGGCTGACCCAATGCGTTGAGCACTGAAATTACCTGCTCGGGTTTTGGCACTATTCCACTCGCCCTGATGACGGTCGTCACGAAATCTAACGGGGGTCTGAGCTTGGTCAGCGCCGGGCTCCAAGACTGTTCAGCCTCGATAAGCGCCATATAGGTGGCGGAAAGATCGCCGTGGCTCTTGGTGTAGGCGGCAGCAAGTTTCGCCACCAGTTCCGGTGGTGGATGGTCGCTAACGAAATGCCGTACCAGCTTGTAAGCGAGATGGCTGGCCGTCGCTGGATGATGCGCGAGATCTCGCAGCGCCCGCCGCCCCTGCTCTACCCCCGCTTCACCATAGGTGATGCCCATCACGGCATGGTCGCCGGGTTCATGGTTGTTGGCGTTAAAGGAAAATCGGCCAAGCGGGCCCGGACGCTTCTCGTCGCGATAGACGCTCCAGCCGGTGATGATGCGGGCAAGTGCTGTAACGTCGGCCTGACTATAGCCGCCATCCACCCCGAGCGTATGCAGTTCCATGATTTCGCGCGCGAGGTTTTCGTTGAGTCCGCGCTTGCCATTCCTGTTGGCCTGCGAATTCGGTCCGATCGATTGCTGATTGTCGAGAAAATACAGCATGGCGGGATGGGTCTCGACTGCGACCAGCATATCCTCGAAATTGCCAAAGACATGCGGACGGATCGCCTCACGCTCGAAAGCGCCGGCGAGAATGTGCACATCACCGCCCTTGCCGGTGGCAACCGCGAAGTGATTGGCCCAGAACATTGCCAACCGCTCGCCAAAACCGATCGGCGGCTGGCGTATCGTGCCGTTGAAGCGGGCGTCCGCCTCCGCAAGCAGTATCTGCTGGGGAAAATAGGGGCGCTTGGTGGCCGTTGCGTCCGGCTTCTTGTCCTGTGAAGCACTGGCAGGCGGCACCATGCCCGCATTGTCCATAGCGTTTGCGGCAGTTGCCATTGCCGGCGATGGTGGGCTCATGGCTCCTGCGGTCGCACCCGCGGCGCCGGTGGTGGCCGCGACGGCAAGGACAGCAGGTTTTTCACGCTCGGCCTTGATCTCCTTGTTATACGCCATCAGCGATATCAGAAGATCGGCGCTGGAATGAAGCTGTGCGCCGACAGGAATTGGTGTGGCGCGTTCGGTAATTTCCAGCCGCAACAGATCGCGCGGGTCGTCTTTGATCGCCTGGATATCGCCTTCACGCGCGCCGAGGCCGAAACGCCACAGACAGAGTGCTGCATCCAATTCCCTGGAATTTGACATGGCCGATACGAACTCCGTTTCGTTATCGACCATTCAACGGGCGCCAGGGCCAAAATCCGTCGCTGTTGAAATGTGATTATTTCGTGGCCGGTTTCGGCGCCTCACGGGCGAGCAAGCCTTCCGCCAGCCGGCGCCGCGCCTCTAGCGACAATGTGCGGGCGAACTCCACGGCCTGCATCTCGGTTGCGGCGCGGACCTCATATTCCGCCTTGCGGGCACGCTCGAGCGCTGCGGACAATGCCTCCGGGTCAAGCGTTTCTGCCCCCATCAGGGACGCCGCCTCGATACGCGCCTGGCGCGCCTCGGCGGAGGTTTCCCGCATGGTCCTGCGTGCATCGCTAAGGCTGCGCCGGAAGGCCTCCCTTTCGGTCTTTGGCAATTGTTCGCCCGCAAGCGGCATGCGGGCAGCGGCAGCGGCCGGGTCGTTCCGCAGATAAACGAACCCTGCACCGGCAAGCGCGCAGACAAAAAATGTATTCGCGACGAGAAGGACAACGACTATCCAGCGGAAATTCTGATCGCTCATTTCGTCTCCTCGGTCATTTCGTTTTCGGTTTGCAGGTTTCCGAACGCGGTCAACGTATCGCCCAATGTCAGGGCGGGCGGTGGCGTGAGGTTGATGACGGCAACCGCTCCCGTCAGCGCACCCGCAAGGCTGATGCCGATCATGCCCGCACCCAGCCCGTACCGGACGATCCATCTGCGTCTGGTGGTCTGCGCCTTTGCCTGCGCCATGATCTTCGCGTTGAGCATGGCCGAAGGGTCGCGAAGACGATATGCCGACAGCGTAAAATCGAGAGGCGCCGCCTGCGCAATCAGGCGCCTGCCGTCTGCCGTCTCCGCATAAGCCATGGCCTCCGGCCGCCGGTCTTCCGGCCAGCGTTGTGGATCGGCACCATAGGCCGCCACAAGATCGGAAAAAACCTTGTTATCCATGAGCGTCTTCTTCGCCCCGTTCATTGGTCGCCCTCATTCAAAATCGCATGGAGTGCCCGGCGGCCACGCGCCAGAAGGCTTTCCAGTGCGTCCACACTGACATGCATGACATCAGCCGCCTCGCGGTTCGACATCTCCTGATAATAGACCAGAACGATCGCCTCCCTTTGTCGCGCGGGTATGGCCTGCAAGGCGCGCGCCACGGCACCGCTCTCGTCACCATCATATGGCAGGGCGGCATCGGGCAGCACACTGCCGTCAATCTGTTCGGGCGGCTCAGCAACCGATATTTCCCGGCGCTTTCGCAACCGGTCGTAACAGAGGTTCAGCGCCACCCGGTGGATCCATGTGTCGAATTTCGCACGCCCCTGCCGCCACGTGCCTGCATGTTTCCATATGCGCAGGAAGGTCTCCTGCGCGATGTCTTCCGCCTCTGCCGGATCACCCAGCATACGCGTGGCAAGCGCCATGATCCTCGGCAGTTTGGCCGTCACCAGAGCCTGCATCGCGCGGACATCTCCCGCAGCGACATCCGTCACCAAATCTGCATCCGGATCGCTTACCATGTATCGGGGTTTGTCTCCGTACTGTCCTGTCGGACACGGGCGAAATCCATGCGGAATGACGGCGGCTTCAGTGAGGATGTCCCGCACCTTGCCACTTTAACGCAGACCCGCGCAAAATCCGTCGCCGATTTCTGGGAAATATTCGCGTGCACTTTACGGCAGACCGCGGCACCGTCCGAACACATTGGAACGGCTGTTTCAACTATCCACAGATACCCCGGCAAGCCTGTCCGGCCCGAACGCTTCAAGCAATCCGCGATAGGGCTTGGCGAGTGGCGTGGCATAGGCGCCGCGCTTGGCGGTCGAAAGCCCCATCGATACCAGCGATTCCGCCTGTTTCACCGCCGCAGCGACGCCATCGATAACAGGCACGCCGAATTCGCTGCGCAGCTCGGCGGTCAGATCCGCCATACCGGCGCAGCCAAGCACGATCGCTTCGGCGCGATCTTGACGCAGGGCCAGTGAAATCTCCTCCCGCAGCCTCTCCCTGGCATTTGATGCCGGATCTTCCAGCGACAGGACGGGAATATCGGCGGCACGCACATTGCAGCGGGCAGACATGCCATAACGGTGAACGAGATGTTCGAGCGGCAGCCGCGAACGCTCCATCGTCGTAACGATCGTAAACCTCTGCGCGATGAATGCCGTGGCTGAAACCGCCGCTTCGCAAATCCCAATTACGGGTATGTCGGCGAGCGCGCGGGCCGCATCGAGCCCGGTGTCGTCGAAACAGGCGATGACGGCTGCCCTGGCACCAAGCGTCGGCGCCTTGGCAAGCTCGAGCAGCAGGCCGGGTACCGCGAAAACCTCATCGTAATATCCTTCGATGGAGACAGGCCCCATGGAAGAGGTCACTGCCAGGATTTCCGTATCGCAGCTGGCCGCCCGCGTCGCCGCGTCGGCGATCGTCGCTGTCATGGATTGCGTCGTATTCGGATTAATGACGAGGATGCGCATGTTCTGTTTTTTCATCAACGCGAATGGCGACGGTTCAGAGTGACGATCAGGCCAAGCGTGGCCGCAATAACCAGGAAGGAGAAAAGGGTCGTGACGGCTCCGAGCGCGTAAAGCACCGGCGTCGTGACGTTGGTGGTCATGCCGTAGATTTCCAGCGGCAGGGTGTTGTAGGTGCCTGACGTCATCAGCGTACGGGCAAATTCGTCATAGGAAAGCGTAAAGCCGAACAGGCCGACGCCGATCAGGCTCGGTGCAATCATCGGCAGCACCACATGGGCAAACGTCTGCCAGGCGGATGCCCCGAGATCGCGGGCGGCTTCTTCATAGGATGGAGAAAAACGGTTGAAAACCGCCAGCATGATGAGCACGCCGAATGGCAGCGTCCAGGTCAGGTGCGCGCCAAATGCTGATGTATACCATGAAGGTTCCAGCCCAAGCTGTTGGAAAAGAACGCCGATACCGAGTGATATGATGATCGATGGCACCACGAGGCTTGCGACGGAAAGATAGAATAGCGGCGTCGCGCCGATGAATTTGCGCCGGAAAGCGAGACCCGCCAGAAGCGAGACGAGCACCGTGACGACCATGACCATGACGCCAAGCCCGAAGGAACGGCGGAACGAGCCGCCAAAATCGCCGACCGCCTGCTGTTCGAAAAGATTTCCGAACCAGTGCAGCGAAACGCCGTTGAGTGGAAAGGTCAGTCCGCCATTCGGCCCCTGAAAGGCAAGGATGAGGATCGCCGACAGCGGGCCGTAGAGGAACAGCACGAAGAGCAGAAAAAAGAAGGCGAGGACATAGAATTCACGGCCGCGTTTTTCCGAATGCATGGGTCACAGCTCCTTGCGGATATCGACGATGCGCAGGATGCCCGCGACCATCAGAAGAACGAGGATGAGCAGGATGACGGCATTTGCGGCCGCCGCGGGATATTGCAGCAGCGACATCTGGTTCTTCATCATCAGTGCCACCGACGCGCTCTGCCCACCGGACATCACCTGAACCGTGGAGAAATCGGCCATGACAAGCGTCACGACAAAGATGCTGCCGATCGCCATGCCGGGTTTGGCAAGCGGAATGATAACGTTCCAGAGGGTCTGCCAGCCAGTCGCCCCGGCATCGCGCGCCGCTTCGATCAGCGATTTGTCGATGCGCATCAGCGTGTTGAAGATGGGTGTGACCATGAAAAGCGTATAAAGATGCACCATGGCCAGCACCACGGCAAAATCCGAATAGAGCAGCCATTCGATTGGCGCAGGTACGATGCCGGCGCTGACCAGCGCGCTGTTGACCAGCCCGTTGCGCCCGAGAACGGGAATCCAGGAAATCATGCGGATGATGTTCGACGTCAGGAAAGGCACGGTGCAGACGAGGAACAGAACCATCTGCATGGTGGTAGTGCGGATATGAAAAGCGAGGAAATAAGCGACCCAGAAACCGCAGAACAGCGTGATCGCCCAGACGATGGCGGCGAATTTCAGCGTGTTGATATATGTTTGCCACGTGACCCAGGAACCAAGCGTCTCGGTATAGTTGAAGGTCACGAAACCCGGATACATCTGGGCAAAATCATAATCCCAGAAACTGACGACGGCGATCATGACGATCGGTAAAAGCAGGAAAAAGCCGAGGATCAGGAAAAGCGGTGTGGCCTGAATATAGGACACAAGCTTCTGCGGCAGGGCGAAGCTGCGGGACGGCTTGTCCTTTTTTTCGCTCACGCCGATGGATCTGACTGTCACCAAGGCTTTTCTCCTGCTGGCTGCCTGTGAAAGAGAGGCCGCGTCGGCGCGGCCTCATGTCTGCGAAAGGTGAGAAGATCAAGCCGCGATGAACTCGTTCCAGCGACGAACCATGTAGCGGTCCTCGTCCATGACGGAGTTCCAGCAGGCGACCTTGCCCATTCGCTCCTGGAACGAACCGCCGTCGCGCACTGCTCCGGCCTTTTCCATGACCTTGCCATCAGGCGCGATGATATCGCCCTGCGCGGGCTTGCCTTCGACCCAGTAACCCCACTCGTCGGCCGACATATGTTCCTTGGCCGTATCCATGGCGGCGGAGTAATAGCCCTGACGGTTGAGGTAGGCGCCGACCCAGCCGGAGGTGTACCAGTTGATATACTCATAGGCCGCATCCAGCTTGGCACCGGAGAGGTGCTTGGCAAGGCCAAGGCCGCCGCCCCATGAGCGATAGCCTTCCTTGAGCGGCTGGTATTTGCAGGCGATGCCCTTGGAGCGAACGGCGGCGACGGCGGGCGACCACATGGACTGGATCACGACTTCACCCGACGCCATGAGGTTGACGCTTTCATCGAAGCTCTTCCAGAAAGCGCGGAACTGGCCGTCCTTCTTGGCCTTGATGAGGAAGTCGATGGTCTTGTCGATCTCCTCCTTCGTCATGTTGCCCTTGTCGGCATATTTGATGTTGCCCATGGCTTCCATGATCATCGCCGCATCCATGATGCCGATGGAGGGGATGTTGAGGATAGAGGCCTTGCCCTTGAACTTGGGGTCCATGATATCGGCCCAGCTGGTGATATCGCGGCCGACGAGATCGGGGCGAATGCCGAGCGTATCGGCATTGTAGATGGTCGGAACCATGGTGAAATAATCGGTTTCGCTTTTCGCAAACTTCTTGTCGCCGGGCTTTTCGACGAAACCGACCGTGTGCGGGGCGGTACCCTGGGCCACGACGCTATCGGGCGTCAGCTTGCCGTTTTTAAACAGCGGAACGATCTTGTCGTAATATTTCAGCTTCTTGATTTCCATCGGCTGAATGACACCCGCCGGGTAGACCTTCTTCAGGATCCAGTATTCGATATCGGCGATATCGTAGGAGTTCGGCTGGGTCACGGCGCGCTGCGCGGCCGCATCCGAATCCGTCGCCGTCATCTCCAGTGTGATACCGAGATCAGCCTTGCACTTTTCGGCAATCGCATTGAGGTTCGAAACACCCGTGCCGAACTGGCGGATCGTGATCGGGTTCTGCGCCCATATGGTCGGGAAACCGGTGACAAGGCCGGAGCCGATGGCCGCGCCTGTTGCGGCGGCACCTGCCTTTAGAAGGCCACGGCGGGACAGGCCCTTGTTGCTGTTGGAGTTGTCGGTCATTTCAAAGTTCTCCTCTGGTTATTTTTGGGGTCACTTCTCTACCCGGCCGAGCACGATGGCATCGGCCGCATTCCATGAAAGCGGTATGGCGTCGCCGGTCTTTACCGGCTTTTCGAAGAAGGCGACGTCGCTGAGGATGGCGTTGAAATCCTCAATGCCCGCGCCGGTCACGGCGATCTTCACGCTTGCACCGCGATACTCGACATTCGAGACGATGCCGGTAAAACCGAAACCGGGTCGATCCGCCTCGCCGACGCGCACACGGTCGGTACGAACGGCGATATCGACCGCGCCGTCATCCGGGGCAACGCCGCCTGCCGTGAAGGCGCCGCCGCCCGCAACCTCCAGCGTGACGAGATCGCCGTTCTTTTCCTTGAACCGGCCGGAAATGACATTGTGATCGCCCATGAAGCGGGCGACGAAAGCGGTGGCCGGGCGCTCAAACAGCTCGCGCGGCGTCGCTGCCTGCTCGATGCGGCCATCATTCATGACGACGATGACGTCGGCCAGCGCCATTGCCTCTTCCTGACTGTGTGTGACGTGAACAAAGGTGATGCCGAGCGCGGTTTGCAGCTTCTTCAGCTCGGCCCGCATACGGATCTTGAGGAAAGGATCGAGTGCTGAAAGCGGCTCATCTAGCAGCAACGCCTCGGGGTCGGTGATAAGCGCGCGAGCCAACGCCACACGCTGCTGCTGCCCGCCGGAAAGCTGGGCCGGGCGCCGGGTGGCATAGGGTTCGAGCTGCATCAGCCGCAGCATCTCCAGCGCCTTGGCGCGGCGCGCTTCCTTGTCCACCCCCTTCATTTTGAGGCTGAAGGCAACGTTGTCGACGAGATCAAGATGCGGAAACAGCGCATAGGACTGGAACATCATTGCCGTGCCGCGTTTGGCGGGCGGCAGATCGGTGACGACCACATTACCAAGCCTGACATCGCCGCTTGAAATGCTTTCGTGGCCGGCGATCATTCGCAGTGTCGAGGTCTTGCCGCAGCCCGAAGGACCAAGCAGGCAGCAGTAACTTCCTGCCGGTATCTTGAGGCTTATGGCATGCACCGCGGTGGTGTTGCCATAAATCTTGGAAACGGAAGCGATGTCGATTGCTGCGGCTTTGCTCATGAACACTCTCCTGCGACGTCTTTGTCATGCAGGAGCCGTGCCAATCGGCTTTGCCATTGATATAAAACGGGAATTTCGATGTGTCCACCAGTCCCGCCATCGGTCTGCTCAAATTTCCATCGATTGTTTTCGATTTGATGCGGAAATTGTATGCGATCCGAGCGACCGACAGGGGAACATGAAATCGGGAAAAGAGCGCCATCGGAACGAACTGGCTGACACCACTGGAATAGCGGACATTTTCCCGGCAAACACAACACAAAGGCTACTGCCGACGCACGCACCGCTCCGGTCGCGTGCGTCGGTACTGTGCTTAGATCATGCCAAGGAACTGCTTGAGTTCCGGCGTCTGGGGATTGGCAAAAACATCTTCCGGCGGGCCGATCTCGTGCACGCGGCCCTGATGCATAAAAACAACGCGCGAGCAGACGTCGCGGGCAAACTTCATTTCATGCGTCACCATCAGCAGCGTCATGCCTTCCTTTGCCAGTTCGCGCACGACGGCCAGCACCTCAGACACGAGTTCAGGGTCGAGCGCCGAGGTAATCTCGTCACAGAGAAGGGCGATAGGCTGCATGGCAAGGGCGCGGGCAATCGCCACGCGCTGCTGCTGGCCGCCGGACAGTTCATCCGGATAGGCATCGAACTTGTGCGCCAGCCCGACACGCTCCAGCATCCTGCGCGCCGTCACCTCGGCCTCCGGCTTGGTGACCTTTTTCACCACCATCTGCGAAAGCATGACATTGCCGCCGGCCGTCAGATGCGGAAAGAGGTTGAATTGCTGGAAGATCATGCCGACCTTCAGCCGCAATGCCTTCAGATGCAGCTCATCGTCCAGCAACTGCGCACCTGCCACCTGGATCGAGCCGGCGCTGATCGTCTCCAGTCCGTTGATGCAGCGAAGCAGCGTCGATTTTCCAGAGCCGCTTTTGCCGATGATGGCGATCACCTCGCCGGGTTCGACATCCAGATTTATGCCCTTCAGCACCTCATTGTCGCCAAAGCTCTTGTGGACTTCAGTGATTTCGATGAGCGACATTGAGCTTCCTTTCTAGGAACTGGCTGGATTTCGACAGCGGCCAGCAGAGGGCGAAATAGATGAGAGCAACCAGCCCATAGACGGTGAAGGGCTGGAAGGTGGCATTGGTGACGATCGTGCCGGCCTTGGACAGTTCAACGAAACCGATGATGGAGGTGAGTGCTGTGCCCTTGACGACCTGCACGGAAAAACCGACCGTTGGCGGAATGGCAATCTTCAGCGCCTGCGGCAGGATGACGTAACGCATCTGTTGCAGGCGGCCCATGGCAAGGCTGGCGGACGCCTCCCACTGGCCCTTCGCAATCGCCTCAACGCAGCCGCGCCAGATTTCCGCAAGGAAGGCAGCGGTCCAGAGGATAAGCGCCACGCCAGCCGCAAGCCAGGCCGGAACATCAACCCCGAGGAGACCTAGGCCGAAAAAAGCGATGAAAAGCTGCATAAGCAGCGGGGTGCCCTGAAAGACTTCGATATAGATGCGGGCAGCACGGTTCAAAGCCCGGCGCGGACTGATGCGCAACCACAAAAGCACGATGCCCACCATACCCCCGCCGATGAAGGAAACGAGCGATAGCAACAGCGTCCAGCGGGTGGAGAGCAGCAGGTTGCGCAGAATGTCCCAAAAGGTGAATTCAGTCATCGTGCCGCCCTCCTCGGGAAAAGAAAGCTGCCGAGCGCCAGCATGCCCTGCCGCAACAGGATGGCGAGCAGCAGGTAGATGACAGTTGACAGGATGTAGGCTTCGAAGGCGCGGAACGTGCGCGACTGGATGAAGTTCGCCGCAAAGGTCAGGTCTTCCACCGCAATCTGCGAAACGACGGCCGAGCCGAGCATGACGATCACCACTTGCGAAGAAAGCGCCGGCCAGATGCGTTGCAGCGAGGGTGTGAGCACCACATGGCGAAACGTTTCGAAGCGCGTCATGGCAAGGCTCGCGCCCGCCTCGAACTGGCCCTTCGGCGTCGCCTGAATACCGGCGCGGATGATCTCGCAACTATAGGCGCCCAGATTGACGATCATCGCCAGATTTGCCGCGGTCAGCTCTGTAAGCTTGAAACCAAGTGAAGGCAGGCCAAAGAAGATGAAAAACAACTGGATCAGAAAAGGCGTATTGCGGATGAGCTCCACATAGGTGCCGACGATGGGCTTCAACCATGAAGGTCCGAGCGCCCGGGCCCAGGCGCAGGCGATGCCAAGTGAAACGCCGACCACGCCGCCGACCAGCGTGAGTTGGCTGGTAATGGCGATGCCTTTGGCAATTTGTGGCCAATATTCGCCAAGCCACAGGAAATCAAATTGATAGCTCAAGAAACAGTCCCCTTGCGCCGGTGGAGAAAGGCGTCATCCCGGCGGATCCGGGATGACCATGGCAAACGATGATCAAAGGTCTTTCGGCAGATCCTGGCCAAGCCACTTGGTGGCGATCGCATTCAGCGAGCCGTCGGCCTTGGCTGCAGCTACGGTGGCGTTGACCTTTTCCAGTAAGGCCGGCTCGTTCTTGTTGAGGCCGATGTAGCAGGGAGAGTTCTTGATGAGGAACTTCAATTCCGGACGCTTCGGGGGGTTCTTGGCGAGGATGGCGGCTGCAACCACGTTGCCTGTCGCGACAACTTCCACCTGGCCCGAAAGGAAGGCAGAGATGGTGCCGTTATTGTCCTCGTAACGCTTGATGGTGGCGTCCGAAGGCGCGACCTTCGTCAGTTCCAGATCCTCGACGGCACCGCGCGTGACGGCGATGGTCTTGCCCTTAAGGTCTTCGGCCTTGGAGATCGCGACGTCGGCCGGGCCGAAAACGCCGTTGAAGAAAGGCGCGTAAGCATCAGAGAAATCAATAACTTTTTCACGATCTGCATTCTTGCCGAGGCTGGAGATAACGAGATCGACCTTGTTGGTCTGGAGATAGGGAACACGGTTGGCACTGGTGACCGGGACGAGTTCCACCTTCACGCCCAGCTTGTCGGCGATCATCTTGGCCATGTCGATGTCATAGCCCTGCGGGGTCATATCAGCAGCAACGCTGCCGAAGGGCGGGAAATCCTGCGGTACGGCCACACGCAGCGTGCCGCGTGCGGTGATGTCGGCAAGGGCATCCGCCTTGGCGGGCGCGGAAAGACCAAAGGCGGCAGCCATGGCGGCGGCAGCGATGAGGGTCCGTCTGAAGATCATATGTCATTCTCCTTGTGTTGATTGTGTTGCATGTGAATTTTATCCGGATCGCCGCCATTCATTTCCGGTAGGGCGAGCGACCGGCGAAGGCCGGCGAGAGGATCGGGGCGTCGAGTGAGGTCGAGGCCGGTTTCCACCTCGTCCAGATGCTCGATGGAAAGCTCCGCCGCTCTCACGAAATCGCCCGCAGCCATCGCGTCGAAGATACGGCAATGCCCCTCATGGGACTGGAGGGCATGAAACTCCGACTGGTAGAGCATGGAGATCAGAATTGTCCGGGCGGTCAGATCGCGTAGCAGCTCGATGAGCACGGCATTGCCGCAAAGCTCGGCGATGCGGATATGAAAATCGCCCATGAGGCAGGTAAGGCGCTGGCGGTCACCTGCGGCTATTGCGACTTTCTCTTCCTCAAGATGTGCGACGAGGACCTTGCGCCCCTCCTCCGACAGCATCCGCATGCTGCGAAGCAATCCGGATTCGATAATCCGCCGCGCCTCATAGATGGTCATCGCCTCCTCGGCGGAGGGCTCGACGACGAACCACCCTCGCCGCGCGCTGACATGGACGATGCCACGTGTTTCCAGCCGCATCATCGCCTCCCGTACCCGCGTACGTGAAACGGAGAAGAGTCCAGCCAGCTGATTTTCGCTGAGCCGCGTGCCCGGCCGGATGCGCGCCGAAAGAATGCCGGAAACGATGGCTTCTTCGATGTTTATCTGACGGTCCTGCTTGGTATGTAAATCTTGCATACAAGACTGAAAGCAAGGCCCGTGCCAGAACAGATATTGTTTTAAAATCAAAATGCCGCGAAAAAGCTCGCGCCTACTCGCTCAAATTTTGAGCAAGAAAATCGACAAACATCAAAAAAAACGCAGAGCTGTGCAAACTTGACGGTATGGCCGTCGCGGTTTCTTTCTAGCCGGCTTTGAACCGGTCGAATGCCGTCAGATACTTGACCGTGGGATCGGCGTCCCAGCGGTAAATTTCGGTTCGGAGGAAATGCAGCTCTTCTTCGAGCTTTTCCTCCGCCAGTTCCACCCACCAGGATTTCGGCCGGCCATCGGAACCATCAGACCAGCGATAGCCCCGCTTTTTCAGATGATCCTTCATGTCGAACGGGCTGTTCTCCGCGTAAATGCGAACCCGGGAGTGCTGGCTGGCTTCATGGAGTTCCATGAAGGGCGTCCCGCTTTGGGCGGCGCGTACCTGTTCCAGCACCTCCAGCAGAGCGAAACAATCGTCGACTGCTCGGTGGCCGTCATGGAAATAGCCGGATTGCCCGATGAGGTAGGCGAGCTTGCTGCCCTCAAAACCCCGACCACTCCAGTCAACCTCAGAGACGGAGCAGGCCCAGGCCTTATTGCGGAAGATCGGCGAGAAGGCCTCGCAAAACGGACGATCGAAGCCGGCATTGTGGGCAATGATCAGATCAGCACCTTCAACCAGGGAGGTCAGCCGGTCGATGTCTATCGTCTGTCCGGCAACCATTTCATCGGTGATACCCGTCAGGCGCGTGATTTCTTCCGGAATGGAAGTGCCCGGCTGTCGCAGACCGCCATAGACCCCGGTGACATCGCCGATCGTGCCCTGATCGTCGAATGTGAAGGTAATGACGCCGATTTCGATGATCTCGTCAGTTCGGTGGTTGAGGCCCGTGGTCTCGGTGTCGAGGATCACGCCCTGACGTGGAAACCCCGGTCGCGGCTGCTCGCATATCGCGCGCGGCTGCAACTTGCGCAGGACGCGGTAATTGCCTGTGGATTCGAGATATCCGACCAAGGCCTCATCATCAGGAACCGATTTCAGCGTCGTTTCACGACCACCCGCTTTTCGCCCGCGCTCAGCCTGAGGAAGCCGCGCCGTCGCGGAAGCGAAAAAATCCAACTGGGAGGTCATTGTTCTTCTGTCCGCTTTGGCCGGAAATCGATATTGAGTTTTCCAACATATGCGCAGAGGCTCACACTAACAACAGCGGTTGCCGTGATCCACAGAAACCGGGGGCATTGCCTGCATCGGATTCAGAAAGGGGGCGGAATGTTCCGCCCCCTTTCTGCATTACCGTTATCGATCGAAATACCCGTGGTCAGCGTGTGTGGTGAACCGGTTGCAATGCATAGACAGGTGTAGGAAGCCCCTCCATGCGCGCTTTCAACTGCAACGCGAGATATTGCGAATAATGCCGCGACTGGTGCAGGTTGCCGCCGTGGAACCAAAGCGCCTCCTGCTGCGTCGGCTTCCACATGTTGCGCTGCTCGCCTTCCCACGGCCCCGGGTCTTTCGGCGTATCCGAACCGAGACCCCAGACCTTGCCGACCCTGTCTGCCGTTTCCTGATCGATGAGATCAGCGACCCAGCCATTCATCGAACCATATCCCGTCGCATAGACAATGACGTCAGCAGGGATCTCCTTGCCGTCAGCGAGCTTGATCGAATTTTCGGTGATCTCGTCCACCTGACCGGCGGCAAGCTTCACCTTGCCATCGATGATCAGCTGCGAGGCGCCGATATCAATATAATAACCGGAGCCGCGCCGCAGGTACTTCATGAAGAGGCCCGAGCCATCCGCACCCCAGTCTAGCTGGAACCCGGCTTTTTCCAGTGCGGCGTAAAAATCGGCGTCGCGCTCCCGCATCTTGTCGTAAAGCGGGATCTGGAACTCATGCATGATCCGGTAGGGCAGCGACGCGAAGATGAGATCGGCCTTCGCCGTCGTCACCCCATTCGCCAACGCCTGTTCGGAATAGAGCGCACCGAGCCCTATATCCATCAGCGTATCGGATTTGACGATATGGGTCGTCGAGCGCTGGATCATGGTCACATCGACACCCGCTTCGTGGAGTGCGGCGCAGATATCATGGGCCGAATTGTTGGAACCGATCACTGCGACCTTCTTGCCCTTGTACCCATCCGGCCCCGGATGCTGCGAGGAATGGTGCTGATCGCCGTTGAAGCGCTCGCGCCCCTTGAAATCCGGAATATTGGCCTTGCCCGACATGCCGGTGGCAAAGACCAGTTGCTTTGGCCGGAGCACGACTTCCTCGCCATCGCGATCGACGACGATCGACCATTCCTTCGCCGCCTCGTCCCACTTGGCGGATTTGGCAGTGGAGCGGGTCCAGTAGTTCAGTTCCATCACCTTCGTGTAGAATTCGAGCCAGTCGCCGATCTTGTCCTTGGGAGCAAAGACCGGCCAGTTCTTCGGAAAATCGATGTAAGGCAGATGGTCGTACCAGACCGGGTCATGCAGGCAGAGCGACTTGTAGCGCTTGCGCCAGCTATCACCCGGCCGCTCGTTCTTTTCGAGTATGATCGTCGGCACGCCGAGCTGGCGCAACCGGGCACCGAGCGCGATGCCGCCCTGCCCACCGCCGATGATGACGGTATAGGGCTGCTTGTCATAACCGAGCGTGCGCGCTTCCTCCTCGCGCTCCTCCATCCAGGTTTTGGCACCAAGGTTCTGGCCGTGCCTTGCGCCGAGCGGGCGGGTGAAGCCCGATTTTTCCTCATGGCCCTTCAGTTCGGAAAGCGCCGTCAGCAGCGTCCATATCTGCCCGTTCCTGAAGCGCACGAGGCCGTAGCCGCGCCCTGTCGCCGTCTCGAAGGTGATCCAGCTTTCAAGCACACCATCCGCCTCCGTTGCCTCCTCGCCGGTAGCGATGCGCCAGTTTGTGGGTCTGGCCGTCGAAAGCTGCGCCTGCAGCATGTCGCGCACCTGATCGCGACCTTCAACGGTCTTGATGTTCCAGGTAAAGGCAACGAGGTCGCGCCAGTAGCAATCCTCGGCAAACAGATTAACGGCATCATCGATGCGGCCAGCTTCGAGTGCTGCCCCGAACGTATCGAGAAGCGCCTGAAGGCGGGTGGTGGGGGTCTTGTCGAGCATGTATTCCTCCTCCTGCTCAATGTGGAAACGGGACGGCTCCTCAACCGCCCCGCACTTCAAATCGGCCTATCGCGACAGGTCGATCAGGATCTTCAGATGCTTGCCGGCCGGGTCGAGCAGCTGGTCGAACCCTTCCGTGACCGCCTCGCTGAGTGAAACGTTTTTGGTAACGATCCGGCTCGCCGGGATCTGGCCGCTGGCAATCAGCCGGGCAACACGCGGCCAGTAGTGAGTCGGATAGGCCCAGGAGCCGCGGATATCGATGTCCTTGAAAGTCACGTCGAACCAGTTCAGCGGGTTTTCGCCGGGGTGGAGGCCGGTCTGCACCACAACGCCCTGCTTGCGCACGGCATCGGCGCAGTTCTTCAGCGCATATTCATTGCCGACGCATTCGATGGCAACATCGCAGCCAACATTGCCTTCGGTCTCGGCACGGATGACATCGCCCACCTTTTCCGTCTTGGGATTGATCGTGCGCACCTCGCCAAGCGCCGCCCGCGCCAGCGCCAGACGCGTGTCGTTGAGATCGGAAAGAAATATCTGCGAGGCACCGGCCGCCCTGGCCGCCATGGCGACGAGAATGCCGATCGGCCCGGCACCGGTCACAAGCACGCTGCTGCCGGCCGTGACACCGCCACGGTCGCAGGCATAAACCGCGACTGCCGTCGGCTCGATGAGGGCCGCTTCCTGATCGGAAAGCGCATCGGGTATCGGCTGTACGTTATAGTCGTTGAGAAGAGCGGCCTGCGCCATGCCGCCGGAATGCCAGGACAGACCGGCGAGAGCGAGATTTTTACTCAGGTGATAAAGACCGCGATCAGCATAATAGTCGCCATGGCGCGGCATGATGAGCGGCTGGATCGATACCCGGTCGCCGGGCTTTACATGGCTAACGCCCTCGCCTACGGCCTTGACGACACCGCCGAATTCATGACCGAGAATTTGCGGCCCGTGCGCGCCGGTGAAAGGATGCGGCTCCTTCGGCACGAAGATCGGGCCATAGGCATATTCGTGCAGGTCCGTGCCGCAGATGCCGCAGAACTTGTTTTCGACGAGCACCTCACCCGGACCGGGCTCGGGCGGCATATCCACATCCTCGATGCGTAGGTCCTTGGCGGCGTGAAAGCGCAGTGCTTTCATTGCATTTCCTCCTGTAGTTCTTGCACAGAAGGATCAGCAAGCGGCATGCCAGATTGGCTTGCGCCATATCTTGACGTATTTTCAATTGGTTACAAATTCAGCTCTGAGGCTCGCCGGCAGAATGCAACAGGTTCCGTGCAACAGGTGTTGCAATGGTCGCACCGGTTCGGCCGCAGTCAATTCAGGCGTTTGAGACGGCGGTGAATGGTGGAGCGGTTGACGCCGAGGCTTCGCGCCAGCGCCGAGACGTTGTTGCCGCAGTCCTTCAGCGCCCGGCGCAGATCGTCGTCATCGCGCAAAGCATCATCGGTCGCGACTTCGGCAAAGAGGTGTTCAGGCAGGCAACCCGGATCGATCTTGCCGCCATCGGAAAGCGCGGCTGCAACCCGCAGTGCATTGAAGAGTTCGCGCAGATTGCCTGGCCAGTCATGGTCAAGCAGAATTGCCCGTGCCGCCTTATCGATCCTGTAGGTCTCGCCGTTTTCCTTCTCGATGCGGCGGAGAAACTGATCGATCAGCCAGCCGAGATCCTCGCGCTCCCGCAGCGCCGGCAGCGTCACCGTTGCGGCGTTCAGGCGATAATAGAGGTCCTGCCGGAAACGGCCTTCCTTCACCAGCTCGGCAAGATCGCGGTGCGATGCGGACAGTACTCTCAGACGCACCGGCTTGGCTTTCAATGCGCCAACCGGCTGCACCTCGTTTTCCGAAAGCACGCGCAGCAGGCGGCTTTGAAGAGAAAGCGGCATGTCGCCAATCTCATCCAGGAACAAAGTGCCGCCACTTGCCTCCTCGATGAGACCGCGCTTGCCCTTCTGGCTGGCGCCGGTGAAGGCACCGGGTGTGTAACCGAACAATTCGGATTCGATCAGATGCTCCGGGATCGCCGCACAATTGACGGCGACGAAATTGCCGTCGCTGTTGCAGCTGTCATGGATCGCCCGTGCCAGATATTCCTTGCCGCTGCCCGTCTCACCCTGAATGAGGATGGGAATATCGCGGGCGGCAAGCTTTGCTGCCCGCGCCTGCACCTTTTCCATCGCGGGATCGCCGTTGCTCATGTCCCTCAGCGCTCGCGGCAAGCGTGGCTCTGGCGTGACAGGAGCGCGAATGCTGACGGCGGGCGCGATCGCGCTGGCAAAAAGCACCAGACCGTTGCGGGCGCGCAAAAGCCGCTCGCCATTCGGCCGCCCGCGCATAAAGCGCGGCAGGTCGTCCACATCGATATCGAAGACCGAGGAAATCGGCTGGCCGAGAAAATCGCGGGTGGCAAGGCCGTGCATGTTCATGGAGCGCGCCAGCGCCCCGAAGCCACCATGGGTCATGCCGGTGATACGTCCGCTGCCATCAAGGGCGATCGCCGCATCGGGATCGACGTCAAGAAACTCAGGTGAACGTGCAAGACGCAACACCCAGTCATTGCGGGTGCGGGTCATGAGATTGGCAAGCTCGATGCGCCGCGCGGTGGAGGCAACGAGATGCAGCGCCAGTTGCTGGCTGGCCTTGGCCGTCGGCGAGCGCAGCTGGGAAATGTCGAGCACGGCGGTGAGATCGCCGAGCGTATCGAAGACGGGCGCCGCAGTGCAGGTCAGCCCGATATGGCTGGTATCGAAATGGTCATCCTGATGGATGATCACCGGCTCGCCGGAAACGAGGCAGGCGCCAACAGCGCAGGTGCCGGCCCGGTTTTCCGACCATTCCGAGCCAAGGTAAAGCCCCGCCCTCCGCAACTGGTTGTCGAAGGTCGGGTCGCCCATGAAATCGACGGTAACGCCGCGCGCATCCGACAGCAGCAGGACGTAATTCTGCTCGGCAATCTGGTTGAACAGGGCTTCGAGACCGGAGCGGCCGATACGGATGAGCTCCTCGGCCTGCTCGCGATGCTCCCGAAGCTTCAGCTCGGGCACGATATAGGCTTCCTGCGCAATCGTTGGGTCGAGCTTGTAGTCATTGAGGCAGCGCAGCCAGGACTGGATGACCGGCGTATCACGGGGGCTGACCGCGCCCATGCCGACACGTTCGATCTCTCGTATATGCGACAGCGTCGATACCATGCACGCATCCTCCGGCACGGATGGTCGCATATTAGGAGATCGCCCACAATCCACCTCTTACGGTGGTTCGGTCGTTCGAAGCGATGCAACAGTCTCGAATGCGACCGCCTCAGGTGTTTGGGCGATTGATAATGTTCTCGCAATTGGCCGGATTGCCGATGATTTCGCTGGTCTTGATGGTGGAAGCGGGATCCGCGGTGATCTTGATGATGCAGTCGCGGCGATGCTCCTTGATCTTCATGCCTTCCGTTTCCGATATCCGCACCTGCCCGTTCAAGGTGCGGATTTCCCGCTTGTTGGAGAGGCCGGCATAGGTCTCAACGTCCACCTTCAGCCAATAGGATTCCGTCGCGCCCTTTTCGATGATCACCTTGTTAGGACGGCCGAGTCTGGCGATAGCCGCATCCAGGGGCTGGCCCACGAGGCTCGCCACCGTTTGCGATGCGTCCGTCTGCCCGGTCGTGGCGCACCCAGAAATGGCGGCCAGCACGCCGACCAGACATCCCGCTTCAAGCCATCTCATTTTCAGTTTTCTTCCCTCACAGAATACCATCAGCCGACACGTTCCGTCGTCAGCGTTGCAATCTAGGCTCGATAATTTTGCTCTGAAAGGAGGTGCGACCCAGATGCTGATCAACTTGTTATGATCGACAGGGTCATACAGGTGTTCTCATCTGTTGCGGAACACGGTGCAGGGAATGCCGGCCTGGCGGATTTCGCCGCAAAGCTCGTTGGCCTGGGCGCGTGTATCGCGGCCGATGCGGGCGGCATAACGCGGGCGCGAACCGAAATTGCCGCCTCGCTGCCGCACGATCAAAGCCCGCTCGGCATTAAGCGGCCCGGATAGTT
Organism: Agrobacterium sp. 16-2014-1-2a; assembly: GCF_053522705.1. Classification (NCBI taxonomy): domain Bacteria; kingdom Pseudomonadati; phylum Pseudomonadota; class Alphaproteobacteria; order Hyphomicrobiales; family Rhizobiaceae; genus Agrobacterium; species Agrobacterium sp. 16-2014-1-2a. The sequence goes on from NZ_JBNWBX010000007.1 coordinate 216,989, forward strand.
GGCCAATGGCGCGGGTAAAAAGCCGGTTCGCCACCGCCGGATTATAATGCGCGGCAAGCTGCACGCCCCAGGGCGCCCAGTCGGCCGACGAGATGAGGACAGGATCGTTCATCGTTCGCGTATCGGCCAGACGCAGACAGGCATCGATGAAAGAGCGGGTCTCATCCAATGCCGGGGCCGCCTTTTCCGGCGGGTTGTCCTTCCATTTCTCAACCGGATATCCCGTTATCGCAAACACATAATCCCGGGTTTCCGTCGGCAGCCGACCGGTCGCGATAAAATTCCGCAATCCCGCCTCGCCCGCATTATAAGCTGCGGCGGCGAGACCGAAATTGCCAAACTGCTTATTCAACTCGGACAGATACCGGGAAGAGGCCTCGAGTGCGGCGATTATGTTGAAGCTGTCTTTGAGACCACGCAGCTTTGCGGTTCCAGGCATGAACTGTGCTATGCCTTCCGCGCCCTTCGGGCTGACCGCATTGGCCCGGAACAGGCTTTCCCGCCAGATGAGCCGGGCGAAATAATCCGGCGGAACGGCGTGGCGCCCGGCCAGAACCTCGATGGCGTGACACAGGTCGTTATTGTAGCTTTCGACACGGATGCACAATTCCGGCGCGACATCATGGGTGTAGGCGCAGGAGACTTTGCCATCGACCTTCTCCTCGGCCCCGGTCGTGCCACTGGCAAGCGCCAGCAACCACAGAGCAAGACTCACGCAGCGTGTCGATATCACCGCCAAGCAAAACTCCCCGCAAATCCCACGCCCGATACGCCGATTATCAGGCATTCTGCAAGATATGCCCAGACCTAGGGCTCTTCTTCAATGGAAGCTTCGGTTTGGGCCTTGCCGAGGCTTCCATGCGTCCAGAATAAAGGTCGCATTTCCGCGTCGGCAAGGCCATCTTGTGTGCTTAGAAGTCCTGCCAATCCTCATGTTCGACGGCGACTGCAGCGGAACCGCGCACCGCAAGCGGGCGGGATGCCGGGCGACGCGGAGTGGCAAAGGTAGCCTGCTGCTCGAAGCCGCTCCGCGACGACGATGTCGAGTGCGATGCGTCATCGAACCGGAATTGCCCTAGAAGCTCAAACAACGCTGCCGCTTCCCGTGCAAGGCTGTGGCTGGCAGCCGTCTGCTCCTCAACCATCGCGGCATTCTGCTGCGTTCCCTGGTCAACGGTGTTGACTGCCTGATTTATCTCGGCGAGCGCGGTCGACTGTTCGCGCGCGGCATCGACGATCGCTACGACATTGGTGTTGATGTCGCGCACCTGTTCCGCGATTTCCTGCAAGGCAGAGCCCGCTTTGGTAACAAGGCCAACGCCGTTTTCAACCTGCGTGCCAGACGCGTTGATCAGGCTCTTGATTTCCTTTGCGGCAGTCGCCGAGCGTTGCGCAAGTTCGCGAACTTCCTGCGCGACCACGGCAAAACCCTTGCCTGCTTCGCCTGCGCGGGCAGCTTCCACGCCTGCATTCAGCGCAAGCAGATTGGTCTGAAAGGCAATCTCGTCGATAACGCCGATAATATTCGAAATCTCACGCGACGATTTTTCGATCTGGTCCATGGCACTGATCGCATCGCGCACAACCTGACCTGAATGTTCGGCGTGGTCGCGGGCACGGCCGACGATTTTTCCAGCCTCTTCCGCACGGCGGCTTGAATCATTGACGGTGGTGGTGATTTCCTCGAGGGCTGCAGCCGTCTCCTCGATAGAGGCGGCCTGCTGTTCCGTACGTCTGGCGAGATCGTCGGCCGCGGACCTTATTTCATTCGACCCCGAAGAAATGGCGCCGGCATTTTCAGAGACCAGCGTCATGGCCTTCTTGAGCTTTATCGAGGCTGCGTTGAAGTCGGACCGCAATCTTTCAAGCGAGGGGATAAAGGGTTTGTCGATGCTCTGCGAAAGATCACCGTCAGCCAGATTGGTCAGGGACTGCGCGAGCTTTTCGACATTTTCAACACGTCCGGTCACGTCGGTGGCAAATTTGACGACTTTGAACACCTTGCCGGACAAATCGAAGATCGGATTATAGGAGGCCTGAATGAAAACCTTGCGACCGCCCTTGCCAAGCCGCATGAATTCATCCGCCACCAGATCGCCGCCGGCAAGCCTTTTCCAGAATTGCGCATATTGCGGGGACTGTGTGTAGGCGGGTTCGCAGAACATCGAATGATGCCTTCCCTGCACCTCGGCGAGCGAATAGCCGAGCGCCGCCAGAAAATTCTCGTTGGCCGTCAGGACCTCGCCGTTCGGAGAGAACTCGATGATGGCCTGCGCCCGCGACAGGGCGTCGATCTTGCCCGCATCTTCCGCCGCCTTCAGCTTGCGCTCGGTAATATCAGTGGCGATCTTGACCACTTTGACCGGCTTGCCGCGACGATACACCGGATTATAGGAGGCCTCGATCCAGACTTCCCTGCCACCCTTGCCAATGCGCTTGTACTGCCGCTGATCGAACTGGCCGGCCGAAAGCTTTGACCAGAAGGCCTTGTAGTCCTGCGATGACACGACTTCAGGTTCAACGAACAAGCTGTGATGTCTGCCGACTATTTCCGCCAGCTCGTAACCGAGCGCACGACAGAAATTCTCGTTGGCGGCGAGAATCTTTCCGGCCATATCAAATTCGATGATGGCTTGAGATTTGGAGAGCGCGGCAAGAACCGCGAAAGCATTGGCACCACGATCAAGAAAACTCACGCGCGATCCTCCGATGGCAGCTGGACAGTTTCTACTGAAAATCGTTCGCCAACAATATGATTGCATTATTAAATAATATTTAAGGATAATCTTGACGTTGATCACGCGAGTTGATGGTACGGGCGAAATTTGGGCAATACGCGTCTTCCTGCCGCAAAAATCTGCATATTAGGTCAAGCACGCGCTTCACGTTACAAAGAGACATTGTTTCATATTTATTCTTCAGAACGGGCGCGGCTGGGCCCGGCATATGATGCCTATCGCCGAAGGGTGAGGCGCTGGATTTAAATATCCATGCGCGTCGTGTTTGATCATCGCGCCGGCACCGTCATGACGCACAACCTTTATTCCTTTGCATAATTGCACCTTCCCGCCTCCTTTCGGAACGATCGGCGCATGGCGACATTGTTTACCGAATGGGGCTTTCTTTTGGGAGGAACACGCCGTGAAGAAGAACATGATCTGCATCTGGTACGATAGGGATGCCGAGGCCGCAGCCAGATTTTATGCCGAGACCTTTCCCGACAGCACCGTCAATTCCGTCTATCGGGCGCCGGGCGATTACCCCTCCGGCAAGGAGGGGGACGTGCTGATGGTGGAATTCACGGTGGCAGGCGTCTCCTGTATCGGCCTCAACGGTGGCCCGACATTCAAGCACACCGAGGCTTTCTCGTTCCAGATTTCGACTGAAGATCAGGAAGAGACGGACCGATACTGGAATGCCATCGTCGGTAACGGCGGAGAAGAAAGTGCCTGCGGCTGGTGCAAGGACCAATGGGGCATCTCCTGGCAGATCACCCCGCGGGTGCTGATGGAAGCAATGTCCGCCGGTGGCGCCGAGGCCAAACGTGCCTTCGCGGCAATGATGGATATGAAGAAAATCGACGTCGCCACCATCGAGGCGGCACGTCGGGGTTGATGCTAACAGATCATTCAGCGACAAGTAGCGAAGAAAGACATTTCAAGTAAAGAACTGAAAAACAACGGAAAATCAGATAAAACCCGTTTATCTGATTTTCCCTGGACGCCTATGCGTGCCTGTACCTTCACTCATCACAAAACGTTCAACAAAGTGTAAGCGATCCGTCAAAGACGGCTGCTAGCAGAGCCCGTGGCTTCGTGTTGGGGACGTGACGTCCTCGCCGGTCATGCCATTACTCCATCAACGGGGCTCAACTTATGAAATCTTCCGCTCTGACCTCTTTCGTGGCAGGCGTTGCCATTGCCGCCGCCTTCGGCGCCACGGCTGCCCACGCAGAAAAGACCAAATTCGAATTCTGGCACGGCCTTTCCGGCGATCTCGGCGACCGCGTTCAGGAAACCTGCAAGAAGTTCAACGACTCCCAGGCTGAATTCGAAATCGTCTGCACGTCGCAGAACGACTACGACGCCACGCTGCAGAACACCATTGCCGCCTACCGCGCCAAGAAGCAGCCCGCCATTACCCAGATCTACGATGCCGGCACGCTGGACATGATGTTGTCCAAGGCTTTCGTTCCCGCCAAGAAGCTGATGGCCGACAACGGCTACAAGATCGACTGGAACAACTATTTCCCCGGCATTGCCAATTATTATGCAACGGCTGACGGCGAGCTGAACTCCTTCCCCTACAACTCCTCCACTGCGGTCTTCTATTACAATGTCACCGCTTTCGAAAATGCCGGCATCACCTTCAAGCCCGACACATGGGAACAGGTTGAAGAAGCCGCCCGGAAGCTCAAGACGGCCGGTTTCGAATGCCCGCTGGCCTTTAATTTCGACACCTGGATGCTGATGGAACAGTTCTCTGCCATCCACAACCAGCCAATCGCCACCAAGGGCAACGGTTATCAGGGCCTCGACGCCGAACTGACGATCAACAAGACGAAGTTCGTTGATCAGGTCAAATTCTTCAAGAAGATGCAGGACGAGAAGCTGTTCGTCGTCAAGACCAAGCAGCTCGGCATGGATATCCTGCCCGCTTTCACCTCGCAGACCTGCCAGATGTTCATGTCCTCGATTGCCGGCCATGGCACCGTCGGCAAGACCATGCCTGAGGGCGTGAAGTGGGACGTCGCCATGCTGCCGATCTGGAAGGGCACCGAGCGCCACAACTCGCTGGTTGGCGGCGCTTCGCTCTGGGTCATGGCTGGTCGTCCGGAAGCTGAATACAAGGGTGCGGCCGCATTCCTAAACTTCATCGCGCAGCCTGATATGGTTGAGTGGTGGTCGACCGTTACCGGCTACATCCCGGTCACCAAGACCGGCTTCGACGCCATGAAGGCCAACGGCTTCTACGACAAGGCGCCCTACAAGGGCCGTGAAAAGGCAATCGAAAGCCTCACGTTTACGCCGCCTTCCGAATATACCCGCGGCATCCGCCTCGGCGGCTTCACGCAGATCCGCAAGGAAGTCTCGACCTCGCTCGAAGCCATCTTCATGCAGAACGCCGATATTCAGACCGAACTCGACAAGGCTGTCGAGCGCTCGAATGCCGGCCTGCGCCGCTTCGAAAAGACCTATGCCGGCGCCAAGCTGAACTAAGCGGTCCTTTTCGCCTGGGTTTGCCCGTCTCCGCGCGGGCAAACCCTTAATGCCATTTTCTGTTTCGGATATTTCATGGAAAAGCGCGCCGTTTTCAAAAGCACATGGTTGCCGCTGCTGTTCGCATTGCCGCAGCTGGCACTGATCCTCCTGTTCTTCTACTGGCCCGTGGCGGCGGTGATCAACTGGGCCTTCACCCTCCAGCCGCCCTTCGGCGGCGCGGCAGAATTCGTTGGTTTCGCCAATTTCCAGGAAGTCTTCTCTGATCCATTCTACTGGCATTCCGTTACCGTCAGCCTGATCTTCGCGACCGTCGGCCCCTTCGTCGCCATCCTCATCGGCCTCACCCTGGCGCTCTCCGTCGACCGCCAGCTTCCCGGCTCCGGATTTTTCCGGGTTCTGTATATCCTGCCCTTCGCCATCGCAGGTCCCGCCGCAGGCATGGCCTTCCGCTTCATCCTGTCGCCGGAACGCGGGTTGGCCGCTTCACTCAACGCCGCCTGGCCAGATATCTGGAACCCGGCGAAATACGGCGAACATGCACTGGCGCTCGTCATCGCCATCTTTATCTGGAAATGGGCGGGCTACACCTTCATCTTCCTGTTTGCCGGCCTGCAATCCGTGCCCCGTTCGCTGACGGAAGCTGCGGCGATGGATGGCTCCGGCCCGATCCGCCGCGCCATAGACATTCAGGTGCCGTTGCTCGCACCCACGCTGTTCTTCCTGATGGTGACGATGATGACCGAGGGTTTCGTCGGCCAGGACACGTTCGGCATCGTGCATTCGCTGACGGCGGGCGGCCCCAATCGCGCCACCGATGTGATGGTTTACCGCATCGTCACCGAGGCCTTCGAAGGGCTGAACTATTCCGGCGCCTCGGCACAAACCATCGTCCTCATCGGCCTCATCATGGTCTTCACCTTCATCCAGTTCCGCTTCATCGAGCGGCGCGTCCATTACAAGTGAGGCCTGAGAGATGATACAGCGCACGCCCTATGCCGACGCCTTTACCTACGTGGTCATGGTCGCGGGACTTCTGCTTCTTATCGGCCCCTTCATCGTGGTATTGGCAGGCGCCAGCCAGACGGTGCAGCAGGTGAACCACACGCCCTTCAGCTTCATGCCGCAGGGCGAGCTTTTCAAAAATCTCAGCACCGCCTGGAACCGCGCCAATCTGGGCAACGCCATGTTCAACAGCCTGGTGATGGCCTCGCTCGTCACAGCGGGCAAGGTAGCCCTTTCCGCTCTGACCGCCTTCGCCATCGTGTTTTTCCGCTCGCCGCTGAAACACCTGTTTTTCTGGTCCGTCTTCATCACGCTGATGCTGCCGCTCGAAATTCGCGCCGTTCCGACCTATGCCGTGGCAGCGGATGTGTTCCAGCCGTTCCGTTACCTTATAGCGCTGGTGAGCGGTGTCGAAGTCAACATCGAATGGAACCTGCTCAATTCCTATGCGGGCCTGTCGCTGCCGCTTGTCGCCACGGCCACCGGCACCTTTCTCTACCGGCAGTTTTTCATGACCCTACCTGATGAACTTGCGGAGGCGGCGCGCATGGATGGCTCCGGCCCCGTGCGTTTCTTTTTCGACGTGCTGCTGCCGCTCTCGCGCACCAACATGCTGGCCCTAACCACCATTCTCTTCGTCTCCTCGTGGAACCAGTATCTGTGGCCGCTGCTGATGGTCACCGACCCCTCCTACAAGACGGTGATGATGTCGTTGCGTGCCCTTTTGCCTTCGGAGGACGGCACGCCGGACTGGAACGTCACGCTTGCCGGTTCCCTCATCATCATCATGCCGCCGCTTCTCGTCGTGGCGTTCCTGCAACGCTGGTTCGTGCGCGGTCTAGTGTCATCCGACAAGTGACGACGCGACGCGTGGCTCTCAACAACAAGGTTCTTAATATCATGGCTCAGATCGATATTCGGCAGGTCCGCAAATCCTATGGCAAGACCCCGACCCTGCACGGCGTGGATCTCACTTTCGAAACCGGCGAATTCGTCGTCATCCTCGGCCCCTCGGGCTGCGGCAAGTCCACACTTCTGCGAATGATCGCTGGGCTGGAGGATATCACGTCAGGTGAAATCGCCATTGGCGGGCGCGTCGTCAACACGCTGGAGCCGCGCGAGCGCGGTTGCGCCATGGTGTTCCAGAACTACGCACTTTATCCGCATATGACGGTATCAGGCAATATCGGTTATGCGCTGAAGGTCGCAGGCGTTCCCAAGGCTGAACGTCTTCGCCGCATCGAGGAAACGGCCAAGATCGTTGGCCTTTCCGACTATCTCGAACGCAAGCCCGCCGCCCTTTCCGGTGGCCAGCGCCAGCGCGTGGCCATGGCCCGCGCAATCATCCGCGAACCGCAGGTATTCCTGTTCGATGAACCGCTGTCCAACCTCGATGCAAAGCTGCGTGTGACGATGCGCGCCGAAATCCGCAAACTGCACCAGCGCCTATCGGCCACCTCCGTCTTCGTCACCCATGATCAGGTGGAAGCCATGACGCTGGCCGACCGGCTGGTGGTGATGAACAAGGGCAATGTGGAGCAGGTCGGTCATCCGCTCGATATCTATCACCGCCCCGCCAGCACCTTCGTAGCCTCCTTCATCGGCTCACCGGCGATGAACCTGTTCAACACGCGGGTGGAGGTCGAATCTCCATCCGTCATGCTGGGCGGCCAGCCGGTGAAACTCTTCCCCGAGACCGCGCTGGAGCTGCGCGGGCGCGACGTGACAGTCGGCATTCGCCCTGAACAATGCCTGGTCAGCATCGAGGGTGCGGGCGTGCCCGCAACCGTGGACTTTGTAGAAGAGCTGGGCTCGGGCCGCATCGTACATGCGGAAATCGCCGGCGAAACTTTCTCCGCAGCCATAGGCGAAGATCTGTTGGTCAAACCCGGCCAGCGCATCCACTTCGAACTGCCCCCGGCCCACCTCCACTTTTTCGATCCGGCCACCGGCAAGCGCATCGAAACGGAGGGTGCCATCGAGACAACCCGCATCGGCAACGAAAAGCTGCTGGCAGTTTGATGGCGGACGTTTGAGCACGGATCAGTCCGGCGCGGTTTGGGGGTGTCCCAACCACGCCGGATCTCCAAACGACGTTTTCGATCTCGAACTACGATTTCGAAATCATCCAATACATTAGCTATATAGACCAATATTTTGAATTTACGACATTTTCTCATTTGAATCATTGCGCGAAATACGTCGAAATTTGCTTGGCGATCACAACGTGAAGCACATTGCTTGCCGGATATTACGTCAACACGATGAGGCAAACCCGTTGCAGGCAAAGCGATCTTGCGAAATGAATGATTTCAGGAAAAATCTTTCTGTTTGGAAATCATAATCGCAATAGTCTTTGCCGCACCGAGCCGCCAGCAAGGCTATCGTCGCGATGAGGACCGAGCCGGTCTTCGATCCTTGGCGGCCGACAGAGAAAACGCTCGGGTCAAAACTTCAACGAAAGAGTGAAGCCCAATGGCAAACGATCGCAAACTGCATCTCGGCGCCTTCATGCGGCCCGTCAGTCTTCACACGGGTGCGTGGCGTTATCCCGGATCCTTCCCGGACGCGAACTTCAATTTCGGCCATCTGGCGCGATTTGCGCAACAGCTTGAAGCCGCGAAATTCGATGCATTTTTCATGGCCGATCATCTGGCGGTGCTTAACATGCCGACGGAAGCACTGCGCCGCAGCCATACCGTCACGTCTTTCGAACCCTTCACCCTGCTTTCGGCGCTCGCCGCCGTCACCTCCCGCATCGGGCTGGTTGCCACCGCCTCCACAACATTCGATGAGCCCTACCACGTAGCGCGGCGTTTCGCCTCACTCGATCACCTCAGCAATGGTCGCGCCGGCTGGAACATCGTCACCACAGCAAATCCGGATGCGGCGCTTAATTTCGGCCGGGACGAACAGCCTGACCACACGGAGCGTTATGGAAGAGCGCGGGAATTTTACGACGTCGTTACCGGGCTGTGGGATTCCTTTTCCGATGATGCCTTTCTCCGGGATGTCGATAGCGGGTTGTTCTTCGACCCTGAAAAAATGCATGTGCTTAATCACAAGGGACCGGAATTTTCCGTGCGCGGTCCGCTCAATATAGCGCGTCCGGTGCAGGGCTGGCCCGTCATCGTTCAGGCCGGGGCTTCAGAGCCGGGGCGCCAGCTTGCAGCCGAAACTGCCGAGGTCGTTTTTGCGGCAACACCCACGCTTGCGGCGGGAAAAGCGTTCTACAGGGACGTCAAGGACAGAACCGTTGCGGCAGGCCGTTCCCGCGACGGCATTGTCATCCTGCCGGGCGCTTTCGTTCTGGTCGGCGATAGCGTGGAAGAAGCCAAGGCCAAACGCGCCAGGCTCGACAGCCTCGTCCATTATGAAAGCGCGATAGCCTCGCTTTCGATTGCGCTCGGCCACGATGCTTCGAGTTTCGATCCCGATGGCCCCTTGCCTGACATTCCCGAAACCAATGCAAGCAAATCCAGCCGCGAGAGGGTGATCGAACTTGCAAGGAGCGAGGGGCTGACGGTGCGCCAGCTGGCGCAGCGGCTGGGTGGCTATGGGGGTCTCGCATTTGTCGGCACGGCAAAAACCATCGCCGACGAGATGGAACAATGGCTATACGAAGAGGGGTCGGATGGCTTCAACGTCACCTTCCCGTTCCTGCCTGCCGGACTTGACGATTTCACGACCCTGCTTGTGCCCGAACTGCAAAGGCGCGGCCTGTTCCGAAAGGACTATGAGGGACCGACATTGCGCGATCATCTCGGTTTGCAACGTCCGGCCAATCGTTTTTTCCCTGAATAACGCGCCGTCGCGCCGATCCGGCCAGCGGTAGGGAGATTTTCCACGCCCGCCCTGAAGTTTGGGATGAGGTTCCAGAAGGCTGGATTGACGTCATAAACGCCTGCCCATACCCTTTAAATACACAAATTACATAAATTAGGTACACTATTATGAAGGCTAAACATTCTCGCCGCCAGATCCTGAAACTCAGCATTGCCGGGGCTCTCGCAGCACCCTTTGCCACGGGCAGCGCGCAGGCCCAGAGCTCACAGGAGTTTCCTGCTGAGCTGAAGCTGGATTGGGGATTTTACTCCTCACACACGCTGCTGATAAAGAACAAGGGCTGGCTTGAGGAAGCGTTCAAGGATGTCGGCACCAAGATCACCTGGGTACAATCCCGCGGAAGCAACAATTCGCTCGAATTCCTGAAGGTCGGCTCGACGGATTTTGCCGGTTCGGCAGCACTTTCCGCGTTTCTGGCCCGCGCCAATGGTGTGCCGCTGAAGGTGATCTATGTGGCAAGCTGGGGTGGTTCTTCCATCATACAGGTTCGCCCGGATTCGCCGGTCAAGACCGTCGCCGATCTCAAGGGCAAAACCATTGCGGTCACCAAGGGTACCGCGCCCTATTTCACCCTCCTGCGCGCCCTTGCCCAAAACAAGCTTTCGATCGATGACCTCAAGGTCGTGAACCTGCAGCATCCGGAAGGATTCAACGCGCTTCAGCAGGGACAGGTTGATGCATGGGTCGGCATCGATCCACACACATCCCAGGCAGAACTTGCCGGTGACAGGGCGATTTTCGATGAGCGTAGCTGGCGCGACGGCAGCGTCTTCAGCGTTTCCGAGGAGTTTCTGGCGAAATACCCGAAAGCGGTCGAACGCCTCCTCGGTGTCTGGGTCGAGACACAAAGATGGATCCGTGAAAACAACGGCGAATTCATCGATTTCGTCACGAAGGTCACCGGAAACGATCCCCAGATCACCAAGCTGACGATCGAAAAGCGCGACTGGAAGGATCCAGTTCCGGGCGAGGAACTGCTGAACTCGATCCGTATCGTGACCCCGTTGCTTGGCGACGATGTGCTGCGTCCTGGCGTCAATGTCGACAGCGTCCTTTCGTCGCTGATCGATCCGGCACCGGCGAAAAAGGCGCTGGGAGCATGAATTCTCATCCGCGCGAATTTCAGCGCGTGAAGCAGACTACGAAACAACTCCCTGCCCGACTGCCGTTCGTGCAAATAGTGGGGAATTTCCTGGGACGGTTCGACCTGCGCGGCGCGATCGTGCCGGTCGGCTCATTGTTGCTGCTGGAATTCTTTGTGCGCGTGGGCTGGGTAAGCCCCTATGTGCTGCCGCCGCCCTCCGAGCTTTACGACACGTTTCTAAGGCTCGCCGAGGGTCCTTTGTGGACGAATGTCGCAGCCAGTACCGCACGTGTCTTCGTCGGCTTCGTCATTGGCTCCCTTCTTGCAATCGTCGTCGGTTCGCTGGTCGGGCTGGTCGTTGCCGCCGAGCGTTATATTGAACCGACGTTTCAGGCGCTACGCGCGGTTCCGAGCCTCGCCTGGGTGCCGCTGCTGATGATCTGGTTCGGCATTGGCGAAACCTCGAAAATCGTACTGATCGCCAAAAGCGCGTTTTTCCCTGTTTATCTCAACCTCTTCTCCGGCATCAGGAATGTCGACCGCAAGTTGGTGGAAGTGGGCGAGATGTATCGCCAGCCGCTGCCAGTGCTGGTTTGGCGGATTTTCATTCCCGCCTCCTTGCCGCATCTGTTCACGGGCTTGCGTTACGGCCTGTCGCTGGCCTGGCTGAGCGTTGTCGCAGCGGAACTTCTGGCGGCCTCCGAGGGCATCGGCTACATGCTTTCCGATGGGCGCGAACTCTCCCGACCCGATCTGGTGATGATAGCGATTATCTGCCTTGCCGTCCTCGGCAAGATTTCCGACAGCCTCTTCAAGATAGTCGAGGAACGTTGCCTCAGATGGCGCGACACTTATCCCCTTCAGCAAGGAGGGCGCCTGCGATGAGTTTGCTCAATGTCGATGTTCGCGAAAAAGCCTTCGGAGACACGGTTGTCCTTCAGGATATTCACCTGACGCTCGGCGATGGTGAAGCGGCGGTTCTTCTCGGACCAAGTGGGTGTGGGAAAAGCACCTTGCTGCGCATCGCCGCCGGCCTCGATCGGCATTTCTCAGGCGCTGTGAAGGTTCAGCAGGCAAAGGAAGTTCAGGCATCGGACTCACCGCCCATCGCCTTTGTCTTTCAGGAACCCCGCCTGATGCCGTGGCTGACAGTTGCCGAAAACATCGGTTATGCGGCCGGCAAGAAATATGATGTCGAGCGGGTAGAAGGACTGATCAACGATGTGGGCTTGAGCGGCCATGGCAGCGCGTTACCGAAAGCCCTTTCAGGCGGCATGGCGCAGCGTGTCGCCATAGCAAGAGCGCTCTATACCCGGCCGCGCATCTTGCTGCTCGACGAACCCTTCAGCGCGGTCGATGCTTTCACGCGGATGAGATTGCAGGACCTAGTTCTGAAACTCGTCGAACAGCGCGGCATTTCCTTCCTGCTCGTCACCCACGATATTGACGAGGCGCTTTATCTCGGTGACCGCATTTACATGATGGGTGCCCATGACGGCCGTATCCAGCAGCGGATAGAAGTGGACGAGCCGCGCCCGCGCGACAGAAGGTCGCCGCAACTCGCCACCCTCAAGAACGAGGTGCTGACTGCCCTGCACAACGCCCACGTCATCTGACTGGCGCCGGCATCTTTCGCCGCCCTCACCCTTTCACGCCGGACGAAATCATGATGGCTTCCGTCACGCGTCGCTGGAAGATGATGTAGGCGACGATGACCGGCAGCGCCGCCAGCATGGCAATCGCCATCAGGCGTGCATAAACGATGCCGAAGGTGTCGTTGACCTGCGTGATGCCGACGGGGATCGTCATCATGTTTTCGGACGTGATGACGAGGAAAGGCCAGAAGAAGGCATTCCACACCGTAATGAAGGTCACGATCGCCATGGCGGTCGTAATGCCCCAGTTCAGCGGCAGAAACACCTTGAACAGGATCGTGTATTCGCCGCCACCATCCAGAACCACCGCCTCCCGCATCTCCTTGGGCACGCTGTCGAAGAACTGCTTGTAGACGATGATGACGATTGGCGTGATCAGCTGCGGCAGGATGATGCCCGCCCAGGTATTGATGAGGTTGAGGTTCTTCATCAGGATGAACTGTGTCACGACAAGCGTCTGCGCGGGCACCATGAAACTCGCGAGCACGATGCCATAGAGCAGTCGCCGTCCCGGAAAGCGGATCTGCGATAGCGCATAGGCGCATAACATCGAAATGATGAGCACAGAGACCGTGACGATCGCGGCAGTGCCAATGGAATTCACGTACCAGGTCAACAGCCGCGTATTGAAGATGGCATTCACATAGGCACCAAGCTGGAACTCATCAGGCAGTAGCGACGTGTTGCCCGCAACATTCTCGTCCGAGCGCAACGACGTCACGAACCCCCAGTAAAGCGGGAAAATCCATACCAGTGCTGCCGAAAATGTCAGCAGGGTCAGGACGACGTTCTCAAGTCTTTTGGTCAGGCTCATGAATTCCTCCGGATGCGTAGCAACTGGAACTGGAGAACGGATACGATGACGATCAACAGGAAGAGCACGGTCGCCACGGCCGATGCATAACCGCCATTGTTCATCTGGAAGGCTTCCCGGTAGACCTTGAGGAGAAGCACGAAACTGGAATTGAAGGGTCCGCCGCCGCTCAAGAGGTAGATCTGGTCGAATATCTTCAGTTGCAGGATCAATTGCAGCGTCAGGATCAGCGCGGTCACCGGCCACAGAAGCGGCCATGTGACGCGCCGAAACTTTTGCCATGTCGTTGCGCCATCAAGAGCTGCGGCCTCATAAAGCTCGGTCGGAATGTTTCGCAAGCCGGCAATGAAGAGCAGAACGTTAAAACCGTTCGTCCACCAGATGGTGACGACAGCGACCATCGGCATGACCCAATTGGGGTTCTTGAAAACCGCGACGGGTTTGCCCGCCAGCAACGAAATGACCGGTTGGAGAATGCCGAACTGCAGGTCGAGCATCCAGGCCCAGATCTCAGTGACGACCGAAACCGGCAGGACATAAGGCAGGAAAAACAGGCTCATGGCGATTGTCTGCTTGATGCCGGACAATCGGCTGACCGCAAGCGCAATCAACAGGGCGATGAGCGTTGTTGGCACCACCGTCAGCAGCACGAAATAGCCGTTATTCTTGAGCGAGGTGACGAACAGGCGGTCGCTCAGCAATTTTATGTAGTTCTGCAGGCCGACCCAGTTGCCGTCGCCGATAAGCGGCGCATCCGTGAAGCTGATGCGTATCATCTCGATCAGGGGGTAAAGAAAGAACGTGGCGAAGACCACGATGAATGGCGTCACCATCGACAGTGCGATCAGCGACTTCTTGCGCCGGTTTTCAATCATAGCCATGGAATGCCTCCGGGACCTCCCGCATTGCACGCTGCCCTCCGGCTGACAGCCAGAGGGCAGTCTCGGATTACTTGAGCTTGCCCTGAAGCTCGGACTTGATCTGCTCGACCGCATCCGCGCCGCTCATGTAGCCCTGGATGGCCGGAGCGATGATATTAAGCGCCGCATCGTAAGCGGGTGAGGCAACTCCGGTAATCGTGGTCTTCGGATCGAACACTGCCGCCTCCGCCAGCGAGGCATATGTGGCATTCGGCTGCATCGCCTTGTATTCGCTGCTTTCGGTGATCGATTTATAGGCCGGAATATGCCCCGCATCGGCCCAGCTGATGGCGTGTTTTTCCATCCAGCCAATAACCGTCATGACAGCGGCGCGTTTCTCGCCGGAAACAGTCTTGTCACCCTGGTTGGGGATCGCAAAGGCGTGCGAATCCGCCCAGGTGGCGCGCTTGCCCATGAAAGGCGGAACTTCCACAGCGCTCCATTTGAAGCCGAGCTTGCCGTTCTTTTCCAGATCCTTGTAGGTCGGAACTTCCCAGACGCCATTAAGCTGGAAGGCAGATTTGCCAGCGGAGAAGAGAGCAACGGACGCCGGATATTCCGCCTGCTCGGGCGCCCATCCGTTTTCCCGCCATTTCGACATGGTATCGATCGCCTTGGCAGCCTTTTCCGCATTGTCGCCGGCAAGCACCTCGTTATTGGTGACCAGTTCGCCGCCCTGTTGTGAGAACAGTGTATAAAAGACACGCCAGACACCGGCTTCGCCACCCGACTGATAGGTAACCGGCGTCTGAACGCCCTTGTCCTTCGCCCAGGCCAGCGCCTTTTCGAAATCCTCCATCGTCTTGATACCGTTCAACTTACCCTCGGCATCGAGATAGGGAGACCCTTTCAGAAGATCGGCGTTGTAGTAGAGAATAAGGGCATGGATATCAAACGGCACCGCATAAAGCTTGCCGTCATGGGTTGCTGCCTCGACGGGTGCGCTGAAAAAGTCGCCGGTCTTCAACCCGGCATCATCAAGGTCTTTTGTGGTAATTTCGCTCAATACTTTTTCATCAAGGCCGAGCGGCGCGCGCGACAGGTGATAGGTCATGACATCGGGCCCCTCACCCACGGCGGACGCCGTGCGTACCTTGGTATAGAACGGAACGCCCCACTCTAGCGTCGTTCCCTTGATCTGAATGTCAGGGTGTTCCTTGTTGAAGGCAGCAATCAGCGCTTTCATGCGCACACCGTCGCCGCCCGACAGAAAGTCCCACCAGACGATATCCTGCTTCGCCAGTGCCGGCAGGGCGCTCAGGCCCAGAACCGTACCAACAAGCAATGTCTTGATCAGTCGCATCGTTCACTCCTCCCGTTTGTTGGAAACACCCCGTTCAAGGGGCGGTCTACTACTGCATCGAAAGGCGCCTCCTCGCGCCTATCGCAACCTTTTGCCGTCGCTGCCGAAAACCATGATGTGATCGGGCGAAGCACTCAGTGAGACTGACCGGCCATCCAGCCGCTCGCGCGAGCCCTGCCGCTGCACGACAAGTTCTTTCCCGGCACGCGTTCGGGTATAGAGATAGGAAAGGTCGCCAAGCTCCTCCGCCACCTCGACATTGACAGGCAAAGCACCCTCTTGCGTGATCACCAGATGCTCGGGCCTTATGCCGATTTCGACCCGCTGACCGGGGGAAACCGGATGCGAAAGCCGGGCTTCGAGGTGCTTTTCACCACCTTCAGGCGTAAGCGTCACGATACCGTCCCGCTGCCCGACGATGTCGGCAGCAAGGAAATTCATCGCGGGCGATCCGATGAAGCCAGCGACGAAACGATTGTCCGGATCGTCGTAAAGGGTGAGCGGCGCGCCGGCCTGTTGCACGATGCCGCCCTTCAGCACGAAAATCTTGTCCGCAAGCGTCATGGCCTCCACCTGGTCATGCGTGACGTAGATCATCGTGGCGCCGAGCTTGCGGTGAAGCCGGGTCAGTTCCAGCCGCATCTGCACGCGCAGTTCCGCATCCAGGTTCGACAGGGGTTCATCGAAGAGAAACACCTTCGGCTGTCGCACGATCGCGCGGCCTATGGCCACGCGCTGCCTCTGGCCGCCGGAAAGCTGCGATGGCTTCTTGTGCAGATTGTCCTCGAGCTGGAGGATGCGGGCAGCTTCCCCCACTCTCTCATTCACCTCCGCTTTCGGCCGGCGGGCGAGACGCAGGCTGAAAGCCATGTTCTCGAACACCGTCAGATGCGGGTAAAGCGCATAATTCTGGAAGACCATGGCAACGCCGCGATCCGCCGGCTCGACAGCGGTGACGTCGCGCTCGTCGATGGCGATGTGACCGCCGCTGGTTTCCTCAAGACCGGCGATCATGCGCAACAGGGTGGATTTTCCGCAACCGGATGGCCCCACGAAAACCGCGAAGCTGCCCGTCGGAATCTCCATCGAAACGTCCCGGATGGCTGCAAAGGAGCCGAAGGACTTGGCGATATTGCTGAGACGGACACCCATCACCGCCTCACTGAACCTTCACGCGCAGAACATGATAGGACAGCGCCGGCACAGAGCCTTTGAGCGCCCCATCCTCGACACCAATGCCGCTGCCCGGCACCGGCACGACGCGGTCGGGTTGATCCGGACCGTTGCCGATCCTCAGATCATATCCCGCCATGGAAAGATGCAGGCTGAGTGACACAGGCGAAAAGCCGGTGAGACCGACATTGAGCTCTGCTGCTTCGGTCAGATGACGATTGAGGACAAACAGCGTCACCACGCCCTCGTCCTCATCAAACACGCCGGCGACATCGAGATATTTGACGTCATCGGCCGCGTTGCAATCGTAGGTCGGGCAATCGACGGCAATGTTCAGTGCAACGCCACGACCATAAAGCGAGGCGAACTGATAGGGATAATAGATGGTCTGGCGCCATGCCGGTCCGTTCTTTTCAGCGCGAATGGGGGCGATGACATTGACGAGCTGGGCAATGCAGGCGATGCGCACCCTGTCCGAGCGACGGATGAACTCGTTGAGCAACCCGGCCACGAAGAGAGCATCCTCGAAATTGTAGGTCTCCTCCAGAAGTGCAGGCGCTTCCGGCCAGTCCCAGCTCTTGATGCGTTTACCGTCGTCTTCGCGGATATGGTACCAGACATTCCACTCGTCGAAGCAGATGGAGACATCGTTCTTGGCGCGCTTCTTGGCTTTCACGTAATCGATGACACCGGCGATAGTCTGAATGTAACGCCCTGTTTCTTCGATCTTGCCGAAGTAATTCAGCGTGTCGCGGCTGTTATTGCCGAAATATTTATGCAGCGAGATGTGGTCCACATTCTCGTAGCATTCTTCCAGCACCTCGCGCTCCCATTCGGGATAGGTCGGCATGCCGTCGTTGGAACTTCCGCAGACGATTGCCTCGATGGTGGGGTCGAAACCCTTGAAGGCTTTCGCGGTTTCGTTTGCCAGCCGGCCATACTCCACCGCCGTCTTGTGGCCAATCTGCCAGGGGCCGTCCATCTCGTTGCCGAGGCACCACATCTTCACGCCATGCGGCTTTTCGGCGCCGTGGCTGCGGCGAAGGTCGCTAAGCTCGGTGCCGCCGGGGAAATTCACGTATTCGAGAAAGTTGCGGGCATCATCCAGACCACGGGAACCGAGGTTGACGGCGAGCATCATCTCGATGCCTGCCATCGACGCCCAGTCTGCGAACTCGTTGACGCCGATCTGGTTGGTTTCCTTGGAGCGCCATGCAAGATCAAGCCGCACGGGCCGTTTGTCACGGGGGCCGATGCCGTCTTCCCAGCGATAGGCCGAAACGAAGTTGCCGCCGGGATAACGGATCGCCGGAATCTTCAGATCCTGCACGAATTTCAGCACATCCTTGCGAAAACCGTTTTCATCCGCCTGCGGATGGCCGGGCTCGTAAATCCCGCCATAGATCGCCCGCCCCATATGTTCGATGAAGGCGGAATATAGGCGATCGTCGATACGCCCAATCCGGAAGTCCCGGTGGACTGAAACCCGCGCTTTCATAGGCTCTCCTCCCATGCGCATTTATATCTTAAAATATGATATAAACCATATTTCATAATATAGTTGCCAATGGAAGCCGCGCCTGTCAACCGCGAAAATCATACTTTATGAAATTGGCCCGATCAGTCTGCGGTGCGCAGACGCAATACGATGTCCTGATCGTAATTCCCAAAACCCCGGCCGAAGATGTTGAGCCCGCCCGGATGCTTTGCATCCGCCTTTACCTCGATCCGCAAGCGGATTGAGCGGTGGCTGGACAGATCTATATCCGCAAGCGTCACATCGGAAATGCGCGTACCATCGACATAGGTTCCCTGGGCAGTAATGCGCCAGGTTTTGAGCATTCCATACTGCGAGCCGGACAGTTTCCACCAGTCGGGCGTAAACGTACCCCGCTTGTCGCCGAAATCGCCGGGCGAGGTCCAGACCCCGATCTCCTTGCCGTTGACGGAGAGGGTAATGTCTGACGGCCAGTTGCTGTGCGTTCCTGGCACCTCGGAACTGACCTCCATCGAAAACTCGACTTCCTCGACGTTTCGGCCCTGAATCTTGGCATTATTGGGGAATTGATACTCGACGTGACCCGATGTGAACCACAAAAGTGCAGTCTTCATGCGGTCGGGATCCATGAAGGTATCAGGGACATCCAGAAGTCCGATAATGCCCTCCGGCGAACAGATGCCGCAAGGCGCCGTCACCGAACTCTGCGTATAGAGGCCGAGCGGCATGGCGACGGCAATGTAGTTGGATACAGCCGGCGTCTCGGGGCTTCGAAACGAAACGATAAGCTCGTCGCAGGTCGCAAAACAGATTTTCTGGCTGCCCTTGCGCGCCTTGCGCGTTTCGGTTCGCAGCAGCCCCGCCTCTTCAAGAACGGTCACACCGGCCGACACGGTGGACTGGGGAAGGTCCAGCCTCTGCGCGATCTCGTTGACATTGAGACCGTTGGCCTCGTGCAGCAGCTTCAATATCTGCACACGGATCAGCGACGCCGCCGCCTTCAAAACATCGAATTCTTTTTCAGCGTCAATAAGTAGGAAATTGGGAGCCATTGTCTAATCTTCAGATTTAGCGATCTAGATCAGAATTTCTGGCTTAAATATTTTATGCTGTCCAGCATTGTTTGTCGTGTCGATATATTCAAAGTCAGGCACGCAAGGAATGATTGCGAATGGAGGCAGCGCAGGCGGTTTCGATACCGCATGCGCTGCCTCTTTTTCCTTACCCGCGCTTGCGCAACGTGCGGGTGCCGGTATCGACAAGATTCTGCGCTGCCTCATCCACAGTGGCGCGGCCAAAGGCGAGTGAGTCGGCAATCGGACGCATTACCCCACGGTCGAACTCATTGGCGCCGATGGGGGCAGGCTCAGGATAGGTATCGAGCTTGCCGGACAGGCTCTCGATGTAATCCACCGTCTTGCGTTCGGTCTCGTTGAGGCTTGGCAACACAGCTTCGCGCACCTTCTTCGCCGGCGGCACGCCGCGTTCGACGCCGAGAACCTTGCCCGCTTCCAGATCATTGACGAAGAAGTTGATGAACTTCGCAGCAGCTTCCGGAGTGGTGGAGGTGGACGAAATGCACCAGATAAGCCCCGGCCGGTAATAATGCCCGGTCGGTTTTCCCGCCCCCTCGCCCGGCAGCATGCCAATGGACAGGGTCTTCTTGTTGAGCGCCTGGTAACCGACAAGCTGGTTGGAATAGGCAAAGCCGATTGCGGAATTGCCAAGAGTCAGCGCGTTGGATTCGATGGTATTGTCATCGCGCGTCTGGATATCGGCAGAGACGCAAAGCTTGTTCTCGCGCAGATCCTCCCAATAGGCGAACCATTCCTTGGCATCTTCCTTGTTGAAACCGATGGTGCCGTCCTGGAACAGGAGCTTGCCGCGCTGGCGCAGCCAGACATCGAAGACGTAGTGATAACGGGCGCCATAGGGCACCGCCCAATAATTGCGCCGCGCCGGAGCGTTCTTCTTGAAATCGCGCGCCAGTTCCGCCAGCGCCTTCCAGGTGATCTGCTCCTTCGGCACGGAGACGCCGGCCTCCTTCAGCGTCTCTGCATCATACATCATGCAGAACGAATTCAGCCCGAGACCGACGCCGTAAAGCTTGCCGTCGATGCGGCAAAGATCGACTTCGCTTTTGCCGAAATTGGAAAGATCAAGCGACGAGCCGACAAACTGGTCAAGTTCCATGCAGGCGCCACGGCCGGAATAATCGGCAATGGTGGAAGGCTCGAGCTGAAAGATATCGGCGACGTTACGTCCCGCCATGGACGTCGCAAGCTTGGTCCAATAGTCGGAACCGGCGATCATCTCGCCGCTGATTACCGTTTGTGGATCTGCCTTCTGGTAGAGGGCAATCACATCATTGGTGCGCTTGTTGCGGTCAGCCGAACCCCACCATACGCAACGAAGCCGGGTTTCGGCCGCCATCGCGCGGAAACCGCCCGCCGCCGCGCCAAGACCTGCCAGTGCCGCCGTCACCAAAAATCCACGTCTATCGATAGTTTGCATCTGCTCCTCCCGCGTTTTGCAAATTTCTCACTTATCACTTAAATTCTTGCAAATTTTCATTATTTGCAATATTTGCATCATAATAGAATTTTTTGCAAGCGCAGGAGAAGACATGAACGATACGCCCGACATCAGCCGCCCGCGCCAGTCGGATATCGCCCAGCGTGCAGGGGTTTCCATCAGCACGGTCTCACGGGTTCTCGCCGGGGAAAAAGGCATCAGCGCATCGATCCAGACCAAGGTTCTTGGCGTGGCGGCGGAACTTGGTTATCCGCTGCGGCCAGTCACCAGCCAGACCGGCGGCATCTCGCTGGAGGGCAAGAAAATCCTCGCCCTCATGTCCGCCGAACGAGCGACCGGCGATATCGGCGCCTTTTATCACGATATTTTCGACATGCTGCGCAGCCTTGCCCAGACAGAGGGTTTCGAACTCGATATCCGGCTGCTGCACCAGAGGCAGATCGACGACGCCCTTACACAGCGGGTCTGCGAGGTCGATGGCCTTCTCGCCATTGGTCTTGACCCCGAAGAGGAGATCATCCACCGCATCACGCAGGGTGTGCTGCAACCGGTTCTCGTCAATAGCGCCGATCCCTCGATGATGCTGGATTGCGTCTCGCCCTCCAATTTTTACGGCGGGGCGATGGCAGCGCGGCGGCTGCTGGAACTTGGGCACCGCAAGGTCGCCTATATAGGTCCGCAACACCGTCACACCATAAGAGAGCGCATGCGGGGCTTTCGGCAGGTTATCATCGAGGAAGAGGGTGCGACCTATGAGGAGTTTCTGCTTTCCACGGCGGATAGCGGCTTCGGGCAGGCCGGTGATGCGGTTCGTCAGCTGCTGGCCAAAAACCCCGATCTGACCGGCATTTTCTGCATGAACGATGCGATCGCGCTCGGCGCGCTGGGAGCAGCACAAGAGCTTGGCCTCGGGGTACCGGACGATCTTTCCATCATCGGCTTCGACGACCTGCCCTTCGCCGAACTTTCCACTCCCCGGCTCAGCACAATCCGGGTAGACCGCCGCGAGATTGCCCGCGAGGCGGTGGAGCTGATGCGCCGCCGGCTGGCGGAGCCATCGGCCAATGCCCGGCAGGTTCAGCTGGGTGTACAGCTTGTGGAAGGACAGACCGCCGGTCGAGCAAAAAAGACGGGAAAGGCGGCGCGCGATGCATGAGCCAGCAAACCATGATCCAATGACCAACTTCAATCCGCTTTACGGCAATTCACTCAAGACCCGCGCCGACGTCAGACGGGCATTGGACGACAGTTTCGCACCGCTGCTTCCCTATTTCTCAGAGAGCGGCGCAAGAGTGACGTTAAGCGGCACCGCCGCGCATTTTGACCGGGCAGCGGCCGATCTGGAAGGATTTGCGCGACCACTCTGGGGCATCGCGCCGCTTGCGCTCAGCGGCGATGCCTTCGCCCATTGGCCGCTTCTGGCCAGAGGCATCGCCAATGGCACCGATCCCGCCCATGCCGATTACTGGGGCGACGTGCGGCAGAAGGATCAGCGGCTGGTGGAACTGGCCGCCCTCGGCTTTGCGCTTCGGCTTGCGCCGCAACATCTGTGGGAACCCTTGTCCGAAGCGCAAAAGGCGAATGTGCGCCATTATCTTCTGGCGGCGCGCGAGCGCATCTATGCCGACAATAACTGGAAGTTTTTCCGGGTGATGGTCGATGCGGCGCTCGATCATCTCGGTATCGAATTCGACCGGAGCCTCACCGAAACATATCTGAAAGAGCTGGACGGATTTTACATCGCCGACGGCTGGTATCGCGACGGCAACTATCGCCGCATCGACCACTACATCGCCTTCGCCATGCATTTTTACGGGCTGATCTACGCGAAAATCAGCAAACCGGATGATGCATACGCCGAACGCTACCGGGAACGTGCCCGCCTGTTTGCCGGGGATTTCGCAAGCTGGTTCGATGAGGATGGTGGCGCGCTGGCCTTTGGCCGCTCCATGACCTACCGTTTCGCCTGCGGCGGCTTCTGGGGTGCCCTCGCCTTCGCGGATGAGGAAGCGATGCCCTGGGGGGAGATCAAGGGGCTTTATCTGAAACATCTGCGCTGGTGGGCGGGAAAGCCGATTGCCGACCGCGACGGCGTGCTTTCCATCGGTTACGCCTATCCGCAACTGACCATGTCGGAAAGCTATAATTCGGCGGGTTCACCCTATTGGGCCTTCAAGGCTTTCCTGCCGCTGGCCTTGCCGGAAAGCCACCCCTTCTGGCAGGCGGAGGAAAAGCTGCCAGACACATCCACAAAACCACGGCCGCTCGTTCATCCCGGCATGGTGATGATGCGCAGTAAGAGCAACGTCACGGCGCTGACGAGTGGGCAGGAAAACCTGTCCATGCGCGGCGGGCCGGAGAAATACGCCAAATTCGCCTATTCCTCGCGTTACGCTTTCGGCGTGGAAGTGGACGAGCGCGGTTTCAAGACCAATGGTTTCGACAATATGCTGGCCTTTTCCGAAGATGGCCGCCACTACCGGGTGCGCGAAACCAACCGCACTGTGCTCTTGGCTGGCACCAATCTTCGAGCGACTTGGAACCCATTCCCCGATGTCGAGGTCGAAACGACGCTGGTTGCCGCGGGAGAGTGGCATATCCGGTTGCACCGGATTACTTCCGCGCGGCCACTTTTGGTCACCGAAGGCGGCTTTGCGATAAACCGCAACGATGGCGACCGCGATGCGGTGACCGAAGACAGCGGCCGGGCAACGGCCGATTGCGGCACCGACATATCCGCCATCATCGATCTCGGCTCCAGCGCATCCCGCCAGGGCGTGGCGTTGAAGGCGCTGCCCAATACCAATCTCATCAATGCCAAAACCACGGTGCCGCAATTGCGGGGCGACATTCCAGCGGGCAAAACCCTGCTCGCCTGCGCCGTCTTTGTGGGAGTGGCGGGACCTGAAAGCGAAACAGCTTTGGCGACAGTTCCCGCACTTCCGGACATGGAAGCGCTTGACCGCCTGTTTGTTGAGCGCGGTGTTCCCGTAAGCAGTATGGCGGCGGCGGGAGAACCGCAATGATGAGCCCGCGTCCGCGTCTCAGCCTTGCCATGGACCCGGAGCGGACGCAGCATGTGCTGACGCCACAGGCGCTTGACAAGCTGTCGCAGAGCGTCGACATCCTCGATACCCGGCCGATCTCCGATTTTCACGACCCAGCTGTGACTGCCCAGTTGGAGAGAACAGATATTCTTCTGACTGGCTGGGGTTGTCCCGAGATCGACATGCGGGAACTGGCAATGATGCCGAACCTTCGGTTGATTTCACATGCCGCCGGGACGGTGAAATACTTCCTGTCCCAGGCAGTTTTCGAACGAAACGTTACGGTGTGCAGCGCGGCCGAGGCGAATGCGCAGCCGGTCGCGGAGTTTACGCTGGCAATGATCCTGCTTTCCGGCAAGCGTACCTTCGGTTTCCGGCGCATCTACGGAGAGGATCGCGCACGGCGAAACGTCGACCGCCTGCAGTCGCAGGTAATCGGCAATCTCGGCCTGACCGTCGGCATTGTCGGGGCGTCACGCATCGGGCGTCGGGTCATCAATCTGCTGCAGCCCTTCGATCTCGATCTTATCCTTTTCGACCCGTTTTTAAGCGCGGTGGAGGCACAAAAGCTCGGTGTGCGTCTCGTATCGCTCCGCGAGCTTATGGCGGTAAGCGATGTCATTTCCCTGCACGCGCCATCCCTGCCGCAAACCCGGCATATGATCGGCGCCGACGCGCTTGCCCTGATGAAGGACGGAGCGACCTTGATCAACACGGCCCGCGGCGCGCTGGTGGACGAAGACGCTCTGCTGGCGGAACTGAAAACCGGACGCATAGAGGCCGTCATCGACGTGACCGATCCGGAGGTTCCGCCACCAGAGTCACCCTTTTACAGCCTTCCGAACGTGTTCCTGACGCCGCATATCGCCGGCGCCGTCGGCCTCGAACGCGCCCGGCTCGGCGACATGGCGATTGCCGAGATCGAACGCTTCTGCCGCGCAGAACCATTGCAACAGCAGGTACGTCCGGAACATCTGGAACTGATCGCATGAGAATTTTCGAGCCGGGCCTCTGCTCTGTCACCTTCAGGTCCATGACGCCGCAGGCCGTGATTGACCTTGCCGTCGCAAATGGCATCAAGGCGATAGAATGGGGTGCCGATATCCATGTGCCACCTGGCGACTTAGAAAACGCAAGGA
The DNA here is from genome assembly GCF_053522705.1 of Agrobacterium sp. 16-2014-1-2a. Taxonomy (NCBI): domain Bacteria; kingdom Pseudomonadati; phylum Pseudomonadota; class Alphaproteobacteria; order Hyphomicrobiales; family Rhizobiaceae; genus Agrobacterium; species Agrobacterium sp. 16-2014-1-2a. Next base: position 242,227 of record NZ_JBNWBX010000007.1, read on the forward strand.
ATGTGGCGGCGCGTACGGTGAAAGCCGGTCTTAGCGTCTCTTCCTACGGATCCTACATCTTCGCACCGGATTTTGCGCCGGAGGATGTGACCGCAGTTCTGGAAACCGCGAAAGCGCTCGGCACCGGCCATATCCGCATCTGGCCCGGCAGCCGCAAACGCCCATCCGCGGATTATTCACCAGAGGAACGCCGTGCGGCGACCGACGCGTTGGCGGCACTTGCCCGGCGGGCAGACGACTACGGAATGACAATCGGCCTCGAATATCACCCCAATTCGCTGACCGACACGCTGACCTCGGCCTTGCAGCTCATGCAGGATTTGCCGATGCCTAACCTGTTCTTTTACTGGCAGCCAGCCCCAGGTCTACCGCTGGATGACGCCCTTGCGGAAATATCCGCGCTCGGCTCGCGCATCTGCCACCTGCACGTCTTCGCGTGGCTCACCGATGCCAGCCGCCTGCCGCTCGGCGAGCGCGCGGACTATTGGCGGTCTTGCGTTGATGCCTTGCCAGCAAGCGACTGGACTAAACCGGCTTATGCGATGCTGGAGTTCGTCAAAGGTGACAACGTCGCCCAGTTCTCGGAAGATGCGGCGGTGCTGGGCGAGATTCTCGCCCGCTCTTAGAACCGCTTGTTTTTTATCGAAAACCGACGCGGCGGACTAAAATTCGCTATCCATCACAACCGCCCGCTGCCCTCATCCCTGTATCCCCTATAGGGAACCAGCCAGCCCAAGTCTTTGGGCTGATTGATTTCCTCGCCGCGCAGACGCGTCAGCTGGACTCCTGTGACACGCACAGGAATAAGGGAAGGTCTGTTCCTCCCCCCGGTTTTTCCTCTTATATTCGCCGCCCATCTGCCCCGAACAGATGCGTCTTCGCCAGATCAAACGCAAAGGGAATGGTCTCGCCGATGCGGATATGGCGCTGGCCGTCCAGCAGCAGGGTGGCGGGCTGGCCATCTGGGGTGCTGGTATAAACCACCGTCGAGCCGCCGAGATGTTCAACGAGCTGGATGGACGCATCGCCAAGCGAGGCCGATTGCGCCTGTGGGTTTACGTGTTCGGGACGAATGCCGAAAGTGAGTGGCTCGCCTTCCTCAGCCGCGACCGGCTTTTCGAGCAGAATGCGCTGGCCGGCGACCTCAATGGTACGGTTGGAGCTGTCGCCTGAAGCCACTTTCGCGGAAAGGAAGTTCATCTTTGGCGAACCGATGAAACCCGCCACAAACTGGTTGGCCGGATTGTTGTAGAGATCAAGCGGGCGGCCAACCTGCATGATGCGGCCGTCACGCAGGACCACGATCTTGTCGGCCATCGTCATGGCCTCCACCTGGTCATGCGTCACATAGATCATGGTGCTGCCGAGCGTCTGGTGCAGCTTGGCAATTTCGACACGCATCTGCACGCGCAGTTCCGCATCGAGGTTGGACAGGGGTTCATCGAACAGAAAGATTTTCGGCTCGCGGACGATAGCCCGACCGATGGCGACACGCTGGCGCTGGCCGCCAGAAAGCGCCTTCGGCTTGCGCTGTAACAACGGACCGATCTGCAGGATATCGGCAGCTTTCTGCACGCGCGCCTCGACTTCCGGTTTCTTGTAACCCGCCGTCTCCAGCCCAAAAGCGAGGTTCTTGTAAACGCTCATATGCGGATAAAGCGCATAGGACTGGAACACCATGGCGATACCGCGCTTGGAAGCGGCTGTTTCGTTGACCCTTTCGCCATCGATGCGAAGATCACCCTCGGAGATTTCCTCCAGACCGGCGATCATGCGCAGAAGCGTGGATTTGCCACAGCCCGAGGGGCCAACGAAAACGGTGAACTCGCCCGGCTCGATCTTGAGATCGATGCCGTGGACGACCGGAAAGGCGCCGAACCGCTTGACGATTTTTTCCAGAGTAATGCTGCTTGCCATGCTGTTTCTCCCGACCGTCGCGCTGCAGACAAGGCAGCCGCGACGGTGTTGATGTTCTGCAATTCGTTTTCGGTCCCGTTTCGTCCGTTCAGCGTTTCATTCCGGTGGTAGCGATGCCTTCAATCAGCAGCCGCTGGAAGAACAGGAAGAACAGGAAGACCGGTACCAGCGACAGGTTGGACATGGCGAAAAGCGACGTCCAATCCGAGCTGCCGGTGGAATCCACGAAGGATCTGAGGCCGAGCTGCACGGTGTAGGTGTTGATGTCGTTCAGATAGATCAACGGACCGAAGAAATCGTCCCAGGTCCAGATGAAGGAAAAGATCGCGGCCGTTGCCAGAACCGGCAGAGAGAGGGGCAGCATGATCTTCCAGTAGATGCGGAAGGGCGAGCAACCGTCCATCACCGCTGCCTCATCCAGCTCACGCGGAATGCCCCGGAAGAACTGCACCATCAGGAAGATGAAGAAGGCGTCGGTTGCCAGATATTTCGGCACGATCAGCGGCAGCGACGTATTCACCCAGCCCATTTCCAGAAACAGGATATATTGCGGGATGAGCACCACGTGATAGGGCAGCATCAAGGTGCCAAGCATCAGCGCGAACCAGAAATTGCGCCCACCGAACCGCAGGCGGGCGAAAGCGAAGGCGGCAAGTGAGCAGCCAACGACGTTGCCGATGGTGGCGAGCACCGAGATGAAGAACGAGTTCCAGAAGAATTGCCCGAAACTGACCTGAAGCCCGGTCCAGCCGCGAATATAGCCGCCGAAATCAACCGACGAAGGAATGAGCGAGGAGGAACCGAACAGCTCGTCCTGCGGGCGGAACGAACCCGAAATCATCCACAGGATCGGATAAAGCATCGCAAAGGAGGCAAGGATCAGCGCCGCATGCAGCAAAACCGACATTAGCGGTGAGCGTTGCGGGCCTTGTCCCGGCCGGGGAGCGGTAACAGCGTCAGTCATCGTAATGCACCCAGTATTTCGCGCTGAGGAACGAGAAGGCCGTGAACAGCGCGATGATGATCACAAGAATCCAGGCAAGCGCCGAGGCATATCCCATGCGGAAGAAACCGAAGGCTTCCTGATAGAGATAGAGCGTGTAGAACAGCGTCGAGTTGATCGGCCCGCCCGTGCCTTCGGAAATGATGAAGGCGGGCGTGAAGGCCTTGAAGGCATCGATCGTCTGGATCACGGCGTTGAAGAAGATCACCGGCGTCAACAGCGGCAGCGTAATACGGAAGAACTGCCGCATCTTGCTCGCGCCGTCGATATCGGCGGCCTCGTACATATCCTGCGGGATTTGCCGGAGCCCTGCGAGGAAGATGATCATTGGCGAGCCGAACTGCCAGACGGACAGGATCACCAGCGTGTAGAGCGAGTAGTCCGGATTGGAAATCCAGCTCGGCCCCTCATAACCGAAAACCTGCCACAGGACCATGTTGACGAGGCCATCTGACGCGAAAAGCTGCCGCCAGAGAACAGCGATCGCCACGCTGGAACCGAGCAGCGACGGCAGATAGAAGATCGCCCGGTAAAGCGTGAGCCCCTTTATGCCGCGATTGAAGGCGAGCGCCACCAGCAGCGCAAAGATCAGCTTCAACGGCACCGAAAGCAGCACATAGGTAAAGGTGACCTGCATGGCGGCGGCGAATTTAGGGTCGGCAGTGGCGATGCGCACATAATTGGCCGCCCCCACCCAGTCCGGGGATTGAAGCAGGTCATAATTGGTGAAGGACAGATAAAGCGACACCAGCGCAGGCCCTAGGGTGAGACCGAAGAAACCGATCAGCCACGGCAGGAGAAACAGGTACGCGTGAACGTTGCGGTCCAAAAGCCGCTTCACGCCTGCCCGCTTCGGGAGAGCCGCGCCACGGCTCTCCTCCACGAGAGTTTCAGATCGAAAGGCCATCTGCCATCACTTCCGTTTAATGACGGTTTCGGATTCCTTGACGAGCCGGTCACCACCCTCAGCCGCCGAAATCTTGCCAAAGCCGATCTCTTCCGCTGTACGTTTCAGGACGAAGGCGAATTCGCCTGCACCCGGAGGGGGTGCCGGCGGCAGATCGCCAACGCCGGGGGTAATCTCGGCAATATATTCCACCATGCTCTTGCTGACGGCATCGAGCTTGGCGGTCAGCGCGTTACGCATCGATTCCGACGCCGGAACGCCGCGCTCCACACCCAGAACATCGACGCCCTGTGGTTCGGCAACGAGAAAGTTGATGAAACCGACCGCCTGCTCGATGCCGGCACTGCCATTGGCGACGCTGATGAGCATGGATGGTTTCAGGTAGTGACCGGAAGGACCATCCTTCTTTCTTTTCGGATAGGAGGTAATCGCCAGCTTTGCTTTGTTGAGTGCCTGATAACCGACAAACTGGTTGGAATGGGCAAATGCCGTTGCCGCCTTGCCCGTCGTCAGCGCGTTGGTTTCAATATTCAACTGGTCGAGCGCCTGAATATCGGCCGGCACGCATGCACCGCTCTTGCGCAAATCCGCCCACATGGTGAACCATTTGGTCGCGTCGGTCGGATCAAAACCGATACCGCCATCCTGTGTGTAGAGTGATTTGCCGTTCTGACGCAGCCAGTTCTCGAAGCTCGGCTCGACGCCGCTGGCATCGGCCGTGGCGTAATAGCCGGGCTTGGGCTTGTTCTTGCTGAGCTTGGCGGCGTTTTCGGCAAACTCTTCCCAGGTCTGCCCGATCGCTGGCGGAGTCGCGCCGGATTTTTCCCAGGCCACCTTGTCGAAGAAGACAGCGCTGGAATTCACGCCAAGATTAACCCCGTAAAGCTTGCCGTCGACCCGACCGGAGTCGATGTTCATCTTGCCGAAATCTTCTATCTTCAGGCCCTTGCCAATATAGTCATCAAGGGGAGCAAGGGCGCCGCGCCGACCATATTCGAAGATGTAGCGATAATCCATCTGGATCAGATCAGGCGCGTTGCGGCCTGCCACCTGCGTGGCAAGGCGCGGCCAGTAGTCGCTCCAGCCGGCAAATTCCCCGGCAATGTCGAGATCCGGCTTGATTTGCTTATATGCGGCGATCGCCTTGTTGGTGCGATCCGCACGCTCCTGCGATCCCCACCACAACATACGCAGCCGCGCGGCCTGAGCCTGCGCCGAACCACCTCCCAATGTTGCGAGTGAAAGGGCCGCAAGCCCTGCTGAAAGCACACTTCTCCTGTGAAGCATCACGGGCATTGGCAACTCCTCCCTAATTGACTGCCAAATTGATGATGGGGGTAAACGACTATTGCCGTTTTATAACTAATTGGTTACATGGGAACACCGATCGCCAACATTGTCAAGCGGGTGCTAAGATGGACGAAACGACGAAAAACCAGCTGCCCGATCCGGCCGTCGAGGAAACGCCTGCCCCCAAGCGCAAACGCGGGGCGGCACAGGTGCGAAACCCGGAGAGAACACGCGCCGCCATTCTTGAAGCCGCCCGCCGCGAGGTGGCCGCGAAGGGCCTGGCGGGCGCGAGAATCGATGTCGTGGCGCGGCGTGCCGGCACCAACAAGCGGATGATCTACCATTATTTTGGCGACAAGGACGCGCTTTATCTCGCCGTTCTGGAGGACGCCTATCGCCACATCCGCCACACCGAACGGCGGCTGGACCTGACCCGCAAGGCGCCTTCGGAAGGCTTGCGGGAACTTGCGCTTTTCACTTGGCATTATTTTCTGGATCACCCGGAATTTCTGAGCATTCTCGCAACAGAAAACCTCAATAAAGCCCGATATCTCAGGCAATCCGCTACGATTGCGGCGATGCATTCGAACTTCATTTCCGAGCTTGAGGACGTGCTGCGGCGCGGCCGCGATACTGGCGAATTCCGTGACGGTCTCGATCCGATCGACGTCTATCTGACGATCGCCTCGCTCGGCGCCTTTTATCTTTCGAACCGATTCACGCTGTCGACGATCTTCCAGCGCGACCTTACCGACCCCGCCGAACTTGAACGCTGGGGCCAGCATATCGTCGATACCCTGCTTGCTGCGGTGCGGCCGGTCTGAGCCGTAAAAACCGAATTTCCCTTTAACAACAGCGACGACGCGCCATTCGCATCCGCGAAGCGCGTCTTTTCCTTTTGCGGCGCGGCACAAACCCGTGATTTCTGCCGCCGCAAGTGCATGTGAATTTCCTGCCAAAAACACCTTGACAGATCGCATCCTTCACGATCACAAATAACCAAATGGTTACAAATTGCCATGTTTTACGGAAGCGGCTTTCGGGAAAAGGCCGCCTTGGGAGGAAATTCATGAAACGTATCGGCGTCATCATGCACGGCATCACCGGCCGCATGGGTTACAACCAGCACCTCGTGCGCTCCGTTCTCGCCATTCGCGATCAGGGCGGCGTGGTTTTGAAGAGCGGCGAAAAGGTCATGCTCGACCCCATTCTGGTCGGCCGAAACGATGCGAAAATCGAGGAAATCGCTAAAAAGCACAATGTCGCGCGCTGGACGACCGACATCGACGCCGCCCTTGCGAACCCGGATGACACGCTTTTCTTCGACGCCGGCACGACGCAGATGCGTGGCAGCCTGCTCGAAAAAGCCATCAAGGCGGGCAAGAACGTCTATTGCGAAAAGCCGATTTCCGACAGCGTGGCAGAGGCGCTGGCAATTGCCAGACTGGCCGAAAGCGCCGGTATCAAACACGGCGTGGTGCAGGACAAGCTGTTCCTGCCCGGCCTTCGCAAGCTGGCGATGCTGCGTGACAGCGGCTTTTTCGGCAAGATCCTCTCGGTGCGCGGCGAGTTCGGCTATTGGGTTTTCGAAGGCGATTGGCAGCCGGCGCAGCGTCCTTCGTGGAATTACCGCCTGAAGGATGGCGGCGGTATCATCCTCGATATGCTGTGCCACTGGCGTTATGTGCTCGATAATCTATTCGGACCGGTGAAATCCGTAAGTTGCCTCGGCGCCACCCATATCCCCGAGCGTTTCGATGAACAGGGCCACGCCTATGCGGCGGATGCCGACGATGCCGCCTACGCCACCTTCGAGTTGGAAGGCGGCGCCATCGCCCATATCAACTCTTCCTGGGCGGTGCGTGTGCGCCGCGATGATCTCGTCACGTTTCAGGTTGATGGCACGCATGGTTCGGCCGTGGCGGGTCTCACCAAATGCTGGACCCAGCACCGCACCAATACGCCGAAACCGGTGTGGAACCCTGACCAGCCCCAGACCATCGATTTCTACAAGACCTGGCAGGAAGTGCCTGACAACGTCACTTATGACAACGGTTTCAAGGCGCAGTGGGAAATGTTCGTGCGTCACCTCGTCGACAACGACCCATGGCCCTATGGGCTGATGGAGGGCGTGAAGGGCGTGCAATTGGCCGAACTGGGGCTGAGATCATGGAAGGAACGCCGCTGGCTCGACGTTCCCGCACTTTCCTGAGGAGGCGACAGTGAGCGAACTCAAGCTTCCAAAGGACGACCGCAGCATCGAGGTCTACAGGCTATCAGGCGCGCCGGTCGCCATTGAGAAACGAAGTGCGGCGGATTTCAATCGTGTCGCCTTCGCCGCCGCCCATGTGGTGGCCGATCCCCTCGCCGACAACGATCCATGGTTGACGCCCGCCATCGACTGGGACGCTACCCTGCGCTTCCGCCACCGCCTTTGGGACCTCGGCCTGGGTGTTGCGGAGGCCATGGATACGGCCCAGCGCGGCATGGGACTGGCGTGGCCGCAGGCGCAGGAACTGATCTCCCGTTCGCTGAAGGAAGCGGCCACCCGCAAGGATGCGCTGATCGCCTGCGGCGTCGGCACGGATCATCTTGAGGGCGGCGGATATGACCTGAACCAGATTATCGACTCCTACCTGGAACAGCTTGATTTTGTTCAGGGAGAAGGCGGGCGCGTGATCCTGATGGCAAGCCGGGCGCTCACCGCTGCCGCCCGCTCCCCGGACGATTATCTCAAGGCCTATGCCAGGGTCCTTTCCCGTGCCGAGAACAAGGTGGTTATCCACTGGCTGGGAGAAATGTTCGATCCTGCGCTTGAGGGCTACTGGGGTGCCCGCGACCATATGGCGGCGATGGACACCTGCCTTGCCATGATCGAGGAGAATGCAGACAAGATCGACGGCATCAAGATTTCGCTTCTATCCAAGGAAAAGGAAATCGTCATGCGCCGTCGCCTGCCCGCTGGTGTTCGCATGTATACCGGCGACGACTTCAATTATGCCGAGCTGATCGCCGGTGACGAAAAAGGTCATTCGGACGCGTTGCTCGGCATTTTCGATGCCATTGCTCCGGCGGCATCCAAGGCGCTCGCCAGCCTGAAGCGCGGTGCGGATAATGAATTCTTCGACATTCTGGAGCCAACGGTGGCGCTTTCACGCCATATCTTCAAGGCGCCGACCCGCTTTTACAAAACCGGCGTGGTGTTTCTCGCCTATCTCAACGGCTTGCAGGACCATTTCACCATGGTTGGCGGGCAGGAAAGCGCCCGCTCCACGCGGCATTTCGCCGAGCTTTTCCGGCTGGCGGACAAGGCCAATGTGCTTGCCGAACCGGATGTGGCGACGCATCGCATGAAGCAGTTTCTGGCTGTCAGAGGCATTGGTTAAGCGCGAGAGCGAAGGTGGCTGGAGGCCTTCGCAAAAGGGAGGAGTACCGTTATGGGCGTTGAGGGCCTTTCAATAAATTTTGCCACCGTGCGGCAGGGACGTTCCTTCGGGGCAATCGTGGATGCATGCCTTGCGCATGGCATCACCACCATCTCGCCCTGGCGCGAGCAGGTTCACGCTGCAGGCCTTGCTGAAGCAGCACGCATTGTCGAGCAGAACGGCCTTCGTCTCAGCGGCCATTGCCGGGGCGGCTTTTTCCCCGCCCCCGATGCAGAAGGCCGCAGCCGCGCCATTGAGGACAATAAACGCGCCGTGGACGAAGCCGCCGCCATGAAGGCAGATTGCCTGGTGCTTGTCGTGGGCGGCCTGCCCGCGGGTTCTCGAGACTTGAAAGGTGCACGGCAGATGGTGGAGGACGGCATGGCCGAACTTCTTCCCTATGCGAGGGCAGCCGGCGTGCCGCTCGCCATTGAACCGTTGCATCCCTTTTATGCCGCCGACCGCGCCTGCTTCAACACTTTGAAACAGTCGCTCGACCTCTGCGACCGGCTGGGTGCCGGAACCGGTGTGGCCATCGACGTCTATCACGTCTGGTGGGACCCGGAGCTGGAGGAACAGGTGGCGCGCGCCGGGCGAAACGGGCAGATACTGGCACACCATATCTGCGACTGGCTGGTGCCGACCACCGATCCGCTCAACGATCGCGGCATGATGGGCGATGGCGTGATTGACCTGAAGGCATTTCGCGCCATGATCGAGGCCGCCGGCTTTTCCGGTCCGCAGGAAGTCGAGATTTTTTCGCATCGTTGGCAGGCACGCCCGGTGGACGAGGTTCTGTCCACCGTCGTCGAGCGTTTTAAAACCGTTTGTTGATTGGGTTCGGGAGTAAGGAAATGCCTGAAAGGGTGAAACGCAAACGTTATGCACTGGTCGGCACCGGCAATCGTGGCACCACCATGTGGGGGCGCGAACTTCTGGCCGGGTGGAGCGACTATGTCGAACTGGTCGGCATTTGCGACCTGAACCTGATGCGCGCAGAACGGGCCCGCGCCATGATGGGGTCGGCCGCTCCGCTTTACGACGACTTCGACCGGATGATGGCCGAGCAACGCCCGGAACTGGTAATCGTCTGCACGCCCGACGATACTCATGACGACATCATTATCCGCGCGCTCGAGGGCGGTGCCGATGTCATCAGCGAAAAACCCATGACCACCACCCCGGAAAAGATTGACCGCATCCGCGCGGCGGAGGCCGAAAGCGGCCGCCGCGTCGACGTTTCCTTCAATTATCGCTTTTCACCGACGGCGGCGCGCATCAAGGAGCTGATCGACGATGGCGCGATCGGCACCGTTACCTCGGTAGATTTCCACTGGTATCTCGATAACCAGCACGGTGCGGATTATTTCCGCCGCTGGCACGCTTTCACCGAACATTCAGGCAGCCTGTTCGTCCACAAGGCCACGCACCACTTCGATCTTCTGAATTGGTATCTCGATTCCGACCCGGTGGAAGTGAAGGGCTTTGGGCAATTGCTGCATTATGGCAAGAACGGACCGTTCCGGGGAACGCGCTGTCGTACCTGTCCGCACAAGGGCGAGTGCGATTATTTCATGGATCTCGGGGCCGACCCGTTCCTGGACGCGCTTTACGAGGACCCGTCGACTGTGGATGGCTATATGCGTGACGCCTGCGTCTTTCGCGAGGAGATCGACATCCCCGACACGATGAGTGCCTCGATTCGCTATGCGAACGGCGTGCAGGTCTCCTATTCGCTCAATACCTATATGCCGATCGAGGGACACCACATCGCGTTTAACGGCCATAAAGGACGCATCGAGATGCGCCAATATGAAAAGCAGCCGTGGACTGAGCCCCCAGCCGACGAAATACTGCTGGTAAAAAGTTTCGGTGGCGGTGTCGAGCGTATCTGGGTGCCGCATGAGCCGGGCGGCCATTATGGCGGCGACAATCGCATGCGCGACATGATCTTCAAGCCCGGTTCGAACGACCGGCTGCGGCAGCGGGCGGGTTCGCGCGCCGGCGCCATGTCCGTGCTCTGCGGCGTAGCCGCATTGAAAAGCGCCCGCGAGGGTGGTGCAGCGGCGGTGAAATCCCTGCCCATCTAGATATTTTCGGCCTGCGGTGCTTTCAACGTCGGTCCGCAGGCCGCAATTGCCAAAAAAGAACGGATAACATTCTGCAGATTACGCGCTTCCTCCATACCGGTAAAACGACGATCGGGGGAAGAAAGAGTTAATCATGTCCAGTTTCGAATCCTTCATTCCGCTCATCATCATCGGCACCAGCCTGATCCTTTTTTTCAAATGGGTGGGGCGTGATATGAACAGGGAAGAGAAAAAACCGAAATCGCGCCGCTGACGCAGGAAGAGACATCGGAACCGGCAAGTGCAATCGCCAGATGGCGCATTTTTCCGCATCGGCCCATTGCAAAATCAAAAATTGAGGCTATATTCGGCAAATCGACAATTGCTTGTGACGTCGCTCCTGGGACTCTACGTTCCCGTCGGATTTCCTCTCAAATAATCGATCTAATTCCGCAAGGTATCGCGGAAACCAACAACGATTACTACGAAAGGAAATCGTTATGAACACTGGTACTGTAAAGTGGTTCAACGCCACCAAGGGCTTCGGCTTCATTCAGCCTGACAACGGCGGCACGGACGTTTTCGTTCACATTTCGGCTGTTGAGCGCGCAGGTCTGCGTTCGCTGAACGACGGCCAGAAGATCACCTACGACATCGTGCAGGACCGCAAGTCCGGCAAGAGCTCCGCTGACAACCTTCGCGCAGCTTGATTTGTCATCGGCCCCGCTGGCTACGCATGTACCAGCAGTGGCGCTGAGTGATTGTGAGAGGTCGGGTTAAATCCCGGCCTTTTGTTTTTTTTGGCCATGGGGAGGCTCTCATGCGCAAAAATCCTTATCGTTCCGGCGATGCTATCTTTCTGAAGGCGGGCGTACTTGGGGCCAACCAGCCCAAAGGTCCAGGCCGGGTCGTAACGGCTCTGCCAGAGACACAACAAGGTGCGGTTCGCTACAGGGTGCGTTTCCAGCACGAGAACTTCGAACGTAATATAGCGCTCGATGAAATCGATGTGGTTGCGTCTTCATCGCGGCCCGTGGAAATCGAAGGCTCGTCTTCGCGCGTTGCGGGATCGAGCTGGATCAATTCGAATACGATCAGAATCAAAAAATAGCAGCGATGGCTGCGTTAAGGAGATAAGTTGCAGGTACTCGTCAGGGATAACAATGTAGAGCAAGCCCTCCGCGTCTTGAAAAAGAGGATGCAGCGCGAGGGTATCTTCCGTGAGATGCGCGCACGGGAATCTTACGAAAAGCCGTCGGAAAAGCGTATCCGCGAAGAAGCCGAAGCTGTGCGCCGCCACCGCAAGATGGCGAAGAAAAAATTGCAGCGCGAGGGATTGCTTCCTGCTCCCAAAAAGGTTGCCCGCGCTCGATAACTTTCAATTCGCTCCGCAAAGGAGAATGCCATGACCGCGACTAAAGAGGCTGTTTTCAAACCCGGAAAGCTGTCCTCGCAGGACAAGGCATCCATAACGGACAAGGCGGCGAAACAGATCATAACCGCCGAATCCGACCAGCGCGCCAAGAAGACGGAACGGCTTCGCCAACTTCGCGAAGCTCAGGAGGCGGCAATCGCCGCCCCTCCACCCACCCGCACCAAAAAGTCATCCGGCAAGAAATAACCCGGTTGCACTTTTTGACGTCGTCTTTCCGAAAAACTTCTTGAACCTGATACGCAACAGGCGCACGCTTCGCCTGTCAGCAATCCGCTGAAGAGTGCTGGTGTTTGAGGGCAGAGTGTCCTCGCCCCCAAACGAAAGGAGGACGAGATGTCTTCCGACTTTTATTCATCAAGCCTTTCACGGAACCTCGTCCGCACCGGCGGTTTGGGTTACCGGGAAAACGCATCGCTTCGCCTGCTTCTCAGTGCCGCCGAAGAAACAGCAATGCGCCTAGATCAGGATCGCGGCGCATCCTCCGGCTTTGCGGCGTTTCCTGATTTTGGCCTCCAGCCCGACATGGTGCGGAGAACCTTCTACGCAGGGCGTATCCGCCTCTCCAAACCGACCCTTCCCTTCGGGAAACTTCCGCTTAACGGACTGCCTTTCCCCTGACGATGAAACCGCCCCGCAGCCTGCCTGCGGCGCGCGATCATGCCCCGGACCACACAATATCGAATATCTGTTCAATACCAGGAGGACACCATGGCCAAGGGTCAAGTACGCAGCAACAAAGAAGTCCGCAAACCGAAGAAGGACAAGACGAAAGCTCCGGCTGCGGCACCAGCTGCCGGCACGCAGGTCAAGTTCGCAAACTCCACAACTGCGGATGGCAAGAAGAAGTAGGATTGTTCCGGACAGCCCGCTCATAACAGCGCGACGCCCCGGCACGAATTGCCAAACCGCGACCCGATACACAAAGGGTCGCGACAAATAAAACATATAATGGAAATGCGGACTTGTTTTGGCCACATTGCTCTTCTAGAAAGTTCATACAGCAACTGCTGGTGAGCGCAAAATATGTCGTTCGCAGTTGTTTCCGTCGCTTTAGACTTTTGACCACGGATGTACTGGCACTGGTGTTAATGGCGATATGAGGAAGGTCGGTGCAATATTGCCCCGGCCTTTTTTGTTGTCTGCCTTGGTGAGATAAAGAATGTCGCCGCACCGGTCACATACTCGTCAGGGGCTATGGAATTAACTTGCCTATTGCGCGCAAAAAGCGCACCCTTCCCCATCGGTACTTAAAGGGCGTTACCGCCGTCAGGCATCCTTGCCGTCTCAAGCCCCATTTGCACATGCCTCCCGTCTACAGCGCCCCGTGCGGAATTTCCCAGGGCGCATTGAGGCACATGCCCCCCGAAAACCGGCAACGGTCATCGACCGCACCGGCGTATCGTTTCGAAGCGTTGGAGCGTCCCGTGCAGCCTTTTAAGGGCGCGCGCGAGGCTTCGGCTTTCTGAACCAGTAAGAAAAGAGGCCATCATGTCTTCTGCGCCCCGTAACTGCCTGATCTCCTCTCAAGATCTCGAAATGCTCCAATTGGTCCTCGAGAGCATCGGTTTTAATCACCTTTCCGACGATGATGACAAAAAGCTCCATAACAGAGCCGCCCGCAAGGTTATTGAATTATATCAGGATGGTTTGACCGATCCGGCAGACCTCACCGACGAAATGCGTTTCCTGTTCGGCGTGCAGAAACACGACCGCATCAAGCCGTGGAAGCCGCTCCCCCGATATGCAATCCAGGGCCTGCCACTGCTTTACCACCGCCATTGAGGGGAGAGAGCAGATGCGCGAATATATCATGGTCAGCACCGGCCTGTGGCTGGGGCTATTTCTGACCTGGTACCTCGTCACCATGTACGATACGGCGGATAGCGTCTTTACGGCGAACACCGTTCCGTCGCTACCGCTGCTTCTGACATCGGCCGAATGCGAGACCCAGTTCGGCATTCTTTTTTCGATGACCGAAAAGCTTTTGAAGGCAGGCGGGCCGATAGTTCCCGACGACTTGCGAAAGAACATAGAGCATTGCATTTCTTCCGATGAGGCAAGCCGCCTGAAACTCAAAGACAATCAACTTATCCGGCTTTTCCCCTGAAGCGCCTCCCGAAGCGGACGGTGTTCGCCAAAATCACTGGTAACAATAATGACTTGGCAAATGAGATATATCAGGAGAAACTGATTTAGTCGGACATCAGTCCGAGAGTTTGCGTCTGCGTGGAGGGTGAGTATGACGTATGACTGGAGCGGCCGCAGAATGCGCCGCATGCGTGCCGCGAAACTGACGATCATCAGTCTCGTCGCGGCCTTTGTTATCACGGCTCCAATCTTCGCGCATTACTGAAGCCTGCAGCGACAAGACGCGATCACACGGGTTGCCCGACCCCTGCCCGCTTTCTCAGGCGACCTTTGAGCCATGTCTGCACTGGCTGATCAAAATGGACCGTCAGGTACCATGACAGACACGTCGTCCCTATCAGGAAAGCGACACCGACCGGCAAAGCGATGTTTTCCCTATCAACGGCAGGCATCAGAAAATCCGTCCAGGCCAGCAGCGGAATATGCAGCACATAGACGGCGTAGGAAGCTGTGCCGAGAAACGTCGACAAGATTCCCACCCTGCGACCCGGCACTATCCTGCTGGCTACGAACAATACCGTCGGCCAGACGAGCAGAACCACCGCGAGATCAAAGAAGGGCCGAAGCTCACGCGAAATTGGCACGGCGAGGATGACGCAGACCAGCATAAGACAGAGGGCCGCCTGGATGGGCTTCAGCTCGGTTATGCGATTGCGGAAGCGGTAAACCAGCACGCCTGCGAAAAACGAGAAAAACACCCTTCCCATGCCGGCATACATTTCGTGCCATCGAAACCCCGCATGCAACTTCCCAAACTCAGCAGCCGCCACGACAAGGACGCAGGCGCTGACAGCCAGCACCACGATTGTCTGTTTCGTAGTCGCCCGCACACCCCACCGGCCATAAACCGCATTCACCACCAGCTCGTTGAAAAGCGACCATGCCGGACTCACCAGAAACAATGCGCCGTTCAATGTAAGCGTGAAGGGTGCCGGAACGAAAAGAAGCCCGGTCAACAACGCTATCGCCAGTTCACCGGGATTGATGTGGCGATGAAGATCATCGATCGGCGTCGGCAGGCCCAACAGGTAGAGGCAAATGAAATAGGACGCCATCAACGCCAGCCCCAGCCCATACAGTGGATAAAGTCGCGCAAGGCGCGCCTTCATGAAGAAGCCTGGCGTAATCGCCCCTTCGCGCAGTTTCATGCTGTAGGCATGCGCCAGCACAAAACCGCTCAAGGCGAAGAACAAATCGACGGCGAGATAGCTCGAAGCGTCGTCTCTCCCGAAAAACTGTTCGGCATGGCGATGTACGATGAAGAGCGCAGCTACGCCCCTTATGCCATCGAGCAATATGAAGCGTTCCGGGGAAGACTGGACCATGGGCGTTGATGCTCGACAGGACTGGATTATAATTACTTCACGAAAACGAGGTTTACAGCGCAGCGGTTCATCGCATCCAGTCAAAAACTGTTCAACGTCAAACATACCCCGAATTCTTATGGGCAATTCCCCATGAGCCACGCTCTTTCGCAGCCGTCAAAGGCATGCTACGTCCGAATGTCATCGATGCTTTGACCTTCTGACTCTGTGTACCACGCCTCGCAAAAACCGGTTTCGATTTTAGCAAGTGTCCTGGGCGCAAATTCAAACGGGTTGTTCGGCGGCAAACAACTTTCGCGGAGTCCCACCATGTCCACCATCGCCGACCGTATTAAAAAAATCATCGTTGACCAGCTTGGCGCAGATCCCGGCACGGTTGTCGATGACGCCAATTTTGTCGACGATCTCGGTGCCGATTCCCTCGAAGTGGTTCAGGTTGTCATGGAAATCGAGGAAGAATTCGGAGTGGAAATCCCCGATTCGGCCGCAAGCACAATCCTGACCGTTGGCGACGCCATCCGCTTCATCGAAAAAAACAAGGCTTGACCGGCAGCGGCGGATATCAACCCGCCGACAGGGCCGCAACAGGATCGAGGTTCGATGCGTTGCGGGCCGGCAGATAGCCGAAAACGACGCCTATCAGTGTCGAGCAGACGAAGGCAGCAATGATCGACACCGTGGAATAGACCATGGCGAAATTGCTGCTGAAGGCGGAGAAAAGCGCCCCGAAGCCGAAGCTGCCCAAAATTCCCAGCGTTCCGCCGATGATGCAGACGAGCACTGCCTCGATCAGGAACTGGCGCAGTATATCACTGCGCCGTGCGCCGACTGCCATGCGCACGCCGATTTCCGATACACGTTCGGAAACGGAAACGAGCATGATGTTCATCACCCCGATGCCGCCGACCAGAAGCGAAATCACCGCGATCGCCGCAACCAGCAGCGTCATGGTCTGCGTTGTACTGGTGATGGTCTGGCGAATATCGTCAGTGTTGAGAATGTAGAAATCCCGCGTTCCATGCCGCTGGGTGAGAAGAACCGTCACCGCCTGTTCGGCAATTGCGGCGTCAATATCGTCACTCACCTGCACCGTGATGCTGCGCAGCGACAGGCTGCCGAGAAAGCGTGACTGGACGGCAGTATAGGGGAGATAAAGTGAAAGGTTCTGGCTTGAACCGAAACCGCCCTGCTGCGCCTGCGTGATGCCGACGATGCGGGCCGGCATCTTGCCGATGAGGATGACATGACCGATGGGGCTGCCGTCGAAATCCGCAAACAACGATTTGCGGGTGTTCTCATCAATCACCACCTCCTGGGCTTTCTGCGCGACGCTTGCGGCATCGAAAAAGCGCCCTTGTGACAGCTTCGTGCCCTTGGCGACGAAATACCGCTCGCTGACACCATTCACAAGCGCATTCGCCTCCTTCGCGCCGAAACGCACCGTACTGGAGGTCGAGACCGTGGGCGTCACAGCCGCGACATAGGATTGTTTGGCAAGTGCCTCGGCGTCGGAGACGACCAGCGTGGTGATCTTGCCCGACCTTATGTCGCCAAAATCCTTGCCCGCGAAGATTTCCAGCGTGTTGGTGCCGAGGCTTGAGATATTCTGCAGCACGCGCTGCTGTGACCCCTGCCCCAGCGCCACGACGCTGATGACCGAGGCGATGCCGATGATGATACCGAGCATGGTGAGAAAGCTGCGCAGCTTGTGCGCCTGCATCGACAGGAGCGCCATGCGCAATGCCTCCCGCAGCGAGGATGCGAGACCAGCGAGACTGGAGGCCCCGCCGGAAACCATAGAGGGTTTGGCGTCATCCTTCCGAACCGGCGCGGCATCCGCCCTGCGGTCTGAAATTATGGCGCCGTCGCTGATTTCGATGATCCGTTCGGCACGTCGTGCAATTGACATATCGTGCGTGACGATAATGACAGTGCGCCCTTCGGCATGCAGCTCGTCGAGGATGCGCAACACCTCGTCGCCGCTCGCGCTGTCGAGCGCACCGGTCGGCTCGTCGGCAAGAATGATTTCGGCATCGTTCATAAGGGCGCGCGCGATGGAAACGCGTTGCTGCTGGCCGCCGGAAAGCTGGCCCGGACGATGATCGAGGCGGTCCGCCATGCCAAGGCGACCGAGCAACCTGGCGGCATCGCTCCTGCGATCGCTTTGTGACTTTCCGGCGTAGATCGCCGGAATTTCGACATTGCCGAGCGCTGTCAGTTCGACAAGCAGATGGTAACGCTGGAAAATAAAACCGAGGTTTTCTCGCCGCAATTCCGAAAGCTGGTCTGCATCGAGATTGCCCGTCTCCCGGCCCCTGATGCTGTAGCTCCCTGAGGTCGGCCGGTCGAGGCAACCGAGAATATTCATCAGCGTCGACTTGCCCGATCCGGAAGCGCCGACGATCGCCACCATCTCGCCGGCCTCGATGATGAGGTCGATATTCTTGAGTACGGTAATCGTACCTTCACCGGACGGATAATCCCGCCGCACGGATTTAAGGCAAATCAAAGGATCAGCCATTGTTCAAAAACCCATCGGCGGGCCACCAGGCCCGGGCATGGCGTTTTTGGTGGTGTCGATGGAAAGTTCGCCGGTCACCACGCGCTCGTTCTCGGCAAGGCCGGAACGCACTTCCGCCGTTACCTTGTCGTTAAGACCGATCTGGACCCTGCGTTCGGAAATTCTGCCATCGGTGTCTACCACACGCACGGCATAGTCATCGTTGGCGCCCTTGCTACCAAGGGCCGCCGCCGGAACGGTTAGCACGTCCTTGGCTTCACCAAGGACGATATGGACCTCCGCCGTCATATAGGTGCGCAACTTGCCGTCCGGGTTCGGCACTTCGAACACGCCATTATAATAGATCGCCTCCGACGACGAGGTGCTGGAAGAGGACGATGTGGTCGAGGAAGACGTCGAGGAGCTGAAGCTGGAGTCGCTGCGCACTGATTCAGGCGCCGGTTCAATGGACGTAAGCGTCGCGTCGTAACGCTGCTGCGGCTCACCCAGCACCGTGAAGTAAACTGGCAAACTGGCTTTTACGCGCGTCACATCTGCTTCGGAAATTTCCGTGCGCACCGTCATCCGGTCGAGCTGGCCTAGGATCACGATTGTCGGCGCGGACTGCGTGGCGTTGACGGTCTGCCCTTCCTGACTGACGATAGACAGAACAGTGCCTTCGATGGGCGCGGTGATCCTCGTATAGCCGAGATTGGCCTTTGCCGTTTCGACAGCGACCTGTGCCTCCTCGATCTGGGCGTCGATCGCTTCGATCTGCGCCTGGGTGACTGCGAGCGCTGCAGTGGCGCTTTCGAAATCCGCACGGGAGGCGGCATTTTT
The DNA here is from genome assembly GCF_053522705.1 of Agrobacterium sp. 16-2014-1-2a. Lineage (NCBI taxonomy): Bacteria > Pseudomonadati > Pseudomonadota > Alphaproteobacteria > Hyphomicrobiales > Rhizobiaceae > Agrobacterium > Agrobacterium sp. 16-2014-1-2a. Next base: position 261,086 of record NZ_JBNWBX010000007.1, read on the forward strand.
CGACACCATTTCCTGTTGGCGGACAAGGCTCTGGCGGTTGAGAGCAAGTGTCGCCTGCTTTTCCACCCGCTGCGCCTTCACGTTGGCAAGCGCTGCCAGCGCCGTGCGCAGGCTGTTATTCTGGGTAACGGAATCGATCTCGGCAATGAGATCGCCCGCCTTGACCGTATCTCCAAGTGCGACCTTGACGGCGGTGATGCGACCGGAGGCCTGCGCGCCGACGGCCACCAGACGAACGGGTTTGAGCGTTCCAGTCGCCAGAACGGTCTGCTCGATATCACCGCGCTTCACAGACGAGGTGATATAACCGGGCGTTGCGGCCCGCGTATATTGTGACGAAAACCAGTAGCCACCCAGGGCGAGCGCGACAACCGTCAGCGCCACACCTGCTTTGCGAACCATTTTCATCGTCCTGTCCTGTCCTGTCCGGCCGGTCTACTCAAAAGAAGAAACCGACCTCATGTCGTGTTTCACAAGGATGAAGCCGTTGTCTGCTTCGATCCATTCATAGGCGGCAACAGACTTTCTGGCGGATGCCTTGCGGCAGGCGCCGTGACGACGCTTGCCGTGTGCATTTTCGCGCCGTTCCTTGGCACAGACGGGTTGGTGCCACTGTTCTTCCTGCCGGGATTTCGCCGCCGGATCTCGCATCGGCCTGTCACCGGCCGCAGCGACCGACCAGACGAAGCTCAAACCAAAAACCGTCGCCAGCATCAGGTAGAAATATCTCATCATCATCTTCTCGCTTGAAAATCACGCGGGGGATCGCAGGCGAGCGATCCCCCGGCTTCAGCCGTTTCCGGCTGATTTCCTCCTTTGCTGGGGGGCTATTAAAGGAGGAAACTTTGAAGAGTGGCGTCAGCCCCGCTCTGCGTGAGGCAGCGGCGGCATCCTGTCGCCATGCGGAGGCTCGATACGACCGTCTCGTGCACGGCCATCATGCGGGACGGGAGGCGGAGGCGGCATCAATGCGCGTTCGAGTTCAGCAAGCTTCTTCACCTGCTGCGGCGAAAGTTTCGGTTTCAGCGTAGCCGCTGCGTCCTGAAGTGCTTTAGCCTGTTCTGCCTTTTTCATTGTGATGCCGGCCAGTTCCTCACCGGCAAGACGCGGCTCTAGCCCCGTCGCACCCGGTCCCTTCGGCGGCAATGGCTTGAGTTCCGAAGTGGGCAAAACAAGATCGATCAGCGCAGTGGTATAGGCGCGCCACGGACCAAGCTGTTCAGGTGTGACGCCGAGATAGATTTCCGCTGCCGAAAGTTTCGTCGCCAACCCCAATATATCCGGGCCCAATATATCCGGCCCCATCATATCCGGGCGTAGCATCTCAGGCCCGGCCATCTTGCGGCCATGCGGCAGCCTTTGCTCCGGACCACTATTCGAACCGAAGTCAGGACTGGCCAGCGGCGGCACTGGTTCACCCTGCTCCGCAGCCCGGGAGGTGGCCGAAGCGCCAAGAACAGTTGTCACGACGACGGCGGTGGCGATTAGAGCGTTTCTCATCTTACCTTCCTTTTCGTTTTCCAACCTGAGAAGACGATAGGAGCTAAGCGTTTCCGGCTTTGGTCCGAATGTTGCGGGTCTTGTTCCACGCGCGGCCTATTTGTAACCGAATGTTGCCAGAGCGGCCGCAGCAAGCTTTCGTTGCAAAAATCCGCCGTTTCTTTGCGCCGCTTATGTATAGTGGCATCAAAAGGTTGGACGATATGGCGACAGTTTCGGTGACACATATTTTGATCGTGGATGATGATCCGGAGATACGCACATTGCTCGCGAAATATCTCGGCTCGCAGGGGTTTCGCGTTTCGATGGCAGCCGACAAGCGTGAGTTCGAAGAACAGTTCGCCTGCTCCGATCCGGATCTCATCGTGCTCGACGTGATGCTGCCGGATGGTTCCGGCCTCGATATCTGCCGCGATCTCCAAGGCCGCCGGCCGCGCACGCCCGTCATTCTCCTGACAGCGCTCAAGGAGGATGTCGACCGGATCGTCGGGCTGGAAATCGGCGCCGACGACTATCTTGGCAAACCCTTCAATCCGCGAGAACTGACGGCGCGGATCAAGGCCGTGCTGCGCCGCGCAGTACCTCAGGAAGTACCTCGCGGCTCATCCACCGCTTATGGTTTTGCGGACTTCACCGCCGATCCGGAACAGCGCTCCGTCATCCACGCCAGCGGTGAGAGGATCGAGCTGACGGGGGCGGAGTTCGATCTGCTGAAAGTCTTCCTCGACAGGCCCGGCCGGCTTCTTTCCCGCGATCAGCTGCTCGATCTTACGCAGGGCAAGGACCGGGGACCGTTCGACCGCTCCGTCGACGTGTTGATGAGCCGGTTGCGCAAGAAGCTCGAAACCGATGCCCGGGCTCCGATCTTCAAGACCGTTCGCAATGGCGGTTACCAGATGACGGTTCAGGTCAGAACCCTGCCGGTGCATCGATGAGCTCGCTCAGAAACCGTATCGCCGCACTGTTGATCGTCTCCATCATCGCGGTCATCGCGCTTGCAACTGTGGTGGCAGATCAGACATTGCAGCCGCCGCCGCCAGATGCCACCATCGAGCCCGTTGCCCGCAGCCTTGCCTTTGCCGTGACCATGGCCGAACGCGACCCCTCGCTGCAACAACCCCGCTATTTCCGCATCGAACAGAAGCCGCCTGAAGGTGATCTCGATGGAATGCTTTCGGAGTTTCTAGAAAAGGCCCTTGCACAGGTTGGCGAGCCGCGCACCGCAATTGTGATCCGCGCGCCAGGAAGTAGTGCCCCGGTGGCGGCTATAGCGCTGGAAAAAAGCGGATGGCTGGTCGCGGAAATTCCGCATATGGGTCCTCCCCCGGGCGGCTGGAAGATTTTCGGCATGTGGATCGGGCTGATCATTCTTGGCGGTGCTGCTGTTTCCATCTTTGCTGCCAGAAAGATCACCCGCCCCCTCGACATGCTGGAAAACGCCGCTGCAAGCATCGGACCCGATGGTTCGCTACCCCATTTGTCGGAAACAGGTCCGGGTGAAATCCGCGCCACGGCGCGGGCCTTGAACGAACTCGCCCGCCGCCTGAAGGCGGCAATGGAAAGCCGAATGCGCCTCGTCGCAGCCGCTGGCCATGACTTGAGAACCCCAATGACCCGCATGCGCCTGCGGGCAGAATTCATCGAAAACGACGAAGAGCGGGGCAAATGGCTGGCGGACCTCGAGGAACTGAACGCCATCGCGGATAGCGCCATTCTGCTTGTGCGCGAGGAAGTGAGCCAGGATACCGTCAAGATGATCGATATCGGCAGGCTTCTCGGCGAAATCGTCAGCGAACTTTCTGATCTCGGTTACGCTGATACCCTCGACTTTATGAAACCGGAAGCCGCCATGATCATCAAGGCCGCTCCGCTTGCGCTTAAAAGAGCCTTGCGCAACCTCATCCTCAATGCCGTCACCCATGGCAAAACGGCACGGATCGATCTAACCGAGGACGAGAGCGAGGTCGTCGTTACAATCCGCGATGAAGGCCCTGGCATTCCGCAGGAACTGATCGGCCGGGTTTTCGAGCCCTTCTTTCGGGTCGATCTCGGGCGGCGAAAGTCGATCCCTGGTGTGGGGTTGGGTCTTGCCATCGCCAGGGAAATCATCGAGCGCTTCGGTGGCACGATCACCATCGCGAACCACAAAAAACAGGGCCTGATCCAGACGGTGATCTTGGCAAAAGTGGCATGATCTCATGCCACAAAATACCCTATGCCCGTTAAGATGACCGCGCCGTCATGCCAAAAGCAGGCTTTCGGCATAGGCCATCATCAGCGGCCCGACGCCTTTGGCGTCATCGGATACAACCGGCTCGGTCAGGTAATAATCCGGAGACCCATCGCGATAATTGCCCTCGAAACCGCCAAGGCCCGCGACATGCACGATGCCGGTGAGACGGACGATACCCTTTTCGTCCACCTTGAGCTGTCTCTCAAGCAGGGCATCAAGCGCGGACCGGCCCGCCGAAAGAGCCGCCTTTGCCTCCTCGCCCTGCAAAAGCCCCAGCCGCGCAGCCCGCAGTAAGGCATAGGCGAACATCGCCGAAGCGGAGGTTTCCTCGTAGTTTCCGGCAAGATCCGGTTTGTCCAGCACCTGCATCCAGAGACCGGTTTTAGTCTGCCGGGCAACAATACCGGCCAGAAGTAGGCCCGCGCGTTCCCGAAGTTCGATCGTTGCGCCATCAGCCGGCAACATCACCAACGCATCGACCAGCGCCATGGCGAGCCAGCCGACGGCGCGAGCCCATACGGCCGGGGATTGGCCGCTCACGGGGTCGGCCCAGCGCTGGTTGCGGCTTTCGTCATAACCATGGACATAGAGCCCACCGGCATCCGCCGTCAGCGTGAGTGCGGTTGAGAATTGCTGTAGCGCATCGTCGATCAGTTCGGCGTCACCAGTCGCCTGCGCATATTCGATCTGGAAAGGAAGTCCCATATAAAGGCCATCCAGCCAGACCTGATGCGGATAACGCTTCTTGTGCCAGTAATTACCGGAGCCCGTACGCGGATGGCTGCGGAGTTGGCCAGCAAGATGTTCCGCCGCAGCGAGATAACGCGGATCGCCCGTTTCCGCTGCCAGAGGAAACAGAATGCGACCGGCAAGGATGTGATCGATATTGTATTCCTGAGGATCGTAACCGGCGAGCACTCCGTCTGCCGCTATCTGGGTGTCAGCCAGACGATGCAGATGTTCGTTCCAGCGACGCTCGCCGGTCGCTTCGAACAGGTGCTGCAAACCCCGATAGACACAGCCATCCTCATAACACCAGCTTCCGCCCTTGTAGTGCCTATATCGGCTGGTGAATTGATCAAAATAATCAGTGGCTTTCATGGGTTTTCTCGATTGAAATCTGTGAATGGGAAATGCCAGAGGCGCTCAGCAGCGCAGGATCGTCGCAAATGATTTCAGCCTGTTCGAAAACGATCCCCTCATGCAGCATGGGGCGCACCCCATCGGCCATGATCGGCGGTGTGGCCACGGCTGCAGGATCACGCGAGACGATGGTGAGATTGCGAATGGCGATATTGCGGATTGGGGCCTCCGCTAAACCGAGAAAGACGCCGGCGGCATGTGCCAGATGGCGGATTTCCACATCTTCGACAGTAATTCCGTCGATAAACGGGGTCCCGTCGTCGACAGGTGCAGGGTCTCGCGACTGCACCCAGCCGTCATGCCCATCGGCATCGCAATGGTAATGGGCATTGGCGGAAAGCGCGGTCTGCACGCCATCCAGCAACACCCGGCGCATGGTGACATTGCTGACTGAACCGCCACGGCCCCGCCGCGTCTTGAGACGCAGGCCGCGATCCGTGCCAACCATGTCGCAGTCCTCTACCGTTACGTCATGCACGCCACCCGACATTTCCGAGCCGATCACCAGCCCGCCATGGCCGCGCTCCATCAGGCAATGGCGTACGCTGACGCCGCGTGTTTCCGCCAGATGGTCGTCCTCGCCGTTCGGCCCGCGTTTGCCTGCCTTCACAGCAATGCAATCGTCGCCCACTGAAAAGCGCACGCCTGATATCGTCACGTTGCGGCAGCTTTCCGGGTTGAAGCCATCGGTATTGGGGCTGTTATGCGGAGCGCTGATTGTGAGACCCGCCGCTGTCAGGGTCTCGCACCCCTGTGGATGGACCGTCCAGGACGGTGCATTGCGAATGGTGAAACCGAAAAGCCCGACATTGCGGCAGGAAACGAGATGCAGGCCGCGCGGTCGGCGCGCGCCGTCACGGGTTTCTTTCGGCCAGCTCCACCAGTCGCCTCTGTCGCCGGAACCATCGAGAACGCCTGTGCCTTCGATCACGAGATTATCTGCGCCGATGGCATGGACCGGCGCAGCGAAACAGGCATCCGGTAGCCCTTCCCAACTGCCGAGCATGCGGCCCGTCTCATCGCGGGCAGGCAGGATCGGCCAGCCATTGCGGGTGGAGGGTGCGCGCAGCACGGCCCCTTCCGCAAGATGAAACGTCATGTCGCTTTTCAACCGCACGGGAAACGCTGTCCAAAGGCCGGCAGCAAATCGCAACGTGCCGCCCGCAGGCACGGCGGCAACTGCCTCTTCCAGAGCGCGGGCGTTGGCGCGTGCGCCGGCTTCGTCGTCAAGCGCAATATCCGGCGTCAGCGAAAATGCCATCGCCTCGACAAGCCCCGCGCAGGGCGCTGTCCTGAACTCCAGGCTTGCGAACCCATCCGCTTCGAACACATACCGCGTATCCGGACGCAGATCATGCAGCAGCGTCACCACGGTGGCGGATTTTCCGGTTCGTAAATCACCATCTTGCGAAGTCAGCCGCCATGCCGTCTGCGGCAGGTGATATCGCGCACCGGGTACAGCGAGGCAAAGCGCCGCCGTTCGCGCCGAAAGCGCGATGATAGAGGGTTCGTTCATGCTCGTTTCTCGTTGTTCGTGCATGTCCCGCGAAAACAATCGGCGGGAATGCCCATGTCACCCGGCAACCGGATAAAGAGCCCGCCGCCGCAAGGGCGGCGGGCCATTGTCGTCAATCGAATTTGGCCAGAACGTCATTGGTGGTATCGATGATCTGCTCAGCCGCCTCTTCCGCCGTCAGCTGGCCATAGGCATATTCCTCCAGCGTATCGATGAAGCCGGAGCGGATTTCCGGATGTTCGTTGAAGGGCGAAACTACCGGTCCAGATGCCGTCATGACGATGGCGTTGGCGGCGCGCACTTCCGGCTCACCCTTGTCGCCCAGACGCTGCGCCGCAGCCTTGGAAGCAGGCAGGCCGCGAGACGTGCCAAGCGCATCGATGCCCTCAGGCTCGTTCAGCAGGCAGTTCAGGATTTGCGCGGCCGCTTCAGGGTTCTTCGAGTTTTTCGAGATCGAAAAGACCATGGAAGGCTTGCGATAAACGCCTTCCGTTACGGCATCGGCGAGCTTCAGCATCGGCACGGGTTTCAGCACCTGCCCATCCTTTAGGGGATCGGCATATTTCGAATAGGTGGAATCCCATTCATAGGAACCAGCGATACGGCCTTCGGACCAGGACGGCTTTTCATAAAGATTGACGTTGCCATCGGCCGCTTCCTCTTTCTGGGAGCGAATGGAGCCGGTTTCTACCAGCTTGCCGACGAACGAGATACCTTCCGCCAGTTCCTCCGACGTCCAGGCGACACGGTTGGTCTTGGGGTCGACCAGATCCTTGCCGGTTTTCTGCACCACGGCGAGTGTCACGAGAAGCTGGGCAGTCTCCTTTACGGCATTGAAGGTGTAATGATCCTTGCCGAGCTTTTCCTTGATGGTTTTTGTTGCCGCGAAGAATTCATCCCATGTCTTGGGGATTTCAACACCAGCCTTCTCGAAGGTGGTGGCGTTGAAAAAAAACACGCGGCCGGTGGTGGAGACTGAAAGGCCCTGAAGCACTCCGTTCATAGAACCCGCTTCCAGATCCGTCTCGGCCCATTGCGAAAGATCGAGAGGTTTCAGCTGACGCAGATCAGCAAAACCTTCACCATTCTTGGAAAACAGCGGCAGCCATGGCCAGTTCACCTGAACGATATCAGCCTCCGTCTTGCCTGCCATTTGCGTGGTCAGTTTTTCCAGATATCCGTCGAAGCCGGTAAACTCACCTTTGACCGTGTGGCCGTATTTTTCACCGCAGGCGGCAATTGCCTTCTGGGTGGCGACATGACGGCTTTCGCCGCCCCACCACGACATACGCAGTTCCGCGGCACCCGCCGCAGGCGCAGCCACGGTGGCCAGATAGGCAGCACCGGCCAGCATCGCCATTGTTCTCGTCATCTTCATTGTTCTTCTCCTCCTCGAAAAATCAGGCACGCTCGTCCCCTCCTCACAGCGAGACATTGCGGCCATCGGCCTTGTCGAAAATATGCAGCTTCTCGGGGTCCGGCTTCAGTCGCAGAATGCCGTCGCGCCCAAGCGCCTCGAATTCGGCTGCTCCCACCACGCTCACGAGCTTCTGTCCGCCCAGATCGGCATGCAGATAGACCTCGTGCCCCATGAATTCGGCGTTGGTCAGTTTCGCCTGCAGCGCCGGCCCATCGGCCTCACCGGCGAGCGAAAGATGCTGCGGACGGATGCCGATGACGGCGTCTGCCGGTCTGGCTGAAAGCCGCTTTTCCAGATGGTCGCCTATCGGAAGACGTTGCCCACCGATGACGAACTCCGCCCCGTCGATCGCCACATCCACAAGGTTCATTTCCGGCATGCCAATGAAACCGGCGACGAACAGATTGGCGGGCCGGTTGTAGAGTTCCTTCGGCGTGGCGACCTGCATGATGCGCCCGGCCTGCATGACGCAGATACGGTCGCCCATGGTCATGGCTTCCGTCTGATCGTGCGTCACGTAGACGACGGTCGAAGAGAGGCCCTCCGCCTTCAGCTGGCGATGCAGATCGGTAATGCGCACACGCATGGAAGCGCGCAGCTTCGCATCGAGATTCGAAAGGGGCTCATCGAACAGGAACACGCCCGGTTTCTTGATGAGGGCGCGGCCCAAAGCAACACGTTGCGCCTGCCCGCCGGAAAGCTGTTTCGGCAGACGATCCAGCAAGGGCTCGATTTCGAGAATGCGCGCGACATTGTCGATTGCCTTCTCGATCTCGGGCTTGGCAACACCGGCAATCTTGAGGCCAAAAGCAAGATTGCCGCGCACCTTCATATGCGGATAGAGCGCATAGTTCTGGAACACCATGGCAATGGAGCGCTTGCCGGGCGGCAGGTCGTTGACGCGCTGATCTCCGATGAGGATTTCACCGCCGGTGATTTCCTCCAGCCCCGCCACCATGCGCAGCGTGGTGGATTTGGCGCAGCCGGACGGGCCGACGAAGACCATGAACTCGCCGTCCTCGATTTCGAGATTGATGCCGTGCACGGCCTTGAAGCTGCCGCCATAGACTTTTTCGAGATTTTTAAGTTGAACGCTTGCCATTTTCAGCCCTTGACCCCGCCAGACGAGATCCCTTCAATGAAATACCGTTGCGCCGCGAAAAACACGACGAGCGCAGGCGCGATCGTCAGCACCGACATCGCCAGGATGCGGTTCCATTCGAAGGCTTCGGTGGTGTCGATGGAGAGTTTGAGCGCCAGGCTCACCGGATATTTATCGACCGAGGACAGGTAGATCAGCGGTCCCAGAAAGTCGTTCATCGTCCACATGAACTGGAAAAGGCAGACCGAGATCAGCGCCGGCGCCAGCATCGGCACGACGATGTAAACCAGCGTCTGCAGACTGTTGGCGCCATCCACACGGGCGGCTTCCTCCATATCCGAGGGCAGCGAGCGCAGGAACTGCACAAGCATGAAGACGAAGAAGGCATCACCGGCTAGTGCCGAGGGAACCCATAGCGGCAGGAAACTATCCAGCCAGCCGAGGTCACGAAACAGGATATATTGTGGAATGCGGGTTACGACATTGGGCAAAAGCAGGATGGCGATGACAGAGCCAAACAGGATTTTCTTCAGCGGAAAATCGAAGCGCGCAAAGGCATAGGCCGCCATGGTGCAGGAAATCGCCGTTCCGATGACCTTCGGCAGGATGATCAAGAACGAATTCCAGAAAAACCGGCCGAAGGTGTAGGGCGTGGAAGTCTCCCAGCCGCGGATGTAACCGTCCAGCGTTGGCGTCTCAGGAATGAAACCTGCACCGGAAAAGATCTCGGAATTGGTCTTGAAGCTTGCGCCGACCAGCCAGATCAGCGGATAGAGCATGATGAAGCCGACCGCGAACAGCAGCGTGTACCGGACAGAGGTCGATAACAGCCGGAGCCTTGCCCGGCGGGCGGCCTGCATGTCGTTTAAGGTTGCGATATCGGTCATGGCATCAATTCCGCTTGTCGCCGGCGTAATAGACCCACTTTTTCGAGGACCAGAAGGCCACGAGGGTCAGCACGGTGATGATGGTGAAAAGAACCCAGGCGATGGCGGAGGCATAGCCCATGTTGAACTTCTTAAAAGCCTCATCGTAAATATAGAGAGGCAGCAGATAGGTAGACTTCAACGGCCCGCCCTGGGTGATGATGTAAGGCCCGTTAAACTCCTGGAATGCCTGCACCATCTGCATGATCAGGTTGAAAAAGATGACCGGCGTCAGAAGCGGCAGGGTGATGAAAAAGAACGTCTTTACCTTGCCTGCGCCGTCGATTGCCGCTGCCTCATAAAGCGACTTGTCGATGGATTGCAGCGCGGCGAGAAAGATCACCATGGCCGAACCGAACTGCCAGCAGCGCAGCAGCGTAATTGTAAAAAGCGCATTGGCGGGATCGCCAAACCAGTCGACCGGCGACAAGCCGATTGCCGCCAGCGCCATGTTGGCCAGCCCTTCGCTGGCGAAGATGTAGCGCCACAGCACCGCAATCGCGATCGAACCGCCGAGGATGGACGGAACGTAAAAGGCGGTGCGGAAAAAATTGATGAATTGCAGCTTGTAATTGAGTATCGCTGCGATGAACAGCGCGAAGGCAAGCTTCAACGGCACCGTCAGAAACACATAAAACAGGGTGACGTTCAGGGATTTCATGAACGTGCGATCACGGGTGAAAAGCCGCTCGTAATTGGCCAGTCCCGCCCATGTGGGGTCACTCATCAGGTCGTAGCGGGTGAAGCTGAGATACAGGGAACCCAGAAACGGGATCGCCGTGAAAACCAGAAGTCCGATGATGTAGGGCGTCAGATATCCCAGCCCGAGGAAGCGATTAGATTTCATGACGCTCCTCCCCCACCCCGGAAAGGCGCGGATAACAGAATACAATTTCGTGCAAGTGATTCTCCCGGAACGGCTGACGGCGGGCGCATGATGGCGCGATTTCTCGCCGCAGCCGATCTCCTCCCTCATTGATACGGCGCGCATTAGCAGTTTGTGAGGTGACAAAACCAAATTTCCGAGCCAAGGTGAATTAACAAAGACGAGGAAAAAGATGGACGAAATCGAAGGTGGTATTCTCTCGTCCGTTCCGCCTGCGGCGCTCACGCTTAATCTCACGCGCGCCACGATCAAGATGGAGCACTCCCGCACCTGGCAGATCGACAAATCCAATCAGGTGGACGATCTCATTATCTGCCTGGAGGGTCGCGGGCATTATCTCGTGGACGGTGAAGCACGGGTGCTGGAGCCTGGCGACGCCATGCTGATTTTCAGGGGGCAGCATTTTATCGGCTGGAATGAACAGGCCGTCACCTATCGGGGAGTGGCACAGCATTTCACGTTGGATATTTACGGTCGTCACAACCTTGTCGCGCAGATGGACCTCAAGCCGAAACTTTCGCTGAGCCGCTGGCCGCTGCTGGAGCCGCTGGTGCGCCACTATCGGCAGAGCGCTCCGCCCTCCTCTGTCACGCTTGGCCAGCATCACCTGTTCATGGTGTTGCTGATCGCATTTATCGATGATGCATTTCTCGGATGGGTCGACCGTCCGAGTTTCCAGCCGGAAGGTGCCGAAGCCCTGGATCTGGCTGTCATGAAAGCGATCACGATGATTTCCGCCAATCCGCTCGACCCTGAAATCGCCGCAAGGGCGACCGACGCAGCCCCCTATAATCGCGACTATTTCCTGCGTGAGTTCCAGAAACGGGTGGGGCGCACGCCGAGGAAGTATCAGGAATTCAAACGCATGGAACGTGCCATGCATTTTCTTGAAGCCGGGCTTTCAGTTGCGGCTGCGGCGGCAGAAGTGGGTTATGGAGATCCCTATTATTTTTCGCGGATGTTCAAGCGCACATTGGGGTTGAGCCCCCGCGACCACATGAACAGGATACGCCGCAGCAGGCACGGCAATCTGATGGCGTTTGACGAGCACGAACAGCAGAGGCTGCTTGCCACCGAAATGCAAAAGGCCCCGGCATAGCGGGGCCTTCTTGCGATAAAGCTTTGGAACTACCGGAAAAGTGACGGCAACCAGAGTGAAAGCGACGGAATATAGGTGACGGCGAGCAGCACGGCTATGCTGGCGCCGAAGAACGGCCAGATCGTTCGCATCGCTTCCCGTATCGTTATGCCGCCAACCGCACATCCCACGAAGAGCACCGTTCCGACCGGCGGCGTATTGAGACCGATACCGGCGTTCAGGATCATCACGACACCGAAATGCACGGGATCGATGCCGAAGGCCTTCACGACAGGCAGAAGCACCGGCGTGGAAATGATGACCATAGGCGCCATATCCATGAAAGTGCCGAGTAAGAGCAGAATGACGTTGATGACCAGAAGCACGATAATCGGATTGTCCGAAATCGCGCTGATTGTCGCGATCATCAGTGTCTGTACCTGCAGAAACGCCATCAACCAGCCGAACGACGCAGCCGTGCCGATGACGAGCAGAACCATCGCTGTCGTACGAACCGCCCCCATCACCGCTTCCACGAAACCGCTCCAGTCCAGCTCACGATAGACAAGCATGGCAACAAGGAAAGCGTAGAGAACGGCAATGCAGGAGCTCTCCGTCGCGGTGAAGATACCCGAACGAACGCCGCCGAAGATGATGCCGATCAACAGAATGCCGGGAAAGGACGCCAGAAGATAATACATCAGCTTCGAAAAGCCGGGAAACGGCTCGGACGGGTAACCCTTGCGCCGCGCGACGATATAGGCGGTGACCATCAGGGCCGCAGCAAGCAGCAGGCCTGGAATGATGCCGGCGGTGAAGAGATCGGCCACCGAAACATTGCCACCCGCCGCGATCGAATAAAGTATCATATTGTGCGAAGGCGGGATCATCAGCGCGATGATGGCGGCGTTGACAGTGACGTTGACGGCGTAATCCCGGTCATAACCGCGCTTGGCCATTTGCGGGATCATCAGGCCACCAACGGCCGAGGCGTCGGCGACAGCCGAGCCGGAAATGCCGCCGAACAATGTCGAAGCGACGATGTTGACCTGCCCCAGACCGCCGCGCAGATGACCGACAAGACCGGCCGCAAAACGGATCAGACGATGGGCTATACCGCCGCGGACCATGAGGTCACCCGCGAAGATGAAGAACGGGATCGCCATCATCGCAAACACGTTCATGCCGGAGTTCATCTGCTGGAAGACCACGATGGGCGGCAGGCCGAGATAAAGAACGGTGGCGAAGGAGGCAATGCCGAGGCAGAACGCAATCGGCGTACCGATCAGCATCAGAAGGGTGAAGACACCGAAGAGGATTGTGTAAGCCATTTACGCGGCCTCCTGCACAAACACATCCGCCGCGATTTCCTCGCCGATGACGAGATCGATAAAGCGTTCGGCTGCAAACAGCGCGATCAGAAAACCGCCACCGATCAGCGGGAAGAAATCCATGCCGCCCGGCCATCCAAGAACAGGGATCGTCGCCGTCCATGTTCCGGCAGAGAGGACGGTTCCGTACCAGCACATGCCAACCCCGAAAAAGAAGATCAGTGCCAGACTGGTCAGGTCCATCGCCGCCTGTATGCGCGGCGGCATCATATAGCGCAGAATATCCAGCCCCAGATGCACGCTTTCACGCACGCCCACCGCCGCCCCCAGCATGATGAACCATGACATAAGGTGAAGCGACAGCGGCTCGGACCAACTTGGTGAATCATTCAGGATATAACGGGCAAACACCTGCCAGCCGACGATAAGGGTCATGGCGACCATGCCGACGCCGGCGATGTAAAGTGACGCACGGCTGAGCGCGCCGAGAAATGGGCGGATCGCCCGCATGAAGTTTCGCATTTGCCTTCCTCCTCCAACCTCAGACCAATGACGACAAAAGAAAACCGGCCCTGTTGCCAGAGCCGGTTTTCCCTATGTCACTTGACGGCTTTTACCCGCTCAAGAAGGTCTTTCATTTTTGGATCGGTGACGAACTTGTCGTAGACCGGCCCCATCGCGGCGGCGAACTCTTCCTTATTGACCTTGATGACGTTGGCGCCACCGGCGCGTACTTTTTCTTCCGAGGCCTTTTCGCGCGCACTCCACAATTCACGCATCTTGCCAACGGAATCCTTGGCTGCCTGACGCAGCAGCTTCTGATCTTCCGGCGACAGCTTGTCATAGGAAATCTTGGAGATGACGAGGATTTCCGGATTGAGGGAATGTTCCGTCAGCGAATAGTTCTTCGCCACTTCATAGTGACGGGCGGATTCGTAGGACGGCCAGTTGTTTTCCGCACCATCGACAACGCCTGTTTCAAGCGAGGAGTAAACCTCGCCCATCGGCATCGGCGTAGGGTTGGCGCCAAACGCCTGCATCATCGAAATCCACAGATCCGATTGCTGCACGCGGATTTTGAGGCCCTTCAGGTCCGCCAGTTTTTCGATGGGCTTCTTGGTTGTGTAGAAGGAACGCGCACCGGAATCGTAAAAGGCAAGACCGATCAGGCCGTGCGGTTCGAAAGCTGCCAGAACCTCATCGCCGATCGGGCCGTCTACGGTATTGTGCATGTGTTCCGTCGAACGGAACAGGAAAGGCAGGCCGAGAACGGTGGTTTCCTTGACGAGATTGTTGAAAGGCGCAGCGTTGACGCGGTTCATGTCGATGACGCCGAAGCGGGTCTGCTCGATGGTATCCTTCTCACCGCCGAGAACCGAATTGTTCATGACCTGCACCTTGATGCGGCCATTGGAGCGTTCCGACAGAAGTTCGCCCATATATTTCACGGCTTCAACCGTCGGATATCCGTCGGGATGAATATCGGCCGAGCGCAGGGTGATTTCCTGCGCCTTGGCGGAAACGCCTGACAGCGCGATCCCCATCGCGATGCACATCATGCTTGCAATCTTTTTCATTTCTTCCTCCTCCGTTGTAACAATGGCCCCACCCCTCCAAGGCTAACGGACCGAATTTTTCACGCCCATCCGGGCCGGCATGCAAAGACCTTTCATCTGCAAAGGATGATGGGGACCTCCCTTTCCCCAACTATCCCGAATTGAAACTACACCGCCTTGAGTGGCGGCAGCTTGAACAGGGCTTCTGGATTTTCCACCAGCGCTCGGTGACGGGCCGCATCGTCCGGCAGCCAGCCGAGTGTGAGCTCCGCAAGGCGGGCATCATCCGGATAGGCAGCCGTCTCACGGACCGAATTGTGCGGCCAGTTCGTCCCCCAGACGATCCGCTCCGGCGCATGGGCAGCGATACGGCGCGAAAAGGCTGCAACATCTTCGTAGGGCCAGGCGTCGCTCGAACTTTCATAAACACCGGCAAACTTGAACCAGAGATTGCCGCGATCGATGAGCTTCAAAAGTGCCGCCATCTCCGGGCCATCCGTGTCGATACCCCTGAAGAATTTACCATGGTGGTCGAAGACCCAGCGCGAGCGGATTTTTTCAAGACGCGGCAAATGATCGAGAAGCCCATTGCCGTCGAACTGAACTGCCACCATCCAGTCGGCAGCATGGGCACGCTGATCCACCGCTTCCAGTTCCGATAGGCTCACCGCGCCGCCAGGCAAATCCATGATACGGGCGCCCACGGCACCGGCAGCGGCAAGTCTTTCCATGTCCTTTTCAGTCGTGTTCTCATCGATAATCACCACCGCGCGGGCTGCCTCGCCCATTTCTGCCACGCAGGCCAGCGTGTTGCCGTTATCTCGCTGTTGGGCGTTGCCCTGGGTGATGATGACGCGGTCGATGCCGAGCCATTGCATGAGCTGGCGATAATCCTCAGGCCCCGGCAGCGCACCCGGCGGCAGGCCCGGCCCACCCGGCAAGGCTGGATAACCGGGCAGATACATATGCATCTGAGTATCGACCGCCCCTTTTGGGAATGCTGGCTGCGGCGGTGTCCCGCTTAGTTTTCTGACAAGTTCGCTCATGGCTGTGGCATCCTGAATTCAACGAGTGCGTCGCGGTTGATCTCGATGCCGAGACCGGGACCATCGGGAATGGCGACGACACCGTTCACCGCCTCTATCGGCTGTTGCAGCACGGCCTGACGGAACGGATTATGTGTCCGATCGAATTCCATGATCGGCTCGATGGGGTTTACCCGCACCGGATCGGGCACCATCGCGGCCATGAACTGCAGGGCAGCGGCGATCTGCACGCCCGTGCCCCACACATGCGGCACAATGCGCACGCCGTGCAGCGTGGCAAGCGTGGCAATCTTCTGCGTTTCGGAAAAGCCGCCGCAACCGCAGAGGTCTGGTTGGAGAATATCCACGGCACCGGCGGAAAGCGCCTGCCACATGCCGTAACGCCCGTGCCAGGTCTCGCCTCCCGCAACCGGGATTGGTTGGCCCGCCCGCACGCGGGCATAGGCATCGAGCTGCTCGGGAACCACCGGCTCCTCGAACCAGTCGATGCCGTATTCAGCCGCACGATTGCCGAGCGCGATGGCTTCGGTAACGGTATAGCCGTGATTGGCGTCGATCATCAGCCGCATATCCGGCCCGATCGCTTCGCGCACGGCGGCAATGACCGCAAGATCCTCCTCGATGCCGAAACCGATCTTGATCTTGCAGGCGTGAAAACCCTCTGCACGGCGCTCCGCCATCTCATTGGCATTGTCGGAGATACGGTCGACCCCATCACGCTTGAAGCTGCCGGTGGCATAGGCGCGCACGCTTTCGCGCCAGCGCCCGCCGAGCAGCATGGAGATGGAGGTGCCGTAATGCTTTCCCTTGATATCCCACAGCGCGATATCGATACCGGACAGGGCGGTAATGCTGAGGCCGCGCTGGCCCTGGTCGCGCAGGGCATTGTAAAGCACAGCCCAGATCTTTTCGGTCTGGCGGGGATCCTGGCCAATAAGCCAACCGGAATAGGCCTGAACCACGGCGGCGTTCGGTCGCGCCGGACCGAGGCATTCGCCCCAGCCGACGGTCCCGTCATCGCATTCGATTTCGACCAGAACGTGGGCACGCCGGTCAAAGCGCATGGATGCGCTTTCAAACGGCGTGGCCAGCCGATGTTCGAGCAGATGCGTGCGCACCGCTGTGATCTTCATCGTTCCCCTCCCGTTATACCTTGATCACACCTTGCGCTTGTGCGTGCCGATCAGGGCATCGAGCATGCCGATTTCCTCATTCGTCAGATCCTTCAGCGGCGAGCGCACCGGACCCGCATCAAAGCCCTGCAGGCGAACGCCAGCCTTGATGGCGGAGACAGCGTAACCCTTGGCGCGATTGCGGATCGCCATGAACGGATAGAAGAATTCCGTCAGGATGCGTTCGCAGGTGGCGCGCTCGCCGGCCCGCAGCGCCGCATAGAACTCGTTGGCAAGGCCCGGCACGAAGTTGAAGACGGCCGAGGAATAGGTGGTGAAACCGGCGCCGAGATAGGCTTCGGCAAACAGTTCCGCCGTCGGCATGCCGCCGAGATACATCAGGCGGTCACCCATCTTGGCGGTGATCTGGCGAACGAGACCGATATCACCGGTGCCGTCCTTGAAGCCGACGAGGTTCGGGCACTCATCGCAGAGACGCGCCAGCGTATCCGCCTGAAGCACCGAATTGTCGCGGTTATAAACCATGACGCCGATGCCGACCGACTGGCATATTTTCTTGATGTGCGCGTAAAGGCCTTCCTGCGGCGCATCAATGAGATAATGCGGCAGAAGCAGGATGCCATCAGCACCGACTTTTTCCACCGCGCGTGCGATATCAACCGCAACTTCGGTGCCGTAGCCGCAGCCGGAAACGATTGCCGTTTCACCGGCCACTTCCTTGGCAGCCGAAACGATAGCAGGGATTTCATCCGGCTTCAGCGAGAAGAACTCGCCCGTACCGCCGGCGGCAAACAGCACCGGCGCCTTGTAACCGGCAAGCCACTCGACATGCGCCCTGTAGCTATCGGCCGCAAAACGACCCTCGGAATCAAAATGCGTTACCGGGAAGGAGAGCAGGCCGGAGCCAAGCGCCGCCTTGATTTGTTCAGGGTTCATAATCCGTATTCCTCTGCAAGTTCACTGACTGGAAGCCACCTAAACCGCTTGCCGCATATTTGTCAACAAGTCATCATACAAGTTATATGATGAATTTTGAAAACCGGCGCGCATTAGCGCGCCAGCCAGCCACCATCGACATTGAGGATGGCGCCATGCACGTAGTCAGCCGCCGGCGAGGCGAGGAAAACCGCCGCCCCGGCGATGTCTTCAGAATGCCCCCAGCGGCCTGCCGGGATGCGTTCCAGAATGGCCTTGTTGCGGGCAGCATCCGCCCGCAACGCCTCGGTATTGTTGGTTTCGATGTAACCGGGCGCAATGGCATTGACGTTGATGCCCTTCGCGGCCCACTCATTTGCCAGAAGCTTGGTCAAACCCGCAACGCCATGCTTCGCCGCCGTATAGGACGGTACGCGGATGCCGCCCTGAAACGACAGTAGCGAGGCGATATTGACTACCTTGCCCGGACGACCTTTCGCCAGCAATTCCTTGGCGAAGGCCTGCGTGGTGAAAAACAGCGCCTTGAGATTGACGTCCATCACCTCATCCCAGTCGAGTTCTGAAAACTCCACGGAATCGGCGCGGCGAATGATGCCGGCATTGTTGACGAGAATATCGAAACCGGCGTCGGCAAAGCTGTCCCTGGCGGCGAGTGGATCGGCAAAATCAATCGACAATGCGGCGGCCTTGCCGCCGTTCTTCGCGATCATGTCCAGCGTCTCGTCCGGCGCGCGGCGGGCGGCGCAGACAACTTCCGCGCCGGCCGCGGCGAGGCCGACGGCGATTGCTTGACCAAGCCCCGTATTGGCACCCGTCACCAGCGCCTTACGCCCTTGAAGCGAAAAGGGATTTTTCATTTCAGATCCCCCGGCTGAATGAAGTCCATGTCGGTATAATCGACATTGTCCCCAGCCATGGCCCAGATGAACGTGTAAGAGCCGATGCCAGCGCCGGAATGGATCGACCAGGGCGGAGAAATGGCACCCTCTTCGTTGGAAATGAAGAGATGCCGCGTTTCCTGCGGCTCACCCATCAGGTGCAGAACGCGCGACTTTTCATCCATGCCGAAATAGAGATAGGCCTCCATGCGGCGATCATGAATATGCGACGGAATGGTGTTCCAGACGGAGCCGTCCTCGAGCGTCGTATAGCCGAGCACCAGCTGGCAGCTTTCCATGACCAGCGGGTGGATGAACTGGTTGATTGTGCGCTTGTTGGAGGTCTCGGTCGCACCAAGCTTGACCTCCTTGCTGTCGGCAAGGCTGACGAGCTTTGCCGGCAGGCTGCGATGCGCCGGGCATGAAGTGACGTAGAACCGGCCCGCGCCATCGAAGGTCACCGCACCGCTTCCCGCACCGAGATACAGAACGTCGCCACGATTGAGCGTATACGTCTCGCCACCAGCGTTGACGGTGCCGGTGTCGCCGATATTGACGATGCCCATCTCGCGCCTGTCAAGGAACGACGGCGTCTTGGTTTCCTCGACCTTGTCCAGCATCAGCGGGGCACCATCAGGCACCGCGCCGCCCATGACGAAACGGTCGTAATGGGTATAGATCAGCCTGATTTCGCCGGAACGGAACATGTCGTTGGCGAGGAAATGCTTGCGAAGCCCATCGGTATCGAGCGTTTTTGCATATTCCGGGTTGACGGCCTGCCTTGTTTCGACGGTCAGCATCAAACTCATCCTTCATGATTGTTGCGTATAGGACATAATATATGTT
Organism: Agrobacterium sp. 16-2014-1-2a; assembly: GCF_053522705.1. Lineage (NCBI taxonomy): Bacteria > Pseudomonadati > Pseudomonadota > Alphaproteobacteria > Hyphomicrobiales > Rhizobiaceae > Agrobacterium > Agrobacterium sp. 16-2014-1-2a. The sequence goes on from NZ_JBNWBX010000007.1 coordinate 280,616, forward strand.
ATCCGCTTTTTGTACGATCTGTATGACAAGGTCAAGAGGAACCTGGATATCTCGACCACGCCGGAGACGTTGAATGGGGTTTCCCGCAGCCTCGATGATCCGCAGTCCATTCGTTTAGGGAGAATTGCAATGAAACGGCTTCTTGTTACCGGTGCGGCTGGCCAACTCGGCCGCGTCATGCGCAAGCGCCTCGCACCCATGGCCGAGATATTGCGTCTTGCCGATCTTTCGCCGCTCGATCCTGCCGGGCCGAACGAGGAATGCGTGCAATGCGATCTGGCCGACGCCAGCGCCGTCGATGCGATGGTCGCCGATTGTGACGGCATCGTCCATCTTGGCGGCATATCGGTGGAGCGGCCTTTCGAGCAAATCCTTCACGGTAATATCATCGGGCTTTATAACCTCTATGAGGCGGCCCGCGCCCATGGGCAGCCGCGAATCGTCTTCGCCAGCTCCAATCACACGATCGGTTATTATTCCCAGACAGAGCGGCTTGGCCCCAACGTTCCCTTCCGGCCGGACGGTCTTTACGGCGTGTCCAAATGTTTCGGCGAAAGCCTCGCCCGCATGTATTTCGAAAAATTCGGCCAGGAAACGGCGCTGGTCCGTATCGGCTCATGCACGCCGGAACCGCAAAATCACCGCATGTTGTCGACCTGGTTTTCGCAGGATGATTTCGTATCGCTGATCGAGGCGGTTTTCCGCGCGCCGGTGCTCGGCTGCCCGGTCATCTGGGGCGCATCGGCCAATGACGCGGGCTGGTGGGACAATTCCCACCTCGGCTGGCTTGGCTGGAAACCGAAGGACAACGCCGAGACTTTCCGGCAGCACATTGCCGAGACAACACCGCAACCAGACCCTAAAGATGCGGTGGCGCGTTTTCAGGGCGGCGTTTTCATCGACAATCCGATCTTCAAGGCGACGTGAAATGCCATTCGGGACCGACAGGCATGATAACCGGTCTTTCCTGCGCGTGCAGCGGGATTGCAAGCCGGACCGCGAATGACGTATCGAGGAATACCGGACGCTAACCTGCACCCTTTTTTAGAACGGCGATGACAATGACAAAAGCGATAACCTCCGAACCGGCAGCTCCGCAAGCCAAGACGCTTGTGGTGAAGGTTTCCGAGGAGCTCCGCAGCCAGATCGCCAAGGGCCGTTATAAGACAGGCGAGCGCCTGCCTTCCGAAGCGCAGATGACGCAGGAATTCGGCGTAAGCCGCACCGTGGTGCGCGAGGCCATCGCCTCACTGAGGTCCGACGGGCTGGTCGAGCCGCGTCAGGGTGCGGGCGTCTTCGTGCTGGAGCCAGCGCCTGTCGAGCGACGGCCGTTCCATAATGTCGATCTTGCCCGCGTCTCGTCCCTGATCGAAATGCTCGAACTGCGCACCGCCGTGGAAGGTGATGCCGCCGGTCTTGCGGCCGTTCGCCGCTCCCCGGCGCAGGAGGAGAAAATCATCGAAGCCTTCGATGCCTTCCGCGCCAGCGCCGCCAAGGGCATTCCGACAGCAGAGGCCGACTTCGCTTTTCACCTGGCTGTTGCCGACGCGACCAATAATCCGCGCTTCAGCGAGTTTCTACAGGTGCTTGGCCCCACGCTCATTCCGCGCCGCGCCGTTGCCGAAAACGGCAAGGAAACCGTGCTTTCGCCCGCTGACCTCAACCGGCTTGTCGGTGAGCACGAAGCGATCCTGATTGCTATACAGGACGGCGACGAAGAGGCGGCAAGAAGCGCCATGCGCCACCACCTGAAAAGCAGTCAGACGCGTTACCGCGCCATGCTGCGCGCGCCGCGCTGAATTTCAAGCTTGAACGACATCGCATGACCGAGGAGAACGACATGCAGCAGCTTCCGACATTCCCCACCGTTTCACCCGACGATGGTGTTGAACGCACCGTGCTTTCCGAAGCGCCGGAGCTGATGGTGGTTTCGTTCCGCTTCAAGACCGGCGCCGAAGGCAAGCTGCACAACCATCCGCATGTGCAATCCACCTATGTCGCCAGCGGCAGCTTCCGCTTTTACCGCGATGGCGAAGCCTACGACCTGCAGAAAGGCGACAGCCTCATCATTCCCGGCCATGTCGAGCACGGCTGCCTCTGCCTGGAAGAGGGCGAGCTGATCGACTGCTTCACCCCGCGCCGCGACGACTTTCTCTGAACCTGGCCGGCCTCAGGCCCGGGACAAATCCCGAAGGGTGCGTGGCAGGCTGTTCACGCACTCTGCCCCTGCTGTAGTAACGAGGAACTGGTCCTCGATCATTAGCGCGCCCAGACCTTCGCCGTAAAACGGCGCTTCAAGTGCCACGACCGTGCCCGGAAGAATGACCTCCTCATTGTCATGGGAAAAGAATGGCCATTCCTCGATGCCCACGCCGCCGCCGACGGAATGGCCGAAGTGACCGCGATAATATTCGCTGAATCCGTCTTTGCGCATCGAAGCCAGCATGGCGGCGTGCACCGCACCGAATGTATTGCCGGGACGAATCGCTTCCAGCCCGCTGGCAAAAGCTGCCTCCAGCGCCTTGAAAATATTGGCCGCGAGCGGAGAGACCGGCCCCCATGAAAACGTCCGCGCGCCATCCGACGAATAACCATCGACCAGCGTGCCAACATCGGCCTTGATCAGGGCACCGGGCGCGACGACCGCCGTCATATCCGACAGGACCGGACCAACCGATATATAGTCCCAATGACCGCTCAGCGAAAAACCCGACTTCAGGGCATGCGACTGAGCGCCGGCTTTCCACGCATTGGAAAGCTGGCTGAGCGCCACGCCCGGCCGCACGGCCGCCGCCATCTCGACCAGCCCGGCCTCAGCGGCCGCTGCGGCCCGCCTGAGAAGTTCAATCTCGCGCACGGATTTCACCGCACGCAGACGTTTCAGCACTGTCGAACCATCAACCCAGGTCACAGCGGGCGTCGCCTCACGAAGAGCCGAAAAATCGGCGGCCGGCATGAATTCGAGATCGGCACCGATGCGCGCCGCAGACAGCCCGCGTTCCTGCAGAAGGTCGGCTAGCAAAACAAAGCAGGCGGCGCGATCGAATGTCTCCGGCCTCTGTCCGCCGGAATTGTTTCGGCGATAGGCACCGTCTACCTGCGAGACGTTTTCGACACCCGACATATCGACCATATCGATCCAGATGCGATGCCGGCGCAGATCGACATCAGGCGCGGCCTTCTCGACAAGAGGTGCGGCGTGATCGCTGACGACGGCGGCAAGCCCGGACGCAGCATCGGCTGGCACAAGCGCAATCGCCGACCCCGCCCTGCCCCACATCGTCGCAACACCGGCATGTGCTCCAACCGCATAACGGAAGGCTTCGGGCTGGAAAAGCACCAGCGCATCCATGCCCGCCTCACCCATCAACTGCTGCGCACGGCCTCGATCGATATCGCCCATAAGAACCCCGGTAGATTGTTTCACCCGCCGTGTTTTCAGGCGGGCGCAATTATATCAAGATTCCGATTTATCAGCGGCTGCTGAGAGAAAGAAGCAGGAAAACAAGATAAGGTAGGAGGTTGGGGATAGTCCTCCTATAGAACAGTGCTTTAGCACCACCACAGCATCCGCATTCCGTCACCCTGACGAGGTCCGGGGTCCAGCACGGTCAATCCCTTGATTGCAAAAGGCTCCGGCCACGGCGCTGACACACCGTAGCCGGATGCCGGGTCAAGCCCGGCATGACGCAGGAGAGGTAGCCGACTTTATCATCCATCCGGAGACCGCGGAAAACCCGCCGCCTCGTGTCGCGTCACGCCTCCAGCCACTTAACCTGCTCAGCCGTCAATTTGATATCCAGCGCAGAAAGGCTGTCCTCCAGTTCGGCAATGGTGCGCGGCCCGATCAGCGGAATGACCGGGAAAGGCTGGGCGATGACATAAGCGAGCGCGATGTGGATCGGATGGCGGCCGAGTTTCCGGGCAAGCTCGATCGCCCGGTCGCGGCGGTCGAAGTTGCGGTCGGAATACCAGACGCGGACGATTTCCTCGTCATCTCGCTTGTCCCGCCCCGCCCGGTCGGTGAAGAAGCCGCGCCCCTGGCTCGACCAGGCGAAATTCGGGATCTGGCGCGATTGGAGCCATGCCTTCCACTCATCGTCCGATGCCGCCACACACCCCGCCCAGATGGGATCGAGCATTTCGGCAAGCGAGAAATTGTTGGAAAGTGCGCCCGGCGCCTGTTTGCCGTTCTCTTGCGCATAGGCGGTGGCCTCGTCCATACGCTCGCGCGTCCAGTTCGATCCGCCAAAAATGCCCCGAATGCGACCACGCCGGACTTCGGCATCCATCGCATCGACAAATTCGCCGACCGGCACGTCGGGATTGTCACGATGCATGAAATAGACATCGACATAATCCGTCTTCAGACGCTCCAGCGACTGGTTGAGCTGCTTGGCGATCATGTCCGGATAGCAGAGGGGCGAATGCGCGCCTTTGCCGATCAACACGATTTCTTCGCGCGGCACGTTGCGGCTGGTGTGCCAGTCACCGAATATTGCTTCCGTCTTGCCGCCGCCATAGACATAAGCCGTATCGAACAGATTGCCGCCCGCCTCATAAAAAGCATCGAGCGTCAGGGACGCGGAGGCGAAATTGGGGAAGAACTCGAAACCGAGCGCAACCACCGAAGCGGGTTTGGTGAGGCCGGGTATCTGCCGCTTCGGAACCGCATTGCCTGCCACGACCTTGCCACCGGCAATATTCGTGATGCGAGAGGTTGCTTTTTCGACGCTGTATTCCAGGCCAACGGCGGCACGCCACTGGTCCATGACACGTAGATTGCCGAGGCTGTCGGCCCAGCCCATGCCGGGCGCGCCGAATTCCTGCTTGCCCTGCCTTATCGCCTCACCTGCCGCATCGACTTCGAAGGAATAGAGCCAACGGTCTTCCGGCAATTCGATGGTTTCGACCTTGTCGCCCCTGAAAATATCGATCCGGCCGGTGCCACCCTTGTGGCCGGCGGCGAACCAGAAATCCTTGACTTCGATACGGCCTTCCGAACCGATGATGCGCAGCACATTGTCCTGGCCTGCCATGATCGAGCAGGAGACTTCGGCAACGATACCGTTCGAAAATTTCAGAACGGCCGAAGCCCATTCATCGACGCCCGACTGGCCGAGATGGGCCGCACCTACAATCTTTTCGGGTTCAGCAAAGGGTTTTTCATCGACTGCACCGGCAATCAGCCGCACCATGGATACGGGATAACCGCCGACATCGAGAATGCCGCCGCCTGCCGTCTCATTGGAAAACAGACGATGATCGGCACGGAAAGACCCCATGTTGAAACCGAAACTGGAGCGGATGATGCGGATATCGCCAACGGCACGGTTCGTGATCAACTCCACCAGTTTTGCCGTCTGCGGATGCAGGCGGTACATATAGGCCTCGCCCGCAAAGACATCAGCCTTTTTCGCTTCGTGGAAAATGGCATCGGCGTCATAGGCGGAAAGCGCGATGGGCTTTTCCACCAGCACGTTTTTGCCCGCACGGATCGCCTTGATCGCCCATTCCGCATGGCCGGTATGGGGCGTGGCGATATAGACTGCGTCGATATGGGGATCGGAAAGCAGCGCATCGTAACCATGGATGATGCGCGCGCCGGGAAAGGCGTCAGCAAGGCCGGGCTTGTCCGGATTGCGGGTGGCGATAGCCTCGAGCTTACCCGTGCGGGAATGGGCAATGCCGTCCGCAAAGGTCTTGGCGATGGTGCCCGGGCCGATAATGCCCCAGCGGATCGGTTGGTCGGTCGTCATGAAATCCTCGTCTTGACTTGCGTGCTTGGGAAAGGGTTCAGCGCAGGCGATTGCCCTGACTGTCGAAAAGAAATGCCTTGCGGGCGGAAAGACCGACCGTCAGCCGGTCACGATTGGCGACGTCTCGCGATTCCGGCCGCTCGATGACAAGTTGCTCACCGCCTTCCGTACGGGCATAGACATAGCTGGTATTGCCGAGGTGCTCGGCGACATCGACGTGAACGGTGAGATCGGCATCGCCCTGCCCGACATCGGCAAAATGTTCGGGCCGGATACCGAGCGAGACCTTGCTTCCCTCATCGAGCCGGTCCTTGATCGGCAGGGTCAGCCGCACGGCAGGATCGCTGTCGAGCGACAGCGTAACGCTTTGTCCACCTGTACCGATGACGGTCGCCTCCAGAAAATTCATCTTCGGCGAACCGACGAAACCGGCAACGAAACGGTTGGCAGGGTCGTCATAAAGATCGAGCGGGGCACCGACCTGTTCGATATTGCCCGCCCTCAAAACCACGATCTTGTCGGCCAGCGTCATCGCCTCGGTCTGGTCGTGGGTGACATAGATCATCGTGGTGCCAAGCTGCTTGTGCAGCCGCGAGATTTCCACCCTCATCTGCACCCGAAGTTCCGCATCGAGGTTCGACAAGGGCTCGTCGAACAGAAAGACCTGCGGTTCGCGCACGATGGCGCGGCCGATGGCGACACGCTGCCGCTGCCCGCCGGAAAGCTGCTTTGGCCGGCGTTCCATCAACTCGTTGATCTGCAGGATTTCGGCGGCGCGGCTGACACGCTTTTCCGTGTCGGCCCTGGGATTACCGTTCATCCTCAGGCCGAAGGACAGGTTTTCGGCAACCGTCATGTGCGGATAAAGCGCATAGGATTGAAACACCATGGCGATGCCGCGATCGGCCGGATCGGCATCGTTGACCGTTCTGCCGCCGATACTGATATCGCCGTCCGATATATCCTCCAGCCCCGCGATCATACGCAGAAGCGTTGATTTGCCACAGCCGGACGGGCCGACGAAGACCACGAACTCGCCATCGGCAATATCGAGATCTGCACCATGGATGACTTTCAGCGCACCGTAGCGCTTGACGACATTCTTGAGCGAAAGTTCCGCCATGCGGTCTCTCCCCTTACTTGACTGCCCCGGCGGAAATGCCGGCGATGAAGTGGCGCTGCAAAGCCACGAAAACGATGAGAATGGGTGCGGTGAGCAGAACTGCACCGGCCATGATGCCGCCCCAAGACACTTTGGTGAGCCCGATGAGGGTGCCAAGTGCCACGGGTGCGGTCATCATTTCCGGGCGGGAGTTGATCAGCAGCGGCCAGAGATAATTGTTCCAGGAAGCGAGGAAGAGGATGATCGACAGCGCCGCCATGGTGGGGCGCGCCAATGGCAGGGCAATGCGCAGGAATATCTGCCATTCCTTGACGCCCTCGACCCTTGCCGCATCGAAAAGCTCCGTTGGCATCATGGAAAAGGATTGCCGCATGAACAGCACGCCGAGCGAGTTAAACAGTGGCGGCACGATGAGTGCCACCCAGGTGTTGGCGAGCTTGAATTCGCGCGCCACCATGATGAACTGGGGAATGACGACAACTGCAAAAGGCAAGGTGATGGTGCCGAGAATGATGGCGATCACCACCGAGCGTCCGGCAAAACGATAGCGCGCCAGCGCCCAGCCCGCCATGGAGGTCAGAAACACCGAGAGGACCGTATAGATGACCGCAACGGTGATCGATATGAACATCGCCCGCAGGAAGTTGGTATCCGCCTGAAGGTTTTTGAAGTTCTCGATGAAATTGGTGGACGGGACGAGCACGATGTCGGGGCTGAAAATGCCAAAATCAGGCATTGTCGAGAACACGAACATCATCCACAGCGGAAATAGCCAGATGAGGGCAAGCGGCGTCAGCGTCGCATGCAGCGCGATCTTCTGCCAGAGAAGCGATCTGGATTTCGATCTCATTTCGGCTCCCTCCCGACCCAGAGATTAAGAAGCGAAATGGCGATGGCGAGCGCCGCCATGGTGTAGGCGATGGCCGAGGCGTAGCCGAAATTGAGCGAAGTGAAGCCCTGCCGGTAAAGGAACAACCCCAGCGTTTCCGTACCGCCGCCCGGCCCACCCCTGTTGGTGATGAGGAAAGGCTCGGCAAAAAGCTGCATGGTGCCGATGACGGACAGGACCACGCAGAAAAGGATGATGGGTTTCAACAGCGGCAGTGTGATGTGGAAGAACTGCTGCCGCTTGTTCACCTTGTCCAGTGTCGCCGCCTCATAGACATCGCCGGGGATGGATTGCAGGCCGGCCAGAATGATGATGGCGTTATACCCCGCCCAGCGCCATGTGACGGCGATGATGACCAACGCCATGGCCGCATTGGCATTGTCGAACCACGAGATGGGCGAAAGGCCAACGGAAGTGATGAGCTTGTTGATGATACCGAAATCGGCACTGAACATCAGCCGGAAGACTGCCGCATAAGCGACTTCTCCGACGACGACGGGTGCGAAGAAGGCAAAACGGTAAAGCGGGCGTACCTTCAACAGTGGCGAGTTCAGAAGTACCGCCATGACGGTCGCAAGCGCGATCATGACAGGCACCTGAATGACCAGAATGATCAGCGTATTGTAGAGCGCGTTATAAAACGCCGGATCGGAGACCAGCCTCCCCCAGTTCATGGTGGGCGCAAACCGCCAGGGATTGATGCGGGTGTTCTGAAACGACAGCATGAACGAGCTAACGATCGGCCAGACCCAGAACGTCGCGAAAATCAGAAGATAGGGCGCAAGGAACGCATAAGCGATCCTGTTCCTTGACGGCATGACGACCTCCAGATGCGATGGTTGGAAAGCTTGGAGAGGCCGGTCCTGCTAAACCGCAAGGCCGGCCATCCGAGAGCTTCATTCCGCGACCGGCAGCCCCGTGGCCGTTTCGATCTGCTTTGCGGCATCGTCGAGAGCTGCTTTCGCATCGGTATAACCACCCGCGAAATATTTGGTCTGCGTCGCCTTGTAGATCGCATCTGCATCCGACTGGAACGCGGTGCCACGGCTGGGCACGATTTTCGGCAGGGTCGCCAGAATATCGGTCCAGACCGCCTGCCCACCCCAATAGGGCTGCTTTTCCTTGACGAAAGGATCATCGATGGCGGAGAGAAGCGAGGGAACGAGGCCGAAGGACTTCAGCATCGTCACCTGCCCCTCATTGGTGGTCAGCGCGTAGTCGATGTACTTCCAGGCGGTTTCCTTGTGCTTGGACGCCGAACTTATCGCCAGCGAAGAGCCACCGAGATTGGCTGCATGCGGACCGTCAGGCGTAAGGCTCGGCATCATATAGACACCCCACTTGCCCGAAAGACCGGGAGAGCCGGAGCGAACCGTGCCTTCATACCAGGCGCCATACATCTGGCTCGCGGCCTTACCGGCAGTATTGGCCTGAATCTTCTCATCCCAGATCGCAGCCGTGATGATGCCGGCATCCCTCATCTGCTTGATCTTTTCAAGCGTCGCGACACAGGCAGGTTTGTTGATGGTGATGTTCTGGCCGTCGGTCGAAAAGTAACCGCATCCCTGCTCGTTGGCGATCATGCGGAACCACTCGCTGTCGCCGTTGAAATCGGCCTGCGCCATCACGGTGCCGGGATTGGCGGCCATGACCTTCTTGCCAGCCGCGATGAAATCATCCCAGCTTTTGATGGTGGCCGGATCGACAGCAGCCTTTTCGTAGAAATCGCGCCGGTAAAAAACGGCCACCGGACCCGAATCCCAAGGCACCGCATAAGCTACGCCATCGACCTCCAGTTCCGTGCGCTTAAAGTCAGGAAAAAGCGCCTGTTTTTCAGGCGTATAGCCAAGTGCAGTCAAATCCGTGAAACAATCCGGGAACCGGCTCCAGAACAGTTCCGCCTCGAAATTTTCGACCGTTACAATATCCGGGAGGCCGTCGCCACCCGCTGCGCAAGCCGCCAGCGTCTTGTCGAAAACCTGATCGTTTCCAAGGTCTTCAACAACAATCTTGATGTCAGGATTTTGCTTGTTGAACCCTTCGACAGTGGATTTAAGCGCCGATGCGGCGACATTCCAGCTCCAGATGGTTACGGTCTCGGATTGCGCCATTACCGGTGCTGCAAGGAGCACCAGAGCCGTCGACGCGCCAAGAAATTTAAAGCACATTGAAAACCTCCCTTTTTTCAATTGCCGTTCTTTAGCGAACATGGGCACATTACCGGCGGCAGGAAATCTGTCTCGTACAAAGGGAACATCGATTTGGCGGAAAGTAAGATTGCCGAAAGAGCCTTCTACCAGCCGGGTGCAAGCAGCATCGAAGGCATGCCGACCACGCTCCAGCTTTTTTACAACCACCCGCCCATCATGCTCAGGCCGCACTGGCATGCGCAGGTGGAGGTGAACTATGTGATGTCGGGATCCGTACATTACCGGATGGGCGACCACGACCTTTCGCTCGATGCCGGCCAGATGTGCATTTTCTGGGGCGGCCAGCCGCACCAGATGGACCGTTCCTCCGATGATTCGATTTATGCGGGCGCGCATCTGCCGCTCGTCCATTTTTTCCGCATGCGCCTGCCGGCTGCGGTTTCCAGCCTGCTGATGGGCGGCGCAACGATGGTGAGTGCGCAGACGGACCGGGCCGACGAGGAAAATTTCGGCCGCTGGTTCCGTTACGTCACGTCGGGTGATCCGGCCAAGGCGCAGCACGCGGTGGAGGAATTGCTGCTGCGGGTGGAGCGCATGTTCCTCGAGCCCTATACCGTCATATCCTCCGCCGTCAGCGGCAAACGGGAAGAGAACGACGAGAGCATGGCGCCCTCAATCGGCGTGGTACGCATGTGCGATTTCATTGCCGCCAATTTTCTAGACGACATCGACGCGACCGAAATTGCCCGCGCCGCCTCGCTTCATCCGAAATATGCGATGAACCTGTTTCGCAAATCCACCGGCATGACGCTGATCAAATACCTGACCTTGCTCAGGCTTTCCCGCGCCCAGGCGATGCTGATGAACGGCAAGGACAATATTCTGCAGATTGCCATGGAAAGCGGCTTCGGCTCCGTCAGCGCCTTCAACAAGGCGTTTCGTCAGATCGCCGGCATGTCGCCTTCCGATTTCCGCCGCGATATGCGCGCGACGGCGGCTTAATTTTCCGCCTCTTCAAAATCGGAGTAGCCGGCACTGCGCTGGCCTGCCGCCTTGCGATAGGCGCGGGGCGAATTGCCGAGCATTCGCCGGAACATGGTGGTGAAAGCCGGAATATTTTCATAACCGGCATCCAGCGCCACATTGGTCACCGCCTCGCCCGCGGCAAGCCTCGGCAAAGACGCAAAAATGCAGGCCTGCTGGCGCCAGGTGACAAAACTCACCCCCAACTCTTTACGAAATAACCGCGTAAAGGAGCGCCGGCTCATGCCCATGGCGGCGGCCCAGTCATCGATTTCCACTCTGGCCACAGGCTTTTTCAGGAACTCGCGGCAAAGACCGGCAAGACGCTGGTTATCGGGAAAGGGTAATCCCAGCGGGCGTTCCGGCAGACGGTTGACCTCATCGAGCAGAAGCGCCCGCACCAGTCCCTGCCGGTGAAAAGCGGCAGGTTGCAACTCCTCGCCCAGCAATTCCGAAATCAGGCTGGAGGCAAGGGCGGTAATTTCCACCACCCTTGGGGCCCCGGCTTGAAACAGATCGGGGTGAACGTAGATCGAATGCATCTCCACCGTTGAGATGATCTCAGCCTCATGTTTCAGCCCGGCTGGAATGATAAGCCCGTGACCGGGCGGTATCATCCAGCGCCCGGCGGCGGTGCTGACCAGCACGACGCCCTGGCGTGCGCACCATATCTGCACCCGGCCATGGCTGTGGACCGGGGTACGGTGTCCTGTCGGATAGGCACGGTGAAGCGCCAGCACCGGCTCGTTGGTGCCGTCGATCAATTTCAGGCTGCGCTCATGGTCGTCATCCGCCAGACGGGCGGGTTTTAGCGATTTGATTTTTCCCATTTGGCCCATTCACAAAGAAACTCGTCCAGAACACGAAAGCAGGCCAGAAACAATATGAATAAAAGCGGGAAGAAATAAAGACACGTTTCCCGTCTCTCGCGGGGAATCTGGAGAGGATACATCATGGCCACCGTCACCAGCACCGGGTTCAGCCCGCAACGCACGGCGTTTTCAATCATTGCAGCCGCCAGCTTCTGCCACATGCTCAACGACATCATGCAATCGCTACTGACGTCGCTTTATCCGCTGCTGAAGGCCAATTATGCGCTCGACTTCATGCAGATCGGACTGCTCACCTTCGCCTTTCAGGTCACGGCATCGCTGTTGCAGCCGGTCGTCGGCATGGTGACCGATCGCTGGCCCATGCCTTTCTCCCTGCCAGTCGCCATGCTCTCGACCTGTGCCGGCCTCATCACGCTCGCATTCGCTCACAGCTTCGAGGTGCTCGTAATCGGCGCCTGCCTGATCGGTGTCGGCTCGGCGATCTTCCATCCGGAGGCGTCCCGCGTTGCCCGTCTGGCATCTGGTGGTCGCCACGGTCTGGCACAGTCCTTCTTCCAGGTTGGTGGCAATACAGGCACGGCCATCGGCCCGCTGCTGGCCGCCTTCATCGTCATCCCGTTCGGTCAAGCCAGCCTCAGCTGGTTCTCACTGATCGCGCTGATGGGCTTTGCCGTCTTGTCCTGGGTCGGCGTCTGGTATACCCGCCACCGCCGCGCGAATGTCGGCAAGGCTCCGGCCAGCCGCGCACTTCCGCTGGCACGCGGCACCGTGATGATGACGCTTGCCGTGCTGGTGGTTTTGACCGCCACCAAGAACGCCTATCTCGCCAGCCTTTCCAGCTATTTCACCTTCTACACCATCGAGAAGTTCGGGCTGGGCGTGCAGGATGCGCAGGTTCTGCTGTTCCTCTTCCTTGGCGCTTCTGCGGCGGGCGTTTTCTTCGGTGGTCCGATCGGCGACCGCTTCGGCTCGCGCGTCGTCATCTGGTTCTCGATCCTCGGCGTCATTCCCTTCGCGCTGATGCTGCCCTATGCGAACCTGTTCTGGACGACCGTTCTCGTCGTCGTCATCGGCTTCGTCTTCTCTTCCGCCTTCTCGGCAATCGTCGTGTTCGCGCAGGAACTGGTACCCGGGCGCGTTGGTCTCATCGCCGGCATGTTCTTCGGTTTCGCCTTTGGCTTCGGTGGCATCGGAGCCGCGGTTCTCGGGATCTATGCGGATAAGGAAGGCATCGAGTTCGTCTATCGCATCTGCTCCTACCTGCCGCTGCTCGGCCTGTTGACCGTGCTTTTGCCAAAGTTGCCGAGCCACCGGTAAAGACCCTACGCTCTCAAGCGTTTCGTCACGGCAGTCACCTGTGATAATCACGGTGACTGCCGTAATTCGTTGAGCGAAGACCAGCCACATGCAGATACCGATAAAATCGATCCTCGTCTTTCATGCTGCGGCAAGGGCGGGCAGCATTTCGCGGGCGGCGGAAGAGCTGAGCGTTACGCCTTCAGCCGTTTCCCAGCAGATCCAGTTGCTTGAAGGCCAGCTTGGCACGACGCTGATGGCGCGGACCGGCCGCAAGGTGACGCTGACGGAGGCGGGCGAGCGGTACTTCTCGATGATCACTGCACAGATCGAGCAGATCACCGATGCCACCGAAAGTATTCGCGGCTTCCGCTCGGTGACCACGCTGACAATCAGGGCAACCCCGACCATTTCCAACAAATGGCTGCTGCCGCGTCTCGGCTCCTTTCTGGAGGAGCATCCCGAACTGGAAGTGCGCCTTGACGGCACCAACGAGCCGACCGATTTTTCGCAGGAGCTTGTCGACATAGAGCTGCGCCATGGCGATGGCCGCTGGCCGGGCCTGTTTGTGGAAGGACTCGTGGAGGAGGAGTTCCTGCCGGTCTGTTCACCGGACATGCCCGGTGCCGGTACATTCCTGCCCGAAGATTTGCAGAACCAACGGCTTATCCACTCGGTCAAGGCGCAGGCGCAATGGAACCACTGGTTCCCGCTTTCCGGCGTGACGGCTGAAAAGCGCTGGCGTCGCGTTCTGTTCGATCGCAGCCACATGGCCATAGACGCCGCCGTTCTGGGCATCGGCGTGGCGCTGGAAAGCACGTTGATGATGGAGCAGGAACTGCAACGCGGAATGCTGATCCCGGCCGTGGCCGATGCGCCCCGCATCAAGCTCGTCACGCAATGGATCGTTTGCCCGCATTCCCACCTGCGTCAGAGAAAAGTGACGCTGTTTCTGGAGTGGATGCGAAAACAACGCGACGAGTGGCGTGCCCGTCGCGTTGTCTGATGCTTCAGGCTCCCTGTTTCAGTCTCAATAAAGACCCATCAACCGTATCGGCCCGAGCGTCAGCACCGGGAAAAGCACGAGTGCGAATATGGCGAGTGTCAGCACCGTCATTGGCGCCAGCGAACCACGAATGACGTCCTCGATCTTCATGTTCGCCACCTGTGCTGCCGCGAACAGGCAGACCCCGACCGGCGGCGTCACAAGGCCGAGTGTCAGCGTCATGACAGTCACGATCAGGAAGTGGATCGGATCGATGCCCAGCGCCTCCACCGGCGGCATCAGCACCGGAATGAGGATGAACATGGCAGGGATAGCCTCCATGAAGATGCCGATGATCAGCAGGAAAACGAAGATCACCAGCATGCCCGACATCGGCCCAAGGTTCATCGCCTTCAAAAGCTCGGCCACCTGTTCCGGCAGGCCGTCGAAGGTGAAGACCCAGGCGGCAAGCTGCGAGGTGGCGGCGATGAACAGGATGGTGCCGGAAATGCGGGCCGTGGAGATCAGTATTTCCGGCAATTCGCGAACCGGCAGCGTGCGGTAGACCAGCACACCCAATACGGCCACATAAACAACCGCGATGGCCGCGGCTTCCGTCGGCGTGAACAGGCCGCTGGCGATACCGATGATGAGGATCAGCGGCGTGAGCATCGGCAGGATGGCGCGAAGGCCGGTGACGATAACCAGACGGAAATTGAAGGGCGTCGGCGGATTGTAGCCGTAATGCACCGAATAGAAGTGGTTAAAGACAAGAAAAGCGAAGGCGATGAAGAGGCCAGGCACCAGACCCGCAATGAGCAGCGTGCCGATCGACACATTGGCGATGGAACCGGCAATCACGATCAGGATCGACGGCGGGATGATGGAGGAGAGCGTGGATGTGCAGAGCGTCATGCCGACGGCATAACCCTTTGGAAATCCGTGTCGCTCCATGGCCTTGATTTCGATTGCGCCCACAGAGGCGATATCGGCGACCGAGGAGCCGGAGACGCCGGAAAAGATGACCGACGAAATGACGTTGACGTGGCCAAGTCCACCGGGAAGCCAGCCGACCATCGCCTCGGCGAAATCGAAGATGCGCTCCGCCACACGCCCGCGCTCCATCACCGTACCGACCAGAATAAAGAGTGGCACGGCGACGAGAAGGAAAGAGTTCATCGACGAGAACATCGTCTGGGACAGAAGGTCCATGGGCATGGAGGTGAAGAGCCACAGCGTGCCGACACTGGCGAGCGCCAAAGCGATGGCGAGCGGCACACCCAGCATGCTGAGACCGAAAAAGGCGATGAGAAGAAAGACCGACATGGCTCAATGTCCTGCTGAAATAGAGATATCGGCGTGGGCGATCTCGTCCGCGGGGATACCGATCTCGGGGAGCGCGATCAGGTCCCGCCTGCTGCGCAGCGATTCGATGATGGCCAGCACGGCGATGACGGCCGAGACAGGCAGAACCATGCCGATGGTCCACATGGGGATGGGCAAGGTCGCGGCGGTCTCGTTCATCATGATCTGCTGGCGCACCAAGGTGAAGCCCGTCCAGCCCATCATGCCGAAGAAGAACACCGAAGAACCGACATAGATCGGCACCGCCAACCGCCTGAACAGGCGGTGGAACAGCACCAGAAACACCACGACCCGCGCGCTTTCAACAGTGCGGAAACCGGCGGCAAGGCCAAGGAACACCATCCAGATGAAGAGAAAGCGCGTCGCCTCCTCGGTCCAGGGGAGCGGGCTGCCGATGAGGCGGCCAATGACCTGGAGAAGAACGACGACAAGAATACCGAAACAGGCCGCCCCGGCGGCGACATCAGCGATGACCTTGACGATGGTGCCGAGCACCGACGGTTTCGTATCGCGCATGACAATACCCTTCCACTGCTGAAACCGGATATCCGGTAAAACGAATGCCACCCTGCCGCTACGGCAAGGCAACCCTTGCTGACGATGGGAGCGGCCGGGTTGCTAATCGGTGCAAGCCCGACCCTCCTTTCACTGGCGGCGTCAGTTCGTCTTGAGGAAAGCCTGCGTCTTGTCGAAAAACGCCTGATCTTTCACGAGGGCGGAGAATTTTGCCGAAAGACCAGTCGCGACAGCCACGAAAGCCTTGCGCTCGTCGTCGGTCAGCGTGTTGACCTCCATGCCGTTCTTCTTCAGCGTTGCGAGCGACTTGTCGATATCGGCAGCATCGTTCTCGGCTTTCCACAGCTCGGTTTCCGTGGCCGCGTCCCTCAACGCCGTTTTGAAGCCTTCGTCGAGGCCTTCGAAACGGGCCGGGTTCATGCCCAGCACCCAGGCGTCAGCGATGTGGTTGCTGATCGTCAGGTATTTCTGCACTTCATAAAGCTTGGCGCTGACAGGCACGTTGACCGGATTTTCCTGCCCGTCGACGACTTTCAGCTGGAGCGCGTTATAGACTTCCGCAAAGGCCATCGGCGTCGGGGCAGCACCCATGGCGCCGAAGAATTCGACCCAGAGCGGATTGTTCGGCACACGCAGCTTCATGCCCTTGAGATCGGCAGGCGATTTGATCGGCGCCTTGGAGTTGGTGATCTGGCGCAACGGCCGAGACCAGAGATCGAGCCCGAGAATGCCGATCTTGCTCAGATCGCCGGAAAGCTCCTTGCCAAGATCGCTGTCGAGATAGACCCGCAACTGGTCGATATCGCGGAACTGATAGGGAATGGCGATGGCCGTGAATTTCGGATTGAACGTTGCGTAAAGCGATGTCGAGTTCAAGAGCATGTCGAGCGAACCGCCGGCCAGCTGCTTGACGCCCGCCGAAGGATCGCCGCCATAAAGCGTGCCGTTCGGAAACACCTTGATCTTGAGCTTGCCGTCGGTCTTCTTCGAAACAATCTCGGCGAACTTGTTGGCCGCGAGCGTGATTTCCGACGTATCGGAATCCGGCGTCGAAAGCGTGAGCGTTTCCGCCTGCGCGATCGATGCAACAAGCATGGTGGCGGCAAGAGCCAGCCCGTAAAGTTTTGAAATTTTCATGTGTTCCTCCCGTTGTTGTCTCTAAACAGTTTCGAGCGTTCCTCCGAACGCATTCATGCGTTTAACTTCAAGGATCACACCGCTGTGATCAAGCTCGCCCGCGCCATGCTCGACCATGGAGCGGAACAGCCGGTCAACCTCCTCGCCGACCGGTAATGTCAGGCCACGGCTCTTGGCGAAAGCCAGCGCCGTGGACGTATCCTTCAGCTGATATTTCGCCGGCCCGCCGGGGCGGAAATCGCCTTCCACCATGCGTTTGCCGTGCTGGCGGAAGACGGTGGACTCGGCAAAACCGCCAAGCAAAGCCTGGCGCACCTGCGCCGGGTCGGCTCCCCCCGCTTCAACCAGGGTCAAAGCTTCCGCTACGGCACAGATCGTCGAGGCGACGATCAGCTGGTTGGCCAGCTTGGCCAATGAACCGCAGCCCACCGCACCGACATGGGTGACGCGGCCGAGGCAATTGAGGAGTGGCCGCAATGCGTCCACATCCCGCTGCTTACCGCCGGCCATGATGGCGAGCGTTCCCTCAGTCGCCCCTTTTTCGCCGCCGGAAACCGGTGCGTCGACATAAGCGACGCCATGAGCCTTTGCCGCCTCCGCCTGTTCCCGTGCGCTGTCGACCGGAATCGAACTCATCACCAGCAGAAATGCACCAGGCTTCATGGTGGAAACGACACCCGAGGCGCCGAGCAGAACCTCGTCGCAGACCGGCCCGGAACTCAGCATACAGAGCACGACATCGGCTTCGGCTACAGCTTCGGCAGCCGTGGCCGTCGGCTGCACGCCCTTTGCCGCCAGAACCGCAGCTTTTTCAGCACTGCGGTTCCAGGCCTTGACAGAAAAACCGGCCTCCGCCAGACGCGCCGCCATGGGTGCACCCATGATGCCCGTTCCGATGACAGCGATTTCGCGGATGTCCTGCATTTTTTCCACCCTTCAAAGCCATTGCCGGTTGAGGAAACGAACCGGCAACTCTTCTTCGATGAGGGCGGGAAACGCCTCGCGAAACCGGTCGAGATGGGGTGTTTTCAGATGGTCGTCGAAAGCTTCGCGGCTGTCATAGACCTCATAGAACACCACGTTGTTTCCGGATTCCGGCCGCACCACATCGAATTGCCGGCAACCCGGTTCATCCTGAACCGAATGGGTGGCATCATCTTGCGCTGCGTTAAGAAAGGCATCCATCGCGTCAGGCTTGACCCGGAATTCCGCGATTACCACGAAAGCTCCATTCGGCATGTCCCGTTCTCCGTCCATCACGCCGCAGCGTCTTTTTGCGGACGGAACTGGTTTTCCATGTCCTGGCGAAGCTTCACCACATCCAGGTCGCTCACCAGTTCCACATCATCGAAGCTGACGATCTGATCCTTCTTGATGGCGCGCTTCAGCTTGACATTATGGGCAAGGCCGATCGGCAGCGCCTTGATGTCGAGGCTGCGGGTGGCAGGGATGGCATTGGCCCAAACCGCGTAACCGCCCTCGCCATCAAGCATTTCGCCGGGCTGCATGTCCTTCTTTGCCGTCGCGACCGCATCGCCGCGGAACTCCTTCGAGCAACCGGTGGCCTCATTGCGCAGTACGGCCGAAAGCACGCTTATCGAAGTTTCGAGACCGATGATGTGGAACGGACGCCACATAGAGGCGTACCAGCCCGAAGGATCGGTCAGCAGTCCATATTGCTTGAAGCAGGCGCGGGCATATTCGTTATGCGCCTTGAAGGTGACGAAAACGCCGTAACGGATGTTATTAAACACCTCGCGACCATCCGGCTCCTGGCTTGCGGCAATATCCACGAGACCGGAACGCGACATGCGGCCGCCATCGGCAGCAGGGCGAAAGACGCGGGCGAGATCATGCAGGCCTGCGGGCGGGAAGGCCAGACCGTCATCCGGGCAATCCAGCCCCGTGCCGTTTGCGACCGCCGCCATTTCGATGGCCGCCTTGGTGCCGTCGGTAAATGAATTGTACATTTTCGGATTGAAGTCGCCCTTGGCCACTTCCTCGTCAGTCCAGCCGAAGTAGCTCCAGACCGTATCAGGCGTCGAATACCGGTAACGCGGCTCGAAATTCATCCCCTTGCCGGCGGAAACGACCTCGAAGCCGGTGGCGCGTGCCCAATCGACCAATTCGCAGATCAGGGCCGGCTGGTCACCGTAAGCCATGGAGTAGATAAGGCCCTTGGCCCTCGCCTTTTCGGCCAGGATCGGCCCGACCATCACATCGGCTTCCACATTGACCATGACGACATGTTTGTTGTGGTCGATGGCTCCGAGCGCATGGCGCGCGCCAGCCAGCGGATGGCCGGTCGCCTCGATCACGCATTCAATCTCGCCGCAGGCGAACAGTTCGTTCACATCGTCAGTCACATAGGTCTTGCCGCTCTTCAGCGCATCGGCGCAGCTCGTCGCGTCATAACGCTCCTTCGGCCAGCCGACGCGGTCAAACGATTCCCGCGCCTTGCCGACATTGAGATCAGCGACGGCGACCATGTGGAAACCGGCGATGCGCTGCGCCTGCGCCAGAACCATGGAACCGAACTTGCCGGCACCGATGAGACCCACCCTGACGGGCTTGCCACCGGCTGCGCGCTGCGACAGAAGAGAATAGAGATTCATGTTTTGACATCCTTCGCTGGGGAAATTGCTGGCGAGAGTGCCCAGTCAGCCCGGCGAAGGCCATGCGATACCGAGGCTACGAAGGGTTAACCCTCGCGGCACCGAAGACATGACGTTTCTGCGTTCCTCCCGGATCCCGGCACACACTTGCGCCGGCTCCCGCGGTCGCCTCCCAAAGCAACCCTGGGAACAGAGTAGGAGCGTTCAAATATTAGTTCTATTTAGAAAAACAGATTTTTCTTTTAATTTTTCTAACAAACTATCAAGCCGATTTGCGCAGCATCAGATCGGCACTGAGGAGAATGCGCTCGCGCATCCGTGTCGTGTCATCCGCCTCCTCGTTCAACTTCTGCAGCAGAAGTTCGATCGATAGCCTGCCGATCTCGTTGTAATTTTGCGCCACCGTAGTAATCGGCGGGCAGGCATAACGCGAAAGCGGATGATCGTCATGGCCGGCTACCCTGAGATCGTAATCCGTGCCATGGCCGACCCTGATGCCCTTCTGGAAGGCGGCGGCGATGACGCCGAAGGCGATACGGTCATTGGCGCATAAAATAGTGCGGGAGGGCAAATGCCCTGCCCCATCCAGTAACCGGGTCGCTTCATCAAAGGCGAAACGCTCGAAATCCCAGGTTACGGTGCCGGGAACACCGATGACATGCGGCTCGAAACCAAGACGCTGCATCGCCTCCTCATAGGCCGTGCGGCGCGTTGCGGCGTTGGTATTGACCTGCGGCATGTCGAAGAAACAGGGCGGCTCGCCCGAACGGCAGAGATAATCCACCATCAGCCCGACGCTCTGGCGGTTGTCGGTGCCGACGAAGGCCGAGGTTTCGTCGAGTGGAGAATCGACATAGACGATCGGTATGCTGGCCGCCAGCTGCTCTAGCGTGGCGCGATGGGACTTGACGCCGAGCGGAGCGATGATGGCGCCCGCGACATTCATCGACTTGAAGGTGCGGATGGCCCGATCCTCGATTTCCGCCTTGCCGTCGGACGACAGCACGAAGGCAAGGAACCCCGCCTCGTTGGCGATGAGTTCGATACGGCTCGTCAGCGCCATGTAGAACGGGTCGGTTGAGTTGGGAATGATGATGCCGATGATATTGGAGCGGCGGCGGTTGAGGTTGACGGCGAAGATATTCGGTCGGAAGCCCGACTTCTTCAGCGCATCCTCGATGGCATCCCGCGTCTTCTTGCGGACCGAGGCCGGATCATTGAAGTATTTCGAAACAGTCGGGCGGGAAAGGCCGACGAATTCCGAGAACTCTTCCATCGTCCTGATAGATTTGGCCAAAGTGCTTGCCCCCATGAAATATTACATGTGGTACTCTATATCGACCGGCCTTCGCACGAAAAGCCGGTCGAATACGGTTATCAACGGCCAAACGATCATTCGGCTGCAAATTGCACTTTCATCGTGGCCGGATCGGACGGCTTTTTCATAAAGAACGGCAGCATATCCGAAAGCGGCAGCCGGTGCGACACCAGCCGCGCCATGACATCGCCATCCGTTTCCAGAATGGCAAGCGCCTGCGGTATGTTGCGGTTCAGCGAATGTGAGCCGACAAGCTTCAGCTGCCGCCGGAAGATTTCGAAAGGCGCAACCGAGATACGGGCATCCGGCGCGCAGACACCGAAAAACAGCGCCGTGCCGCCATCCGCGACCAGCGGGATCATTGCTTCCGCAACAGCTGCGATGCCGGTCGCATCCGCCACGAAATCGAATGCCTTCTGTTGCCGCAGCAGCGCCTCAGACCCGGAAACCGCCGTCTGAAGTCCAAGACTTTCAGCGAAGTCCAGCCTGCTTTCGTTGATGTCAGCAATCGTCACCGTCGCGATGCCGCGTGATTTCAGCGACAGGGCGAGCAGCAGGCCGATGGGGCCGGCGCCAAAAACAAGCGCATTGCCCGGCACCGACCCAATCTCGCCAATACCCGCGCTCTGCATGCCGTTGACGACGCAGGCGAGCGGTTCGGCAAGTGCTGCCACGTGATAGGGCATGGAACCTATGCCATGCAGTTGGTCGGCGCGCACCACGCTGAATTCCGCAAAACCGCCATTGTGGGAAACGCCATAGGCCTTCAGCGTGCTGCAAAGGTTGGTAAGCCCTTTCCTGCAACTGGGGCAGGTGCCGCAGGGCAGATTGGGATCGACGACAACCCTGTCGCCGACCTTGATGCCTGTGACGTCTGCCGCCACCGCCGCAACTTCACCGGCATATTCATGGCCGGGAATGACGGGAAAGGCACCGTCACCGTAACGCGCATGCAGCACGTCGATATCGGTATGGCACAGCCCCGAAGCCTTGACCCGGACAAGGGCATGCCCCGGCGGCAGATCGGCGACGGGCACGTCCGTAAGCACGGCTCGTCCCTTCTCGACGAATTGAATCGCATGCATGGTCATCTCCGGCTTTTCAGCTCATCCAGTTGCCGCCGTCGACATTATATGTCTGGGCGAGAATATAGTCGCTGTCGGACGAGGCGAGGAAAACTGCAAGGCCCTTGATGTCATCCGGCGTGGCGAAACGGCCGATCGGCACGGATTTGGCCACCGCCGCCTTCTTCTCACCCGGCTTCAAGCCTTCCCATTTGGCGAAATGCGCATCGACCACTTCCCAATGCTCGCCATCCACGACACCCGGCGCAATCGCATTGACGTTGATGCCGTGTTTGACGAGCGCCAGCGCCGCCGACTGCGTGGCGGAAATGATCGCCGCTTTGGAAGCGCAATAAAGCGTCACGAGCGCCTCACCGCGCCGACCGGCCTGGCTCGCCATATTGATGATCTTGCCGCCGCGCGCACGCGCGATCATGACATTGGAGACGGCCTTCATCATGAAAAGCGGCCCCTTGAGATTGATGTCGAAAACCCGCTCATAGCTTTCTTCGGTAATGCCGTTGATCGGCGCCATATCGAAGATCGCGGCATTGTTGACGAGAATATCGATGCCGCCGAATTCCTCATCGACCGCCTTTACAACCGCATCGATCTGACCAAGGTCAGTCACGTCCAGACGGATGGCCTTGGCGGATGGGCCTATAGCGGCTGCAGAAGCGGTCGCCCTGGCAATATCGATATCGGCGATGATGACCTTTGCACCCTCATCGGCGAAAGCCTGCGCAAAACCAAGGCCGATGCCGCGGGCGGCGCCGGTAATCAGCGCGACCTTGTTCTTCAATCTCATGTCGATCTCCGTGATGCATGGCGGGTAATGGATGAACTCGGCCATGCGCGTTTGTGTTAGATGCGATTTTCTCACTCCCCTCATTCCTGTGCTTGTCACAGGAATCCAGCCGACGCGCGTGTGCGTGGCGAGAGAGTCCTTTTCAGCCCAAGGACTTGGGCTGACTGGATTCCTGTGACAAGCACAGGAATGAGGGCGGCGGGTGCGCCAGCCCCACCCATGCCGCCCGCCGCCAAAGTGACGAACGGGCGGCACGCCGGGAGGACGCGGCTACTTGATGTAGCCCGCGCGGGTCATATCACGCTCGACCTGTTTCTGGGCGCCTTCGAGCGCCGTATCGACGGTCTGCTGGCCGGAGAGTGCTGCCGCAATCTGCTGGCCGACAACCGTGCCGATCGACTGGAATTCCGGTATGGCGACGAACTGCACACCGGTATAGGGAACCGGATCTTTTGTCGGCTTCGACGGATCGGCGGACATGATGGCTTTCAGCACCGTATCCGCAAAGGGTGCGGCTTTCTTGTATTCCGGCAGCTCATAGGTGGATTTGCGCGTACCGGGCGGCACGGCGACCCAGCCTTCGCTTTCGCCGACCGTCTTCACATAGTTCTTCGAGGTCGCCCATTTAACGAATGACTTGGCGGTTTCGAGCTTCTTCGTGGTGTTCGGAATTGCAAGGTTCCATGACCACGACCAGCTCGATCCGTTCGGCGTTGCCTCTACCGGAGCACGCGTGAAAGCGGTCTTGTCGGCAACCTGGCTCTGTTTGGGATCGTAGATACGTCCCGCAGCCGAGG
This sequence comes from Agrobacterium sp. 16-2014-1-2a, assembly GCF_053522705.1. Classification (NCBI taxonomy): domain Bacteria; kingdom Pseudomonadati; phylum Pseudomonadota; class Alphaproteobacteria; order Hyphomicrobiales; family Rhizobiaceae; genus Agrobacterium; species Agrobacterium sp. 16-2014-1-2a. Next base: position 304,294 of record NZ_JBNWBX010000007.1, read on the forward strand.
TGGCGTCGATCCACATGGCGCAATGGCCGGATGCGAACAGCGTCTGGTTCTCGTTAAAGCCGTTGGTCGCTGCACCGGGCGGGCCGTAGGAGGTCATCAGCGCAACATAATCCGAGATCGCCTTTTTCCACGGCTCGCTCGTCAGCTGCGGCTTCCAGTCCATGTCGAACCAGCGTCCACCATAGGTATTGATCATGGTACCGAGGAAAGCCATGTTCTCGCCCCAGCCCGGCTTGCCGCGCAGGCAAATGCCATATTGCTGTTTCGACTTGTCCGTCAGCTTGGCCGCGAAGTCCTTGATCTGGTCGTAGCTCGGATTATCAGGCATATTCAGGCCGGCCGCGTCGAACAGGTCCTTGCGGTAAAGGGTGAACGAGCTTTCGGTATAAAACGGCACCGCGTAAAGCTTGCCGTCCACCGTCAGGCCCTTTTTGATCGGATCGAGCAGATCGGCGTAATCGTAATCGTCGCCGAGATCATCGACCGGAGCCAGCCAGCCCTGCTTGCCCCAGATCGGCGCTTCGTAACCGCCGATGGTCATGATGTCGAACTGGCCGCCATTGGTGGCGATATCGGTGGTGACGCGTTCGCGCAGAACATTCTCCTCCAGCACGATCCAGTTGATCTTGTTTCCTGTTTCCTTCTCCCAGGCGCTGGAAAGCTTCTGCATGATGATCATGTCGCCATTGTTGACGGTGGCGATGTTGATTTCTTCCGCCTGCGCAAGTCCGGCCAAAAGGCCCGCTCCAACCACAGACGACGACAGAATTCCAATGAATTTGCTCATGAGACCCGCTCCTCCTTTACGGATGTCCACGCATAACAATACATGCGTAAATTTTTATCTCGCAAAATCGCGCCATTTGTCAACATCCAAAAATAAACTGTGACGTGAGCACTCTTGGATATATTGCTATAACTCGCTGTTTTAAATTCGATAATGTCATCAAAAATAATTACATGACCCGCTTTACTTGCTGCATCGCAACAAAAACATCATCAAAAAATATCTTGACGCGCGTAAATTTTAGCTGATATCCGGAAAATAACAGAGCCGGGACGCCGGGGATTTGTACCCACCGGAAAGGTGGGAGCCGAATGTATATGGAGGAGATGATGAGGCAGGTATCCGCACTTGCGCCGCACGCGAAAGGCCCGACCATTACGGCGGGTGAAATCCTCGTGGAAATCATGGCGACGACAGTGGGCGACGGCTTTCTCGAGCCGCAAACGCTGATCGGCCCCTTTCCAAGCGGCGCGCCCGCCATTTTCATCGATCAGGTCGCGCGTTGCGGCGGCAGCGCCGGCATTATCGCGGCGGTTGGCGATGACGATTTCGGCCGCCTCAACATCGAGCGGCTGCGCCGTGACGGCGTGGACATATCGGCCATCGCCACCATTGCGGACCGGCCGACCGGCAGCGCTTTTGTCCGCTACAGGGAAAACGGCGCACGGGATTTCGTTTTCAACATCGCCCATTCGGCAGCGCGCGAAACGCACATGACTGATAAGGCGCAGGCTCTCATCGAACAGGCGGGCCATGTGCACGTCATGGGATCGGCATTTGCGATTGCCGGTATCGGCGAGATCATTCTCGAGGCGATCAAAAGCGTCAAGGCGCGCGGCGGCTCGGTGTCTTTCGATCCGAACATCCGCAAGGAACTGGTGCAGGGTAACGAGGGCCGCAAGCTGATCGACGATCTCCTTGATGTCACCGACCTTCTGCTGCCTTCCGGCGAAGAACTTCAAGCTGCCTCCGGTCTGGATGACGAGGACGCAGCGATAGAAAAGCTCCTCGCCTCCGGTATCGGCGAGATCGTGCTGAAGCGCGGCGCGCAAGGCGCCAGCCACTTCAGCCGCGCCTATGGCCGCATCGACGCCCCCGGACTGACGGTCTCGGAAATTGATCCGACCGGCGCCGGCGACTGTTTCGGCGCAACTTACCTCACCTGCCGCCGCCTCGGCATGCATCCCGAAAGAGCGCTCGCCTATGCCAATGCATCCGGCGCGCACAACGTCATAAAGCGCGGCCCCATGGAGGGCGCTGCCAGCCTTGCCGAACTTGACGCCTTCATGACCGCGCTATTGTCGGAGGAAGTCCTATGACCGCCATTCTGGAAAACCTCGCCGCCGCGCGCCGTGCCGGCAAGCCCGCAGGCATCACTTCGGTCTGCTCTGCCCACCCCGTTGTCCTGCGCGCCGCAATCCGCCGCGCCGCTGCCGGTCAAACAGCCGTGCTGATCGAGGCCACCTGCAACCAGGTCAATCATCTCGGCGGTTATACCGGCATGACGCCGCGCGACTTCGTTACCTTCGTCAACAGCATTGCGCAGGAAGAAGGACTGCCCGGCGAGCTCCTGATTTTCGGCGGCGATCATCTCGGTCCCAATCCCTGGCGCAAGGAGAAAGCCGAGGACGCGCTGACAAAAGCAGCCACCATGGTCGAAGCCTATGTCACAGCCGGTTTTCGCAAGATTCATCTGGATGCGTCGATGGGCTGCGCCGGTGAGCCGGCCGCACTGGATGACGTGACCATTGCCAATCGTGCGGCAAAACTCGCGGCTGTCGCCGAAAAGGCAGCCGTGGAGGCGGGCCTGCCAAAACCGCTTTACATTCTCGGCACCGAAGTGCCGGTGCCGGGCGGCGCCGATCACGTGCTCGACACGGTGGCGCCCACCGAGCCGCAGGCGGCGCGCACGACCATTGACCTGCACCGTGAGATATTCGCGCAGCACGGTCTTTCCGATGCGTTCGAACGGGTCATTGCCTTTGTCGTGCAGCCCGGCGTGGAATTCGGCAGCGACAATGTCGTCGCTTACAATCCGGATGCGGCCACGGCGCTCAGCGCCGTACTGGACGGCGAACCGCAACTGGTCTTTGAGGCGCACTCGACGGATTATCAAACGAGAGCAGCGCTTGGCGCCCTTGTGCGCGATGGATATCCGATCCTGAAAGTCGGTCCGGGGCTGACCTTCGCTTACCGCGAAGCACTCTACGCTCTCGATATGATCGCATCCGAGATGGTCGGCGGCTATGGCGACCGGCCGCTGGCGCGGACCATGGAACAGCTGATGCTCGGCGCGCCCGGCGACTGGCAGGGTCACTACCATGGTGATGACATCACGCTCAGATTGCAGCGTCACTACAGCTACAGCGACCGCATTCGCTATTACTGGACAAGGCCCGAGGCGCTCGCAGCCGTTTCCGCCTTGCATAAGGCGCTTGACGGGAAGACAATTCCCGAAACCCTGCTGCGCCAATACCTCGGCGAGCTGCCGCTCGCCACGGTTGCAGGCAAGGATATGGAGGAGGTTCTGATCGCCGCGGTGGATCAGGTGCTAGCAACCTACCATGCGGCGACGGGCGAAGGTCGCTGCTAAGACAATCGTCAAGTTAAATTCGGATGCCCCGGCGGAGACGTTGCGGGTATCGGTCATGGAGGGGACTACCAATGGCAACACGAAACACGAGCGGTCTGGCGCGGGTTATGCTTGCGCCTTCGGTGCTGCTTTTGCTGGTGTGGATGATCGTGCCCCTGGCGATGACGCTGTGGTTTTCGTTCCAGAACTACAATCTCCTCAACCCTGCCAATGTCAGCTTCGCGGGCCTGTTCAATTACCAGTATTTCTATACCGATCCGGCCTTCTTCCAGTCGATCTTCAACACGCTTGCCATCGTCGGCGGCGTGCTTCTGATCACTGTCATCGGCGGTATTACGATTGCGCTTCTGCTTGACCAGGACATCTTCGGTCAGGGCATCGTGCGCATCATGATCATCTCGCCCTTCTTCGTCATGCCGCCTGTCGCGGCGCTGGTGTGGAAGAACATGATCATGCATCCCGGTTACGGCGTGCTTGCCGATCTGTCGCGCTTCTTCGGCCTGCAGCCGGTCGACTGGTTCGCGCAGTTTCCGCTGCTCTCCATCATCATCATCGTCGCCTGGCAATGGCTGCCCTTTGCCACGCTGATCCTGCTCACAGCCCTGCAGTCGCTCGATGGCGAGCAGAAGGAAGCGGCCGAGATGGATGGCGCCAACTTCATCAACCGCTTCATCTACCTGACGCTGCCGCATCTTGCCCGCGCCATCACCGTCGTCATCCTCATCCAGACGATCTTCCTGCTCGGCGTTTACGCGGAAATACTCGTCACCACCAATGGCGGCCCCGGCTACGCCTCGACCAACCTTGCCTTCCTCATCTATCGCACGGCGCTTCTGGGCTACGACGTCGGCGGCGCATCGGCCGGTGGCATCATCGCCGTCGTGCTCGCC
>NZ_JBNWBX010000008.1:0-263522 GCF_053522705.1 Agrobacterium sp. 16-2014-1-2a
TCTGCTGTTATCGGCATGATTGGCCTCCAGAGAGTTTTCTAGCGACCTCACTCTGCCATGGTGCAGGCCGCTACTCACCCCTGATGGGATCTCAAGAGCTGCGGGAAGTGAGCAGCATCTGGCGTCGCCGCTCCAGTGCTCCGCCAAGTCGTTAGCCGTCATACCCAGAGAGGCGTCAGGCGGCAGACTAAAGGTTCCTCCGCCGCCCGGTCCACTGCCCAAAGGTCAGATAATACCAGCAGCGCGTGCCAATTCGACTGCATCTGGACCGGCAGGGAAGCGAAGCTGACCAGCGGTGTCCGCGACCGCGGCCCAGACCGCCTCGGCAACGTCGGTTTCCTTCGTTGTCAGTGCGGGCTTTGCGAAGGAGGCAAAGATTGGAGCTGCAAAATCGGCATAGGCTGGCGGGATCATGTCCTCGATGCGCACCGACGTGTTTTCGGTAAACCGCGTTGTGGGAGCGTAGCCTGGCTCGACCAGCTTGGTGCGAATACCAAAATAGCCGAGCTCGTGTGCCAATGATCCGGTGAAACCTTCAATCGCCTGCTTGCTGGCCTTGTAGGCTGCTGCAAGAGGCATGTCAGCCAAGGTGACGCTGGACGTCACGTTAATGATCGCGCCGGAACGGCGTTCGCGCATCTGCGGGATCACCGCTTGGGTCATGGCCATCAGGCCGAAGGTGTTGGTATCGAAGATCTTGCGAATATGCGACATGGACGTTGCTTCGAAAGCGCCGACAACGCCGATTCCGGCATTGTTGACCAGAACGTCGATCGGGCCGGCGGTCGCAACCGCGGCTGCGATGCTGTCAACGCTCGTGACATCCAGTGGCAGGATGCGAAGTGACGTCGAGCGCGGTAGGACATCCTCACGCGGCGTACGCATCGTGGCGATGACGTTCCAACCGTTTGCGAGGAAGTGACGAGCCGTCTCCAGGCCGTAGCCAGAGGAGCAGCCCGTAATTAGAATGGTTTTCATTGGAACCTCCAATTTGTTTTTAGGATGGTTCCTTCTAAATCTGAAAACCAAGACGAACCATAATCGATCGTCCTTTATGCGTTTTGTATCGTCCTAATCGCGCTGTTTGTTGGCTCTTCATTTCTTCTCTGAATTGGTGATGACCAAAGTGATCTAGGTCGCACCTGCCATCCGCGCAAATTCGCTCGGTGGACACCCGACCCTCTGACTGAACGCAGTGCTGAAGGCGCTGGCAGATTGGTAGCCCACCTTTTCGGCGACTTCCTCTAACGATCTCCGGCTATGTCGCAATGTGTCCTTGGCGATGGCCATCCGCCATCTGAGAAGGTACTCAACGGGTGCGAGGCCAACAGCCGCAGAGAATTTCCGGGCAAAGGCCGAACGCGACATTCCGGCTCGTTGTGCTAGCTCGGCGATCGTCCAGCCGCGGCGGACGTCTGAATGAATGTCGCTGATGGCCCGAGCAAGCTGGGGATCGGAAAGGCCACGCAACATTCCGGGGTTTGGAAGTGTCGAGGCTTCGCGCCGCAACGTTTCGATAAGCAGGACCTCCAAAAGCCGCGACAAAATGAGGTCACTTCCAGCCCGGGAGTTGGCCGCTTCATCACGTATGTAAGCGATGAGGTTGCCGAGACGGGCTCCGATTCCCTCTTCAGCGCGGACATGGACAAGCGTGGGCAGCAGCTCTGATAACAAGTCGGCATTCGTTGGATCGCAGAGTATGCACCCGCCAATAATACGCGTCGGAGTTTCCGACCCAACCTGGCCGACCCTAATTTCTCCGTCGACCGTGTTGAGCGCCTTGAACTCTTCATCGGAGAATACGATCTCTTGGTCAGGCCGGCTGAAGAATGTGTCGGCTGTGGGATTTCCCGACAGGATAAAATCGCCAGTCTCCAGCGACGTTGTTTCGCCATGGCTGGCGCGAAACTGCGCCGAGCCTTCCATAATAAAATATAACATTGGACCAGATTGCGGCGGAACCTGAACTCCCCAATCTCCATATGCCACCATGCTGCCCATGAGGACTGTCTTAGGTCTTAGCAGTTGCACTACGTCGGTCAAAGCATCCATTCTGTACGATCCATAATTTTGAATACGATTTCATTATCAAATGGACTTTCTTGGTTGTCCATGGCCTAAGACAGCGGTGTTGTGAGAATGCCAGAAATCACCCACCATGGTGACGCGGTTTTCGACGGCAGTGCCAGTCCGCATAAGGCGGTACGGCGGAGGCATAGATTTCAGATGCGGGCCCGCTAGCCCCGGGCTGTCGGTCTCGGTTTCCGGCTTTGCTGTCGCCATGCTCAAACCTTCTGCGTCAACCCTTTTTGCCGGTCTTGCGGGAGGCGAACGGCTTTCGCGCTGCTCGCTACAGCTGGTATGCCCATTTCCTGTTTGGGCGCTTGTAACAACCGAAATCAGGCAGATCTTGAAGCGGTTCTGGATGAAAGGTCTGCGAAGGCTGGCTGCTTCGGTATTGAAACTGCGGGGACGAGCGCAGTCGGCTCCGCAGTTGGTTCTGCTCTTCGACTATGTAAAGCTGACGCCTTGCCGCTTCCGGGACCGATCTAGCGGATCGTTTTCGCAAGCTCATCGTTTAGGCGATCGGCAGCCATCGGCACACAATAAACCGGCCTGCCGCGCTCGAACCGCCATCCCTCGGCAAGAAGGCCTGCATCCACTGCATCGAAGCCGAACTGGTCATAGAGCCTTGCGACGACCGCCTTGTCGGTAGAATTGTCGCCAGCCAGAGGGAGACCTCGACGTCCCGACGATCCAGCCGGCTGTCCATCCTTTTCAAGATCGTCCATGATGATGGCATTGAATGCCTTGACGATCCGCGATCGCGGCAGGTGGCGCGCGAGAATTTCGCTTGTCGTCGTCTCGCCTGAGTCCAGTTCTGGAATGTGGCCGTCTCGTTCGAAGTAGTAATTGTTCGTGTCGATCACCAGTTTGCCCTCAAGTGGCTCAACTGGGATAGACCGATAGGCTGCGAGTGGAATGGCGATGACGAGGAGTTCGCCAAAAGCGGCGGCCTCCTCGACCGTTCCTACTTGGCACCCCATGCTCCGGCTCAAGCTGAACAGGGTCTGAGGGCCGCGAGAATTGCTCAGCATGACAGAATGGCCCAAAGCAACAGCGAGCTTGCCGATGGCACGGCCAACCATGCCTGCCCCAATAATTCCAATTTTCATGATGTCTCTCCGATTAATTTCACAAACATGGGTTTAATTGAGTGCCACATTGAGATAAATCGCCAATTCAAGCAGGCATTCCCAACTGTAAGCGGGCAATCTTGGACAAACTTTCGAGCATGGCTGTTTTTGTCAAAGCCTCCGACCTGGGCTCTTTTGCCGCCACAGCTAAGGCCATGGGAATGTCACCCCAAATGGTCGCCAAACATGTTGTGTTCCTGGAGGACCGACTTGGGACGGCGTTGCTTCACCGTACGACGCGGCGACAAAGTCTGACCGACGTGGGAAGGGTCTTCTATGACCGCTGCAAGCAGCTGCTTTCAGACGTCGAGGCGGCTGAATCCGTTGCACTTGATATGCGTTCCCAGCCAAAAGGCGTGCTGCGGGTCAATGCTCCGGTGACCTTCGGTGCCTTTAGTCTGGCGCCGTTCGTGACGCGCTATCTCGATCGCTATCCGGACATGCGAATAGACCTTACTCTCAACGACCGTTTCGTTGATCCGTTGGAGGAGGGGTTCGAGGTGATGGTAAGGATCGGCGAGGTCGAAGACTCGTCGCTGATCGCGCTTCCTCTCGCTCCCTATCGGCTGATTGCATGTGCGTCTCCGGACTATCTTATCCGGCGCGGCACCCCTCGAATTCCACTGGATCTGGAGCAGCATGATTGCCTTGCCTATGGCGACCGGCCGTCCTCGACTCCCTGCCGCTGGCAGTTCACTCGCAGCGGCAAAAGCGAGGAGGTGCGCATCAGCGGTAGAATCCGTAGCAACGACTGGAAGGCCTTGTTGCATGCCTCGATCGCAGGCTATGGCATCACGTTGGGGCCGGAAAGTGTGCTGAACGCAGAAATCACTGCCGGGCGACTCGTCCAGGTGCTGCCCGACCACGAGGGTCCGTCTCGTCCAATGCACGTGATTTACCCCGTCGGGCGCCGGCCTACCGCCAAGGTACGAAGCTTCGTCGAAGCGCTGATCGATGAATTTGGGACGGACGTGCCCAAATAGGCGACGCAGGAGTTCTAACCAAGCGGAGTGAGTTCCGCGGAGGAAGTGTGAAAGACTCGCGGCGATCGAAGCCGATCAGCGCCGCATCGACGAGATCTCGGAAGGCCAGTGCGTTACAGGCTCACCGGATTTCGACACGATCGATGATCCATCGGGCTCACGCGACAGAATGATCAGCGCATCATTCGGAAGCGGACGGACAAGATGTTTTACCTCGTCCCACGGCGCCCGCATCCAGATGTCCGTGTCCTCTTTCTTCAGCAACAGAACCGGCATGGCTTTCCCATGGATCGGTTTCACGAGATCGTTGGGATCTGTGGTCAGAAAACCATAGAGATCGTCGGTCGTGAGGCCGTCCCTGACCTTCCGCACACTTTGCCAGCGCGGCACATGGATTCCCGCAAAAAACATCAGCGATTTCTCGTCATCGCGGGCAAACCAGGCATTGGGCACATTGCCGCCTTCCTGTTTGCTGGCCGGATCCGGCTCGGCAAAACTGGTGACAGGGACGAGGCAACGCTGCTCCATAGACGCCTTCGAGTTAAAGAAGGTCGGCGCGATTGACACCTGCCGCCATAACCTTCACCTGAAGGTCGTTGGGACGCACTTCAGGCATGGGTGCTTCGGCACGCCGTAGAACATCCGAGCTTCCGAATTCATCAAAGACGATCGCTTTCATCGCATGTTCCTCCCTTACTTCGAAAGCGCGCGCCGGGCGATGCTGGCAGCGAACAGTGGCGTTTCGCGGCTGTTGTGGTCACCACCTGCGGCCTGACGGGCGGCTGCAGCATCTTCGTAAGCGACCCCATGGTCTTCGATGAACTTCATGAACGCATCGGTTGGATGCGCTGTGACCTTGTTGGTGTAGCGCGTCCTGCCGTCATCGATTTTCTCAGCGATCAGTTCCCAGACGACATTGACCTGAGTTCTGCCACTGGCGGTGAAGACATCCGAGATCGAGTTCATCCGGCAATAGGTTGGTTCGGCGGCTTCGGCCACATAGTGCTGTACCACTAGGCCTGAGCCGATCTGCTCGACATTGATCGACATCCGACGGCCGTCGTCAGTCCAGGTGACGCCTGCGGCAATATGGTCAGGCGGGCAACAGCGAAGATATTCCGCTTCGGGTAGGTTGAAGAGCCAATCGGCAATGTCGATCTTTTCGAGCGGAATGTCGATCTCTGCGGAATAGGCGGATTGTGAGAGAATTGTATCAAGGATCTTGACCATAGGTGTGTTCCTTCTGTTTGGTGAGCAAAATTGCCCGTTGACGAGAAGGAATGTGCTCCTGATGACCTTGGATGATAACCAACTGAATGGTCGGAACGGTTTTGCGTCGTAGGCAAAGATGAGGGATCCACGCTTCGCTGAACATCTGGCGGTATACGTTGACGTCGTCCGCGCCGGCAGCTTTTCAGCTGCGTCCAGGCGTCGGGCTGTCACTCCCTCGGCTGTTGTGCGGCAGATCGATGCGCTCGAGCAGGATCTGGGGGTGCCTCTCCTTGTCCGCTCAACACGGGCACTGTCATTAACGGACGCGGGCCGTCACCTCTTCGAGCGTGCGCAGCGCCTGCTCGACGATCTGGCCGATACGCATGCCGAGGTGACGGCATTCGATAGTGAGGTCAGTGGCACTTTGCGTATCGCCTGCTTCCCGACCTTCGGAAAGCGGTATGTCATTCCTGTCTTGGCATCGCTTGCGTGGCAATATCCAGGCTTGCATGTTGAGCTGGACTTGACCGAACGACTGGCCGACCCGGTCGCGGAGCGACTTGATCTGGTGGTGAGAATGGGGGAACTGCCCGACAGCACGTTGATCGCAACCAAACTGGCACCCCTCGATCGGATACTCGTGGCAAGCCCGGCCTATGTTGAGCATCACGGCGTGCCGGAAAGCGAAGACGAGCTTCGCAATCATCGCCTTCTCGACAAGCTCCATGGCAACGATCTTCTTGAGTGGTCTAGCATTCTTGGCGCGCCGACCGGGGAAGCGTGTGAGCGCGTTGTATTCCGGTCCGATGATTTTGAAGCGCTGAACGGGGCTGCACTAGCGGGGATGGGTGTGGCGTTCCTGCCGAGCTGGGTATCGGGACCTTCGGTGAAGGTGGGTGATCTTGTACGCCTACCGTTATCGGGCGAAAGATGGAATGAAGCGGCCAACGGAATTTATCTTCTACGCGCGCTTCAGGTACCATCTGCCAAGGTCAAGGCATTCACACTAGCGCTGAAAGATCACATTGGGACGCCACCGCGCTGGAGCTGAGAGGCGTACAGGCGAGAAACGCTAATTCGCAGAGGTTTTTAGCCGACGCCGCGACCAATAACGGCAAATCGTTGCGTGCAAATCTGCTCAAGGCGATGGGAGGCCCGAAAGCGGCCTCCCATCGGATGAAATTAATCAGACCCACGTCGTTATGAGTCAACGGCGAAGTCGGTCGAGACCGAGACGGTGCGCCATTCGGAAAGGATGGCGTTGTCCTGTGCATGCTTCTTTTCGATCGCTGCGACGGTATCACTACCGAGCGGGAGGCGGACCGGCGGATTGGGGGCGTCAGCGAAGGCGATCAGGACCTCTGCCAGCTTTTGGGGGTCGCCGGGTTGGTTATGGCTGAGACCGGCTGCTATCGTGCGCACCTTGCCGACAGTTTCTGCGTAATCGCCGATGATATTGCCGCTGACCGACAAGGACGAGCTGTCGAGGAAGTCGGTCCGGAAATAACCCGGCTCGATGACGGTGACATGGATGCCAAGCGGCGCCAGTTCGTCATGCAGGGCTTCGCTCAGCCCCTCGACGGCAAATTTCGTCGAGGAGTAGACCCCGAAACCTGCTGCGCCGCGATAGCCGCCGATCGACGAGATATTCAGGATGCGGCCGGAACGGGCCCGGCGCATGAAGGGCAGGACGGCGCGGGTCACGTTGAGGAGACCAAAGACGTTGGTGCGGTATACAGCCTCGACCTCAGCCACGGTTGCTTCTTCGACGGCACCCATCAATCCGAACCCAGCATTGTTGAGCAGGATATCGATGCGGCCGAAGCGCTCGATCCCGGCTTTGACCGCTGTGGTTGCCTGTTTGTCGTCGGTCACATCGAGGACGACCGGAAGCAGGTTGGGATGCTCGCCGAACCGATCGGTAATCGCCTTCGGATTACGGGCGGTGGCGACGACGGCATCTCCCTGGGCAAGAGCGCGTGTGGTCACGAGGGCTCCGAAGCCGCGCGAGGCGCCGGTGATGAACCAGATTTTCATGAGGATGTTCCTTGATATTGAATTGATGGGGAAAGTGCCGCGCCACCCCTCAGGGACGCGGCGATGTCATGGTGCAGAATGTCAGTTCCATGTCGCGGGCCAGCAGGTCCGGAAAGCGCGCCATGACGGCTTTGGTGTAGGGCTGCTCAAAATGCGCATCGAGATCAGCGCGCGATCGCCAGTTCTCATAGAGAATCCAGACGCTGGGATCATGGTTGTCGCGGTGCAGGTGATAGTCGATCGATCCCCCCTCGGCGCGGGTCGGTAAGACCAGAGCCTGCAACGCTTCGCCAAGCGTCGCGGCACAGTCCGGCTTGGCCGTCAGCCTGGCAATCAAAGTCAATGTTTCGGTCATGTCAGTCTCCCTTGAAGGCGTCTGCGGGGTAAACGGCTTCCCACCCTGCGGTCGGGTCCGTCGCCAGCGTCCAGATTGTGTCGGCTGCCTCTCTCGCCTCTGTCGATCCGGGGCCGACGAGTGTGGCGATTGTCGCCACCGCGATGCGGATGCCGCGTTCGGCGAGAGGGCCGGCCAGACTTTCGACGACATTTCTAAGGGCCGCCTTGCCAAGGCCGAGACTGGCATAGCCGGCATGGGGTGAGACGGCGAGGCCGCCACCTGTAACCAGAATCGTACCGCCGCGGGCACCGAACAACTCAACGGATGCCCGGATCGTGTGAAGGCCGGCAGCGACATTGGTGGCGAGGTCGTCCGTGACCTCATCATCGCGCATGCTGAACAGATCCTGTTCACGCACGAACGCGGCATTGAAAAGGACCGCCGTCAGCCCGCCGGACATGCGGTCGCCCTCAGCGACCGCCTTGCGCAGTGCGATCGGGTCGGTCGCATCGGCTTGCAAAGTCGAGGCGTGGAGACCTTGCCCGGAAAGGGTTCTGGAAAGACCGGTGAGACGAGCGGCATTGCGAGAGGTGAGCACGACATGCCAGCCTTCCCGCCCGAATTTCTCCGCAACGGCCTGCCCGATGCCGGGGCCGGCGCCGATAATCATGATGGAGTTCGTCATGGGATATTCTCCTGATGTGCTGGCCATCGCGATGCCGTGACGGCCAGCCGGGTGAGAAAGGGTCACGGCAGGACTTCCGCCAGCTCGATCAGATTGCCGAAGGGATCGCAGAAGAAGGCGAGGCGGCGGCTGATTGCCAAAAGCTCGAACGGCTCGGTCACGATGGTGACGCCGCGCGCCCGCAATTCCTCGACAGTGGCGTCGACGCTTGCGACATTCAGGCAGAAATGGTGGTAGCCGGCATATTTGAGGCTATCGCCGAGATCGGTATAAGGGCGGACCTCCGCCGGCGCCGGATCGCCGCCACCCAGGATTTCCACATAGAAATGGTCGTCAGTCGCGGGTGCGAGATAGGCCAATTGTTCGTCGGCGTAGTCCCATTCGGCAACGACACGGAAGTCGAGTTTCTCGACATACCAGCGCTTTGCGGTTTCGAGGTCCGGCGTGCGGACGGCAACGTGATGACCGCGCATGTCGGCAAAGGGTGATGCAGTGTTGTGGGCGGGAGGAATGAAGTCGGCCATTGTCCTATCTCCTGTGTGGTCCGGCACAAGCGCCGGTTTGCGAGGAGAAATCTGGACCTTTTCAACGATGAGGATTAGAGAGATAATCTTCCTCTCAATGATGAGTGAGATTTGACAATGCGCAGTACGGATCTCTCTGAACTCGCGGCCTTCGATGCGGTCGCCCGTCACCGCAACTTTCGCCGCGCCGGCGAAGAGCGCGGGGTGACGGCCTCGGCGATCAGCCATGCGGTGGGTAATCTCGAGGCACGCGTCGGCATTCGTCTGCTCAATCGAACGACCCGCAGCGTGTCGCTGACTGATGCCGGGGCAATGTTGCTTGCGCAACTGTCGCCCGCCTTCGGCGAGATCGGCTCGGCGCTCGATGCCCTCAACCAGTTTCGCGATACGCCTTTTGGCAAGGTTCGCATCAATGCGCCCAATTCGGTCGCACCGTTCGTATTCCGGTCAGTCATCGGTCCTCTGATTGCAGAAAATCCCGGGCTTCAGCTGGAAATCGTCGCTACCGACCGGCTTGTCGACATTGTGGAGGAGGGGTTCGATGCCGGCATCCGTCTTGGAGAAAGTCTGCGCGATGGCATGACGGCTGTGAAGATCAAACCGCGGCTTCGGTTTGCCGTCGTGGGCTCAACAGGCTATTTCGAACGTTATCCGCTTCCTAAAACCCCGGATGATCTGCGTGGCCATGTCTGCATCCGCAATATTTATCCAAGCGGCAAACCCTACCCTTGGGAGTTCAGCCGCGCTGGCAAGATCATCGAATTCGAGCCGACCGGATCTCTGTCGCTCGATGACCATGAACTGATGGTCGAGGCGGCACTTTCGGGCGTGGGGCTGGCTTACGTCTGGGAAGAGCGCGCGCGTTCCTATGTCCAGAGCGGCAGCCTGGTCGAATGCCTGGCATCCTGGAGTGCGCCCGAGGACTGGCTCTATCTCTATTACCCGACGCGGAAATACCTGTCGGCCGGCCTGCGCGCCGTCATTGATGCGCTGCGTGTGTGAAGGGACTGCAGCCCGACGGTTCGATTCCTATCAAGAGCTTCACCGCTAAGTCGGTTTACTGAACCCAAACTCGTTTGATTGCGTCAAATGCAGCGACGATAGAAGGATCGCTCATACGCGCTTCCAGGCAGAGGAAACTTAAGGTCGTCGAGAGCTTCACATTATCAGCGATGACCAGTCCATGAGACTGCTGTTCATAAAGGGCAATCGATTCCCGGCAAAGGCTCAGCCCTATCCCTGTGCGTGTCATGGCAATCATTGACGCTTCCTGATCGACCTGGGCGACAATCTGTTGGCGAACGCCAAGATTGGTGAACAGCCGTGCCAGCATCCGGTTATGGACCGATGCGGGTGGCGTGCCGATCCAGGGGAGGGAGGCAAGCTGTAACCAGTTGGCCCCTCGAACAAAGTTGGCGAGCGATGGCGGAGCGACAACGCAATAGGTCAATTGCGCAAGTGCGCGAGAGTGGAAAAGCGACGCGGTACTCCCTCCAGTAATATCGGTCGGCGGGTCATAGTCCCTTGGATCACCAAGATAAAAACCGGCGTCGAGTTCGTTTCGCTTCAGCCTCTCCGGCACATCGCCGCTCATGCCATGACGCAGCGTTGTCTCGATACCTGGCCCGTTTTCGATAAGTGCTTTCAGAAACGCCCCTAATCGTGTGAACTCCGGATCGATGATCGTACCGATCCGCAATTTTCCCCGGACGCCGGTCGATAAACGCCCGGCTGTCTGGCCGAAGTCCGTCAGCGCCGCCAGCACTTGCTCGGCCTTTGCCGCCAACAGTGCACCTTCCTGTGTCAACTCCAAACCTGTCGAGGTCCGCCGGAACAGGGTTAGCCCGGTGTCAGCGGCCAAGCGTTTCAACTGAAGCGTCACCGCAGGCTGCGTAACGTGGAGGTGCTCGGCGGCGCGGGTGACGTTCCCTTCTCGCCCCACGGTAACGAACGCTCGCAATGTTCTCAGATCGATACCTTCCAGCATATTAATTTCACTTATAATGCTTGGTTGAATTTGTCATTGGATTTCACGAGCGAATGTTGGCTATGCCTGCATATAAAGCAGGGAGGAAGCATGGCATGCCACTGCAAGGTGTCCAGTCTTATAATTGTGTGGTGTTCCATCGCGATTGGAGGGTAACCCAATGAGGAATGGTGGTTCCGGCAATTTCCACGACGTTTTTGACTACATTATCGTCGGTGGTGGCTCTGCAGGCTGCCTGCTTGCCAATCGCCTCAGTCGTGACCCGTCAAAACGTGTCCTGTTGCTGGAAGCCGGCCGCAAGGACGACTACCCATGGATACATATCCCGGTCGGGTATCTTTATTGTATCGGCAACCCGCGCACAGACTGGCTGTACAAAACCGAGCCGGACGCCGGACTGAACGGTCGTTCGCTACGCTATCCTCGCGGTAAGACGCTTGGTGGCTGCTCGTCGATCAACGGCATGATCTATATGCGTGGTCAGGCACGCGATTTTGACGGGTGGGCAACGGCAACCGGCGACGATGCCTGGTCCTGGCAAAATTGCCTGCCCGATTTCAAGGCGCACGAGGACCACTACCGGCTGGACCATGGCGCAGACCCGAAGACTGGTGGCAACAGCAGATTTTCCGACATGCATGGCCATGGCGGCGAATGGCGCATCGAGAAGCAGCGGCTGAAATGGGATATCCTCGAATCCTTTGCAGAAGCCGCGGTGGAAGCGGGCATTCCGCGTTCGGACGATTTCAACAGTGGCGACAATGAAGGCGTCGGCTATTTCGAGGTGAACCAGCGCTCGGGCTGGCGCTGGAACACGTCCAAGGCTTTCCTGCGCCCAGCGAAAAACCGCGCAAACCTGACGATCTGGACGCAATCTCATGTCGAGCGTTTGATCCTTGCGAACGAGGCATCTGGTCGCAAGCGGTGCATCGGTGTTATTGTTGAGCGTCAAGGGCAGCGCACGGAGGTTGGGGCGCGGGGAGAAGTCATTCTGTCGGCCGGCGCCATCGGCTCACCACAAATCCTGCAATTATCTGGCATCGGTCCAGCGGGATTGCTGAAGCGTTTCGGTATTGAGGTCAAACACGACCTGCCAGGTGTCGGAGAAAATCTTCAGGACCATCTGCAGATCCGTGCCGTCTTCAAGGTCGGTAATACGAAAACGCTGAATACGCTCGCCAACAGCGTCTTTGGTAAAGCGATGATAGGGCTCGAATATGCGTTGAAACGCAGTGGTCCGATGAGCATGTCGCCCTCGCAGCTGGGCGCCTTCACCCGTTCGGACGAACGCCAGGCCCACGCCAATCTGGAGTATCACGTCCAGCCCCTCAGCCTCGACGCCTTCGGCGAACCGTTGCACACTGTCCCCGCTTTCACAGCCAGCGTTTGCAACCTCAATCCATCGAGCGTGGGCAGCGTTCGTATTCGCTCCAATAAGGCGTCGGACGCGCCCGCGATTGCGCCGAACTATCTCAGCACGGACGAAGACCGCAGGATTGCTGCCGAAAGTCTGCGGCAAGTGCGCAAAATCGTGTCGCAGCCAGCATTGGCGAAATATAGGCCGGAGGAGTGGAAACCGGGCCCGCAGTTCCAAAGCGATGAGGAGCTGGCGCGGCTTGCGGGCGACATTGCCAATACCATCTTCCATCCGGTTGGTACGACGAAGATGGGCGGGGATGACGATCCTATGGCGGTTGTCGATAGTCGCCTCAAGGTTCGCGGAATCGCGGGACTGCGGGTCGTCGATGCGGGCATCATGCCGAAGATCACCAGTGGTAACACCAATGCGCCGACGCTGATGATCGCCGAAAAGGCAGCCGGCTGGATTGTTGCTGACGCACACGCATAGAAAACTATTGGGGGAGGTTACAGGATGACATCAATAGCACGTTCAACGCTTCCGCTTTCCGGCGTTCGAGTCGTTGATTTTGGGCAGTATATTGCTGGCCCGGCCGTGGCCATGATCCTCGGCGATCTGGGTGCTACCGTCGTGCATATCGATCCCCCCAACGGGCCGCTCTGGGACAATCCCGCCAACGCCATCCTCAACCGCAACAAGCTGATCGTCGCACTCGACCTCAAAACGGAGAAGGGTTTGCTTGAGGCGAAAGCGCTGGTGGCCGAGGCTGATATTGTGATCGAGAACTTTCGCCCTGGTGTGCTTGCCCGGCTCGGGATCGATTTTTCGACTTTGCGTAAATCGCGGCCTGAGCTGATCACCCTGTCTATCCCAGGTTTCGCCTCCGACGATGAACTCCGCCGGGACTGGCGAGCCTTCGAGACAGTGATCGCAGCCTCGTCGGGCGTCTTTACGGATATGGGCTTAAACCGCGTTCTTATGGGTATCAACCCGTCTTTCTCGCCGCTCCCACTCTCTTCCGCATATGGTACGATGCTTGCGGCCTCCGCGACGGTGTTGGCGCTTCAGGCGCGTGAGCGCACCGGCCACGGCGATCATATCGAGGTGCCGCTGGCAAGCGCCGTCATGGAGGGCCTGTCCTACAATTCCATTCTGATTGACGACTATCCGTTGCGTTATAAAACCCAGCGCGAGCGGGAAATCGAGCGTCGGCGCGGCGAGGACCTGCAAATGGACATGTCTTTTGACGACCTCCAGGAGTTTCTCGATCCCTTCTATCGCAGCTATAGGTGCGCCGACGGGCGGATGTTCTACGTCGTCTGCCCCAGCCACAAGAACCATGCCAAACGCTGCCTGCAAGCGCTTGGCATTTACGACGAGCTCGTTGCTGAAGGACTGCGCGAGGAGGAAGACACCTATCTTCCAGTTTCGCAGTGGTCTTCGGACGTTTCGCTCGGTGTCTATCCGCTCCCAAAATTCTGGGCTGACAAAATCGCGGCTCGCATGAAGGATGTTTTCCTGACCAAAACGGCTTTTGAATGGGAACGTGTCTTCGGAGAAGGGCTGTTTCCGGGTGCGCCGCAACGCTGGCTGAAGGAATGGATCGCCGACGATCATGCCAAGGCTGCCGGCCTCATGATCGAAGTGGACGATCCGATCTTCGGCCGCATGACCCAGCCGGGGCCTATGGCCTGGCTGCAGGAGAGCGCCGAACCTATGTTAACGCCAAGCCCGAGACGTTGGGGAACGGCCAAGGAGGCGCTAGCACTGCTCGCCGGCATGGAGCACCCTTCCTTGCCGGTTGTAGCTAATGAGGCCCCCGGCGGCTGGCTGGACGGCGTCAAGGTTCTCGATCTGTGCAATGTGATCGCCGGTCCGCATTCGGTCGCCTATCTTGCCCGCTTCGGTGCGGAGGTCATCAAGATCGATCCGGCCAAGCCGCTCTATGACTGCTGGAACACCGTGATCTTCGGCATGTCCCACATGCGCGGGAAACAGTCCGTGCTGCTGGACATTGGTTCGCCCGATGGCCGCATCGTGTTCGAAGAACTGGTGCGCTCAGTCGATGTCGTTGTCTGGAACGCCACCGACCGTCAGGTCAAGGCGATGGGGCTCGATGCCGAAAGCCTGAAAGCGCTCAACCCCCAAGCGATCTTCTGCCAGCTCGATTGCTTCGGCGGCGTGCGCACCGGTCCGCGTACCGACTATCTCGGCTATGACGACCTCGTGCAGTCGGCAACCGGCATGATGTTGCGTTTCGGCGGCTCCATGGACACGCCGGAGGAACACGCCCATGTCGGTACCATTGACGTCATGTGCGGTTTCGGCGCTGCGCTCGGCATTGCAGCGGCTTCGTATCAGAAATCCAGAACCGGGGTCATCGGCCGTCCGCGGACCTCGCTGTCAGCGCTTACCGGTCTCGCCCAGATACCCTTCTGCTATGACTATACCAACCGAGGTCCCTTCGATGAGCCTTCCGGTCGCGAGACCAAGGGATATAACGCCCTGTCGCAGCTCTACGAAACGGCGTCGGGGGATCATATTCTCCTCTGTGCTTCGGAAGTTGATTTGCCACGCTTCGGCAGGGCGGAGGGGCTTGAGGCAATTGTCGAGATGGCCGCATCCGATCGCGAGGCCTATCTGGCGAAAGCCTTCATGACGGCACCTGCTGAAACCTGGCAACAGCGCCTGCAGAAAGCCGATATCGGCGTATCTCTCTGCGAGAACATCGAGGAGATCCGCAGCCGCAGCGCCCGCATTGCCGACGGCACGCCGGGGATCGACCGGGGCAGTTATTCATTCTCGGTTTTTCCAGACCATCCGAGCGGGCACACCGTCACTCAGCTCGACCCCTTCGCCATCCGTCCGGCAGTCGGCAAGGTGACGGCTATAACGCCAGCGGAGAAGTACGGCGCCTCCACACGCGCCGTTCTCCGCGACCTGAACTACACGGATAACGAGATCGATCGGTTGATTGCATCCGGCACGATCAGCGAGAGTTGGAGCGCAGAGTATCTGCCGAGTTAGCAGGACACGGCAGCTTCGTGTTCTGAGGAGGATACCGAAGCCGCTCACGGCCCGTCCAAGTGCGCGATGGCATTAACGGGTTAGATATTCAACATGGCACCTTGGGCGGAAGTGCCACGAAAGAACTTTTTGCCTCGACATGACTTATACAAGCACATTCGAGGCTGCCGGGGTGAAAGTGATCAATCCCTAGTCCATAACCACAATCTTCATCTGGGTGCCGTATGATCATACCGCACCGTGATCTGCTTATCGTAGTGTGACCCGACATAGCTTCGCTCATCCTTTTCGGGGCTAGTGAGATTAAAATACCAATAGTCGCGTTATTTGACCGTCACAGTCACGAACTACGCTTCCAAACGGAAGTCCGCCGCAAGTTAGGCACCCCACGTCCGCCGCATCAGCTCCGTGAACAACGTCCGGTAGCTGATGTCAGTCTCTCTCGGCCTTTTAACCTGGCTGCAGTCCAACAAGAGTTCAGCTGTCGTTGGGTCGTAAACATTGAGGCGGAAGGAACTGATATGGAAGGCCGGAAAATGAAGGGAAAGCCCCCAAACCTGGATGTGGATTCCTCAAATGCTCCAGTCTCCAGATGGAAACACCGGCGCAACGGGAACCCTCATCCATTACGTCAACGTCACCCCGTTGCCTTCACCGAATGACCGGCCGCCCGCAATAGCGCCATCAGCACCGGCCCCAGCGAAAACTCACCTCGCTTGGCCCGATTGGTTAGGTCTCTGAGATACCCGCCGGCCGAATTGATGTGACCGCCCCGCTCGAGAATGCAGGCGATCGTCACTGCCGCGTTCTCCGGACCCATCACCTCACAGGCCTCTTGATATGCGGACGGGCTCACCCCGAGCATCGATCTGACCACCACGGCGGCCGTCATGAGTTCTCGCCAGTTTCTGATCTGGCCTTCAGGACCGTAGTTTAAAATCTCGGGGCAGGCGCGCAAGACGAGACCAATCGGAAAAGCCTTAATCGGCACATGTTCGGCCTGCTTATTCGGGCTCGGCTTCGCCTCCTGCTCTTTTTCAGAGCTAGGTTCAAGTTCATTAAGGAGGTTGGTATTTGAATTCTGTATGTGACGCTCATTTTGAGCATCATTGGTGGTCATTTCTGAAGAAAAATCATCGGAATTCAACTGGTTGATGATGTTCTGCCGCAAATTATCCATCTCGATGCCCAAATCTCTCAGTTCGTCGAGCGTCGGGTTTCGAGGAATTCGCCTGACAGCGGCCAGATATTGTTCTTCCAGCTCGTCCCAATCGCCTGCAGCTCCCTCTTCGACGGCCGCCGTAATCAGCTTGCGGATATCCCGCCGGCAGATCGTTAGGTTCTCCTTTGCCCTGCGGAACGCGATCCGATCGGCAGCCACCTGCTGGGCAAGGCATGCCAGTTCCTCGGCGCGCATCAGAAGCGGCGATATGTCAAAACCGAAGGCATGCTCGATCGAGCCTTCACCATCCTTTCGGGCGTAGCGTTTGCCGTTTGCACTATCCTTGCGGATGATCAGCCCTGCATCGACAAGCAGGGCAAGATGACGCCGCAGGGTAGCGCCCGCAATGCCATGCGCACGAATTGACAGCTGAATGTTCGACGGGAAAACAATGAGCTGTGCGTCCTGGCGCAGCTCATTTTCAGGATAGAAACTCAAAAGCGCATCGAGCACTGCAAGGCTGCGATCCTGCAGACCAAGCACCTCTCGCGCCTCCGATGCGTCGCGGAAAACTTTCCATTTGTCTGCCGACTTGCCTTCCTTGATCCTGGTCGTGGCAATCTGCTGCTTCACAAGCGCAAGCGTTACCGACCGCCGCCCAAACGGCGTCGTCACTTGTCCACCTTCCATGTCCCTCGCCTCTTCAAAAAGGCAAAAGATTTACGCTCACCAAAACGGTGCCAAAGACTCTTGACTAGGATTCATGGAAATGCGATTCTCTAGCTCTCACACGACGAGAAGGGCTTCCATGACGGCAACGTTTCGGGGGCCTTTTTCTTTTGCGCGTTTTCCTTACTTAAAATGGTTCCGAAGTCTGTTTCTCGGCTTCAGTTCAAATCTTTGATCTTTCGCGCGTGAACCGCTCAGCCAGTGATGGCAGCTGCGCTTCGATGAAACGCAGGAATTCTGCTCCGGCCGGTGTATCCGCCGAAATACGGATATCCTTGTTCGTGCGCGAAAAGCTGCCAAGTGGTTCGCCTGCGGCGCCGGCAATCATCTTGCCGGCCTTCGACGGTGCGGCAGGTTTCAGGGCGTTAAAGGCGGCAAGAAACTTTTGATCGGATCCAAGCCGTCTTTGCGTAGCGGCCGAAAGCACGCTGCGCAGTTCATCGTGCAGGTCAGGCTGTTCGGAGAAAGCCTTTGCAAACTCCACCCACCTTGGACGACCGACCTTGGCTGCCCGACCAATTGTCTCGACGATATCGAGCGGAAGGGCGCGATAAACCGCTCGCATCCGTGCAAGCTCGGGATCGTCGATAGACAATGCCGCCTTGATATCACGAGGCTTCACATCGGCATCATCCATACGGCGGGCAAACAGGGTGCGCTCGATCCAGGTCAGATCCTGGCGATCGGCATTTTCAATACCCTGCGCAATGACAAGCTCGACGTCGGAAATCTCGACTTCGATCGCCTTGACCGGAATTCCAAGATCGCGCGCTGCCTGGAGCCGGCGATGGCCGTAGATAACCTGATAGCGATCGGGCGATGCTGGTGACTTGCGGACCTGGATCGGGACCTTCTGACCCTCGGACTTTATCGAGTTCCTGAAAGACTCGAAATCCGATGCATCGTCATCTGGAAGACGATCGGGAAAGGGAGAGGGATCGACCTTTGACGGGTCGAGCTCTCTGATCGCACCACCACCCGATTCAACAAGCGCCTTGAGGCGGTCGCGTTCCGATTTGATGTCGTCGA
This sequence comes from Agrobacterium sp. 16-2014-1-2a, assembly GCF_053522705.1. NCBI lineage: Bacteria > Pseudomonadati > Pseudomonadota > Alphaproteobacteria > Hyphomicrobiales > Rhizobiaceae > Agrobacterium > Agrobacterium sp. 16-2014-1-2a. The sequence goes on from NZ_JBNWBX010000008.1 coordinate 18,270, forward strand.
TCGCCCTGTGCGCCGCACCGATCACGCCGGCACCGACACGTGCAGTTGGTGCAGGTTGTTGCGGGGAGGCAGGAGCATCGGTCGCCAGCCGGTTTTCAAGTTCCGCCGACAGCAGGCCAAAATTTGCAACGATGGATTTACGCGATGACTTGTTGGTCATGTGCGTCCCCAGCTGGTGTTGATGAGTTTCACGACCGCTTCGTTGACGGCATCAACCGCCTCGCGTGCGCGTTTATGCGTGTCACGGCCAATCTGGCCCATTTCGAGTTCGTAAATCGAGCGCTTTGCAAGTCCTGCTGCCTCGACAGCAGTGCTTTCAATCAGCGTCGGAAGAAGCACATCCGTTCCGAAGAGATGGCGCATCAACGCAACGACCTGAGACTGTGGTGCGTCGTTGGGATCATGGCGGGTAATGAGATAGCGGATGAAATCTTGATCAAGCTGTGCTCCGCTCTCGTTGAGCACGCTTATCAGATCTCCCATCATCAGGAGAAACTGGCTCATGGATGCGACATCGAGCATCGCCGGGTGTACCGTGATAATCATGCTGGTCGCAGCATAAATCGCACTCAGCGTCAGAAACCCGAGAGACGGCGGCGTATCGAGAATGACGACGTCATAGTCCTGATCAACCTCGGCAAGAGCAAGCTTCAACCGTTCGAAGAAGATCGCTCCCGAGCCCGATTTCTGCGCCAGAACCCGCGGCGTTTCATGCTCATATTCCATCACTTCGAGGTTGCCGGGTATCAGATCGATCCCGTCGAAATAGGTCTTGCGGATGATATCGCGGATTGGCCGGCGCTCGGCGTCGTCGTAGCGAAGAGCAGCGTAGATCGTTTCGTTGGCACCAACGTCAAACTCAGGTTGCGCGCCGAACAGTGCAGAAAGTGATGCCTGCGGATCGAGATCAAGAGCAAGCACGCGGTAGCCCTGCAGCGCGAGATAATGCGCAAGATGGACGCAGGTCGTGGTCTTGGCACTGCCGCCCTTGAAGTTGGCGATCGCAACGACCTGGAGATGCTCGCCCTCGCGTCGGCGAGGAGAAAATCTCAGCGCTTCAGAAGGCTTTTGGGCGGCAAAGAGCTCACGCAATTCATTGATCTGAGCAAGCGTATAGACACGATGGTTATTTTCGAGCCGGCCAGGGATCGGTCCACGGCCTTCGCTCGACATGAGTTTCAGCGTAGAATCGGGTATTGAGGTCAGCTTGGAGACTTCGTTGGTGAGGAACGGTCGCAGGCTTTTCTCCGACTTCGGAGGATACATGCGGGTGCGAAGGTCCTGCAACTGCTGAGACAGAAGACCCGCATGGCGCATAATCTTGGCGCCCGCGTCTTCCTTCTGACCGCTCGTCATTTCTGCGTGTTTTGCTATCGCCATATTTTCCTCTTGGCGGGCATTCGCCGGTTTGCCGACCATCGTCCGCCAAAGGTACAACATGATTCTGTTTCGCCGTCCAGTTATTTACGGTTAACCGGATATTGACGTCCGTGGTTGACAGGGGAATAGACGCGCCCATTTTATAAATTATAATCAGATACTTATAGAATGTTTCGGACATCCTGCCCCTGCGGCGGCAACTGCATTTTTGCTCGGCAATCAAGGTCATCAGCGTCGGTCGAAACGAAATTTTCACTGCAAAAAATCTACCCCATGGCGAATCGAACGACATTCGATCTCAAGAGGCAACCACTCGGCAATACTAAAAGGGCCGGCTGCGAGCCGATCTACCGGTTTTTGTCTGACCGAGGACCAGCGTCGTTTTTACGTTGGCGATAATAGTGACAGCGGATCGATCGGCGAAGGGCCGTCACAAAACGACGGAGGGATCAAAGCAGCTTTTCAACACCGTCTACCGAGTCAAAGTGCTTCCCGCATGGAGGCACGTTCAACGATTTCGGTTTTCAGAACGACCTTGCGGGCCGTCTGATCGTTGCCATTTAGCCGCTCGACCAGCAACCTGGCCGCCGTCGCGCCGAGATCGTAGACGGGTTGGCGCACGACGGTCACTGGAGGCGTTGTTACAGACGTCCAATCCGCATCATGGAACGATACCAGCGACAGGTCGTCCGGGATGCTAAGCCCCAGTTGACGGTGAACCTTGAACACCTCCAGGCCGATTATACTGTCCGATGCAATGATTGCCGTCGGACGCTGCGCCGACTGGAGCATTTCGGTAACGATGCGATGCGTCTCTTGCTGCGTGACGGCACCGACCTGTACCCAGCTTTCCATGTTGGTCAGACCAGCCTCACTGCACGCACCAAGATACCCTTCGATGCGTCGCCTGACCGAACCGGTACTGATGTCGTCTGCACTGCGGAACCGATGATCCGGCGTGTCGCAGGCGGTTAAATAGGCGATGCGGCGGTGGCCGAGAGCAATCAGCCGGCGTGTAATATTCTCGGCGGCATGCCGGTCGTCGGCAATAACGGTGTCGACATCGAGCGTGTCGCTTCCACGATCGAGCAACGCGAGCGGCAGCCCCGAGCGAATAACCTCATGCAGATGCTCGACATCGTTTTCCTTGGCCGGCGAGACGATGAGACCGTCGACACGCTTGGCAAGCAGAGTGCGGATGGCCGCTCTTTCCGCAACGACGTCTTCACCCGAGTTAATGAGGATGACGGTGAAGCCTGCCTGCCGGGCAATATCCGTGATGCCTCGCACGGCGAGGCTGAAAAAGGGGTTTTCAATATCTCCCACCACGACGCCGATGGTGCCTGAACGACCTGTCGTCATGCTGCGAGCAAGCTCATTGGGGCGATAATCGAGGGACTGAGCCGCGGCCAGGACCGCCTCTCTCACCCGGTCGCTAACAGTTCCGTAGCCACCTAGCACGCGTGCAGCCGTTGCCTTTGAGACGCCGGCTTGGCGTGCGACGTCAGCGACTGTCACGGAAGGAGTTTTAGGCGGGATCTTGTCCATAAGCGGTAGCCTTACAAGAGAACTTGACGACTGGCAAATGCGAAGATAACAATTGCCAATACCCAAAGAGACCGGTCTCTTTCTAATTGAGACCGGTCTCAAAAATAAAAAGACTTCCGACATGCGAACTGCGTGGGCCGGGTAGGTGACATCGTGCGCCGACCGGGTGGGACCCGTGCGCCTTGAATTTATCGCAGACAACGACACCAGAGGAGAAACCAATGCAATTTACCCAAGCCTTAACATCCGCCTTCGCAAAAATTCGCGCGACCACGGCCGCGATCACACTCGGTGTCCTTGCAGGCGCGGCGACGCCCGCACTTGCCGACAATCCGCTTGGCCTCATCGATCCCGCCACCATCAGTGTCGGCACGATGGGCGATGCCAAGCCTTATGCCTTCACCACCGCCGACGGCAACTTTACCGGTTTCGACATAGAGTTGTTCCTCAACGTAGCCGAACGTCTTGGGTTCAAGAAGGAACAGGTGGTGTTCACCGGCCAGGAATTCTCGGCCCTGATGCCTTCTGTCGCCAACGGCCGCTTCGATGTTGCGGCCGCTGCGATCGGCACGACTGCCAAGCGCAAGGAGACCATTGATTTCTCTGATGGTTATCTTGCAGGTTTCTTGAGCGTCCTCACTTCGGAGCCAGGCATCACCGATGCAGCGGGTCTCAAAGGCAAGCGTCTCGGTGTGGTGCAGGGTACACTTCAGGAGATCTATGCAGAGAAGAATTTTGTCGGCACCGATCTCGTGAAGTTCCCGGACAACAATTCTGCCGTTTCCGCACTCAACAACGGGACGGTCGATGCACATTTCCTCGATTTCGAGGCTGCAAAGGACTATTCCGCCCGTTATCCGGCGCTAAAAGTCGCAGTCAACATTCCGAGCTTCGACGCGCCCGCTGGCTTCGTCATCCGCAAGGGTAACGATGCGTTGCGCGAGGCGCTTAACAAGGGCCTGAAAGAGGCCATGCAGGACGGCACCTGGAAAAAGCTGCACGAAAAATGGTTCCCCGGCACGCCGATGCCGCAGGCATATCTTCCCAAGCAGTGATGCCACCTTCCGGTCCGGCCTTTACCGGTCGGACCGGCCTTTCTTTCAAGGGATATCCTGATGAACTGGCTTGAAAACCTGCGCCGTAGCTTCCTCGACTGGAATGCCATGGCCGAAGTGCTGCCGACCATGATCACCGTTGGTCTCAAGAATACGCTGATCCTGGCTGCGACCTCGACTGTGCTTGGCGTCGCCATCGGTATGATGCTCGCGATCATGGGCATTTCCCGCTCGCCCTGGCTGCGCATTCCCGCTCGTCTTTATACCGATATTTTCCGTGGCCTGCCGGCCATCGTCACAATTCTCCTCATTGGCCAGGGTTTTGCCCGCATTGGCCGCGAGCTCTTCGGTCCATCGCCTTATCCGCTCGGCATTCTGGCACTCAGCCTGATTGCCGGTGCCTATATCGGCGAGATTTTTCGCTCTGGTATCCAGAGCGTCGACCGTGGGCAGATGGAGGCCTGCCGGGCATTGTCGATGAGCTATGGCCAGGGCATGCGCCTTATCGTCGTGCCGCAAGGCGTGCGCCGCGTTCTGCCGGCCCTCGTCAACCAGTTCATCGGCAACGTCAAGGATTCGAGCCTGGTCTATTTCCTCGGGCTTCTGGCCTCAGAGCGTGAGATCTTTCGCGTGGGACAGGACCAGGCAGTGGTGACCGGCAATCTGTCACCGCTCCTGCTGGCAGGCGTATTTTATCTCGTCGTCACCGTGCCGCTTACCCATGTCGTCAATGCGATCGACAATCGTCTGCGGGTTGGCAAGCAGCGCCCCTCCGTCATCACCAGCGGACTGGAGGAAGTCAGTGAACTCGACAGCGCAGCTCGCGCGACTGGCGTCTCGTTCAAGGGCGGCAGCCTTGAAGTGCGCCGTCTCGGTATGGCCTATGGCGATCTTGATGTGCTGAGGGGTGTCGATCTTTTAGTCAAGCCAGGCAGCGTCACCTGCATCATCGGCCCGTCCGGATCCGGAAAATCGACTTTGCTGCGTGGGCTCAACCGTCTGGTCGAGCCGAAGAGCGGCGATATTCTTATCGATGGCGAAAGCATTCTCGCAATGAAGCCGGAAACGCTGCGCCGCCGGGTCGGCATGGTATTCCAGCATTTCAACCTCTTTCCCGACCACACGGCGCTGGAAAACGTCATGCTGTCGCTTACGAAGATCAAGGGCCTGCCCGCAGCCGAGGCCGAGCGCATCGCCAAGGCAAGGCTTGCCGATGTCGGCCTTGCGAGCCGCCAGCACCACCGTCCGGGCGGTCTTTCCGGCGGGCAGCAGCAGCGCGTTGCCATTGCCCGTGCGCTTGCCATGGAACCGGAGGTTATCCTCTTCGACGAGGTGACGAGTGCGCTCGATCCGGAATTGGTCAAGGGCGTGCTCAACCTCATGGCTGAGCTCGGCACGCGTGGCATGACCATGGTCGTCGTCACGCATGAAATGGGATTTGCCCGCCGGGTGGCCGATCAGGTCGTCTTTATGGACGAGGGGCGCGTCGTTGAAGCCGGCACGCCAGAGGCAATATTCGACAACCCGCAAAGCCCGCGTCTCCAGCGCTTCCTAGCGGAAGTGCTCTGAGCGCCGGGAGGAGAAACCAATGACACAAACGATACGATGGGGTGTGCTCGGTTGCGCAGGCATTGCTGCCAAGGCGGTCATTCCCGCCATCCAGTCCAGCCGCCTGGGGCGCGTTGCGGCAATCGCCTCGCGCGATGCCGCGAAGGCGAAGGAGATGGCGGCCCGCTTCGGCATCGCCAAGGCCTATGGCAGCTACGAGGAACTGCTTGCCGATCCGGAAATAGACGCAATTTACAACCCTTTGCCCAATCATCTGCACGTGCCACTGACGATAAAGGCACTGGCGCAGGGCAAACCCGTACTCTGCGAGAAACCGATCGCGCTTGATGCCGAGCAGGCGAGGGAACTGGCAGCGGCACAAAAGGCGGCAAGCCTGCCGGTCGCAGAAGCCTTCATGGTGCGCCACCATCCGCAATGGAAAAAGGCGCGCGCGTTGATTGCCGAGGGGCGCCTCGGCGAGGTGAGGGCCATCCAGACGATCTTTTCCTATTATCTCGACGACCCCGGGAATGTACGCAACCAGGCTGATATTGGCGGCGGCGGTCTGTTCGACGTTGGTTGTTACGCCATCAACACGGCGCGGCTCCTGTTCGACGCGGAACCGGTACGGGCGATCGCGCTCATGGAGCGCGATCCCGTCTTCGGCACGGACCGGCTGACGAGCGGGCTGCTGGCGTTTCCAGAGGGAAGGCAGCTTGCCTTCACCTGTTCCACACAACTCTGCCTCACGCAGAAGGTCACGGCGCTTGGAACGCGCGGGCGTCTGGAAATCCCCATTCCCTTCAATGCACCGGCTGATGAGCCGACCATTCTTGTCTTTGATGATGGTCGCGATCTTGCCGGCGGCGGCCGCGAGGAGATCGCGATCGGGCCTGTCGACCAGTATCGCGAACAGGCCGATGCATTCGCCGAGGCTGTCCTCTCCGGCGGACCACTCGAGACGGGGCTTGGCGACGCAATCGCGAATATGACGGCGATTGACGCGCTGTTCCGCTCCGCAGCCAGCGGTCGCTGGGAGATCCCCGATGCCTTACCCCCATCCGTATGACAATTGATTGAAAGCCAATTCCATGACCGACAACACCATCTCTTCGGCCGTCATCATCGGCGCCGGTATCTTCGGCGTTTCCACTGGCGTACAGTTTGCGCGGCGCGGCATTAAGGTGACGATCCTCAATGACGGGCCGCCGGCCAATGGTGCCTCCGGCCGCTCGCTGTCCTGGCTGAACTCGGCACGCATGCGCTCTGAGCCCTATCATCGGCTGCGTATGGCCGGCATCGACCGGTATCGCACACTCGCGGCGCAGAATCCCGGCGCAGAATGGCTTCGCTTTGATGGCGGGTTGACCTGGGACGCGGATGACGAGCGAAACGAGATCGACGCGGCCTATCGCCACGAAGTTTCGCTTGCCTATGATGCGCAGCGCCTTTCAGCAGCCGAAGTCGCCCGCGTCGTCCCCGGTGTCGACGCCGGCGCAATCACTCGACAGGGCGCAATCTACAATCCCGGCGAAGGCTGGGTCGATTTGCCGACGCTGATTGGTGTGCTGCTTGAGGAGTTTTTCGCACTCGGTGGCGTTCTGGTAACGGACCAGGGTGCTGCACGGGTGGTGATCGAGGGTGGTCGTGTCATTGGCGCGCAAACTGCAAATGCTGTTCTCCATCGGGCGGATGCCGTCGTGCTTGCCACCGGTCCGGCCGTCCCGAAGATGGCTGCGGAAAGCGGACAGACCATTGCCGACGGGACACCGATCGCCCTTCTCGTGCAGACGAGGCCGCTCGCCCATCCCCTGCGCGCTGTTCTTAATACACCGCGCGTCGCCGTTCGCCCGGCGCCGGGCCGCACATTCTCCCTGGATGCCGACTGGGCGGCCGATGAGGGTGTGACAGTGCGCGCAGACGGCAGCTATGATATCGACGATAGCGTGGTTTCAGAGCTTTTGGTTGAGGCTGCGCGGGTGATGGAAGGCAATCCGAAACTGGAGGTGGCTTCCATCGGCGTTGGTGGCAAACCTATCCCCGGCGATGGCGAGCCGGTGATTGGAGCCATCAAGGGTATTTCCGGTTACTACGTGGCCTTCAGCCACAGCGGTGCTACACTCGGCCTCATCGTGGGCGAGCTGCTCGCGTTCGAGATTGCGACAGGCACCGAACATCCCATGCTCGCAACCTTCCGACCTGAGCGTTTCCCCTTGAATTGAGCAATGTGAGGCAGATATCGCCAAAATGAGCCGGCCGCCGCCGCGGCCGGTTTTTCTACGATACTGAGACTGAGACGTCCGTTCCGATGTCTGACATCCGGATGCCGTTCTTGTCGACTCGAACACCAAAGGCAAAAAAGAGGATGACCTCGTGTCTGAGGCCGCCGCATGCTATTCGTAGCGCAATAAAAAACGGGCCAAAATAACTATGGATTTGGCAATTCCCAGCGCAACAAATCTCAGCCTGTTCGTCAGCGCTACACTGGTGCTGCCTCTTGTGCCGGGACCGGCAGTTCTTCTTCGCGCGCTCGGTCGAGCAGGGTCGCTCTGCGGGGCTCGTTTCAATCCTTGGCATCCATACGGCCACGCTTGTGCATGTCGCCGCCGCCGCTGTAGGGTTGTCGGCGCTCCTGGCATCATCGGCGCTCGCCTTCAGCGTCGTAAAGTATGCCGGCGCGGCCTATCTGATCTTTCTTGGCCTCAAAAAGCTTTTTGGCCCCTCGGATATTCCCGGCGTCGAGGGCAATTTACCCACACGGAGCCGCATGCGCCTCTTTCGTGAGGGCTTTATCGTTAGTCTCCTCAATCCGAAGACCGCACTATTCTTTCTGGCTTTCTTGCCACAGTTCGTTGAGGTCAATCGTGGCCATGTGGCCATGCAGATCGCTTTTCTCGGGCTTGTTTACACAGCGATTGGCGTTCTGACGGACAGCTCTTACGCACTTGCCGCCGGCACGGCCGGCAAGTGGCTGAAGCGCAGTCCCGTGTACCTAAAGGCTGAACGCTGGGTCAGTGGTTTCGTGTATATCGGTCTTGGCTTGACGGCCGCTTTTGCTGGCAATCAAAAGAAATAGACCATCCTGCGAGTCCATGTCGAACTGCGACCGTCAGTGCACTTCACGCTATCTGTGGCGCGCTTAGGTATATTTCCGTTCATGGCAATTTGGACCTCGTCGTGGGAACAAGTTTTGCGACTTTCAGGAGGTTTTGCTACGGCTGCGGATGGAATCTATCACACGCTCCGTTGGGCCTTCTAATCGAAGGCGATCAAGTCACAGGATGAGTTTGAGTTAGGCAAATAGAATCTCTGCTTTTTTCCTGTGACGCCTCAACGTAACATAGGATTCAGTTTGACGATACTGCGTGCCATTGCGCGAGCACCCTCGAGGATGCAGCTTCGTAACTTGCGTGCCGGGGCGTTCAGACGGCATGGTCGCAAGAAATCGCCCCAATACTTTGCGGACAACCCGCCATCCAATTTCAACGTGGGGGACCCAGAGGACGCTCTCTGCAGACCGACACGAGGCCAACATAGCCTAGAAACTAGCGTTACTCCCACACTCGATGACCTATCATGCGAACGCACGCAAATCGAATGCCTGTACAAAGCGGTCGAAACCACGATCGCTCTCCGCCCTCGAAATTGGTCCAACTGATCAATCCTGACTTCAGGATGGGAAATCATGCTGGCAAAATCGGACTCATCGGTATCAGGTCAGGGTCGCAGATTGGATCGCTGTGTCGTGATGCGCCTTCATATAGCTTCACATCCGTAGCGGGCTACGACGTCGGTCAAACTGGTAATTGCATCAACAACCTATCTTGCGACGCCAAATATTAGTAGCACGCACCTGCATGTGCAATTGGAATAAACATTAAATTTAGTCGCAGGTTTGCATCACTATTGCGCCCCCCCCAAAGCAGGTGATCAGGTAACAGCAGCATAGAGAACTGGTTGAACAATCGCCCCTGGATCATGCCTTAAGCGATATACATGGTTATTATTCACTTGACCTGATTAACCAATCGTTAACCATGTTTGCCTAGTTCTGTCTCCAAAGCCGGTTTTATATCGGTAAATCAAAGCCATGGTCTCGTTCCTCGTACTGGCAGGTTGCTCATTCTTCCCGTCAGAAGGTGGAACGTTAAATGCGATTTAGTTGGCTTCCAGCGTTTGTTTGCGTCATCGCCGCGAGTATAGTGACAACTGGCTGTGCAAATCGCTCCAGCGCCAACATCCGACAAGCGGGCCCCGGGAATCCCGAAGCTTCCGGCAAAGACATGCACCTTGGTAACGCGGATCTTCCGGGCGTGATCGGGACGAAATCGGAACCCATCAGGTCGGCGAAACGCGAACGAACCCACAAGGGCCCCTTGTCAATCGAAACTGCTGTGAGAAAGGCAGTCGATTGGCATCCCGCTGTAACGGAAACCATAGGTCGGCTTCGTCAGCAGACCGAGTCGGTCAATGAAGCTCGTGCCGGTTATCTTCCCAATATGAGTTGGGGACTCGACTCTTCCTATAGCACCAATAGATCGGATCGCTACAGTCCAGATTTGAACTTCAATGTCTCGCAGATGCTTTATGATTTCGGTAAAGTGGACAACCGGGTCAAAATCGCCACTGCGGGAATTGCGGGCCGGAAGTCGCAGGTTATGATGGCTGTGGACGATCTGGCGCGCGAAACGGCGTATTCAGTGATCGAAATACAGCGCAATCGCTCATTGGGAAGTGTTGCGCGTGACCAGATAAAGGATGTGAAAGCGATCTTGGACCTGGTGAAGTCGCGCACCGACAAGGGCGCAAGCACGCGTTCAGATCTGCTGCAAGCCGAAGCGCGTGTTCAGGCCGCCGAAGCCACATTGTTGGAGATCGAGGGGCAATTATCGCGCTGGGAAGCGATCCTCGCGAATTTAAGCGGTATCGACGGACCCGTCGATGTATCGGACACACTGCCGGCATGGCTGTCTAAGTCCTGCAGTTCCACAAATCCGGACTGGTCGCGCGTGCCGGCAGTCATGCAGGCAGCGGCAGATCGCGAAGCGGCGACCGCGCAGATTGCTCTTGCGAAAGCCGAAGGGTTGCCGACACTGTCGCTCGACGCTGGAATTGGTGTCGACGTGACGGAACTCAGCTCATTTGATCCCGACTACAGTGTCGGGCTAAAGGTTACGGGCAGCCTCTACAATGGCGGTGCGACGAGCGCTAGACGCAACATGGCCGTCCAGGCGCTTGGAGCATCACAGGCTGCAGAAGCGCGCGCGTTGGTTGATATCTTGAGGAACCTGACGGAAGCCAGTAGTCAGATTTCAAGTAAAGAAAGTCTGCGCCGCTCGCTCTCGACGCGTCAGTCAACGATGCGACAGACGCGTGATCTCTATCGAACACAATATGTTGAACTCGGGACGCGAACACTGCTTGATCTGCTCAACGCCGACCAGGAACTCCATGCCGCCAGGTTTGATATCAGCAACATCAAGTATGACCTGCACAGGTTGAACATCGACTGCACGTTCAATAGTGGACGAATGCGGGAAGCCTTCTCGCTGGAAGGCCAAACCGTCCAGGGCATTTCACTTTAGCGGACGGTAGCAAAGGCCGGCCCTTAAGCAACATATATTTGATTTTTATCAATTTTTTAAACGCAAAGTTTCTCTCCTGGTTCGCGCCTAGGCTTGATTAAACAGTATCACGGGGAAGGTCGGATCGCCGCAAGATACGACCATAACGGGTGTTGACCAAAAATAGAATTGGTCTCACACGTGATTGCCGACCGATGATAATGCAAGCCGTCCCGAAGAGAAATCGACCATGACTTCGCACTGTTGCCACCCTCATATATAAGAGGGGAAAACATATATTAGATCTCGGAATTACCGTTACAAAAGAATTTCCTAATGCTCTTCCCGGTTGTTTTTTTCTTGCAGAGTCGATTTTTTATGCAATTATGAGGGTGGGAGAGGCGATCGGAAGACTATTTCCGACGTTTAGATAAACCGATCCGTTGATTTTGGGGCTGCTTGCTTCTCAGCGGTCGTCGCTTGCGAAAATCCAGTTTCTTACATGTTGCCTGATGTCACGGGCGGCAGGAATTTCTGTCGCCGATGTTACCGCGTTGCAGGAGGACAGTTTCATGGTTGCGATCGTTACCGACAAGGCCGCCGGTGGTTCTCAGACCGTGTCGCTCGATAAACTTGATATCGAAAAACCGAGCATCGTGCGGATTCGCGCGGATAAAAATGAGGTCTCCGACTTCGTGCGCGACGGTGACGATCTCCTTCTTCGGATGCGTTCCGGCGAGACCATCCGCATCGGACACTTTTTCCGCGAGATGGATGGTGAGCACAGCGAGCTGGTGCTGGAGGATGAAAATGGCAACCTCTGGCTGGGTGAGCATAGCGACGGTTTGGCTGACTTTCGTTTTTCACAAATAGAGGGCGTAGATCAACTGGTTGGCGCCGCTACAAGTGACGGCTCCGTCCTCGGTCTTGTCGCTCTGGGCCTGCTGGCTGGCGGGGGAGCCCTCGCTCTTGGAGGATCTTCCAGCGATGACGGTGATGCTGACGCCGACGCAGATGCTGACGCGGATGCTGACGCAGATGCTGACGCAGATGCCGACGCCGATGCCGATGCCGACGCCGACGCGGATGCCGATGCCGACGCCGACGCGGATGCCGATGCCGATGCGGATGCGGATGCCGATGCGGATGCTGACGCCGATGCCGATGCGGATGCCGACGCTGACGCCGATGCGGATGCGGATGCGGATGCGGATGCAGATGCAGATGCCGACGCGGACGCAGATGCTGACGCCGATGCTGACGCCGATGCGGATGCCGACGCCGACGCCGACGCGGATGCAGATGCCGACGCGGATGCGGATGCGGATGCTGACGCAGATCTCGAGCCCACGGACGACGTGGCCTCAGCTGAAGTGAATCTCTTGCCGACAGTGACGGAAAATGTTCCGCTTGGAAGCGACACCTACCTCGCTGTCGTCAGCCTTGCAGGTCTCGATCTTCAGCTATTTGCAGATACAGTCGAATTTGACGTGGAGACCGGTCACAAACAGGATCTCAATTTCGATTTCAGTGGAATACTCGGGACTGGCGTTCTCGGCGACTATAGTCTTGTCGTGCAAAAGTGGGACGCCGCAACGCAGCAATGGACAAGCATTGACGGTGGAGGACCTGCCACGATCCTATCACTGTCACTTTTTGGCGGAACAAGCGGCACCGTACCGGGACTTGATCCGGGAGAGTACCGCGCATTCATGGGATTTACGGGCCTGCTCGGCGTAGGAGTTGGTGGCACATTAACCCTTGATGGCACCGACTATAATTTTACTGAAGTTGGAGGTTATGAAGCTGTCGAGGTGAGCGGCAACGTCATCGATAATGATGACGTACCGGCCGGAACAACAGTTCAAAGCGTCGACAGCCAGACTGTTGATCAGGATGGGACTACTGTACAAGGCGATTTCGGTGAGCTTCTGATCCTAGCCGATGGCACCTATACCTACACGCCGTTCGCGAATGGAGCGGGAATCGGCAAGGTCGACAGGTTCGAATACACGGTAGTGGATGCAGACGGCAATATTGGCACTGCCACCCTTTATGTCCAGATTGGCAGCGACAATGTGACTATGACCTGGAGTGACACCGACCCGAGCCTTCCAGCGACGTTCGAATTTGCCGCGACGGGCGATAGCGCAAACGCTTCGGTCGTTTGGGACAATGTCACGGACGACAATTTCTATACCACCACCGGTTCCACATTGCTCTCAGGGGGCCTGGGGCAGACGAGCACATATATCAGCAGCAGCTTCGTCATTACCGATAGTATGGAGGTCTCTGGCAGCATTAGCGTTTCCGTCTTGCTTGCTGCGCTGTCGAATGGGGCGCTCCATCTCGAACGAGAAACAACACCAGGCAGCTGGCAGCAGGTGGCAACCGATTCCTTCAACATCATTGTTGGAGGTCTCGGCACCGTGGCATCGATCGACCTCTCTGAACTTGATCTGGCTGCCGGCACGTACCGTGTCCGCTCCACTTTGAGTGGCACGTTGGTAAACGTCTCGGCGACCATAACGACTGATATCGATGTGACATATACGGACCAATATGAAGTCGGGACTGCGACCGGTGATAGCGGCAACCTGCTTGCCAATGACGATCTGGGCTCCACTTTCACGAACTTCCAAATATTTGACGGAACGAGCTTCGTTGATGTGACGGATGCCAGAACGATCGATGGCGAATATGGTACACTGACCATCAATGCGGATGGCAGCTACAGCTACGCGCTGAACCCGGATCTCGCGCATTTCAATACGCCGCAAACCGACACGTTTGAATATCAGCTGATCCATCCTTCAGGAGTGGCTGAGCAATCCTCGCTGGTCGTGACCGTGGATCCCTCCGGCGCGGGCGTGCCGGATCAGGCCATGATGTTCGTAGCCGAAGACATATCCGGTCTTGATACCATCGACGTTACGGCAAGCGACGACCCGCCCGCATCAAATTCGGACAATGACGACCGGCTCTCTCAACTGATTGAGGACGATACGGAGGAACTGACGGTACCGCTCGACGATCTGGCTGCCCTCAGCGAACCTGAGGACGGTGACGCCGATCTGAGTTCAACAGAAGAGCGGACGGATATATTCGAGATGCCCGAGCCGGTGGAACTGCCTGTCGATCCATTCGGGCACCTGGTGGCCGAGGATGAACTGAACCCCACGCAGTCGACTGTAGTCTGAACGATCCAAGGCCGGCATGGGGGCATCAATGCCCTCATGTCGTCACAAAGGAATATCCATGCCCCTTTCCGACATGACGACGGAACAATGGCCTGATCCTAATGCTGCCGGCACTGATTTTGCGAGCTGGAGCGAGGCCCTCCAATATGTGGCACGTCATTATGGTGTGCCGTTCTCGCCCGGCGGGGCACAACAACTCGCCGAAGGACTTCAGGCGATCGAGACATATGATTGGCTTGCGCGCCTGGCAAGCAAAATGGGCCTGCAGATAAAACAGGCAGCCCCGACACCGCGCCTACTCAGCAGCTGGCGATTACCGGTTATCGTAAAGCTCTCGGACGGTGCCGTGGGCGTCGTAACGGGTCTTTCTGCGAGGAAGGACGCGTCCATCGTGCTGAGCGGAGAAGGCAGCGTTGCAACGGTCTTGCCGCTAGACGTTCTGCTGTCGCAGACCGAATTCATCATCCTGGCGCGGCCGCAACGCGGAACCGTCGATGAGCGGGTCGACGGTTACATTGCCCCTTACCGGGAACATTGGTTCCGTTCGATCGCATTTCGCGACTTCGGCTCCTATGGTCATGTCATGCTGGCATCACTTGTTGCCAACATTCTGGCGCTGGCCGGCGTGATGTTCTCAATGCAGGTTTATGACCGGGTGGTGCCGGCCAAGTCCTTCAACACGCTTTATGTCTTGTTCATCGGTGTGCTGATGGCCGTGTTCTTCGACTTTATCATGCGCCGTCTGCGCACCCGCATCATCGACATCATCGGCAAGCGCACAGACATGCGAATCTCCGATCTGGTTTTCGGTCATGCGCTCCGGGTAAAGAACCAGGAACGGCCCACCTCAACTGGCACATTCATTGCCCAGTTGCGCGACCTGGAGCAGGTGCGCGAACTTTTGACCTCCACCACAGTGTCAGCAATTGCCGACCTTCCATTCTTCATCCTGTTCCTCTTCATCTTCTGGCTGATTGGCGGACCGATTGTGATCATCCCGGTTGCGGCACTGTTGCTTCTAATCTTGCCGGGCCTGTTGGCACAGCGCAGGCTGCGTGCTGCCGCCAGTGAGGCAATGCGGGAATCCTCACTGCGCAATGCCATGCTCGTCGAAGCCGTTCAGGGCATAGAGGACATCAAGACACTACAGGCTGAGGATCACTTTCAGCAGCGCTGGAACCATTACAATGCCGTGTCTGCTGACGGACAGCTTCGCCTGCGCGCCATTACCAATGGTCTTGCCGCGTGGAGCCATACAGTGCAAACTGGAACATTCGCCGCCGTGGTCTTCGTCGGCGCGCCGATTGTCATGGAAGGCAACATGACCACGGGCTCCCTCGTTGCCTGCTCCATTTTAGGCTCCCGCATGATGGCGCCCATGGCGCAACTGACACAAATCCTCGGTCGATTTCAGCAGGCTAAAGTCGGGTTGAAGAGCATCGATGCCATTCTGCGCATGCCTTCGGATCATCCCGACAACGAGACACGAGTAAGTGTCTCCACCCTGCGTGGCGCCTACAGGATCAAGGGTGCTGCTTTTCACTACGGTAAGGGTACAGGCCGGCCGGCGCTTGCCATCGGTGACCTGACAATTGCCGCTGGTGAAAAAGTTGCCGTTCTGGGCAAAAACGGCGCGGGCAAATCGACCCTTCTCCTTGCTATGGCGGGCATGGTTGAACCGGCAGCCGGTGAATTGCTGATCGATGACCTTGCACTTTCACAGATCGACCCTTCCGATCTCCGTCGCAATGTAGGGCTGTTGACGCAGGATATGCGCCTGTTTCACGGCACGATCCGTGAAAACGTCACCCTAGGCGCATTGCACGCACCCGAACCATTGCTTCTTGAGGCACTTTCGATGACGGGAGCGGATGATTTCGTGCGAAAGTTCCCTCGTGGTCTCGACCACCCGATCCTTGAAGGTGGAAGAGGCCTCTCAGGCGGACAGAAGCAGGCATTGCTATTGGCACGCCTTCTCATTCGTGACCCATCCGTCGTCCTGCTCGATGAGCCCACCGCAGCAATGGATGAAGCGACCGAGCGTGAGTTCATAAAACGCTTGCGATCCTGGAGTGCGGAGCGAACGGTCGTCGTCGCAACGCACCGCATGCGCGTTCTTGAACTTGTTCAGCGCATCGTCGTTGTAGAGAGCGGGCAAATTGTTCTCGATGGCAGCAAGGAGGAGGTTCTCAACACCCTACGTGGTGTCAAAAAAACTGTGCCGCCGAACGGCGTGCGCCGAAAAATGTCGGAAGCGAAGCCCGCAGCGGCGGCCAACAGCTTTCCATTCAAGACGACACAGGAGGTGTAAATGGCGGCATTCAGCGAACGCGATTTCTCCAGGCGCGGCGGTTGGGCATTCGGCGACGATGACGGTCGAAACCTCACCCGGTCCACACGCGTCGTGCAACTTTTCGTCGCTCTTCTGGTGGCTATGCTCGTCTGGGCCTATTTCGCAACGCTCGATGAGGTCTCAACCGGCGATGGCCGTGTTATCCCCACCAGCCGCGAACAGGTCATACAATCACTGGAGGGGGGTATTGTCGCAACGCTTCATGTGCGCGAGGACCAGGTGGTCGAGCCCGGCCAGATTCTCGCGCAGCTTGATCCCACAAGAAGCGAATCCGATGTTGAGGAAAGTGCCGCAAAATATCGTGCTACGCTCGCTGCCGCGGCGCGGCTTGAAGCTGAAGTCAATGGCACGCCACTGACTTTCCCCGCGGCGCTGAACGCTTATCCTGGACTGACTGGATCGGAGACTGAACTTTACACGGCGCGACGGCACGCGCTGGAGGAGTCGCTGCGCTGGATCGAGGAATCCCTTTCGCTTGTCGCAAGTGAACTGAAACTCAACGAAGAACTGAGGTCCATCGGGGCGGCCAGCAATGTCGAGGTCATCCGGCTACGAAGGCAGATCGTTGAACTCGAACTCAAGAAGGTCGAGATCAAGTCTGAATATCTCGTGAAGGCGCGCGAGGAACTGACGAAGGCGAATGCGGAGGTGAATTCGCTCTCCCCGGTGGTGACCGGCCGGGCGGATAGTCTTGCTCGCCTGACACACCGTTCACCGGTACGCGGCATCGTCAAGAACATAGAGGTGTCGACAATCGGCGGTGTTGTCCCGCCCAACGGCAAGCTCATGGACATCATCCCGCTTGGTGATGAGCTTCTCATCGAGGCACGCATATCGCCACGCGACATCGCCTATATCCATCCGGGCCAGCGCGCGAGCGTCAAGATCAGCGCTTACGACTACGCCGTCTATGGCAGTCTCGACGGCAAAGTCACGACAATTTCGCCCGACACGATACAGGATGAAGTCGACCGGGAGATTTACTACTATCGCGTATTCATCAAGACCGAGAAGGACGCGCTGGTCAACGCCGCCGGTCGTGAGTTTCCGATAGTGCCGGGCATGGTCGCGAACGTCGATATTCATACGGGTGAAAAGACCGTACTGGAATATCTCGTCAAGCCTTTCAACAAGGCCCGGGAGGCATTGCGTGAACGTTGAGGCAAGAGTGGACCTGGCAAGGAAACCACGGGACATAAAACAGCGGCTTTCGAGTATTCGGACCTTTCTGCGCGGCCGGGTCCGCCCACTGGCACAGCCGCTGCCATCCGTGACGTTGTTCTTTTCGGTATCCGATGGTGACAAGCGCGCCCGTGTCATTAATGCGTCAGGGCCATCGCTTGAGTCGGCATGGCAGCAGGGAGTAACCAGTCTGTTCGCCGCCATGGCCTCCGAAAACATTGAGGGGCGTTGGCTCCGTGTCGATTGGGTAGAGATTGCCGAACAGACGACATGGCCTCAGCTGCGCGCACTGCTCGGCAAAGTGAAGCGTAACTATTTTCGCTTTGGCATCGCGCTGGATCCGGCATTCCGCCATGCCTTCACGGAACAGGAGCTGAACGCAAATGCGATGCTCTATGGCGGCAACACCATCACCAATGCCGTGCTGAACGAGAAGAATTTCAACATTTATGCTCGCGCTCGCTATGAAGATCTGCCAGCTCTCAGCTTTTCGCAAGACAAAGCGATCTTTCTCTTTTCGACAAAAGGTGTCTTCTGCGATGAAGCCGATAGGCTCCACGCAATTGAGGGAATGGGCATTGAAGCCGGACGCCGGACAATCGACAGGCTGGACGGCGGGGTGGTACTGTCACTTATTCGTGACTCCTCTAGGTATCTTGCACGACAGGTCGAAGCAGACGGATTCTTTGTCTACGGTTACCATGCCTGTTTCGACCGACGCATAGAGGCCTATAACGCCTTGCGGCACGCGAGCACGACCTATGCCATGATCGAGGCCTGGGAAGTCACCCATGACGCGCAGCTGAAAAATGCGATCGAACGCGCGCTCGTCGCTCTCGAGGCCAGGCTGATCAAGCCCACCGTCCTTCCCGATGGCACGCAAGCTGCGTTCCTCGTTGAGGCCGACGGTGAAATCAAGCTTGGCGGCAACGCCGTTGCGCTACTCGCCCTGACGAAATACATGGCGGCCACCGGTAAAACAGAATGGAGGGGACTTGCAGATCAGCTCGCTCTCGGCATCCGCCACATGCAGAATCCGCAGACCGGCGCCTTCGTGCATGTCCTTCATTTTCCCGGTCTTGCCATCAAACAGAAATATCGCACCATCTATTACGAAGGCGAGGCAGCCTTCGGTCTCATACGACTCTACGACCTGACCGGCGATGGGAGGTGGCTAGAAACCGTTGAGCGGGCATTCAATCACTTCATCGCCCGCGATCACTGGAAACATCACGATCACTGGCTCGGCTATTGCGTCAATGAACTGACGCGTCACAGGCCCGAGGAGCGCTACTTCCGTTTTGCCATCCGCAACATCGCTGACTATCTCGATTTCGTCGAGAACCGGATCACCACCTTCCCGACATTGCTCGAATTGATGATGGCCGCGCGCCAGACGCTGTCGCGGATTGCTGCCGAACCCAAATTGCACGGCCTACTGAGTGACATCGATTTGGTGCATTTCGAAAGGGCGCTTGAGAAACGCGCCCGCCATCTGCTTAACGGCCATTTCTGGCCGGAAATGGCGATGTATTATCGCAAGCCCGACCGTATCGCCGGCTCATTCTTCATCCGTCACCATGCGTTCCGGGTGCGGATAGACGATGTCGAGCACTACCTTTCCGGCCTCGTTGCTTATCGCAGCTATCTTAGAGAGCGGGCCGCTTTCCGCGAACTTGTACGCCAACATGCCGCATCTGACAGGCTCCGTGTCGCCCGATTATCGAAGTCAAAGGTCATTCCTGGTGGCAGGCAGTGGAATGCGGCGCATATCGCTGCCGCGACGGGCGGCACCTGGGTTCGTCAACCGCCCCACGGCTGGACTGCAAAGGGTCTTTGCACCTACGCACCTGCCATGCAACCTGCAGACATGGTCGTCTTGCGTGGCAATGAGGACGCAACAGGCGTGCCGGTGAATGCCCTGATCAATAGGGCAAAACCGGCAGGTTTCATGACAACAGAACCGGATCTTGCCAGTGGCCAGCAGGGGCCGGTGCTGAAGGTTGCGGACAATATGCAAGCCGTTCTGGCGATGGGCGACTATGCGCGCAGCCGGATGACTGGCAGTGTGTTGGCCGTGACCGGTAGTGCCGGTAAGACGACAGTTGTCGCCATGCTTGCCCACGCGCTTTCGGCCTGGGGCGATGTCGCCAAAAGCAACCATAATGCGAACCTGCCCGCCGGCGTGGCGTGGAACCTTGCTTCCATCCCGTGGGAGACTCCACATGTGGTGCTGGAACTCGCCATCGGCAAAATGGCCATAAGTGCCCGTATGGCGCGTCCGAAAGTCGCTATTTTTACCAATGTTCTACCTGCCCACCTAGGCGAAAAAAGCACGGTTACCGACATCGCACGGACCAAAAGCGCAATTTTTCTGGGCATGGAGCCGGGCGACACGGCTGTCCTCAACCGCGATATGCTTGAATGGGACACGGTGCATGATGCGGCTTCTCGGCGAAAGCTTGACATTGTCACCTACGGCACCTCGGAGGAATGCATGTGCCAGCTGCTGCGCTATGACGCGGCAAGCCGGCACGCTCATGCGCGGATCAGGAACCGGGAGGTCAGCTTCTTGATCGGCGCGGCCGGGTCTCACATGGCGCTGAACGGCCTGGCCGTTCTCGCAGCGATCTCCGTACTCGGTCACCCACTCGAACCAGCGATCGCCCAACTGGAAAGTTTCGCGGCTCTGCCGGGACGCGGTGAAGAAATTCACCTCTTGCTTGACGGACGCCGGCTCACCGTGATCGATGATGCCTATAACGCCAATCCGGGTTCGATGCGCGCTGCTCTGGCCCGCCTGGGTGATCACATAGGTGGGCGGCGGATTGCTGTTTTGGGAGAGATGGCGGAACTTGGCCCCGGCGGGGCCGCCTACCATACCGAGCTCGCAGCCTTTATACAGGACCGGTCGATCGATGAGGTGTATGTTACGGGTGACCTTTATAGCGACTTCTGGAAAGCGCTTTCGCCGTCCTCGCGTGGTCTCTATGCCGAATCTCGTCAGGCACTGAAGGAAATTCTTCGTGAGCGTCTGGTAGACGGGGACACGGTTCTTTTCAAGGGCTCGCACAGCACAGGAATGCACGAACTGGTAGAATGGTTGAAGAATAACGCCGACCGCAGCACCCTCACATAGGCCAGTTTGCACGCGGCCAAAGCGAACCGCTATTTGAATTGTTCAAGTTCCATTTCATGCACGGCACGACGGATTTCGACCGGGGACTTGCCTCGAGCGATCAGGGCAGCAGCGAGGCGACCGTGATATGCCAGAATATGGCGTTGGCGGTCCGTCGCCTGAACGTAGACGTGGTGTGGCTCAAAGCCTGCGGCGCGCAGGCGCCTGACATAAAAGAGCTGACTGAAAAATGGTACGGTACGATCTTCCGGATCGGACAGAATATAGATCTCTGGCCGATGATCGGCCGGAATACGGTCGATTTCATCAACGGGATCGTAAAATTCTGATGAATTGTAAAGCAGTTTGCCAGGAACCCGCCGCCGCCGCTCCCAGAAGGCGGATACCTGCTTTACCGAAACCAGACCGGAGGTGATAACGGCTGCCGAGATGTCCCTGCGCCGGTTCATGAGGGCGGCAACAATCTGTCCGCCTGCGGAATGACCCGCAACGATGAAAGTTGATACCTTATGCCTTTCTCTGATCAGGTCGAGCGCGCGATCCATCAGCGCAATTTCGCGCAGATGGCGACGTTTGTTATGGTCGCCAGAAGAACCATATATGCCCGGGCGGGCAATGAAGATTGCGGGATAGCCGGATTGTAGCGCCCAATCCGCCATTTCTGCTGCTATCGTGGCAGGTGACTGGCGCAGATAGGAATCTGATATGAAACGCACGCCTTTGGAATTGCGTAACATCACGTCGCCACCGAAATAAACCAGGGCCGTCTGGTTTTGGCCATCTACCAGCCCCTGCGGATAATACCGAATGCAATCGCCCTTGCCGTCGACTTCGATCCACAGACCGTGAGGGACGGCGGAGCATGATCTTGCCGATGCGTAAGACCCGTTCAGAGCCTCAAAGGGGCTGAAGTTCTCGTCGTTCTTGAAAATGGTCAGTTCACGCGGCTTTGGGAGTTCGAAAGGACCAAGTCTTGGTGCATCGGCCAGCGCGGATTGCGACGCCCCGGGAATAGCGAGCGCGAGCAAAACCCAACGCGCGATCCACCAGGAAAGCCTGGGCTCTTGCCTGTTCATGGTTTCACTCCGTACGTCATCGCGTTCGTATTATAAGGAACAGTCACCAATGTTAGAGCTCCGCCAGCAAACCTTGCATCATTTTGCCAAAAACATGCCGATACGTCACCTCCTTGATTACCGCGCACGTCGAGGCGCGATCGACGATCTGGATCGAGACAAGCTACCCTGCTTCATCTTCACAATGCTCACCATCGCGTGATGTCGATCGCGGCCCAGCAAAAGAAATTCCAACCGCACGAAGCGCCGTAAAACGCCATGCCTACTCGACCCAGCTTGGAGCGCGGATTCCGTGGAAGTCGGCGTGTGGATGACATTGATTGCCGACGCCATTTGAGGTTGCGCAGCCTAACGTTCTTCTCGAGGTGGGATAAGCTGTCTATAAATCCGGAGTAATTCAAAGCACCAGCCTCATGCAACGCTCAGGAAGAACAAACTTAAGGCGAATACACATAATATGAAAACTAATCGTTGACGCGACGACTTCAGTCCGTTATACATAAATCATCGATCTTTTGCTTGCCGAGCTTTGTCTACCGCGCGATTGGCACCGCGCTTTAAGCGAACTTCCATTTCAAAAATAGTCGGTTTCCTCGCTGCGCAGCATCAGCTTCGCGGTCCTACACTCTATGCTTTGAAAGGGTTCAACATGACCACTGGCACAGTAAAATGGTTTAATTCCACCAAAGGCTTCGGCTTCATCCAGCCCGACAATGGCGGCGCTGATGCGTTCGTTCATATCTCCGCTGTCGAGCGCGCCGGAATGCGCGAGCTCGTTGAAGGCCAGAAGATCGGCTTCGAACTCGAGCGCGACAACAAGTCGGGCAAGATGTCTGCTACCAATCTGCAGGCCGCATAAATCAAGATTTGCTTCCCTTTGACCACGGATGTACTGGCACTGTCGGAAGCTGCTTCATTAAGGTCAGGCGTTTTGCCTGGCCTTTTTCGTTTCGGTTTCAAGCCGAACCAATTGAGATTGCAAGAGCAGAAAAACAAAGTGGATCCGCCTTGCAGACGACGATCTGCCTCACCGGCATCCAGATGTTATTTTCTGTCAAAAGCAACCTTGCGGTAGTGTCGGAATACGGCGCCCACGCCCCGTAGACCGAATGGCTGCCAGCGGCACGTCTTGCCAAGAAGGCAGGGCCACTGCTCCATCAGTCCGGTCATAAAACGCGCCAAAACGCGATGATCTCTCTTCCACTCATTATCAGGATATCCATGAAGAACGCCCGAAACAATGACGTCGCCGACCGTCGCGCCGCATCTACCGAAGCCAAAGCTGCTCTGCTCAATGCGTACCGCGCGGCAAAGACCGCTTTAGAACCTTCCAGGCTGGCAAGACAGGCAGAACGAGCAGCCATTGCCACAGCTCGAGAAGAGCGACGTCTTCAACGCGAGCGTACGAAGCTTGAGGAACAGCAGCGTATCGAGACCGACGCTTTGGAGCGCCAGGCAGCGATTGAGGCGGTCGCAGTCGCAGAAATCGAAGCGCGGGAGAGTGCCGAAAAGGCACGTATAGCCCGGGTCATTGAAGATGAGACGATGCGAAAGGCTGAACGCGACCGGCGCTACGCTAACCGCAAGGCAAGACAAGCCTAACCTTGCCCTTGCACGCCGACCCCACAACATGACGGCGTCATGCTGGTGACACTCTAACGAAAGCAGCCCCATGGCACCGGATAATAACGAGCTCCAGGCAATCAACACGTCGTGGCAAATCGCTATCCAGGAAATCCTGCGCATGGTCATTCGCGACATGTACCATGACGGTGGAGAAGCGAATTTCAAGGCCCATATAAAACGTATTGAAGAAGCTGCGGTCGACAGCATCCACTCCGATCTGCGACTTCGAGGAACCGACGAGTGGACTGAAGTGCTTGTAAAGGAGCGGGCGAGCAACTTCGTGACGACATTGCTGACGTCCTTCACTTACGACCGTGCCTGACCGCTGGACGTCGGTTTCAACGAGGAACTGAGCCAATTACCAAGGAGAAGTGCGCCACCTCCGGGTACGATTTTCTGATCAGGGTTTGGTCGAGGGATTGGCTTTTTCTCCTTTCTTCTGTGCCAGGGCGACCGCGCTGGCCTTAAAGCCGAAACTGTCGTTCCCGGTATTCCACATCGGTGGATCGAGCGCTCGGCTCCTTCAGAAGCGATCAACCAAACCCTACCCCCACTTTGCGAGCCCCGCGGGGCGGTGTACGGTGAAGGCAGACAAACGAGCTCCTGGCTCAGGGGTAGCTCGCCCCCTGCTGCCAGCGCGCTGCCTTACGGGAGATGAGACCATGTTCACGCACATCATGATCGGAAGTAATGATCTGGAGCGGTCAAGAAACTTCTACGACGCCACGTTTGCTGCATTGGGCGGCACGCCCGGCGAGATGGATGCGAGAGGCAGACTGATTTATGTCCACGAAGGCGGACGACTGATGATCACGAAACCGATCGACGGCAAGGCGGCGACCGTTGCCAATGGCGGGACAATCGGAATCGCCGCCCTGAGCCGCGAGCATGTTCTGGCGTGGCACGACGCCGGTGTTACGCACGGCGGCACATCGATCGAGAGCCCGCCGAATGAGCGCCCGAACGGGGCCTTCGTCGCTTATCTTCGTGATCCGGACGGACATAAACTGAGCGCACGGTCTCAGCCGACAAAGTAACGCAGCGCCAATTGCGCTGGTATTTTCACAGCTGTTGTGGGTTGGTCTTTCTGCATAACTTTTGCAGCCGGATCCACCACATCAATCGCAACATTACGCTCAAAATCCACGCATCTTGGAACCTACCATCGGCGGATTAAGACGGGCAAAGCCCTCCTGACGATGATAGGGGAAATGCGGATATGGCGGCGTCAAGACGCTCGCATTGTCCAGGAGAGCAATCTGATCATCGGTGAGATGCCAGCCGACCGCTCCGAGGTTCTGCCGGAGCTGCTCTTCGTTTCGCGCTCCCATGATAATGGAAGACACCGTGGGCCGGCCTGTAACCCAGTTGAGCGCCACTTGCGCAACTGTTTTGTCGAGTTGTCTTGCGACGTCTTCAAGGGCATCAACGACGCGGTAGAGATGCTCCTCATCGACCGGAGGACCAAAGCTTGCGGTTTCGTGAAGACGACTGCTCTCCGGCAGGGGAGAGCCGCGCCTGATCTTTCCCGTGAGCCGCCCCCAGCCAAGCGGACTCCAGACGAGTGCTCCAAGGCCTTGATCCATACCCAGTGGCATCAGATCCCACTCGTAGTCTCGGCCGATAAGGGAATAGTACACCTGATTGGCAATGTAGCGAGGCCATCCGTACGCGTCGGCAACCGCCAGCGACTTCATGATTTCCCATCCCGAAAAGTTCGAGATGCCGACATAGCGGACCTTTCCCGCCCGAACGAGCATATCAAGGGTCGACAAGACTTCTTCGACGGGTGTCCGGGCGTCGTAGGCATGAAGTTGCAGGATGTCTATATAGTCCGTCCGAAGCCGGCGAAGTGCGTCTTCGACCGATCTGATCAAGCGAAACCTGGAGGACCCCGCATCGTTCGGCCCTTCTCCCATAGGAAGGCTGGTCTTCGTCGATATCAGCACGGTCTCGCGACGACCTTCCAGCGCTGCACCCAGCACCTCCTCCGATGCACCGTTCGAGTAGACATCTGCGGTATCGAACAGATTAACGCCTGCTTCAACGCAGATATCGATAAGTCGCCGTGCCTCGGTGACATCGGTCGTGCCCCATGCACTGAAAAGGGGACCTGCCCCTCCAAACGTGCCTGCGCCCAAGCTCAGGACCGAGACTTTGAGGCCTGATCGGCCAAGAGAACGATATTCCATCTGGTCTTCCTTTCTTGAGAAATAGAAGCGACTTGCGCCACCTGATGGGGAAGAGATAGGAGATCCGGCTTTCGTGATATAGATTGCGGGCGGGAACAACATTTGTGAAATCAGGGACCAGATGGCTCGAGCGGAAGTCAATCGATCCGGAGAAATGGAAGTCTTCGTGCAGGTTGTCGAGCGCGGTGGCTTCTCGTCAGCTGCTCGCAGCGTCGGAATGACGCCGTCGGCGGTGAGCAAACTGGTCGCGAGACTGGAGGCGCGGCTGGGTACCCGTCTCATCAATCGCTCGACGCGCGTGTTCAAGTTGACTTCGGAAGGCTGCGTCTTTTTCGAGCGCGCCACGCGTATCCTGGCCGACATCGAAGATGCCGAGCGGATCGCCAGTGCGGGAGAGGTGCCCAGTGGCCGCCTCCGCCTGAGTACCAGCGCCTCCTATGCCACCCATGTCCTCGCCGGCATACTCCCGGAATTCCTGGAGCGATATCCTGAAATTACCGTCGATATCGTGCAAAGCGACCTTGTCGTCGATCTGCTTGAGGAGCGAATGGACGTTGCGGTTCGAGCAGGCCCGCTTAAAAGTTCGAGCCTCATCGCGCGCAGGCTTGGCGATACTGCAATGACAATCGTCGCTGCTCCCTGCTATGTCGACCGGCGTGGCCTTCCCCGGACTATCGAGGAGCTTGAAAGGCATGACAGGCTGGGCCTTGGTTACACCCGCTCGATGGATGGCTGGCCGTTAATATCGGCAGGCGCGACGATTTTTGCCCCAGTCGCCGCCCGTGTCCAGGCGAATGACGGCGAGGCGCTGCGCCAGCTGGTACTCGCTGGAAATGGAATTGCCCGCCTCGCCAACTTCACGATACGCGATGATTTGAGGGCGGGCCGACTGGTGCCGGTGCTCGACGAGTATAATCCTGGGGACCGGGAGGAGTTTCATGCCATTCATATCGGACAGGGTGGTCCGCTGCCTTCAAGAGTACGCGTTCTTCTCGATTTCCTGGCAAAGCGAGGCAAAGTTACATCGGCGGGTAACTAATGCTTGAGCGCTGTGATCACGGCGTCTCGACCTTTTAAAGCTCGGCGCAACGCTTTCTCATCCCGAGCGTCCCTGTTGGACGGCTGGGCGCCTCTAGGAAGGCGGCCCAGGTTTGTTTGTTGCGATCGGAATCACAGTCGGCCCTGTTCAAGCAGCTCGCGGGCCCGCTTCAGCGTCGATAGGAGGGCCGACTTGTAGCCTTTGTCGCTGTCGAACTGTTTCTGCTCTTCCTGTTCCTCCGGGGCATCGGGTTCCTTTCCGCGCAGGCCGAGGTAGCAGTAGAACTTCAGCTGCATTGCGCTGGCTTCGTCCTCGAACAGCTCATTGATAATGGCGCCTTCACGGGGGCCGGCTGCCTGGAAGAAGGTGACCTTGCTCTGTGGCTCAAGGGTGATGATTTCCCTGATGTCGGAGCCGGCGATTGTGGCTGTGCGCACAAAGTGCGTCGCACTTTCCTCGATGACGTCACAGCGGGTGCAGAGGCCGGGCGGGAGAAAGAGACGCGCATCGCGCGCCTTCAGCTCCAGGCCCTTCCAGACCTGTTCCCGGGTGAGTTTTGCTTCGCCTTCCTGATTCACCGGGACTGTTGCGCTGGAATAGATCACGACGGTTCTCCTTGATTGAAATTGTGGTTGATGGCCTCAGGCCGAGGCAACTGTTTCCGAGGCGAAGTCGCGGTAGGAGCGCAACGGACGGGCAAGAAGCGTCGTCAGGCGCTCTACATCACTTCCCTCGGGCAGCATGCCATCGGTCAAAAATCGCTCGCCCATCATGCGCATGTCGTAGGCCATCCAGGCCGGCATGAACTGCTTAAGGTTCTGCTCAAAGGCTGCCGTGTCACCGCCGCCATAATTGATCTGGCGAGCGAGCACGTCCGACCAGATGGCGGCGATATCCGTTCCTGTCAGTGTGTCGGGTCCAACCAGGTTGATGCGGGTGAGCGGCAATGGATGAGCGGCCTGCTCACGACGCAGCAGCTCAAGGGCTGCGATCTCGGCGATATCACGCACGTCGACCATCGCAAGGCCCTTCGTCCCGACGGGCATCGGGTAGATGCCATATCCGGTGATGACCTCCTTGATCGTCAAGTCATTCTGGATAAAATAGGCTGGACGCAGGATGGTGGCGTAAAAGCCCATCTGCTCGATCATTCGCTCGACGCCGAATTTACCGGCGAAGTGCGGCACGTTCACATAGACATCAGAGTGAATGACCGAGAGGTAGACGATCCGCTCAACGCCAGCGGAGCGGGCGACGTTGAGGGCGATCAAGGCTTGGGTGAACTCGTCTGGTGCGACAGCGTTCAACAGGAACAGCGTCGACACACCGTCGAACGCAGTACGCAGGGAGTCGACGTCGAGTAAGTCACCTTTCTTGACGGCAACGCCTGCCGGGAAGTTGGCTTTGGAAGGGTCGCGGACGAGAGCGCGGACATCGGCACCGTGGTCAACGAGGAGCCGGATGACTTGGCCGCCGATATTGCCGGTGGCGCCGGTAACAAGAATGGTCATGGGATATTCTCCGGGTTGGTATTGCTTGACATCCGGAGAATGCCTGGCTCACCATCAAACCAATAGACGATTAAATTAGACAGCTCGTCTCGTAAGTGGAACGATTATGGATCTCCTCGCCCTTGCCGACTTCAACCTTGTCGCGCGTCATGGCGGCTTCGGCAAAGCGGCGCGGGCGTCCGGCCGTCCCAAAGCGACCTTGTCGAGACGGGTTGCAGAACTTGAGGCTGCCCTCCAGCTTCGGCTGTTTGAACGCGGCGTGCGCAGCCTGAAACTTACCGAGGAAGGACGCGCCCTTCATGAACGGACAGCGGCTCTGCTGACGGAGCTCGACGAAACGGCAGCCAGTATCGCGGCGGGCGGGGACAAGCCTCGAGGCAGGTTGCGGATCAGCGCGCCGCTGCTGTTTTCGCAGTCAGCCATGGGTCGGATCGCGGCGGGCTTTTCACTGACATATCCAGACGTGCGGTTGGAAGTCACAACAGAGGACCGAGCCGTAGATATGATCGAGGAAGGTTATGATCTGGTCATCCGGGTCAACCCGGACCCAGATGAAAGTCTCGTTGGTCGAGTCTTTCTGCATGATCGTCTGGTCGTCGTGGCAAACCCCAACCTTCCCCGGCCGGTGGCAGACATTACATCGCCGGGCGTCGTGCGCGGACCCGGCGATCTCCTGACTTGGAGCGTCAGGACTGCGAAAGGCTCTTCGAAGATCAAGGTAGAACCCGTCCTCGCCTTGTCGTCGCTCATTATGGTTCGCGACGCGGTGCGAACTGGCGTAGGTGCTGCTTGTATGCCGATTTCGCTGGTGAGTCACGATCTGGCCGATGGCACTTTGCTGAACTGGGGCGATATTGAGGGCTCCGAGATCGCGCTGTGGGTGCTTTACCCGTCCCGGCGGCTGTTGAGTGCGCGCGTATCTGCCTTCCTGGACTTTTTAAAGCAGGCTTTCCCGAACGGAACGCCCGATGAACTGGCGGCCTACATCGGCAGGTGAGGGCACGCCTGTCCCATATCTCCAAACGCATTAGCGCTACCCAGCAGTGTTTTCCTGGGAATAGGCGCCAGGTGGCATTCCCACACGCCGACTGAACGCGACGCTGAGGGCGCTTGCTGAACCATAGCCGACGCGTTGCGCAATTTCGACCGTGGCAACATCCTGGCGAAGGAATTCCTTCGCCAGCGCCATACGCCAGCAGGTCGCGTACTCCATCGGGGCTACGCCAACTTCTTTTCGGAAACGATCAAAGAATGCAGAACAGGACATGGCAGCATCCCGCGCGAGTGTTTCTAAGGTCATGCTGCGCCCCGGATCCGCGTGAACCCGGTGCAAGTAGCGGATCGGCCATGCCGCGCAGGAGACCGGGCGGGGACGCCGCATTTGCCTTTGATCGCAAAGCTTCGATTAACAACACCTCCAACAACCGGTGAAGCACCATCTCACGCCGGCACGGTCGGCTCTGGTTTCGTCGTTGATCATCGCGACCAGCATCATCAGCCGTTCCTCGTCCTGCACATGGATGACGTCCGGTAGTAGCGAGACGAGAAGAGCCTTGTCATCCGAGCTAAAGGCAAAATAGCCAACCATCGCGTCGATTTGGGGGAGGGGCCCTCTGGGTATCCGAGCCGGAAGACACACTGACTGGTCTCAAGACGCTCGGCAAGCGCTCCACGGGGCGGCGGCTCCAGGCTGCTAATCGTGAACGAGAAGATTCCGGCCCCAGCGCGAGGTCACCGGCCGCCAGCAACATCGGCTCACGACCTGTGATCGTCATCCGGCAACGGCGCAATAAAAGGGGCATCCAAATTCCGTGCGGTCGATGACCGGCTGTTAGTGCGGCGCTCG
This sequence comes from Agrobacterium sp. 16-2014-1-2a, assembly GCF_053522705.1. Taxonomy (NCBI): domain Bacteria; kingdom Pseudomonadati; phylum Pseudomonadota; class Alphaproteobacteria; order Hyphomicrobiales; family Rhizobiaceae; genus Agrobacterium; species Agrobacterium sp. 16-2014-1-2a. Next base: position 48,529 of record NZ_JBNWBX010000008.1, read on the forward strand.
CGAGTACGCCATGTTCCCGTTGATGGCGAGCCTCGGCATACGCGCGCCCAGGACTATGCCAATCCGGCTCGATAACGTCTATTTGCGGCGCGGTTCGGATTGTCGTTTGCTGAAAGAGACAAGAATATGATCCGCTGCCGGTCCCGCCCGACGTGGACACGGCGATGAGAAGTATTTGTGTGAGGAGCGGACTTTGACGACGACCGGTAAAGTGTTCGTGAGGCAACCGGCACCAAGAGGCCGCCACTACCTTTTTTAGCCGGGAAATGAAGGCTAGCTAAGCGGCAGGTCGACCAAAAACACAACTTATGATTTACCCTTATTTAACTATAAATTACTCTAATTTAGAAAAGTTTGATATTAGCCGTTTTCGATTCTGGTACCGGGGGTGGGGTGATGCGAAAAATTAATGGCTCGGTAGAGACCCCAGACGTCTTTCGGATGCCCTCATTGCCTAGGGAAGATTTTTTTTCGTTGCTGGTCCGGGCTGCCTGCAGACAGCACTCGTCGTCACCGGCGCGAAGCGGGCACGAAGCTGCCCGGAAATCATCCTATCTGCGTCTGCCGCCAATCGTTCTGGTTGTTTGCTTGACGGCTGGTAACGGATATCCTGCTTTGGCACAGACCGTCTGGACCGGTGCCGCAGGGAACAACGACTGGTTCAACGCTGGCAATTGGGATACCTCGTCCGTGCCGGCTGCCTCCACCTCGATCGAAGTCGATCCCGGCAGCGCAGTCATTTCAGGCAACGCTGCCGAGGGCGACAGCGTCGCCATACGGTCTGGCGGGACAGTGACGATAACGGGGCAAGGGTCCTCTTTGACGACCGCGGAAACCCGTACCGATGGCGGGGCATTTAATATCTACAACGGCGGCCTGGCCACTAATAGCAACGGTATTGTCGGCGGGATTGCCACCATTTCGGGGACTGACGGCAACGGCAATGCCTCGACATGGGTTAACAACGACTATTTCGCAGTCGGCGACGGCGGAGCCGGCACACTGAATATTCTCGGCGGCGGTAAGGTAGTCGTCAACGCCGATGCTATTCTCGGCCAATCTTTTCATGCGGATGCATTGGTATCAGGGTTGGGGTCTTCCTGGCAAAGTACCGGGCGGCTGACAATAAACAACGGAAGTTTGCGCATTGAAAACGCGGGCAATGTCTCGAACACATTGGGTATCGTAGGCGATTCAGACACTGGCGACGCGGTCGTGACCGGCCCGGGCGCGTTATGGGTCAACACGGGACAATTGACGGTCGGGAGCTTCGCTACGGGTACTTTGCGCATCGAAAACGGCGCTACCGTTACCAGCAATCAAGGATACATCGGCTCCAGTACCGGCAGCAATGGAAGTGTCTCCGTGACTGGGAACGGCTCCAGTTGGCAGATGACAGATTTTAACCTCACTCTGGGCAATTATGGACTCGGTTCGATGACCATCGAAGACGGAGCGCAGGTTTTCGCGAAGACCGGTGTCTATCTTGGCATTTCGGCAACGGATGCCAGCGGGACACTTAACGTCAATGGCACGCCTGGTGCCCGAGGACTGCTGGAAACAAGTGGGTTCCGGGGCGGACTCGGAACGGCGGATCTGACAATTGATGGCGGTATTTTGCGTGCCACTAATAATAACACCCTGTTCTTTTCCAACTATGGAAATCAACAGGTGAACCTTGGCGCCGGTGGTGGAATCATCGACACGAGTGGTCATGACATCGGTATCGCTCCTGTGATCTCGGGGGTGGGCGGCTTGACCAAGGACGGGTTTGGAACGTTGACCCTGACTGGCGAGAACAATTATGGCGGCGGTACCACGATCACCGATGGCGTATTGCAGCTTGGACATGGCGGCACCTCTGGCTGGATTGTTGGCGACGTCACTGACAACGGCATCCTGGCCTTCAACCGCTCGGACATGAGAGCATTTGTCGGCACGCTCACGGGAGCTGGTGGCGTTCATCAAATCGGCAGTGGAATGACCACGCTCACCGCCAACAGTTCCGCCCTAACTGGCATCTCAAAGGTTCAGAGCGGGATCCTCTCAGTCAATGGCATTCTTGGTGGCTCGATCGAAGTCAAGGGCGGGCGCCTTCAGGGCTCAGGCCAGGTAGGAAACGCCACCAACTTTGCCAGCGGTTTGATCGCGCCCGGCAATTCAATCGGCACGTTGACCGTTGCCGGTAATTATACCGGTAACGGCGGTACGCTGGAAATCGAGACAGTCCTTGGAAATGATAGTTCCGCCACTGACAAATTGGTAGTTACTGGCAGTACTTCTGGGTCCACCAATGTTCAATTGATCAATCTGGGTGGTACAGGCGCGCAAACCAACGAAGGCATCAAAATCGTCGATGTCGGTGGAACCTCGAGCGGAAGTTTCACGCTTTTGGGCAGCTACACGTTCGAGGGGGACCCGGCCATAGTTGCAGGCGCTTACGCCTATCGCCTCTATCAGGGTGGCGTCAGCACACCCGCGGACGGTGACTGGTATCTTCGTTCGGCCCTTTTGAATTCAGCAAATCCGGGAACCCCGCTCTACCAAGCGGGCGCTCCTGTCTACGAGGCCTACGCGGGGGTATTGCAAACATTCAACGAACTCGACACGCTTCAACAGCGTCTTGGCAATCGCTCGTGGTCGGAAGGTCCGGTCACGGCGGACAGTCAGCTCAGTGCGTATAGTGCCGGTAACGGCATGTGGGCGCGGGCCCTGGGTCGTCATGCCAGCATCAATCCCGGCGAATCGACGACGATGTCGGGTTATGACGCAGACATCTGGCAAATGCAGGCCGGGGCTGACGGGCAGCTCTACTCCAGAGATGCGGGCGCTTTCATCGGGGGTCTTTCGCTTCGCTATGGCACAATCTCTGCTGACGTTTCCTCGACTTTTGGAACCGGGTCGATCGAAAGCTCGGGATATGGTGTCGGCGGATCAATGACCTGGTACGGGAAGACTGGTTTTTACCTTGATGCCCAGGCGAACGCCACGTGGTACGAAAGTGACCTTTCGTCTTCCACTGCCGCCGCCACCCTAATTTCAGGCAATGACGGCTTCGGCTATTCATTCGGACTGGAAGCAGGCCAACAAATTGCACTCGGTGCGCATTGGTCGCTTACACCGCAGGCACAGCTGATCTACTCAGCAGTCGACTACGACGACTTCACCGACGTCTTCGGCGGCGCGGTTTCGTTGAGCGACGCGCATAATCTCAAGGGGCGTCTCGGTGTATCGGCCGACTACGAGGAAAGCTGGACAGACACTGCGGGCCAGACAAGCCGTCTCCATGCCTATGGCATCGCGAACCTTTACTATAACTCCTTTTCGAGTTCGGATGTCCGACTCTCCGGTGTCAAGTTTACCAGCGAACAGGACGCGCTCTGGGGTGGCCTCGGCCTTGGAGGCACCTACAACTGGAACAATGACAGGTATACCCTTTATAGTGAGGCTGCGGTCGACACCAGTTTGAACGACTTTGGCGACAGCTATACCCTGACTGGAAGAATTGGCCTGAATGTCAAATTCTAGGCTGGAAGTAACGTTTGTGGAACGTTCCTGAATAACGATCGCTATGAAAATAGCCTTGGGATGGTCGACGTATTTGCGAGACCAAAATCGCCTCGCGATTTTGCCATGTCATCGCGTGCGGCAGTCAATTAACAGGAGGCGGAGAACTATGCTGACGGCGTTCGCACAAGCCCGCTCCGATTGCATCCCGCCTGCGAAACCAGTCCTTGGCGGTATTATTAATTGATTTTTCACAGCGTAGCTGAAGGGTGCGTCAGTTCCGCGCTCCACCGGTGCCCGATTGCAAGCGGTAGGCCACAAGAAAGTACGGCCATCGTCACAATGTGGATTAGTGAAAAGCACCTGCCGACAAGACAGAAGGTTCCCGCCTCAATCAAGCTTTGCCCGCATTTACAAAACCTCAAATAGGGATATAATATATCCTTAATTACAATACGGTATCCTCCGCATGATCCTCAAAAGCCAAGTTGAATGGGCGCTCCACTGTTGCGCCATTCTCGCCGGTCTGCCTGACGGGCGCTATCTGTCGACCAAGGCGCTGGCAGAATTGCATGGGCTTCCGAAGGAATATCTTTCAAAGGCACTTCAGAGCCTGTCGCAGGCAGGCCTCGTCCATACGACGCTTGGCCCTTCGGGCGGCTATAGACTTGCAAAGGCACCGGCAAAGCTGACATTCCTTGATGTCGTCGAAGCAGTGGAGGGGAGCGGAAGGACCTTCGTCTGCCAGAACATCCGTGCCAACAATCCCTGCCGTCCCAAGGGCTATTGCGAGAGTGGTCCGTGTGCGATCGCCCGAATCATGTGGGAAGCTGACGAAGCGTGGCGCACTGTCCTTCGCAAGGTCACGTTTGCAGACCTTGGGAAAACGCTGGAGCAGGAAATTGATCCGGGCATCTGGGCCGGAACGTTCGATTGGGTGCTAAAGCGCGCGGGGTAGAGCGCGGACCGATCCGGATGCCTCTATCTTGTCGCCCTGGCTGGAAACAACGAGATAGGCGTGCGCCGGCGTTGCAAAGCCGAGACCATGGGTCGCGCAGTGTTGGCTGACGACATCGATGATCTCATTGCGCGCCGGGGCTCGGTTGGCAGGGCTGGTCACGCGGAACAGCAACTCGACATCGATTGCGATCGCATCGATCCCCTTGAATGCCACGATAGGCTGCGGCTCCTGAACAATGAACCGGCAATCCTCCAGTGCCGACTTCAAAATAACTTCGATGGCGGACGGCTGTCGGTCGGCGGCAATGCGGATGGCCAATACGACGAGGTGCGATTCGTCCGGGCGCGTCAGGTTTGTGAGACTGAGTTTGGCGAGCGCGCTATTGGGAAGAACAACAACGTTATGTGCTGGCGTCAGGATCTGTGTCGAGCGCCAATTGTTCTGGATGACTCGTCCCTCTGTGCCGTCGCCAAGCTGGATCCAGTCGCCGATCGAGAACGGGCGGCCAAGCGTGAGGGCAACGCCAGAGAACAGGTCGCCCAAGGTGTTTTGGAGGGCGAGCCCAAGGATGATAGCGACCACGCCGGAGGTGGCGACGAGCGTTCCGATCGGTGCGCCGAACACGAAGCCGATGATGGAAAGCGCTACGCCCAGATAAACGCCGGCGACGATCAAATCCTGGATCAGTCGTGCCTCCTGCGGCCGGCGGTCGAGCACAATGTAGAGGCGTACGAAGCCGATCGCTGCCCAGGCGAAGTGGACCCACCAGAGAACGCGCGCGGATTTCCCGAGATAGGAGGTCAACCCTTCAAGCTCACCTGTTGTCACGCGAAACGGAAGGATACCCTGCGACACGAATGTCGCGGTCATTGCTGCAAAGAACAGGATCTGGATGATGAGGCGCGCCGTTGGTCGATCCTTGCCCTGAACATGCCAGACAAGGATGCCGATCACGCCCACAATATCGACGATTGCGAATGCCAGTGCGGACAGGTCAACGGCCATGGCAGGTTACTCCAGACTTAAAGGGCAAAAGGGACCGGATGCGGCGACGACATCCGGTCCTTGTCGAGATCTCTACTTCTTGATCGGGTAGGTCAGTTCCTTTTGATTGGTATCGACTACGAAGACGGCGAGAAGCTTGGCGGGCTTCGTGTCGCTGTCGTTCTTGCTGACACCGTGGCGGTCGCCCGGCAGTTCGGAGAAGTGTTCTCCAGCCTTGTATTCCGTGACCGCACCGTCATTCACCTGGCTGAGGATCGATCCCTCCAGCACGGTGGCGTAGATAAAGGCGCTGTCCGGGTGTGTATGGGCATCGGAGTACCCACCCGGACCGTATTCTACCAGGACGCCCTTGAGGCTTTTGCCCGGCACATTCGGCAGCTCGTGTTCATAGACAAGCGTGACCTTGGATGCCGAGCCGCCGGAGGCGTCATGCGCGATGGCGGGTGCCGAGGCAAGGATTGCGATCGCCATTCCTGCAATTGTAGTTTTGATCATGATGTTCTTCCTTCATAGATGCGGAGGCGGATTTCACTTGCGAGGAGCGGTGGCGAACCACTGTTCGAAACCGATCTTGCCGAGCCGCGGATTGTTGTCGGAAACCAGCGTGCATTCTTCCAGGCGGGCGCCGAAGTATTTGGCCTCAAGGTCGGCAACGACCTGTCGGGCGTCCCCCGTCGCTTCCATATAGCGGGCGACCAGCTCATTGAGCCGGAAACGCTGTGGTCCAGCGATCTCGATCAAACCGCTGACTGGAGGTTCAAGCGCCACGTTCGCCATCGCATCCGCAACATCATCGGAAGCGATGGGCTGCACGAAGGCCGGCGACAGATGCACCTTGCCTTCAACCAGGGCGGACTGCACGATGCCGCCGAGGAACTCCATGAACTGGGTGGAGTGGACGATCGTGTAGGGGATGCCAGCCTCGCGGATCAGCTTTTCCTGCGCCAGCTTCGCGCGGAAATATCCGCTTTCCTGGAGCTTGTCCGTTCCGACGACGGAGAGCGCGATGTGGTGCTTAACGCCAGCCGCCTTTTCCGCCGCGAGCAGATTGCGGCCGGAGGTCTCGAAGAATTCCATCACCGCCTTGTCCTCGAAGGATGGGGAATTGGCGAGATCGAGAACCACATCCGTTCCCGCCAGCACCTCGGCCAGCCCTTCGCCGGTGATCGTGTTCACACCGGTATTGGGAGACGCGGCGATCACCACAAGGCCTTTTGCCCGAAGGCGTTCGGTGGTCTTCGAACCGATCAGGCCGGTTCCGCCGATGATGACGATTTTCATGGTCGTTCCTCCGTCAGTCGTGCTGACATCGTGTGGTTGTCATTGAAATGCGGTTGTCTTTTGGACCTCAGCTGAGGCCGGCCTTGTCGAGACCGTAGAGCTTGTCTGCCGAGCCGGGCACGGACTTGAAGGCGATGCTGACACGGTTCCAGGCATTGATGGTCATGATAGAGAAGGTGAGGTCGGAGACTTCCTTCTCCGAGAGCTGGCCGCGGACACGCTCGTAAAGCTCGTCCGGAATGCCGCCTTCGGGCAACTCGGTTACGGCTTCGGTCCAGGCAAGGGCTGCGCGTTCGCGGGGAACGAACAGGTTGGATTCTCGCCAGATCGAAACGTGATAGAGGCGAAGTTCGCTTTCGCCGTGGATCTTGGCTTCCTTCACGTGCATGTCGAGGCAGAAGGCGCAGCCATTGATCTGCGATGCACGGATATTGACGAGATCGCGGATCGACTGCTCGATGACGCTGTCTTTCAGCGACAGGCTGAGCTCGGATATCTTCTTGAAAAACTCAGGGGACCGGGCTGCGTAATTGAGGCGCTGTGTCATGGCTTTCTCCTTTATTACGGATAGATATTATCCTTATGGATATTTCTTATCCTTAATAGCTGGACAGGCAACTAAAACCAGCCTAAGCTTTCGGCATAACGCCTATTCCAAATGGTATGGGGCAGAGGGGGAGCAGGATGGACGTCGTTTCAGCGCTGAGGACATTCTTGCGCGTGGCCGAGACAGGGTCATTCTCTGCGGCGGCGCTGGATCGCGGCCTGACCCAGCCGGCGGTGTCGCGGCAGGTCTCGTCGCTTGAGGAACACTACAGCACACGGCTGTTCCACCGCTCGACCAACGCCCTTTCCCTCACCGTCGAGGGCGAGCAGATGATTTCGATGGCGCAGAAGGTTATCGATGCTGTGGAAGCGCTGGACGAAACCGCGTCGGCTGATGGCGCCATCGCTTCCGGAAAAGTCAGGATTAGTCTGCCGGCAGCGCTCGGCCTCTACATCAGCGACCGGCTTCCTGCCTTCTTGAAGGATTGTCCTGGCCTGTCCGTTGACGTCCTCTTTTGCGAACAGTCTTCGGACCTGGTCGGCGAGGGGATCGATCTCGAAGTCCGCCTCGGTGAGGTGTCCGATAGCAGTCTGATCTGTCGCCGGATCGGCTGGACGACAGCCTTCCTTGTTGCCGCACCCAGTTATATCCAGAGGCGGGGTATGCCCAACCATCTGCTTGAGATCCCCGACCACGATTGCATCTGCTACAATCGTGGAGGCGAGGGGCGGTCCTGGAGTTTTTTGAATGGCGCCGACATCGAGAGGATCCAGGTTGCCCCGCGGATGGTGTTCAACAATGCGGTGGCGGCACATCGAGCCGCGCAAGCAGGCGGCGGGTTGGCCGTGCTGTCTCATATTATTGCTGGCGATGACATCGCTGCGAGACGCCTTGTTGAAGTGATGCCCTCTTTTCGACCCGCGCGGTTGCCGATCACCGTCGTCTATGCTTCTCATCGTAATCTTCCACTCCGTGTCCGCGCTATTTTGGATTTTCTGCTTGATGCCGTTCGCCAGGATTCATTGCTGGGCACGGCTGCATGACCTCGCGTAAGTTTACGGGGCTTGGGGAGTTCAAAAGGGCCAATTCGATAAAAGCGCCAAGTATTTCTTTATTTTAATGGATCCGTTCCTTAGGCGCGGTGTCGCGAACATCAAGCAAGCCATAACGCTCTAGCAGTAACAGATGAGCTTCCAACTGTTCGGTGTTTCGGGCGCTCATAACGCGGTCGTCTAAGGAAGCCGGTTCAGGATGTCACATTCGGTTGTTGCCTGCCGGGGATCGAACGCTCTCTTGGCGTTCGTCGCGTCGTCTAGTAGAGCAACTATCACGATACTGACGAGCCACGCCGGATCAAACACATAGGCCAGAACTGGCACATCGACCTCCAAAAGGAGACTATTTTAAACCCTATGGAAAACAAGTCGCTCTATATTTGGCTGGTGATGCTAGCTGTCCCTGTGTCGGTTCTGATAGCAGCTCAAGTCGATACAGATTCTGCACCATCAATTGGCGGGGGAGGCTACGACCTTGGTCCGTTTGTGTATTCGTGGTTGTTGATAATTTTCACAGCACTCTGGTCTCTGTGCGCTTTTGTGGCAGCGCTGCTCCAGAAAGGCCGAGCTTCCTCTTTTCGCGCTTTCGGCCTGGCAGGCTTTGGAGTTCTTGTCTTCACTGCAATCCTGCTTTTCTACGGACAGAACCTTTCCTAGCTGCTGGTCTTACGAAAAAGGCTTCGATGGTCTTGCGACTCGGATCGGAAGAACCACTCAGCGTTTGCGCTTGTGCGTATCGCTGTGGTCAACTCAGGATTAAAAGAGAGTCGCCCTTTCGCTAGTTTTAGTTCCATAATATATCTTATGCGATTATCGTATGTAGCCGGGTACATTCTATTTTCAAGTGCGACATGCCAATGATTTCAATGGCTTCACTTTGGAGATTTTGGCATGTCTGACTGTTATCAGCAAATGACCCTCGCCGATCGTCGTCTTCTTCATCGCTTCGTAGAGCAGAAACTTGCTGTCAATGAAATGGCCCGTCGGCTAGGACGCCACCGATCGACGATCTATCGGGAGATCCGTCGAAACACGTTCCGCGATCAGGAACTTCCTGAATACAGCGGCTACTTTCCGACCATTGCTGATGAGATTACGCGCGAACGTCGGCGGCGTCTGAGAAAGCTTCGACGCCATCCAGATCTTCGTGCTGAAGTTATCAGTCAACTGGAGGCTCGGTGGTCTCCAGAGCAGATCGCCGGACGTCTGCTGTCGGAAAGAAGAAGCCCCGTTCGCGTGTCTGCAGAAACGATCTACCGGTTCATCTACAGCAAGGAAGATTACGAACTCGGTCTCTATAGATACCTGCCGGAAGCGCGTCGCAAACGTCGCCCACTGGGCTCAAGGAAGCCTCGCGACGGCGTATTCCCCGCGAGCCATCGCATATCGCAAAGGCCTGATTTTATTGGAGACAGATCGCAGTTCGGGCACTGGGAGGGTGACCTCATCATATTCGAGCGTCCGTTTGGACATGCCAATGTAACATCACTTGTAGAGCGCAAAAGCCGCTACACGGTGCTGATCAAAAACCCGAGCCGGCATTCGCGCCCGATCATGGACAAGATCGTGCGTGCGTTCTCGTCCCTGCCCGCATTCGCGCGCCAGAGTTTTACCTTCGATCGCGGCACGGAGTTTGCTGCATTCCGGGCTTTGGAGGATGGAATTGGCGCACGAAGCTGGTTCTGCGATCCAAGCGCGCCCTGGCAAAAAGGTGCGGTGGAAAACGCTAACAAGCGCATCCGCCGGTTCTTGCCATCGAACACGGACCTCAGCCAGATGTCACAAGCAATGCTGAACCAAATCACACGCATACTCAACAACCAACCCAGAAAGTGCCTAGGCTACAAGACGCCAACCGAAGCGTTCATGGCACATTTGCAAGGAGAGGCCTGATCCCCTACCCTCAAAACAGGCATGATGCACTTCGGGAAGATTCTCCCCCCCCCCACTGGCACTTCATCTAACCCACGTCCGGAAACTGTAAGCCAGTGAAATTGGCCTTCAGGCACGTCCTCCCCCGATAATGCCCCCCACCGTACGATGCTGGGTTACGTTTCAGCTGAATTTGCTACCGGTAAAATCATCCGTTTCTTAGTCCTGAGAAAACACCCGATATCCGATCCACAGTATTGCAGGATGGTTGAACTTAAAACGCGCATCCAGCCAGCATATCGATGCCCCCTCAATATCAACTTGGATGCAGGAGAGTTTATCGGCTATAGATATATGCTGGGAACTTATGCAATTCGGCGGCTTACCCGGTCTCTTTCTGGTTCCATCTCATGCTGATCGGACTATGCTAGCCGTGAAATCACGCAGTGAGGAGACTTGAAATTGTTGTTGCAATTCATGATGGCTGGTAGCTTCGCCTTGGTCCTGCTCGTGCTGTTGGTCTTCATCTGGCCTCGGAGAGAGGGATTGCGGCGAGTGTTCGGCAGCGGCGTTACGGATAGCTCTGGCGGTCACGACTACCTTCCACATACCGGCGGCTGCAACGACACCGGCTTGGATGGCGGGAGCGGCAATCATTGATGGCGAGACTCTATTATGTCGGGACCTGCCCACAGTGTGACAATCAGGGCCGCCTTTATCTCCAGAAGGACGTGACCCGGCAGATGATCTATGCGCATTGCGAGGAATGTGAGTGGGGATTCCTCAAGCCTGAGGATATCATGCATTCAAATAGTGCGTTCCTAACGCTGTTGGAGGAGTATGACACGGTGAACCCGACCGAAGACGAAATCTCGCGATCCACCTGGGCGCCTCACGTCATAAAGCACGCCGATGTTTGAAGCGGCCGAGACCTTTACCTGCATCATCCAGCCTCACCTAGGGACGATCTGCATCTGAGAATCGCCCGCGCATTGATCGGGAGACTTCCCGCCAAGCTACGTCCGCAACTTGAAAATGGAAACAATTTGCGGCGGTATTCGCGTTGAAGAGCTATGAACCAACGACGCGGTTAAGGAGTAAGATAGACTCTGGTTATCAGTTATCGCTAGTCGAACGCTCTCGGATCAGTTCGATGAACGCACGCAGTTTGGCTGGCATGTGTCGCCGTTGCGAGAAATAAAGGCTAAGTCCCGGATATTCGGGAGACCAGTCTTCCAAAACAGGAATGAGATCGCCTGAGGCAATATGGGGCGCAAGTGCATGTTCACCCAGATAGGCGAGCCCAAATCCGGCAAGAGCGGCCTCCAGAATAAGGTCAGACCCATCAAATGTCAGATGGCCGCTGACATCGATCAAGTGTGTTTCCCCGTGCTGTTGGTTTCCACGCAGAACTGAGCCGGTTAGGCGCATAAGGGGGTGCGGATAAAAAGTTGGACTGTTTCATAAATTCAGGCCGAGGCTCTGACGGTACTCGACCGGGCTGAGTGATCCCAGCGATATTTTAATGCGCTTTTCATTGTACCATCGGATGTAGGCGTCCACTTCTTCGACGAACTGCTCGATTGTGATGGCCTTCCAGTCGCGTTGATAGAAGAGTTCGGGTTTCAACCGGCCGAAGAACCCTTCGCATGCGGCGTTGTCTTGCGAGCATCCCTTTCGGGACATCGAGCTCACTAGGTTTGCTTCGCTGATACGGGTTAGCCAGCCGGGCCAGCGATAATGGGCTCCGCGATCGGAATGGATGATTGGCCGCTCATCGCCGTCGGTCACGGTCCCAATGGCCGCATCCAGCATGGTGTTGACGAGACCCGCATCTGGTTGTGTACCGATGGACCAACTGATGACCATGCCGTCAAAGCAGTCGATGATCGGCGAAAGGTACACTTTGCCCGCAGGGATCTGGAACTCGGTGATGTCTGTCAGCCATTTCACGTTCGGCGCTTTTGCATGGAAGTCGCGATTGATCAGGTTCTCGGGCTCGGGACTGATCTCTCCCAGATAGGATCCAAACCGCCGTCGACGCGGCCTGGCAACGACCAACTGCTCCTGCTTCATCAATCGCTGGACGACCTTCTCCGAGATTATCACGCTCTGTCTGGCCAACGACGCCTGCAGTCGTCGATAACCCTAGCAACGACGGTTTGCTTGAAAGATTTCCGCTAGGCTGTGGCGGACGGCGGCATACTTGTCTGCCAGACATATGCGGGCGCGATGGTAGAAGTAGGAGCTTCGGGCAATTCGAAGCTGGGCGAGCAGCTCTGGCAAGCGATAAACTTCCTTGAGGGCGTCAATCAGCTGTGTCTTTTCCCGATTGCTCAGGATCTGCAGATCGACGCCCAGGTCTTTTTTTAGGAGTTCGTTGGCCTTCTTCAGGAGATCATGCTCGAGTTGTAACTGGCGGACATCACGCTGGAGGGCTTCAAGCTGTCGCTCGAGCTCTTCACGTTCAGGCACCTTGGGGTTGGATTTGCGGCGTTTCATGGATGAGGGAGCCTCATGACCGAGTAGCTGATCTTTCCAGCTGTACAATGTTGGCCTTGAGACGCCCAGTCGGTCAGCTACCTGTTGAGCAGTTTCATCTCCACTGCATAGCCCGATGACTCCTGCTTTCCGGACCTCCTCGCAGCAGCCAGGATGCCACGATCGACCGACCAGCGATGTTCGCGTCTCAGGAAATGCCTCCCGGACCCATCCGGTCAAAGTCCCCCGACCGGGATAGCCAAGCGCCCTCATTGTCGCAGAGATGCAACGATCATGGGTGCGAAAGTGCTCAAGTGCCGCCTGCCTCTGAGCCTCTGAATATTTTGGCGCTCGGGCAGCCGGCTGAACACGCAGGTCGAGATGCTGTACGTACTCGCGGTACCAGCCCCTCAACGCATTCTTGGTGGGATATCCCAGCTGGCGAATGGTCGCGTTAAGCCGCTTGCCAAGCCGTATATAGAGCTCAACCGCTCGAAGTCTGTCTGCGTAGGAATACACGAACTACCTCCTTGGTGGTCCAAGTTTTCGTCCGCACCCCCCTTTTCCACATCCAATTTTCACCCCCTGTAGGCGATCAGTACTTGATTGCCGAGCGCTGGAGCGAGCTACACAGGTCAGACCAAGTGCGAGTGATTACTCCATCAGCATCGGAAACCAGAACCCGCCGGCCCTCCCGATATAGCTAGACTGTGCCGCGGCCATGGAGATTGAAGGCACGATAGACGACAGGGACCAGTCATCCGGCGACCTCGCGGGGTGTGGCGGGAGTCACGATCCCCCGCCGCATATCGCCCTATTGACCCGTCAGAAAACTTTCGTCAGTGAAACGGCGAAAGTGCGTCCTCGTCCCTTGTAGTCGAACACGGCTTCATTTGCCAAAGCCCCATAAAGCGCGTTGGCGCGTGCGCCCCATATGGTTGTGTAATCGGTATCGAACAGGTTCATTACGCCGAAGCGAAGGGTCGTATCCTGCGCTTCGAAACGATAGGCACCGGTTAGATCGAACAGGGTATAACCATCAATCTTCCCGCTGTCATCGTCGCTAAGGTTGAAGGCATGCTGCCCGGCAAGCTTGACGTTGAAGTTATCTTTCGTCCAGCCGACATACCCGCCGAGCTTGGAAACGCTGGCCGTACCGATGTTTTCCTTCTCCCAGTTACCGTCGGCCTTGATTTCTGACTTCACCCAATGACCGGATGCGCCGACATCAAAGCCGTAATCCAGTTTCATGCTCGCGCTAGCCTCCAGACCGTAGACGCGTCGTTCACGATCAACGACATCAACAGCCAGGGTCGTACGGTTCAACTCGATGGATCGGTTGGATAGCGAGTAATATGCCGCGGTCTCGAAACTGAACGTATCGTCGTTGAAACGATAACCGACTTCAAAAGAGTTGGTCTTGATCGCCTGGAGTGCGGAGTCGGCGACATTGACGCTGTCCAGGAGGACATATCGGCCACCAACAAGCGTATAGCGCCCGATCCCATAGTATTTTGCCGGGTCAGGAAGCTCGAAGCCCTGGCTGAAATTGGCATAGATCTGCTGCGTGTCGGTCAGCTCATAGGTCGCGCCTGCGTTAAAGAGAGCTGCATCGTAGCTGACGTCGCCGCCGGGGATGGTATCCACGGAGGAGCCGACCCCGTTGAGAACGGCGACCTGCTGTGCCGCACCGGCGAAGCTGGATACGTCGGTCGTGACATATTGATAACGCACACCACCATTGACCGTCAGCCGGTCCGTCGCCTCATAAGACCCCTGTATGAAACCGGCCAGGGACGAGACATCGATGTCGGGATAAAGCCCGGTAGTGCCGCGTGTATTGAAATTCATCGCACCGCTTCTCGCCACGTTGATGAAATCGAATACGTTCTGTTTCGAGGTGAGTGAATCCCGGTCGGCGTCGATGCCATATGTCACCTTAAGCCCGTCCAATGGCTCCGAGATCATCGCTGCCTTGATGCTGTAGTAGTCGGTATCCTGCGAGCTGCCGCCGAAATAGACGAATGGCGAGAAAATCGCACTACCGGGGAACGGGTGGAACCGGATTTCTTCCCGTCGGAAGCTGCCCTGCAGAAGCAGTTCCTGCCCCAGGAAATCATTGTCGGTGTAAGTCGCGTTTACCATGGTACGGCGCGTGCGGGGATCGAAATCCGATCGGTATCCGTCCCGCGTTTCAACCAGGTTGGAATTGCGGATCCCGGCAAGGCCTGCGCCAAGATAAAGCCCGAACGGCGAATCCTGGGCGCTGTCATAAAACTGGCCGGACACCTCAAGGCGCCTGTCGTCATCGATCTGCAAACCGACAGTTCCCATGACATCGATGCGCTTGTTGAATGCTGTGGACGTCTGGGTGATATCGGGGGTGAGCATTGTGCCTGAGCCATCGTAAAAGGCTCCGGTCTGGTTGCCGGCGATGGAGAAACGCGCATCCCAGTTTTCGCTGTTATAGGTCACGGCACCTGCACCGTTGCGGTCAAGGTCACGGGTACGGCCAAAGCCACTGCCAAGGCCCGCCGTCACTTCACCGCGCAAACCGTCCGGCGCATCTTTCCCCTTCTTCGTGATGATGTTGATGACACCACCTGTTGCATTGCCGCCATAGATTGCCGTCGCGCCAGACAGAACCTCGACACGCTCGACATTGAACGGATCGATTGCATCGAACTGGCGGCTCAGGGAGCGCGCCGAGTTCATCGAAACACCATCGATGAGAATGAGGGCCGTGCGTCCCCGCAGGTTCTGGCCATAGGCTGTGCGCGCACCTTCGCTGGCGGGGTCGAAACTTGGAACTCTCTCAGCAAGAATCTGCTGAAGCGACTTGCCCGAACGGGCTTCGGCCTCGATGGCCTGTGCATCAACGACATAAATCGTTCGCGCCGTCCGCGAGATTTGCTGGGGTATACGGTTGCCACTTACAACGATCGGCTCCAGCACCGTAGAACCATTGTCTGACTGCGCGTTCTGAGACGTATCCTGCGCCTGAGCGGCGTCGTTGCCGCCCCCGATTGCGACGACGATAGCCACAAGACTAACGCCGACATTCCACTTTCCGATCATGTCGCCCCCAATGCGCAAAAAATATCTTCCAAGTCGTTCCTCGGAAAATACAAGACTATTTTGATCATGTTTTATGCGCTATGAAACTGCCGGGCTTGGATGGGAACGAACCCGATTTGGATAGATGCGAACATCAACAGCAAAGACAGGTTTGATTTTTCATGGAAGTAGTCCGCCCCCTGAAACTTGGAACCCTCTCGCTACCTGATCCAGAAAGCAGACTGGTCTGCCGCACAATCCTTCTAGACATGTTGGGAGAAGCAACAATCACCGTTGAAGACGGTGATCTGGCGGGTGTCACCGGCCTTGTCTGGAAACACGAAAACCTTTCTCTCGCAACCGTTTACCTGCCCAAAACACCCTTGCGGCTGACAGCTCATGGGATCGGCAGGCCTGATATCGCGATGTTGCGTGCAACTGACGGAACCTTGATTGTCCATCATCGCAAGCACACTTTCGAACTGGAACCCCGTGATGTCATCATCCTTCCCACGGATATGGCATCGGAAATTATTTTGCCGGAAGGCGGGCGCCTCGACTGCGCCCATCTTCCCCATGCCGCCCTCACCCTTGCACGAAAGTCGATCGACCGGATCTTGTTGCGGCCCTTTTCAGCAGAATGCCTACCATTGCAGTTGTTGACCCACTATGCAGGATATCTTCTTCAACAGGACCATCAGGACAAAGAGCATGCCACCATGATGGTGGCGCACTTCTACTCCCTGCTTCCCGTTCTCGCCCGATATGGGAACGAGGTTTCGCCTTCGGCAGTTCCGCAAAACCGCATTGAAGCGATCAAGGCGATGGTTGAGGAAAATCTTGCCGACGGTGCGTTTTCGATAGCTGATGTGGCACGCACCGAAGGCATCACACCGCGCGCGATCCAGAAACTTTTCAGTCGGACAGGCACGACCTTTTCGCGCTACGTGCTGGAGCGGCGGCTGGTGCTCGCCAAGAGCCTGATTCTTGCCGAGAACACCGCAACTCCGATCAGCCAGATCGTCTACAGCGTCGGTTTCAACGACCTGTCATATTTCAATCGCACCTTCCGCAGTCGTTACGGACTACGCCCTACAGACCTTCGCCGCATGACGGCGCCTGACGGGGCAAAAAACATGTGAGGAATTAAGCCGTCTTGTGACACCGCTGGAATGCGTCACTCTGGCCGCTTGTGATCATCGCCGTGGCGACGCGCCTGAACCGCGTCCGATCCTTCCAAGGAACCAGACGGAAAGTCCCATTCCGACAAGCGAAAGAACTGTTGCCGTCGAAAACAGCGCGGAATAACCCATCCGGTCGGCAACCAGGCCGGCTGCGGATGCACCAACCATGTAGACGACCAGTTCG
Source organism: Agrobacterium sp. 16-2014-1-2a (assembly GCF_053522705.1). Taxonomy (NCBI): domain Bacteria; kingdom Pseudomonadati; phylum Pseudomonadota; class Alphaproteobacteria; order Hyphomicrobiales; family Rhizobiaceae; genus Agrobacterium; species Agrobacterium sp. 16-2014-1-2a. The sequence goes on from NZ_JBNWBX010000008.1 coordinate 65,663, forward strand.
GCACAGGTGAGAATGGTAAAATCCGTTCCTGGCTGATCGTCCGAAGAGTTCTTCATGAAGAATGAATAGATGGCGACCAGCTCCATGTAGCGGATCAGCGTCTGGAATGCCGAGGCCGACATCGCCACCCACATGCCGGGCCAGACGCCGGACGCATTCAGGGTGAAGGCGAGGAAGCACAAGCTTCTGAGGCAACCCAGCAGGATGAGCGTTGTCGTCAGGCCAACCTTGCGGATAATGGAGGCAGCGATACCCACGCCGATCAGGCCCGCAGTTGCCGCCGCTCCGCCAGAGAGGTAACCGATCCAGTCAGCCGGGACCTTGCTGTCAACCAGATAGGTGCCTTCCATCCCGCGCACGAGACCTTCGCTCGCCCGGTATGTCAGCGCAAATCCCAAGATCAGCCAGGCACTCGGACGGCGGAAGAAACCAGCAAGGCTTGCGCGCTTTTTTTCTTTGCCAACCGTGGGCGCTTCCGGCTGCATCGCCAGGGCTGCAAGAAGGGGCAGCAACGACAGCGCGGCTACCAGCAGTATCATCGTGCGCCATCCAGCGACATGAAACACCACCAGTGCCGCCGTCCCGCCAACGATTACGCCCAGCGCTACGGCACCCGCCTGCACGGCATTCCCCAGCGAGCGCGTCTTGTCGGTCAGGCATCTTACGGCGTAGCCGTCGGTTGCAATATCCTGGATTGAGGAGACAAGCGTGATCGATATGCAGATTGCAAAAAGGACCGTGGCATCGCTCGGATCCACCAGCGTCATGGAAGCGATACCGGCGCTGACGAGAAGCTGGGTCGGCACCACCCAGCCGCGGCGATGGCCAAGCTTGGGTAACGGAGACCATCGATCCACCAACGGTGCGACCGCAAATTTCAGGATGAGCGGCAGCATCAGCAGCGAGAATAGCCCGATAGACGTGCGCGATGCCCCACTCTCGCGCATGATCGGCGGCAGGGCCACCAAAAGCAAATACGTTGGTATCCCCTGAGCGAGGTAAAGACCGCCCAGCACATACATCAACCGCCGCTCGCACGTCGAAGTCGAAACGGTGTCGCCAGGAATCGCGTCGTCGATTTGGGCCATTGCAAGAACCGAATTCATGAGCCCGGAACACCACAGAGCCAGGTAAGGTTTTCAGCGCTTCAAACGCCGGTCTGTCCCGGAGCGTAAACAGGAGTATTTTTTAATCGTCTTTATCTCACCGGCAAGCAAATGCTTGGATATGGGCGAACCCGAATAGGACAATTGCGAACAGCCGCTCGATGCGACAGAGCTGAAGCAACAAATGCAGCGGCCGGCTGCCACCACCCTCGCAAGACTGGTTCAGGGAAATGGAGATGCCAGTTTTGTTGTTAGCGAAGAGGCCGACATATCCAAGCGGCGGTGATACGATAAAAACCGATTGCAGCCCCAGGGATCGATGATATCTCGGCGCGACCACCCATTAAATGGACTTAACCGGCACTCCTCCAATGACGGACTTGGCTCTTATGCGCGCGGCCTTTCGGTAGGCCCGGGGCGTGAGTCCCATCTCCATCCGGAAATAGCGATTGAAGTTCGACAGGTTGTTGAAACCCGCCTCGAAACAGATATCGGTGATCGATATTTCAGTCTCCGCGAGAAGGGTTCTTGCTCGCCAGACGCGGACGGATCGGCTGTAGTCAGAAAAGTTCATGCCGGTTAGACGCCGAAAGGCACGCGAGAAGGCGGACGGCTCGAAACCAACCATCGCAGCCACTTCATGCATCTGCGCACCAGGATCCGATTGCAGGATCTGGATTGCCTGGTCGATCCGGCGGTGCCTGCGGTCCGACACCTGGTTATAGACCGCTATGAAGTGTTCGCTGGCGAGCAACCTCTTTTCGGTGGCCGCTTCGATTGCCTCCAGTATCTCTAAAAACAGCCCGAGCCCACCTCGGTGTCCCACCGCGTGAAGCTCGAGAATCTTCGCTCCAATCAAGAGCGCGTCGGCGCCCAGCACCTCGATCCCCCGTTGGGCCAGAGGCTTCAGCCGGTGGAGCACTTCAAACTCGGGGCATACTGCGCGAATACCGATCAGGGCATCCGCGTCGAATTGCAGGACCATGTCTCGGCCTGGCAAAGCCGGTGCACCGGGTGTGATCCAGTTGTGCGGCAGATTTGTCCCGGTTAGCACCAGATGCCCGGGCCGAAACGGGCCGATATAGTCCCCCACATAAGCAAATCCTGAAGCGTCAGGGATGAAGTGAATCTCCCATTCGGGATGATAGTTCCAGATGCAGATCGGATTGGGATAGTCGTCCCTCCGGATCAGATAGGAAGCGCCTCCGGGTAAGACGATCTGCTCGCGCGTGGCGGTGAAAGTCTCAGAGACTGTTTGAGGAAAGTCTGATGCAATAGGCATTCAATTGCTCATGTTACAGCGCACAAATGTCAATATAATACCAGTTCTGGGACGGAGGCAAACTAGTACGCGCCCGTCGCTTGCGTAAATGTGGGCTGGTCGATGGCAAGGGAGTTGCCATTCAGGGAGGACATCATGACACTCAACGCTCTCCGCGCCGGTTGCGCGGTTATCGCCATATTTGCCGCATCCAGCGCTTTTGCCGCTGCACAATGCACCAGCGACGTGCGTGTCCTGGCGCAGCCGCGCGATGGACTGACCCTTCTCGAAAAATATGTCGATGAGTTCGAAGAGCTCTCCGGCGCAGGCTTCGAGATCAGTTATCTCAACGAGAACGATCGCCGCGCGAAGTCGCAGGCCGACGCCTCGACGGTCGGAAGCTTCAACGTGTATTATGTTGATGAAGCCAATCTGGCGCTTTTTGCCTCGTCTGGCTGGATCGTCCCGCTTGATGGCTTTTATCCATCCGAATACGACTACAAAGACTTTGACTCCGGTATGCGCGCAGCTGCGACCTATGACGGCAAAGAGTGGTTTGCACCGGTGCAGGGTGGCGGCGACCTGATGGTCTACCGTACGGACCTCCTGGAAAAGGCAGGCATCGCGCCGCCGAAGACCTGGGACGAATATTTCGCAGCCGTGCAGAAGCTGCATGATCCGGCCAACGGCGTCTACGGCACTGCGCTTCGCGGACAGCGCGGTTCAGGCGCCAACGTCTGGCGCTGGATGCCGTTCTTCAAAGCAAACGGCGGCGAGTGGTTCAAGGACGGCAAGCCGGCCTTCAATTCGGATGCCGCGGTAAAGGCGACAGAGACCTATCTCGAGCTCTTCAAATATTCGGCGCCGGGCACTCAGACCGGCTCTTGGGACGAGTCCACCGGCGCCTTCCGCTCCGGCAAGGTGGCGATCATCATCGAATCCGCACCCCTTGGCGGCATGTCCGTCGACAAGGCACAGAGCCAGGTTGCAGACAAGGTTGCGTTCTCCGTTCCGCCGTCGCCGCTGCCGGGGGCCGGTTACGCCCATGGTTTTGCAATCGCGTCCAAGGCCAACAAGACAGATGAGGAAAAGGCCTGCGCTGGTCTCTTTGTTGCCTGGGCAACATCCAAGGAACAGGAAGCCCGCCGCCTCGCCGCCGGCCAGCCGGGCGAGTTGACGCGCACAAGCACCTATCAGAGCCCGGAATACGCCAAGACCTTTGGCCAGAACCTTGCCGACGCCATGGCGGCGACCGGTCAAAAGACCACAGTCACCTTCTGGCAGGATCCGCGCTGGCAGGAATTGGGCAACCAGTGGGGCATCATGCTGGAAGAGCTGATCACCGGTAGCCGCACTGACATCAAGGCGACGCTGAACGACCTAGAAGCCTTCGCAGCCAAACTCTGACGCCTCCCAAGCCGTCTGACGGGCGCGTCTGATGACGCGCCCCCTTTTCCCAATCCGAGGATCTGCCATGCGCCGAGGCCGCTCGCTGCCTTACGTCTTTCTTGGGCCCAGTTTGGGTATCCTGATCATTCTGGCGCTCGTGCCGACGATCTACGCTATCAATATATCCCTGCAGAACCGGACCCTTTCGGCACCCGATGCAGACTATGTCTGGTTAGCCAATTATCTGGCGCTGTTTTCGGATGCCCGTTTCCTGAACGCGCTCTGGGTATCTTTCAAGTGGGAGGTTATCAGCGTCTCGTTGACCATGGTGACGGGGGTTGCGCTCGGGATTGCCATGTTCGAGGCAGCGAGCCCCCGTATGCGCAACGTCCTCTGCGTGCTCTTCATCATTCCCGTTCTCCTGCCACGCGTGTGCGCCGCTTTTGTGTGGAAGTTCGCCTTTCATCCGCTCTACGGCGCGCTGACCTGGCCGGTCAGGGAGCTCACCGGCATCACGCCCGACATTCTATCGACGCCGCTCGGCGCCCTCCTTGCTGTTGCTTTCGTCGATGTCTGGCAATGGGGCTTGTTCTTTTCAGTGATCATCTTGAAGCTTCTCGAATCCCTGCCGCCTCAGCCGCTGGAAGCCGCACGCATAGATCGGGCGACCCGCTTCGAAATCCATCGTTTCGTGACCCTGCCGATGCTGAAAGCACCCTTGATCAGTCTGCTGCTGGTCAAGGCGATCGAGAGTCTTCGCTCCTTCGACCTCGTTTACGTCATGACGCGCGGCGGTCCCGGCATCTCAACCGAGACGCTTGACATGTATGCCTATTCCCAAGGCTTCATAGAAGCCGGCAAGATCTCCTATGCGTCCTCCATGGCCGTCATCATGATGGTCCTGACCATCGTCACCTTTACCTTTACCTGGAAGAGGCTGAACCGATGAAGATATCCACCTTTCTGCTCAGGCTTTTGTTGGTTCTTGCCGCTGCACTTGTCGTGCTGCCACTCCTATGGACCCTGCTAAACGCCTTCAAGACCAATGCCGATCTGCTGGTGTCAACGCCAAAGCTTATCTTCCAGCCTGTCTTCGACAATATGAGTTATGTGCTCAATCGCCGCTCGGTGGCGCGCGCACTTACCAATTCGTTGATCATCTGCTCGAGTGCGGTCGTGCTTGGCGCCGTACTCGGTGTACCGGCGGCCTATGTGATCGCCCGGTTCAAGAACAGGATCACGGCGGAGGCGCAGTTCTTCGTTCTGTCGCTGCGCTTTCTGCCGCCCGTCGCGATCGCTATTCCCATGCTGGTCATCTGGCTCGGTCTTGATCTCTATGACACCCGGCTGTCGCTGATCGTGACCTATCTCATTGTGACAGCCTCGATCACCATCTGGCTTTCCGTGCCGGCTTTCGAGCGTGTCAGCCTTCACGTTGAAGAAGCTGCCCGGGTGGATGGGCTTGGCCCATATGCGACCTTCTTCCGCATCGCCCTGCCGATTGCCCGTTTCCAGGTCTTCGGCGCCATTGCCTTCTCCTTCGTCCTTGTCTGGAACGAGTTCCTGCTTGCCATGATGCTCACGACCTCGAAGGCAAAGACCCTGCCGATCATCGCGTCCGAGATGTCACAGCTCGGCATGAATGTGCCCTGGGGAATTCTGAACGCCGCCGTCGTCCTGTTGTCGCTGCCACCGCTGATCCTGCTCGGAGTGCTTGCCGGTGGCCTCAACGCCGCATTTTCCAAGAAAACTGACCAAGGTTGACTGACCCATGAAAGCACTTGTCCTCGAACATGTCGGCGAACTTTCCCTGCGCGATATCGAAATTCCTCAAGAGTTGGGGCCGGATGACGTTCGCATTCGTATCCATACTGTTGGCGTCTGCGGCAGCGACGTGCACTATTACACCCATGGTCGCATCGGTGACTTCGTCGTGAACGCGCCCATGGTTCTGGGCCACGAGGCGGCTGGAACCGTCACCGAGACCGGCGCCAATGTCACCCATCTGAAGCCCGGCGACCGCGTCTGCATGGAACCGGGCATCCCCGATCCGAAATCGCGTGCGTCGCGGCTCGGCCTCTACAATGTTGATCCTGCGGTGACATTCTGGGCAACGCCGCCAGTGCACGGCGTCTTGTGCCCGGAGACAGTCCATCCGGCAAGTTTCACCTACAAGCTGCCTGACAATGTCTCCTTCGCCGAAGGCGCGATGGTTGAACCATTTGCCGTGGGCATGCAGGCGGCGGCGCGGGCGAAGATCACGCCCGGCGATACGGCGGTTGTTACAGGCTGCGGAACCATCGGCATCATGGTGGCACTGGCCGCCCTTGCCGGCGGCTGCTCGCGAGTGCTGATCTCGGACATTTCCGCAACAAAGCTTAAACTGGCCGAAAGTTATGGCGGCATCACTGGTATCAACCTCAAGGAGGTGGATCTCATTGAGACCGTCAACGACGCGACAGAAGGCTGGGGAGCCGATATCGTCTTTGAATGCTCCGGCGCACCGGCCGCGGTCCGTGATCTCTTCAAGGTCGTGCGCCCGGGCGGAACAGTCGTTATCGTCGGTCTGCCGCCCGAACCCGTCGCGGTAGACCTTGCGGCGGCCTGCTTCCGCGAATGCCGTATTGAAACGGTTTTCCGCTACGCCAACGTGTTTGACCGTGCACTGGCGCTGATCGCCGCAGGCAAGGTCGACCTGAAGCCATTGGTTTCCGGCACCTATGCCTTTGATCAATCGATCAAGGCCTTCGAAAGGGCGGCCGAAGGCCGGCCAGAGGACGTAAAGCTGCAGATCGTCGTGGACGGGGAGACGAAGTGATGGCCACTGTTGAGTGCCGGGGGATCAGGAAAGTCTATGGTTCGCTTGAGGTCATGCGGGATTTTGACCTGAAGATCGACAACCACGAATTCGTCGTCTTTCTCGGCCCGTCAGGCTGCGGAAAATCCACCATGCTGCGGATGATTGCCGGGCTTGAAGAGATTTCAGGCGGGGATCTGCTCATCGGTGGCGAGCGGATGAACGATCGCGATCCGGGTGACCGGGGCATCGCGATGGTGTTCCAGAACTACGCGCTTTACCCCCATATGAGCGTGCGGGACAATATCACTTTCGGTCTCGAGAGGGCCGGAATAGGAAAAGCCGCGATCGATCAGCGCCTGGCGCCTGTGGTCGACGCGCTCGGTCTTGGCGTCTATCTTGCGCGCAAGCCGACGGAACTGTCCGGCGGACAGCAGCAGCGTGTGGCCATCGCCCGCGCCATGATCAAGACCCCGGAGGTCTTCCTGTTTGACGAACCGCTTTCAAACCTTGATGCCAAGCTGCGCGGCAGCCTGCGGGTCGAGATCGCGCGCCTCCACCGCGACCTGAAAACGACAAGCATATATGTCACTCACGACCAGCTCGAAGCTATGACGCTTGCCGACCGTATTGTCCTGATGAAGGACGGCCGTATTGAGCAGATGGGCACGCCCGAAGAAATTTATCAGGCGCCTCGGACAGTGTTTGCTGCCGGCTTCATCGGCACACCGAACATGAATTTCCTTCGGTTGCAGATGACGCAGGAGTGGCTCGGCGACAATCTTGTCAGGTTTACAGCTCCGGCAGGCCTCCGTTCCGGTGAGGTTACCGTTGGAATTCGGCCCGGATCATTTCGCATAAACCAGGATGCTCAAGCCTTTCGCGGCACCGTCGAGCGGAACGAGTTCCACGGTGAGACACGTCTGATCTGCCTGAAAAACGACCGCCACGAGATCAATATTTCTGTTCCTGCGGACATAAGACCCGCCATCGGCGAGGTGCTTGGTGTTGAAGTGGCATCGTCCGACCTACACGTGTTTGATCCCGGCACGGGACTGAGGTTGATTTAAACCCAATCAGGTGGGACCTTCAATCACGTCGCGCAGGGCAACTGGACGCCTACAATCCGCCTGGCCTTTTGCGGATGGCCTGTGACCGGGGCCGCAAAACGTCCTTTAATCCTGGTAGGGTCGGTTACCCTGAAGAGACGGGCAGCGCCAAGCATTCGCGGACGAGCAATTCATTGGGATATTGAAAGAGCAGTATAGCGGCTGATATCAGCCGTAAACACGCAATATGCAGGCTGCGATTTATGACCGAACGGTTGCCATACCGAGCGGCCTTACCAGTGAGGTCGGCAAGCATGACCTAAATTTCTCGGGCGGTGAAAGACGGCCAATTGCCATGGCAAGAACCTTATTCTGGTCCTGCTCTTATTTTCCTTACTGAGGCCAGCCCAGCGTGAAACGACGGAACCGACAGCCCGTGCCGGCGACGTCACTATAACCGCGATCACCCATCGTACAGCATTAATCACTATGAAGGATCAAGTGATCAACTGAGGCGGCAGAGAGATGAGACCGCAGCAAAAATGCGGGCGGGCATGCACGAAATGGATCGGCGGATGTACTGCCCGCTGATGTATTCACGCCATCAAAAGAGCAAACGAAATATTCAGTTGAACTCTCGTGGGAGTTTCAATCCGGCGGCGCTTGAAATCATCGTCGCTGTCCGTTTCGGACACATCCTGACAACGGATCAGCATCCCCCGATTCAACGGCAGAAATGACCCCGTAATTTTAGCGATCCGGCTGGCCGCTTAAATCTTTCTCATTCGTCCAATAAATGGTCAAATCCCACAAATTGCATCGAACCAAAAGCCCGGTTCTTGCAGGAAATCGAGATTGGCACGCTGTTTGCTTGTGACTGATTTGACCGTTTTGACTGATTTGACGGTTTATTCAAAATAGAAAAGGGGAACTCGATGGGTTCAGAATTCAGTCGTCGTCGCTTCCTGCAAGGATCCGCGGGCGCAGCCGCCGTCGCTGGCTACATGCAGATCAATCCTGACTTCTTCATCTCGCCGGCCTTCGCTCAGGCCGGCAAGACCATGACGTTCCTGTCGGCCGAAAACATTACCGGCAACTGGGACCCGACCGCTCATACGACACTTTCTCAGAAGAATATCGAAGGTTTCGTCATGGGCTTTCTTACCCGCACGCCGATGAAACTCGATGATCCCGGCGCGGTGGTGTACGAACTGGCCACCGACATCAAGCTGCTTGACCCGCACCGGCTACAGATCAAGCTGCGCGAAGGCATCGTCTTCCATGACGGCAAGCCGTTCAAGGCAGAAGACGTCAAGGCAACTTTCGAATACGGCTCCAGGGCAGATCGTCCGGCGCAGTGGTATCCCGGCCCGACCGAGACGCTGACGATCGAAACACCTGACGATTACACCGTCATCGTCGACACATCCAAGGGCGGCTATCCGGCCCATCTCTTCATCTTTCTTGCATCCTTCCTGCCGATCATGTCGGCCAAGGACGTCGCCGGCGGCCCAGGCGGCCCGCTCTCCCAGCGGCTCAACGGCACCGGTCCTTTCAAATTCGTCGAACAGCGCGGCAACGACACCGTGATGCAAGCCTATGACGGCTACTTCAAGGGCAAGCCAGCCATTCCCGGCATCAACTTCACTTTCACAGGCGACTCCACCACCCGTATGTTGTCGCTGATGAACGGCCAGGCTTCGATCGTTGAACGTCTGGAGCCTGAACAGGTTGACACGATCAAGGACAATCCGGCGATTTTCATCAACAAGGTCGTTTCGGTCGAGAACAAGTATCTGTGGTTCCGCTGCTCGAAACCGCCTTTCGACGATCCGCGTATCCGTCTTGCCGCCTGCCATTCGATCGATCGCGACATGATCATGGAACTGATGGGCTCGGCCGGCCATGCCTCGTCGAATTTCGTCTCGCCGGTCAAATTCGGCTATGTCGATCTGGCGAACTACCCGAAATTCGACCCCGAGAAGGCCCAGGCCCTGCTCGCCGAAGCCGGTTTCCCAAACGGCAAGGGCCTGCCGCCACTTGAATACATCACGTCCGTCGGCTTCTATCCGAAGACCAAGGAATATGGCGAGATGCTGACCGCCATGCTGCAGGAGCAGGGATTTAACGTCAGCCTGACCGTGCTTGAACCTGCGGCCTGGAACGAGCAACTGTACCATCGCCCCGGCGGCGGCCCGGGCCATATGGTCGATTGCGGCTGGTCGACAGCGTCTCCGGAACCGGATCTGGTCCTGCGCACCCATTTCCATTCCACCTCGCACCGCATCTGCGGCATTGAGGACAAGGAGATCGATGCCAGCCTCGATAAGGAACGTTCGGCACCGACGCTGGAAGAGCGCAAGAAGATCCTTCAGGAAGAGACCATGCCTCTCATCACCGCCAAGATGCCGGCACTCTCGCTGTTCACATCCGTGATGATCCACGCAATGCAGAAGGACTTTGAGGGCATGTACATCTATCCCGACGGGTCGATCGACGCGGCCAAACCTGCTGCCTGACCGTGATCAGCCACACGCCGCGATCAGGCGGCGTGTGGACTTGCCCGTGACTTTTCGAGCGGAGTGACTGAATGTTTGCCGTGAACTTCCTGATGCGACGCCTCATGCAGGGCGCCATCATCATATTCCTTGTGTCCTTGCTGATCTTTACCCTCTTGCGGGTGGTGCCGGGTGACCCGGTACGCCTTATGGCGGGCGGCATGGCGCCCGAAGCACTGATCGAAAAGATCGCAACCGACATGGGCCTTCGCGATCCCATACTGGTGCAATTCGGTCGCTACATGGGCGGTGTGGTTCGTGGCGATCTTGGCCAGTCCTTCGTGCGCCCGGCAAACGGCGCCTCGACCGGTGGCGCGACATTCAACGACTCAACTCGCGGCGAACGAGCAAAGGTCTTCGACCTGATTTTCGATGCACTTCCAATGACGCTTCAACTGGCGGCCGTGACACTGGTGATTGCACTGATCTTCTCGGCAATCATCGGCATTGCCGGCGGGCTTTCGATCGGCAGATGGCCAGACAAGCTTGCCTTCTACATTTCATCGATATTCATCTCGCTGCCGAATTTCTGGCTCGGCATCGTTCTGGCATTGCTTTTCTCGGTGAAGCTCGGATGGCTTCCTGCCATTGGCTATCAGGGTTTTGCCTACACAATCCTGCCGGCAATCGTGCTGGCGGTCGAATTGTCTCCGGTGCTGATCCGCACGCTGGTCAGTTCCGTATCCAGCCAGATGATGGAGCCCTATGTGGCAGTCGGACGCGTACGTGGCCTGAGCCGTTCGCGGATCATCTCCAACCATGCCCTGCGCAACGCCTCGGTGCCGCTTCTCAACCTGCTCGGTGTGCAATTCTCCAGCCTGCTCGGCGGGGTCATCATCGTCGAATATATCTTCGATTATCCCGGGCTCGGCCTTCTGACCATCAACGCCGTGCTGCAGCGCGACTTTCCGTTGATCCAGGGTATCGCGATCGTCACGAGCGCCATTTTTGTACTGATCAACATTGTCGTCGATCTCGTCGCAACAACCATCGATCCGAGGCTTGAATACTGATGTCCATCACATCCGCACTTGACACCCCGATCATTTCTAAAATGGCAAGCCGCTCGATTGCGCGCCGCATATTCGATCGCGCCGCATCGACGCCCGGTTTTCGCATTGGTCTTGCGATCTTCCTGCTGCTTGCGATTGCCGCCGCACTTTATCCGGAAATCAGTGGCGTCGACCCGACAAAGATGGATGTGAAGGCCCGCCTTCTGCCGCCACTTTTCTTCGGCGACAACTGGAGCTGGGGCCACCCGCTTGGCACCGATCAGATTGGCCGCGACATGCTGGTGAGGTCGCTTGTCGGCCTGCGTTATTCCTTCCTGATCGGGATTGCATCGGTTGCAGTGACACTCATCATCGGCTGTGCCCTCGGCACGATTGCCGGTTACTTCGGCGGTCGTATCGACATGCTGATCATGCGTCTGACCGATGCGCAGCTATCTATTCCGATGATCATTCTGGCGATCGCCGTTCTTGGCGTGTCGCGCCCGACAATTCCGGCCATCGTCCTGGTGCTTGGTCTCTCAAGCTGGCCGGTCTATGCGCGCATCATGCGCAGCATTGTGATGACGGAAAGGCAGCGGGAATATGTGCGCGCTGCCAAACTTGGGGGCTCGACCGATTTCCGCATTATCGTCAGCCTGCTTCTGCCGCTGCTCCTGCCGCCGGTGATCTTCACCTCGGTGCTTGATGTGGCGCGCATGATGATCTTTGAATCGACACTCGGCTTCCTCGGCCTGGGTGTCCAGCCGCCGACCCCGACCTTCGGCAATATCATTGCCGATGGCCGAAAGTATCTTCTGAACGCCTGGTGGATCGCTACCATGCCCGGCATTTTCCTCGGCCTCACTTTAACCAGCATCAATCTCATAGGCGCTTCGCTGGAACGGGCCCGCAACACCATTCACGGAGGGTCCGAGTGATGATCAAGCCGCTTCTTGAGCTGAAAAACCTCACCGTTAATGCCGGTCGCTCGGACAAGGCGAAGATTATTCTGGACAATATCTCCTTCAGCCTCGCGCCGCGAGAGATCGTCGGTGTGGTCGGGGCCAGCGGAGCCGGCAAGACGGTGCTTTCCAAGGCAGTCGTCAACTGGCTGGAACCGCCGCTTTCCGTGCGTTCCGGCAGCGTCCTCTTCGAAGGCAAGGATATTTACGGCATCTCCGAGAACGAGATGCGTACCCTGCGCCGCCGGGTCGCCTATGTCGGCTCCAACCCGATGGGTGCACTCGATCCGACGCTGCCGGTCGGCGTCCAGATCGTCGAGAAGCTGCGTGCGGTCGTTCCAGGAACCTCGCGGAAAGAGGCGGAAAAGCGCACGATCGAGCTTCTGGAGGCCGTCCGCATTCCCTCGGCCCGCAGCCGTTTCAGCGACTACCCTTCGCAGTTTTCCGGCGGCATGATGCAGCGCGCACTGATCGTTGATGCGTTGGTAACGAACCCGGCGCTGCTGATTGCAGATAACGTCACCCAGCCGCTCGACGTTACCGTCGCAGCCCAGGTCATCCGTCTGATGAAGGAACTGACAGATGGTTTCAATACCGCTGTGCTGTTCGTCTCCTCCTCCCTTCCCGTTGCCCGCGAAGCCTGCAACCGGATTTTGGTGATGGAGAAAGGTCGCATCGTCGAGGAACAGGAAACCGAAAGGCTGATCGCCGCCCCTGCATATGCCTATACGAAGGAGCTTGTAGAACAGACGCCGAAGATCTGGATCGAAAAGACCGAGATGCCGCGTCTCAACGACAAACGCGACGTTGTCTTGAGCCTGCGCGATGCCTCACAGGTCTACAGGGTAAAGAAGAAGACTGGCTTCGGTGGCTTCAACCATGTGCGTGCGGTTCGCAACGTCACCTTCGATGTCCGGCGCGGCGACAGTTTCGCGATCGTCGGTGAATCCGGTTGTGGCAAGTCGACGCTGATGCGGCTTCTAAGCAGGCTGGAACTGCCGAGCTCCGGCCAGGTTCTGTGCGGTTCCGACGATATCGCCATGCTCGGTGGCAAAGACCTTCTGACCTTCCGCAAGAAGCTGCAAATGGTACTTCAGGATCCGTTCGGTTCCCTGCCGCCACGCACATCGGTCGGGAAGATGCTGGAGGGCCCGCTTCGCACGCACGGATGGAAGGACAGTGCCAAAATTCGTGAGCGGGTTCTCAAGGTCATGGGCGAAGTCGGCCTCTCCGCCGATCTCTACGAGGAATTGCCGATCGGCCTGAGTGCCGGCCAGCGCCAGCGCATCAATGTTGCCCGTGCGCTGGTTCTGGAGCCTGAAATACTGATCATGGACGAAACGCTTTCTGCCCTGGACCAGACAGAACAGTTCAAGCTTCTCGATCTTTTCCAGAAGCTGCAGAAGGAATACGACCTCACTTACATCTTCATCTCCCACGACCTTGCGATGGTCCGCAAGGTCTGCAACCGGGTGGCGGTAATGTATCTCGGCGAGGTCTTCGAACTGGCTGATAACGAGCGGTTGTTCTTCGATCCCGGACATCCGTACACAATGGCGTTGCTCAGCGCGATGCCGACACTTGAAGAACGCCGCTACAAGGCGGAAGACTGCCTTCTGGAAGGTGAACCGCCAAGCCCGATCGATATTCCTCCAGGTTGCAGCTTCAAGTCGCGCTGTCCGCGTGCGATGGAGAGATGCGGCAGCCTGCAGCCCGCGCTTACCGCGCGTGGCAGCCAGGATTTCGCCGCCTGTCATCTCATCCAGCCATTGGCTCTCGATGACGCAACCCGTCAAATGGCTTTAGCCTGACCATGGTTGCGGCGCCACAGACGGGGCCGCGACGATCACTAGAATCCAGGGTGCATTCATGAGTTTCACCGAACATCGCCTCAAGCTTATCCTCGACATGCTGAAGCAAACCCAGCGCGTCAATGTGAGGGAGCTTGCCGATTATCTGCAGGTCAGCCAGGAGTCGATCCGGCGCGACCTCAAGGAACTTGAGATGCGCGGTTATGCCCGCCGCGTCTATGGCGGCGCGGTCCTTGACCAGCAGGAAAGCGATCAGCCGTTTACCGACCGACTGCGCGTCAGTTCACGCGAGAAAGCCAAGATCGGCGAGGCCGCAGCGTCGCTGGTCGAGGACGGCATGAAGGTGTTCATCGATACCGGCACCACAACGATTGCCTGCCTGAAACATATCGAGACGCGCAAGGACTTGACCGTTGTCAGCAATTCGCTGGCGGTCGCAGCCCACTTCTTCAATCTGCCGCAGGCAAGTGTGCGGGTTCTTGGCGGTCGCATGCGCCCAGATTATCAGGCGACATACGGCCATGAGACCGTGGGCGCGCTGAAGGAGCATTTCTTCGATCTCGCGATCATCGCCATCAGCGCCATTCACGCCGAACGCGGGTTCATGGATTTCGGCGAGGACGAGGCGATCCTGCGCCGCGTCGCCAAGGCCCAGGCAAAACGTTCGATCATTGTTGCCGACAGTTCCAAGTTTGGGCGCCTCGGCTCCATCCACACATTCGGCCTCAGCGAAATCGACGCGGTGGTGACCAGCGGCGTCATCGCGCGGGAATTTTCAGATCAATTCAATCAATCCAAAGTGGAAATCATACATGCCTGACGTCTCCTCCTCCCCTGTCCCGATCAATGCCGAGCGGCTCCAGATGCTGATGGAGACCCTCTCCACTTTTGGCGGCGGCCCCGATGGCTCGATGACCCGCCTGACGCTTTCCAGGGAAGACGGAATGGCGCGCGACTGGCTGGGGCACTGGTTTGCCGAAAACGGCTTCGAGCAGGCCGTGGACTCGATCGGCAACCAGTTCGGCAAGATGACCTTGGCGGGCGCAAATGCGCCCGTCGTCATGGTCGGCTCCCATATCGACAGCCAGCCGAACGGCGGCCGGTTCGACGGAGCGCTTGGTGTCATCGCCGCCTGCGAGGCGGTTTTGTCCGTCAGCGAACGTCTCAAGGCGGAAGGCAGGTTGTCCGCCTGCAACTTCCAGATCGTCAACTGGACCAATGAGGAAGGCGCCCGTTTCCAGCCGAGCCTGCTCGGCAGCAGCGTGTTTACCGGCGCCATTGACCTGGAATGGACGCTCGAACGGGCCGACGGTGATGGCATTACGGTGCGCCAGTCGCTGGACGAGATCGGTTATGCTGGCAAGGAAAAGGTGGAAATTCCCGACGCATTGATCGAGCTGCATATAGAAGGTGACACGACGCTCAGCCGCGCCGGGGAGCGGTTCGGTATCTTCACGCGGTTCTGGGGCGCGACAAAATATCGCCTCGCCTTCCATGGACGCCAGGCACATACCGGCGCAACCCCGATGGCAGATCGCAAGGATGCGCTGCTTGCTGCTGCCTATCTGATCGCCGATCTCAAGCAGATATCGACCGAACACGGACTGGACCTGCATACGTCGGTTGGCCGCCTGGAAGTCTTCCCCAATTCACCCAATGTCGTGCCGGCCGAAGCCGTGCTGTTCATCGAGCTGCGCTCGGGATCGCCAGACGTCCTGACGGAGGCGGAACGCAAGATGAAGATCAAGATCGAGGAAGCGGCGATGAAAGCCGGCGTCACCTCGGAGGTCCGCTCCATCGACCGCCGCAAGGCGGGAAGGTTCGCACCGGGCCTGGTGACGCTTGCGCAAAGTGCTGCGGCGCATCTCGGCCAGAGCGCCCGTCACCTCGATACGATCGGCGGCCATGATGCCGTTGCCGTTTCCGATGTCTGCCCGGCGGTGGTTCTGGCGGTTCAGAGCCGTGACGGCGTCATCCACCACCCGACCGAGTATACCTCGCCTGAAGACCAGGCCCTTGGCACGCAGATAGTGGCGGACATGCTTTACAAGATCGCCTGCGAAGGTTTGAAAGTTGTCGAACTCAGCGAGGCTGCCGAATGAAGAGATCGGGCTCTCCTCAATCACCGATGGAAGCCCGCGCGGAGAAGGCGCTTTCAGTCTTTTCCGCAGTGATTGGCGACACCCCATCCTATGCGCCGGCGACGGCAGCTGTCGCATCGCCGTCCTATCATGCCGTCGAATCCTGCGGTTTCGTGGTCGCGCCGACAGACGGGGAGGCACGTTATTTCCTGCGTCTCGGTGCCGATGAGGTAACCGATCTCGTGGATGCCGAGACCGCAAATGCTGCGGCACACCGTTTTCACAGCCTTGGTCTTTCGCCAGAGCCGATTGGTTACGATGCTGGGACGGCCAGCATGCTGTTTGCCCGACTTGGCGACGGCTGGCGAGCGGCAAGGATCGACGATCTGATGCAGCCGCAAACTGTTGCCCGCCTGATCGAGATGCAGACGACGATTGCAGGGGGTGTTTCCACCGGCCGAACATGGTCAGTCTTCGACGGCATCGATCAGCTCTGGGCGATCGTGAGTGCCGGTGACGCCAGCCTGCCCGGCGATGTCGAATGGATGCTCTCCTGGATGACGCCGATCCGCGAGGCAGTTTCAGCGGCCGGCCTGGACCTGAAACCGGCCCATGGTGATCCGCAGGTTTCGAATGTCATGCTGGGCCCAGACGGGAAAATGCAGCTCGTGGACTTTGACATGGCCGCCGACATCGACCCCTACTACCAGCTCGGCGTTCAGATGAACGAACTCTACCAGTTCGAAAGCCAGATGAGGCCGTTGCTGGAAATGCACGATGGAGGTTTCAGCGAAAGAAACTTCAACCGCTGCCGTGTCTATGCGGCGGCAGACGACCTCTACTGGGCGTTGCGCAGCCTCGTACTGGAGCTTCGTTCGCCGCCGCGGGGTGTCGAATTCCTGAAATATGCCGGCTGGCGGTTCCTGCGTTGCCGAATGCTGCTCGGCCAGCCGGATTTCGAGGCTAGGCTGAGAGCGCTCTAGGCATACGATAACGATAACGGGCTAGAAACAATAACGGGAACAAGACTATGAATGAACTGGGAATGGCACGATCCGATGCCGAACGGGCAGTTGAGGCTGCAATCATCCAGGTACCACCTTGGGAAGGACGGCGGCTGCGCTACAGTCCGGTTTCCGGCGGAATCAGCAACACCAATTTCCGCATCGAGGTCGAAGGCGAAGAGCGTGGCTATTTTCTAAAGATTCCCGGCCGCGGCACCGAGATGTTCATCGATCGTAAGGCCGCCGCTGCCGCCAGCAAGCAGGCAGAAGTGATCGGAATCGGCCCGAAGACATTCGACTATCTCGATCACCTCGACATCGAAATCGCCGAGTTCATTGACGGTCGCCGCGCCTCGACACATAGGGATTTTGCAGACCCGGCGATCCGCAACGAAGCGGTGCGCGTCTACCGGCAGTTTCACAATGCCCTTGCCCTGCCGCTGACAAAAACCGTCTTCGACATGATCGAGGAACATTTCGACCAAGTGCGCCAGCTTGACGGCCACTGGCCGCTCGACCACGACTGGCTCTTGCGCAACTACAGACAGGCGCGCGCCGCGCTTGAGGCGTCCGGGCTCGATCTGGTTCCCTGTTTCAACGACCCGATGCCGGGCAATTTCCTGATCGGTGACGACAAGTCGATCAAGCTGATAGATTTCGAATATGCGTCGAACAATGAGAGGCTCTACGATCTCGCGATCTGGAGTGGCGAGATGTTCTATTCCGAGGCGACCGACTGCGAGATAATCGAGGAGTATTTCGGTCGTTACGACAAGGCGCATCACGCTCGCTTCATCGTCCACAAGGCACTCGCCGACATCAAGTGGAGCACCTGGGCGATGGTACAAAACCGGATATCGACCCTCGATTTCGACTTTTACAAGTACGGAATCTGGAAGCATATGCGCGCCCGCTCGATCATCCACGACCCCCGTTGGCCCCTGTTCCTGAAAGCCCTTTGATGCCAGTCACCGATATCAGCCCGCAAGAAGCTGCGACCTATATCACCTTCGCTGCGGAACTTGCCGACGCCGCGCGTCCGCTGGCGCTCTCCTATTTCCGGACCCCGCTCGACGTTATCTCAAAACTCGACGATAGCCCGGTGACAATCGCCGACCGGACGATCGAAAAACATCTCCGCGAGATGATCGAGGCGCGTTTTCCCGATCACGGCATCCATGGTGAGGAGTTTGGCGTAAAGGCAGGTAACGCCTTTACATGGGTGCTGGACCCGATCGACGGCACCAAGAGCTTCATCACCGGTTTCCCGCTGTTTGGTACGCTTGTCTCACTGACATTTCAGGAAAAGCCATTCTGTGGTCTGATCGATATTCCGGCCACCGGCGAACGCTGGCAGGGCCGGCCGGGAGAGACACTCTTTGCTGGCAAGCCGGCCCACGCCAGCGGCTGCGAGAACATCTCAAGCGCCCGTTTTTATACGACTTCGCCGGATATGTTCGTGGACAGCGAAGCTGAAAGCTTCGAGCGTCTCTCCCGCAAAGCCAGGCTGCGGCGTTTCGGTGGAGACTGCTACATCTATGGTCTGATCGCTTCCGGCCATTGCGACATCGCTCTCGAGACGGGACTTCAACCTTACGACTACATGGCTCTCGTGCCCGTTGTGACGGGTGCCGGCGGATGCATTACCGACTGGCGGGGCAATGCGCTTTCGATCCATTCCGACGGACGGGTTCTGGCGTCGGCCACCCCGAGACTTCATGACGAAGCCCTGGCCCTCCTCAACCGGTGACGTGAACAAATGCCCTATACGACGACAATCGAGCAGACTGTCTTCCGCTTTGATGATCTGAAAATGCTGCTGGCGAAAGCAACCCCGGAGCGCTCCGGCGACCAGCTGGCCGGCATTGCGGCGCAAGGCCCGGTCGAGCGCTTGGCAGCCCAGATGGCGCTGGCCGATCTCCCCTTGAAAGCATTTCTCGGCGAGGAGCTCATTTCGTCGGAGGATGACGAGGTTTCCCGACTGATCGCGCAACGGCACGATCCGGCAGCCTTTTCCGCAGTTTCCTCGCTTACTGTCGGTGAATTGCGCGAATGGCTGCTCAAGCCCGAGACGTCGCATGAGCGGCTGGAGGCGGTGACCTTTGGACTGACGCCGGAAATGGTCGCGGCCGTGTCGAAGATCATGCGCCTGCAGGACATGATAGCTGTTTCTGCCAAGCGACGTGTCGTGACGCGATTCCGAAACACGATCGGGCTCGCCGGGCGGCTTTCCACCCGCAACCAGCCCAACCACCCGACCGATGACAGCCGCGGTATCATCGCGTCTGCCATCGACGGGCTGCTGATGGGGTCGGGAGATGCCGTGATTGGCGTCAATCCCGCGACCGATGCGACGGATGACTATATCCGCATTGTTTCCTTGCTCGACGAATTGCGGGAAAAGCTTGCGATCCCGACACAGACCTGTTGCCTTGGCCATGTAACGACGGCGATCCAGGCAATCGAACGGGGTGCGCCGGTCGATCTCGTCTTCCAGTCGGTGGCGGGATCGGAAAAGGCCAATCGCGGCTTCGGCATCGATCTGGCGCTTCTGAAGGAGGCACATGAGGCGGGGCGGTCGCTTGGTCGTGGCATGCCGGGCGCAAACGTCATGTATTTCGAGACTGGGCAGGGCGCGGCGCTTTCGGCGAATGCGCATTTCGGCGTCGACCAGCAGACGATGGAGGCACGTGCCTATGCGGTGGCGCGCGAGTTCGATCCACTGCTCGTCAATACGGTCGTCGGTTTCATCGGGCCGGAATACTTGTTCAACGGCAAGCAGATCATCCGTGCCGGCATCGAGGATCATTTCTGCGGCAAGCTCCTTGGCCTGCCGATGGGCGTCGACGTCTGCTACACCAACCATGCCGATGCTGATCAGGAAGACATGGATACGCTGTTGACGCTCCTCTGCGCAGCCAATGTCAATTTCGTCATCACCGTTCCCGGCGCCGACGATATCATGCTGAACTACCAGTCGCTATCGCATCACGATGCCGTCTATTGCCGCGAGACGCTGAAGCGGCCACCCGCACCAGAGTTCGAGAAATGGCTTTTCGAAATCGGCCTGACCGATCCAGATGGCGCGCTGGTCGGCGAGCCTGTCGCGCTTTCCAATTATGTCCGCAACAGCGTATTGATCGGAGCCTGACATGGAAAAGGTGCGAGAACCCACTGCTGCCGGAAAAAACCTCACTATCAAGGATATGACCGATGCGCGTGTTTTGCTCGGCCGTCATGGCGCGGGTCTTCCGACACGCGCCCAACTCGCCTTCCTTCTCGACCACGCGCGGGCACGCGAAGCGGTCTGGACGAGCGTCGACCGACCCTCGCTGGCAGACAGGCTCGATCGTCTCGGCCTTCCGGCTGTCAATGTCGATAGCATGGCAAGTGACCGCAGCACCTATGTGCGGCGGCCCGATCTTGGCCGGCGGCTTGCGGCGGAATCCGAAAAACGGCTGAAAAATGAGAGAACGATCAATGGCTATGATGTCGCAATTATCGTCGCGGATGGCCTGTCGTCCCATGCAATCGATCTCAATGCCGTGCCGTTGATCGAGGCGCTTGTTCCGAAGCTCGCTATCCTGAACCTGACGGCTGCACCAATTGTGCTGGCGAGCCAGGCGCGCGTCGCGCTCGGCGATCCTGCCGGTGAGGCATTAGGTGCAAAACTGACGATCGTGCTTGTCGGCGAACGTCCGGGACTTTCAGCTGCCGACAGCCTCGGTGCTTACATCACTTACGGTCCCAAGTCGGGAAACCTGGATTCCAGCCGAAATTGTGTCTCCAATATCAGGGATGGTGGTCTGCCGGTCTGCGAAGCTGCCGAGATCATTGCGACGCTGACCAGGGATATGATGAGGACCCGCGTCAGTGGCGTGGCGCTCAAGGCTGCCATGGTGGAGTTTCTCGAAAGACATGACAATTCGCTTCCAGCTAAAGACCTACTGACAATTTGAAGTCTTTGCGGTGCGAAGCCTTCGGGACGTGGCCCATCTGCTTTGGAAGGATTGCGGCCTGTCGTCGAAAGTCCAGTCGACTGCCTTGTGTTGAGTGCGGAGACAATAGTCCCTGCACTCAACATCATCGTTCGCAAGCTGCCGTGCTAGCCGGCAGAGAACTTCTGGACGGCGGTTACGTCGAAATAGTCCCGCCATTCGACAATCTTGTCGCCTTCGAGCTCGAAAATTCCCATGATCATCACGCGCCCGATTTCACTGCCGTCGGCGCGCTCGAACCGGTCAAGCCTTTCGGTGAGAACGCGGGATCCATCGGCGGCAACCGCGAGCATATCGATATGGACTGTCGATATTCCCAGCGATGTCTCCAGTCCGTCGATCATCGCAATGGCCTCGTCGGCGCCCGTCGTGACCGACACGCCTTCATTGACCCAGCGCGTGGCGGGTGTGAACCAGCGGCGCACGGCTGGCCTTCCGCCGTCTTCAACGAACGTCGCGCAAAAAGCCGAAACGGTTTCGATTGGGGTGGGCATGGCAGTTTCTCCTGGGCCATCAGAAGCCCCGTTGGCCTCTGTCTTGCCGCGATATTAGGATTTCGACCCCAATGCCACGATGCCGAAACTTCCGGCACTCTTGCCTGATCTTCCGGAATACTTGATAGAACTGGGCAATCGACTTAGGGTGACTCCATGAGCGAACTCGACAAAATACGCGCCATCGCCATGCGTCATGCTGGCCGTCCCAGTCTTAAATTGCCGCGACTGTTCGCGTATACTCTCGACCATACGACCGAGGTCGATCCGCTGATCTACGATCCTGCGGCGTCCCTAGTGATCCAGGGTACGCAGCGCATGTTTATCGGCGACAAGATGTTTGAATACGGACCCGGCCAAAGCATGATCGTCGCAGCCGAGATTGCCGCCTTGGGCCAAGTTTGCGAAGCGTCGCCAGACAGACCGTTTGTCGCAATCGGTTTATATCTGGACCCGCCTATGCTGTCCGACCTCGTCCTTGAGATGGCGGCGATGCCGGAGTTACCGATGGAATTGGGATACGGCGTCAGCACCGCGAGCGCGTCGCTTCTCGGTGCTTGGGGGAGATTGGTAGAACTGCTCGATCGCCCATCCGAAATCCCGGTCATGGCTCAGTCTCTGGAGCATGAGCTGATGTTTCGGCTACTGATGGGGCCGCATGGCGGCCTGCTGCGTCAGATTGCCGGGGCTGACTCGCGTCTGATGCACATCCGAAAGGCAATGGCCTGGATACGCGACCACTACGCCGAACGTCTCGATTTCAAGGCGGTCGCGGCACTTGCCGGCATGAGTGTATCCGTGTTTTACGATCGCTTCAAAGCCGTCGCCGCCGTCAGCCCGCTTCAGTATCAGAAATATATCCGGCTCCACGAGGCCCGCCGACGCATGATCGCGAACCAGGCAGGTGCAGCCGAAGTTGCGTTCGCCGTCGGCTATGAGAGCGCGTCGCAGTTCAGCCGCGAGTACAGGCGTCTCTTCGGAGCGCCGCCGGGTCAACACACCAAAAGAACGAAGGCTGGCCTGGGTGCCATCAATCTGCCAAAAGCACCCGGTGCGCGGCCAGAGGTTGCTTGAACCGCTGACAGTAGTCACGACCCACAGCCGCAACCACGCTCTCTCGTCGAGCCAAAGCCTCGCGCCATCGCGTGACGCGCGTGAGACCCTGAGATATCGTCTGCGTTATGGCTGGGTCGATGAAACCGAAGTACCGGAAAAGAGGCGCGAACACCGCATCGACCATCTCGAAGATCGCGATGCCAGCGGCATGAGCCGCGCAAGCCTGCATCGCCATTTTCTGGCGATAACAGCGTTCAGTCCTAGTCAGTACCACAAGCATCTCAGATTGCAGGAGGCCCGACTAGCAGCCGGCCATAGCGCCTCGCAATTCACGACTGGAATGCAGGCGCTTTGCCCAGTTGCCAGAGTCAACTCTGTTACAGTCGAAACTACGGCGTTGCCGTCCACGGAAAGCGGACGTATCAGTCGGCATAGATGATGGAAATGTAGCACCACAGGGGACATGCTGTTGGGAGGCCAAGAACATGGCAACCAGCTCGCCCTCGATCTTAAATGCCTGATCGGGTGCAATCGTCGGGCACCGCAACTAACGAAACGTTTGCTCAAGGCGTTAGCCTTATGCGCATATAAAGACAAAAACAGCGGGCTTTCACAGGCGACGGCTCGACGGAACAATGGACGCGCCCATATCTCGGGTGTAAGCTCACAACACACTACACGCATGCGATGAATCTCGAGGGGGACGGGAGGCGGCTATGCAGACGACGGTGTCCACGGCTTCAACTGCAGCACGAGACCCTCCGGGAGTAGAGGAAATCCGGTCGCAACTCGAACGCATCGTCGCGAGCGCGGAGTTTCCCGGCTTGGGGCGAAGTGCCGCATTTCTGCGATATGTTGTCGAAGAAGCCATCGCCGGGCGGGCCGCCCGCATCAAGGGTTACTCCATCGCAATTGAGGTATTCGGCCGCAATGAAAGCTTCACGCAGGACGATCCGGTCGTGCGGATCGAGGCCGCGCGTCTAAGGCGTTCGCTGGAACGTTATTATCTGGTGGAAGGTCACAAGGACCCGGTCAGGATCGACATACCGAAGGGCGGATATGCCCCGGTGTTCTCATTGAATACTGCGGTCGTTTCCAAGAAAGTCGATAATGGGTCCGTTCCGACATCACAGCTATCGCCGATTGTCCGATGGTGGAGCGTGAGGCGGCTTTCGCTTGCTTGCCTCGTCCTGCTTACGGCTGCGTCTGCCTATCAATTCTCAAGTCACTCAAGATTGGCGCCAACAGAAGAGTTAGTCGAAAGCACGGCTCCCGACAGACCCGCCCTAATTGTGGCTCCTTTCGCCAATTTGGGCGATGGACCAAACGCCCAGTTATACAGCCTCGGGCTTACGGAGGAGCTTCTGACTGCCTTGCCCCGCTTCAAGGAGATCAAGGTCTTTGGTCGCGAGACGTCCAAAGCGCTGCCGTCGGACGTCGATGTATCCAAAGTTAGGGAAGAGCTTGGGGCCCGTTATCTTCTGACCGGGGGTGTGCGAACTGCTGGAAACAGCCTGCGGGTGACAGCCCGTCTTCTGGACACCGACGATGGCGAAATAGTCTGGTCCCGGGATTATGACAACGATCTCGGATCGAAAGACCTGTTTTCCATACAGGCGGACGTGGCCAGAAGAGTCGCCACCGCCATTGCGCAGCCATATGGTGTGATGGCACAGGCCGACACCGCAAATCCTCCACCGCAGGATCTTGGTGCATACGAATGCAGCCTGCGCTTTTACGCATATCGTAGCGAGCTCAGCCCCGAAGAGCATGCACACGTTCGCGAATGCCTGGAAACATCCGTTGCGCGGTATCCGACCTTTTCCACTGCCTGGGCGATGCTATCAATCATCTATCTCGATGAAGACCGCTTCAAATTCAATAGGGGCCAAGGTCCGGAAACACCATTGCAGCGGGCGCTTCGCGCGGCGCGGCGGTCGACCCAGCTTGATGCGAGCAACACGCGAGGGCTTCAGGCATTGATGATGGCCCTGTTTTTCAACCGGGAGCTTACCGAGGCGATGCGAGTAGGCGAAGTGGCCCTCGCTACCAACCCCAACGACACCGAGTTGATGGGCGAGTTCGGCACCAGACTAGCCCTTGGCGGCCAGTGGCAACGGGGAGCCAACCTGCTTGATCAGGCTATCGCACTCAATCCAGGCGGCAGCGGCTATTATAACGGCACACGCGCTCTTGCAGCCTACATGCTCCACGACAATTCAACCGCCGTCCGCGAGATCACCAAGGCTGATATGCAAAAATTTCCGCTGTTTCATGCGGTTGCGGCGGTCATATACGCAGATGCCGGAATGATGGATCAAGCCCGGCACGAGGCAGAGATTTTCGTTCGAATGCGCCCGGACTTCCTGCCAAACGTCGTTGAAGAACTGGCGATGCGGAACGTACAGCCAGGTGATCGTGACCGACTGGTAGAGGGACTTCGCAAAGCCGGAATGCTGCCTCCCAAGGTTAAAGAACCCGCCGCGATAACCATCAGTGCTTCGGATTTGCAGCCGCGCTAGCGCAGAGGCTTAATACGCTGAAAATCGAAATGCCGCCCGCTGCGACGTACCAAACGGGCAGGTAGGAAAGGTGACGCCAATATCTCTTTCCTTCAGGCCTTTTTCGAACGCCCACATCTTACGCGGATACTTCCAGATCCACGCACCGCTGTAGAAATCAGACGAGCTTCGTTTTCATGGGTTTATCCTTCTCAGGTGCGGCCTTCGGGGCCACAGAATGGTGGCGAGCAACAGAGTGTAGGTCAAAGCTAACGCGATATAGACAATGCGGGTGGCGAAGCTTTCCGCAGCACTGCCAGGCAGGGGCGACACACCGAGCCCGAACAGGATAAGGAAAATCGTCAGAGCACCGGCAAACATCGGCGCCTCCTTGGTACGAGCTGCTGCCCGACCTCCCAGAAAGAGGGCAACGACAAGGACAATCAGAAAGATCGAGAACAGGCTGGGGCGAAGCGTGAGGATCGCATAAGCTAAAGATGCGAGGACGCCGCCGAATAGATTGACCATTATAAGCCCAACAGCTGCCCGCGTGCTTGCGGCGACGTCGAGCTGGCCGAGTAAGGATGCAACGGTGATCGGAATGACCGCCGCGGCCGTCAGATTGTCGCTCGTCAGGCAGATCACGACAGATGCCAGCAGGATCAGTGTATTTGCCAATGCTCTCAGCAGAGCCGGCGGCTGGTCGAAGGATGGCGCGGCACTTCCGTCCAGAACTACCGGTTCGGGAAAGATCGCATGGGCGAGCCACGTCAAAAGCGTGCCCGACAACACGCCACCAACGAGAATCGAGAGGATGGAATTGGCCAACTCATCGTTCAAAATACCGAGCAGCGGAACGATGATCGCGACCACCAACACCAGAAAGACCGCAGGCCCGCCCTTTCCCGACGTCTGTAAGGCAAAACACAGGAAATAGGTTAGCCCCAGAAGCAGGAGAAAGGGAACAGGACGATTGCCGAGGCTGCTGGTCAAGATCATCATCGCCATTCCCGCGACCAGAATGACGAGCGCCGCGCCAAGTGTCTTGGCAAGCGGCATCGGTCGAGAGCTTCCCAGCAGAAATTGCGCGGCGAAAAGCGGCCCGAGGAACGGAACAAAGGCCCCCCAATACACCGCCAGCACAAAGCCGATCGAAACCGCAAGAGTGACCCGCAATCCTTTTCGTTTCTGCTCGGCGGCGGTGCTGTCAGTTGACATAGGTGAGCACCGACATGATACGGATCCAGAGTGATCCCCAAGCATTGGTGACCGGATTGTTACCGGTATAGATGATGACGGTCGCCTGCGAACCGTAGCGCACGCCGCCCTTGGGTCTTTGAGCTTCATCTATATTGAGACGGACCGGAAACCGCTGCGCTTCCTTGACCCAGCCGCTGTCACTGCGCATGGTTGGCAACCCGGTGCTCGGATCCGTGCTCCCTTGCGAGACACCGAAGCCGACGCTTTCTACCGTGGCAGGGAACAGTCGGCCTGGAAGGGCATCAAAAAGGATTTCCGCCCTGTTGCCGACGACGACATTTTCGAGGCTGTTCTCCTTGAACGCGGCATTGATCCAGATGGTGCCCACATCGATAAAGGTCATGGCCGGTTGGCCGGCTGGCAAGACCTTGCCACTGGTGAGCTGAAGGTTTGTCACGACCCCGGACGAAGGCGCCCGCACTGTGGTATGCATCAGGTCCAGCCTGGCCTTCTCCAATCCAGCAAGAGCTGCGCGCAGTTGCGGATTGTCGTTTCCGGAAGGGCCGAGCTGCTCGCGGGCCTTGGTGAGATCAGCCTGCGCACCGGAAACCGAGGCCTCTGCCTGATCGAAAGCAGATTTGGCGGCGTCGAAACGGGCTTTTGAAAACACGCCGTTTTTGAGGAGTTCGGAGGCCCTGGCATATTGGTCGCGAAGGTTGTCCCTGTCGGCACGGATCTGGACAAGCTTTGCTTGGGCGGCATCCACCGCAGCGGTCGATGCGCCGATTGACTGGCCGACACTGGCCAGACCGGCCTCCGCCTCGTTCACGGCGAGTTGGTAGCGCTGGGGATCAATTCGGAACAGGATCTGGTCGGCCTCCACCCGCGTATTGTCGTTAACGCCCACTTCCACGACGCGACCTGTGACTTCAGGCGCTATACCAACGACATACGCCTGGACCTGCGCTTGAGATGTTGATGGTGTCCGCCGCTCCATGAAGATTGACAGCACGAACAGGACCAGCGCCAGACAAACGACAGCGAAAGCGATCCTCCGCAGGGGATTGCGGGGTGGCGGGGTAGTTACAGGCTCGTGTGATATCTCGGAAGCCACGATCTCGTTCCTTCGAAGTTAACTGCCCATCCGGCGGAATTACACCGGGCGCGGACCAGGTGAGCGATGAAGAGAGACAACGGTGGCTCGGGCGAGAGCATCTTCAATCTCTCTGCCAAGGGCCGCCAACAATTCCCTGTATTCGGCCACACGGTCATCTCGGACTGGATCGGAAGAAGCCGCCTCCCATCTTGCCAACTCCGTCTGGGCTTCGGCAAAATCCTGGCAGATTTCACAGAATATGACGTCGCGCGACGCAAGCTCGTTGATGGCCTGAACTCTTGTGGGAAACCGCAGCCTGACCGCAGCCACACCTTCATCCATTGTCCTCTCCCACCCTCACAGCGTCACGGCGACGCCGAATGCCTCGATGGCATATTCTTTGATGAAGCGCGGCTCGTGCAGTATGTTACCGTAATATACGCTGGTGCGGTCAGCTTACCGGGGTCGGATTGCAGCACCGTCAAGGTCTCGCATGTTTTAACACGGCTAGCGAGCGGGCGAGAAAGACGACGGTTACGGGGCCGCGTGTGATTGTCTCTGGCAACTTCCACACTTTCACGCATTCAGATGACGGCATCGTCCGCCGGATGCCCGTAACATACCCGATGTTACGGGAAAACAGCCCGTCATTCGCATAGGTTTTTTGTGCGCCGACGTGGCGAGGACAAAGCTGTGACATATGGCGGCGGGCGATCTGGTGAACGGCAACGATACAAGGGACCTCCGTAACGGACGCTTTCCATATCGAATGGGAAGGCTCCCTTTTTGTGTGATGTTCGCAGCTCTCGTTGGTTGCGGCGGCCACGCGAAAAACGTTCTTGTCCCTGTTGCCGATAGCGCCCCCACATCCACCAAGGTGGACATGCTGATCACAACAACGCGTAGTCGCTCCGCGAACAAAGGCGAGATGTTTACGGGTGAACGCGCAAGGGATGCGGCCTTCGCGGAGATCACCGTGTCCATCCCTCCGGGAAATGTCCGCAAGATTGGTAATGTTGCCTGGCCGAAAAGGATTCCTCCCAATCCAGCCACTGATTTTGCGACGTTAAAGGCACAGGAAATCAGCCGCGACGATGCCCGGAAATGGCTGAGCGCTTCCGTCAGAAAGAGCCGTGACGGCAGCGTGCTGGTCTTCATTCACGGCTTCAACAATCGATTTGAAGACTCGGTCTATCGCTTTGCCCAAATCGTCCAGGATTCCGGCGTAGCGAGCGCTCCCGTACTGGTCACCTGGCCGTCGCGCGGAAGCCTACTTGCGTACGGCTACGACCGCGAGAGCACCAACTATACGCGCAATGCCCTGGAGTTGCTTTTTCAATATCTGGCCAGGGATAAGCAGGTGAAGGAAGTTTCGATCCTTGCTCATTCCATGGGTAACTGGCTCGCGCTCGAGGCGCTTCGTCAAATGGCCATTCGCAATGGAAGCCTTCCGGCCAAGTTCAAGAATGTGATGCTCGCATCTCCCGACGTCGACGTCGACGTCTTCCGGCAACAGATCGCCGACATGGGCAAAAAGCATCCGAAATTCACTTTATTTGTCTCCCGGGATGATCGGGCATTGGCCGTGTCCCGCCGAGTGTGGGGCAACGTCGCGAGGCTTGGCGCTATCGACCCTGAGCAGCCTCCCTACAAGAGTGAATTGGCCGAAAGCCAGATCTCGGTAATCGACCTCACCATGATCAAAGCCGGGGACAGCCTCAACCACGGGAAGTTCGCGGAGTCGCCAGAGATCGTCCGGCTGATTGGAGCCCGGATTTCTGATGGACAGACTTTGACGGACAGCAAGATTGGCCTTGGAGATACGATCCTTGCAGCAACAACCGGCACGGCAGCGGCAGTGGGCAGTACCGCAGGGCTGATCCTTGCCGCTCCGGTTGCCGTCGTCGATGCCGACACCAGAGACAATTATGCCGGGGGCGTTCAGTCCCTTCTTGGTTCAGGTGGCACGACACGGAAATCATCGCACTGCAACACACCGAACACTTCGACTGAAGCATGTCATCACTAGCGGGTCGAGCGTCCTTCGGAAGGGCGCCGAGGTACCACAACAGGGACAGACAATGGTAATGCGCCTGAAATTTTTGCTGATGAAAATATCTCGCACGTCTATTGCGGCGATGCTCATCCTTTTCGTTGGCATCTCAGCCGTAGCAGCGCAAATGCCTGACGCGCCCGCTCCGGCGGAACAACCACCCAATGTCCAGCACTTCATCACCCTAATGTCGGATCCCGATGTTCAGAAATGGTTGCAGCACGTTGCTCGTGGAGCGAATCCTGAAGCGCCGCCTTCGACCAGCGCAGAGGCGGGTCCCTCGTTTGCCGCATCGACAATGCGTTTCCGCGCCCATGCCGCCGCAATGGTCGACGCTGCACATTCTTTTCCGTCCGAAGCAATGCGTGGCGCCGCTTTACTTGAGCAGGACATCAAGACGATTGGCGGGACCCGGCCCATCGTGCTGGTGGTCGCGTTTGTTGTCGCAGGACTTGCCGCTCAATGGGTATTTTGGTGGATCAGTGCTGGCTGGCGGTCATGGATGGCGGAAGCCTCGTTCACGACCGTTTGGCACAGGATTATTGCCATAACCGCCCGGCTGCTCTGGGCGGCTTTTTACGTGCTGTCGTTCGGGCTGGGCAGCATCGGTTTCTTCCTGCTTTTTGAGTGGCCACCGATCGTTAGGGAAATCGTCGTCGGCTTCCTGTTCGCTGTCGTCATTTACCGCCTCGCCAGCGCAGTACTGGATGTGTTTTTGGCGCCACGCTCGAACGAGAAAGGCCATTTCCGCGTGGTTCCGATCTCTGACGAGACGGCAGGTCACTGGGCAAAACGACTGAGCTATCTCGTGGGTTGGTACGCCTTTGGCTGGGTGACCATTCGGCTTCTCGGTACGCTTGGCCTATCGATCCCGGCGCGGCAGCTCGCGGCCTACTTCCTGGGTTTCATTCTTCTCGGCATTGCTATCGAGGCCATATGGCGACGCCCGCCTCATTCCTCCACGTTACAGGGCAGCCGGATTGGATTGAATGGTCGCAACTGGCTTTGGACTGCCTATTTAACCGGTATCTGGTTGCTCTGGGTGGCGGGCGCGACGACGCTTTTCTGGACTATGGTCGTCTGCGCCGCATTGCCAGGCGCGATCGTTCTTACCAAAGCATCTATAAACAACATTCTGCGCCGCTCCGGCGCTGAAGAGGATGGTCATAAACGTGTCACAGTGGTTTCGGTTGTCGTCGAGCGTGGGATAAGGGCAGCCCTGATCGTTGCAGCCATCCTCTTCCTCGCCGATGTCATGGACGTTCGACTGACCGAGATGACGATGCAGGATTCACCCGCGCTACGGCTCTTACGTGGAGTGCTAAGCGCCGGCATCATTCTCCTCGTCGTCGATCTGGCATGGAATGTCGTTAAAGTGCTGATCGATCGGAAAATGGGAGACACGGAAGCCGCGCTTGAGATTGGAAGCGAGCGGGAGCGGCGGCGTACCCGTTTGAGAACTCTTCTACCGATCCTGCGCAACTTCGTCATGATCCTTTTTGCAGCGATTGCGATCATGATGGCCCTGTCTTCACTCGGAATCGAGATCGGACCATTGATCGCCGGTGCTGGCGTCGTAGGCGTCGCCATTGGCTTTGGTGCGCAGACCGTCGTCAAGGACATCATCAGCGGCATGTTCTATCTACTCGACGATGCATTCCGGATTGGTGAATACATTCAGAGCGGCAGTTACAAAGGAACCGTCGAGGCGTTCAGTCTCCGCTCGGTCAAGCTTAGGCACCACAGGGGCCCGATATTCATCGTCCCATTCAGTGAACTGGGTGCCGTCCAGAACATGAGCCGCGACTGGTCAGTGGTCAAATTCCTGCTGTCCGTGTCCTACGAATCCGACGTCGCCCAGGTCAAGGCAATCACCAAAGCCGTGGGCAAAGCCCTGTACGATGACCCCGAATTCCAGCCGTTCATTATTGAGAACCTCAAAATGAAAGGCGTCGAAGAGATCACAGACATTGGAATAAAATTGAGCTTTGGGATGACGTTGAAACCTACCCAACTGCAATCGGCCATCCGTCGCAGAGCTTATGCAATGCTGCGGGAAGCATTCAACGCCCAAGGCATCAAGATCGCCGTTCCGACCGTGCAAGTCGCAGGCGGAAAGGAAGAGGGTCTTGCTGCCGCTGCCCAACAGGCGCTGGCAAAACACAACGCCGTGACCGTGCCCGGGCCAGCTTGATCACGAAGTGAACCAGGCGAAACGCCATCAAAGATCACAAGGAGGATATGAAATGAAAACCTCAAAAATCGTATCACACCTACTCAGCCTGATCGCCGTGCTGATGCTGATCAGCATACCGGTTCTTTTACCCTCGACCGCTGAAGCCCGTCGTGGGGCTGCAGCCTGCGGCCCCCGAGGCTGCGGTGTGGCGGCGTGCGGACCGCGCGGTTGCGCTGCTGCCGGACGTCGTCATGCACCCGCATATCGCCCCGCCCATCGGCCTGCGGCCCCGGCCTACCGGCCAGCGCGGCGCGGCGTTGTCGTTGTTGCTCCCCGCCGCTACTGGCGGCCGGGCGCCGCGATAGCTGCAGGCGCAGCCATTGGCGTCGTCACCGGTGCAGCAGCTGTCGCACTGGCTGGTACACCGCCGCAGCCCGGCCAGTGCTGGTATTACACGTCTCCGGCCAAAACGACCGGCTTCTGGGACGTTTGCCCGCACTGAAACTGCTTGGCTGGGACAATCATGCTGCTCGCGCACGCGCAGATCATCAACGAAGGGGATCTTCCATGGACTTCAACACCATCGACGCCACGCTTGTCGGAAAGCTTCTTCTTTTGCTTTTGATCGGCATGGGTCCAAAAATTGCCCTCGTGCCGTTTCTTGAGAAAACCCATAGTTTCGACACCGCGACCAAAGTGCGCATCGGCCGCCAGATGGTACTGACAGCACTCGTCACAGCACTGATCCTCTTTGCGACCGGCGCGCTTCTGATGCGACTTCTCCACATAACCGGCGGCGCCGTCGCTGTGGCAGGTGGCATCATCCTTGCGCTCATAGCGATCAAGATGGCATCCGGACCGACGGAAAAGCCGCATGACGAGCTTGCCGATCCGATCGATCCGGACAAACTCGCAGTGTTCCCGCTTGCGGTTCCCTATTTGCTCAACCCCGTCGGCATAACCGTCATAATCCTGGCGTCTGGCGAAGTTGTCTCAGTCGCCAGCGCGGTAGTTGTCGCTGTTCTGATCCTGATTGTCGCTGCTTTCGACTATGTCGTTTTTACCAATACCGACAAGCTGTCCAAACACATGAAGCCAGCGAGCATGGTCGTCTCAGAGGTCGTGTTCGGGATTTTGCTGACCGCTGTCGCAGTCCAGCTGATTGTCAGTGGGCTAGGGCGTCTAGGGATCATTGCGCCGGCGGTGGGCCATTGACCCATAGGGCGCAGCCTCTCCAGGCGGCTCGAAGGGAATGCGCATGATGACTGATCGAAGGAAAAATGCTCTCGCTTACGGATCACTCATCGTGCTCCAGTCCCTGGCGGTCGCATTCCTGCTCCGGGTTATCTTCCCGATCTTTTACGCCGTCGTCACCCATCTTGGCGAACGCCAACAAGTGCCCGTGTCGACATTGCTCACAATCCTTGCGGTTGCGCTGCTTTTACAGGCAAGCTACTGGACAAGAATGCGTTGGGTCGAGGTCCGCGCACCGTTCCACTCCATATTCGTATCTCACCTCTTATCGTTTGCCGCACGCCTGGCCTTCCTGTTCGGAGGCGTCCTGTTCTCAACGATCTTCTTTCGACACTTGCCGGAATCCAACACGCTGCCTCCGCTTGGTCACACGGTTCTGCAGGGGGCTTTGATCCTGTTGGTACTGTTCAGTTTTTTTTGCTACTCCGTCGAACTTGAACGCCTTGCGAAGGCGATCGAAGATCCAGCTGAGACATAAATTGCCTCCGGTTACAGCTCAGCAATGTGGTGTTGGCCGCCGCTGTCGAAGCCGACTTGGCGGTGGAACCGATGTCCATATCGCGTTCCATCCAGGCTACCGAATAGCGCCGCGCGGATGAAGGGTAGTTAGACATCGCTCGGTGGAGCAAAGAGGGTGTGTGCGTATTCTCGATGCTCAGGCGAACACGCGGAAGAATTTTGATCCCATGATTTTAGATTTGCGAGTGTTTTCAGCTCTCCTCTATGTTGCCACCGGACAAGGAAACTGACATCATCGTTTTGCAGGCTTCAACGGGCCGCTGATATTCCATGAGCAGGGTAGCTCTCGACCGGAAACGGGCGGGAGCTTTTTTATTTTTTGGTGGGCGATGATGCATTCAGAAAGCTGGCGGGTCGGTGTGCTGTTCTCCGAGACGGGTGTGACCGGAGCCGTCGAAAAAACCCAGAGGTTCGCGACCTTGCTGGCGATTGACGAAATCAATGCGGCTGGCGGCGTCCTTGGCCGGATGATCGAGCCTGTCGCCTATGACCCTAAATCGACGCCCAATCTCTATAAGGAACTTGCGGTCAAGCTTTGCGACGAGGATCGGGTCCGGGTCGTTTTCGGTTGCCATATGTCTAGCACCCGCAAAGCCGTACTGCCCGTCATCGAAGCTCGAGATGCCCTGCTATTCTATCCGACACTGTATGAGGGGTTTGAATACTCTCGGCACTGCATCTACACCGGGGCCGCACCCAACCAAAACTCCGTGCAGCTGGTCGACTTCCTCACCAAGCATTATGGAAAGCGGGTTTTCCTTGTGGGTTCGAACTACGTCTACCCTTACGAATCCAACCGGACGATCAGCGATCTCTTTCTTCAGCTGGGCGGTCAGGTGCTGGACGAAATATATGTTCCTCTCAACCTAAAACCCGAAGATGTCGCCAAAATCATCCGGCATATTCGCGCGGCACGGCCGGATGTCATCTACTCGACAATCGTCGGCGACGGTATCATTCCCTTCTACACGGCGTTCAAAGAGGCGGGTTTTGATTCAGCGACGATGCCAATCGCCAGTCAGTCGACAAGCGAGGCCGACGTGATCCGGATGCGGCCGGAAGTGGCCGAGGGGCATATCACCGCGGCCCCGTTTTTCGCCTCCCTGGATACGCCTCGCGCGCGTGCCTTCGTCTTGGCTTACCAACAGCGATACGGCCAGCAGATGCTGCCGACCGCGCCGGCCGAAGCGGCCTATTTCCAGGTCTATCTCTATGCGGGAGCTTTGCAGCGGGCCGGTGGCGACGGGCTGGAGCAGCTTCTTCCAGCCCTTTACGAGGTCGAGTACGACGCTCCGCAGGGCGCTGTGAAGATAGACCGGCTGACGAACCACACCCATCTGTGGCCAAGGGTTGCAAAAGTAAATGCGCAAGGCAGCTATGACATCGTCCATGACCCGTCGCTGCGCGTGGCGCCAGATCCCTTCATGCGAGAATATCGCCCGGATCTGACGCAGCCGTTCCCACATCGTGTTCAGGTCTGAGAAGGAGCGACGATGTCTTTCGCCCTTCTTAGAGATTTGCGGGACCTCAAGGTTCTGGTGATTCATCCCCGGACATCCGAAGGAGAGTTTCTCGTTGATCACCTGCGCCGTATCGGTTGTACGGTCAGTTGCCTCTGGCCGGTCCCTGCCGAGTTGCCACACGGCACGGATGTCGTCTTTCTTGCCATGGAAGACGAGGCGCGACCGGAAATCGAACGCCTGCTGAAGTGCCTCCCTAATCCCGCTCCGACCATGCTCGCCATCGTCGGTTACGAAAATCCCTCCACATTGCAGATCGTTCTGGAAAGCGGCGCGCTTGCCATTGTCGAGAGACCGATCAAACCGTTCGGCCTGCTGACAAATCTCGCCATAGCGCGCAGTCTCTGGCTTGAGCGCCAAAGGCTCGTCAAGGAAGCCCGTAAATATAAGCGCAAGGTCTTGGGAGACCAGAAGCTTGCCCGGGCAAAGGCCATTCTCATGGCCAATCGCGGCACGAGCGAGAATGAGGCGTATCGTGAAATGCGCGAGCAAGCGATGGCTCGGCGGGTCCCAATCGATGAAATCGCCAATTCGATTATCAACGCCGAACAGCTCTTGCGCCCTTCCCAAAAACATGATTAGTTTTTGATGTGTTCCAGATGAACACCTCCGGCACATCCCTTCGTTTCGCGAAGCCATGTGCCGCTGTTGCACGCGGCGCAGCCGTGATGCGATGATGGCAAGGGTGCCCGCAGGCTGTGAAAAGCCTCGCGGGTTTTTTGTTATCTGCTGACAGTGAAGTCGGCCTTCCAGTATTTTTTCGGCATGAAAGCCTCGCCGTAGAGCCGGGCAGTGCCGTCGCGTGCGCCAATCAAAAAAAGGGGAACCAAGATGGTGTTCAACAGACGTGACTTTCTGAAAACCGCAGCCACCGCTTCCGCCGCACTCGCCTTGCCGACGCTGGGCGGCCGGGCCTTTGCAGCCGATGCTATAAAGGTCGGTGCGCTCTACTCCCAGACGGGCGGGCTTTCTGTCGCCGAGAAGCTTCTCGCCAACGGTGTCATGATGGCCGTGGCCGAAATCAACGCAGCCGGCGGCGTTCTTGGCCGCCAGGTGGAAGTCGTCGTCGAAGACGGCGCTTCCGATCCGAAGACCTTCAGCGAAAAAGCATCGAAACTGATCCTCAAGGACAAGATTTCCACCATCTTCGGCTGCCACACCTCTGCCAGCCGCAAGGCCGTGCTGCCGATCTTCGAACGGCGCGGCGCGATGCTGTTCTACCAGACGCACTATGAGGGCTTTGAGTGCTCGCGCAACGTCGTCTATTCCGGCGCCGTTCCAAACCAGCAGCTCTCCAACTACATTCCCTGGATTGTCGAGAAACTGGGCAAGAAGAAGTTCTTCATCGTTGGCTCCAACTATGTCTATCCGCGCGAGATGGCCAAGGTTTCCAAGAAACTGATCGAGGCGGCGGGCGCAGAATGGGTGGCGGACGAATATCTGGAACTTGGACACTCCGAATGGGCTGTCATGGTCAGCAAGATCAAGGAATCGGGCGCCGACGTGGTTCTTTCCAACGTGGTTGGCGACTCGATCATCGCCTTCTACCGCGAGTTCAAGAACCAGGGCCTCTCGCAGGAGGTCATCCCGATCTGCGCGACAGTGACCTCCGAAATCGAGATCGCCGCCATGGGCGCCGAATATGCGGCGGGCAGCTACACATCATTTCCATATTTTATGTCGATCGAAACGCCGGCCAACAAGAGCTTCATCGAACGCTTCAGGACCTTCGTCAACGATCCGAAGGCAGTGACATACCATTCGCTCGAGGCCGCCTATTTCCAGGTATTCCTGTGGAAGCAGGCAGTGGAGAAATCCGGCGATCTGTCCGCCGATGCTATCCGGGCCGGCATTCGTGGCCAGACCTATGACGCGCCCGGCGGCAAGGTGACCACCGACCCCGACAACCTGCATTGCTGGCTGACGCCGCGTATCGGCCAATGGCAGCCGGATGGACAAAGCAAGGTCGTGAACGCCTACCCGTCACCGATCAAGCCGCTGCCCTATTCGGCCTATGGCGAGACGGAAAGCAATCTTTTCTGCACCAGCAACGGTCTCGACGCAGCAAAGCTCAAGGGCTGACCCCTCTTTCCGCGTCCTCCCGCCAGCCATGCCTGGCGGGATCATGTCTCGGCAAGGCGGATCTGCGTTTTTTCCTCTGCTCGGTGCCAACCCGATTTTGGGGCAGGCAAGGAGCAGGACAAAGTCTGATCCGCCCTTCTCACGAACGGTGGCGTTATGCTCGACATTCTCTTTATCGGCCTCAGTCTCGGCTCAATCCTTCTTCTGGTGGCACTCGGTCTTGCCATCACCTACGGCGCCATGGGCGTCATCAACATGGCCCACGGCGAAATGGTCATGATCGGTGCCTACGTCGCCGTCCTCTCGGGCATCTGGCTGAAAACAGGCCTTCTGTTCGCAATTCCCTTAGCTTTTGTCGTGACCGCCCTGCTCGGCCTGGTGATCGAGCGGGTGGTGGTGCGCAGGCTTTACGGCCGCCTGCTCGACACGCTTCTTGCCACCTGGGGCATTGCCATCCTTTTGCAGCAGGCCGTAAGGCTCGAATTCGGCCTCAGCTTTTTCGGCATTCATATCGAGGGCCTGGGAGCCGGACTGCAAAACGTCGCCGTGCCTTCGTATCTGCAGGGCACCTTCAGGTTCGCCGGCGCCGACATCAACGCGTATCGCACCTTCATCATCGCGGTGACGGCCACGTTGACGCTGGCGACATGGTTCATTCTCTACCGGACGACAGCGGGCATGCAGGTGCGCGCCATCATCCGTAATCCAAAAATGGCCGCCGCTTGCGGCATCGATGTGAAACGCATCAATGCCCTGACTTTCGCCTTCGGTTCCGGCCTTGCGGGCGTCGCCGGCGTAATGATGTCCGGCTTCAAGACCGTTTTCCCCGACATGGGCACGACGATGGTCGTTGACGGTTTCATGGTCGTGGTGACCGGCGGGGTCGGCAGCCTTTTCGGCACGGCCCTGTCGTCAGGGCTTCTGGGCGAAATCAATGCGCTGGTGGCGATTGGAACGAACGACATTCTGGCGCGCGCCGTCGTCTTCGGGGTCGTCATCCTCGTCATTCTCGTCAAGCCCAGCGGGCTATTCTCGTTCAAGGGGCGCTAACATGAGCATCGAACGAAAATTCCAGATCGCCGCCTATGTGCTTTTCATCGCGGTGATTTTTGCAGCGCCGGTTTTCGGTGACGAATTCTGGCTGAACCGCATTTCGAAATATCTGGTCTACGGCATGCTCGGCGTCGCCATTGCGCTCACATGGGGATATGCCGGCATTCTCAATCTCGGCCAAGGGCTGTTTTTTGGCCTGGGCGCCTACATGCTCGCCATGTCGCTGAAACTGTCGAGCCTGACCAGTCTGCAACAGGGCTCCGACAGGCCGGTTCCGGATTTCATGCTGTGGAATGCCGAGCCCGGCGCGCCGACGGAACTTTGCTGTATCAACAAGGGCTCCTTCCTCTGGCTTCCGTTTCAGAGCCAGTCCGTGGGTCTCGTGCTTGGCATCGTGCTTCCCGTCGTGATCGCCGGGGCACTCGGCATGCTGGTTTTCCGCAAGCGTATTTCCGGTGTCTTTGTCTCGATCATCACCCTGGCGCTTGTTCTGCTTGTGCGTCTCGTCATGGTCGATGCGCAACCGGTGACGAACGGTTTCAACGGCCTGACCGATCTTGGCTGGCTGACGATCGGCGGCATCGAATTCGACCCCTACAGCCGGGCAACCTATTATCTGTGCGCCGCATGCCTGTCCCTGACGCTCATCGGCGCGCGTCTCATCGTGGAGACCCGTGCAGGTATGATCCTACAGGCGATCCGCGACGATCAGCTTCGCGCCCGCTATCTTGGCTTCGACGTCTCTCTTTACCAGGTATTCTTCTTTGTCATTTCTGCAGGCATCGCCGGCGTTGCCGGCATGCTCTATGTGGTCGTCGCGGAGTTCGCCTCGCCGACCTTCATGGACCTGTCTTTCTCGGTGACGATGGTCGTCTGGGCTGCCGTCGGCGGCCGCTCCTCCCTGCTCGGCGCCTGCATCGGCGCGATCCTGATCAACATGATCGAGGCCGAGGTCAGCGAGACCGAAGCGCTGGTCGAGGCCTGGAAAGCGATCATCGGCCTCATCTTCGTCCTTGTCGTCCTGTTCATGCCGCGGGGCCTTGGCGGCGTCGCGCACGATGTGCTGCGGCAGTTTATCCGCCGTGTCAAACCAGGCCCGGCATCCTCATCGTTACAGCAACAAAGCGAGGCATTGTAATATGAGTGCAATCGCATTGACCATCGACGGTCTCAGCGTCGATTTTGGCGGATTCAGAGCCGTCAACAATGTCAGCATTACCGTTCGCGATGGCGAGTTGCGTGTGTTGCTCGGCGCAAATGGCGCCGGAAAGACAACTTTGATGGACCTGGTCAGCGGCAAGACCCGCAGCACAAAAGGCAGGGTCTTCGTCTACGACACAGACATCACCAACTGGCCGGAACACAAGATCGCCCGCGCCGGGATCGGTCGAAAATTCCAGATCCCCAGCATTTTTCGCGATCTCACCGTGCGGCAGAATCTGGAGGTCGCCAATTGCCGCAATCCATCGGTGTTTGCCAATCTCCGGTTTGGATTTTCACGCGCCGAAGCCAAACGCGTCGATGAGGTACTCGCCCTCACCGGCCTCGAAGCGGAGGAGAATGTGACTGCGGCTTATCTCAGTCATGGCCAGACGCAATGGCTGGAACTGGGCATGCTCATCGTCCAGGATCCCAAGGTTGTTCTGCTGGACGAGCCGACGGCGGGCATGACCCAGGCCGAAACCCGCAAGACGGCCCAGATCATCAAAAATCTCAAAGGCCGCCACACCATCCTCGTCGTCGAGCACGACATGGGGTTCGTCCGTGAAATCGCCGAACGCATCACCGTTCTGCATCTGGGAGAGGTGCTCGCCGAAGGAAGCGTCGGGGATATCGAGAGCAATCCGAAGGTCCGCGAGGCCTATCTCGGTTCGAAAGGAATATCCTGATGCTGACATTGAAAAACGTACACAGCTACTACGGCCGCAGCCATATCCTGCACGGCGTCACGCTTGATATCCCGGCGGGAAAGGTAACCAGCATTCTTGGCCGCAACGGTACCGGCAAGACGACCCTGTTGAAAACCCTGATGGCGCTGACCGACCGTATGACGGGCGAGATGCATCTGCAGGGGAAAGACATAGGCTCATCTTCGACGCATATGAGGGCACGGGCCGGGATCGCCTACGTCCCCCAGGGCCGGGAGATCATTCCCGATTTCACCATCCGCGAGAACATCCTGATGGGCGCCTTTGCGCGCACCGATCGCAAACGCGAAATTCCGGCACTGGTGCCGGAGCTTTTTCCATATCTGATGGCCAACCTTGATCGGCCCGGCGGTGTGCTTTCGGGCGGCCAGCAACAGCAGCTCGCCATCGCCCGCGCACTGGCCGCGGATCCGAAGGTACTGCTTCTCGATGAACCCAATGAAGGCATCCAGCCCTCGATCGTCGAGGAGATTGAAAAGATCATCATCCGGCTCAATCGCGAGATCGGCATGACGATCATCCTCGTCGAGCAGAACGTTGCATTTGCGCGGCATGCCTCTCACCACTTCGCCATGCTGGAGAAGGGAGGTGTGGTCGCGGCCGGCGCCATCGACGCGCTCTCCGACGCGCTGGTTCATAGGCATATGGCTGTTTGAAAAGACGCATCCTTTCATAAGACAATGGGAACAATCATGACACCGACACAAAGCTACACCGCCGCCGCTATCCAGTTCGAACCGACCATGTTCGAAAAGGCGCGCAATATCAGCCGGCTGAGCGCCCTTTGCGAGGAAGCGGCGCAGGCCGGCGCCCGCCTGATCGTCACCCCCGAAATGGGGACGACAGGCTATTGCTGGTTCGACAGGGCCGAGGTGAAGCCCTTCGTCGAGGCGATCCCCGGACCGACAACCGATGTTTTCCAGGCGATTGCCCGCAAACACCGCTGCTATATCGTCGTCGGCATGCCGGAAGTCGATCCGGCGAGCGATCTCTATTACAATACGGCAGTTCTGATCGGTCCGGATGGCATCGTTGGTCGGCACCGCAAGTCGCATCCCTATATCGCCGAGCCAAAATGGGCCGCAAATGGCGACATCGTGCACGAGGTCTTCGAAACGGAGATCGGACGTATTTCAATGCTGGTGTGCATGGATCTGCACTTCTTCGAGACGGCGCGGCTGGAGGCTCTGGCCGGTGCCGACATCATATGCCACATCTCCAACTGGCTGCAGGAGCGCGCGCCCGCTCCCTACTGGATCAACCGCGCCTTCGAAAATGCCTGCTATGTCATCGAAAGTAATCGGTGGGGTCTGGAAAGAACCGTGCAGTTTTCCGGGGGAAGTTGCCTGATCGAGCCCGACGGAACGGTTGCCGCATCCATCGACACAGGCGACGGAATTGCCTATGGCAAGGTCGATCTTGCCCGTGCCCGTCGCCGCGAGGTCTTAAGCGAACCGGTCTTCAAGACGCGCCGGCCCGAGCTCTACATGAACATGATGACCAACAGCTTCACCTGGAACCCTGGCGATTACTTCCGCCTCTATGGCTATCAGCCAATCCCGCGCGGACGCAGATCGCGTGCAGCCGTTGCCCAGTTCGCGCCAACCTCGGTCATTGCAGACAATATTGCCCACATAACAAGGCTCGCAAACGAGGCTAAGGCGACAACGGCGCCGGACATTCTGGTGTTCCCGGAACTGTCGCTGACCGGACTTGAGGCCCCGCAAACGCGTGCGGAGCCGCTGTCTGGTCCCACCGTATCCGCCTTCGTTCGTCTGGCCATGAAGCTCGGCTTTTATATCGTCGCCGGATTTGCCGAAGCGGACGAAGACAGGATCTATAACAGCGTGGTCCTTGCAGGGCCGGAGGGGCTGGTGGGCAGCTATCGCAAGACGCATCTGGGCGTCGCCGACAGTTGGGCAACGGCCGGCGACGAATGGAAAATCTACGACCTTGCCATTGGCCGGGTGGGCCTGGCGATTGGCCACGACGCGCTTTATCCGGAAGCCATCCGTTCGCTTTCACTCATGGGATGCGATCTTGTTGCCTGCCCTTCGGCGATCGCCGGCACCTTCACCGGCAGCCATGGCGGTACGAAAATCCCGCACAACTATCCGATCCCAAAGGGCGCCGATCCCTACCACTGGCATGCGCTTCGCGTTCGCGGCGGCGAGAACAACGTCTATTTCGCCTTCGCCAATGTGCTGGACCAGGAAAAGGGTTATCTGGGCAAGAGTGCGGTATTCGGGCCGGATTCCTTTGCTTTTCCACGTCAGGAATCGGCGATCCTGGATGAGGAGGGGATTGCCGCTGCGGCTGTCGATACCACCAATCTCGACACGCCATATCCGACGAACATCGTCCGGCGAAAAGACCTTGTCGTCATGCGTCAGCCGCATCACTATCAGCCTCTCGTCAAATGGCATCAGTAAAAGGCGGCACAATGTCGACGTCTTTCAGGTCATAGCGGCTCATGTGAGCCCGGAACCAGGAATCGGCGCGATGTGAAACCATAAAAGTGTCAAGCCGCAGACGACGATATGGCATTGGAGCAAGCCCAATGCTATCGTTCGTGCAATATAAAACGGGGCAAGACAATCATGGATTTGGTAATTCCCAGCTTAACAAATCTCAGCCTGTTCGTCAGCGCTACACTGGTGCTGCTTCTTGTGCCGGGACCGGCAGTTCTTTACATCTTCGCGCGCTCGGTCGAGCAGGGTCGCTCTGCGGGGCTCGTTTCAATCCTTGGCATCCATACGGCCACGCTTGTGCATGTCGCCGCCGCGGCTGTCGGGTTGTCGGCGCTCCTGGCATCATCCGCGCTCGCCTTCAGCGTCGTAAAGTATGCCGGCGCGGCCTATCTGATCTGGCTTGGCCTCAAAAAGCTTTTTGGCCCCTCGGATATTCCCGGCGTCGAGGGCGATTTACCCACACGGAGCCGCATGCGCCTCTTTCGTGAGGGCTTTATCGTTAATCTTCTCAATCCGAAGACCGCACTATTCTTTCTGGCTTTCTTGCCGCAGTTCGTTGAGGTCAATCGTGGCCATGTGGCTATGCAGATCGCTTTTCTCGGGCTTGTTTACACAGCGATTGGCGTTCTGACGGACAGCTCTTACGCACTTGCCGCCGGCACGGCCGGCAAGTGGCTGAAGCGCAGTCCCGCGTACCTGAAGGCTGAACGCTGGGTCAGTGGTTTCGTGTATATCGGTCTTGGCTTGACGGCCGCTTTTGCTGGCAATCAAAAGAAATAGACCATCCTGTTGTACCTTGGGAGTCGCCCTGAACGGCTAACCTATTGGAGACAACGGGGCGTCCCTTGTGTTCGATTTTTGTCGGCGTCGCTTTGATATGAGATTTCGTAGCAAGCCGCGATTGGCTGTGGCGCCAGATCGGCGCCAAGGCCCTGAGCGATCTTTACTAAATCGACGGTTTTCAACCGTTTATTAGCTTGCTCGTTCCGCTCGAAACCCAGAAGTTGCGCCAATGACGTTTCCAGGTTGGCCAACAGGGCAAAGATGCGGTTGCAGCAATTAGTATAATTCAAAAAACCTACGGAGACCGTTGGCCTCCGTAAGCCATCTTGTCAGTTGTCGCCCGTGCACAATGCCGGTCAGGCTCCGTATGGCACCCAAATGTTCTTCACCTGGATCGCCCTGCGCAGATAATCACGACCCTGCGCTTCGGTGCGATTTAGCCAATCGGGCTGACGGCCATTATTGACCCAGGTGGCCTTCAGGTTGCCCGCAGAAGCCCGCTCGACCATCGCGCTTCCCTCGGTCGAGCCGAAATACCACACAGCCGCAACGTCATCATGCTCGGCCAGTGTCTTTGCAAGCAGATCGCTTTCGCCGGTCACAATGTTGATGACCCCGCCGGGCATATCCGACGTGTCCAGCACCTGGTAG
Source organism: Agrobacterium sp. 16-2014-1-2a (assembly GCF_053522705.1). Taxonomy (NCBI): domain Bacteria; kingdom Pseudomonadati; phylum Pseudomonadota; class Alphaproteobacteria; order Hyphomicrobiales; family Rhizobiaceae; genus Agrobacterium; species Agrobacterium sp. 16-2014-1-2a. The sequence continues at coordinate 109,508 of NZ_JBNWBX010000008.1, forward strand.
AAATCACCGGCAATCAATGGATGGCGAGACGACGGGACCACCACAACGCGATTGCCCATCGCTACTGCAGGCAGCACCAGCGACACCAGCGACAGGAGGGGTGCCTCATCGGGGCAAATGATCCCGACGATGCCCCAAGGCTCGTTCATGGCAAGCGTGACGTGACGCGACTTGGTGGAGTGCACGGCGCCATCGAACTTGTCTGCCTGGGCGGCATAATAGGAAATACGGCGCAGAGATGCGTCGACTTCGTCCTTCGCCTTCTTTTCGCTGACACCGGTGCTATCGATGATGCGGGCGACAAATTCGTCACGCCGTGCATCGAGGTTCTCTGCAAGATAATAGAGCACTTGCGCACGGTTATGGGCGGTTGCGGAACTCCAGCTGCCTGCCTTGGACGCTGCTTCCACAGCATTGCGGATGTCCTTGCGGCTGCCTATTCCGGCCATTCCAATCACGGCGTTGCCCTTGCCGGTCACCGAATAACTGTAGCCACCGTCGGGGCGGGCTTGCTTGCCGCCGATATAGTTCTTCATGGTTCGATCAAGGCCATCAATCGCCATCTTGCTGTCAGCGTTCGGCAATGCAGATGGCGTGAAGGATTCAGCGGGCTTTGTAACCGGCAGGCTCTTTTCCCAGTCTGCCGCCAGATATTCGTAAAGCCCCTCGCGCGCACCTTCGCGACCGAAGCCACTTTCGCGGTAGCCGCCAAAACCTGCACCGGCATCGAGCATGTTGGTGCAGTTGATCCAGACCACGCCAGCCTTGACGCGGGCGGCCAGATCAAGCGCTACGTTGATGTTTTCCGACCAGATGGAGGCGGCGAGGCCGTAACGGGTATTGTTGGCCAGCGAAACGGCTTCATCCGGCGTGCGGAAGGTGGTCGCCGCAGCGATCGGGCCAAAGATTTCCACCTGGCAAACCGTCGATGCCTGATCGACTTCGGTGAAGAAGCCGGGAGCGACGAAATTGCCGGTGGCCGGCAACGGGTTGGAACTCTGCCAAAGTTCACCGCCCTCTTCCACGCCCTTGCGTACCAGATCCGTGATGCGTTTCACCTGCGTGGCCGAAACAATCGCGCCGACATCGGTCGACTTGTCGAGCGGATCGCCGACCCGCAGGGTTTCCAACCGCTTTTTCAGCCGTGCATAAAATTTATCGGCAATACCTTCCTGCACCAGCAGGCGGGAACCGGCGCAGCAGACTTCGCCCTGATTGAACCAGATCGCGTCAACAACACCTTCAACCGCCGCATCGAGATCTGCATCCTCGAAAACGATGAATGGTGACTTGCCGCCCAGTTCCAGCGACAGCTTTTTGCCCGAACCAGCAATCTGCTCGCGAATAACGCGACCGACCTTAGTGGAGCCGGTGAAGGCAACCTTGTCGATGCCGTCATGGCCGCAGATTGCAGCGCCTGTCGAGCCATCGCCCTGCACGATGTTGACGACACCGGCGGGAAGGCCGACCTCGTGGCAGATTTCCGCAAAGGCGACAGCGGTCAGCGGTGTCAGGTCTGCAGGCTTAAGTACCACGGTATTGCCGGCAGCAAGCGCCGGCGCGATCTTCCACGCCAGCATCAGCAGAGGGAAATTCCACGGGATCACCTGACCGCAAACACCGACCGGCGAGAAACCACGGAACTCGTCTTCCACCATTTCGGCCCATCCGGCGTGATGGTAAAAATGGCGGGCGACGAGTGGGATGTCGATATCGCGGGTTTCGCGAACCGGCTTGCCGTTGTCCATCGTTTCCAGAACGGACAGGAAGCGCTCGCGCTTCTGTACATGTCGGGCAATGGCATAGAGGTAACGAGCGCGCTCGTGACCCGACAGCTTCGACCATTTTGCGAAGGCCGTGCGGGCGGCCTTGACCGCCTGATCGACGTCTTCCTCATTGCCGCGAATGATTTCCGCCAGCTTATCCCCGTTTGCGGGGTTTGACACGGAAATGGTCTCGCGGCCCTCCGGAGAAACGAACCGGCCGTTGATATAATGTCCAAACGAGCGTCCATGCGCGTCGAGCCACTGTTTCACATCACCATTGGCTTCGGGGGAAGGTCCATATTCCATGGTTTCCAAAATGTCCTTGATGGGTCGCATTTTTTCAGTCCTTACGCGGCAGCGTGATGGTGAGCGCTGGAATAGCGACCGGTTACGAAATGTTCGAGCTGGCGCTCGATATCGCCAAGCATCGAGCTGGCGCCGATGCGGAACAGGTCCGGTTCCAACCAGCGATTGCCCAGCTCCTCCTTCATCAGCGTCAGCCATGACAACGCGTCCTTCGCTGTCTTCAACCCGCCTGCAGGCTTGAAGCCGACCATCTGGCCAGTCAGTTCGCCGTAGTCGCGCAGCGCACGCACCATGGTCAGACTGACCGGCAGAGTGGCGTTGACTTCTTCTTTGCCGGTCGAGGTCTTGATGAAGTCCGAACCCGCCTGCATCGCCACCATCGAGGCGCGATAGACATTGGTAAGCGTATTGAGATCACCCGTCGCCAGGATAGCCTTCATATGGGCGTCGCCACAGGCTTCACGCATCGCGGCGATCTCATCATAAAGTGCTGGCCAGTTCTGCGTCAGAACGAACTCGCGAGTAATGACGATATCGATTTCCTTAGCGCCCTGCTCGACGGCATAGCGGATTTCTGCCAGCCGCTGCGGTAGCGGAGTTAGGCCGGAGGGAAAGCCTGTCGCCACCGATGCGACCGGAATAGTCGTGCCTTCCAGTGCCTTGACGGCATGGGGCACCATGGTCGGATAGACGCAGACGGCACCGGTTGTGATGCCGGCGTCCGCAAGGCCGAGTGCTTCAAGAATGTCGTCCCTGACCGGACGTCGTGCTTTCGCACACAAGCGGCGCACACGACCGGCCGTGTCGTCGCCGGACAGCGTTGTCAGATCGATGCAGGTAATCGCCTTGATCTGCCAGGCAACCTGATATTCCTTCTTGACCGAGCGCCGGGTGGTGATTGTTGCTGCCCGCCGTTCAGAGGCACTGCGATTGACCGATACATCTTCAAACCATTCCGGTTTGAGAGCCGTGCCGTTGTTTCTGGGGAATGCTTCGCTCATTTTCTGTCCATTCTTGGGGTCAGGCTGCGGCATGGTCATGTTCGCGGCAGAATGCCTCGAACTCTTCGATGCTGGCATAAGCCTTCTGTGTTCCGGGACGGGTGATGGAATGCGCCGCATAGAGAGATGCCTTCTTCAGTGAGGACACGACCTCTCCCGTTTCGGCATAAAAGCGGGCAAAGGAGCCAATAAAGGCGTCGCCAGCGCCGGTGGTGTCTTTCGGCGTTACCTTGACGGGCTCGATATTGACGATCTCATCTGACGTAATCATGCGCGCGCCACGTCCGCCCAGCGTCACGATGACGGTACGGATACCGCGTGCGATCAGGGAACGGGCGGCAGTGATGATTGCTTCGTCGGTCTCGGTCGGCAAGCCGGACAGTAATGCCAGCTCGCTCTCGTTCGGAACGAGGAACGTTACCTGGCGAATACGCTCCGGATCGAGATTGGCAGCGGCGGGCGCAGGATTGAGGATCGTCTCGATACCGTTTTGGGCCGCAAGTTCGATGGTGTGATAGACTGTCTCAACCGGCACTTCCATCTGCATGAGGATCAGACCGCACTGTTTCAGATCGGCGGCCGCCTTGTCGACCTCTGCCGGCAGAAGATCGGCATTGGCGCCCTTGACGATGAGGATCGAATTCTCGCCAGACTGCTCGACGAAAATCGGCGCGACGCCACTGGACTTGCCGGCAACCTTCACCACGTGACGCGTATCCACGCCGAAGCTCTCGAGATTGCGAATGGTATTGTCGGCGAAGACATCTTCACCGACCCGGGTGACCATCATGACGTCAGCGCCAAGACGCGCCGCAGCCACCGCCTGATTGGCGCCCTTGCCGCCGCAACCCATTTCGAAGGCGGGAGCTTCGAGCGTCTCGCCCGGTCCGGGCATACGGTTCACATAGGTGATAAGGTCGACCATGTTGGAGCCTACGACCCCGATTTTCTTGCTCATGCCGAAATTCCCTGGATATCCTGTTTCAAAGGGCGCTGATCCTGGCGCCGAACTGATCGGCGGCAGCGCAATCGAGATAGCCGAGCCGTACCGGAAACGCCCTGCGTTCGCCCGGTGCCAGGCTCTGCACGTTGTTCTTGGCCTTCTCCGCCAGATAGCCCTCCGGCTCGCAGGTCGACGGCAGGGCAAATGCGGCAACTTGCGAATCCCCATTGACCAGGATCCAGCGCACCGTCTTCGGGAAGGCGGCAAGCGGATAGGAGATGGCAAAGCCATCGCCCTCACGCCGCTGCATCATCAGATGCGTAAGCCCCTCGCCGTCCGTCGGCAGGCCGTTAATGTAAAACACCTGTTCGGGGTCGTAACGTTGCGGCTCGTTAAGCACTTCCATGGCTGAAGGCTGCTTTGCCAGCGTCTCCAGCAGGGAAAGATAATCGGGGTTTGGCGTCACATGGCCGGGCACGGCCGTGCGCACCTTCACCTGCTCCGGCGTATACGGCACGGGCTGAACGATGCGTGCACCCTCGGCATAAGCAAAGTTCACATGGCACATATACATGAGGTCCATGGGCGCTGATGACAGGTTCTGGATATCCATGACCATGTCAAAAAGCGTGTCTTCAGCGTGCAAAGTCACGCTGGGGCGGGCGAGATAATTGGCGCCGAAGCCCATGACATATTCAACTTCGCCTGTTACCCGAACATAGGCGCCGCGCGCGTCGTGGGCGACGACAAAACCGGCCTTGTCCATGGCGGCACAGGGCATTTCACCGTGCAGGGGGTGATTGTCCTGCGGCGACGGGCAACCATTGCGCAGCATGCCACTGTGGAATGCAAAACACCCATAGGTCTCGACGATTGAACCTGCCGGTCGTGGTATGGCAAAGCGGCTTCCCATGGTCAGGTCGACGCCGTTGAACGCCACGCTCCAGATCATCTGCCCCATGAAAGGCAATATGACGATCCGGCCGAGGCGGTTGTCCAATTGCAGTGCCTCAATGCCGGTGGCATAGCGGAAGGCGGTGACCTTCAGCCCATCGGTTGCGGCCAGAAGATGCGGGACGTCTGTAAAGTCCTGCCTGCGGAGATGAAATTCCGTCGCCTGCATGAGATCACCTGCCGGGGTTGCGCCACGCATTGATGGCGATGACGAGAATGAGGAATGCCCCCCAGATGAAGTCGATAAGGTGGTTGGAGAACCGCATCATCTGGAAGCCGGAGGAAAGCAGCATGAGGGCGATCAGTGCGATGGCGATGCCAAGAACCCGCCCCTTTCCGCCTGCGGGATTGGTGCCGCCGAGTACCGCGATCAGCACCGCCTGCAACAGATAGGACGCACCGTAGTCGGATTTCGCTGCATTGGTTCGGCCGGACAGAATGATCCCCGCCAGTGACGCCAGAACGCCGGTCAGCATGTAGGAATACAGCATCATGCGATCTTTGCGGATGCCGGCAAACACTGCGGCCCGCGGATTGGTCCCGATCAGCATCAGGTTGATGCCAAGCGTCGAGCGCGTCAGCAGGATAGCCACGATGATGCACACGGCGACGAACAGCAGGAACGGAGTCGCGATGCCGAAGATTTTACCGTTACCGATCCAGTTCCATGCATCGGGAAAACCGACGATCGCCGGCCCGCCGGTCATCACCAGTGCCAGTCCCATCAAGACCTGGCCTGTGCCAAGCGTCGCAAGGATTGGCGTAATGCGCAGTTTCGCGACCAGCAGGCCGTTGACCAAACCGGCCAGCAAGCCGACTGCCATGGCGAGCAGGATGCCAAGACCGGTGTATAACACCATGCCCGACGTAGAGGATTGCCCTGCCTGAACCATGGTGGAATGGAAATAGACGCCTGCGATGATACCCGCCAGATTGGCAATCCCCACCACGGAAAGATCGATGCCGCCGGTCAGCATGGCGATCATCATGGCGATGGAGAGGATCCCCAGTTCGGGCATGATATAGCTGATGGACTCGAAGTTGTAATAATTCAGGAACTTGCCGGGGTTCATCCAGGTCATCAGCGCGAAGACGATGACGGTGATCACAAGGAGCTGAAGGATGTTGTTGTCGTTGCCGAGAAGCCGGCGCATATCGAACGAATTTTTCATGATGCGCTCTCCCGTTACGCTATGCTTTTGCGATCGCGCCATGCGGTGATGGCGGTGGCGACGATGATGATCAGGCCGACAACGACGCGCTGCCAGGTGGTGTCCACCTTCATGATGATCAGTGAGTTTTTGACCATCACCAGCATGAACACGCCCATCAACGTGCCGAGAACCGTGCCGCGTCCGCCAAAGATCGATGCCCCGCCCAGAACCACGGCCGCTATCACGTCGAGTTCGAGACCGACAAAGTCACGCGGGTTGGCAAGCCAGATCATCGATGAGTGCAGCAGCCCTGAGAAACCTGCCAGCGCACCGGCAACGCAATAGACAAAGAAGATCGTCGCACCCGTATTGAAGCCAACGCGCTTGGCCGCTTCGGGCGAGCCGCCATAGGCATAAACACTGCGCCCGATCATGGTGTAGGTGAGGACGAGGTGGATAACCAATGCCAGACCCATATAGACCACAAACATCGCGGTCAGGCCGAAAGTCGATCCCGTGGCCGACGTCAGCGAGATGACGTCGGTTTTGCCGAACCCGATCAGTTCCTTTGGCATCTTGTTGATGTTGACGATGCTGGTGCCGACGAGGCCTAGAACCAGACCACGCACGATCGATCCGGTTCCAAGCGTCACGATCAGCGGGATCATCCTAAAACGGTGGATAATGAAACCGTTGAACGCACCAAGAGCCAGCCCAATCAGCGTTGCCGCAACGAAGGGAACGAGCACGCCGTCATAACCCAGATAGACCATGGCGCGCACAGTCAGATACATCGCTGCAATGGCAAAGGCCGTGAACGAAACATCGATACCGCCGGAAATCATCACCAGCAGGACGCCGAGCGCCATAATGCCGATCACGACATTGGAACGCAGCAGCCCGAAAATGTTGTCCAGCGACCAGAATGCGGGGTTGATAGTACCAATAATGACCATGGCCGCCAGCAAGACGCCCGCGATAATAAATTCTGTGCTTCTGAAGAATTTCATGTTTTGCGGCCCCTCAATTCAGCGTCTTGAGCCGGTCATTAACGGCGTCTTCGGTCATGCCTTCTCCGGACAATTCATCAACGAAACGGCCGCGGTGCATAACCACCACGCGATTGCAGTTCTGCACCAGTTCCGGGACATCGTCGGAAATCATCAGCACGGACAGGCCTTCCTTTTCGGCCAGTTTGCGGATGATGTTATGAATCTGTGCTTTGGAACCAACATCGACACCGACGGTCGGGCCGTTCAGGATCAGCACTTTGGCGCCCGTCAGCAGCCAGCGAGCCAGAACCACGCGCTGTGCGTTGCCGCCGGACAGATGGTTGACCGGCGTGTGCGGTCCCGGCGCCACGATCTGCATGGCCGAGAACATATCGCGGGTCGTTTCGTCGGCCTTTTTACGATTGATGAAAAGACCGCGGACGAATTTCTCAATCGACGTGACAATGATATTGCGCTCGATCGATTGTGTCAGGAATAGCCCCTCGGTCAGGCGGTCCTCCGGCACATAGGCGACACCGCAGGCAATACCTTCCTGAACGGTCCTCGGGTGAACCTCGCGGCCTGCAAGGCGCACTGAACCTGTAAAGTCAGGGCGCATGCCAAACAGCGCCAGTGCAAGTTCGGTGCGACCCGAACCGATCAAGCCCGAAATACCGACGATTTCGCCCGGCCTCAGCGTCAGGTCGGCATTTTCCACCGAACCCGGAACCGAGAGATTGCGCACTTCCAGCACCGGCATGTCGGCGCCCTCCCGAGGAGCCCACTGGTAGCTGTGGGCGGTCAGTTCCTGCCCCGTCATCGCGCGTGTGATTGCCGGCTCGTCGAATTCGGCAATCGGTCCTTCGGCAACCTTCTTGCCGTTGCGGAAAACGGTCAGGCGCTCGCTGATTTCGAGCATCTCGCGCATCTTGTGGCTGACAAAGAGAACGGCAATGCCCTGCGCCTGAATATCGCGCACGATCTTGAACAGGGCATCGACCTCGTGGCGCGTTAGCGCCGTCGTCGGCTCATCCATGATGATCAGGCGCGCATCGGCCATGAGAGCGCGGGCGATCGCCACGATCTGCTTGCCCGACGTGGGCAGGCTTTCGACATCCGCATCAAGATCGATGCTCACGCCGAGGCGGTCCAACGCCTTTTGAGCCAGCTGACGAACCTGTCGCCAGTCGACCGTCTTGCGGCCTTCCATCAAGAATGTATTGATCGCCAGGTTTTCGGCGACCGTCAGGTTACCGAACAGCGAAAAATCCTGATAGATCACCTGAATACCGTGGTGAACGGATTTTACCGGATCGAGTTTGCCAACAGGCTTCCCGTCGATCAGAATCTCGCCGTCCTCGGGCGTGTAAACCCCGGACATGATTTTGATGACGGTGGATTTACCGGAACCGTTTTCACCGGCAAGGCAATGGATTTCTCCCGGGCGAATGCTCAGCGACACGTCGTCGAGCGCCTTCACGCCGCCAAACCGCTTGCCGATATGGCGCAGCTCGATCAGATTTTCAGTCATAATGGCCTCGTGCAAGGCTGGAAAACACGGGGTGTAAGGAGAGAGGGTTGCCCCTCCCTCCGTGGTTCGGATCAGAAGTCGTACTTGTCCATGTTTTCTTTGGTCACGCCGACCCAACCTGCGCCATAGAGCAGATGTGGCTTGGAGGCGTCAGGAACCAGCAGGCTTTCGTAACCGGGCAGGCCCATATTCAGGCCGGCCTTGATCTGCTCGTTCTTCTTCTCGAGAACCGCGACAGCCAGCATGTTCATGGCATAACCGGCAACGGCCGGATCCCAGAACTGAATGTACTGGATGTTATCGTTCTTGATGTATTCGCCGGCAACGGAAACCAGGCCCGTGCCCGAGAAGAAGACCTTGCCCGACAGACCGCCTTCGGCGATCAGGCGACCCGCGCCTGCCGATGTCGGCATCGGCGCGCCGAGAATACCGGTGATATCAGGATAGGCGGTCATCGCTTCCTTGAGTTTGGTATAGTCGGTATTGGCGTCGTCATAGGTTTCCAGCCGCTCGGTCGCCTGCGACATTTCCGGGAAGTTGGCCTTCTGGTACTCGACGGCGCCATCTATCCATTCCATCTGCGACTTGGACGTCAGACTGCCAACGGTGGCGACATATTTGCCCTTGCCGCCCATGGATTTGCCGAGCTCCTTCATCAGGTTCGCGCCATAGGCCTTGTTGTCGAAGGCTTCGATGTCGAAATCGACGTTCTGGATATTGGAAGCCTCATGGCTGATGACGACAATGCCGCGATCGCGGGCTTTCTTGAGCACCGGTTCCACCGCTTCCACCGAGAACGGCACGATGGCGATGGCGTCAACGCCCTGCGCGATGAGATTTTCAACAATCTGTACCTGGGCGGCGGCATCGGCCTGACTTGGGCCAACCATCCAGACATCGTTTCCGGTATCGCCCTTGAACTGCTCGACGCCATCGCGCATGCGGTCAAACCACGCGATGCCATCCACCTTCACGACGGTCGCAATGGTGTATTTCTTGCCACTCGCCGCGGTGATCAATTCCTTATTGACCTTCGATGTATCGACGGCGCTCTGCGCAAAGACAGCCGACGCCGAAAGCGTGGCAGCAAGCGCGATGGTTGCGAAAATCTTGTTCACGGATAACTCCTCCCTTTGAAACTGCACTGTGCCGGACCTATTCCAGTCGCAGCACCCGACAATGGTCGATCCCTAACGCCGGTATCCGCTCCTCACGCGTCCGACGCCTCCTCATTCTCCCGGAAAAGGCTTCCCACGCCCCGGTAGATGGACCACGATGTGACCCAGAAACCTGTTGTCTTCCTCTCCCGATAATGCGAACTATTATGATACAATCCGATCATTATGTTTCGATCGTTTCATGTTTGTTGTTCTTCTGTCAAGCGTAGAGAGGGGCGATTGCAAGGAAACTAACACCGAAATATGAAGCGCAGGGACAAACCGAAAGCGGAGATAAGGTGAGCAGAATAAGTGCACACAATGCCAGGTTGGACGCACTGGCCGGGCTGGTTCAGGAAACGGGTGTCCTGAGGCTGCGGGACGCAGCGTCCCGGCTTGGCGTATCCGAAATTACCATTCGCCGCGACATTGCCGCCGACGGTCAGCGGCTTAGCTGTCTTGGCGGCTACATCATTCCGGTTCAGGATGGCGCCATCAGCAGCGACTATGTGCTCGAGCAGGAGAAGGACAGCCATGCAACTGCCAAGGCGCGCGCCTGCACGCAGGCGGCAGCTCTAATCGAACCATATGACACTGTATTCATCGATTGCGGAACGACGATGCCGCATCTGGCGCGGCAAATTCCGGCAAACGCCCATGTCACGGTCATCTGCTATTCCCTCAATGTTGCAGAGGAGCTGGCGAGCAGAACCGATGTCCGCCTGATCATGCTCGGGGGGGTCTATCATCCGGAAGCGGCTTCGTTTTCGGGTGATGAGGGTATCGAGGTGCTGAAGCGCATCAATATCAACAAGGCATTTTTGTCTGCCGGTGGCGTGGACGAACAGCATGGCGTCACCTGCTCACATTTTCATGAAGTGCCGATCAAGCAGATGGTTATGCAACGCTCGGTTCAAAAGCATCTGGTGGTGGACAGCAGCAAATTCAGAAAGGTGCGAGCCGCGCGCTACGCTGCCATAGGCGACTTCAACTCAGTTATTGCAGATCAGCCTTCACCCTGGGCTTGAGACAAACCGACAACGAGGGCTCCCAAATAAGCCTCGGGAGAGAGAGCTCAGCGATATCTTTCGCCCCACCAGGGCGAACATCACCGCAGTCCGGCCAGAAAGCCGGCAGAAACGCCCCTGCTGCTACACCATTCCTGCGTATCCTGATGGAAGATTTCAGCAATACGAAGGGAGAGGAAAGATCGGCTGATGTTCATCAGACGTGTCTTCCATGCCTCGTAGCGAGTTGGCCGAGTGAACGAGTGCCATCAATTAGCTGTTTGACTTGAACGCGCTCAAACACCATCTGTGCGACATGCCGAAGCATGAAAAACATCACATCGAACTGATCAGAACATGGACCCTGCCGGCTACCGTGACAATGGGGTCGGCCGTTCGCGCCAAAGGCGTCCTTCAAGAAATACAGGCAAGGCTGCCCGCTCATGCAAAAAAGTTGATCTCGCTCGAAGGAGTCGACCTCACCCTGGCGATGACGGCCAGTGAAAAGACCGCCTTCAATGCAGCAGCGACCATCGTCACAAAAGTGGTGACGGAGGCCGCTGCACTGCCGGTAATCCCGCGCGAAATCGAGGACATCCTGACTATCAAGACGAGCGAGCGGCATCGTTGGCTTGCCGACGGTCGCCTGCCGAGCGCGGGGACGCGAACGGTCAGACTGAATGGCCGCGCCCGTCAGATCACGTTCCATGTCTTTGACCCCAAGGTGGTCGAAGACCTTCTCGACCGTGGCGTTGTGGACGAATGGCGGGTGGAGGATGCAGAGGCGAAAGCCGAAAAGAGGCGGCGCGCGGCATATCAGGCGAAGCTGACGCGGTCGCTCAAGAAGAAGGTTGCGAAGCGGCCAACGACGTCTTCCGATGATCCGGCCTCGAAGCTCGGCGGCTGGGAGGAGTTCGACGTGGACGGACTGCTTCGTTAAGCACTTATGCCAGCACTCTTGGTATCACGCGCGATCACAGCACTTGGCCTGACATTTCATCGGCAGGGTCAATGTTCCAGCGGCGATCTTTGCCGTGAAAGAACATTCGTCGGCAGGTTCAACGCCGGAGCATTTTAAGTTCATCGGTTTAGAAACAGGAATGTTGGGTTATACGCCGGCCCACGCTGTAAACTATGCCGCTCTGCGGATCGGCATTGAAAACCACGTATCGTCGCTGCGGGCAGACCAGATCAAAGGAGGTTTTATGGCACTCAAGGATATCGGTCTTGCGTTGGACGTTGTCTTTGGCCACGACTGTGCGGTTTCGATCAAGGCTTTGGTTGCATCGGAAGCCGTTTCGCGTCGCCATCGCTCTTGCGGCTTCCAGGCTGACACCTACCGCATCCAGCTTGCTCACGTCGCGATCATGCACAAAATCAGGTACCTTGGTTAGTCCGCATCCGCTGATACTCAAGCACGCAGCCACTATCACTGAAAAACGGAACATTTTCTCTCACTTTTTGTGCTTGCCTGATGGCTTGCTCCGATACGCATTGGCACAAGCCTCAAGGCAGCGGCTCGGCCAACATTCTTGGCCGTTCTTCCACAATTACCGCAATCGACACAAGGCGGTCGGAAGCGTTGTCACGGCCTCACCGCAAACTGGAAGCCCGAAAGCTGACAATTATTTCCGGTAGACCGTTGGTACCCCATGCGGCTGATCACTGCAGGTGTTGCGCGCGCTCAAAGGAGCGGCCAAGAACGCGCCTGCCAGATATCCTAACAAACGGCAAGCAGCACTTTCTCCACCACGCTGAACGGGGGACATAGTGGTCGTAGAACTTCATTCATGTTTGAAGTCCTCCCAACTGTGCTCGCAAGGCTGCGTTTTCGGTTTCTAATTGCAGCAGTTTTTCACGAAGGGGAGCGACTGCCTGCTCGACCTGCTGTTGGGTGTAGCGCGGAGTAATATGCTGGGGACAGTTCCAGTCGTACGCTTCAAGCCGAAGCCTGAAAATCCCCTCCGCGCGGCCTTTATATGTGGAGTCGGATACCAGATCGTTGAGCGTCGGGTCGGCATCAAGTGTCAGCCGATCTACATGAACATAGATTTTAAGCCTCGCCCTTCGCGCGTAATCCATCAGAAAAAGACAGGCCCGGTCGTTGGCAGCCAGATTGCCGGTGCTGATGTACTGTCGGTTGCCGCGATAATCGGCAAAGGCCAGAGTTCGTTGATCAACGACTTTGAGAAAACCGGCTTTGCCTCCACGATGTTGAACGTAGGGCCAGCCCGTTTCAGAGACTGATGCCATATAGAAGCTGTCACGTGCGGCGATGAAAGCGATCTCGTCTTCTGTGAGGGTATCGGAGGGACGGCTATCATTACCCAACCAGATCTGGTCCACGCCCATGGCAGACTGAGCGGCTCTGACGCTTGGCGTCACGGCGACTTCAAGGAAATGATATGGCATGTCTCAATCCCCTGTTAACGCAGGCTCGCACCGCTGTCTCCCGGTGTGAGCCTAAGTTGTCTTATAGCAAGCCCGATTTTTTTGCGCTGCTATACCCTTCAGACCTGGCGTATACGTTAGTCCTGCAAGCCCTAGCCTGCAACTTGCCAACGCATCTCGCCGCGATCAGCGACGATCCGACCAAGGCCCGGGAGAGACGATCAACATAAAGCTCGGCATCGGGGTAGTTGTTTCTTACCACCAGGGACCAGTCCTCCCATCTGGTTCTGGATCGTTCATGGCTAAAGCACCCGGTCTCCAGGCCAGGCTGGGAAGCCTTCACGCCATCTCAGGCTGCGCGGATCCCATTAGCGGCGCGGAAGACTTCGAATGCGGGTGGGAAGCGTTAAGTCGCCGAGCCACAATGTCATGGTTGAGCCACAGAACTGGACCGGAGGGTTCGGAAGATTCACCGAAGATTAGCTGCCCTGTTGCCGTCACAACGAGACTGCTCAACAGATCGCTGATCATCACCTTGCTATCCCGATGCATCTGGGTGATTTCGTTGGACGTGCCGATGGTGAGATCAGCCTGCGCCTGGCTGTTTGCCATGGGCCATGCCGAAAAGTCATAGAACGGACGCATGACATCGCTGGCCTGCATGGCGGCGATCTTGCCGAAGACGTCTTCCATCGTTAGGCCATCTACCAGCAGCTGCTGGCAGGCCTGCCACTGGTCATCTGCCCATTGGCCGCCGTTTTCTTTCTTCAAGGCAAGCAGCAGCGGTATCAGGGGCAGCTCGATACCGGTGAACACGTCGGACGAATTGGTCCGGATTTCGGGGCAATTATAAACTGTTGCCTTGATCCCTTTAGCCCAGGCTTCCTCTGCAATGCCTTCGAGCCGCATCTTCGCGTAACCCTGGGTGTAGTTGGTGTAGGTCTGCCAACGATAACTTCCGTCGATGAGGACCGCCGATCCGTGATAACCATAGGCCGTATATCGCACTTGACCGCCTGAAGCTTCAACGCGCTCGCGGATCGCCGCACTGAAATCGATGAGATGGCGAAAGGTGTTTGCGGAGACGTCGTCAAAATTCTGCAGGATGAGTTTTCCCATGTCACTGTCGAGCAGGGTCTGCGAGGACATGTGGCGGGTTCCGGTTCCCTTGTAGATCCGATTAGCGATAACCAGGAACACCTTCGCCTTCGGGATGCCGCCTGCCATTGTGTGGGCGAAGAAAACATTGCGGCCATCGGCGATCATACCGTCGAGAACGGTCATGACTTTCGAAAGCGATTCCGTAAAACGCGCATTGGCAATGTCGCGGCATTGCCTGACATAGTCCCAGTCGAGCTTGTCGTGCTCCCAGCTCTCAAGCGTCATTTTTGCCAGGAGATCGGTGGGAGTCGGCCCGTCTGCGGGCGCATCGCGATCGAAACCCGCCATAAGAGGTGTGTTGATGATCCTGCCGCCCAGCTGGGCCTCCGCCGAAGACAGTTCATCGGCGTCGAGCGGCCGCAGCGTGTTGTTCTCGTCACGCCGCCCGACGGTGATCCCCACAATCTCCATTCCAGCCCGTCTCGCTTCGTCGAGCAAGCCGGTGGCGTATCCGCGGCCGAACAGTTCGCCGAAGAGTACGAAAACGTCGCCTTTACGGAACACCGTGTTTTCAGAAAGGCGATTCAATGCAACCGGATTTTCCATGCTGTCAACTCTTTAAAGTTTGTCATCGAACACTGGCTCGTGCAAGTTTTGCAAAGACATGACCGCATTGGCACGGAATGGGAACTCATTTTCGGTGACCGTTCATTTCAAAACGTGAAGTCGGTCTCTGTTCGCCCTACAATACAGGGGATGCCGAGGCCGGGGGATCGGCGCGCCGATACCAAAAAAGAGCTCGCTGGAAACATCGCGCCTCTCCGGTGGCGCACCACGCCGAATCTTGTCGCGTCGAAGACCTGTTCAGACTGCCTTCTCGCAAGCTTGCAAGAAGACCGGTATCGACAAAATATGCACCAACGACCAGGCTTACGACAAAGATAGGCATCCTCGTTATCAATTGTCGCCAGTCGAACGCTCTCGGATCAACTCGATGAAGGCACGCAGTTTGGCTGGCATGTGTCGCCGTTGCGAGAAATAAAGGCTAAGTCCCGGATATTCGGGAGACCAGTCTTCCAAAACAGGAATGAGATCGCCTGAGGCAATATGGGGCGCAAGTGCATGTTCACCCAGATAGGCGAGCCCAAATCCGGCAAGAGCGGCCTCCAGAATAAGGTCAGACCCATCAAATGTCAGATGGCCGCTGACATCGATCAAGTGTGTTTCCCCATGCTTCTCAAACTCCCAGCGATAGAGTCTCCCGCTCGTCATGCGCATCTGGATACAGACGTGCCGGGCGAGATCGGCGGGGACGACAAGCTTTGAACGGCCGTCGAAGTAGCGCGGCGAGCCGACGACGAAAGACCGCATTTTCGGAATGATCGGTACGGCCACCATGTCGGGCGAGATAGCCTCGGCGAGACGAATGCCCGCATCGAAACCTTTGCCGATCACATCCACGAGCGCATTTTCGGTCACTATCTCGATGTCGACATCCGGGTATCGACGGCTGTACTCGAGGATGAGCGGCTGCAGCAGAATGCGCGCCGCGCCCGGCGCCATATTCAGCCGGAGTCTCCCGGAGGGCCGATCTGAATGTTCACCGACATTTTCGATCGCCTTCTCGAGCGTCTGCAGGGCAGGTGCGATTTCAGATAGGAATTGCTCACCGGCTGCAGACAAGGACACGCTACGCGTGGTGCGGTTGAAAAGCCTGACGGCAAGGCGCTCCTCAAGTGCGGCGATCGCATGGCTCAAAGCCGATGACGACATACCGAGTTCGCGCGCGGCAGCCCGGAATCCACCGTGACGCGCGACGCCGGCAACCGCTTCAAGCTCGATCAGGCTTGCCCTCATTGCGCAATCCAGTTCATCAGGCTGTCCGATTTTGTCCTACTACACGCAACACTTACCGCATGCCATTTTTGCTGTGAAGCCATCACAGTAGAAGAAACATGCACATCATCGATCGGATCTATATCAACGGGGCGTTTGTCACGCCGCACGGCGATCAATGGGCGCCGCTTTTCAATCCGGCAACCGAGGACCAGATCGGCAGCGTGCGGCTCGCAGATGAGCGGGACGCCGACCGCGCAGTTGCTGCCGCCAAACGCGCTTTCCCAGCCTTTTCGAATACGACCAGAAAAGAGCGGATCGACATGCTGAACCGGCTGCATGCCGCGGTGTCCGCCCGAACCGACGATCTGGCGTCCGCCATGCGTGAAGAATACGGTGCGCCATCGGGCTTCATCGGCTTTTCAGCGTCACGCGCAGGTAGCGTCTTTCTCGACATGGCAAGAACGCTGAAGGACTACGAGTTCCAACGCCGCATGGGCAGCGCCGATGTCGAGATGCGACCCTCGGGTGTTGCTGTGGCGATCACCCCCTGGAACAGCAATTACAGTTTTATCTGCGGCAAGCTCTCCGCCGCCATTGCAGCCGGAGCAACGATGGTGATCAAACCTTCGGAGATGAGCGCCCTGCAGACGCAGGTGATCACTGAATGCCTGCACGCGGCCGGTCTTCCCGATGGCATTTTCAATATCGTCACCGGGTATGGAGGCGTCGTTGGTGCGGCACTGACTGCTCACCGCGACGTGTCCAAGATCACCTTCACCGGTTCCACTGCCACAGGTCGCGGCATTGTTCAGGCAGCAGCGGCCACTATGAAGCGCGTCACAATGGAACTTGGCGGCAAAAGCCCCAGCATCATTCTGGACGATGCCGATCTTGAGGTCGCCATCCCGCAGGTGCTGGTGGCAGGGTTCCGCAACAGCGGTCAGGCCTGCATTGCCGGAACCCGCATTCTTGCTCCAGAAAGCAGGTTCGGTGAAATCGAGGAACGGCTCAGCCACACGATCAAAGACTTCCGGTCGGGAGAACCGGCCGACGACCAGGTTCAGGTTGGTCCGATGGTCAGCCAGAAGCAGTGGGATCGCGTGCAAAGCTATATTCGCCTGGGACAGGAGGAAGGCGCCAGACTGCTGGCAGGCGGCGAAGGTCGTCCGGAAGGGCTGCAGCGCGGCTGGTTCGTCAAGCCCACCATCTTTACCGGCGTTCGCAACGACATGCGCATCGCGCGCGAGGAGATATTCGGCCCCGTGCTATCGCTGATCTCCTACCGCGACGAGGAAGACGCCATCACGATCGCGAACGACACCGATTACGGCCTGCAGGCGCACGTCTTTTCTTCCGACGTCGCGCGGGCAAAACGCGTCGCAAACCAGATCGAGGCAGGCCGCGTGTTCATCAACGATGCGCCGCATGACCCAATGGCACCATTCGGCGGATTCAAGCAATCCGGCTTCGGGCGGGAATTCGGCGTCTTTGGGCTCGAGGCCTTTCTCGAACCCCGTGCCGTACTGTCGTGACATCTAAAGGCCACGCAACTTCTTGGCTGCGTGGCCTGATGCCACATACCGTCGAGCGAGCCCTGTTGGGTGGCCATTGTTGCACCTGGTGTAATGATGAAGTGTGAAGCACGATCGTTCTCATCACCACGTAATAATAGCAATCTGCAGGTGCGGATCGGGAATTGACCCGAACGATACTCGCAGGAGCGCACAATGAAACTCTATCATCATCCTTTGTCGGGCCACTCGCATCGGGCCCGTCTGTTCCTTTCACTGATCAACCTGCCGCATGAGCTGGTTGAGGTGGACCTCATGTCCGGCGCGCACAAGACGCCCGATTTCCTCAAGATGAACCCGTTTGGCCAGGTTCCGGTTCTCGACGACGACGGCGAATACGTATCGGATTCCAACGCGATCCTGGTCTACCTTGCCAAGAAAACCGGACGGACGGACTGGCTGCCCGATGACCTGAAGAGCGCCGCAGCGGTCCAACGCTGGTTGTCGGTAGCTGCCGGTGAGATCGCTTATGGTCCGGCGGCGGCCCGCCTGGTCACCGTCTTTGGTGCCAAGTTCAATCCGGAAGAAGTCATTAGTCGCGCCCATGCGGTCCTTGGAAAACTCGAAACTCAGCTTTCCGACCGAGAATGGCTGGTTGGCGAACGCCCGACGATCGCTGACGTCGCAATCTACAGCTACGTGGCCCGCGCCCCTGAAGGCAACGTGGATCTCTCCACTTATCCTGCGGTCAACAGGCTGCTTCGTCGTATCGAAGCGCTTCCGGGCTTCGTGGACTTTATCGGGACTCCGGTTGGCCTTGCCGCCTGATCCGCATTCGGGTGCGCGCCGAAGCGTGCCCGATCCCTTCTTAGGAGAGCTGACATGACCGACACTTTGACAAAACTGCCGACATGGCACGAAGGCGAGAAGTTCATCCAGGAAAAAGTCGGTGTCGCCGAGCGTATGGAGGTCGTCGGCCAGCGGGTCGTTCGCGATTTCATGCCGGATCAGCATCGGGACTTCTATGCCCAGCTCCCGTTCATCGTCCTTGGCAGTGTGGATGGCCACGATGACGCATGGGCCACTTTTGTCGAGGGCCGACCCGGCTTCATGTCCTCTCCTACGCCGACCACGCTCGATATCCGCTCTACCTTGGAGCCAAGCGACCCCGCCAGCGAAGGAATGGCGGACGGCAAACCGATCGGCCTGCTCGGCATCGAGATGCACACGCGTCGCCGCAATCGCATGAACGGCTTTGTCTCCACCGCAGCGAACGGTTATCGGATCGATGTGGATCAGAGCTTCGGCAACTGCCCGCGCTACATACAATTGCGGGATTTCCAATTCGAGAGGGCACCCGGCCAACCAAGCCAGAACCAGCCTGAAGACCTGTCCGAGCTTGACGACCTTGCTCGCTCCACGATCAAGACTGCGGACGCGTTCTTCGTTGCCTCCTATGTCGACCGCGAAGACAGGCGCCAGGTTGACGTTTCGCATCGCGGCGGGAATGCCGGCTTCGTCCGCGTTGGCGATGATGACGTTCTGACAATTCCCGATTTCGACGGAAACCTTTTCTTCTCGACACTGGGGAATATTCTGCTGAACAAGAAAGCAGGTCTGCTCTTCGTAGACTTCGCGACGGGCGATGTGCTGCAGATGACAGGCGAAGCCGACGTCATCCTGGAATCACCCGAGATTGCGGCCTTCCAGGGCGCGGAACGGCTCTGGACGTTCAGGCCAACCCGGATCGTCCGGAGACCGAATGCACTCGCACTCCGCTGGGCATTCCAGAAGGATGGATGGTCGCCGAATTCTCTGATGACCGGGAACTGGGCGCAGGCAGCAGACCGGATGCGTGCCACCGGACTTTCAGACACGTGGCGGCCGATGACGGTCACCAGGATCGTCGAGGAAAGCACGACGATCCGCTCGATCCATCTCCAGCCAAGCGACGGCGCGGGGTTGCTGCCGCATGCTGCCGGGCAGCACCTCCCGATCCGGCTGGTGCTGCCGGGAAGCGAGCGGCCTGTTGTCAGGACCTACACCCTGTCTGTCGCACCGTCCGATGGCATCTACCGCATCAGTGTCAAACGCGATGGGCTCGTGTCGCAGTTTCTGCACGACAGCATCTCCGTTGGCGACGTGATTGAGGCGCGGCCCCCCGCAGGGGCGTTCGGTGTTGACGCCCGTGCCACGCGCCCTGCAGTGCTCCTTGCCGGTGGTGTCGGCATCACGCCGCTGCTCGCCATGCTCCGTCATGTCGTCTACGAGGGAATTCGCAAACAGCGCATCCGGCCGATCACGTTGTTCCACGCTGCCCGCACGAAAGCCGAGCGACCTTTCGACAAGGAGATCGCCGAACTCGTGGCTGCGGCCAAGGGCGTGGTCCGGTTAGTGCGAGTTCTCAGCGACATCGGCGATGCCACAGAGGGCTCCGACTACGATACTGCCGGCCGTATCGACATGGCTATGCTCACCAAGCATCTGCCGTTCAACGACTACGACTTCTATCTGTGTGGTCCGCCGGAGTTTACGCAGGCGCTCTATGACGGTTTACGCGGCTACAACATTGCAGACGATCGTATCCACGCGGAAGCGTTCGGGCCCTCGTCGCTGGTTCGGTCTGTAGACACCAAAGATGCCAGGGCCACCCCTTTGCGTGCGCTGCCATCCGACAAGCCGGTGCCTGTCATATTCACGAACTCGCTGAAGGAGGCCCGCTGGGCACCCGGCTCCGGAACGCTGCTGGAACTTGCAGAAGCACGCGGTCTTCAGCCCGAGTTCAGTTGCCGCGAAGGCAATTGCGGTACGTGCAAAACAAAACTCGTCAAAGGCGCTGTGACGTACCTGAAGGAGCCGACAGCGAAGGTTGACGATGACGAGATCCTCCTTTGCTGTGCCATTCCAGCGAGCCAGGAAGGCGGCATCCAGATCGCCGTCTAAACCAACATTACTACGCCTGACGCAACAGTCCCTTCCTGCTTTTCGACGTTCAACAACAACCGGTTACCAATCATCTTGAGGATCAGAGAGCGACGTCTCTCAAAACCATTAAAGGAGAATACCATGTCACGCATTCCTACCCCCGCCACGATTGAGGAGGCGCCCGAAGCCTCACGGCCGATCCTGGAGACCATCCAGAAGCAGATCGGCTCCGTGCCGAATATCTTCCGCCTCGTCTCCAACAGCCCAGCGGCCCTCAACGGCCTCGCCTCGTTGCAGGGTGCGCTCGGCAAGGGCAAGCTTGCACCCGCCACTCGGGAAAGGATCGCCCTGGCTATGGCCGAAGCCAACGGTTGTGACTACTGCCTTTCGGCGCACACCTTCACCGGAGCGAAGTTCGCCAAGCTCGATGAAGCGGAGATCGC
The DNA here is from genome assembly GCF_053522705.1 of Agrobacterium sp. 16-2014-1-2a. NCBI lineage: Bacteria > Pseudomonadati > Pseudomonadota > Alphaproteobacteria > Hyphomicrobiales > Rhizobiaceae > Agrobacterium > Agrobacterium sp. 16-2014-1-2a. Next base: position 130,529 of record NZ_JBNWBX010000008.1, read on the forward strand.
TTCGAACCGCCGCGGAACATCGAACGACGCCAAGGCTGCGGCAGCCGTCGAATTCGCCCGCGCCCTGACGACCGCGCGTGGCTCGGTGGCACCTGGGGAAATCGTAAAAGTTTGGGACGCCGGCTACAGCGACGCGGAAATCGTCGAGATCATTGCGCATGTCGCGCTTAATACCTTTACAAACTACGTCAACGAAGCCCTCGATACCGAGATCGATTTCCCGCGTATCGATCGTCTTGCGGCATGACATTCAGGACGGGGTGACGCGAGAGCCGTCATCCTTCCCTCCCCTTACGAAACCTGGAGCCATCACAATGTCCCGTCCCCCGCTTCCCCCTTTCACTGAACAGAGCGCCATCGAAAAGGTCCGCCTTGCGGAAGATGGCTGGAACAGCCGCGATCCTGCCAGGGTAGCGCTCGCCTACACGGTGGATACTCGCTGGCGCAACCGTGCCGAATTCGTAACGAGCCGCGATGAAGCCGAGGCCTTTCTGGGCCGCAAGTGGAACAGGGAACTCGACTACCGCCTGATCAAGGAACTCTGGGCATTCACGGGCAACAGGATCGCGGTGCGCTACGCCTACGAATATCATGATGAGAGCGGCCAGTGGTTCCGGGCCTACGGGAACGAGAATTGGGAGTTTGCCGAAGACGGCCTGATGCGGGCGCGTCACGCCAGCATCAACGAACACCCGATCGCTGAAGCCGACCGCAGGTTTCACTGGCCGCTCGGCCGAAGGCCTGACGACCATCCCGGTCTCAGCGACTTCGGCTTTTGAGCCGGGCGTCGGTCCGTTGGCCTCGTCAATGCCGTCGTTCAAACTCAACGAGCGAGTTCGAGTGTCCGTTGAACTCGCTCTTACCGCATCGAGCGGCGACCTGTCGCGGAAGCGCAAGCAGGAAGACGATAGCCGTGCGCTTGGGCTGACGGGTGCGGAAATCGATCTGGCACGCCGTGGCCTGAGCTTCGATCTGAAAATAGCGAGGGCCATAGCGTTTGCACTCGCGGTCAATGAGCACACGCGTGCACGTGCAAGCGCCGCTGGCCTTTGTGAGCGAAGCTGCGTCGAAATCGAGCACCTTGCTGCTGCCAACCAACAGGTCGCTGGCAGCTAATCCATGCCGCGGACGGCTTGCGGTCTTGTCGTCCAGGATTCTACTATGGACACCGTATCGAGGGCATGGGGGACCGGATGGATCGTTGGCAGGCAATGCGGATTTTCGTGAAAGTAGCGGAGACCGAAAGTTTCGCAGATACCGCCCGCCAGATGCACATGAGTGCTCCTGCCGTCACACGGTCTGTTGCAGCCCTGGAAGATATCATCGGAGCACGCCTGTTCGTGCGAACGACCCGTTCGGTAAAAATGACCGAGGCGGGTGCCCGGTATTTCGAGGACTGCCGCAAGATTTTGTCAGACATTGCTGAAGCAGAGGCGGCAGCGGGAGGCTCCTACGCTACACCGACAGGCACCCTGTCCGTAACTGCTTCGGTCATGTTCGGGCAGATGTATGTGCTGCCCGTCGTGACGGGCTTTCTGGACGCATTTCCGACCATGAAGGCGCGAACCCTGTTTATCGACCGGCCTGTCAATATTGTCGATGAAGGCATCGATGTCGCTGTCCGCATAGGTCACCTCCCCGACTCCGGCCTCTCCGCCATAAAGGTCGGGAGCGTCAGGCGTGTGGTATGTGGTTCACCGGCATACTTTGACCGACATGGCATTCCGACAACGCCATCCGACCTCAGGGATCATCGCATCGCGGCGTCCACCAGCGCCTGGGCCTCCCCTGAATGGCGCTTTTCCGATGATTTCCGCGTGACGATAGACGCTGCTCTTCAATGCAACACCAACGAAGCGGCCATAACCTCCGCACGCGAGGGCTGGGGACTGACGCGCGTGCTGAACTACCAGATTGGCCCTGACCTTATGGCGGGCGACCTTCAGATCGTGCTCAGCGAGTTTGAAGAGCCGCCCCTGCCTATCCACATCATGCATCCAGAGGGTCGGAATGCACCCGCAAAAGTGCGGGCTTTCGTTGACATGGCAGTTGCCCGCCTGCGTGAGAACCGTCTCCTGAACTGATCCGGGCGCAGCGGGCAGATCAAAAACCAATCAGAATCTTGCCGATGGCCTTGCCGCTTTCCTGCAGTTCATGGGCCTCGGCAATCTGATCAAGCCCAAGCGTTACGGCGATCTTGGGAACGTAGGCTCCCGAAGCCGCGCAGGCCGAGACTTCCTCGGCGGCATCGCGCATCGCTGTTTCCGGCATCGTATAGACGTAGACGAAACGGAAAGAAAAACCACCAACGAGCGCCGGAAAGAACGGGATCGAGAGCATGGCTTGCGGCGATCCCGTGGAGTAAGCCGACACGCCCCCGTCACGCGCAAGGCAGGCGATTGCCGTGTCGATGTTGGCGGAAATGTCCACGTCGACAATACGGTCGACGCCGTGACCATCGGTCGCTGACCTTATTTTCACAGCAACATCACCGGCATGCCTGTTGACGACGAGATCGGCTCCGGCTGCGCGGGCAACGTCTGCCTGTTCGTCGCGGCTCACCGTTGCCGCCACCCACGCCCCTGCCCACTTTGCAAGAAGAATGGCGGCGTTACCGACCGCACCGGCGCCACCCTGCACGAGAACCCGCTTACCTCGCAGGTCTGTATCGGCAAACAGGCATCGATGCGCCGTCATCGCGGGGACGCCGAACGACGCACCGACCCCGAAGGGCACGTTGTCGGCCAGCCTGACTGCCTGCCTCGACGGCACCACGACGAATTCCGCAGCCGTCCCGAACGCCCTCCCCGTCTGGGCCATGTAAACCCACACCCGCTCGCCTATACGTTCCTGCGACACGCCGGGGCCGACACTGTCGATGACGCCCGACCCGTCCTGATGCGGAACGATTCTGGGAAATGGCATGGCCTTACCGCCGAAGCCGACACGCGTCTTGATGTCCGAAGGATTGATGCCCGAGACCATGACCCTGACCCGGACTTCCCCCGCCCCGGGCTGGGGATCGGGAAGCTCGCCAACGGTCAAGACTTCTCTCGCAGTTCCTTGCCGTTCGTAGAACGCAGCTCGCATAACACACCTCTCCTAAATGTGGCTTCCATCTGGGCGTGACACAGGCAAACTTGCAAGTAGGCAACAGTTTTGCCTATAGGAATAAAAAGTACACTAATGGAGAACTGAATGGCTGTTGGCCCAAAATGCCCGGTAGAAGTTACCGTCGATGTCACGGGCGGCAAGTGGAAGCCGATGATCATCTATCGTCTACTCGACGGTCCATACCGGTTTGGAGAGCTGCGCCGCCTGGTCGGCGATCCGAGCCAGCGCTCGCTCACGATGCAGCTCCGCGAACTCGAGGCCGACGGGATCGTGAGCCGCAAGGTCTTCGCCGAGGTCCCTCCGCGCGTCGAATATTCCCTCACCGAATTCGGAAAAACGCTGGCCCCCGTGCTGATGGCGATGCGCGACTGGGGAGTTTCCTTCCAGGGTCGCTGTCAATCCACGAAGGCATGACCGGTCGTCCGCGTCAGGGACCGGGCTTTGCCGCGAAGCGCTGCACCAAGAAGTCGATTAGCACCCTGACCTTCCGGGACACGTGCGATCCTGGCGGACGCACGATGTAAACGCCGATCTCCGGCAGGCCGTAGTCCGACATAATCGGCACAAGGGTCCCTGCGGCAACATAGCTTTCCGCGATCACAACCGGCAGTGCAGCGATGCCCAGTCCGGCTGCCGTTCCTTCGGCAATGCCAAGGGCACTATCCGCCTTGAACCTTCCCTGCGCATTGATGACGATGGTTCGGCTGCCATCGGACACCTTCCAGCTCTCGGTACCCTGCAGGATCGCCTGATGGTCAAGCAGATCGGAAGGCTTTCGCGGGACGCCATGGTTCCGGAGGTATTCGGGGTTGGCAAACAATCCAGCCGCGAATGCACCGATCCTCCTTGCCGTCAGGTTCGAGTCCTGCAGATAACCGACACGTATCCCGCAATCAAAGCCTTCCGCCACCAGATCGACGTAACGGTCGCTGTAGTGCGCATGGAGCTGCAAGAGCGGATGCTGGCGGGCCAGTTCGGCGAGCGCTGGCGCAAAATGCCGCGGACCGAAGGATGACGGAACGGCGACGCGCAGCCGTCCCCGAAGCTCCCCGGTCGGCGCCATCTCCTCACGCGCAACCTCCATTTCCAGGCACATGCGCGCGGCATGCTCGCGAAACGACGCTCCAGCCTCCGTCAGCGACGCACCTCGTGTGGTCCGGGCGAGGAGCTGGACGCCCAGCTCGCTCTCGAGACGAACGAGGCGACGGCTGACGATGGATTTCGGCAATCCGAGACGTCGCGCCGCAACCGTGATCCCGCCGCCATCGGCAACCTCAACGAAAGTCTGCATATCTTCGAAGCTGACCATTATTGCGTTCCATTTTCCGTTCCACAGAGTGGCTCATCCTAGAGCTACCGTGCCGTCTATCGCAACGCTAAATTCCACTCATCGAGCGGACCCAAATCCAACCCGACAGCCGCCGACAACGCAAAAAGGAATACGACAATGCATAAGGACGTTTTTACTCCCGAGAATTCCGCCATGCTGCTGATCGACCATCAGATCGGCACGATGGCCTGGACCCACTCCCACGACATCAACCTGGTCAAGCAGAACGCACTCAAGCTTGCCCGGATCGCCAAAGCCGCCAACATCCCGACCATCCTGACGTCCAGCATGGAAGAACAAATCCAGGGGCCGCTGATTCCGGAACTCAAGGAAATCCTGCCCGAGGCGTTCGAAGCCCGCATCAAGCGCCCGGGTATCGTCAACGCCATGCACCACAACGGCTTCAACCAGGCCGTCAAGGCGATCGGCCGCAAGAAGCTGTTCGTTGCAGGCGTGACCACGGAAATCTGCGTCACCTTTCCGGTCCTTCAGATGCTTGATGAAGGTTACGAGGTGCAGGTCTCGGCGGACGCATCCGCCTCTTACACCAAATACGGCGACGATATCGCCCTGAGGCGCATGGAAAAGGCAGGCGCAATTATCACCACTGTCGACCAGATCATCTCGGAACTCGCCGTCGACTGGACGAGCCCGCTCGGCCAGAAGCTCGTCGGCATCCTGAACTACCACTGACAACGCAAGTCGCTGTGTTCGGCGCGGGCGACTGTCGCCCGCGCCCGAGATCGAAGGAAACAGTCCAATGACCATCACCAAAATCCCTGCAGGACGTATGCGCGGCAATATCGGCCGGGGCTTCGGCGTCGAGATCATGTATCCGGGGCTGTCACTGACAACCGACGACAGCGGGATCGGACCCATCGGCAGGATTGACCGCGCCCAGGTTCAGCCGGGTCATCTCATAGGCATGCATCCGCACAAGGACGACGAAATACTGACCTACATGCGCGGCGGCGAGATGCTCCACCGAGACACCGTCGGAAACGAGAAAAAGCTCGACAAGACACGTTTCATGATGATGAACGCCGGCCATCACTTCCAGCATGAAGAGCTTATGCTTGGGGAAACACCCGTCCGGGCCCTACAGATTTTCCTGCGTCCTAACGCTCAAAATCTTGAGCCAATGGTGCAGTTTCATGATTTCGTCGATGAATTCAGTGACGATAGCTGGAGACTGATTGCAGGGCCACGAAAAGCGCCATTGACGGTAAGATCCGATGTCTGGGTCTTTGACGTGCGCCTCAGCGCAGGCACGACGCTGAGATTGCCAACCCCTGATAACTCCGGGTTGGCTTGCCTGCTCTTTGTCTTCAAGGGGAAAATTCGATTTGGAAACGAGACGGTCTCCGACGGAGAGAGCGTGTTCGTGACCTCGTTCGAACAACATCCAACGGCATTGACCGACACCGATATCGTCTTGTTCTCGTTCGATACTGACGTCCAGGTATATCGTGGCGGCATGTTCAGCGGCAACCAGAAACGGGGCCGCTGAAGTCGTTCTTCGAGCGGCGCAAACGTGAACCAGGGGCTTTCTCGCGCCAAGTCTCTTCCAACGTTTCGGTGTCACCCACCGATGGTGTTTTTATGCATAGCAAAGGGCACCACTAGGTCGGCACCATCGCCAGCGCCTTCCGTGGCCACCCTCGATGAACGGAAGAGCAGTTCTGGCTAATCGTCGCTACCATCCCAATCTTCATAGCGATCGCTGGTGCGGATCACGAAGACCGTGGCGTCCGAGTGGACACAAAGCGCGTGCCATTGAAAACACGCAACTGAGGAGGGTTTGCTTCAGTGCTTAAGGTTGATCCAGTCTTCGGAAGAAGAACCTTCTTCCCCGGGGACGCAATCGAGATTATGCTGTTTGTGACCTGACCTCCGCAGATTACTCCCGAAAGAGCCACGCGTACCCGGCGAAGTCAGCTTCAGGCCTCTACAAATTACGGTGCCAACCGTCGCCAAACGCTGCGCGCTGCGGCGCTGAGGCGGGCGCCATTGGCAGTCCGGGCTCAGACACTCCCGCCGCTACGCCCTTGATTCTCCTGAGGTCGCGCCCTAGATGTTTTAGAAAGTCCGGAGGAAACATGCATCAGGTTTTAAGTCAAAAAGCAGAAACTGGCGTCAAGGGACTGGATGATGTTCTTTCCGGTGGCTTTACGCGCAGGCATGTCTTTTTACTTGAGGGCTCTCCAGGGACGGGCAAAACAACGATTGCTTTGCAGTTCCTTATTGAAGGAGAAATACGCGGCGAGCGCTGCCTTTACATCAGCCTGTCGGAAACGGACGAAGAATTGCGCGATTGCGCCAGATCGCATGGCATGGAGATTGGTAGCGGGATCGAGATATTTGAACTCGTCCCCCCGGAAAGCCTTCTCGACGCCGAGCAACAGCAAAGCCTGCTCTACTCCTCAGATCTCGAGTTGGGTGAAACGACAAAACTGATTTTCCAAGCCTTTGAGCGGATCAAACCCCAGCGCGTCGTAATTGATAGCCTCTCTGAAATTCGCCTTCTAGCGCAGAGTTCGTTGCGATACCGCAGACAAATCCTCGCATTGAAACACTTCTTCGCTCGCTCCGATGCAACGGTGCTGCTGCTTGATGACATGACGTCGGAAAATTTTGACAAGACGGTCCATAGCGTAGTCCACGGTGTCATTCATCTCGAACAGCTTGCTCCCGATTACGGCTCCGAGCGGCGTCGGTTGAGAGTGATCAAGTATCGCGGTCAGTCGTTTCGCGGCGGCTATCATGATTTCACTATCAAGACTGGTGGCGTTGCAGTTTTTCCGCGCCTTCGCGCGATTGAGCACAGAACCGAATTCGAACGAACGACCCTGTCGAGCGGTCTTTCCCAATTCGACGGCCTTCTCGGTGGGGGCGTGGAGCGTGGATCAAGCACTCTCCTCATCGGCCCTGCTGGAACCGGAAAGAGCCTGTTTGCTCTGCAGTTCGTCAACGCCGCAGTCGAGCGTGGGGAAAAGGCTGCGGTCTTCATTTTCGATGAGGAACTTGGTCTCCTTTACGCACGCACCAGATCAATGGGTATCGACTTGGAGAAGCTGCAGGCAGATGGGCACGTCCACATCGAGCAACTCGATGCCGCCGAACTATCACCGGGGGAATTTGCACAGCGTGTGCGCGACCGGGTATCAACTTTCGATGCCAAGACAGTGGTGATCGACAGCATCAATGGCTACCAGGCTTCCATGCCGGAAGAGAATGCTCTCATCTTGCACATGCACGAACTGCTACAGTACCTCAACAGGCAGGGAGCCAACACATTCCTGACGGTCGCCCAGCATGGCCTCGTCGGGGACATGAAATCGCCCGTCGATGTCACTTATCTGGCAGATAGCGTCATCCTTCTGAGATATTTCGAGGCGCTCGGAAAAGTGCGTCGCGCCGTATCAGTGATCAAGAAGCGCACAGGCCCTCACGAAGACACGATCCGTGAGTTCAGAATATCCGGCAACGGACTGACCCTCGGAGAACCACTTTCCGACTTCCAGGGCATCCTTCGCGGCGTTCCAAACTTTGTCGGCGATCAACACCCGCTTCTTCCTCTCAACGGGGAGGGTAGCAAGAATTCCTAACGGCGACACACGCGCACTTGTCTATGCTCCGATCGGCCGCGATGCGCAAATTGCAGCGTCACTCCTGAAGGAAGCTGGTGTATCTTCCACCACCGTGGCTGACATTGCGTCGTTTGTCGCAGGTCTGGGGGACAACATCGCCTTCGCTGTGGTGACCGAGGAGGCATTTCGTTCAGCGGACCTGAAAGGGATTTTTGCTTGGATCGCAGCGCAGCCCAGTTGGTCTGATTTGCCATTCATTATCCTGACAAACCGCGGCGGAGGACCTGAACGCAACCCGACTGCGGCGAGGCTCTCTGAGGTTCTGGGAAATGTGAGCTTTGTCGAGCGACCTTTTCATGCGACGACTTTCATAAGCGTTGCCCGGTCGGCCATGCGCGGTCGCCGGCGGCAGTTCGATGCCCGGGCCAGAATGGAAGCACTAGATGAAGGCGAGCGTCGCCTCCAGACGGCCCTTGCCGCCGGCCGACTTGGCGCGTGGGAGCTCGATCTTGCAACCAATGAACTGACCACTTCGGCAACATGTCGATTAATCTTTGGCCGCGGTCCCGACGAAGAGTTTTCCTATGCGGACCTCTTAGCATCGGTCCATCCTGATGACTTCGAGCGCATGCAGTTGGCTGTTCGTGCAACGATCGAAACGGGCGCCGACTACGCGATAGAATACCGAACGGTCTGGAATGACGGGTCTACCCACTGGGTGGAGATCCGTGCCCAGCTCTACAGGGACCGCACTGGCAAGGCCATCAAGCTTGTTGGCGTATCGGCCGACATAACCTCACGTCTGAAAGCGGAAGAGCATCAACGGCAGTTGAATGAGGTTCTGGAAGAGCGCGTCGCGGAGCGAACGCGTGAACTGGAAGAAGCATATGCTACTGTCATGGAAGAGGTAAGCCAACGAGAACGAGCTGAGCAACACTTGCGCCAGTCCCAGAAGATGGAAGCGATCGGCCAACTCACCGGCGGCGTGGCGCACGATTTCAACAACCTCCTGATGGCCGTCCTCGGTAATCTTGAGTTGCTGCGAAAGTGCGTTGGCAATGACGCAAGGGCAATCCGCCTCATCGAGGGTGCCCAACAGGGCGCAAAACGTGGCGCTTCCCTCACCCAACGGCTTCTCGCTTTCTCGCGCAGGCAGGACCTACGCATTGACCCGGTCGATATGCGAGCGCTGGTTACCGGAATGGAAGACCTTCTGAAAAGGTCCGTCGGCTCGACTGTGGTGATCAAAACTGACGTGCCAGATCACCTTCCTCTGGTCTCGGCCGACGCCAACCAGGTCGAGCTCGCGCTCCTCAATCTCGTTGTCAATGCCCGTGATGCCATGCCTGACGGAGGCGAGATCGTTATCGGGCTGGACCATGTCCATCAGAACGTCCAGGCCGGTGAGCTTGCGGCAGGCAATTACGTCGCCCTCTCGGTCGTCGACCAGGGCCACGGAATGGATCGTGACACACTGCAAAAGGCTATCGAGCCGTTTTTTTCGACCAAGGAACTTGGAAAAGGCACCGGACTTGGTCTTTCCATGATCCATGGCCTGGCGTCCCAGTTGAAAGGCGACCTCAAGCTGACAAGCGAACTGGGTAAGGGCACAAGGGCGGAACTGTGGATCCCAATCTCGACATCCGAAATCACAAATGACTCCGCAGCGATTGAGGTCTCGGCTGGCCCGACCGCGAGCGCATCAGGACCGAAACGAATACTGCTGGTGGATGACGACCCTCTCATAGCGATGAGCTCAGCCGATATGCTGATGGACCTCGGTCACGATGTCGTTGAAGCGCATTCGGGGAAAGAGGCACTGGAACATCTGGGAGACGGAACCGGCTTTGACCTCCTGATCACCGACTATTCAATGCCCGGCATGACCGGCGGAGATCTGGCGATTGCAGTGCGCCATATTGTCCCAAAGCTTCCGATACTCATCGCCTCGGGCTATGCAGAACTGCCGCCTGGAGTTGATCTTGACGTTGCACGGCTTGGCAAGCCTTATACGCAGGATCAGCTGGAGCGGGAGCTTCATAAGCTGTTTAACGATCCGACGTAAACGCCGCCTTCTGGTCTCTTACCCCAGACAATTCTTATTCCGAAATGAAATACCCGGTCTCGAATATAATCGGGATATCCGTTTCGCGCGCGCGGAGCCTGGCAAAATATTGCCGCTTGCGTCCTCCCCATTTGATAACTTATGTTGGCAATGTTCTCAGGGCGGGGTGCAATTCCCCACCGGCGGTATCGGGATTTTCCCGGAGCCCGCGAGCGCTTCCGGTCTCCAAAGCCGGAAGGTCAGCAGATCCGGTGGGAGGCCGGAGCCGACGGTATAGTCCGGATGGAAGAGGACAAGGCAAAAGACGCCCGCATGCAGCGGGCTTCGCATTGCATTGTTCGCCCAAGGGATATTTGGCGCTTCTTGAAGCGCGAAAATGCCGCAAAACGGCATAACCCTTGAAAGGCTTGAAAGAAAATGACCATTGCTAAAATTGAAGACGCAATCGAAGCCATATCCCGTGGCGAGATGGTAATTGTCGTTGACGACGAAGACCGCGAAAACGAAGGCGATATCATCGCCGCGTCCGACAGCATAACCCCGCAGCAGATCGCATTCATGATGAACCATGCGCGCGGGCTGATCTGCGTCGCCATGCCGGGAGAGCGCCTCGACGCGCTCGACATTCCGCTGATGGTGTCGCGCAATACCGAATCCCTCAAGACAGCCTTCACCGTCTCCGTGGACTATATTCCCGGCACCACGACAGGCATTTCCGCTGCAGACCGGGCAAAAACCGTGCGTGCGCTGGTATCGGAAGGCTCGCGTCCCGAAGATTTCGCCCGCCCCGGCCATATCTTCCCGCTACGCGCCAACCCTGCAGGCGTGCTCGGCCGCACCGGCCACACGGAAGCCGCCGTCGATCTGTGCCGCCTGGCCGGCAAGTACCCCTGCGGCACCATCTGCGAAGTCGCCAATGACGACGGCACCATGGCCCGCCTACCCCAGCTGGAAATCTTCGCCGAACGCCACGGCCTGCTCGTCGTGACGATCAAGGACCTCGTTGCCTATCTGAAGGGCGAGGTTGTCGAGGAAGTGGCGCAGAAGCAGGTTGCCTAGTCTTCACGCGCCTGTGCGGTGAATAAAAAACGCCCGGCGAAAGCCGGGCGTAAAATCAAAAGGCAGACCACCTTGCCTCTTGCACGTGGTCATCGATCCGAGCGGCGCTGCCGCGCAAACCCTACCAGCAGCAGAACCCGCCATCTACCAAAAGGTCCACGCCCGTCACGAAGCTCGCCGCATCTGACAGCAGGAAGATCGCCGGGCCGACCATTTCATCGACGCCCGCCATGCGCTGCATCGGGGTCTGCTCTTCGAACAGTTTCGTCTGGTGCACCATTTCCGGCCGCGTGTTCATCGGCGTCGCGGTGTAACCCGGCGAGATGGTGTTGACGCGGATGCCGCGCCCCACCCATTCCATCGCCATGGATTTGGACATGTGGATGACGCCAGCCTTCGATGCATTGTAGTGGCACTGCATCAGGCCGCGATTGACGATGACGCCGGACATGGAGGCAATGTTGACGATTGCACCGCGACCGTTCTTCAGCATGGCATTGGCTTGCGCCTGGCAGGAGAGGAACACACCCTTCAGGTTGATGTCCATCATCGTCTGGAACTGGCTTTCCTCCATTTCCTCGGCAGGATTGGCGTTCGCGATGCCGGCGGCATTGACGGCAAGCGAGAGAGCACCGAGTTCGGCCTGCGTGCGTGCTACCGCTTCGCTCAGCGCCTGCTTGCTGGTAACATCGGCGGCGATCTGGATCGACTTGCGACCAGCCCTGGCAATGAAATCGGCCGTCTGCGCCAGGCCGTCATCGGTGCGGCGGTCAAGCAGCGCGACATCGGCACCGGACTGGGCAAGCCCCATGGCGATCCGCTGGCCGATGCCGGAACCGGCACCGGTGACGAACGCCACCTGGCCGGAAAGATCGAAAAGTTTCGGCGCGTTGAGCGTGATGGTGGACATCTCTATTTCCTTCTTCAGATGGTTGCCAGTTCCATGACCGAGACGTCGTTGGCCTCGTCGCGATTGAGGATTCCGGCCTGTTTTCCCTGTGCAAGAACGAGGATACGGTTTGAAACGCCCAGCACCTCTTCGAGATCGGAACTGACGACGATGACGGCAACGCCGCTTTTGGCCAGACCGACGATAATATCGTAAATGCCAGCCCGCGCGCCGACATCGATGCCGCGCGTCGGCTCGTCCAGCACAACCACGCGCGGGTTACGTGCAAGCCATTTGGCGATGACGACCTTCTGCTGGTTGCCGCCGGAGAGATCCGAGGCAGGCTGTTCGCTGCGGCCCTTCACGCCGAATTTGGCAATTGCCTCCTTCGTAAAAGCACGCTTGATGCTAGGCGTTATCCAGCCGGTGCCGACACGGTCGAGATTGGCGTAGATCAGGTTCTCACCGATCTCATGCTCGACAACCAGCCCTTGAAGCTTGCGGTCTTCCGGCACCATGACGATGCCCTTCGCAATCGCATCCGCCGGGCTTTTCAGCGTCAGTACCTGTCCATCGAGCAAAACCTCGCCCGCACTGGTCGGATCGGCACCGGAAATGGCACGCACCAGTTCGGTACGCCCCGCGCCGATCAGCCCGGCAATTCCAAGAATTTCGCCTGCACGGACGCCGAAACTGATGTCGCGGAAAGAATTGCCCGTGCCAGTCAGCCCCTTGACCTCCAGCACCGTTTTTTCCTGCGGTTCGGGCAGCGCCGGGAACAGGCGTTCCAACGACCGGCCAACCATGCTTTCGACGATGGTGCGCACCGGTGTCGCGCTGTCTTCAAATTCATGCACCCGCTCACCGTCGCGCAGCACGACGATGCGGTCGGTGATCTGCTTGATCTCTTCCATGCGGTGGGAAATATAGATGATGCCTACGCCCTCTGCGCGCAGCTTGCGAACCTGCTCGAACAGGGCCTGGGTTTCCGCACCGCCAAGGGCCGCCGTCGGCTCGTCGAGGATCAGCAGCTTGGCATCGAGCGCCAGCGCCTTGGCGATTTCGATCAGCTGCTGGTTCGCGGTCGAAAGGCCCGAAACCTTGCGGGTTGCGGGAATATGCAGATTGAGACGCGCCAGCTGCTGCTGCGCCCTTCGCACCATTTCGGCGCGGTCGACGATGCCGTTCTTCATCGGCCAGCGGCCGATAAAGACGTTTTCGGCGATGGAAAGCTCCGGCAGAAGCTTCAGCTCCTGATGGATGAGTACAATGCCCTTGTCTATCGCCTCACGCGGCGAAGCGGGCGTATAGGGCTGGCCAAGCCAGGTCATCTTTCCTTCTGACGGCTCGCGGGAACCGGCGATGATGCCTGACAGGGTGGACTTGCCCGCCCCGTTTTCACCCAGCAACGCCACGACTTCACCCGGATAGACGTCGAGATCGACGCTTTTCAGAACCTCGAGCGGGCCGTAACGTTTGCTGATGCCACGGAGCGAAAGAACCGGCTCGCGCATGACGGGACCTCCTGGGAAACACGCGTGGCAGCGATGCGCCACGGCTTTGCGTCCGAATTGCCTGAAAACGAACAGATGACGCCCCCGCGCATCCGGCTGGAGTGCGCGGGGGCGGATGCATCAGGGATGGTTGGCAATGAAGCCGTCGACGTTTTCCTTCGTCGTCAGCGTCGCCTCGGAGAGTTGCACGGCCGGAACCTTCTCGCCGCCGACGATCTTGACGGCCATCTCGACAGCCGTGCGGCCCATCTTCTGGGTCTGCTGCGTCGCTGTCACGTCAAAGACGCCGTTCTTCAGCGCCTCAAGCGCTGCCGTGTCGCCATCGAAGCCGCCAACGACGATCTTCTGCGAGGGGTTGGCGACCTTGATCGCCTGTGCCGCGCCGAGCGCCAGACCGTCTGCCTGGGCAAAGACGATGGAAACGTCCGGATTGGCCTGCAGCATGTTCTGCATGATCTGGAAGCCTTCATCCTGGCTCCACATGTTGGACCACTGTTCGGCAACGATCTTCACGCCGGAATTGGCCTTGACCGATTCCATGCAGCCCTTGGTGCGGTCGACTTCCGGTGTCGTGCCCTTCTGGCCATGAATGATGACCATCTTGCCCGAGCCGCCTGCCTGCTTGATGATGTAGTCGCAGACCGACTTGGCGGAAGCGACGGAATCGGTGGCGAGGAAGGTATCGCCCGGTGCGCCGTCGGCATTGCGGTCGATGTTGATGACAGGCACACCGGCCGCCTTGGCAAGCTTGACCGGAACGGTCGCCGCAGCGGCACCAGCGGGAATATAGATCAGCGCGTCGATGTTCTGCGTCAGGAGATCCTGGATCTGGTTGACCTGCGTCGGACCGTCGCCCTTGGCATCGACGGTGACAACGGTGATGCCGCGCGTCTTGGCTTCGGCTTCGACGGCCTGCTTGATCTGGTTGAAGAAGTTCGCCTGAAGATTGGCAACGGCAAGGCCGATCTTCTTGACTTCGGCGGCGTTGGCTGAACCGAGCGACAGGGCCAGAAGGGCGGCGGATGTCAGCAGAATGCGTGAAAATTTCATGATTATTCCTCCATTTGTTGATTTTTGACCTTCGGGCAGATCAAACCTCCTCCCCTTTGGCCGCTTTTCACGCCTCCCATACCGGGAGGGTCGTCTATTGCGCGGACGGCTCATCGCCCTCCGCAGGCAAATTCAGCTTCTGCGCCGGCGCAATGTTTCAGCGCCCACGGCCAGCACGATAACCACACCGATGATGACCTGTTGCAGAAAGGGAGAAACATTGAGCAGGTTGAGGCCGTTGCGCAGCACACCGATGATGAGCACGCCGATCAGCGTTCCGCCGATGCCGCCGGCACCGCCCGAAAGCGAGGTCCCGCCGATGACGACAGCCGCGATCGTATCCAGCTCGTAGCCAAAACCGCTGGAGGGCTGCACCGAGTCGAGACGGGCTGCAAGAACGATACCCGCCAGACCGGCAAGAACCGCACAGGCAACATAGACGCAGATCGTCACCAAGGCGACGTTGATGCCGGCAAGTCGCGCCACTTCCGGGTTGCCGCCAACCGCATAGACGGTGCGGCCTTCGGAGCGGAAGCGCAGGAAAAGAAACGACACCAGAACAACGACCAGCATCAGCAGCACGGTCGCCGTCAGTACGCCGAAATGGCGGTCGATGGCCAGCATCATGAACCAGTCAGGGAAACCGACGATCTGCTGACCGTCCGTGATCATATTGGCAAGGCCGCGCGCCACCGACATCATGGCAAGCGTCGCGATGAAGGCCGGAACTCGGAAGGCGGTGACGAGAACGCCGACGACAAGGCCGCAGGCTGCGGATGCGATGAGCGCCAGCATGATGGCCATGCCCATGGGCATGCCCGCGACATTGGCTGTCCAGCCCATGATCATCATAGACAGCGCCAGCACCGAACCGACGGACAGATCGATGCCGCCGAGCAGAATGACGAAGGTCATGCCAACGGCCATGATGCCGAGCACGGTGATCTGGTCGAGGATGTTGAGACCGTTTCGAAGCGACAGAAAATTTTCGCTGGTGAAGGTCAGGAAGACACACAGCAGCAGCAGGCCCAAAAGAGGTCCGGTCGCACCGCTTAGCCAGGCAAGCGGGCTTCTGGTGTGCGTAACCCCCTCATTGCGTTCAAGCACGGACATGGCTCCTCCAAGTGGCTATCTTGCATTTTTTTAAACCGATTAGAATAATTATTCATGCTCGGTGAAACATGCATAAGCCAGTTGAGAGAAACTTGTCAATAGGCTTGGAGGCCGGGGCGAGCCTTGCGGGTGATGGGATGGCTGCGCACGAGCGCCTCCCATCCCGTTCCGGCTCACATCGCGGGAATCCAGCGCAAGCGCGTCTGCGTAGCAAGGAGAGCCCTTTCAGCCCAAGGACTTGGGCTGAGCAGGTTCCTTTGACGGACCCAGGAATGAGGCGGGGAGGTACGCTTCATCATTGGTGAAAATGAAGCGATAGAAATAATCGGCACGGATTGAAACAGGACAATTCACAATTCCGGCTTGACAGAAACGCCACGTCTGCAATTATATAAACAGCTGTATAAATATTCACACGCATGTTTTGAAGAGGATCCCATGCAGCCCACAGAGCTAGAGCGCATTGCGCGCCAGATTCGCCTTCGCGACGTCCAGGCTGTTTTCGAAGCGGGTGCCGGCCATATCGGCGGAGAAATGTCGGCGATCGACATCATGACCGCCCTTTATTTCCGCGTATTGCGCATCTGGCCGGACGAACCGAAGAACCCTGCCCGCGACCGTTTCGTGCTGTCGAAAGGCCACACCGCCTGCGCGCTTTATGTGACGCTCGCCAAACGTGGCTTTATCCCGGAAGAGGAAATCTCGACCTTCCTGCAACCCAATTCCCGCCTCAATGGCCACCCCAACTGTAACAAGGTACCTGGGGTCGAGACCAATACCGGCCCGCTTGGCCACGGGCTTCCAGTTGCCGTCGGAATGGCCAAGGCGGCCAAGCTTTCGGGAGCGGATTACCATACCTATGTCATGACCGGCGATGGCGAGATGCAGGAGGGCTCCAACTGGGAAGCCATCATGTCCGCCGCGCAGTTCGAGCTTAACAATCTGACGCTTATCATCGACCATAACCGTTTCCAGCAGGGTGCTGCGATCTCGGAAACCAACGATGTCGCGCCGCTTCGCCCGAAGCTTGAAGCATTCGGCTGGGAGGTGAGCGAAATCAACGGCAACGCGATGGAAGAGATCGTTCCGGCGCTCGAACATCGCAGCGAGCGCCCGCATTGCATCGTCGCGCACACCAATAAGGGTCACGGCATTTCGTTCATGCAGGACCGCGTCGACTGGCACCACAAGGTTCCAAGCAAGGAACAATACGAAATTGCCGTCAAAGAACTTTCGGAGGCATTGTAATGAACGCGCCCGTAACCGCCGCCAAACTCTATGATTGCCGCGACGCCTTCGCCGAAACGCTGGAAGCGCTGGCCGCTGCAAACGACAGGGTCGTGGCCGTTTGCAACGATTCGGTCGGCTCCTCGAAGCTCGGCGGCTTCAAGTCGAAGTTCCCCGAGCGCCTCGTCAATGTCGGCATTGCCGAACAGAACATGGTGGGCGTCGGCGCCGGCCTTGCCAATGGCGGCCAGCTTCCCTTCGTCTGCGGCGCATCCTGCTTTCTGACCGGTCGCGCGCTGGAACAGATCAAGGCAGACCTCGCCTATTCCAACGCCAATGTGAAGCTCATCGGCATCTCCTCGGGCATGGCCTATGGCGAACTGGGTCCGACACATCACTCGATCGAGGATTTCGCCTGGACCCGCGTTCTGCCGAACCTGCCGGTCATTGCCCCCTGCGACCGCATCGAAACGGCCGCCGCCGTCAAATGGGCTGCGGACTATGCCGGCCCCTGCTTCCTTCGCCTGTCGCGCGTCGGCGTGCCCGACCTTCTGCCTGATGGCCACGTCTTTGAACTCGGCCGCGCCAACCTGCTGCGCGAAGGCTCCGACATAACGATGATCGCCAATGGCACGCTGACACACCGCATCGTCAAGGCCGCCGATATTCTGGCCGGCCGTGGCATCAAGGCGCGTGTGCTTAACATGGCGACCGTGCGCCCGATCGACGAGGCGGCCATCATTGCCGCAGCGAAGGAAACCGGCGCAATCCTGACGGCTGAAGAACATTCGATCTTCGGCGGTCTCGGCTCTGCCATCGCCGAAGTTGTTGTCGATCATGCCCCCGTGCCGATGAAGCGCCTCGGCGTTCCGGGCGTCTTTGCCCATACCGGCTCGGCAGAATGGCTGCTCGATGAGTTTGGCATGGCACCCGCGGCCATCGCGGAGGCTGCAGCAGCGCTGCTCAAGAGAAAGTAAGTCTCCTCCCAGGGTCGTCGCGTGTCTTCGGATGCGCGGCGACACCCTTTGCAATATCGTCGTTTAATCACCGCAAGGCTGAAACGAAAAAACTGCCGACGAAAGAACTCAAGTGATGCGCGCCATTCTGTCCATCGATCAGGGCACCACCAATTCCAAGGCCATTCTCGTTTCTGAAACAGGAGAATTGCTGGCGCGCGGTTCATCGCCGGTCGGCATCACCTATCCGCAGCCCGGCTGGGTGGAGCAGGATCCGAACCGTATCTGGGCCTCGGTGCGCGAAGCGATTTCCGCCTGCCTGTCTTCGGCACCCTCTGCCGTCAGCATTGAAGCCATCGCCATTTCCAACCAGCGCGAATCGGTGACGATCTGGGACGGTGAAACCGGCGAGCCGCTCGGCCCGGTCTTGAGCTGGCAATGCCGTCGCACCGCGCAGGAATGCACCGATCTCATCGGCAAGGGCCATTCCGAACGTGTCATGGCGCTGACCGGCCTGCCTATTGACCCGATGTTTCCCGGCGCCAAGATGCGCTGGCTGTTGGAGCGTGCGCCGAAGGGCCGCAGCCTTCGCCTCGGCACCATCGATAGCTGGCTGATCCACTGCCTGACCGGCGGCAAGGTGCATGCCTGCGACGCCTCCAACGCGGCCCGAAGCCAGGTGCTCGATCTCAACCGGCAGGTGTGGAGCGAAGAGCTTTGTGACCTTTTTGGCATCGACATCAACGCCCTGCCCGACCCGCGCGACAGCAGCGGCGACTTCGGCGTGACATCAGGTGTTCCCGGCATCAAGGACGGCACGCCTATTCTGGCTGCCGTCGGCGACAGCCACGCCGCCCTCTTCGGCCACGGCGCCTTCAATCCCGGTGACGGCAAGGTGACGTTCGGCACCGGCTCATCGGTGATGACGACCCTGCCGGATTTCATCGCGCCAGAGCGCGGCATCACCACGACAGTTGCCTGGAGGATTAACGGCAAGCCGACTTTCGCCTTCGAGGGCAATATTCTTGTGTCTGCCGCCTCCCTGCCGTGGATGACGGACATTCTCGGCCTGCCAGATGTCGCATCTCTTGTGGAGCTTGCCGCAACCGCTGAACCAGATGGCCCCGGTTTCGTCCCGGCCTTTGTCGGCCTTGGCGCGCCCTATTGGGATTCAGATTGCCGCGCGCTATTTTCGCAGATCAATTTCAGCACAAGTCGCGCGCAGATGGCCCGCGCCGTTACCGATTCCATCGCCTTTCAGGTTTATGACGTCTTCTCGACCATGCGCGCGCAGTCGCCCTCCGGCTTCGGACAGCTGTTCGTGGATGGCGGGCCGAGCCAGAACCGTTTCCTCATGCAATGCGTCGCCGACATGCTGGACCACCCCGTCATCCAGCGTGACGCGCCGGAAGCCTCCGCGCTTGGCGCGGCCTATCTTGCCGGCCTCGCACTCGGTCTATGGAGTGATCTCGACGCCATCGCCGCGCTCAACAGTCACGGCAACGCCATCGCGCCTTCGTCCGGTGACGGCAGGCAACGGCTTGCCGTCTGGCGCGACGCGATTGCGCGCTCGACGTTACCTGTGACGTCGGGTAAGGGTGAATAAAAATTCACCCTGGAGGGCTTATGGGCAGGATCAACGAACTTCGGATGATATCCCGCGTGGCGCAGATGTATTTCAGCGAGCACAGGCGGCAGGCGGAGATTGCCGAACATCTCAATCTTTCGCAGGCCACCGTCTCGCGCATGCTGAAGCGTGCCGAAACGGAAGGTATCGTGCGCACCAGCATCATTCCGCCGCCCGGTACCTATAGCGATCTTGAAGCACAGCTTCGCGAACGCTTCGATCTGCCGGAAGCCATTGTCGTCGATTGCAGCGAGGATCGCGACGGCGCGATCATGGCCCGCATCGGCGAGGCTGCCGCGCATTTTCTCGAGGTGACGCTGTCGCAAAACGAGATCATCGGCGTTTCCAGCTGGAGCCAGACGATCTTCAAGATGGTGGAAAACATCCATCCGCTGAAGGGCGCCAAAGCGCGTTACATCGTCCAGACGCTGGGCGGCATGGGCGATCCTTCCGTGCAGACGCACGCGACCCAGATCACCACCCGGCTGGCGCGGTTAACGGAGGCCGAACCGAAATTGCTGCCGGTCCCCGGCGTCGCCACCTCTCGCGAGGCCAAGCTTTTGATGCTGGCCGATCCCTTCGTGCGCGAAACCATCGATCTTTTCGGTTCGATCACGCTCGCCATCGTCGGTGTCGGTGCCGTCGAGCCATCGGAGCTTCTTGCCCGCTCGGGCAATATCTTTTCCGCCAAGGAGCTTGCCGATCTCGCACAGGCGGGCGCCGTGGGCGATATTTCGCTCAGGTTTTTCGACAAGGACGGCAAGCCCGTCAAGACACCGCTCGATGACCGGGTCATAGGCCTTCCGCTGGAGAACCTTGCCAATGTCGACCGAGTCATTGCACTCGCCGGCGGCTCGAAAAAGACCGAGGCGATCGCCGGCGCGCTCAGAACCGGCGTGATCGATGTTCTCGTCACCGACAAATTCACCGCCGAACGACTGGTCGGCACATAAACATAGCCGTTATCCCATAAGGAGGAGACATGAGGCGCTTTGAAGGTCAATCCGTATTCGTGACTGGAGGCAACAAGGGCATCGGTTACGGCATCGCCCGCCGTTTTGCCGAGGAAGGCGCGAAAGTCGCCATCGCCTCTGTCGACAAGGACACCAATGATGCCGCCAAAAAGCTGGCGGACGAAACCGGCTCCGTCACCCATGGCGTGATCCTCGATGTGCGGGATGCGGCGGCGGTGCGCGAGGCCTATGGCACAGCCGAAGAGGCAATCGGTCCGCTTTCCATCTCGGTCCAGAACGCCGGCGTCATCACCATTTCGAAGATCGAGGAGCTGACGCAGGAACAGTGGGACTTCAACCTCGATGTCAACACCAAGGGCGCGTTTCTGTGCTGCCAGGAGGCGATCCGCCGCTTCCGCGCAAGTGGCACCAAGGGCCGCCTGGTTAACACCGCCTCCGGCCAGGCCCGTCAGGGTTTTATCTATACCCCCCATTACGCCGCTTCAAAATTCGGCGTCGTAGGCCTGACGCAAAGTCTGGCCAAGGAACTGGCGCCCGAAGGCATCACCGTCAACGCCATTTGCCCCGGCATCATCCACACCGAAATGTGGGATTATAACGATCGAGTCTGGGGCCAGATGCTCGGTGACTATAAGCCCGGCGAACTCATGGCCGAATGGGTGCGCAACATTCCTATGCGCCGCGCAGGAACACCAGCCGAAGTGGCAGCCTTGGTGGCGTTTCTCGCCTCCGAGGATGCGGCCTACATCACCGGCCAGACAATTAATGTCGATGGCGGGCTGATCATGTCGTAGCACTCAACCAATCGATGACGGCATCTGCGTTCTTCTCTGGCGGATGGACCGGGTAAAAGACATGCTTGATAACGCCCGTTTCGATAATCATCGTGAGCCTCTTGAGCAGTGTCAGGCCTCCAGCCTGGAAAGTTGGAAGGCGAAGGGCTGACACCAGAAGGAGTGAATGATCGGAAATCAGAGGAAACGGCAGGTGAAGCCGCTCTGCTGCCTCTCGCTGATACTCCGTGGTCTGCGTAGAAAGGCCAAACAGACGCGTTGCTCCCAATGCCTTCAGTTCAGCGAAATGATCACGGAAGGCACAGGACTGTGGTGTACATCCCCTCGCGCCGGGTATTGCGTCCCATCCGTCAATAGCCTTGCCTCCGGGCGGGCTTGTCCGGGGGGTAAGCATAGACCACGGTTAACCCCGGCTCACGCAGATCGACTACCGTGCCATCCGTCGCAACCAAACCAATGCTAGGCAACTCCATCCCGGGTAAATGCCTGGCTGCTCCGTCGTCACGTGGGGTAACTAATTGCTCATCCCCGCCGGGTTCAATCATTGCCACCTCGTTGCTCTTCCTGTCTGTCGACGTTGCGAAGTTAGCCGATTTTCATACTACCGCAATGTCTAGTGCGCAGGTGCAAAGCTGCCGTAGCGATTCGCGCATTCAGCCTTGATGGAATACGAACGCCACACCTTCATTCGATTTGACAAAGTCACTGATTGCCAAGTCTCTGGCCGATAGTATCGTTTTGGAATTTTCGCTGAAGCGATGTTCTGGGGCAACGGCTTCTTTGTCTTGGGATCGCTGCTACCGGGTGGCCACCACTTTCCCCATTTCCACAAGGCAATTGCTGCTCTCGGCAAATACGTCCTGCTGACTGAGACCCACTTTTTTCGGCGATCTTAGCGGCCGTCGTGCTCCCGAGATTTTCGGCGTCTGGGAAGTTGTTCTGTTTGGTGAAAGTCACGAAGACGTCGGTGGCGTTGGAATAAATGTCTTCCAACCGAGACGTTTGGCGCAGACACTCAGCAGAAACAGGGCCGATTTTTAGAGAACAGGCGGTCTTGGCAGCTTTGCGCCAAGAGGCGGACATCCGTCGAAGCTGTCAGGATGATCCGCGCCGTGACCTTATAGCCATTCGTAAGTCTCCCAGCGTTTGTCGCGATGGGCGCGGTGGCGGCGAACGGCTGCCATCCGCAGGTTCAGACTATCAAAAAACTAAACAGTGAGCTCTCTTCGGACGATCTCAGCTCCTGCGCTCAAGGAATTCAGCTTGTCTCTTGCCACACGACGAGACACGGGGGCCATGCCGCAATTGGTGCAGGGGCAAAGTTTATCTGCGTCGACAAACTTAAGCGCCTTGCGCAGCGTTGCAGCGACTTCCTCCGGGGTTTCGATGGTATCGCTTGCCACATCGATGGCCCCAACCATCACTTTCTTACCTCGAACAAGGTCCAGAAGATCCATGGGGACATGAGAATTGTGGCATTCGAGGGAGATCATACCGATGCCGGATTTCTGCAGCTTGGGGAGAGTTTCCTCATACTGCCGCCATTCTGACCCGAGTGTCTTTTTCCAATCCGTATTGGCCTTTATGCCGTAACCGTAGCAGATATGGACGGCGGTCTCGCACTTCAGCCCTTCAATTGCCCTGTCCAAAGTGGCGACACCCCAGTCATTCACATCGTCAAAGAAAACGTTGAAGGCAGGTTCGTCGAACTGGATGATATCGACGCCGGCAGCCTCCAATTCCTTTGCTTCCTCGTTGAGTATCACGGCAAATTCCCAGGCAAGCTTTTCACGGCTCTTATAATGGCCGTCAAAGAGAGTATCGATCATCGTCATCGGACCCGGCAACGCCCATTTGATGGGTTGTTTGGTCTGCTGGCGCAAAAACTTGGCGTCTTCGACGAACACGGACTTCTGGCGAGACACGGCGCCGACGACTGTCGGGACACTCGCATCGTAGCGATCGCGAATTCTGACTGTCTCGCGTTTTGCAAAATCGACCCCGTCGAGGTGCTCGATGAAAGTCGTGACGAAATGTTGGCGTGTTTGCTCGCCATCACTGACGATGTCGATGCCGGCCTGTTGCTGATCGTCCAGTGAAAGGCGCAGGGCATCTCTCTTGCCTTCCAGTAATTCCTCGCCCTCCAGCTTCCAGGGCGACCACAGTTTTTCGGGCTGCGCAAGCCAGGAGGGTTTCGGCAGGCTGCCAGCGGTCGATGTGGGGAGAAGTTTCTTCACGGTGGGACCTCTTCTAAGTGATGCTCAAGCGGGGCGGTGAGCAAACAATTGCTCAAGGACGGCGCGGTATGGCTTGATGAAGTGTTTTTCGGTGAACTTACCCTGATCCACCGCCAAGCGATTTCGTTCGTCGCGATCGTAAATGACCCTGGTCAGCGAATAGTCCTGGTGCTTCAGGTTGGGCTGGTAAAATGTCCCGGCTGCTGCGTTCGCATTGTAGATTTCGGGGCGATAAATTCTCTGAAACGTTTCCATCGTGCTGATGACGCCGATTAGCTCAATATTGGAGTAGTCGCCCAGCAAGTCCCCAACAAAGTAGAAGGCCAACGGCGCAACGCTGCCTGCAGGCATGAAGTAGCGAACCTGCAATCCCATTTTCCCGAAATACTGGTCGGTGGACGAGAACCCATTCTGCCGGTATTCGACGCCCATGACGGGGTGATGATTTTCGGTCCGGTAATAGGTCTTGCTGGTCGAGGCGCTGATGCAAATGACCGGCGGCTTGCGAAAGTACGAGCGGTAGGCATCCGACCGCAGAAAAGACTTGAACAGGTTTCCATGCAGGTCGCCGAAGTCGGCCGGAATGCTGAAGGCAGGAACGCTCTTGTTATGCTCCGGCAGCACAATGCTGAAGTCGTAGTCTCGCACATAGGAGGAGAAGTTATTCCCCACAATGCCGTCGATACGTTCACTGGTTTTGTGATCGATGATCGTCGTCTTCAGTATCTCGATGAGGGGAAATTTTTCACCTGCGACATCGAAGCTCATATCGACCGAAATGATCTCCAACTCGACCGAGTATCGGTCCGATTTGGGATTATCCCAGTGAGCGAGGGCGTTGAAGCGGCTGTCGATCATGCGCATGACATTGCGCAGG
Organism: Agrobacterium sp. 16-2014-1-2a; assembly: GCF_053522705.1. Classification (NCBI taxonomy): domain Bacteria; kingdom Pseudomonadati; phylum Pseudomonadota; class Alphaproteobacteria; order Hyphomicrobiales; family Rhizobiaceae; genus Agrobacterium; species Agrobacterium sp. 16-2014-1-2a. Next base: position 154,945 of record NZ_JBNWBX010000008.1, read on the forward strand.
TTTTCCTGCCGCTTTTCACCCCTGGCCAGATTGGCAAAATTGGTGGTGATGCGCGTATGTTCTGAAGGACGATAGTCCTCATCGAAGGGTACGCTCGTGATTGTAAAAATGCAGGTCTGAGACATGTTGTGCCCCTATAAAGTTGGGGGCATGGGTCTGCGGACGCATAGCAAGACGGGCCGCGACAATGCAGCCTTTGCTACGGCACACTGGGACACCCCGCCCGTGGACGTTATTTCACCAAAGGCAGGTCTCCTGGCTCACGGATCATCACTTCCGTCCGTCTTCCCGGGGTAAACCAGTGACATATTGGACTTCAGCTCGCCGCTTACAGTTGCGGGGGCAGCGTCGGCTTTTCCGCATGACACGGAGCACCGACTTCCCTCTTAGCCCCGGCACGTTGCGTGCAACGACTGGGGAACCTTAGGCGTGTCGACCATATTGTAAGCCACGTCATCGGTCAACATCATATAACGATATCTTTATGTCCTTAAGTCTACGTTTCCATTGTCGGTTCCGGCCGAGTAGGTTGCATTCGGCGTTGTCAGGCGATTCTCACATACGCGGACCTGGCCGTGGCAAACATCTCGCTCCACGCAGTTGAAAGGATCAGACCACACCACGAGTAGTTCCTAGTGCGGGAGCAGCCTGGTGATACCGTCCAGGCGCCCAGAGCGCGTTCCGCCAGACTTAGTCGCTGCAGAAGAGCCAGTACGTCGATCGACGGTTCAGGAGGCAATTGGGGCAGCTAGAAGGCGCGCATGATTTCGCCGGCCACAGGCGTTTAATTGAAGCGGCCTCGCCGGAGGTTGGGATGCTGTTCGGACATGCCCTACTGTGCCGGCGCAGCGCTAATAAAGGGATCGGCGCTTGAATTAAATAACGAATGAGCGAAGGCAAGCACCCTTAAATTGCGGGCCGATAACATCACGGGCGCGTATCCGCAACAGCACCGCCGAATTTGTGCTCGGGCCTTCGAACCGCCCCATGTCGTTGAAGGTGCACAGGAAGTTCCGATCCGCACCGGGCATCTGACAGGTCTGGCAGTGGGCGGTATTCGGCTTCGTTAATCGTACCGTCAGGCTTGAATCACTGGAACTGCTAGTCGGCAGTCAACGTTGCGGTTTTACGCTTTTCGCCGCTTTCAGCAGCGTCATGCGTCCCAGTTTTCAATCTCCGGCGCAACGGCCTGGAGCAATATCCTCCTGCTGCCGCCGAGACGGACAGTTATCCCTCACAAAGACGAATACAACCGCTTTTTCTAAGAAAAGGGTTCCAGCCTTTCGCTGCAAGGATTGCCCAGGCAGTAGCCCCGACATGCGGCAACCTGAAATATTTGAAGTCGGCAAATGTCGAGGTCGGCCCGATCATCAGCCCGGTCGTCAGTTCGTCCCCGACTGTCGCGTAGATCAGGTTATCGGGAGATATTTGTGCGGCAATGGTGGCAAGCAGCGCCTCGGCCCGGTCGGCATCGCCGGCCTGCTGAAATGCCAGCGCGGCCTGGGCCGTACCTTCCAGCCACACACCATCCCGATCGTCGTTAAAATCAAAACCTCCCGCAACCGCATAATGCCGATCAACCCAATGCAGAACACGCCCACCGCGGCCCCGAAACTCCGGCACCGCGAGAATGGGCCAGAGCTCGGAATCTATTCCGGACTGGCTCGAGTTGGGTGTGTCGCTTCCGGGTAGGCTGCCGACGTAAAACCGTCCCTGCTGCTCATTCCACATCGCATCAAGAAATTTGCGTGTTTTGTCCCGCATCGCCTGCCAGGCGCGCGCTCCCTCAATTTCGGCGAGCCAACCCGCAACGGCATACACATCGAGATTATGTTCCGTCGATTTCCACTCGAGTTTGGCCGGTGCAGGCTCATGACCGAATGTGCCACCTGTGTAGCCGATATCGCGGACGCCCGCCGTATGCGCATCGATCCAGCGCATGAGTTTGGTCGCTGCCTGCACATAGGACGGATTGCTTAATCGTTCACTGGCAGTGAGAAGCGCAAGTGCCGCCCAGGCCAGGTTGCCCGTTGCGCTGCCGACCTGATAGTCATCCTCGACCCACGTCTTGCTGGCCTCACTCCAGAAACCGGGCAAAAGCATAGCATCATTTTCGTTCGCAACGGGGCCGGAACGGTAGGCGTTGCGCAGGCGGCCATCGCTGTAATAGCGATCGTTGTTGACGGCGAGCAGCAGCGCATCGGCAACCCTTTTTGCCTCGGTATCGTTGCCACAGGAAAAAAGGGCAATCGTCGCCAGGGCATTGTCATAGGTGAAACCCGCATTTGAAAGAGCGGAATCAAGCGCTTTGCCGCCGGGTGCAGGCTCAAAGCTCCGAAATACGAAGGGGGTGGTGGATTCGTCCATCTTCCCAACGAGACCCGCACACAAGCTAACAGCAAGGCGGTCGCGAACTGATCCGGAACCGGTGCGCCCATCGCCACCAGCGACCACTCCTGTTGTGAAGCAGGTCATGAGAACTGTCGCGATGATCGATTTGACAGACATGAGTTTTCCGTTTGGTGGGCGCTTTTCCAAATAACCCCGCCTCTAGCTTGCGGTTTACGTCGAGCACGGTCCCGGGTTTGGCGCGAATTGTCTTAGCTGAAGGCCCTTGCGAGTAACATCTGCATGGACTTCAGGAGGTCGCCCTGTTCCGCGACATTTTCGGGCGCATTGCGGAAAAGCAGCCTCAAGATTGCACGATGCTGGTCGGCACTAGGGGTGAGAGTGAATTTGCCGGGCGTTTGCGAGACTTTCGTTGCATCGATCTGCACCCAGCCCACCTCGGGCACATACAGGCACTCTGCCTCGGCGTAAGACCGGTTGCAGTCTTCGAGGGTCGCGGTTTCGGTCGAAAGCGCCACGATCCGTACCGCCTTCACCTCGCTTGCGCACCGCAATCGGCCTTCCAAATCCACCCCGATCGGCTCCTCCTTGTCGACACGTGGTAATTCAATGCAGCAGATGAGGCTGGTGAAGGCAATCACCATGGCGACGGCCGACCAGATGAGGTTGAGACAATCTCGCGCCGAAAATTCTACAGGGGCGTCCCATGCGTAAACGGCGAGCAGAACTGAAACCGCGGAGGTGACGGTGACGATTGCGAAAAATAGCGCTGTGGGCCCGTGAATGCGCACCTGTGACCGGTCACCACCTTTCTCCGTGACTTTAAAGGGACGTCCGAAGGGTTTGCGCATAGCCTGAAACAAGGTGATGGTGATGGGAACAGCGGTCAGCGCATGCGTCACTTCGGTGAACAGCGGTAGGGTGCGTTTTCCCGATATCCAGGTGGAGTAGGCCCAAAACAAAGCCAGTGACGACAGTCCAAATTTCATGAACATCAGCTCGTCGGCCTGGAGGGCGGAAACGCCTGTGAGCCAGTAGATCGATGGTGCCAGCAACAGGCAGAGGATGAAAGGCTTCGACAGCCAGCAAAACAGCCCGTGCAGATAATGCAGCCTTTGTGTCAGCGTGAACTTGCCGCGCCACAATGGTCCCGTCCGCAGAAGGCCGATCTGAATGGTGCCCAGGCACCACCGCGTGCGTTGCGTGATATATTCTGGCAGGCCCTCAGCCGATAGACCGACACTGAGTTTTTCGTTGAGCCAGCGTGTGACGTAACCTCGCTCCATCAGGCGGTAGGTCAGCAGCATATCTTCGGAAAGTGCATCATGCGGAAACCCGCCGAGCTCGTTGACCGCCGCACGCCGCACGACAAAACTCGTCCCGACGCAGAAAGCGCAACCGACCGCGTCCTTGGCCGGCTGGAATACATCAAAGAATACACGTTGATCATCGACGAAGGAATTGCGGATGCCGAGGTTGTGTTGGATTGGGTCGCAATTAAAGTAAAATTGCGGTGTCTGCACAACTGCCACCTTGGGATCGGCGAAAAGACCGGTTACGCGACGAAGGAAGTTGGCCTGTGGCGCGAAGTCCGCATCCAGAACCATGATGAAATCGGAAACCTGTGGCAGCGCGTTGGTGTGTTCAAGTGCATTGTTCAGATTTCCCGCCTTGGCATGTCTATTGTCCGGGCGCGTAACATAATTGACGCCGACCGCCTCGCAATAGTCCCGCACTTCCGGCCTGCGCGTGTCGTCGCAGACAAAAACACGCAGCTGCGGATATTGCATGGCCTGGGCCGCGATAACCGACTTCTCAAGGACGTTCAAAGGTTCGTTGTAGGTGCAGATAAAGACGTCAACGAGTGGCGCATCGGGATTAGTTGCAATCGCGGCTTCCCCTCTATCAGCCAGGAAAGTCCAGTCCGTCCGCCTCGTCAGGATCAGGATCGAGCCGATGGCGTAAAGAACGGAGATCAGCTCGAAGGTGAAATAAATGTAATTCCAGGCAGTCTCCAGAGAAAGCTCGAAGGGTGGCAGCGTATCGGTGGCGCGCCAAAATATGTAAAGGCCAAGAGACAGCAGCATAATCGCACTGAAGGCCAACCGGTCCAGGACCCTGCGCGGGTCGGCCAGTATGGTAAACAGGATCGCGCAAAGGGCGATGACAAGATTGACGTAGAGTACCGACTGAACATCGCCATCAGGGCTGAAATACATCGACTTATCCTCATGGTTGGTCAGGCGCGCGGCACGCCGCGCGTGAATGAGGTTGCTTCGAGTGTCTTAAACAGGTGGTGGGTCGCCCTGCGGGTTTGCATCGCACTCCCGCAGGGGCCCGTCCAATCCATGCGGGTGTCAGGATTGGGTGCGCGGTGCCTTTCCGGTGGCATCCGTATTGCCGAAAGGGTGCTGGGTGATGATATCGGGCTGATGTGCCCGGCCAGGCACGTCCGGCCGCTGTTGTGGCCACTCGATACCAGTGTGTGCGGATAGCGTATCACGCGACGTTTCGATCAGTGCCCATGCGGCCTGCCTGACATCCGGCAATTCGCTGACGGAGGTCTTTGCAAACTGGAACAGGCTGGCTGATGCTTCATGCACATAGTTCCGGGTTTTGCCGAGCCACTCGCGCGGCAGGCTCACACTCACCCACGTGCCGACCGAACAGGCGCCGTTCTCGGTCAATTTTTCCTGTGCCTTGCCGTCCATGCGAATATAGGCGTAAAGCTCTCGCCGCTCTGTTGGTGGAAAGGGCACGGCATAATCGAGGTCGACACGTTCGGTAGTACGTGGCACCAGGCGCTCCACCACCCCATCGGATTCTTCCGCCCAGGCATCGGAACTCACCTTCACCCGAGAACCGACGGAAAGCGCCTGTGCCTGACGCTCTGAAAAAATCGCCACGACGAAAGCGTTGCGGCAGTCAAGCGCCTCCGCCAGCGTGTCGCCTGCAACCACTTCACGGCCGGTCGCAGCCACGGGCTTGTAGAGCGTCGTGCCCGGTGGAATGGAAAGTTCGGCGCGGGTCAGTCTTTCAATACGTGCGCTCTCCGCCGATGCCAGCGTTTCGAGCTCGCTTTTGCGCGTCTGCATGGTGGTCATCTGCATCCGGATCTGCAGCAGATCTGCGGACCGTGTGCGAATTTCCTGCTGAAGATTTTGCAGCGATTGCAAATCGGAGCCGATATAGATGCCTTGGCGCGCGAAGTTCATTTCCTTGGTGAGTTTGTCAACGGCGACTTTGGCAGCTTGCAGCTTTGTATCTTCAAGTTGTATTGTGTCCGCTATATCCTCTCCGATTCCAGAATACATCCCCTTCGCCATCAGCTTCTGTTTTCGCGTGGCTTCCGCTTTTGCAATTCGGGTCGAATAGGTCACCATCTGCAAGGCTGCATTGGCTGCCTGAAGGTCAGACTCGGTTCTTTGCAGTAACGCCGCCTGCTGACTGGCAAGATCCCTGTTCAAATCGTCGATGCGGCTGGCATAGTCGCCAATAATTCCGTTCTTCTGGCGAAGTTCATTATCGAGTGCTGCCAATTGCACCTTCAGGCCGATGAGCGTGGTATTGTCGACCTTGTCATTTTCAATAGCAGCCTTACCGTTCTTGTCGGATATCTTTACCAAACCGCTGATCGGTGTCGTCAGCGGAATGACTGGTGCATTGATGAGGGCGCGGTTCGTCTGGGATGTGAAGACTGGCGGAAACACAGAAGATGAAAACACCGTGGCGACAACGCCAAGGACAGTATAGGAGGCCAGCTTCACCGACGCACTTTGGCGCACTTCTTTGTCTCTATTGCGGAACAGCATGATATCAACTCCTGTTTTGTTGAACAGCCTTTCCTCCCGCAGTATTAAAATAGTTCACTAAGTTTTTTTGCGACGCAACATCGTTAAGATTGCATTAATAAATTTTTCGATATCGCCTAAATCATAGGCATCTGCCAGCGTTGAAATCGCAAAAACTCGTCCACGAAAAACTACAGAGCTAAATTTCAATCGTTTCGTATCAGCTGTGCCTTTTAAATGGCATCTGGTTATTATGCGGGCTCTCACCCGGCCGCCCAGGTTGCAACCTATAGAAGCATCCGCTTGCCCAAGACAGCGGCACGAGTCTGGTTTCCCATATCCAACTTTCGATAGGCCGGCGTCCACAGGTCAGTATTCGCGGTAGCCCAAAAGGGGTCGGAACAAGATCTGGTCCTGGCAACACGCCAAACTGTGACATTCGGCATGGCGTCGGTTCCGCCTTCGCCGGGTACGGCGAAGGCTCTGCGAAGAGCAGATTGCTGCTGGGCATCACAAGCATCAATGGCGAGCCGATCAAATCAGCTGCAATACGCAAGCGCTTGGCGGCGTAAAAACTTGATTGCAAATTTCATCTTATCTTGATTTGATTCCGAGCCAATGGTAGCAGCGTTTTCATGGAAAGCGCAAAACACCCTGAAATCCTCGAGACCTTTATGGGCGTACGCTCTCGTCTGATGCGCGTCATCTACCGTCGGGTCCATTGCCCGGCGACAACTGCCGATCTCCTTCAGGATACTTTTCTTCGCTTTTGGGAACGGCCGGGCCTGTTACGTGATGTTGTCGACCTGGCAGCCTATTTCATGATTACCGGCCGCAATCTTGCGCTTGATCACGAACGCCGCCGCAAGATCGCCCCCTTTGTCGACGGGATCGAAGGCCTTGAATCCATTCGTGATCCCGCACCATCTGCGGAAGCAGCTACCATCAGCCGTCAGGAACTGCTTCGCGTTCAGGCCGCACTGGAACACATGCCTGCACGCGCCCAGCAGGTTTTTATCCTCGCTCGTATTGACGGCCTGACATATGTCGAGATTGGCGAACGACTGGGAATATCGCCCAAAACGGTCTTTGGTCACATGGTCGTGGCGCTTGAGCGGTTGCGTGCAGAGGTCAACTACGAGCGCTAAAAGTCGCATGGCGGCTAAGAATGAGGCGGCGGATGCAGGATTTTTCCCTTCAGGAGCACTGTCCTGACAATGATCCAGAGATATCACGCCGTGCAGCCGAATGGTTCGCGCTGCTTCTCGATGACAGCGCGACACCACTCGACCGTGCCAATTTCAGGGTTTGGCTCGAACAAAGCCCGGCCCATGCGAGAGCCTATGCCGAACTGGAACGTTTGTGGCTTGGAGCCTCGGCCCTGCCAGAGGTATCAAGCCCTGCATCTGTCAGACGGCGAAAAATCCTCAAATCCGGCGGTGCACTTGCTATCCTGACCGCCGCCGGGCTTGGGACGCACGCATATTTAAGGCAGCAAACAGATTACCGGACGGGTGTCGGAGAGACCGCGCGCTTTTCCTTGCCCGACGGATCGGTTGCCGAACTGTCGACGGCGAGCGCCATATCGTTAAATTTCACGGCGGGCCAGCGACACGTCATTTTACAACAAGGCGAAGCGTTTTTCACGGTCGCGCGGGACGCTTCTCGACCGTTCTCTGTTGATTGTAGAGACCTTAGAGCTTTAGCGCTTGGCACTCAGTTTTCCGTTGGGATGCATGAGGAAGGTATCGTCGTCGCGGTTGCAGAACACACGGTAAAGGTCTCATCGTTGAGCCAAGAGCGGATCGTCCAGGAGGGACAGTCCGTGCTCTTCGCCAATGACAAACTGTCGGTGCCATCACAGACGGATATTGAGACGAGACTTTCGTGGCGAAGCGGAAGGCTCGTTTTCATCTCGGCTCCGTTCGAGGATGTCGTTGCTGCCCTGTCAAAATGGCGCTACGGCAAGATGATTGTCATGGACAGAGCCCTGGCCCGCCGGCCGATCAGCATCATCGTGGACGTGCGCAGGGCCGGTCGGATACTGGAAAGTCTGGAGCACGGCCTGCCTATCCGTATTGCGAGCTACTCGCCTTTGCTGACGTTGATCTATCCGCAATAAAAAATCAAAAAATCGACCGAGGTTTTTTCCAAGCTGAAACGTCCCCTGTTCAGAAGCCCGAAAATGCTCGGGTATTGGTCCGTTTGCAGGGGGCAAAACGAGTGACACAGAAAAACCAAGCCGGCGGCTTTCGCATGAGACTGTACCGTATAATGTTGTTGGCCGCCTGCGCCAGTTTCACCACCGTCGTCTTGTCAACAGGAGCAGTTGCTCAGACCGCCAAGAGCTACGAATTTGCGATCTCCGGTCAGTCTCTGTCGGCTGCGCTGGTGCGCTTCTCATCGGTGACCGGTATCGATGTCGCTTTTGACGGTCCTCTGCCGGCAAACCTGCGCAGCGTCGGTACAGCCGGAAATCTCTCGGCTGAGGGCGCGCTCAGACGTCTTCTCGCGGGCACAGGCCTGACCTTCCGATTTACGACCGCAAATACGGTCCTTTTGATCAACCCGCAAAACTCCTCGTCAAGCGCCAGTGCGGTTGGCGCGACAATCCTTGAGCCCATCGTTGTGCAGGGAGAGAACGCTCGTGGGCCTGTAGACGGGTTTGTCGCCACACAGAGCGCCACAGCGACGAAGACGGGCACCTCACTCAAAGACACTCCACAGGCCGTCAATGTTGTAACGAAAGACCAGATTGCTGCTCAAGGTTCGACCACGCTGACCCAGGCTCTTCGCTATACGCCAGGCGTCATCAGCCAATATGGCGACGATTCGCGCTATGACTGGTTTACGATACGTGGATTTCGACCAAGTCGATATCTGGATGGCCTGCGCCTACCGTTTGGATCGCGCGGCTACGCCCAGCCACGTGTCGAACCGTTCAGCCTCGAGCGCGCCGAAGTCCTCAAGGGTCCGGCATCGGTCCTCTATGGCCAGGGCGATCCCGGCGGTCTGATCAACATGGTATCAAAACGGCCGAGCGCAACTGCTCTTAATGAAGTGGAGATGCAGTTCGGCACCGATAAGCGTACACAGACAGCGTTCGATCTCAGCGGTGGCGCTGGTGACGATGACAGCTTCCTCTACCGCATCGTCGGCGTCGGCCGGTTGACCGATACCCAGTATGACTATGTCCGCGAGAAGAAGGGATATATTGCGCCTTCATTCACTTTCAAGGCGGATGAGGGAACATCACTGACGGTTTACGGTAGCTATCAGCACATCAACTCTCCCGGCGGCGGCGGAGCGCCGGCGCTTCCCGCGAACGGCACACTCTATACCCGCATGTATCCGGAATTGCCCCGCAGTGCATTCCCAGGCGAACCTGGTTACGACCGCTACAAGAGCGACCAGGCATCTGTCGGTTACGAGTTTGAACACGAAGTCGATGACACCTGGACCATCAGACAGAACCTTCGCTACTCCTATATCGGAACAGATACTCAGCGCGTTCAGCCCTATTGCCCGGCAGCCTGCAATCCCACGGCCTTCTACCGATATGCCTGGGCGTTTCCCGAAAGTGCCCGCGCCGTCACCGTCGACAATCAAGCGATCGGAAATTTCCAAACGGGGGACGTCGCTCATACCGCATTGTTCGGCCTCGACTATTCCTACGAAAGCAGCCGCTACGAAGAGTCGGCGCTTTCCCCAATTTTCACTCCCTTCAATGGACTTGACCCCGTCTACGGCGCAACGGCGATCACGCGCCCGCCGATCGCAACACGGATCGATCAGGACCGCAGCCAGATCGGGCTCTACGCTCAGGATCAGATGGAGTGGAACAATTTCGTGTTCTCGCTCGGTGGCCGCTACGACTGGGCAAATACAGATACGAGGACCCGGACGAGCGTCGCTGACAATCAGGTCGATCAGAGAGACGGCAAGTTTACCTGGAGGGCCGGCCTCGTCTATAATTTTGACAACGGTTTGTCGACATACGCCGGCTACTCAACCTCCTTCAATCCGGCCAGCGGCACCGACCGTTTGGGTAACGCCTTCGAGCCTACTACCGGTGAACAGTTCGAGGTTGGGGTCAAGTACCAGCCCAACGGTAGCAACAGCTTCGTCACCCTTTCTGCCTATCACCTCACGCAGGACAATGTCCTGTCGCCAGATACGACCCCCGGATTCACGAACTACAGTGTGCAGACGGGCCAAGTCAGGATGCGCGGTGTCGAACTTGAGGGCAAGGCGGAAATCACAGACGCGTTCTCTGTCTTGGCATCTTATGCATACACCGACAGCGAGATCACCAAAGCCAATCCAAATGCTGCCGGTATCAGCAACGAGGGCAATCGCTTTGCCTTCGTCCCACGCCAGCAGGCATCGCTTTGGCTGGACTACACTCTGCAGACATCGACCATCTGGGATGGTCTGAGCTTTGGCGGTGGCGCTCGTTACACCGGTCAGACTTTTGGCGACAATGCCAACAAATTCGACATCCCCTCATACACCGTATTTGATGCTGCGGTTCGCTACGATTTCGGCAAGGCAGACCCGAAGCTGGAAGGTTTGAAGGCGTCGCTGAATGTCAGCAACATATTCGACCGCAAGTATGTCTCGACCTGCATTGCTGCAACGGGATGCTATTGGGGCGAGGGTCGCACCGTCTACGCTACTCTCAAGTATAGCTGGTAGGATTGTGTCTGACGCTCGTTACCCAAATCGTGATTACAGGCTGACGCGGCGGCAATTCACCGCCGGGTTGGCTTCCGTTTTCCTGCCAGCAGTGGCAACAGCAAGCACGGAAACGCATCGGCTCGCCGTGTTGGACTGGGGCTGGGCAGAAAGCCTTCTCGCTCTGGACTTCAAGCCATTTGCTGTTGCCGAAGCCCCTCTTTACGGTGACCGCGTTGTAACACCTGCACTTTCGACAGACACGATCGACCTTGGCCTGAGATCATGGCCGAACGTTGAACTGCTACGAGCGCTGAAACCCGAGCTGATCGTGTCTCAAGCCGGATATGGTATCTCTGCTGAACGTCTCGGCGCGATTGCTCCAACCCTTGCGCTACCGCTTTACGGCCCCGCCCGGCAACCATTGCTTGCCGCAGAACACGCCCTCAAGGAGATTGCACGTCGCATTGGCAGGGAAGAGCGTGCGACAGACTATTTGGAACTGTCCTATTCGAGACTGGACGCGATAGCTCACAACGCAAAAGACTACGACGGGCGCGCCCTTTTGATCATCAAGTTTACGGATGACAGGCTTATCGATATCTACGGCGCAGGTGGCTTGTTCGATGATGTCCTGAAACGGATCGGCATTGCCAACGCATGGGATGGCAAGACCAATAACTGGGGCTTTGCAACGGCGGGATTGGAGGCGATCGCGCGCTATCCTGAAGCAAGACTGGTCATCATCGAGCCGGGTCCACCGGGCCTTTTTTTGCAAAGCGCACTATGGAACGCCTTGCCGGCCGTACGGAATGGTCGTGTATCGATGATTCCACCCACGTGGGTATTTGGCGCGTTTCCATCAGCAATGCGGTTTGCCGAAGTCCTGCGGCAGAGTCTCGGCATCGCATGAGAAACCGTTTCATCACCCCACCGCGCCTCGCCTTTACCATCACACTGGCAGCGATCGCGCTCCACGCCTTTGCCGTTGGTCACTATATGGCGATCTCCGACATTCCAGCGGCCTTATGGCAGCCGGATCCAGCTTCGTTCGGCCAGATCTATGTCTATTTCTCGATTGTCCCACGGTTCCTCGTCGCTCTGCTGGCTGGTGGTGCGCTTGCTTTCACGGGTGTAATATTCCAGCAGCTCCTGAAAAACCCTCTGGCAGAACCCTCGACGCTCGGGATACTTTCTGGCGCTCAGTTGGCGATCACCCTTCTTTCCCTTTCTACAGTTGCAGTTACGGCAGGCGAGCGCGAGATAGCCGGGCTTGTAGGCGGCCTCGTCGCCGTAACACTCGTTGCGGGACTGGGAAAAGCTTCAAACTTCGCACCGATGACACTCCTTCTCTGCGGGATGGTGATCAGCTTTTCCGCCGGCTCGGCCTCCGTCATACTAGCCTTGTTTCACCACGAATATCTGCGCGGGGTGTTCATCTGGGGAAGTGGTTCACTCATCCAGAATGACTATTCCAACGCGACCGCATTGGCCTTGCGCATGATCGTGCTGATACCGCTGCTGTTGCTGTTCTTTCGACCGCTTTCAGTTATCGGTCTTGATGAAAGCCATGCCCGCAGCCTCGGACTGTCCCCGGGCGGGTTGCGCGCGGTGGTACTGTTTATCGCAACCGTACTGTCGGCTGTTGTTGTAGCCCGCGTCGGCGTCATCGCGTTCGTCGGCCTTGCAGCCACCAACCTCGCCCGAATAGTTGGCGCTCGAACGCTCCGCCAACGACTGCTGTGGGGAGGACTGCTTGGTGCCGGCCTCCTGCTGCTCGCTGACAGTCTCGTGCTTGCTGGAGCGCCCGTCGTCGGTGAGGTGCCAACGGGTACCGCCACCGCAATCATCGGCGCCATAGTGATGTTGGTGCTCATCAAACATGTGCCCCACTCCATTGACCAGCTTAACAGCAATGCCCTGAACCAAAGAGAGAACCCTCTGGCAGGCAGCTTTTTGCTGCCAGGTTGTCTTGCCATTGCTGCCGTTATCGCATTGTTCTCGCTGACCGAGAGCTTCATAGCTGGCGGGCTGGAAACATCCGTGTTGTTTGCCGGTCGATGGCCAAGGGTCCTGACCTCGGCAAGTGCCGGCGCAATGCTGGCCATTGCGGGTTCCCTCACACAAACGATCACGCGTAATCCCATAGCGAGCCCGGAAGGGCTCGGCATCAGTGCCGGAGCCGGACTGGGGATTATCGCAGCTTTCTTCGTCGGAGGAATGGCGTCGCCTATTTTGCCGCTTGCCGGCGGCATAACCGGTGCAGTCGCCGCGTTTGCGATCATTCTGCTTGTGGCAAAAGGGAAAAGCTATGCGCCTGGACCTGTTCTTCTGTCTGGCATAGCCATCAGTGCGCTCGCGACTGCGATAATTTCGCTCATTGTTGCCAGTGGCGATCCGCGCGCAAGTTACATTCTGGCGTGGACCATGGGCCCTACCTTTCGTGCAACCGGCTTCGTCGCGAGCATCGCTGCAGCCTTGGTTTTGATCGGGCTGGCCATCTCGCCACTCTTGCGCCGCCCGCTAGAGGTCTTGGCGCTTGGGGACAGCACTGCACGCTCTCTTGGACTCAATCCGGCGCGATCCCGCCTCGTGCTTTTAATGTTCATTGCTGTCCTGACGGGAGCTGCGACCGTGATTGTTGGCCCGTTAAGCTTCGTCGGCATGATGGCACCGCACATCGCCCGAGCGGCCGGGGCACGCGGCCAAATCCTGACGCTTCTCACGGCGAGCGCGGTCGGCGCAACGCTGATGATCTCAGCCGACTGGTTGGGACGGGCTGCCGACTTTCCCTATGAGATTCCGGCAGGCGTCATCGCCGCCTTTATCGGGGGGCCATACTTTCTGTGGGTGATCCGCTCGCGGGGCAGACAAAGCCCCAGGTTCTAAAATGAGGTAACAGCCTTGGTTCAGATATCCGAACACAGCAGAACGAGAACCATCTCGAGGATACCCCTTTTTGAGTTGGAGCGGGCCAGTTTCTCCGTCGGAACTCGGGTTTTGCTCGAACCACTGACAATAAGTTTGCCAGCACGGCGAATTATCGGCCTGATCGGGCACAATGGCTCTGGCAAGTCGACATTGATCAAGCTCCTGGCCCGCCAAAATCCACTGAGTGCTGGCAAGATTTCCTTTGATGGAAAAGACTTGCATGAATGGGGCAGCAGGCCGTTCGCTCGTAAGGTGGCCTATTTGCCCCAGCAGGCGCCCGATACTGCAGGTATGCTTGTCAGTGAGCTAGTCGCGCTCGGGCGATATCCATGGCACGGCGCTCTTGGCCGGTTTGGCCCCGAGGACAAGACGAGGGTGGCGGAAGCGATGAGGCTGACAGACGTTGCGCGTTATCGCGCCCGCTTCATCGATACGCTTTCAGGTGGGGAGCGGCAGCGGGTCTGGCTCGCGATGCTCGTTGCGCAAAACCCCGATTGTCTCCTCCTTGATGAGCCGACCTCGGCCCTTGATATCGCCCACCAGATCGACATTCTCACGCTTATTCGCCGGCTCGTTGACGAGCGTGGACTTGGGGCCATCGTCGTGCTCCACGACGTGAACATGGCTGCTCGCTTTTGTGACGAAATCCTGGCACTTCATTGTGGAAAACTCATTGCACGTGGAGGACCAAAGGACATCGTGGCCCCGGATCAACTGCAAGCAATCTACGAGACGCGAATGGGCGTTATGCGCCATCCTGATAGCGGTCTACCGCTAGCATATCCACGCAGTTGAAAGGATCAGAACCGGCGACGCCGTTATTAAGGCAGATGCGTGGAGACAACAGCGCCTGCATTTACTGCCCTTGCGTTCCGTCCCATGTCATTAGCTCCAGCTCGTGGCCTGGATGAACACCAAACTGCCCATCTATACTGTCGGAAAAAATAATATGAGCCTGCCTTCCGGTTTCCTAAAGAAGGCAGAGAAGTCCGCCGCCATATACCAACTCGAAAGGCTTGTCGGATGGGAAATGAGCAGATTTCCGTTTTCCAACGATAGGTCGACCCTTCGACATGATGGACATGCGGCGAGACAGCCACCATAGTGCCGAAAAAGAGCGGCGCGCCAGACAGACGCTTAACAGCGGAGCGAGCCAACGGACGGGGCTGAAATACCGGTGAAGACCGAAGCTTTGCGGCAGTCAAGGGAGAGTTCTGAAAATGGTCCGTGCCGTGGTTAATACAGGTTCGGCCTGCCTGCTGGCTCAGTTGAATGCCCTGCTACATTAACGAGTTGTACGTCGCTGGAGGATTTGGCTGATGAAAATGAAATTTCTCGGTGAGGCATTTCTCGCCTTGATGCTTTCCACTGCAGTCGCCTCCGCGCAGCAGGCGTCCGACACGGTGGCGCCCGAAAAAGCGACCGATATTGCTACTGCCAAACGCATCGAGTCAAAGAGCTTCATGGTAGCGGCGGCCAATCCGCTGGCGACTGAGGCAGGGCGTGATGTGATCGCCAGGGGCGGCAACGCCATCGATGCAATGGTGGCGGTGCAGGCAATGCTCGGCCTCGTTGAACCGCAGAGTTCCGGTCTCGGTGGGGGTGCCTTCCTCGTCTATTACGACGCAAAAAGCGGCAAGTTGACCACGTTTGACGGCCGCGAGACGGCGCCGATGGAAGCCACACCGAAGCTATTCCTGGATGACAAAGGTCAACCGCTAAAATTCATGGACGGAGTGGTCGGCGGCCGCTCTGTTGGCACGCCGGGAACGGTGCGACTTCTGGAGGAAGCCCACAAACGCTATGGAAAGGCCGAATGGGCAAGCCTGCTGAAGCCGGCGGAAACGCTGGCTACCGAGGGCTTTAAGGTGTCGCCGCGTCTTGCCTCCCTGATCGCATCCGAGGGAGACCGGTTGAAGAAATATACAGAATCCCGGTCCTATTTCTTTGACACCTCCGGGGCCGCCCTGCAGGCCGGCGCTCCTTTGAAGAACCCGGCCTATGCCGAGACGCTTGCGGCGCTGGCCAAAGGCGGCGCCGATGCCTTTTACAAAGGGCGAATTGCCGAGGCGATCGTCAAGACTGTGCGCGAGGCGGCCGACAATCCCGGCGTGCTGTCGCTGGCCGATCTTTCCAACTATCGGGTCGTCGAGCGCGAGCCGGTCTGCTTTGTCTATCGTGCTCTTGACGTTTGCGGCATGGGGCCGCCGTCGTCGGGCGGAATCGCCATCGGCCAGATTCTTGGTCTGGTGGAGAATTTTGATCTCAAGGCGCTTGGGCCAAAAAATGTCGACAGTTGGCGCATTATCGGCGACGCCCAGCGTCTCGCCTTCGCCGACCGCGAGCGTTACGTCGCTGACACCGATTTCTTGCCGCTGCCGATCAAGGGCCTGTTGGACAAGACCTATTTGGGCGAGAGGGCAAAGCTGCTCGACGGCGATAAGGCGTTGACCAACGATGCCGTCAAGGCCGGCGAGCCGGAATGGGACCACGCGCTTCTTTTCGGCCGGGATGCGGCGATCGAGTTGCCCTCCACAAGCCATTTTGTCATCGTCGACAAGGACGGCAACGTGGTCTCGATGACGACAACGATCGAAAGCGGCTTCGGCTCGCGTCTGATGACGAACGGCTTCCTGCTCAATAATGAGTTGACGGACTTTTCCTTCAAGACCCATGATGGCGGTCTGCCGATCGCCAACCGCGTTGAGCCAGGCAAACGACCGCGCTCCTCCATGGCCCCGACGATCGTGATGAAGGATGGCAAACCGCTGCTCGCCATCGGTTCGCCGGGCGGCAGCCAGATCATCGGCTACGTAGCGCAGGCGCTGATCGCCTATATCGATTGGGGCATGCCTGTAGAGGCGATCGTCTCCCAGCCGCATCTCATCAACCGCTTCGGCACCTACGACATCGAGGCCGGTACAAGCGCGGAAGGTCTGGCAGGGCCACTGAAGGCGCTGGGTTACGAGGTAAAACCGGGCGAGATGAATTCCGGTTTGCATGCCATCGAGATAACCGCCGAAGGTTTGATCGGCAGCGCGGATCCACGACGCGAGGGAGTGGCGGCAGGGAAGTGAAACGCTGCGCCAGCGGAAAGGGCATGAGAATAGGTCAACACGAAGGGTGTGTATCTCGCCAAGGAGCGCTAACACCTTGACAAGAACCTGCGGCCTCCTGATGCAATTGTGGACAACGGTGCACGATCTCTTCCAGATTGCGCGGGGGAGGCTGACGGTTTATCGGCAGCAATTACGTTCTTCCGGCTAACCACTACACGTGGGTTGCGACCACCGCTGTGTTTGACATACAGCCTGCAAACAGAAACTGACAGGCTGCGCTGTTCGAGCGCACGACACAAGAGGATATATGACCATGGCAACACCCCGACGACCGTCCAATCCGAAAGACGCCGCCGAGGCGCTGTTCAAACCGGCAAAGAAGGTCGCAGCGCCAGCCGTTGAACGGCCTGCAATTCCTAACACCAAAGAGCTTGTATCATTGAAAATCGACAGCGATGTGCTCGCGCATTTTCAAGCCGACGGTCCGGGCTGGCAGGAGCGCATCAACGATACCTTGCGAGCCGCAATGAATGCGTCCAAATAAGCTCTTTAAGAGTCCCGACCCCATGCCCCGCCAATAGCTGCCGCTTCTCGGCCTCGCGGCTCGTTGGGCAAGCGTGGCGCAATCATGCGCCATTCACAGTCAGCCCGGACCTCTGTCGAATCGAGAAGGCCTTCTCCGCGTTGAAGGCGCTCGTACCAGAGGTGGCCCAGTGAACGATCCCGCGACTGTGGGATAGCATCGAAAGGCCGGTTGATCTGGTCGAGCCACAAAAGCCTGGTCATATCGCAGGGCCTTTTCGACCACTCCGCGATTGAGGAGGAGTTACTTTGGCCAGTACTTGTTCACATACATCTGTGTCTCACGAAGCATGAAACGGGCACTGTCTTCGGCTCGGTCCTCCCAAGCGAAAACGCAATTTGAAAGGACACCGTCGAATTTCATGTCGGCAAGAGTTGAGAAGAATAATTCCCAGTTGATCTCACCTTGGCCGAAGTCGGTGTGTTGATGGACGCGCACCTTCGCTCCAGGCGGATTTACAATGTAGCGCAGTTGCGAAGACTTGTTATGGTCATAGGTGTCTGCGAGGCGCACATGTGCAAGAAGCCCCTTGGTCGCTCGCAGGTTAGCAACCATGTCGGGACCGTAGAAGAAGGTATGGGGCGCGATGAACGATGCCTTTACAGCCTTTGAATTGATCGTCTTGATGATATCGATGGCAGGGGCGATTTCCTCAATCCAGTCCTCTGGATGCGCTTCGAGCGAGAGGATCAGCCCTTCGCGCTCCAGAATTGGCACGAGGATATCCATCGCACGGAAAAACTGCCCCTCACACGTCTCCGGACGATGCAACCCACTGCGGTCATTCAGGCTTCGATCCGGGGATCCCCCTCGCCCGAACTCCGAGACCAACATCGGGCATTCCATCTCTGCCGCAATTTCGATGGCACGCTTCCAGTTCTCTATCGCCGTTTCCCACTCGTCTTGGTATGGGCTGGCCCAGCGGTACATTGGCTGCAGCGTTGCCAGGCCCACCCCATGGTCCTTGAGGGCCTTCTTGAAGCTCTTTACCCTCTCGGGATAAACCTTCGGACGCGTCCACCAGGAGAGAAAATCCGGACGGGGTGAGAGCTCAACATAGTCGTATCCCAGCTCGGCGGTCTTTCGGCAAATTTCCTCCAGAGATAAATGACGGATCATGTGCGGATCGAGTGTGTGTTTCATCAAAACCTCCTGATAATATAAATTCGCCCCTTCACGGGAGCGTCGATGCGGACAAGCATCGCTTGCTGGACCACGTCGCGTGGGTGGCAATCATTTATGGAGCTGCGCCAATGGTGCTGCTCCCTCCATCGCGCTACCGATAATCGACCCAGACCCCGCCGAGATCGGCGGAACGAACGCAGTTCTCAACCCAGCGAACGCCCTCAACCCCTGCCGCAATCCCCGGAAACCGGAGGCTCGCAAGGCGTTCGCCATCGTTTTCGTTGCGCGCCTCCATAGCGATAGCAAAGCGGTCGTAGAGGTTAGCCCAGGCCTCGAAGAGACCCTCCGGATGGCCTGCACCGATACGATCGTCGGCAAGTGCCTTTGCGTGCAGGTAGCCCATGCCACGCTCAAGAATGCGTACCGGCTCGCCCTGAACCTCAAATCGTAGCTGGTTTGGCTGCTCGTCCCACCATTCGATCGAAGCCTTTGATCCGACGACGCGCACCTTTTGTCCATGCATGGAACCCGCATTGATGGCGCTCGACCAGACGGTGCCAAACGCGCCATTGTCATATTCCATCAGGGTCATGGCGTTGTCTTCGAGCGGTGCACGCGTCTTGACGAAGCTCTGCCGGGTGCACAGAAGCCGTTTGATACGGAGGTCGGGCAGGATGACCTCGGAAATATAAAGCGGATGTGTACCGATATCGCCGAGCACATAACTTGGGCCTGCGAATTTCGGATCGACGCGCCAGCGGGTCGCCGGGTTTTGAAGCTCGACAGCCTCGTTGTGAAACCCGTGGGCGAATTGCAGGTTGACCAGACGAATTTCCCCGAGCTCGCCGGCAGCAACGAGCTCTCGGGCATGCTCGATGACTTGGTGGCCGCTATAGCCGTAGGTCACTCCAACAATACGGCCGCGCTCTGCGGCGATACGCTGAAGATCCTCGGCCTCGGCCACCGTGAAGCACAGTGGCTTTTCACACACAACGTGCAGCCCGCTTTCCAGTGCAGCCTTGGTGATCTCGTAGTGGGTATTGTTGGGCGTTGCGATCGATACTGCCTCGATCCCATCCGGACGCTTTGCCTCCTCTGCGAAAAGCGCACGCCAGTCGGCGTAGCATCGCGAGGGCTCGAGCCCCAGTTCAACACCGAAGGCGCGGCCGCGATCGGCATCGAGGTCGAAGGCGCCAGCGACCAGATCGAAGTAGCGGTCACGCAGGGCGGCGCTGCGGTGAATATAGCCGATCTGACTGCCGCGGCCACCACCCACCATAGCCCAGCGAAGAGGTCGTTTTGTCTGACGCGTTCCGTAAATCATGAGGTTTCTGTCCCGGATTGTTAGAAGCCAGCCGACTTGAGATAGTCACGGCTGAGTTTTACGTCGGCGAGGCTACCGCCCGCGTTGCGCGGATCACGCTCCTGCTCAACGGTGATAAAGCCTTCATAACCAAGCTCATCAAGAAGGGCGCGAATGGCGGGATAGTCGATACAGCCCCTGCCGATGGGACACATGACGCCCTGCGCGCAGGCTTCAAAGAAGCGAATGTGCTCACCCATCACGCGGCCGAAGACGGCCCTGTCAATGTCCTTGAAGTGGATGTAGTCGAGACGATCGGCGTATTTGCGCAGGGTTTGGACAGGGTCCATGCCGGCATACCAGGTATGGCCAGTGTCGAGGCAGAAACCGGCAACCTCCTGGGGTATGTCAATGGCGAGACGGGCAATTTCGTCCTCGAATTCGATGTAACCGCCGGCATGCGGATGAATGGTGGCGCGAACGCCATATTTCTCGCGGGCAAGAGCGGATATCGCCCTGATATTATCCATCATGCCGTTCCATGCCGCGTCATCGAGCCGGGGTGCCCTGTCGGAATGACCCGCCGCATAATCGCGTTCGTCGTGTCCCCAATCCATGACGGTCAGATAAGGTGCAGGAAATCGCTGGCCCGGCGTCTTCGGCGGCGTCGGCAGACGGGTGATCAGCGCGCAAATCTCGTCCGTCTGGCGCAGCAGGCTGTCGCGGTTTTCCTCAGCGACAAGATCATTGAAGATCGTTCCGGCGACGATATAGAGCCCTCGACTTGTCAGAGCCTGAGAGACCATGTCGATGTTCAGCGGAACATAACCATAGGGACCAAGCTCCACTCCCCCATATCCGGCCGCCTTGACTTCATCG
Organism: Agrobacterium sp. 16-2014-1-2a; assembly: GCF_053522705.1. Lineage (NCBI taxonomy): Bacteria > Pseudomonadati > Pseudomonadota > Alphaproteobacteria > Hyphomicrobiales > Rhizobiaceae > Agrobacterium > Agrobacterium sp. 16-2014-1-2a. The sequence goes on from NZ_JBNWBX010000008.1 coordinate 175,642, forward strand.
AATACCATTTCCCACGGCGGTAGGTTTGGATTGCGCACGTCATCGACGCCCCAGCAGCACGGTGCTGTGGTGACTGTTATACCCATAATATTCTGGTCCTTCCCTGGTGTCGCTCACTCGGTGAGCGACCCTCCCTGACGCAGAGATTTAGCTGGAGATCTCCGATTTACAAAGTTGGAATTTGATGGGATTCAATCAGAATGCCCGGCGGAGAGGTAAATGACTGCACGCAAGATAAGCATTTCGGATGTTGCAAAGGCAGCCGGGGTCTCGACCGCGACAGTGGATCGGGTTCTCAACAACCGTGGTGGCGTGCGTACCGACAAAGAAGACCGCGTTTTGGCCACTGCACGGGCGCTCGGTATTGACCGGGCCCTAGATCGTACCCCTTCACGCGCGCTACGCGTCGCGGTCCTTATCCAACCGCCAGTCAACCCGTTTCACGCGTCTTTGCGCGAGGGTATCGATCTTGCATCGCGAATGTACGCAACACTGAACGTGCAATTCTTCGTCCATCACATCGATCCACGAAAGCCGGCGGCGATCGCCGCAGCCGTCCGCGATTGTCGCTCCTATGATGGCCTCGTCATCACCAGCCCTGACGATATCAGGGTTCGAGAAGCCGTAGCATTCCTGTCGCGCAATGTCCCGGTGGTTACTCTGGCGACCGACCTCACAGATTGCGGGCGTGCCGCCTATGTGGGGCCGAACGACAGGCAGGCCGGTCGGGTGGCTGGCGACCTGATGGGCCTTTTCCTCGGACGGCAAGGCGGCCGCGTCGTCGTGGTTGCCGGCTCACGCGATATCACTGGCCATCGCGAACGGGAAGCCGGGTTTCGCGACATCATGACCGAGCGTTATCCTGAATGCAGTCTGGCCGTGGTTCTGGAGACCGGAGAAAATCAGGAGGAAGCAGGCCGTGTCGTAGAGATTGCATTTCGGGATGACCCGGGATTACGAGGCATATATCATCTGTCCGCGGGTGCTTTGCCGATTGTCAGTGCTCTGCAACGCCTTGGCCGAATCGACAATACAGTGGTCATCACCCACGAACTCACGCCCAATCGACGGATGCTGCTAAAGTCCAGAAAGATCAACGCGGTTATCGACCAGAGACCCCTTTTGGAAGCACGCCTGGCAGTTGAGACCATCGCAAAGCTCCTCGGTAGAATGCCTGGAGAAGCGGTCTCTATCTCAACGGACATCCAGATCTTTCTCGCAGAGAATGCCTAGCGTGCGTGTATCAGATTTTCCTTGATAAAGCTGGGTATAAGTAGAGCCGCACCGCCTTTGCCGACGACCCCTTGATAGGATCAGAAGAGGCGATCCGTTGTTGCAATTCAGGTTTGATTGAGCTTGAACCATCAAACCGTTCGCCGATGACCGTTTGAAACTATGTTGATGACTAATTGAAAGTGAAGACGTGACCATTTGAAATCAACGTGGCGACTTCCATAAAGCGCTGTAAGCACAAGGACAACGACCAGATACGAAACGCCATCAACAAAGGCGCCTGTTCGCCAGACTGGCGCTCTTGCAGCGATTGGCCGGTCGATTCGACCGCAAAACCCTTGGGCAGCGAGTTTGCAAGCTTCGGCGACCGGGGCCTTGACTGGTCAAGTGGTGATCAGGCGGCAACCAGCACGATCTTGCCCTGGATGCTACTTTCTGAAGCACGACGATGCGCTGTCGATGCCTCGGCCAGCGGATAGGTGCTGTCGATCACCACCCGTAAGGAGCGATCATCGAGCAGACGACCGGCCTCTGCCAATTGCGCACCGTTCGAACGCACCTGTGTCGTTGAGACGGTGATCTTTCGCCGGGCGGCTTCGTCATGGCCTAGAAAACCCAGCGGGTTGACGAGAAACAGGGCGCCGTCCGGCTTAATGCTGGAGAGAAAGCGTTCCATATTCGCGCCGCCGACGGCGTCAAGCACCAGATCAGCATCCCTCACCACTGCTTCGGCAGCCGTCTTCGTATAGTCGATGAAAATATCGGCACCGAGATCATAGAGAAGCGCCTCGTTTTTGCCGGAAGCAACGGCAATCACCTTCGCGCCTTGCCACTTCGCGATCTGGACTGCAAGATGGCCAACGCCGCCGCCGGCGCCGTTCACCAGCACGATCTTGCCGTCGAGCGGAACCGGTGCATGCTGGAAGGTCTGGAATGGGTTCGGCAAATCATGTCCCAAATCGACCAGAAATTGCCAAGCGGTCAAAAGCGACATGGGCGCACCGGCAGCCTGGATGTGGTCTATCCCGGCGGGCTTCAACGCCAACTCCGATACCGGAACGCGAACATATTCGGCATAGGCGCTGCTTCCCGTCATGAGGTCATGCGGGAAGCGGACCATCGCATAGACCTCGTCGTTGACCTTGAACTGCGACACGTTTTCACCAACGGCCGCAACCGTGCCGGAAACGTCCGTGCCAAGGATCAGCGGAAAGCTCGGACTGGGCTGCCATTCCGGCGGGAGAGCCCGATAACCATCGCGCAGATAGAGATCCGGCGGGTTGAGGCTGGCGGCATGGACGCGAACAAGCACGTCGTCCGCCGAGATTTCCGGCCGGGGCGCATCTTCATAACGAAGAACATCTGGCCCACCGAATTCGTGCAATCGCACAGCTTTCATCATATCAGTCATCACGGCCTCGCTTGAATATTCGTTTTGATGACTGAAGATACGATCATCTCCTTCGCTTGATAATCATCAGATAATTCGCTTTAATAGTGCCATGAAGGAACAAATCGGAATCGATAGACTGACTGGGTTGATCGCATTCGCTCGGGCCGGCTCGCTCGGAAGCTACACCGCCGCCGCCCGCTCCTTGTCCATCTCACCCTCGGCGGTCAGCAAAAGCATTCAGCGGCTGGAAAAGCAGCTCGGCGTTTCGCTTTTTGCGCGTACGACACGTTCCCTGGCCCTGACGACCGAGGGGCGCGATCTTCATGAGCGTGCGCTCAGGCTGCTGCACGACGCAGAAGATATAGAGCAGGCGGCAAAAGCAGCGCGCACCGAGCCCGCTGGCATTTTACGGATTGCAGCATCGTTGCCTATCGGCCTGCACGTAATAGCGCCGATGCTTCCTCAGTTTCGCAGGCTCCATTCGAGGGTCAATATAGATCTACGTTTGAGCGATCACATGGTTGATCTTATCGAAGGCGGCTACGATATAGCGGTCCGCATTGGTGATGTGGCAGATTCGCGCCTGCTTTCGCGCCGCCTTCTGCCACATCGGCTATGCTGTTATGCCTCGCCCGAATATCTGGCCGGGCGCAGCCCGCCGACCAGTCCAGACCAATTGGAAGAGCACGAGACTGTCAGCCTGCGCTACCAGAGTAGCGGCCAGCTGTTCCGCTGGCCTTTCCACGTAGGGGACAGGGAGGTGGAGATTGTGCCCACCTCTAGCATTATCGTTGACGCGAGCGAAGCCGTGCTTGCGACGATCGCAGCAGGTGCCGGAATCGGAATGGCAACCAATTTCATGGCCAGCACTTGGGTGAGGCGTGGAGCGCTTATTCCGGTTCTGGCCGATTATGCGGTGGAACGGCACAACATCACGGCGCTGTGGCCCGAGAGCCGGCGGTCAAACCCGGCCGTCCGCGCTTTCCTCGACACCTTAGTGAAGTTGTCCTGACAATGGCAGCGAATGTCTGCTTCTGGGGCGACGCTGACTAGGCAGCATTTGCCAAAAGCGGGCGTGAGGACAGATGACCACCCGTCGACAAATTCCCCAGATTTCTACAAGCGGCGTTAAGCAGCCACCTTATCCAGCTCCAACAGTGCCTCCGAGGGGAGCTCTATCCTGGCCGCGGCGAGGTTTTCTCGCAGATGTCCCCGTGACGATGTGCCCGGGATCAGGAGAATGTTCGGCGATCGCTGGAGAAGCCAGGCAAGCGCAACCTGAATCGGCGTGGCGTTGAGCCGGGCGGCCACGTCAGACAGGGTAGAGGATTGCAGCGGCGAGAAGCCGCCAAGAGGAAAGAACGGCACATAGGCAACCCCTCGGGAGGCGAGTGTGTCGATTAAGGTTTCGTCCTGCCGATGCGCAAGATTGTACTGGTTCTGCACGCAAGCGATGTCGGTGATCTTTCCGGCGTCCTCGATTTGCTTCGCCGTGACGTTAGACAGTCCGATATGCCGGATCAGTCCCTGTTGCTTTAAACCGGCCAGAACTTCAAGAGGCTCGTCCAGCGAGCCTTCCGCGGGGCCGTGCACGTCGAACATAGCGCGCAGGTTGACCACATCGAGCACATCGAGTCCGAGATTGCGGAGGTTGTCATGAACGGCCTGTGTCAGCTCCGCGCGCGAGAACGACGGATACCACGAAGCGTCCGCGCCCCTGCCTGCGCCGACCTTGGTGACGATCACAAGGTCGTTGTCATAGGGATGCAAAGCTTCGCGGATTATCTCGTTTGTAACATGCGGGCCATAGAAATCGCTGGTGTCGATGTGGTTGACGCCGCTTTCCACCGCCTCGCGCAGGACAGCTATGGCCTCCGGACGATCGCTCGGAGGCCCGAAAACGCCCTTGCCTGCAAGCTGCATCGCGCCATAGCCCAGCCGGCGCACCGTATGATCGCCAAGCGTGAAGGTTCCTGAAGTTGCAATAGTGCTCATGGTCCATCTCCTTGTGTTCCTCCAAAATAGACAGGTGGCATATACGCTACAAGAAGCTATAATCCGGACAGGTTGTCCGTGAAGACGGACAATTGTTTTTTATGTTTGGAGAGCAGGGTGTCGGATTTAACGGATCTGAATGCGTTTTTACTGGTGGCTCGATCCAAAGGTTTCCGGCAGGCCGCGCGCGAAAGTGGAGTCAGCTCCTCGGCGTTGAGCGATGCGGTGAAACGCCTCGAAGAAGACCTTGGGGTACGACTATTCAATCGCACCACCCGCAGCGTGCTCCTGACGGATGCAGGACGTCTCTTGCTAGAGCGCACCGGACCCGCATTCGCAGAGGTGGCATCGGCACTCGACGAGGTGAAAAGCAGCCGCGGCCGCACCTCGGGGGACCTCAGACTCAATGTTCCGATGAGTGCGGCAAGGCTGGTCCTGCCTCCGATCGTGCCGCCGTTCCTAAAGGCCTACCCGGAAATAAGGCTGGAAATCGTGACCGATGAGAATTTCGTCGACATCATAAAGAGCGGCTGCGACGCAGGCATCCGTTATGACGAACGTCTCGAACAGGATATGGTGGCTTTGCCGATCGGACCGCGCCAGCAGCGCTACGCCCTTGCCGCGTCGCCGGGTTACCTTGCAAGAAGAGGCAAACCGCAACATCCACAAGACCTGCTTTCGCATGATTGTATTTTAGGCCGGTTTTCGGGGCGCGCGCTTCCCTCCTGGGAATTCGAACGCGATGGGGAAGAAATCGCCATAAATCCCAAAGGTAGCCTCGTTGTTCAGTTCGGCGGCGGCACCGATCTTGGCATCGACGCAGCCATTGCCGGTTCTGGCATTATTTATATTTTTGAGGACTGGCTAAGGCCACACTTCGATAGAGGAGACCTGGTACCGGTGATGGAAGAATGGTGGCTGCGGTTTTCCGGCCCGTTCCTCTATTATTCTGGACGGCGGCTTGTGCCCGCGCCTTTGCGCGCATTTATCGATTTCGTGAGACAATCGCACAAAGATGCAGCGAAATCCTTGCAGCCCGGCCCGTGAATTCAAAGTTCTTAGCTCTGTTTCTTGCCGCCGGCATTGGTCGATCCATCGTGCATATCGCGATAACACGCATCATGCATTGGATTAGAGCGACTATTCAGACATGGGCACGTCTTGCAGTAATCCAGTCCGTTAATCAGATATCGGATGCAACAGATGCGGCGGAGACGCTTTGGCTTGCCCTCGTATTGACGGTAGAGGATGGCCTGAAAAGCGGGTTACGTGAGCCATCTGCCATGTGAGGCGATTCAAGCGGTTCCAGCGCATCGGCCACGCCATGGCCGCAAGAAATGTTTTCAGCGAAAAGATGACGTTCCCGCTGGTGACAACTGGCCGGGAACTCACACCTCATCCCCCGGCAGTGTGGCCTTGCGCTCGATGCCTTTTTCATCGGTGGTAACATTGTCTGCGAGGCCGTAGGTCGCTGGCGACACATAGAAAAAGAATGGTGCAGCGAGGCAGGCGTGCAGATAGGCTTCGACAGGGTCAGCGCGCACAACAGTCGACATGGCCGGAGGCTGGCGGGCAAGCAATGCTCGGGCTTTCGAAAAAAGAATGCCTGTAATCCTTTTCAGAACAGCGGCACGATCCGGCCTTGTCCCCATCAGGGATGGGGGCAGGATGCAGAGCCTGCGAGGTCCTTTCGAGGTCAGACGAATTTCGGTCCGGACGATATCCGACCACCAGCGGTCGTTGTGTTTTTGAAGTGTCATGATCACCCTCCAGCTTCTTGCGAGATGACCCTATCGACAAACCGATCGGACGAATTTAGATATTCCCTCTAATGATCACTAAATACCTCCAGCCACCACTATCCCTGTCCGGTGCCCTCGCCGACCATGATGTCGAAAGCTCTTCATCGCGCGTTCGCGCTGTGAGGATCGACGTGTCTCAAAATGAACGCGAGGCTCCCGAACACCAGCACCGTAAGGACCAGCTTGTCATGCCGCTGCTGGGAGGCGTGACTTGTCGCGTCCCAAGCGGCATGTGGATGGTTCCGCCTCATTGTGGCGTCTGGGTTCCAGGGGGCATGCGTCACAGCAATGTGGCCACCGCCAACGCACGTTTGTTCTTCTTGTTCATCGAGCCGGGGGCTGCCGATCTGCCGAACCGGTGCTGCACGCTTTCCCTGTCTCCGCTCGTCAGGGAACTGATCATCGAGATGGCCGACCAATCGGCTGCCGCGACTGCTGACTTAGAGCTCATGGAAACGCTGCTTCTGTCGGCATTGTCGCGGATGCCGGTCGAGCATCTTCACCTCGCGCTGACGGACGAGCCCCGGCTTGCACGCATTGCATCCGAGCTGGCAGACGATCCATCCAATCGCAGTACGATGGCGCAATGGGCAAAACGAGTGGCGATGAGTGAGAATTCGCTCGCCCGTCTCGTTCAAAGCGAAACGGGCCTTACCTTCGGCCGCTGGCGACAACAATTGCAGGTGATTGTCGCAATCCGAAGCCTTGCAGCGGGGGCAACGGTGCAGCAGGTTTCGGGGGATCTTGGATATCAATCCGTCTCTGCATTCATAACCATGTTCAAGAAAGCGCTTGGCACATCGCCTGCCCGATATCTGGGAAACTTCGACCGCTGAACGTTAGAAGGTACAGCGACACCTGAAAGGAAATCGGCCGGCTGGCGGAGCTTCCTCCCAATGGACACTCTCCTACCGCAATGGTTTTTACGACCCGCCTCCCACGTGCCGCCATGCGCGCATTTCTCGATTACATGAGAAGCTATAACGGTCAAACGAAGGGCGCGCTAGAACGCCTCGACATTGTCGATCAGCTGATCGACCAGCGACTGGACCGCTGCGCTTCTTGCCCACGCCACATGCGGCGTGAGGATGAAGTTCGGCAAATCAAGCAGACGCATGAGTGGACGATAGTATGCGGCAGCTCGGTGATGACAACGTCGAGGCCAGGCCCGCACAATCGCCGCATTATCGGCGCTGGTTTTTAGAATGACGACCTCTCCAGACGATCACCGCAAAAGTTGCTGGGCCCACACCTGCGTTCGGGACATTTTGCACTTTTCCAATATCCGCCCGGTCAATAACCTCCGGTGAGAAAAATCGTTTCGCCCGTCATGAAACTACATGCCTCCGACGCCAGAAAGACAGCTGCCCCCACCATCTCTTCCGGTCGCCCGGCACGCCCCATCCAGTTCAACGCGCTTACATATTCATTCCAGCCCTCCGGATCCTCGACGCGGCGGTGAGCGTTGCGGTCCGTATCGATGAGGCCGGGAGCGAGAGTATTGAGCAACACGTTGTCGCGGGCATAATCTCTAGCCTGACTTTGAATTAAATTGTGCTGTGCGGCCTTCGTCGCCGCATAGGCGGTAACGACGCTTTTAGGCCTTAGCTGATTGACTGATCCTATGGAGACGATCCTGCCCCATTTCCGAGCCGACATTCGCGGCAGTGCCGTCTGCAGCATGTCGACCGTCGAGCCCAGATTGACCGCCAGTTGAAAGGCCAGATCACCTGGCATCAGCGCCGATAGAGTGGCATTGATCTGGGCACTGGCGTTGATAACAAGGATATCGAGTGGTGCGATCGCCTCTGCTCGCTCGATAAGATCCCGACCAGCCCCGACTTCGGAGAGATCGCCTGCCAGATGATCCGCCGTTCCCCCGTGCGTAACAATCCGCTCATGTACAGCCGCTGTGGCGCCCGGCTTGACGCCATGCAGGATGACATGGGCACCTGCCCCAGCCAGCCCTTCGGCAATCGCCGCTCCTATCCCACGGCTTGAACCGGTAACGAGCGCCACGCGGCCCTTCAGGCCAAAGATGTTTTCAAGGTTCATCCTTTATCCTTCGAACAATGAGACATGCGCACCGGAAACTCCCGGGCGGCAGGAAAACAGTCCACCTGACAGAGGCGCGTCGGCGAGTGTCGAGGCCGGCAGGCGGGTGCGGGCGCTGGTGATGAACAGCGTCGACAGATCCGGGCCGCCAAAGGCGATGCTGGTGGGACGGGGCACCGGCATCTCAATTACCTGGTCGAGCTTCCCGTTTGGAAGATAACGGCGCACGGACCAGCCATCCCAGATCGCACACCAGACCCCTCCTTCCGCGTCCACCGCAAGACCGTCCGGCCGGCCGTCGGCGACGGGAATGCGTGCGAATTCGCGGCATCCCGACAGCGTTCCGGTCGCGGGATCGCAATCATAGGCGTGGATGAGGCCAGGTACCGTGTCAACAAAGTAGAAGGTTTTCCCATCCGCGCTCCAGCCGAGGCCGTTAGAGACAATGATGCCGCCTTCCTTGCGTTCGAATGCGCCATCGGTGCTGATACGATAAAGCGCACCCGTGGGCTTGGAGGCGTCAATCCTCATCGATCCCACCCATATCGCACCGTCAGGCCCGCATTTGGCATCATTCAAGCGATTGTCGACGATGCCTGCCTCCGGGCTGACGAATGGTGTGAGGCGACCTGATGCAAAATCCAGCCATTCGATCCCATCCTGAGACGCCACCAGCAGGCGCCCACCGCGAACCGGAATGACCGCGCTGACCAACTTCCCGGTCTCGCAGGTTTCGTTCCGGCCACTCGCTGGATCAAACCGGTGGACAGCGGGATGAAGAATATCGACCCAGTAGAGCGTATTTTCGCCATCGTGCCACACTGGACTCTCGCCAAGCTGTGCGCCCCATGGCAAGACGCAACTCAGCTCGGCACTCGGACGGCCGGTGACAGACCGGGGCTTGGGCCTGGAACTAATGGCGACAGCCCCAGCCGCACCCGTGATACGGCGGGCGGCAGCAATCAATTCGCGCCCGGCTGGATGGATATTGGAGGAACTGAGCCGCGATGAAGGGCCAAGCGCAACAAGCACGCCGATCGGCGTATTGTCGCGACCCATGACAGGCGCGGCTGCCGAATTTACACCTGGCAAGTGCTCCTCATAAGAAATCGAATAACCACGTGCCCGGGTCAACGTCAGGTCGGCCTGGAGCGCATCGAGCGTGGTGATGGTTTTCGGGGTCTGCACATCCAGCGTCAGACGGTCCAAGAGGGCGCGGCCGACGGCGGGGTCCTGAAAGGCGAGCATTGCCTTGCCGGGTGCTGTGCAATGCAGGGGGACGCGGCGCCCCACCTCGACGCGCACAGAAAGGCCATTCGGCGAACGTTCGGCCAGATATTGCGTCATCGTGCCGTCAAGCCGGCACAGCGCAACCGTTTCCCCCAGTTCGGCCGCTAGCCGCTCGAGTTCCGGGGTTGCCGCCGAGACGAGATCGAAACTCTCCCAGACCCTATGGGACATTTCCAGAAAACGCTGGCCCAAAACATAAGTCCCCCGGGCCGCATCCTGACGGACGAGACCATAGGCGATAAGGGTGCGCAGGATGCGTGCAAAGGTCGGCTTTGGCAGGCCGGAGGCGCGCAACAACTCGGCAAAACGTAGCGGTTCCGGCGCGTCGGCAACCATATCGAGCAGGGTCAGCCCTTTGGCCAGCGCCGCCGTGCCGCCCGGGGTATCGGGCTTCATCGCCTCTGCTCCTTCGCGAGTCGCCCCAGCCTTGCGGCCGCCGCTTCGTCCAGCATCCGGTCCATCGTCCATTCTGCTTCAAACCCCAAAGTGTTTCTGATCCGCTCGTTGGACGTATGGTAATAAACGCCGTCGCCGGGAAAATCGACTGTCACGATGGGAAGGCCGGTCAGCGCCGCAATCTTCGGCAGAAGCACGGCGAAATCGGCGGGTTCATCCGCGCCGAGATTGAAGATGCCGCCCGCCGCGTCGGGGTGATCGAGAGCGAGCAGAATTCCTGCCACCATATCTCGTGTCTCGGTTATATGCATGCGGAACGGCCGGCCGTTTTCGTTGCGCGCCAGAATGTGCGCGGGTTCGTCGATATCGCGAGACTGGAGCAATTCGGCGATGACGGTGTTTCCGAAATTCTGCTGCTGGCGGATGCGCGGCCGCAGGAAAAACCGGGGACCGGAAAAGAAACTCTCTTCGTCCAGCAGTTCCGCCGCATCCTGCGTATGCGAAAACCGCAGGATCACCGTTTCCATGGTGCCGCTTCGCTGGTGAAAGCGCACCAGCTCTTCGCCCAAAAGCTTGGTCAGGCCATAGGACGAATTGGGGCAAAGCGGATGATCCTCGGTGACCGGCAGGAATTCCGGTCGGTTTTCCGGATAGACCTCGCCTGAGGAAGCGAACACGAAACGCCGCAGGCCAGATGCTGAAGCGGCATCCAGAAGCCGGCGCGTACCCTCGACATTGACAGCGAACATACGATCGCGATCCGCCGGAGCCCAGGACATGAAGGCTCCCAGATGCAGGACGGCGCTCACGCCCTTCATAGCTTCGGACAGTGCCTGCGCATCCTCCAGCGACCCGACGACTTCCTCGCCGCCGGTTCCCGATGGCCTGAGATCAAAACCGCGAACGGTGCGGCCCTGTGCGCGCAAGGCGGCGACAGCGGCACGGCCGACACGGCCCGCCGATCCGGTGACGAGGATCATAGCCGTTCTCCGGTCTTTGCATCGAAGAGATAAAGCTTGGCCGGATCGAACCCGAGCCGGAGTGCCTCGTTGCCAGGAAGATTGCCGGTATGCGAGACGCGCGCGATCAGACCCTTGGACTTGCCCTCCTCGCCATCGGCCACCCTTGCGCCTTCCGCGTCGAAATAGACGTATTTTTCCGATCCGAGGCTTTCCACCAGCGTCGGGTGAACATCGAAGGTGACCGGCGCATCGCCGAGAACGAGATGTTCCGGCCGCAGACCGACGATCACGCTGCCTTGGCGATCAGCCGCGCCCGGCACGGAAACATGTTGTCCAAACAGGGTAACAGTGCCGTCACGCAGTTGCGCATTGAGGAAGTTCATGCCCGGCGAGCCGATGAAACCGGCAACGAAAAGATTGGCCGGGTTGTTGAACAGTTCGTCTGGTGCGGCAATCTGCTGGATGATGCCGCCCTGCATGATCACGACCCGGTCCGCCATGGTCATGGCTTCCACCTGGTCATGCGTCACGTAAACGGTAGTGACCCCGATGCGTTTGTGCAAAGCGCCGATTTCGGCACGCATATGGACACGCAGCTTGGCATCGAGGTTGGACAGCGGCTCGTCCATGAGGAAGGCTTGCGGCTGGCGCACGATGGCGCGACCAAGCGCGACGCGCTGCCGCTGACCGCCTGACAGATCCTTGGGCTTACGATCCAGATAGGGCGTCACTTCCAGAATGCGCGCCGCATCGTCGACCCGGCGGTCAATCTCATGCCGGTCCGTGCCGCGCATCTTCAGCCCGAAGCCGATGTTCTGGCGAACCGTCAGATGCGGATAGAGCGCATAATTCTGAAACACCATGGCTATATCGCGGTCCCCGGGCGCCAGATCCGTGACTTCATTGTCGCCGATGAAGATCTGCCCTTCGCTTGCCGGTTCGAGACCAGCAAGGATTTTCAACATCGTCGACTTGCCGCAACCGGAAGGTCCGACCAGCACCACGAACTCGCCGTTCTCGATCTCAAGCGAAAAGGGCCTGAGCACGTTGAGCGCGCCATAGGACTTGCTGACGTTGCGAATGGAAATATTGGCCATGCTTATTTCTCCGCGCCAGCGGTCAAACCGCCGACCAAATAACGTTCAAGGAACAGATAGATTGCGATGATCGGCAGCGCGATGAACACCGATGCGGCGGAGATGTCGTTCCAATAGGTGACATATTCGCCCTGCATCGTGGTGATGCCGAGATTGGCGGTCCAGTTGTCCGGCGAGTTGACCAGAAAGGTACGCGCATAGGCGTAATCGGCCCAGCTGAGCACAAAGGCGTAAAGCGCGGTGGCGGCAAGCCCCGGTGTTGCGATGGGAAGCACGACACGCACCATGGCGCCGATCGGCGAGCAGCCGTCGACCATGGCAGCCTGTTCCAGTTCCTTCGGGATCGTGTCGAAATAACCCTTCAGCATCCAGGTTGCGAAGGGAATGATCATGGTCGAATGTGCAAGCACAAGCGTCCATAGGCTGCCGATCAGACCGAAGCTCGAAAAGATCGAAAACAGCGGGATAACGAGTAGCGTGGCGGGCAACATCTTGGCTGTGAGAACGAACATTCCCATGGTAGCGCCGCCCCGCATCGAATAGCGGGACAGGGCATAACCGGCGCTGACCGAAACCAGCATCGACAGCGCAACCGAGCCGACAGCGGCAAGCATCGAATTCCACAGCCACAGAAGGATCGGCTTTGCCGCCCAGACACGGGCAAAAATGTCCCATTGCGGATCGTCCGGCCAGAAAGTCGGTGGCAGGCGGTAGAGTTCGTCGGTGGTGGAAAGGGCGGTAACCAGCAGCCAGTAGACCGGGAACAGGATCATCACCAGCGTAAAGATCACCGTCGCGTAGAGGGCAAGGCTCTGTGCAAAGCTACGTTTCATCAAAGCCTCCTCAGTAGATTGATTTCGAGCGCCGGCCGAGCATCAGCAGGCTGGCAATGATGCAGATCACCAGCGTCAGCACGCCGACGGCGGCGGCGCGACCGAAGTTGTGATACTGGAAGGCCTGGTCGTAGGTCATGATCGACAGCGTCTGGGTTGAACGCAGCGGGCCGCCGCCGGTCAGAACCTTGATGATGGAAAAGTCGCGGAACACCCAAAGCAGGGTCAGCACCAGCGTGACCCCGAGAACCGGCATCAGCAACGGCATGGTGATCCAGCGGAAACGCTGCCAGACACTGGCGCCATCCACCTTGGCAGCGGCGTAATAATCGGTGGGAATGGACTGCAGACCCGCCAGACACATGATCGACACGAAAGGAAAGCCCTTCCACACCATGGTGATGGCAACGGCCCAGAAGGCGGCCGTGGAACTGCTGACCCAGGGGATCATCTGGTCGGTGAAACCAAGCTTTATCGCCAGCCAACCGAACAGGCCGAAGGACGTGTCGAACATCCATGCAAAGATGACGACCGCGATGATTTCTGGCACCGCCCAGGGCAGCGCCATTCCCAGCCGCGCGACGGTGCGGCCCTTGAAGCGATTATTGGCGAGAAGCGCCGTGCTGAGGCCGACTGCGACGCTGCCGGCGGTTACGACGATGACCAGCTTTAGCGTCACCCAGCAGGCCAGCCAGAATTCCGGCGAGGAGAACAACCATGTGTAATTGCTCAGCGAAAACGGCCGGCTGGCACCGCCAAGCCGTGGTATCTTGACCTGCTGGAACGACAGGTCGATGGCCAAAACGAGCGGCCAGACGATGATGGCGGCAACCATCAGGACTGCGGGCGCAATCAGAATATAGCCGAGGAGATGTTGCCGGCTGGGGCGCGCAAGATCGAAGAACTTGCGACGCCCAGCCCGAACGGGTTCGGTCATGGATGGTCCTCCTGCCGGATGCGGATGATGGCCATGGCCCTTTCCGGGCCATGGCAAGACAACGGGATCAACCCTTGATGGCTTCGGCCTTTGCCTGCATGGTTTTCGCCACCGCCGCCGGATCGAGATCCTGAATGATCATCCGCTGGCTTTCTTCCATCACCATCTTGCTGAACTCGTTGTAGAAGAGCTCAAGTCCGGTCGGAATGCGGTCGATCCCCGCCTCGGACGCGGCCTTCATCGTCTCGATCAGCACCGGAAAATGCGGGATGGTCTTTTCGACACCCGAGACGTCGGCGGTCGGGCTTGGCGGGGTGTTGCCGCCAAGGGTGGCATAGCTGCGCTGGAATTCCGGTGACATCGTCAGCTTGATGAAATCCCAGACCAATGCCTTCTGGTCGTCGGGAATATCGGCTGGCATGGCGAGTACATTGGACGAGCCGCCAAGCGGCGGATGAAGCGGCGGGGCGGCGTAAACGATATCAGCCTTGGCCGAACCCTTTTCGGTCGTACCGTAAAGCCAGGGCCCATCAAGCCGCATCGCCATCTTGCCATCGGCAAACAGCTTGCGCACGTCGCTGGCGCTCATGTCGACCGGGCTGATCCCGCTTTTCATCACGGTTTTCCAGCGTGAAAGACCCTCCACCATCTGCGGCGTATCGATGGTGATATTGCCGTCCTTGTCGGTCCAGTAGGCGCCAGCGTCGAGGATGTAGTTCAGCATCTCCGTCAGATATTGACCTGGACCGCCTTTCGTTTCATGGCCTGTGCCGAACTGGTCGATGATGCCGTCGCCGTTCAGATCCTTGGTCGTCGCCTTCGCAGCGGCCAGAAACTCGTCATAGGTCTTCGGAACCGCGACGCCCGCTTCTTCGAGAAGCTTCTTGTTGTAGGCCATGACGAAACCGAAATAGTTGGTCATAATGCAGACGGTTTCGCCATTCCATTCGCATTTCTGCTGGCCGGCCCAGCCCGTCATGTCGATGTCGTCCTTCTTCAGCCACGGGTCGAGCGGCTCCAACCATCCACTATCGGCGAACATTTGAAACTCGAAGGACGCCAGATGCACGATCTGCGGCGGCTGGTTGGCCGCAAAAAGCGTCGTCATCGTGTCGGCATACGAGCTGCGCTCGGCCTTGGTGAATTCGATTTTCACGCCCGGATGCTGTTTTTCGAAGGCGGCAATGGCCGAATGCCACCATTCGCCAGTGCCGGCATCGTCCGTCTGCCAGGAAATGAATTTCAGAACGGTATCGGCCCTGGCCGGGGCAAGGCTGCCCATTGTCATCAAAACGGCGGTCGCGGTGCCGAGCGCCAATCGGCTTATTGTTTTGTTCATGGCTTCCTCCTCCAAAAAACCAGTTCAGATACGTTCAATCAGACCGAGTGCCGCCTCCGACGGCCTTACCCCAAGTCCGGGTCCGGACGGCAGGTGATACCTGCCCTCCCGGCAATCCATGTCGCCTTCCAGCAGGTGACGGTTCGGCTCGAAGATCGAATGCTGGAATTCGTGACCTTTGAGCGTTGGCAATGTCGACGACGCCTGCAGGCTGGCGGCAAGAAATATGCCGGCGCCAACGGTGGCGTGCGGGATGACATCGATGCCGTGCTCGGAAGCAAGAGCACCGATACGGATGAAATTGGTGATACCCTTATGGCCCATTTCCGGCTGCACGATCGCAATGCGGCAGCGCTCGACGCGGGCGCGCATATCCCAATGGGTGCGCCATTCCTCACCAACTGCAATCGGCACTTCGGTGTTCTTCGAAACCTTCTCCAGACCCGCAATGTCCTCCGTCCAGACCGGAGCCTCTGCGAACCACGGGTCGAAGGGCTGCATTTCGGCAATCAGTTCCAGCGCCCGTTCCGGCGTCTGGTTCCAGTGCATGTCGGCGGCGATCTTCGCATCGGGTCCAAGCACCTTCCGGAGATTCGCCATTTCGGCCGCCGGGCCATCGTCTGCCACCGGCGTTGCGAACTTGAAGGCGTTGAAACCGCGGTCCTGCCAGTATTTCGCCAATTCCCCGCGGGCCTTGAGCGTCTTTTCAGGCAGGCCTGAAACATAGGCCGGAAACGTATCCACGCCGCCGCCGAGCAGGTCGCGAACGGACTTGCCGGCTTCCTGTCCGGCAATATCCCATAGCGCAATATCGAGCGCGGCGAGCGCATCCACGTAGAAGCCACCGGTATAACCGCGCACCCGCATCATGTCGTAAAGGTCGTCATAGATCGCCGAAGGGTCCGAAGCATCGCGGCCGATCACGAAACCGGCGAGAAGATCGTTGATGAGAGCGGCGACCGCACCGGGGGCGACGATACCGTAGGTCTCACCCCAGCCCACGACGCCGGCCTCGGTCCTCATGCGCACCAGCACGCTGCGGTCGAAGGTCGGGTAAACCGTGCGATTTCCCTTGCGTACGATATAGCCGTTGGGATTGACCACCTCACCTTCACGCAAGGCGCCGAGATAAGGCACTTTGCGCGGCTGGGTCAGGGTGAAGACTTCGACGCTTGCGATGGGGCTGTTCATGCGGCCTCCACGGCAACGAGGCCAAGTTCGACCAGATTGGCGTCGATATCGGCAATGGCCGCCGCATCAAGCTCGGGTGTCGGCGCACGCACACCGACGCCTTCGATCACGCCGCGACGGGCCAGCACATATTTGGTCAGCCGCATACGATAGACCGCCTGCAGCACCAGAAGAGGCAGGGTGCGGACATAAATCCGACGAGCCTCCTCCTGCCGCCCGGCAACAAGCGCCCGATCGATGGCAACATGTTCCTCGGCGATCTCCAGCGCCGGCATTGCGGCCGTAGCACCTCGGGCATATTCGTCGAGAATGTAACGCGCGCCGCCCCCGCCGATGACGCCCTTCAGTGTCGAAGGCGCATGGGCGACGATGTGGCTGATGGCTGGGCCGGCAGGAAGCGTCTCTTCCTTGACATAGGTCACCTGCGGCAACGCCCGCACGATCTCCACGATCGCCTGCGGCGAAAGGTCGGAGCCGCGCGGCGCGGGCGCGTTCTGCAGGATGATTTCAACTTCGGGCAGCGCCTCGACGATCCTGCCGAGGAATTCGATCAGCGCCGGCGCATCCGTGCCGACCGACTTGGGCACCTGCACCATCAGGTGGCGGATGCCAAGCGCCGATGCCGCCCGCCCGTGCTCAACCACATCACGCCAGTCGGCCGCACTTGCCCCGGCCACGACCGGCACCCGCCCGGCTACCACATCGACGACAATTTTCAGCAACGCCGCACGCTCGGCGGCATTCAAAGTCTCCACCTCGCTGGCGAAACCGGGAAACACGACACCATCGACGCCCTTGTCGAGCGCAAAGACCACCAGTCGCTTCATACCCGCTTCGTCAATGCCGCCATCAGCCAGAAACGGCGTAGGCAGAACAGGCAAAATCCCCTTAAGGCCAGCCACCATCTTTCTCCTCCCGATTAAGTATCATATTTTGATACCTTGAATTCACTAATTGACACTATATAGACTTGCGACCTATGACAAGCCCCAAGATGAGATGAACGAGGAGGTTCAAGACATGGCAGCACCGGCGACATCGATCATCGTCGATTGGGGAACGACATCATTGAGGGCGGCGCTCGTTGATGAAGGCGGCGAAGAACTCGATCATCTTGAAACCGCCGACGGTATTTCGAGCCTTGGCAAGGGTGAGCACGAGGCGGCGCTGATGGATGCACTCGCACCCTGGTTCTCAAGCCATGGGGCCTTGCCCGTCGCCGCACTCGGAATGATCACCAGCCGCAACGGCTGGGTCGAGGTCGCTTATGTGCCGTGCCCGGCCGGCCCAGCGGAACTTGCCGCCGGCACGGTGCGCAGTTCGTTGCCGAACGGGTCCGATCTCGTCTTCCTGCCCGGTCTGACCGACCCCGCGCGCCAGCCCTTCCCGGACGTGATGCGCGGCGAAGAAACCCAGATCGTCGGCCACGGCCTAGGCGAAGACGCCACCTTGATCATCCCTGGAACACACAGCAAATGGGCGCGGGTGAAGGCGGGAAGGATCGATGGCTTCCAGACATTCGTCACTGGTGAAATCTTCAACCTGCTTATCAATCACTCCTTCATCGCGCGCGGTTCCACGCAGCCGCCGGTCGATGATCAGGAGGCCTATCGCTGGGGTCTGACAGAGGCAAAACGATCCGCCGCCATGCTGTCGCTGCTGTTTTCGGCGCGAACCGGCGGGCTTGCGGGCCGGCTTTCGCCGGATCAGTTGCGATCCTATGTGCGGGGACTGGTCATCGGGCAGGAGTTTCGGCAAGCCCGCGAGGCCGGATGGTATGCGGAAGGAGACGAGGCAGCTATCGTCGGCAATGACGGGCTGAACGATCTCTATCTGGTTGCCGCCGATGTGTTCGGGCTCAAGACATCCATGGGTGCGGATGACGCCCTCACAAAAGGCGCTCTGACTGTCCTGCAGCAAGCGCTTTTATAACCCTTGCCGATCGCCGGTTGCCGAAATGGCGGCATCCGGCTTTCAAGACAATCTTTAGGGCCAATCATGTACGACTTCCCAGCCAATATCGGCACCAGCCGCCACGAAAATGATATCATTGCCGTTCTGGCCCGCATTCAGCGCATCGGCCTTCCAGACAATCCGATCGCCTTTTATGGCTCATCCTCGTTTCGAATCTGGAGCTCCATCACCGAGGATCTCGGCTCGCTGGAGATCGTCAATCTGGGATTTGGCGGTGGCACTTACCTCTCTGCCAGCCACTACCTCGACCGGCTCCTGGTTCCCTTGAAGCCAGGTAGAGTGGCGCTTTATTTCGGCGAAAACGATATTGCCAGCGACGGCCTCAAAGCGCAGACGACGCTTGCGCACCTGCAGGATTTGCGCGATCGCATCTCTCGAGCGCTACCGCAGGCGCACGTCTTTGTTCTGGCGATCAAGCCCAGTCCGGCGCGCTGGATATACCGCCACGAATTCGATCTTTTCAACCAGACGGCGCACGAATGGTGCAACGGCCGCGAACACACGACATGGCTTGATCCGAACGCCGGCCTCATTGGTGAAAATGGCCTGCCGATGTTCCGTTATTATTTATCCGATCTGGTTCACCTGAATGCGGCAGGCTACGCGGTCTGGTCGGAAGCGCTTAGAAAAAAGTTGGGTCTGCTGAACTGAGACAAGGGGTATCTTTATCTTTAGCTCTTGAAAGGAGCCGAACTGTCCCCAGCATTGTTCACAGGCTGATTTCCATTGGATTTATAGAGCACGTCCGTTGAACGCGGAATCGCGTTTAGGCCCCCCCTTACTGGCGGAATTCTGATTCTAGCGCTCCGACTGGCGATTTGGTCGCAGGTAACATGACCTCAGCTTTCAGTGACGATCTGGTGTTTTGACAGCCATCGCGTGGATTGCGAGCGCGCAGGAAAGCCGGCTGACCCCGGCGAAACAGGGACGTCTCCGTCCGCCAGGGCGGCCTCTATCCGGCACTGAAGGATCTTAGTTGAGCCTACCCGCCCTAAGGCGACAGCCAACAATGTGCACAGGCTGAAAGACGTGGTCTCGACCACCGACGACGAAACGGTACACCTCGACTCCGACTCCAGAACCGCCGCCAGGATTTTTCGGGCCATCGTCGAGGCTTATTTCCGCTTCCGCCGTAACTCGTCGCCATGAATGCCAAAGTGCTGGATGATCATATCGACGTTACGGCGGTGCGATTTGAAATAAATATCAAACAGATCACCGAAGACAGGAACACTGCCCACAAGAGCATCCATGGCGATGTTGCCAACCATTCGCGCAAGCTTTTGCTGCGGCACACCAAGGCGGCGCGCTTCATTGACGATATACAGGCCGACAATCGCGCCCGCACCATCACCAATCAGTGGCAGCAAACCCATGATGGAATCTGCACCAAAACGGATTCCCGTGCCAGGAATGCGGATCGCTGTGTCCATCATACGAGCGATGCCCGACAGCCGCCGCAGACGGCGGAGCCGCTCAGCACCATCCACGAAGTCGTCCGATGTGCCGTGGGCGTTCCACGTTCTCGCTGTCATACAATCGTGCTCCATAAAAGAGATATGCCTCAGCCTAATATGAATGGGGATGTGGAGAGTTGCGTTCAAGAGCGTTGCGCAAGCTATCTCCATCCATTGAAACCGAACCAGTTACGCTCAATCGCCTCGATCCTGCCTATGTGACAGCACCAATCGCCCTTCATCGCTCAGGCCCTACACCCCTTTTTCGATTCCGATAGGCCACAGTAATTTTTAAGAAATATTTTCCCTTACATTGGCGCTACTACAGGACTGCAAGGTCGAGAGAAAGATGTGAGGCACGCCCTTGCATCTTTAACGTCTTTCGCGAGTTAAAGCTGATCTTCATAAAGCAGATGCGGACATGGCACATATTTTTTGAGTTCATCGGTGCATCTAAAGGCGGACTGCTGATGGACACTGGCGCTTTAACAACAAACGACATCGGAAAACTTATGGCCGTTTCTCATCAAGGTCCGCTGGCTAACACCAGGCTTTCTGGACGAACGATTCTCATTCTGATTGGCGTCGCGGTCATCCTGCACGTGGGTCAGGAAATCTTCGTGCCATTAGCCTTGGCTCTCCTCCTGACATTCACTCTGGCACCTATTGTCTCTTTTCTCCGAAAACACTCTGTGCCCAAGATTGCCGCCGTTATTTTGGCGGTCGCCTCAGCCTTCATGGCAATTGCGCTGTTCAGTTTCGTCGTCGCCACGCAGGTGACAAATCTTGCCGAAAACATCCCGACATATCAGCGCAATATCGTCACCAAGGTTCAGGCGCTCAGCCAAGCCGGATCAGGGAATGGTGTGCTCGAACATCTGAGCAAGGTTGTCGAGCGTGTCGGCGCCGAGTTGCAGACACGCGCCGTCGAAAGTCAGGACGAGCAGTCGACCGCACCAACCATGCGAGAGCCGATGCCCGTTGAAATCGTCACGCGATCCCATCCGGTCGAGACACTTGGCAATTTCATTCTTCCGCTTATCAGCCCGTTTGCAACGGCAGGTTTGGTCATCGTTCTTGTGATTTTCATGTTGATCGAGCGCGAGGACCTTCGCGACAGGTTCATCAGGCTGGTTGGACTTGGTGACCTGCATCGCACGACGGCAGCGCTGCAGGACGCTGGAAAACGGGTTGGGAAATACCTTCTGATGCAATTGGTGGTAAATGCCCTTTACGCCTTTCCCATCACGATTGGGCTTTGGGTACTTGGCATTCCGAACGCGATCCTGTGGGGTCTGCTGACGCTGGTTCTGCGTTTCGTGCCCTATATTGGTCCCGTTATCGGAATGGTGTTGCCGCTGTTCCTCGCCCTTGCAATCTCTCCCGGCTGGTCGTTGGTCGCATGGGTCGCGGCACTTTTCATCATCACCGAACTGATCAGCAATAACGTCGTTGAGCCTTGGCTCTATGGTAGCCACACCGGCTTGTCTCCGATGGCGATCATCATCTCCGCAATCTTCTGGTCCTGGCTTTGGGGACCACTGGGGTTAATGCTGTCGACACCTCTCACGGTGTGTCTGGTCGTTCTTGGCAGATATGTCCCCGAGTTCAGTTTTCTGGACGTTCTGCTCGGAAATGAACCAGTCCTCCAACCGCAGGAAAAGCTTTACCAGCGGCTGCTTTCCGGCGACCCCAACGAAGCGACTGACAACGCCGAAGAGTTTCTCGAAGAGGAATATCTCATCGACTACTACGAAAAAGTTGGTCTTCCTGCCTTGATCCTGGGCGAAGCGGACCGCCAGCGCGGCGTGATGACAGAGGCTCAAATCGCGCTTCTTGCCTCCAGCGCCCATGCCCTCATTGAAAATCTTGCAGAGATTGCGAGCGAAGAGGAAAACGAGGGACTGTCGGAAGACGAACAGACTTCAGCGCCAGAGACCAAAGAGACAATCGCGCTACCGGACGGTAAAGGCAGATCAATTCTATCCCTTGGAGGCAGAGGGGCCATGGACGATGCAGCGTCCGCGATGTTATCGCAAGTTCTCTTGGTTCAGGGTGCGCAGATCAGACAAGCAGACTATACGGTGATTGAAGGACGAGATCTAAAGGCTCTGGTGGCTGACGATATCGACACCGTTGTCGTTACGTTTCTCAATGAGAACTCGAAATCGCACGCGCGACAGATCGTGCGTCGTTTGAAGCGTGTAAGACCTTCTCTTCGTGTCGGCATTTTGTTGCCGATGGGAGAAAGCGGGCGCGAAGCGCCAATCGACCCACAAGACATAAGCGCCGACTTCGTTGCCGCTTCGCTGACGCAGGCCGTCTTGTCGGCCCTGAGCGACACAGGCCCTGTGGCCTTGAAAAGCCCCGTGAGAAAAGTGGCACGCCAGCGCCGAGTGCCGCCGGTGGCTGCCTGAACGCAGCCACGAGAAGTCTGTTGATACTACCAATGTGCACGCATCTCGTCTCCTGGATCATAACGCATAGGACCACCCGAAAGCTTCAGCCCCTGGACTTGCGCACGCTCATCACCGCCCAAACCCGTACTCTGCAAAAAGCACGATGCATCGATACAAAGATTGATAACGTTACGCGTCTCTAGGTATCTACGGCGAACTAAGAGCAGTCAGGTCTAAAGCTTGACAGTTGCGACATCAAAAGCGGCCTGCGGTTGTGAGACCTTTCAGCTTGGAGTCTCCGCTTGCTGAAACTTGGATTTGAGCCACTGATGTATGGATGACGTTCCCGCCAACAGTGAACCGCCGTCTTCTACAACACCGCCATTGAGGGAGGTAACAAGCGCTCCGGCTTCCTGGGCAATAATCTTGCCAGCCGCGTAGTCGTAATGGCTAAGGCCGTCTTCGAAATAGCCATTTAACCTGCCCGCGCCAACATATGCGAGATCAAGTGCGGCCGAGCCGAGTCTGCGGATGCCTGCCGTCTCGTTGGTGATGGTATCCAGGGCCCGGAAGAAACTACTGCGGTCCATCGACTTCAACTGTCCGTGGATCGGCATAGATAGAGATATGATGGATTCTTCGGGCTTTTTCTCTTCCAACCGTGTCAGTTCCTTACCGTTCATCTGGGCACCCTGCCCTCGAACTGCCGTGAACATCTCGTCCCGCAATGGGTCAAGGACGACGCCCAGTATTTCGCCATCGTCGTCGCAAAGTGCGATGCTGACAGCAAAATAGGGAATGCCCCAGATGAAGTTGCTGGTCCCGTCGAGCGGGTCTACCACCCAACGGCGTCGTGCGTCTGGCTTGCGCGTACCGGTTTCTTCACCCACGAAACCATAGCGATCGCCTGCTCTTGCCAGAACTGCGGCAATAGCCTCCTCGGCAGCAAGATCGGCCTTGGACGCATAATCACCCAAAGCTTTTCGTTGAACACTATCGCGGGACATGGCGCCGAAATGCGTCTTCAGTTCAGCGCCTCCGGCAAGTGCGGCGGACAATGCAAGCTGCATCAGTTCGTCAAGCGACAGGTCCGCCATCTCATACTCCCGAGGGTAGAAAAGTTATCGTCTCGAAATCCACACCGACGCGCGAGTCGAGATCGAGTGCGTGTCGTGTCTCCACCGATATGGTCGCACCGTTCTCAAGTCGAAGGCTTTGCGTCCAGGCCTTGCCCATGAAGCGGCGATCTTTCACCGTTGCGTTGACGAGAGCGCTGCCGTTTTCGCGGGTTATTACCTGTTCGGGACGCACGACAAGTGTGCCTTTACCGCTGTGGCCGCTTCCTGTGATAGGAAGTCTCGATCCGTCAGCCATCTGGAAGCCGGCCTTATCAAATTCGCCCTCCAGAAAGTTTGCGCTGCCGACGAACTCGGCAACGAAGCGGTTCGCCGGTCGCGAATAAATTGTTTCGGGATCTGCAAGCTGCTGCACGATTCCATTCTGCATCACGGCGATCCGGTCCGACATTTCGAGGGCTTCTTCCTGATCATGCGTCACATAGATTGCTGTCAGACCGAGCCTCTTCTGCAGACTGCGCAGTTCATGGCGAAGAGCCACGCGAAGACGCGCATCAAGGTTGGACATGGGCTCGTCCATGAGAAGCAGCGGCGGGTTGATGACGAGTGCACGCGCCAGCGCGATGCGCTGCTGCATACCCCCACTCATTTCTGCGGGATAGCGCTTCTCGACGCCGTGAAGCTCGACCTGGGCCAGTGCGGCACGAACCCTTTCAGCAACTTCACTCTTCTGAACCTTACGCAGTTTGAGCCCGTAAGCGACATTGTCGAACACGGTCTGGTTTGGCCATAGCGCATAGTTCTGGAAGACGAAGCCGATATTTCTGTCCCAGGCGGCGAGCGAGGTCACGTTCTGCCCGTTGAACAGGATTTTTCCGCCATCGATTGGGTGGAATCCTGCAATGGCGCGCAAAAGTGTCGTCTTGCCGCAACCGGACGGCCCTAGCAGCGTGAAGAATTCGCCGGGCCTGATCGTGAGGCTGATGTCTTTCAGAACTGCATGATTGCCAAAGGTCTTGGAGACGGCGTCGATGACGACCTCGCAGCCTTGGGTTGGAGTTTTGGAAGATGAGGTTTCAACCACCGGAATTTCCTCGAATTTGGCCGTAGCGGACAATGAAATAGAGAGGGATGTAAATGATCAGCATCAGCAGGATGGTCTGTGCTGCGGAGACACCGAAATCGGCATCGACAAGCGTGTTCTCGAAGATCACGGCTGTCATCGGCTTCCACGGCGGACGATAGAGAACGATGGTAGACGACAGCTCCGTGACGATGTGAAGGAAGGTGAGCGTTGCACCGGTTACCGCCCCCGCCAGAACAAGAGGTGCCGTTATGGTGAAGAACACCCTGAATGGACGCGCTCCAAGACTGATTGCGGCCTCTTCGAGAGCCGGGTGAACGCGCCTCAGGGCCGCCTCTGACGCCTTCACCGTAAAAGGCAGGTTTCGAATGAGATAGGCAAGGAGAAGGATGAACCAGGTGCCGGTCAGTTGCAGCGGCGCCTTGTTGAACATCATGATGAGACCGATACCGAGCACCGTGCCGGGAATGACATAGGGCATCATGACAGTGAGGCTGAGAACGGGGGCGATGATCCGGTAGCGCTTGCGTATAATCACATATGCAATCCCCAACCCGATTGCTGTTGCCGCCAGCGTTCCGGCAATACCAAGCGACAAGGTCACCCAAGCCGGCCCCATGCCGGTGCGCCACATAGTGGCGTAGTTTTCCAGCGTAAAGTTCGCCCTGGGTAGGCCGACCCGCCATTCCATGAAGCTGGAAACCAGCACCGTCAGGTGGGGCGTGAATGCCATGAGAAGGGCAATGATGACCGCGCCAAGCACTGTGACATGAGCAAGAGGCGATAGCGGCTTGCGTTCCAGCGCCCGCGACGACACCACGGCAAAACCGCGTCGCGCCAAATAGATTTGCTGCGCCATGAGGAACAGGCTCGAGATGGTGATGAGCACAATCGATCCTGTGGCCGCAAGCGCCGGATTGCGTCCTGCCTCACTCAGGAAGGACGTATAGATCAGAACCGGCAGTGCGTTGACATCGAGGCCAATGATGCGCGGCGTTCCGAAGTCAGACAGGGCTGCCATCGTTGCCAGATAGAGACCGGTGATGATGCCGGGGAGTGCCAGCGGAATTTCGACCGTCATGCGCACACGAGGCGGCTTGGCACCAAGGCTTTCCGCTGCCTCGATATGGCCAGCGTCCAAACTCTGAAACGAGCTGTGGCTGAGCAGAAAGATGATTGGAAAGACCAGCCAGGTGATGACCCAAATGACGCCATGCAAGCCGACAATCGAGACATCGAGGCCGAGATAGTTGGTCAGAACGCCGTTTCGTCCCAGAAGCAAGCGCCAGGCGTACGCCCCCAGAAATGGTGGAGACACGGACGCCATAGTGACAAGAAAGACGATAGCAGTGCTGCCCGCGACCCGGTAACGTGCGATAAGATAAGCCAGCGATACGCCGATCAAAGCGGCAAGTCCGGTGGATGTCAACGCGATCAGCAGGCTGTTCACCGTGGCGGAAAGGGTTTCCGAGCGTGTAAAGAAATCGGTATAGTGGACAGCAGAGAGCGACAGCGATTTGTTTTCGAAGGTGATGTAGGCGTTCGCGGCATGTGAGAGCAGGACAGTGTTGAGCGACTGCGCCTTGATATCTAAAGGCGCTGGTGCAGTTGTCGCGAATAGCCCCCGGGGCGCCTGCTGCGAAAGCGTGAACCGAGCCGAGCCCAGATCCAGTTCAAGTAAACCTGCCTCGTCCTTACCAACCGAAATCGGCTCTTGCGAAGAGAGGCGCAGCGTTCGGTCATCCTGGACGTCTACAGTCAGACTGTCAGTCGAACTCAACGTTATCGCAACGCCGTCAGAAAGTTTAGCAACGCTGTATCGGGCGGTCATTTCCGGGACGAATT
Source organism: Agrobacterium sp. 16-2014-1-2a (assembly GCF_053522705.1). Taxonomy (NCBI): domain Bacteria; kingdom Pseudomonadati; phylum Pseudomonadota; class Alphaproteobacteria; order Hyphomicrobiales; family Rhizobiaceae; genus Agrobacterium; species Agrobacterium sp. 16-2014-1-2a. Next base: position 202,000 of record NZ_JBNWBX010000008.1, read on the forward strand.
GCAAGCCGTCTTTATTATGCAGAAGAGTAAAACGGCCGCCCTCCTCCAGGAGGGAGGCGGCCATGAGGCGAACCTGCGGGACAACAATCGTCAGGCCGCAGAGCACGAGCGCGACGATTGAAAATATCAGCCAATTGTCGCGCAGCACCTTCATTTTCCGCGAAGCTCCTGAAAGCGAGCCACGACCACAGGGCGCGGATCGACAGCGGATACGATTGTGAGCGTAGCCATGTCAGGCAGAGCGGCGGGAGGCGTTACATCCTTGCGTGCCGAGCGTCGAACGGTGGCGTCGCGAACAATTTCATGCGCCGTCTTGCTGCCGAGGAAATCGATGAAGCTCTTGGCGTCTTCGATGTGCTGCGCGCCCTTGACGATGGCTTGCGCATCGATCTGGCCGGTAACCGCATCGGTCGGATAGACGATTTCGATCGGCAGACCTTGAGCCTTCCACTTGGCACCCAGATCCTCGTTAATCCAGCCAACTGCTGCTTCACCGTCGCGTACGGCGTTGAAGGCATCATCGGAACCGGGAGCAATGCGCGCACCCTTGGCCATTTGACCGACGAAATCCCAACCGAAATTGCCAGCAAGAGCGGAAAGAATGACATAGCCGGTGCCGGATTTTGCAGGGTCTGGAATAATCAGGCCACCGTTCTTTGCGAAGTCCTGTGAGACGAGATCTTTCTGCGTCTTGGGTATGGAGCCGGCCTCGACGCGTTTGGTGCTGACGACCAGCGGCTGCAGCAGCACCGTGAACGGATGCCAGATGTGATTGGGATCGTTAGTCACCATGTCGGCGTCGGACTTGTTTTCGAACGATTGGAAGAGCGCTGCATTCTCTTCGAAGGTCTGCGTCGGTCCGCCCCACATGACGTCTGCTGAGGAATTGCCACCTTCTGCGCGCAGGCGCTCGATCAGCTCGCCAGTACCGCCGCGCACGACAGTCACCTTCACATCCGGATTTTCCTTGGCAAAAGCATCGAGGATGGGGGCAGATGTCGCCTCCCCATGAGCGGTGTAGACCACCAGTTCTCCGGCATTCGCAACACTGATGATCGACGCCGACGCCAACGCGCCCGCTATTATACGCCGCAAGGTCCATTTCAGCATGACTATGTTCCCTTTTTAAAGTCACTGAGAAGAAGGCGGCCCTATTAATCCATTTAACAGATTAAAAATCAAGCCGCCTTTTCTGCGGAATTACGGTCCTTGCGTTACAGTATTATGACTGAAGGCTAAGATTATCTGCATTGCGAACTGCTTGACGCCCATAGGCTGGGCTGATAAATTCCATTTAATTTATTAAATAGGAATTGGCCCCGATGAGCTTGATGGGCAGCAATCACACATATTCCGGCCGCTACAACCGTCGCCTCGTTTTCGATCTTATCCGATCTGGCAATGGCATAAGCCGGCGTGACCTTGTTGATGTGACAGGCTTGAAGCCGCAGACCATGTCCAATATCTGCAAGGACCTGATAGACCGTTCAGTGGTTGCGGAAACCATCCAACAAGAGGGCGCGCGCGGTGCGCCGCAAAAGAAGATGTGGGTCAGGGCCGAGGCCGGTTGCTGCCTGGGTATTCACGTGGATCGCGACGGGCTTCTGGGCATCGTCTGCGATCTGGCGGGGCAGGAGTTGGGTCGCGAAACCGCCTCCGCATCGCTCGAAGATCCATCCGACACCATCCGTGCCATTGCCGATATGACGCAGCGTCTGCGGTCGGTTACCGTGGATCGTCCCGCCTGGGGCATCGGCATCGCGATGCCCACATTGCAGGAGGCGGAATTCGAACATCCTGTCGGCCCGCCAGGTTGGGATGCGTGGAGCCGTATGCCGGTGGCAGAAGCCATCGAAGATGCATGTGGCCTCCCCACCATCGTCGAGAATGACGCCACAGCCGCAGCAGTTGCCGAACTGAGGGTGGGAAGTGCGGGAGGACTGAGCCACTACGTCCATATTTTCGTCGGGCACGGACTTGGGGCAGGCATTATCAATGACAGCATGCCGCTCCAGGGATTTTGGAACAATGCCGGAGAAATCGGTCTCCTGACATGGCCGGCGGAACTTGCCAATCCAGATGCGGGGAAACAGACACCGTTTTCGATCGACGAACTTGCAGCGATGCTGTCGTGCGAAAGCAAGGAGATTGCGCGGCCTGGGGCATTGGAGAAACTTTACGCTCAACGCGACAGTGTTCTGATGCGATGGCTCGACCTCAATTCAAAGCGTCTGCGGTTGCTGGTGTCGCTGCTTGAAAACATCATGGACCCGCAGACCATCGTGGTTGGAGGGCACTTTCCACCAGCGCTCATCAATTCCCTGATCGACCGGGCCTATCCCCTTTTGCCGTCAGTCAGCGCCCGAAGCCACCGCGAAATTCCCCGGCTGTGTGCTGGCGCTCTAGGGCCGGAGGCAGCCGCGATCGGCGCTGCCATGCTACCTGTGATTGCTCATGGCAGCCCAGACTTCAGGCGCCTCTCATCCATGCGCGGACGCAGCCAGACGATCGATTTCGAAAGACGCTTCGATCGGGTCGCAGGCGCGCCAACGGATGACGACACGTCATCCTGATTTACATAACTCTTGCCGACAGGACTAAAACATGAAAATCGCAATTGCCGGGCTCGGCTTTCGGCTTGCCAATGTCATTGCCTCCTTCCGCAAGGCCTGCCCTGAACTGGAAATTGTCGGCTTGATGGACCCGCAGCCTGCTGGCCTTCCAGCCATTCAGTCGGCAGGCATGGCGGCGCCGCGACGTTTCGAAACCATCGAGGCTATGCTGACGCAGACGAAGCCGGATCTTCTTATGGTCGGCTCGCCCAATCTTTTCCATCTGGAACATATCACCGCGGGATTGCGCGCAGGCGTGCGGGTTTTCACGGAGAAACCGGTGGTGATCGACGAAAACCAGACAATGACGATGGCGCGTCTGCTTGCCGAATATGGCGATGAAAGCGTTATGGTGGGGCTCGTTCTGCGGTACTCTGACCTTTATCGGGATCTGCGCGCGGCGCAGACGCAAGGTCAAATCGGCGCCATCACGTCGATTGAGGCATCCGAGCATATCGCACCCTACCACGGAGCGTTCTTCATGCGGGACTGGCGACGGCATACGCGCTATGCCGGGCCGTTTATCTTGGAGAAATGCTGCCACGATCTCGACCTCTATGGCAGCGTTGTTGGGCAGCGGGCGATGGCCGTTGCCAGCTTCGGCGGCCGAAAGTCGTTTATCGCGGAAAACAAACCGGATCAGTTCTCCGCGTTTCAACAGCGGGAATTCTATAAAAAGCCGAGCGGCTGGCTAGAGGGTGGCGCGGTGTTTGAGAGTGACGGCGATATTATCGACTATCAGACCGCGATTATCGAATATAATGGCGGGGCGACGATGACGTTTCATACCAATCTCAACGTTCCAGATCAGTTTCGCCGCTTCTGCGTGATCGGTAGCAAGGGAATGGCCGAAGGCGATTTCATCCGCAATCGCTTCGAGGTGCACTCTGCAATAACAGGCGAAAAGCTAGTCGAGCGGCGTTACGAGGGGCACGAAAGCGATCACTATGGCGCAGATGATCAGATGGCCTCGGATATCTACAGGCATCTGACCGAGGCCTCTCCGCTGCCCGTCAATATCGTCTCAGCCTTGGAAGCGGGGCTCGTGGCAATCAAGATCGATGAGGCACGCCGTGTCCGGCGCACCATCGAGCTTGCTGAAACCTGGCAGCGCTTCGATGACGCGCTTCGCACCCCGCATGTGGCTGCCTGAGGCCGCGATTATGACCATGCCAGCGTCTTTATCATCCGTTATCATCCGCAACGCCCGACCGTCCGATGAGACGGCGATCCTCGACATATGTGTGCGCACTTCAGATCGAGGCAAAGACGGATCACAATACTACTCTGACCCGAGACTTCCTGGACTTTTATGGGCGCTGCCCTATGTCCGCTTCTGCGCAGAAACTGCATTCGTGCTGACGAAGGATGACGTCGTCATGGGCTACTGTGTCGCCGCACCCGATACGATTGCCTATGAAAATTGGCTCGAGGCCGCATGGTGGCCGTCCTTGCAGGAAGAGCTCCGCGATTTCGAAACACGGACAGTAGAGGATGAGAACGTTCTTTCCTATATTCGAAGCGCAAGAAAGACCCCGGCTGAGGTCACGCGGCCCTACCCCGCCCATCTGCATATCAATCTTCTGCCTGAGATCCAAAATGGCGGCCATGGGTCGTCGCTACTGCGACATCAACTGGATTCTTTGACGAGGTCTGACGTGAGAGGCGTCCATCTAGGCGTTAATCAGTATAACGAAAAGGTCGTAGCATTTTACGCCAAATTCGGCTTTGTGGAAATTGACCGGACACCATCGATCGTGATGGCGAAGCGGCTGATTGAATGAAATACTTAAAGCGCGTCGCGATCTCTAACGTCGCTCTTCAAGCTGTAGCGCCTTTTGTTTTCTTTTGTCGAAGCTCTAGGATAACCAAAACTTTTCCAGAAATGATTTTCATGACGAGCTGGCTTTTATAGTCCACTCCGTTTTGCGACAAAGTGTCTTTTGCCCTGAAGGGGTACGAACCCGCCGCACGTCATTTGTTGTCAGACTTTTTGGAGCAGTTCCATTGGCTTAGAAACACAGTGGAATGGACTCAATCGAATATTATTGATGAGTTTCGTTTAGATATTCAGCGCATTGTTGAGGTCGTGCAGTCCGACCATCAGCATCATGGGAGTGAGGCAATCCGCCCCTGTCAACTTTCAATAGAAAGCCTAATACACCCAGACAGTCGTTGACCGGGCGAGATCGTTTCGACGCCGCGGCCATTTCGCTCTGGTTCCGGTAAGCCAAGCGCTCCGGCGACCATGGAAACGGGTTCAAGACAAAGATAGCGGTCCATACGGTGGGCAGCGAGATTGCTAAAAACAGGATCGGCCGCGAGCAACAGTGAAAAACTGTCAAAACTGATGCGCGCATATGACCAGTCGGTGAAGTGCAAGGTGTATCCCGTCGTAGCAGGAATGGCAGGTTTCGAGCGGGGCACCGCTTGCTGGCCGGTTGGCACGTTCTGCACATCGAGGGGATATTGCAGTTTGGCATCGGTGCTGGCGTCGCAGCCCAATTCTGCCGCAAAATAGGGATGCCAGCCAAGCGAAACCGGCGCAGGCCGGTCTTCCAGATTGGTTATCGACAATTTCACCGTCAAACGGTTGCTTTCAAGCAAGAACGACTGTTCAGCGCGGAAGGAAAATGGCCACTCAGCATCCGCCTTATAGTCAAGCACCAGCGTGCACTGATCGGCCGCCAGGCTGGAAATATCCCACGATCGTCGGTGAGCAGGTCCATGCATGGCATCAGGCGAAAGGGCGGGATGTGGAAGAAGGTCGTGCCGGATATCCGCGTGAACGAATGAGCTGCCATATACCCTGTTGTGGTAAGGAATGAGCGGATAGGCACCTGCCCTCGGCCAGTTCAACGGGTCAAAAGACTCCTCCGCTGTCGGCACCAGGATATCGCCGTGATCCTCGTGGTGCAGATGCGTCATCCTTCCACCCCAGGAAGGGTGGAGGCGGGCCGAAAGCTGCCTGAAGGCAATCGTAACCGTTTCAGGCAAAAGCATATGAGCCATCAGGCCGTTTCGGCACGCGTCGCTGCCAGTGAACGTAGCCATCTTCCTGCATGGCCTTTTCATCCATCTCGACTCCCCAACCCGGTCGGTCCGGCCTCAGTTCCAGGTAGCCATCCTTTGGCAGATAAGGGTCGACAACATAGCGCGTTTCATCCTCGCGTTTTTCGAGGTCGGTGCCGCCATAAACATAGCATTGCCCTTTCGGCAGCCTGTATTCAAGAATACGGAAATTCTGCTGGGCGGCGGAGAAATGCACGTTGACGGCGGTGGCGAGCGGTCCCATCGGGTTGTGCGGTGCGATGCTGACGAAATGCGCCTCTGCCAGCGTGGCGATGCGGCGCATTTCTGAAATACCACCGACAACGCAGATGTCGGGTTGAATGATATCGGCGCCCCGGACTTGCAGAAGACGCAGGAAGTCATTGCGGTTGTAAAGACTTTCACCCGTTGCCAGCGTGCAGTTCAGCCCCTGCTTCAGGTCTCCCCACATCTCGATATTTTCCGGACGCAACGGCTCTTCGAAAAATAGCGGATCGTAAGGGGCAAGCGCATTACCCAGTTGACGAGCGGCAGCAGGCTCGAAAATCTTGGCATGCGCGTCGAAGGCAATATCGTAGTCGGGCCGCACGGTTTCGCGAAGCGAGCGGAAATATTCGGCCGAACTGCGCACCACCTCACCCCAGCGATGGGCGTGAATATCGACGCGCCATGGGCTTAGCTTGAAGGCTGTGAACCCCCAATCTTCGTTGAGACGATCGAATTCCTCCCTTGCCGCCGGTGCATCCGGTGCCGTGTAGACGCCGGCGTAAACCTTGATACGGTCACGCACTTCGCCGCCCAAAAGCTTGTAGACAGGCACGCCTGCCGCCTTGGCGGCAAGGTCCCAGAGGCAATGGTCAAGCGCTGAGATTGCCGAAAGACCAAGTGCTCCGGGCGGAAAGCGGTTTTGTTGGAGGAGGAGATTGTAGAGATACTCGACCCGAGTCGGATCCTGCCCCGCAAGGAAGCCGTAGAGGTAATCCAGAACCGGGGGCAATGCGAGATCGGGGCCGTGATTGTAGCATTCGCCCCAGCCGGTCAAACCGTCATCGGTATCGAGAGCGACGATAACGCGGGGGCGGTCCTTGTCGCGGGTAACGAATACCCGCATGCGATCGATTTTCATGCTTTGGTCTTCCTCTTGAATTGCGAGAAGCAACAGCCGCGCTGTTATCTGGCAGCAGCTCCGTTCTTGATCTCGGGCGGCTCGACGTAGCGGAACCTTCTCGTGCGGTCGCGGTCGCGCGGATCCGGGCGCGGAATGGCCGACAGAAGTGCCTGCGTATAAGGGTGATCCGGCGCGTTGCAGACTTTTTCGGCGTCTCCCACCTCAACAAGCTTGCCGCGATACATCACTCCGACGCGGTCGCACATGTATCTGATGACGCCGATGTCATGGCTGATGAAGATGTAAGCCAGGCCAAGTTCGTCCTGCAGCCGCATGAGCAGGTCCAGCACCTGGAAACGCACCGAAACATCGAGCGCCGATGTCGCCTCATCCGCAACGATGATGCGCGGCCGGAGCGTGATGGCGCGGGCGATACCGATGCGCTGGCGCTGGCCGCCGGAAAAGGCGTGTGGGTAACGCTCACGTCCGGCCGGGTCCAGACCCACCTGCTCCATCAGGGCGCAGACGCGCTCATCCAGTTCCTTGCCTTTCGCAATGCCGTTGACCAGCAGCGGCTCGCCGATGACCTGTGCCACCGTCATGCGCGGATTGAGCGAACCGAACGGATCCTGAAAAACCATGCGCAACTCACGCCGCGCCGCTTTCAGCTCCGCACCTTCGATTTTGGCGAGATCGACCACCGTGCCATCCGCCCGGCGATAGCGCATCTCGCCCCCGGTCGGATCGTAGAGGCGCATGATCGAGCGGCCCATGGTGGTCTTGCCGGAGCCGCTTTCGCCGACGATGCCGAGCGTTTCGCCCGGAAGCAGCTTGATCGACACGCCATCCAGCGCCTTCATCTCACCGAAGTGCATCGAGAGGTCGTTCACTTCCAGGATAGGCGCCGCGGCAAGATCGAGCGGCGGGCGGGCAAGCCGGATTTCCGCCTTCTGCTCCAGCTTCAGAACCGAGCCGATCAGCATACGCGTATAGGGGTCTTGCGGATTGTGGAATATTTCATCGACTGTGCCATATTCCTTGGCGACGCCGTGATGCATGACCAGCACGTCATCGGCAATCTGCGCCACCACGCCCATGTCGTGGGTGATAAACAGCACCGCCATGCCATGCGCCTTTTGCAGCCGCGATATCAGGTCGAGGATTTCGGCCTGCGTCGTGACGTCCAGCGCGGTTGTCGGTTCGTCGGCGATCAACAGTTGCGGTTTGCAGGCCAGCGCCATGGCGATCATGGCGCGCTGGCGCATGCCGCCGGAATATTGGAAGGCATAACGATCCAGCGCCTTTTCGGGGTTAGGAATTTCCACCTGTCGCAGCAGCTCGATGGCTTCCGCCCGTGCCTGCGCCTTGCTCATCTTCAAGTGCAGCCGCAGAACTTCGGTGATCTGATCACCGACGGTATGCACCGGCGACAGCGACGACATCGGCTCTTGAAAAATCATTGCGATGTCTGCGCCGCGCACCGAGCGGATGGCCCGGCTGCGCGGATCGAGCTTTGCGAGATCCAGCGACGTGCCGTCGGCACGGTTGAGGATGATCGACCCGGAAGCGATGTAACCGGGGCTGTCGATGATCTGCAGGATCGAGCGGGCGGTGACGGATTTGCCGGAACCGCTTTCGCCCACAACGCAGAGCGTCTTGCCGGGATCGATGGAAAAAGACAGATCGTTTACCGCGCGGAAAATGCCGTTTCGCACGGGAAATTCGGTGACCAGATTGCGGACGTCAAGCAGCGGTCGGTCTGGCTTCATGGAGAGAATATCGCTCATCCGGGGCCTCACTTGTTATAGGGGTCGGCTGCGTCACGCAGACCGTCACCGAGCAGATTGAGCGCCATGACGGCAACGACAACAGCCACGCCGGGCAGGAACAGCCACGGCGCGGTTGCGATCGAGCGAATATTCTGCGCCTCGCGAAGCAGAACGCCCCAGGAAATGGTCGGCGGCTGGAGGCCAAGACCGAGGAAGGACAGCGAGGTTTCCGCAAGGATCATCGCCGGAACCGCAAGCGTGACCGAGGCGATGATGTGGCTCGAAAAACTCGGCAGCATATGGCGGAAAATGATGCGCCCTTCCGGCACGCCATCCAGCCGGGCTGCCGCCACGAACTCTTCCGTCCTCAGTGAAAGGAACCTGCCGCGCACGACGCGGGCAAGCTGCGCCCAGCCGGTCAAGGACAGGATGATGGTGATCATCATATATTGCAGCGTTGCCGGCCAACCCTGCGGCAGGGCAGCGGCAAGCGCCAGCCAGATGGGAATGGTCGGCAGCGACAAAACGAAGTCGATGACGCGCTGCATGACAAAATCGATGCGGCCTCCGTAATAACCGGAGATACCGCCCAGAACGACACCGAGAAGCAGCGAGAAAAACACGCCGACGAGACCGATGGACAGCGAAATTTGCGAGCCCTGTATTACCCGGCTGAAAACATCACGGCCAAGGCGATCCGCGCCGAAAAGGAAGAGCGGTCGGGTCTTGTCGGTCGAGGCCAGCAGATGGATATCCGTGGTGAACAGGCCAAGCACCGAATATTCGTAGCCGCGACCGAATAGCTGGATCGGGATTTTCTTGGCCGTATCTTCGACGAACACCGCCGCCAGCGTTTCAGGATCGCGCGTCAGCTTCAGCGGATAATAGTGCAGACCAAGAGAGAGGCCGTCCGTCGTATCGATGAAATGCACACGTTGCGGCGGATGGAAGGTGGCGCGCGCATTCTGCAGAACCGGATCGTTGATGGCGAAGAAACCTGGCAAAAGCGCGACGATATACATTGCGATGGTGACGAACAGGGCGGCCATGGCCAGCCTGTGGCGCTTGAACGCCCACCAGATCAGTTGCCATTGCGAGGCGACGGCAGCGCGGTCCGGCCGAGTATTGGTGGTGATGGCGATATCGCTCATGGCGCCCTCCTATTCGAGACGGATGCGCGGATCGACCAGCGCAAGAAGGATGTCGCTGATGAGTGATCCGATCAACGTCAATCCGCAGATCAAAAGCACAAAAGCGCCGGCGAGATACATGTCCTGCGCCATCAGCGACTGCAAAAGCAGCGGCGCGGCCGTCGGCAGATTGAGCACGATAGCAACCACAACCGAGCCTGAAATGAGATTGGGCAACAGCCATGCAATCGTGGAAATGAATGGGTTGAGCGCAATTCTCAAAGGATATTTCGTCAGCAGCCGAAACTCGGACAATCCCTTTGCGCGCGCGGTGGTCACGTAGGGTTTGGGTAATTCGTCCAGCATGTTTGCGCGCATGACGCGGATGAGGCTTGCCGTGGAGGACACCGCGAGGATCGCAACTGGTAGCCAGATGTGGGCCATCAGATCCATCATCTTGGCGATGCTCCACGAGGCAGTCTCGTACTCCGCCGAAAACAGCCCTCCGACATCGGCCCCAAATTCCACCGCCGCGACATACATCAGCACCAGCGCCAGAAGGAATGACGGTATGGAAAGGCCGAAAAAGGAGAAGGCGGTAAAAAGATAATCGCCGATCGAATATTTGCGCACGGCGGAGAAGACGCCGATCGGAAGTGCGATGGCCCAGGTTGCGAGAAGGCTTGCTATGGCCAGAACCAGCGTCAGCGCCATGCGCTCCCAGATGAGGCCGGAAACGGGCTGCTGCCATTCGAACGAGATGCCAAAATCGCCGCGACTGATGATGCCCCATATCCATTTGAGATATTGCACGATCATCGGGTCATCGAGGCCGAAGCGCTCTCGCAGTTGCGCCGCCGTACTGTGGTCTATGACTTCGTTGGACGCAGCAAGCGTGGCGATGTAAGTCGTCACGTAGTCACCGGGTGGTAGCTGGATCAGTACAAAGGCAAGAAAACTGACGGCGAACAGGGACGGTATCATCCACAGCAGGCGTTTTACGATAAATAGCAGCATGACGTTCTCGCAATCACGTTTTACCACACGCGCCGCCATCCACTACGAGACGGCTTGCGGGTGGTCGAAGCAACCTGAGAGGCGCCGCCGCATTGATGAAGCGGCGCCCATGTGGCGGTGTCAGCTTGTGAAGGTGAACTGTTGCGGCAACGCCGGGCCGGGGTTGGGCCATGACCAGCTGTCGGGTTCTTTCTCCGGCACGTTGCGAAGGTTGTTGCGGATGATACCGAAACCACCAACGGCAAGGCAAAGACCGATCGTCTCGAACTCGTCGGCCGCGATATCGAAGATTTCCTTCATCTTCTCGCCTCGCTTGACAAGGTCGGCCGTCGAACGCGCTTCATCGAACAGTTTGAAGCGCTTCTTCTGGCTTTCCGGCGGCTCTTCCCCCTTCTGCCCGTTGGATGTGTACCAAAGCGCCCACGGAATGGCGTAGCGCGACCCCTGCGGGTGGAACGCGAAGAAGTCACGCGGGTCGAGCATCGGATCGAGACCGCCCGGACCCGGCCAGACCGCCGCATCATGGGCGTTATCATCGCCGCGTGTGTAGTACAGCGCGCGTTCGATGGTGTTGACCTTGATATCGACGCCGATTTGCGCCCACTGCGCCTTCACGAGTTCCAGCGCATCGACCAGATCGGGATAGAGTGTCGGGATCACATCGATCGAGAAGAAAATCGGCTGGCCGTCGGGCCGGAGCCGCATGCCGTTGCCGTTCTTCTTGTCGTAGCCGGCCTTGTCGAGAAGATCGTTCGCCTTGGCGACATCGTATTCGGTGTTCTGACGCGCCAGCTTTTCGTGATACCAGGGATGTGTCGGGCGCGGCCCGGCCTGATAGCCCTCGCTCTGGCCGAAATAGACGATGTCGATGATTTCCTGGCGGTTGAGCGCGATGGACAGCGCCTGACGGAACGACTTGTCGCCGAACATCTTGCGCATCTCAGGGTCTTTGTGGGTGATGTTGAGGTAGATCTGGCACTGCTGCGCAGCCGATGGCACCAGCGTCAACAGACGGTAATCGCCCTTTTTCATGTTCTGCGACAGCGTCGGCTTGTTGGCGAGAACGCTGATATGGCGTTCCTGAATGTCGATCTTGCCGGAGATGACGTTCAGCATCAACGATTCGACATCCTGCGAAATGCCGAAATTGACTTCGTTGATATAGGGAAGCTGGTTGCCTTCCGTATCGACCTGCCAGAAGTAAGGATTGCGTGTCATGACCACACGGGTCGCGCCGCCGGAATAGGGTTCCTTGACCACCCACGGGTCGAGCGTCGGCTTGTCGACATTCGACCAGCGCGACGGAATTTCGATGTCGCCACACTTGGCGCGGAACAGTTCCGTCCAGCTGGACACGCCAGCCGCCTTGACGTCGGCATCGAGCGCCGTGTTGTATTTCGGCAGGAACTTGCTGCAATAATGCTTGGCAAACAGCGTCGGATGCTGGCCGAGCGGCGTGGCGAGGTTTTCCAGATAGAGCGCGTTTGGCGCTGCGAATTTGAACCTGACCGTGAAATCATCAACTTTCTCGACATCGACCGCCTTACCGGCGACGGAGAGCTGCGCCGGGGTAGCGCTGTAAAGCTCCTTGTTCTTGATGCAGTCCTCGATGGCGAACACCACGTCATCTGCGGTAAAGGGATGTCCATCAGACCATTTCGCGCCCTGCAACAGGTGGAAGGTGAACTGCGAGGCGTCGTCATTGACCTCCCATTTCTCGGCAAGGTTGGGCAGAACTTCGGTGAAGTCCATGTTCCAGCGCACCAGCCCCTGGTTGCCGACCATGCGCAGGATGCCGTTATGGTCCGACGAACCGCGCAGGCCGCGGCGCAATGTGCCGCCATAGGTGCCGATCTTTTCATGCGGCGTTACCACCATCGGATTTTTTGGTAGACGTTCCGCCAACGGCGGCAGTTTGCCGTCTTTTACCAGGGCTGCCAGTTCCGGCGCTTCCTTGCCGGCAGCAGCCAGGGCCGAGCTCCCGATGACGGACACGGCGGCGACGCCGCCAAGCCCAGCCATAAAGGTTCGGCGCGTCACGCCCAGTGAAAATTTATCGCCATCGCGCATCGACTATCCTCCCAAAAAATCACCGGCAGCGAGACAGCTTTCACCGAACCGCAACAGCCTCCCGGCCAGCCAGCACACCGATCCTCCACCGGCAGGGCAGACCATATGGGCGTTTTCAGATGATTACAAGTATTGACAGATTTTTACATATTTTTTATTCGTAGACCTGTCTTCAGGATCAGGTTTGAGGAAAGAACCGGCACGACAGTAACCACGTTCACGAAAACCCCGGTATTTCTGTTGCGATTGAAATGCAGGAAACCCATTAACTTCAGCGATTTGCAACGGAAGGGCTGCTGATGGACAATCAAACCGCATCCGCCGCCGCTCGAGGCGAGACTCGCTTGAGCGACATCATCTACGAAAAGATCATCGGAATGATTTCTGATGGGCGGTTTCCCGTGAACGAGCGGTTGCCGTCGGAGCAAAATCTGGCTTCCCTGTTCGGGGCTTCCCGGCCTGTGGTGCGCGAAGCGCTGGAGCGGCTGCGCAACGACGGGCTTATCGTTTCGCAGAAAGGTTCCGGCTCCTATGTGCGCCAGCAGCCGGATTCATCCGTGTTGCAGCAGGTTCCTGTCGGCTCGCTTGCCGATGTGCAGCGTTTCTTCGAGTTCCGGTCCGGCCTTGAGTCTGCAGCCGCCGAACTTGCAGCACGCAGTTGGCAGGCTGCCGACAAAGCCCGCATCGAACAGGCCATTACCGCGCTGGAACAGTGTCTTGCGCGCAACGATCTTGGCGCGGAGGAGGACTTTGCCCTGCACGAAGCCATTGCTAAAGCGAGCCATAACCAGTTCCACATCACCGTGCGGATATGGTTCAAGCCGCATTTCGCGATCGGCCAGTCGGTGACACGCAGCCTCAGCCTCAAGCGTACGCCGCAACATGTGCGCGAGGTACAGAACGAACATACGGCAATCGTGGAAGCGATTTTTGCGCGCCAGGAACAGGCCGCGCATGACGCAATGAAAGATCACATCCTGAAGGCCCGTGCCCGCATGTTTCAGGGCGTCGGCAGCTAGAACCGTTTTTTCAACATTTCAAAAGGCGAGCCATACAGGACAAGGGAAAATAATCAGTGATCCAGCCACGCATCATAGAGCCGAAACTCCGCTCTCTCATCGACACGCCGTTGAAGGTCGGCGAATCACCGGCATGGGATGAGCGTACAGGGAATCTGTGGTTCGTCGACATTCTCGCCCCCGCCATTTTCTGCCTGCATCCGGGCGGCAAACTCGAAAGATACGAAATGCCCGCCCAGGTGGGATGCCTCGGTCTTTGCGACAATGGCCTTGTTGTGGCGGGCCTCAAGACGGGTGTGCACCTTCTAGACCCCGCAAACGGCGCGCTCGAACTGCTGTGCGATCCGGACGAAGGACGAGCAGACAGCCGTCTCAACGACGGCAAGGTCGGCCCCGATGGCCATTTCTGGGTGGGAACCCGCGACGAGGCTGCCGTGCCGACAGGAAATGCCCGCCTCTATCGTATCGCGCCGGATGGCGGCGTCGAGCTTGTCATCAATGGCGATATGTTCACATCGAACGGGCTTGCCTGGAGTCTGGACGGAACGCGCATGTATCATTCCGATAGCAGCGGTCTGATGTATCAGGCGTTCGATTTCGATGTCGCGACGGGCAGGCTCGGTCCAGCCGAGCGCCTGCACGATTTCGCACCCGACGAAGGCAGGCCTGATGGCGCGGCGACCGATTGCGAAGGCTGTTACTGGAGCGCCGGCGTTCAGGCCGGGCGTCTCAACCGCTTTTCGCCGGAGGGCGAACTGTTTGAGATATACAGGTTGCCGTTCAAAGGGCCGACCATGCCATGTTTCGGCGGCCCGGACCTCAAAACGATCTATCTGACGAGTCTTGTGACCGAGACGAACGGAACAACCACCCCAGGTACGCTTGTTGCGTTTGATGTGCCTGTCGCGGGCGTAGTCGTTCACAAATTTTCTATCTGAAGATGCCCTTTGATTTTTAAGGAAACCAGTTGATGACGACATTCGATTTCCGCCAGGCTCTGCACGGTATTTCCGGCGTCCCCGTAACGGCTTACGAGACAGACGGGGAAGTCGATATAGCTGTCACCATCGAAGCCTATGCCCGTGTAGCAAAGGCGGGCATCCACAATATCGTTGCTGCGGGCAATACCGGCGAGTTTTACGCGTTGACGCCCGCTGAAATTTTCAAGGTCTACGAAGCTGCGATTGAAGGGGTGAACGGGCAAGCCCCGGTTACTGCAGCGATTGGACGCTCACAGCGGGAGGCCCTGTCCATGGCGCGTCGGGCCAGGGAGATGGGCGCGTCTGCGGTCATGTCCCACCAGCCGGTTGACCCGTTCGCAGCGCCGCAATCACAGATCGACTATTTTATCGGCCTGGCTGAAGGCAGCGAATTGCCTCTCGTAGCCTATGTCCGCGCCGACGGGTTCTCGGTCAATGACATGGTCAGACTATCGAGCCATCCGAATGTCGCAGGCATAAAGTTCGCGACGACGGATATTATGCTTCTGTCGCGTGCGATCGCCGCTTCCGATCCTGAAGGCTCACTTTACGTGTGTGGACTGGCAGAAAGCTGGGCTCCCGCCTTCTGCGCCGTCGGAGCCCGCGGTTTCACATCCGGTCTCGTCAATGTCGCACCGCAATTTTCCCTGCAAGTTCATGATGCACTGACGGCCGGCGATTTCTCGACCGCACGTAAGATCGTTGAAAAGATCGAGTTGTTCGAACGGCTTCGGACACGATACCGGAACGGCGCCAATGTGACTGTGGTAAAGGAAGCGATGCAGATACAGGGCCTTGCGGTTGGACCAGTTCGAGCACCAGGACTCGCCCGTCTGGACGACGAGGATCGTGCAACACTTGAAGGTCTGCTTGCCAGCTGGCAATGACAGAAGCCTCATTCCCGACTGTGGAGACACACTACGATGCCGATGATGGCACCCAACCCATCTGCGGAATTATGCGCCTAACCGGCTCGGTTTCGATGAACAAACAATGCCTCACGCCCAGATGACCATTGTGGTTATCTGGACCAGGGGTTGATCACTTTCACCCCGGCAGCCTCGAAAGGGCTTGTATCGCGAGTTGAGATCGTGAGGCCATTTGCAGCCGCTGTGGCTGCAATGTAGCCATCGGCCGTGCCGATCGCTTTCCCAGACGCTCGAGCGCGTGCCATCAGTTCAGAGTAGAACTGGGAAGTAGTCAGATCGAAGGACAGGATGCGGCCGGAAAAGTGTGGCAGCACCTCGCCCTCGAGACGGTCGCGGAGGATAGTTTGCCGTCTGCCTGAAGGCATAACAGCAATTCCGAAGCGCAGTTCCGCAATCGTTATTGCGGAGATGAACAGCGTTTCGACAGCTTGGGCGTCCAACCAGGCAATCACCGCCTCGTCCGGAACCGGTTTCCAAGGTTCAGATATGACGTTGGTGTCAAGCAAGATCATTCGAAGGTCATCGGCTTAGCAGGTGTCTTGTCGCGACTTTTCTGAAGAGCTTCAACGTCGCTGTTGGAAAGCTCGGCGTCGCGACCAATGGCCGCGAGCAAGGAACCGAGCTGAATACGTTCCGGAGGACGAACAGCCGCTTCAATAATGGCACGAATCTCGGCCTCCGTGCTCCGGCCATGATGAGCCGCTCGCACCCTCAGAGCGCGATGTGTTTCTTCAGAAAGGTTACGAATGGTGACTGCCGGCATTGATATCATCCTTAAAAAAATGATCTCTTTGATATCAAAGTACCAAGAATGATGCTAAAATTCAAGAGTGTTGAGTTTCAGCAGGATTTGACCCGTTTTTTCATTTCGCGGCCGAAAATCCGTCGAGGATACCGCAACCACGAGCTATCGTCTTATCGGGAAGATCTATGCACACCTCGCGAGAATGATTGTCGAGCGGGCGGGGTTTTCAGCGAGACATGAGCATGACCCGAAATTTTCCATACTGGCCATTTCCAAATGGCCAATTTCCAAGAAAACAGTGCTTCCCCCGGTGAGGCTGGCTATCGCGCATGCTGTCCGTGTGATCGAGATTGGACGTGTCTGATGTTGCCCTAGGGGTCTTCCGCGTCCATATAGTTCTAATGACGCATGATTCGAAAATATTCGTAGGTCTTCGATCCGCTCGCAAACGCTCGCCATCGGCCAGCCAAGCCACAGGCCCAAAATGCCAATGGGACGGGTGTGAAAAGAGCGGTACTCACCGCGCGCCGGTGGGATCGGGTGCAGAAGGTCTTTACCTCTTATTCTGCCTTGAGCATGTGACTGACTACAACAAGGGTTATAGTTTTACGACGCCACCCTCCAATGCCGACGTCGCCCGTTACCAGAAAGAAGCGACGACGGGTGCGCGCCCGACCTGGGGAAAGAGGGTGAGCGCGGCGACTGAAACTCCGTTACCGTCTTCAGTTCGTTCAGGCTCGGCAAAAACGCTGAATGCTCGCAAAGCCGATCGGCAAGGGCAAACGTGGATCGGCGCCCAACAGAGAAAGCTCAAGGTACTGGAAGCCAAAGCTTTCGAAACACTCGGCCTTTCTTCCCAGGCGACATCCCAAGAAATCAAGAGCCGCTATAAGGAGAGGCTCAAAATGCACCATCCCGACGCCAATGACGGAGACCGCAACTCTGAGGATGCACTTCGAAGCTCGATCGAAGCGTATCGAATCCTTAAATTGAACGGTTTTTGCTAAAGCCTGTTTAAAAGGGGTTACGATCCCTGCCTTGAAGGGATCAGAACCACTGACCCGTTCCAACGCATAGATGAGATGATCACTCGGACCTCAATCCAAGCCAAAATTTCTCAAATACATTCAAGGAGCATCTTCGTCATTCGCCCAGCAGCTACGCGCAGACACGTGCTCCTTTGCGCGAGGTTGCGCTGAGCAATGGGCCCTCGGCGTGATTTGTATTTTTCGCTATTCGACCGCAAAAGCGAAGACACCGGATGGCCTATTGGACAAACTCTGCCTTGAGGAGAATCGCCGTCATCGCCACTTAGACGGCCGAAAGACACGGGGATACCGATGTCCATGTTGTCACCACGCAACCGTGCGACACTTTGATTACCAATATTCAGTCCCTCAGAACGGTGAGGCTCCATCAGTTTTGGTGGAGCGCGCGTCGATGCTTCCCCGCAAGGCCACCGAGCCTGTCGGTGGTTGGGACTTCGGCTTTTGTCTCGGCACGCCGGGTGCTTGAGGGCCAACTCTCGGTCCCCGATCATTTATCCAGAAAGATGGCTTTCTTTCATCCTTAGCGTTACAACGACGCCGCCCTCTACCCAGTTATAGTCGATTGATCCACCCAGTTGTCCAGAGACTGTCCTGTGCAACATCTTACTGCCGTAACCGTCTGACGATCTGGGCGACTGGGCAGGGTCGCCTCCGTGTTCGCTCCAGACGATCTCGACCTCGTCTTCGATTACAGAACCGGATATGTCGAGCAATCCCGCATTATTCGACAAGGCACCATATTTGAGCGAATTCGTTGCCAACTCGTGTATCACGAGTGCCAGGCTGGTTGCGGCCTTCTCTCCTAATCCCATCCGCGGCACAGCAACGCGAATGCGACCTGCAAAAGCTCCGACGTCGTCGTAAGGGGCAAGCAGCACAGCAAAGAGGTCACCGAGCAATGCCGATCTCCCCTGGCCATCGGGGAGCGGGCGCACCAGTTCGTGGGCCCTGCCAAGGGCCGTCAATCGCTCAGTCAACTGCTTTGCCATTTCCTCTTTTGTCTCGGTCGTCCGCGAGGTGATATTTGTTAATCCAGAGGCCAGGGCCAGAATATTCTTGACGCGATGGCTCATCTCGCCGGCGAGGAGTTCATGCCCTTCCTCCGCCTGCTTGCGGCCCGTGACGTCAAGAAAGATGCCTGTCATTTTTTCGGTTGCAGCGTCTCCCTCGTTGCCCTGGCCCCGAGCGGAAATCCAACGAACGTCGGAGGCGTTCGTGAGAATGCGGAAATCAATTTCAAACGGGCCGTCGATGGCGCGGGTTGCGACGAACGCCGCCCTGACGCGGTCTCGGTCAGCGGGATGCACCTTGGCGGAAAGATGCTCGAAAGTGAGGTCTACCTCGCCGCAAATGTCCCAGAGTTCGTAAGCCTTGGCATCCATCACAAACGTGTCGTCATCAACGATCCAGGCCCAGAGCGCGACCCCGGCCGACTGGATAGCACGCCTGAGCTCGGCTGTACTCCATTCAGGTTGTGATGTGCCTTTGCTCAATTTCAAATTTCTCCCACCCCATACAAAAGCTGGTATCGATCTAGAACTAGCTGGCCAGCGAAGCGTTATCAATGTTCTACGTAGGATGTGCTTTATTGGGATGGAAGTGGAATGGCATTAATTTCGGACCGGTATCGGGACATATTTGTTGGCGATGGAGAGATGGCGCAAATGATGCGGCGCCATGATTGGGCGGATAGTACACTTGGTTGTCCGGACGAGTGGCCCGAAGCGCTGAAGGTCGCAATTCGGCTGTTGCTCACCTCAAAATTTGAAATGTGGCTTGGCTGGGGTCCAGACATCGCCTTTTTCTATAACGACGCCTATAGGCCGACCTTGGGAAATAAGCACCCCAACGCGCTTGCTGTGCCGACAAAGATATTATGGTCTGAAATCTGGAATGATATCAAAGGGCGCTTGGAAACCGTTTATTCAAGCGGAGAGGCAACCTGGGACCGCGCGTTGCTCTTGCTTCTCGAACGCGACGGGTATCCGGAAGAAACGTACCATACCTTCTCTTACAGTCCGCTGATCGGAGACAGTGGCAAGGTCGAGGGCGTCTTCTGCGCGGTCACGGAAGAAACCGAGCGGGTCATCAGTGAACGCCGCCTGGCAACCATGCGCACCCTGGCGTCTGGCCTTGCCGTGGCTGACACCGAGGTCGAAGTCTTCAACGCTTCACGCAAAGCGCTTAACGACAACCCTCAGGATCTTCCCTTCTGCGCACTTTACGTTTTTGACGAGAACGGCAATGCGATGCGCCGGTGGGTTTGCGGCACGGCTGAAGACGACACTTTATTGCCGGTAACAATAAACCGTGGTGTGGGCATCTGGAACCTTGAACGCGCCTGGCAAGAACAGGCCATGGATCTGATAAAGTTGTCGGCCACAGACGTCATCCCGTCGGGGCCCTGGCAAAGAGCGCCATCTCAGGCTGCGGTCATTCCTTTGGTCGGACAAGCCAGCGACCAACCCAAGGGGGTAATGATCACCGGGCTCAATCCGCATCGGGCGGTCAGCGACGATTATCTGGATTTCCTTAAATTGATTGCCGGCCAGATCACCTCGCGCTTGGCGAGCGCCGAAGCGTTCGAAACAGAACGTCGACGGGCAGCGGCGCTTGCGGAGGCTGCTGAGATCCGGGAAAAAGCAGCGTTGGCACTCGAGCAGCTCAATCGTCAACTCTCCTCAGAAGTGGAACTTCGGACCGCGGAGCGAGATCGGATGCGCGCCCTGTTCCAGCAAGCCCCAAGTTTCATGTGCATCCTCAGCGGGCCTGAACACACGTTCGAGCTGGTCAACGATGCCTATAATCAACTTGTCGGGCATCGCGAGCTCCTTGGCCTCAGTGTCAGAGAGGCGCTGCCCGAGATTGCCGGGCAAGGTTTCTTCGAATTGCTCGACGGTGTTTTTCGATCGGGCACGCCGTATATAGGTCGTTATGTGCCTGTTTTCCTGGAACGGGATGGCAAGGAGCAGCCGGATCAGCGCTTCGTACATTTGATCTACCAGCCAATTTTTGATCTTAACGGATCAGTGACCGGGATTTTCGTTGATGGCTTCGATGTCACGGACCAAAAGCGTGCTGAGGATCAGCTTCAGAGCCTTAACCACACCCTTGAGGAAAAAGTCGAGCAGCGCACTATTGAACTGAGAACTGCGCTTCTGAAGCTAGAGAAAGAAACTGTCGAGCGCGAAACCGCGCAGATCGCGTTGAGGCAGGCGCAAAAGATGGAAGCGCTGGGTAACCTCACAGGTGGCGTGGCGCACGACTTCAACAATCTTCTCCAGGTCGTGAGCGGCAACCTGCAGCTTCTCTCCAAAGATATCGACGGCAACAGGCGGGCAGAACAACGCCTGCATAATGCCTTGGCCGGCGTTGCCCGCGGCGCAAAGCTGGCATCGCAGCTTTTGGCCTTCGGCCGCCGTCAGCCGCTCGAGCCCAAAGTCGTCAATGTTCGAAAACTCATCCAGAATATGGACGATATGCTGCGCCGGGCACTGGGCGAAGAGATAGAACTCGAAACCGTTGTCTCCGGCGGGTTATGGAATACGCTGATCGATCCGAGTCAGCTGGAGAACGCCATCCTTAACCTGGCAATCAATTCGAGGGACGCGATGGAAGGCCGCGGACGATTGACAATCGAGACCGGAAATGCGGTTCTCGACGACAATTACGCCCGTTCGCACGACGATGTCCGTCCCGGACAATATGTACTCGTTGCAGTGACTGATACGGGGTCAGGAATATCGCCGGATATCATCGAGCATGTCCTGGAACCGTTCTTCAGCACGAAAACGGACGGGAAGGGAAGCGGCCTCGGTTTGTCGATGGTTTACGGCTTTCTTAAGCAGTCCGGCGGCCACCTCAAAATCTACAGCGAGGTCGGGCATGGGACGACCATGAAACTCTATATGCCGCGCACGGTGCAGGTCGAAGACAGCCTGAGTGATCCAGAGGCCATTGCGGTGACGGGTGGCACGGAAACTGTTCTCGTGGTGGAAGACGATGACGGCGTTAGAGAAACATCGGTGGCGCTGCTGACGGACCTTGGTTACCGCGTCCTCCAAGCGAGAGACGCACAGTCCGCATTCGCCGTCGTCAGCAGTGGCGTTCAGATCGACCTGCTGTTCACGGACGTCGTGATGCCGGGCCCGATGCGCAGCACAGATCTTGCGAGGAAGGCCAAGGCTCAGTTCCCTGGCATGGCCGTGTTATTTACCTCAGGCTACACCGAAAATTCGATCGTCCACGGCGGCCGGTTGGACGCTGGTGTCGAGTTGCTATCCAAACCCTACACGCGCGAGGCACTGGCCCGCAAAGTCCGCCACGTCCTGAACAACGCGCAGCAACACAGGATTGCCTTGCAACGGATGGAGCGCCAGGAGCCCGCGCCTGCACCCGAGCAGGAGCCGCGTGATAGCCGCCCAACGGTGTCCGCAAAACCGCATGTCCTTATCGTTGAGGATGAGCCGCTTATCCTGATGTCGACGGTCGACATGGTAGAAGAGCTAGGTCACATGGTGCATGAGGCCAACTCAGCGGAGGATGCGCTCAGCGTCCTTGAGACCAACAGGATCGACATGTTGCTGACAGATGTCGGTCTGCCCGGCATGTCCGGGATCGAACTTGCAAGACATGTAAGGGAACGCTGGCCAAACGTGCGGATCGTTTTCGCAAGCGGTGACGACAACGCCAAGACAGCCTCGGGCATTTCCGATGCGCAGCAATTATCCAAGCCTTTCAGTATCGATGGGCTGCGACAGGTGTTGGGTAAGGCCGATCGGACCTTGTGACCGCAATTTGGCTGGCATGGCTCGCGCACGGGTATAACCACGTTTGCCATCGCGCTGTTTGGCGATGGCAGCCGGCCACTTGCGCAAGGTTGAGTATCCAGTCCCACCTGCGCTATTGACCGGCGGGTCATCACGATTGTGGGACTGGATCTGTGGAGATACCTTGATGCCCCCTGGGCAAGCGAGGCCACGGCACCCTTCGCCGGTTAATGGGCCGTTCGTTTTTATCCGAAGTCGACGCCCCCGCGGCGTAAGGCATAGCTCGACCGACAAGAACCGCGCGGCATAGAACACCACCAGGTCGATCCGGATCAGCCGTACGCCGCGGGGCACGAGATCACTAGAGGCTGACGCCCTCCAGTTTCGCGATCAGCGTGTTGCGATCCTCAACCGATTTCAATCGCACCGTTAGAGCTTCGCTCTTAACCGGCACCTGGGGCGGCAGAGAGACGGCAATGCCGGGAATATTTTCGGCAGCCCACCGCCTGAAACGAGGCAACTTGTTGGGGCCGCTGATAGGAAGGGTGTGAATATATCTGAAAGTCATGACTGCTTCTTTCCGAATGCGGGCAATGCCATGGCACAGGCGGCCAGATTTGCTCCGCAGTTTTCGTGTCGGGTTGCGAGAGACCTGACGCCAATGTCGCGGTCGCAACTATTGGCGCCAGGCAATCAGCGTCCGGCACTAACCCTTCGGATAGGAAAGACGTAACGCATGGTGAGCGCGAAACCCGTTAGCTCCATCGTCGGCATGTCAGACACCAGAACCTTGCCGCTCGCTCAACCCCAGGATCAGGCGGCCAGAGTGACGGCGGGCATGCCGACACCCCAGCTCTGCATGGAGCTTCCGTACAAAATCGGCAAGCGCGATATCACCCAGCCTGTCCGCCGCCGCTTGTGGAGAAAACCATCGTCTTTTTCGGTGCGCTTTTTCGCGCCAGTGGGTCAAAGTGCCACGCACGTTCATACCGAATATCGTGACACAGCAGACAAGCTGAGGCCCATCGTTGAGGGTCTCGATATATCTGTGCGTCATTACCGGAGCCGGGGACATGTCGCCAATAATTCCTGCCACCTTAAACGCATGTCGCGAGGCCATGACGAGGGGCGGACATGCTTTCACGAGCGGGCCAGTGGGCACGATCCAGCGCTCGCGCTCATGGTCCGTGACAAGCAGCACCTTGCGCTCGCCGTCGCGCCCGATCCGCCAGGGAAGTACTCCGACCTGCTGCAACTGACCTCTGTCATCAGGTGACGAGACGATCGGGCTTGCTGTCGTAGCGCGTGTCATTGTCCTGCGGTCTCCGCAAGCCAGCGAAAGGGCAGCCGGAACTCGTTGCGCTTGCAACTATGAGGCTTGCGTGCGGCTCTCAGTGGAACGGAGGTTTCACACCAAGGGCACCGGGCCGCGGCACCCGGCAGTTGACGGTTGCAGGCAGGGCAGACTGGAAGGGGGCGAGGGTGGGACATTAAAACGCTCCATGGCTACGTCGCGCGAGCGACGCATACGAACCGCACTTTCAATTGCGTGGTTCCCGGAGCGGCTGGGTCTATGGCGGCGTTAAAGGTTCAGTGCTGCCAGCTCCGGGTTAGGGAACGTGCCTGATCAATAAGCCTGAAAAATAGGGATTTCATGGTCGTTTTCATGATGCTTATCTGGGCAAGGATCGCGTTGCCTGCAAGGTGACCTTTTGCCGCACGATAGGAATGATGCCGGACCATTAGCGCCAAATCGTACGTGAGCGAACCTCGTGACATCCACTCAGCGGCAACAAGCTCTGCGTCACTTTATAGCCTCACTGTCAGACCCAGAGCTTTTCGCTTGAACGCGCGGACGACGATCGAGACATTGATGGAGGTTTTGCAGACGTAGCTGTTCTCGAACAACAGACCTGACCGGTCATTGCACCGCACTGACGATTCGAGCGCCTGCTCAGCTAGGTTGCGCCCCCACTCGTTGTGGAAGAACGTGCTTCCATCGGTAAAGCCAAGCCCGGTGCTCTGGTATGTCGGTCGAGCTTGTAGCGATCTTAAGGCGGCAAGATAAGCGGCATCATTGTCCGACCTGCGTCCAGCGATCAATGCTTTTCCCAGAGATTTCCGATCGATGCTGGGACGCCTCCAAATAATGAAGCGGTTCTCAACCAGATCAATGTACTCATCGAGACCAGCAACGGGGATCGAGTGGGCGGCGACAGGTTGATAGAACATGAATGGATCGCTCTCTTCGGCGGCCGCATTCGCCCGGAAACACATAACCGCTTCGAGCGATGCCACTATCTCCGGCCAGGCTTTAAGGACGGAGGACATCACCTGAGGGTCGACTCCAGCCTTCCGCCAGAGTGCATGTATTAAAGCCAGAGCAATCCACCGTGGCTCGCCTGTCGTCTCGTTAGCCGCGTTAGCAATCGGTGCAAGGCAGGCCTCGTCCTCACATAGGATAGCGGCGACATCAGCCAGAGTAGCATGATCAAGTCCAAAATTGGGCTTGGCAAGCAGGGCAGGAAACAAGGTGGTAACCTCTGAAAAACGCCTTGCTCTCAACAAAGAGAACAAAGACCAGTGGAGCGACTGAATTGGCGAACGACCCGATCGCACGCGTGCGATCGGGTGACGCTCCTGCTTTGAGGCGCAGCGGCTCCGGTCTGGCTTGAGGTCCAATAATCATCACCGATGCGTTCCTCCCGGACAGCATGAGTCGAGCTGGGCCGCCGCTCGTGATCGCCTAGATGACCCCTAACGCGTCCATAGCTTCCGCGACCCGAACAAATCCGGCGATGTTTGCACCAAGGACGTAATCGCCCGGCGCGCCATATTCCTCGGCTGTTTCCGCGCAGACATCATGGATCGCACTCATGATGTCTGCGAGGCGCGCCTCCGTTTGCTCAAACGTCCAGCTGTCACGGGAAGCGTTCTGTTGCATTTCCAAAGCAGACGTGGCGACCCCTCCTGCATTAGCGGCCTTGCCAGGCGCGAACATGACGCCTGCCGCCTGAAACAACCTTACAGCCTCGGGAGTCGACGGCATATTCGCGCCTTCTCCCACCGCGATGACGTTGTTTCTGACGAGCGTCTTTGCGTCTTTACCAGTCAGTTCGTTCTGCGTTGCACAGGGCATAGCCACGTCACAGGGGACATCCCAGATTGATCCTCCCTCTACAAAGCAAGCGTCCGACCCCTTGAGCTTCACGTATTCCGAGATGCGTCCTCGGCGGACCTCCTTGATCTCCTTGACCAGGGCGAAATCAATCCCGTTTTCATCAACGACATAACCGTTTGAATCGGAGCAAGCGACAATCTTCCCGCCGAACTCGCTTACTTTTTCCATTGTATAGATTGCAACGTTGCCCGAACCAGAAACCGACACACGCCTTTCTGAGAAGTCCATTCCTTTGGAGGCCAGCATCCTGCGCACAAAGTAGCTCGCCCCATAACCTGTCGCTTCTTTGCGAGCGCGCGAACCGCCATAGAACAGGGCTTTCCCGGTCAGGACACCCGCCTCAAATCGATTGGTCAGCCTCTTGTACTGGCCAAACATATAGCCAATCTCACGACCGCCGACACCGATGTCGCCAGCGGGAACATCGGTGTATTCGCCAATATGTCTATGAAGCTCAGTCATGAACGACTGACAAAAGCGCATAATTTCGCCATCAGATCGTCCGCGCGGATTGAAGTCGGATCCGCCCTTCCCTCCCCCGATGGGCATACCGGTCAAGGCGTTCTTGAACGTCTGTTCGAATCCGAGGAACTTGATGATACCGACGTTGACCGAGGGATGAAACCGAATGCCGCCCTTATAGGGACCCAAAGCAGAATTGAACTGCACGCGGAATCCGCGATTGATTTGGACCTGACCGTTGTCATCCACCCAAGGTACACGAAAGATGATCTGCCTCTCCGGTTCACAAATCCGCTCGATGAGGGCGTTTTCCGCATAACGCGGATGTTTAGCAACGACTCTTCCAAGGCTCTCCAGGACTTCGCGCACGGCCTGGTGGAACTCGAACTCTCCTGCGTTTCGGCGCAAGACTTCGTTGAGAATGGGTTCGAGTTTTTCGTCGACGTGAACCATCAAATACTCCGTTTTTTTAATATCTTAAGGAAGATCGGCATGGGCAAAGCAGCCTGATCACTGCCGGCGAGGGTGACTGCCTTGACTCGTCAGACATCGGGGTTCTTTGACCTCACTCGCTCGGACATCATCGCCTGGAAGTTCGACAGCAGGATTATGCATCCGCCGATGACGACCCAGGCGTCCACGCCTTCTCCGTAAGCGTAGAACCCGACGACCGCAGCCATGGGTACACGCAAAAAGTCGATGGGCATGATGACAGATGCATCGAGGCGCTTAAGCGCCTGTGCCTGGCAGTAATGCGCACTCAAGGCACCAACGCCGGCAACCATCATCCACGGAATATCGGACAGGCTGACGTCCCTCCAGTCCGTCAACGCGGCCAGCAGTCCCAGCGGCAGTTGAATGAGGATCATCCAGACCACGATGATTGCTGGTGAGCATTCTTTCGTGAGCTGCTTGACGAGAATTAAGGAAAGCCCATAGCCGGCGGCCGCCAGCAGCACTAAACCAGCAGCCGGATCAATGACGCCGAATCCTGGACGCACTATCACCAGAACACCGATGAAACCGCCAAGGGTTGCGAGAAGCCGCGGCCCGGTTAGCTGCTCCTTGAGAAAAAGCCAGGCGAAAAATGCGACCCAGATCGGCATCGTAAATTCGAGTGCAAAGACCGAGGCCAGTGGGAGAGCGACCACGCCAATGGTCCAGAAATACTGGGCGGTGAAGTGAACGACGTTTCGGGCGAGATGCCTTGGAAACAGTTTCTTCTGACGGATCTGCGGCAGGAGTGACCGTCCCACCAGCAAAATTACGCCAAGACCGACGAGAGCCCGGAAAAACAGCACCTGTCTGATCGACAAGGTCGATGCAAGCTCGCGAGAGCCGACAGCCATGCTTATGAAGGACGCCATGCTCAGCGCCATCCAGCCAAGTCCCTGCGCCAAACCTGCCCGCCGCCGCATTCCAGTAAAATGTGTGTCTTTTTCCATGATTGCTCCGGAAAGCTTGTGCTGCCGCGATAAGGGAAGCCTTGGTCCACTTTTGTTGGCCAAACATCTGAAGCACCATACGAAACAGATGTTGTTGGTGCGTTCAAAGGGCGGAGGAACGTGCGCAAGCAAGCGCAGACATCCGGTCCTGCAGACCTTTCTTGCGTCGATATCATCGCGTTCAGAGGTGGCTGAAGGCTTCCGCGGCTGCTCGTCTTTCACCGGCACGGCCGACCCGGACGACAGTCAATTGATGTCTGTGTCCATCGCGAGAATTCCATTCCCCGCGCTGCCCGGGCTTAAGGCCCAAGAGCGCCACGCCAACAGGCGTCAATACAGACAAGCGGCCCGCGTCTGCCAGCACTTCATTCGGGAGAACAAGGGTAACCTGGCGTTGCTGCCCCTCTACATCATACGAGACAGTTGATCCTAGGCAGACCGTGTCGAGCGAGACCTGTTCGTCTGCCAAGACCCAGGAGTTTTCCAGCTTCTCACTCAAGTCGGGGCCGACGTCGAAATCATTGGTCAAGGCCACGAGCGTCAGGCGGCTAAGTGTGTGAAAGTCTGTTGCCCCGATTATGGGCATGGTTTGGCTGAGTGAAGACATGTTTATTGTGACCTGCGCAACAACCCTGTCGCTAGAGGAAGGGCGTTGACTTGTTTGAAGAGAGACTTGCCGCAGATGGTAGGGCGAACGTGTTGACGTAGCCATTCTGGATCCGGCAGGCGACAGTGGCCGGACCCGGTTACGATCCTGCGATGGGGCAGACCCTGAAAGCGCTCACTGCGCGTCTTTTGCTCTCGTTCAACATCAACCTAGCATTTATGGAAGGTGCCATGAAGTCAAGGGCACTTGCCGAGATCAAAAGCGCCGGGCAGCGTCTCACGGCGCTTCTTGACTTCCCCCTCAGGCATGCCATGATTAGAGCACCATGTTGAAAATTGGCAATTTCCATAGATTTCGCCTCTGCCGAGAGTATCCCGTCGAAGGATACTAGCCCGGGACCTAGACTGCTGTCGCGCGTCTGAACCCGGGCTTTGATCCTGCGGGATTGCGCGACCTCACCCTCCACAAGCAGTCCTTTTAAGAACAAGCAGTCTTTTTAAGAACGCAGCTATTCGGCCGCGGTACGAGGCATATGAAATGAACACCACCGATTACACAAAGCCGTCCATCATCGTCCGGCAGACTGACCACGCTCGTCTGACCGCTCTTGCACTCGCGGCACCGGGGCGCGACCTCGACGATGCCGAGGAGTTACTTATCGAACTTGAGCGTGCTGATGTCGTAGAGGATGACCAGTTCCCCGCAGACGCAGTGGCGGTCGGATCGACGGTATCCTACCTGACGGAAGGCGGAGCCAGAAGGACGGTAACTCTTTGTTACCCCGGCCTCGCCGACATCGAACGCTCAATGGTCAGCGTGCTGACCCCGATTGGAGCTGCTCTTCTTGGTCTTTCTCCCGGACAGCAGATCGAGTGGAAGGGCCGTGACGGGCATTCACACAAGTTGACCGTCCTTGAGGTGATGGCCGACTTAACGGTCAACGCCTCTTAAGACCCTCATTCCGGATGATACGAGAACCCGTTTACAAATTGACGGCGACCGTCCGCATCCACCGATTGACGAGGTCACAATTCAAACGTCGCGAGTAATCGCGACTATTGCGATCCCAATCGATGCCAGAGAGCTTCATCTTCCACTCCCTTGGTTGGCCATCTGTCCCTGAATGACCCGGCAAGCTTCGATCCATGCATACTGCCTTGCGTTTCAACGTCAAATGAACATCACCTGAATATCTGAATGAGCACTAGAAGCGCAATCGTTTCGGCACCCATCACCTCTTTCTCGAAGTTGTTCGAGGAGCAGGTGGCGGCTCAGATGGTTATGCTTGACTGACATCACACATCCTGCAACGCCATTGCCACGCCGAAAAACGAGGCGGATAAATGCCATGGACGATCCAGCGCCTAAAGTTCGCCCTTCCGGTGTTGAGATGGGCTGACCCCAAATGCTTTTTTGAAGCTCTGGGTGAAGGCACTTTGGGTTGCAAATCCCCACGTCTGAGAAATCTCCTTTACGGACCGATCCTTATTCCGATCGATCTCGTCGCGAGCTTTTTGAAGGCGCAGAGCAAGCTGATACTCACTTATTGTTTGTCCCACGCAGTTCAAAAAGGAATATTGCAAAGAACGAACACTGACCCCGCTCAGGCCCGCCAAGAGTTCAGGAGAGCTTCTAGCCGCTGGGTGCGCATGGATATAATCAATCGCTCGACGGACCTGTCGTGGAGCAATGACGGGCACGGGCGCCTCAAGTTTTTGCGTGTAGTTGTTCGGATAGTTTAGAAGAAAACTGTCAACGATCAGATTACCCATACTCGGGGACTGCTTATTCAATGACCTGGCAATTCCTTGTAATGGTGAACCGTTCAGCATTTGAACAAGAGCCGGAAGCCCTTCGAGTTTGCCATGATCCAGAGCGCGTTTGCTAAATTCGATCGGCTGAACCACAGGCCGATCGAGCAATATCGACATTCGTCTTGATAATAGAGCGTCTGAGATAACGACTGTTGAATGTTCGCTACCATCCAGGACATCCACGCTGTCGGCGTGCCGGTAGCCAATGACCTGATTAGCCGCAATCGATAGCCTTTCACCCCGGAAGTCATATTCGGTTGCTCCCTTGCTCGCGAAATTAAACAGAACAGCGTCGAACATCGCAATGGGAGTAACGCGATACGAGCCTATGGTCGCCGACCATTCGAAGAATACTTCATCGATTACGGCCAGTTGACCGGTGACCCCATAGTTGTCGTGTGAGCCCAGTGGCATGACAGCGACGGGAGCATACGCCTCACTCAGATACTCTTCGACTTCCCCAATATCTCTCGACGAGATCTTGAGCTTTTTGTACAGCCCGTCCGACATTTCCCGCACATCCCAACACAGGTTGACGTGATAAAAAGCGCATTAGGTACCAACTCAAATCACCTGAAATGGCATCATATGTCCCTATAATAACCAACGGTGCGGCATCATTTAGATCTGGGAATCAACCGAGGGTATTGCTCCATTTCGGTCGTAATCAGTCATGCTTGCAATCAGCCTCTGCGTTGCCGAAGACGTTCTCAATGTCTAGTGAACGGTTCAGAGGACATTTGTCCGGCACGCTGGCAATAGTCGCAAAAAAATTGCACCTCAGAAACACACCTGCACTTTACAGGTGGCTCATCGGCTTCACGCGCCTTTTGAGAGTGAGAGTTTTCGACTATTCTTAATTATAAACATTGGCGCCTTACCGGTCGCGGCTCTAAACCTCTAAAAAAGGTTCACGTCGAATGGCTTAGCCAAGGATTATGGCCTAAACGTCCGCGACATAAAGTGGTTTGGATACGGATTTGATACAGAGATGTCTGGATGAGCAATCAATTATTTCGGCCTCCAAGCTTTTAGCGGCGATGGAAAACCCGAAAAGGCTCGCAATACTGCGGATTCTCGTTGACGCCGAAATTCCGGTTGGTGAGCTGGCACACCGGGTTGGCCTCAGCCAATCAGCCTTGTCGCAACACCTCGCCAAGCTGCGCAATGCAAACGTCGTACAAACCCGCCGTGAAGCGCAGGTGATCTACTATTTCAGCCATTCCGATGCCGTGCGGCGTATTTTAGCTACTTTGGAAGCGATTTTCCGCGAGCAGCCGCCTGTGTCTCCGGCTGCTGCGCCAAGCGGGCGATAAATTCGCCCCGGCGCATGAGGCTGGTAACGTTATGGATGGCTTCACTGGATTGGACTGGCTGGCCAGTCAAGATTCCTCGCCGCTTTAGACTGTTTTCTTGATGTATTGTAAGCGGTTGTCCGACCGCATATTGTCCGCTGTCGCCTGATCTGTGATCGACACTCCATGGATGAGTGACAACGAGGATCTTGCAGGCATACGTCAGAGTTGTCTTAAGGTGTACTACGCTTATCGACTTACACGGTTACCGTGCTGCTTTCGGCGCTCTTTACGGAGACACACACAACAAGAAACATCAGGACCATAATCCGCACCTCGGAACTCCGTGAGTCGCTCAGTTTGCTATTCCGTGGCTCTACACTCACTCCTGAAATACACCTCAGACAGCCGAAAGTTTCCTTTGTGTCGCCTGCACTGAGCAACGATATCTATACTCGCCTTCAAAAAACCCACGATGTCGGCCCGGTCCAGACCTGCGCCGCCCTCCGACTCCTTAACGAGCAGGACCAGTTGCTCAAAAGCCAATTCGGCCGAGTTAGCATGGACCGTGGTTATTGAGCCAGGATGGCCTGAATTCACGTTCCGGATATAATAAAAGGCCGTCCCATCGCGAAGCTCCTGAAGCAGAATCCTATCCGGCCGCATACGAAGACAGGATTCGAGAAGCTCTTTCGGTCCGGCACGCGAAAGCCCCTGCCCTCCTTTCGAGTAGAACAAGCGCACGTGGTTCGGTTGTGAGATAACGAGCTCGGGAGTGTCCTCGATTGAAATGACCCTCTCGTTTTCGGGAATATGCTTGATCAATGCTTTGGAAAGTGTCGTTTTCGCCGAACCTGTGGCGCCAGAAATGATGATGTTTTTTCGAGCGATGACGGCCTGCCGCAGGAAATCCTTAAAACGGCCGGCACGATATGTTTCACACAGTTCCTCATCCTGCGCGGAGGAGGAGGTACTGGTCGCTGCGCACGCTGTCTGGAAAAATCCCTTTTCCTCCAGATCATCAAGACTGAAGTCGACCGAGGAAGGCTTGCGGATTGTCATGCTGACAGTGTCATTGATGGTCGCCGGGGGGATGACGATCTGGATTCGTTCGTTCCCGGGTAGCGTCGCCGACAATATTGGACGCGTCTCATCAATCGACTGATGGGAAAAACTTGCGACTGCCCGGGCGAGACGCATGAGCTTTTCGAAGGTCAGTTCCGGCATTTCATAGGTCCGCCACCCACCAAGACCTTCCGTCAAGACCTGCCCGGGCCGATTGACGATCACCTCTAGGAGAGACTTGTCCTGAAGGAATGTCGAAAACGGTTTCATCAGCTCGCTGACGACAGCCGATTCCTGCCTCTCTGCCATTTCGCGCCCTATTTCGTTAGGAGCGTCGATCGTGGCGCGAAATCCCCCAGGACTGCACGATCGAAAACGCGGTTTCTGGGTTCGGTCACCCTAAGACCGTAGATGCCGGAAAAGTCGAGATCGCGAGCGACAAAGATCGAAACCGGTTCACCTTGGTGCTTATTGAGTGTCGGCGGGATATTTATGGACTGCTCGACCGCGATGGCGGCCGCCTGTTGACTGGCACTCGTTGTTTTTTGCGCGTCGACATCGCTGTCCTGCAGCCGACTGCTTGCATAGTTCGTCGCGTCCCCGACAATGGAAAGCAGAAGAGCGCTGCCGAACCGCTCCCACCAATGGATGTCGACATGGCCGTCGACACCGGCACGACCAAGTGCGTCGGTTGCTGGTGATGCGAGAGTGACGATAACGCCCTTCGGCGTTTTCGCGCGATTCCAGAGAATGAACAGGCGCTTTTGCCCGCGCTGAAGCCCTCCACGATATTCGCCGACAACCTGCGTGCCCTTTTCCATCAAGACCACCCTGCCATTGTCAGAGAGAACATCGCGGTTGATCACACAAGTGGTAAATCCCGGCTGGTCGGATGCTAACGCGGTTTCAAGAACGCAGGGAATGGTCGTTCCCATCGCGACGATGAAATTGCGGTTTCCGAGTGTACCGGCCCTTGAGCCTTCAAGCCGCGTTGGCCGCAGAAGGCCATCGAAACGCTGCTGCTCATTGTTTTGCTGGTTCTGAACAGACATATTGTTGTCGAGCGGCACGAAATTGCTGTTGTTGGAAGGATAAGAGCTGTCGCTTTCCCTCAGCTCTTTCCGATTCCTCTGCCCTCCACTGAAGGCCATCACGGGCGCGCGGCGGGCGGAATCGAGCAGCTTATCCTGCTCTTCAATGACCGGTTCGACGACAGGCGTTGGCAATTTTACTTCAGGGAGCGCCTGGTCCGGTTCAACTTTCTCTTTTGCGGCCTCGAAGGGGGTCGTCTGACGAATAATGATCCGTTCGGGCTGAAGATTTTCATCCCTTCCCTTCTTTCCCGTCGTCGACCAAAGCGCGAAGCTGACAAACGCGATGATCGCAATGGCAACAGCGCCGCGTTTCAAGAGAGGGCTGTTGTCGATCTGACGACTGGTGACGGTTTCGGCACGCTCTCCGGGGATGCGATCCTCGTCTTCCTGAGCCATGACTGTTCCCTTCCCTATCGCCCGGTAACGTCGCGCTTCACGACGCGCTCCACCGAAGGAGACGTTGTGTTGGTGTCAGGATTGATACCGACGCGGTCGTAGGCTTCGTTGAAGACGCAGAGCACATCCTTGCCCCGACGCAAGATGAACTTGCGGCTGATCGCGTGCACCATCACCAGATCTCCATCGACCGACTTCGGAACAAGGCTTTCGGAGCCGTCGGAGTTCTCCATATAGATCGCGGGCATTTCCTGGTTACCCACAAAGGCGAACGTTGTAATCTTGCCGTTGTCGTAGACGCTTTGCGGCTCCAGTGCCTGCGATCCCTGAGAAGAATAGCGCCAGTTTCGAGGGCCATAGGCTTCGTGAAGCGCCAGCACATTGTCGGCGTCCTTCGCCTGGGCCGCGAGAGCCCTCGACGCTGCCTGCTGGCGGCGAAGCTCGGCGTCATCGCCTGGATACCTGTACTTCACGTAGAAGTAGGTGTTTTGGCCAGCCTCTACGGAGCCATCGCGCGCCGTCAGTTCCATCTGGTAGCTGCGGGTCGAGCCATCCGTGCGCGTCGTAACCACGGAAATATTCGTCACCGGCTGGCTCTCGCGTGGCTTCAGGAACAGGATGTTGCCGGCCGGCGCAACTTCCCAGGCGACGCTATTGCCGAGCGCGACATGGGCGATTTCCTCGTCCGCCGCGAACTCGACCTGTACGGATGACCGCAGAGTGCCGACCACCCGCGTGATGTTGTAGGGTTGGTAGTTCACGAACCGGATACGACTGTCTTGCGAGGCACCTCGGGGTATCTCAAGCGCAAACGCCGGCGACATCGAAAGGGTCACGATGAGTGCAGGAATTCGAGGGATGCGCATCATCTCACCTCCTCCGGATCAGCGCGATACTCGCTGACGACGAAACCGAGCGGGTTTACGAGCCGGTCCGTCGAGGACATCGGAGCGTTCGCGTAGGAATAGGTGATCGACGCAACCCAATGGGTCGTTCGTACTTCCTCGCCACGCGTGATGGTTCTCATGTAGCGTACGGAAACGACATTCTGATTGATGAGGGAGATTGAAGCGATATCGATCCTTGCTGTAGCCCCGCGACCATAAGTATTCTGGGGCGATTGCGGGTTGCTGCCACGGTAGAGGGCCGCGAAACGCGTTTGCTCCGCTTGCGTCGACAAGAGGGCGATGGTGCGGAAATTTTCCTGTGCTTCACTCCAGACGTAACCCTCGCGGGCCCGGACATATTTTGCAGCGAAATATTTCGTCACCGCCTCATCGTAGGTGCCAGCCGTCGATGTCAGCGCTGACACGACGTCGACAATGCCGGTCGAATTGTCGACGCGCACCACAAAGGGTTCAACCGTCTTGAGGGGTGTGAGACACGCGACCGCGAAGACGGCTACAGCGGCGACAATGCCTGAAACTATGGCGATCGACCAGGCAATCCTGTTCGATCGCTCGACCTGGATCATCCGGTCCTGGTCGAAACGACGTGCTTTGTCGAAGTAGCTCTTGAGATTATCTGTCGTCACCATGTTTCATCCCTCACAACGGCGATAGGAACCGTCGATGTCCAGATGCGCAAAAGCGGAAGTCTCGCTGGCCCCTTTTACGAAAGGTGTGAGGGACGTGGACGAACTCGTGTTGGATTGCTGCTGTTTCAGCTTGCTGCCGCCCTCCCAGTCCCACATCGAGCGGTTCAATGGGCGGCGCGAATAGCCGTCGCAGTTCGGCAATGGGTAGGTCATCGAAGCGCAGCCGACAAGCGTGGCTGAAAAGACGATCAACAGGGCAGGCTTAATCATTCAGCAGGCCTTTATCTAATGTTCTGGACTGGGTGTCATACGCCGGCATTTCTTGATCCGAACGCGCGGCGGGCAAACCGAGCACCGCGACCGATCATCCGGCCGGTGTGGGAGGCTGCTCTGGCGAGCATGCCTTCATGCGCATCGCGTGCGGTCGTGTAACCATAGACCAGCGAGGCGCCGCCAGACGCCAGCGCCGATGCAATGCCAGGTAGCTGGTAGAATATGTACAGGGCAGCTATCCCGATGGCACAAAAAGCAATAGGGCGCATAAGGACGTCGCTGTAGCTGTCGATTGCGGTGAAGGTCGAGTCGAGGCAGGAGATCAAAAGCGAACCGACGGCAACGACAAGGACCTGAAGGATCACGAAGTTTGCGAGCTGCCCGATCCAGGACTCGGTAAAACGGCGCGTCGATTGAAACATGGCAAGCGCAATGAAAATCGGCCCGATCGCCAGGACGATCGCCAGCGCCAACCGTGCATAAAGGGAAACAACATAACCGATCCCCGCCACCAGAAAGCTGACGCCGATCACCATGATGCCGCCCACACCTGTGACGATGTCAATCGGCCAGGAAGCCCTGGTCCAGATATCGGTCGCAGAGGCCTGGCCCTTGTCGAGCAAACTGTCAAAGGTGCTGGCACTCGGCGCCGTACCTGCATTCAGCGCCTGAGCGATCTCGCGCGGCAAAACATCGAAGAAGATGTTTGTGACATAGCTCTGATATTCGCCGGCGTTCTTCACCAGCATCACAATGATCGCAAGCTTTATCGCGCGGAAGGCAAAGTCAAGGATAGGTTCCTGGACCGAGCCCCGAAGGATGAGATAGCCGTAGAGGACGACGTAGAGGGTCACTGCCACCGTCAACGGACCAGCGACCCATTCTGCTATGTTCGACGTCCCATCCGAGACGAAAGTCTCCAACGGCCGCTTGAACTGACCGTCGATAAACTCAAACACCTGGTACATTTGGTCAGCCTCCCAATGCCTTGCGCATGTTCTGGAGCCGGAGCTTAACCTCGGCCGCTTCCGCGTTCTGGCAATTGGGCGTCTGGCGCAATGCACCCGGGTTGTTGCGGCACTCGGTAATCGTACGGGACAGCAATTCGGTGTCGGCGACGAACTCGTCCACCGTATGAGTTCGCTCCGCCTCTTGCGAACAAGCCGACAAGAGCACCAGGGAAAGGACGATGAGGGTGCACTTCACTTTAGCGCCGCCTTCATATTGTCCATCCGTTGGCGCCAGTCCTCCGCCTTGCGCTGTTCGTCGACCTGGTTCTGCGCCTGCTGCACCATCCTCAGCCCCTCCATCCGCAGGACGTCGGTCTGAAGAAATGCCTGTTCGGCCTGCAGCCGAGCCTGCAGATCGGCAATCTCTTTGGCGTCGCCAGCCGTGGAAATCTTTCCCCGCAGCTGATCAATCCCGTCGATGCGCTTGGTCGCGGCATCGTAGATTTGCTCACCAAGGCTCATTTGCCCGGCATTCTTGTTCTGAAGCCGGGACAATTCCTGAGCGTAGAAATCATCGGCGTCAGTGCGGTAGGTCGAGTTACCTTCCAGAAACCTTGAGGCGGAATCACCAAACACGCCGGTGCCGTTGCCTTTGAGCAATCCCTCGATGGCAGCGAAGTCGGAGGGAAGCGCCTTGCGGATCGCCGGATCGTTGAGAACCTCGCCGACATCCGCCATATTGGTCAGCTTGTTGAGCGAGCCATAAAGCTGCCGAGCCTGGCCGATCTGCTGATTGAGCGCGTCGAGTTGCGACTTGAGCTGCGCGATGCTCTCGATCTGCTTGGCAATCGCAGCCTGATCGTTGACAGGAATCCCCTGCCCTGACGCGCCTTCAGCAGCAAGCATGAGCACCGCGCTGAGCAGTACGCCATGAAGTCGATAGGAAGTCATCAGCTAGCACTCCTTCGCTGTTGGAAAATGGGAAGCCAGTTCTCGACGTCGTCTCCAACCTCCGCGCGGATCGCGTCGAGAAGTTCGACATTGGCGGTCCGGCCGGAGAGGATGGCGAGCTCGTCATCGAAACCGTTGAGATCGAGCTCGGCAACGACGCTGTTGTGTCCTTGCTTCAACACGAACCTCCGGCTTTCAACGGAAAGCTCGCGCGCTATCAATTCGTATTCGCGCTCGGTGAGCTTGAATCCATCGACATAGTCGGCATGGTTGCCGCGCGAGTTGGGCAGGAAGATCTGTGTCGGGCATTGCTCGATGATCGTGTGCGCGATTTGCGAGTTCAGCGCGTCGCGTGGGCTTTGCGTGGCAAACAGCATCAACCCATTTTGTTTGCGGATGGTCTTCAGCTTGTTTTGCGCAAGATCGCGGAACCCCTCGTCCTGTAGCGCCTTCCAGAATTCGTCGATGACGATGATGATCCGGCGGCCATCGATCATCTGCTCGACGCGATGGAAGAGATAGGCCATCAGCGGTGTGCGAATTTCCTCGTTGTCGAGGAAGTCGGTCATGTCGTAGCCGATGAACTTCCCTGATCCGCCGAAATCCCCAAATCCGATATCTTCGATGACATTGTCGAAGACCCAGCCGAGCGGCCCTCCCTCCTCCCACCGGCGGAGCCTCGCCGCGATACCTTCCGGATCCGTATTGTTGAGGAAAGCCCGCAGCGCCCCTATTGTCCGTCGCTCAGCGGGCAGGTCGGCAAGGCCGTCGATCGCGCCGGAGATGTCGCGAAGTTCGGTGACAGTCAGTTCCCGCGCCCCTGACCCCACAAGCTTGCCGATCCAGCGCGCCAGGAACACCTTGTTCTCCGGCGTCAGGTTGAGGGCCTTTAAGGGAGCGCAGCCGGTGGGGACCCCGTTCTTCAGCGGCAGGTAGGTGCCTCCGGCGGCGCGAACATAAAGGTCCGCGCCGCGATCCTTGTCGAAGAACACCACGTGCGGGTCGTGTTTCTCGAGCTGTGACAGCATGAAATTGACAATCACGGTTTTGCCCGCTCCCGACGGACCGCACATGAAGGTGTTGCCCAGATCGCCATAATGGAGATTGAAGTAGTAGGGCGAGCCTGAAGCGGTCTTGAGCAGGGCGACGGCGGGTCCCCACTCATTGCCGTCCTTCTGTCCGATCGGATAGGAATGGAACGGTGACAATGCTGCGAAATTCTTCGAGCTGATCGCGCCTGAGCGCGCGCGGTAACGAAAATTGCCCGGAAGTTGCGCCCACCATGCCGCTTCGAGGCCAAGATCCTCACGCGCAACGACAGCGCCGCCATTGGTCAGGCTGGCGCGAACCTTTGCCAGATTGTCGGTTAATTCCTTTAACGTGGTCGCAAAGACGGAAAGTGTCAGGTGATGCTCGCCGATCACGAAGCGGTTGGACTCCAGGTCGTCCATCGCATCGTCAAGTTCATCGATTTGCGAAGCCGCCTTGTCGCCGCTGCTCACCAACTGGTTTTGCTTACGCCCCATGATGACGCGAGCGTCCGTCTTCGACACAAAGCAGAACGACTGTGAGAGAATGAGCTCAAACGGAATGTTTAGAACTCCGTCCAGCATGCCTGCCCTGGTGCGGGCTGGATATTCCTTGAAGCTCAGCATGCCGGCAAAGCGGCTTTCTGCCTCATGCCGGATCTCGATCGTTTCCCGACCTATGATTACGCGATCAGAGTAAATTGCCGAGGCGACGCGACCTTCGGTAAGCGGCACACGCTCGCGCCTCCCGCCGACGAGCTGGTGCAGCACCTCGCTCGGTTCAGAGAAGAGCATGCCTTCCTGTTCGTAAAGAGAAAGGACCCTTGGCTCAAAGCGCCTCAAGCCCGCCACTACGTTGACGACCTTGTCCTTAAGCTGTTTCAGAGCCTCTTCATCCAGCTCCACATCGAGTCGTTTTGACCGTCGAAGGTACGACAGCAGCTTGCCCGCCTTGTCTGCAGGGCCACGCGCTGGCGACCAAAGGACGGTCAGATAGAGATCGTTGCGGAAAAGGTGCTCGCGCGCCATGCGTTCCCGGTATTTCTCGTTGAGCGAGGCGGAGAATGGCGTTGCGAACGTTCCGCCCGGATAGTCGCTATCCCTGCGCCGAATGAGATGGGTCCAGATCGCGAGCCGCTCATCGGCAATATTTCGATAGAGCGTGTTGAGGTCGCGATGGAGCGCGTTGATGTCGAGCAGATCAGCAGTTTCGAACGATACGCCTGCGAGCGCGACCATGACCATGAGTGTCCGGGACTCGAGCGCGATTGTCGTCTCGTCGACGTGCCGCACGTAAGGGATAAATGCCTCGGGCGTGAGTTCGCGTGATCTAAGGGTGGCGATGTCAGGCAATTCCAATATCCCTTTCGTCGAAGCGGCGTGTCAGTCTCAGAGGGGAAAGCGTTGCCCCGCCCCAATAGGCACCGTTGCGCGAACGGCCGCGTGTCTCGACCCAGGCGAGCAGGATGCGGAACATGTTGTGATCGTGCTTGACGAGCGCTTTGAAGATAAGATGGAAAACGATGCCGACGAACGCGTAGGCGATAGATCCGGCGACGATGTAGAGGATCGTCGTGACCATGATGTTGAAGCCCATCGCCTCCATCGTGACACCGGCAATCATCGCGGGACGCGTACACGCGATGAAGAGTGTGTCTTCTTCGAGAACCGTTTGTCCGCCCACCATCCTCAGGCTCCGACGATGGTGTTGACGAGTTCGGTGGCGCCAAAGATGCCGCCAATTCCGATGATCCAGAAGCCTGCTCGCCTCAGGTCCATGTAACCAAACATCCAGGCGATGCAGATGACGATGACCGCAATCACGGCGAGAAGCTTAGCAATGTTTCCCGTCAACATGTCGACGATGTTCTGCAGGACGGTTTCGATGCCGGCGGCTTGCGCGAAGGCGGGCTCAACCATCGTCGCTATAATGGCGACAGCTATGACGGACGAAGCGACGACGGGTCTGATCCGAGAACTAATTATCATTCACTCTGCTCCAATTCCAATTGATTGTCTTGAAACACCAGGACGGATGAACGGCTTCGGGTCTTGAAGACGTCCCACGCGGACGACGCCGAGATCGCGTGTGCTTCCCCCGGAGTGTTTTCCGCCACCACTTCGGCAACGACATCTGCTTGGGAAGAATTCGCCGACACGTTTGTCTGCAACCCTTTTCCCGTGTCGCCGATTGTAAATCGAGCCACTGTCGGTCCGAGCCGTTCGATTTCGCGGCGGACCTGATCGCCATAGTTGACTACGCCCCCAACCGACGGATCGTCACGTCCATAGCAGGATTGCAGCACCTGCTCGGCCCTGGGACTGTCAGCACCCACCTTCACCGAGAGGCAGCAATAGCCGTCGAATGGCGTCGCTGGAGCCTTCAGGTTAAGGCAGCGAGCGACAGCGGCTGGTATCGAGAGGTTCAATCTGCGCAGTTCTTCCGGCCCGACCCCGTCGGGACCAATGTGTATGTCATGGCATGTTTTCTCCGAGGATGCGGCGACTTCGATTGCATCGGCCTTGGTCGCAGGTTGCCGCCCGAGCGGTGCACGGCTGTTGATCCTGATGGTGAACGGAGCGAACCGGCTTTCGGGGCTGACCACACCCGCAAGAGCC
Organism: Agrobacterium sp. 16-2014-1-2a; assembly: GCF_053522705.1. NCBI lineage: Bacteria > Pseudomonadati > Pseudomonadota > Alphaproteobacteria > Hyphomicrobiales > Rhizobiaceae > Agrobacterium > Agrobacterium sp. 16-2014-1-2a. Next base: position 242,965 of record NZ_JBNWBX010000008.1, read on the forward strand.
TCCGATGCAACGAAGGGTGCGCAGGTCTGCGCAAGATCTGAGAAGACAACGGGCATGTCAGAACCACACCCTCTGCGTGCCGACACCCTCAATCGTCACATCGACGTATCGAGGTTTCTCGCGGACCAAGGGTCGCGCCACGGTATTGGCCAGGCATTGGTATCGCCCGTCTACCCTTTGCCACCTCGGTGACGTGACAGAGCCTTTGTTCGGATCGCCACCGTCTCGATCTCGCTGGCAAAAGCTATCGCTCACGGCTTGCAGCGACGTGGAAATGCACGTCGCGTCACGTCCGCTGGGACCGTAGCCAGCAGATAAGCGGTAGCCGGCGTTGCAGTAATATGGTTCGTAAAGAGGGCGAGAGGTCTGAAAACCCGCGCCCGCGCAAGTTGGAAACGAACGCCCTTTTGCCAACCACCTCCAAAGCTTCTCGATGGGCGGCCTGCATTCGCCATACTGGGTCGGACCGCCGGGATTGGATAAGCACAGGATAACCTGGCACCCCCATTCGTCGGCACGAGCGCTTCGCTCCGAAATGGTATAGAGTGAAACGAACCCTGACGCTGCTATGATCATTCGAAAGAAAAGGCCCTTCATGCCCCCTACCCTCCGTCTTCCTAAATATCCGCCTCAACTGAACGGCGACTCGTCTCAATTATTTGACTATGCAAATAATAGATAGTTAAAACGATGGCAAGCAATTTAAGTGAAAGATGGCAGAGTCAGGCCTTGTCCGTATTTGCGGTGCGTGAAATCCTGGAGAAGCCAATCGATGGTGAATCGGCGCAGTCGCGCATCAAACAGATCGGCATGATGAATATTCTCTATCTGATGCACCAGGCGCATCAGAAATTAACACTCTCAAATGTAATTGATATTACCGGAATGACGCGTGGTGGGGTGATCGAAACCATTGAACTCTTGGTCCGGCGGGGCATCCTTACAGAAACGCTTGGAAGAAACTCAATGGGACGAGGAACGGCTCGACAGTTTGAGTTTTCCCCGCAGGTTTTTGCCGCGCTTGGTGGTGCCGCGGCGACCGGAAATGCGTGATTTTACCAAGTATGTTTTATACAGTATTTAATGTGGACGCCGTTTTAAATTAAAGGGTCGGCATGTGCCGTACCGGTCACCAGCATTGCCGCGGAAGATTTTCGCTGCCGATGCCATACTGCCGAGTTCACCCCGGCGGTCTGTGCCTGAAACAGCAGCCTCGGTCTGGCCCTCTGCCGGAGGAATGGCGCGAGGCAGGCCATCGAGCATTTGGCTGGGGTGACTGATCACGGCGATACGCCAATCCTGTAGTTTTGTCGGGCCGGCTGCGGAACGGATGGTCTGTAGCGAGGTTATTCTCTGACAGAAACAAGCAGGGTCGGTCATCTGGGCTCGAGCTGCTCACCAAGGAGATCAACATGAACCTTCCGCAAAACACGGTCGTTGCCGTTGCCGATGGCGAAAAGATTAGCCTTTTTCGGAACGACGGCGATGCGGCGACTGTCAATCTGACAGCGTTGCCAGATCCGGCGATCGACAGCTCGAAGATCTCTTCCGGCGCCCGACATTCCAGTAGCTCGGCTAATCCCGACGATAGTCAGCAAGACGAAGACGGGTTTGGTGCAGGTGTTACGGATATGCTGAACAAGCAGGTGCTTGAGGGCAAGATCAAAAGTCTGGTGATTATCGCGGCACCGCGCACACTGGGTGAGATGCGCAAGGGCTACCATAAGTCGTTGTCGGACGTTCTTATTGGAGAGCTGGATAAAGATCTGACTGGCCATTCTGTGCAGGATATCGAGAAAGCACTTGCTAGCGCTTAAATCCTGCATCTAAACGGCGTGATCGGCCCCGCCATCCCCGGCGGGGTTTTTGCTTGGCGCTCGTTGGGAATGTAGACAATCGGCAACAATGTAGTGTTGCCAAATTCTGCTAGACTGTTCCTGACAGGAACGTCGCCACAGCTTTTTACTTACGTCTTATTTCAGGAGATGGCGGGACTGATCTGAATAGCCGGTACGAAGGCGCAAAGCTGACGTCACTTCCGAGTTGGTCCAAAGATGAAAAACAAATGGCATGCACTCCGACCGTGAGGGCGACGAGACCACAACTGCGCAAACGCGTCTGAGCGAGGGAACAAACCGGACGAAATATCCGTTGCTCGTCATAATTGTTTATTTGGAGGCGTGTCATGAAACTCAAGCTGGCTCTAAGCGTGATTCTGGGCGTCACCTTCACGGCAGCAGTCGCGGAAGCGCGGACTCAATGGCATCTTTACGGCACGGTTCCGGTGACGGGCGACTACGTACGTGAGATCGCCTATCGGTCAGCACTCGACAGATGCAGTTTTGAATCTTACCCATCATACCACCCCGTCGGTATTTATGCAGGTGCGTATGGCTCTCCCGAAATGCGCAGATGCATGTACCGTATGGGTTTCATCTTGGAAAATGGTGAGCCTCTCGCATACCCCGTGAGGAAGGCAAAGTACCTGCTAAGGTAACAAGACGCCAAAATATGTAAGATTGAAGCGACTGACAGTCACCGTTTCAATCACGATGAACTTGATACGTTTACGGCCCCGGTTACTCATCAAAGAGGAGCCATTTTGGTTTGTCGAGTGAATCGCGTATTGAAATCCGGCTTCCGAATATCGACTTTCAGGATAACCTGGAGGTCGAAATGATCTACATTGTCATCGCGTTATGCGCGCTCGTCACAGCGTTCTTTGCTTGCCGGTACTATGCCGCCAAGATTCTGCTTGTCGAACACGATATTGACAAAGCTATCGCACGGAAATTTGAGGCGAGTGGGAAGGCTATTGAGCTCGCGAAACTTCGAGAAGAAAACGCAGTGATGCGAAACCTTTTGCTCGACCTTCTGGAAAACGAAGTGGCTTTTCCGGTGCAGCAGGCAACGGTATCAGTCGACGACTTATTCAGGATGAAAGCAACCAAGATCCAAAGGTATCGCGAGATACTGGCCGAATCCCGGCACGTCTTGCAGCAGCGCGAGGCCAGTCGCGTTTCCGGGCTCTCCAGTTCACTGAAGAGTACCGAGCGCAGGATGTAAGATTCAACACGTGCTCAGCGAAAAATTGCAAGAAACCGAGCAACGGGGATGACGCGGAATATCCGACGGCAACCCTTCTTGCAGCAGTGCGTCTCCTGTCGGCCCATTGCGGACAATGCTCAAACGGCAGCAGCGATGTTACGGCCCGGTAAAAGGTACCAAAAGACGGAAGTCAAAACGACTACACTGCCCAGCAGGACTGGCAGCGTGATCTCCTCGCTGAAGAAAATCCAAACCCATATCGGACCAAGGATGACATCAAGCATGGAAAGTAGTCCAGCTTCACCTGAAGCGACCCGTCGAGAACCAAGCAACAAGAGCACGTAACCAATGCCCGTCGTGAAAATTCCATAGAATGCGCATGCAAGGAGCTGTGTTGGCGTCGGCATCGAATACTGCATGAGAGGAAGTGCGATGCAAAAGCATGCCAAAGCGGCAAAGACCGTCATCATAGTCGAGTCCATAGTCGGAAACCGTTTGGCGATGACAATCTGCGTGGCGCACCCAGTCGTCATGACAAATGCAGCAAGGATGCCGAGAATGTCGTTTGCCGACATCGCCGCTCCGACCGAAATACCTACCCCCAGGAACGCTAGACAACCAGCGATTATGAAGCGGTATGTCACGCGGTCCTTCAGCCACAAAAAGGCGATACCAGTCGCGACGAATGGAAGCGTGGCGTACACTGTCATGACATTAGCGACGGTGGTCCATTGCAAAGACGCAACGTAGGTGATCGCCGCTATTGTCGACACGGCACATGCGGCTACGCCGGGCATGCCGAAAGTTCCTTTACCACCTGTCTTCGTTGATCTTCGGCGGTACAATACGAAAGCGCCGAGCGTGACTAATGAGAAGGCCGACCGCCAGCCGATCATTGACCAGACATCCATGTCGGCGATGCGCACAAAAAGCCCGGCTGTGCTCCACAGAACGGCAGAAGAAATCATCAGGTAGATGCCGACAATCCGACTGCGTGCTATGCTCATACGAAGCTCGCTCCACGGAGAGAAATGTGTATAAGCAGCCTTGTAGACGATTGGTCTAGTTATGGATGGTCAATTTACGACGCGAGATCGGCTCATTTCCGAAGGCATGCGGCAACTGTTGGCCCATGGATATGAGGGTGTGGGGATTGGCCCGATCCTGAAGGCCGTCGATGTCCCGAAAGGGTCGTTCTATTACTTCTTCCAGAGCAAGGATGATTTCGTCGTGGCGGTCATCGAAGCCTACGAGGAAAAGTACCGTCGCCTGAGGGAGCACTTCTTCACCGACACCTCGCTCCGTCCGCTGGCTCGTCTCGACGCCTATTTTGCAGCTCTTGAAGCCGAATACAGGACGGACGCTCCGTATGCAGGCTGCCTTTATGGCATCATTGCCCAAGGCGCTGCGGGCCGGAGCGCAGTCGTTCTTGATACGCTCGCTACGTCATTCGCACGCTGGGAGAAAAGCATTCAAGGGGTGCTGGCCGCTGCGCAGCAGGATGGCGATATCGACATTGAAGAGAACATCAATGATTTAACAGCCAGTATCGTGGACGCCTACGAGGGGGCGCTCATTCGAGCTAAGGCAAAGGAGGGCGCGTCTGCGTTCACGCGCTTCCGTGAAATCGTGCTGAGACGTTTGGTTTCCCCCACAAAGCTGGATGTCCGCTAATGGCGCGAAGCGGAAGACCGCAGTCGGCCCATTGCGGTCATCACGGGCCGAAGGGATGAGGGCAGCTTCGCGCCCTCATTTCGGTCGGTACGGAAGCCTTAAATACAACCCGAAAGCAGCCATCTTGGCTTCGAAAGCAAGAGCGCAAGCATGTCGTGTTCATTGAGAAAAGACATCAAACTGATCTATGGATCCCAGTAGGGTGGATTGCCAAACGCAGTTTTCAGATGATCGGCGATGGCGCGCAGCTTCACGGGCGGCTGGCGCCCCTGCGGATGGGCCATGAAGATAAATTCCGGTTCCGGCTTGTGATCGACCTCTACTTCCTGCAGCAAGCCATCGCGAATGGCGGGGCCGGCTATGAAAGCCGGCAAGAGCGCCAGACCGAGGCCCGCTATCGCCGCATCGCGCATCATGTCGCCATTGTTGATCGCAAGGCCGAGCTTGGCCCGTACGATGACGTTGCCGCTGCCGGTCAGGAAGCGCCAGTCGGCAATCCCGCGGTTTGTATAGAATATGCCCTTGTGATTTTCGAGATCCTGCAGCGTGCGAGGCGTGCCGAACCGCGTGAGGTAGTCGACTGAGGCCGTCAGCATCCGGCGGCTTCTTGCCAGCTTCCAGGCTATGAGGCGTGACTCGGATATGGGACCATGGCGGATGATGGCGTCGTAGCCGTCGGCGGCCGGGTCCACCCTGCGGTCGTCGATGTCAAGCGTGAGTTCAAGGTTTGGGTGCTGAACCAGAAACGGATAGAGCGCGGGGCCGAGATGCATTCGGCCGAAGGTGACGGGGGCTGCGATGCGCAAGGGCCCCGCGATCTCCCCCCGCCGCTCCGACATCTCTTCTGCCGCTGCTTCCATCTCCTGGGTTATGCGGCGCGCCCGCTCCAAAAAGGCCTGGCCGCTTTCGGTCAAGGTGAGCTTCCGGGTGGTCCGCTGAAGAAGCAGGCTGCCCAGCGTCTTTTCTAGTTCCGCAAGACGCTCGCTGACGACGGATTTCGAAAGCCTCAACCGCCGTGCCGCCTGGCTGATGGAGCCGCATTCGACAACGGCCACAAACGTCACAATCCCTTCCGTTCGCATCAGCATCGTTCGGCATCTCCGGATTTCAGTTCCAATATCTGCCGACTAATCCGAACAATGGCAAGGTGCCATCTTCAGTCCATCGAACGGAGCGGCAGGTGCTGCTCCCGAATGGAGACAAGAACATGACACGGCTGAATAACAAGGTTGCCATCGTCACTGGCGCAAGTTCCGGCATTGGCAGGGCAACGGCAAAGCTCTTTGCCGCCGAGGGAGCGAAGGTTGTGGTCGGTGCCCGCCGACAGGCGGAACTCGATAGCCTCGTTGCTGAGATCGAGGCCGCAGGCGGCCAGGCGATTGCGGTCGCCGGAGACGTTCGTGAGGAAGACTATCATCGGCGCCTGGTTGCAACCGCTGTCGAGCGCTATGGAAAGCTCGACATCGCCTTCAACAATGCCGGCACTCTGGGCGAAGCCGGGCCGACGACAAGTGTTTCAGAACACGGGTTTGCCGATACGCTGGCCATCAACCTGACAGCGTCGTTCTTGGCGGCCAAGCACCAGGCGGACGCGATGGAAAAAAACGGCGCGGGCTCGATCATCTTCACGTCGACATTCGTGGGTTACAGCTATTCTTTTCCGGGTGTCGCAGCCTATTCAGCCAGCAAGTCCGGCCTAATCGGCCTGACACAGGCACTGGCTGCCGAATTCGGTTCCAAGAACATCCGCGTCAATTCCATCCTGCCCGGAGCAGTCGACACGGACATGTACCGGGAGATGAACGACACGCCGGAAAAGCAGGCCTTCATCACCGCGCTGCATGCGCTAAAGCGGGTTGCAACGGCCGAGGAAATCGCCAAGTCCGTACTCTATCTGGCCTCCGATGATGCAAGCTTCGTCACCGGCACCGCATCGCTGGTGGATGGCGGCACATCGATTACCCGGACCTGAAGTCGTGCATTACGGATAGGCGGACGATAGCATCGTCCGCCTATCCGTTTCGGCAGCAAGCCTTATCAGGCAGACGGCAGGGTGACGCCGGGGATCGACAAGGACGGTCGGAACCGCAGCACTGCGAGAATGCCGGCTGCCAGAGAGGCGAGCAGAAGGATCACCTGGCAGGCGAGGATTGCAGGCTCGTTGCCCACCGGTGCCAGAGCGTGCAAAGGCCCGATCTTCTGGAACGACTGGATGATCAGGACCAGCGTGTTCAAGAACATCAGAAGCGTTGCTCCGGCAACATAGACCGGTCGCCAGAAGCCTAACAGTCTTGCCCGGTAGCGCGCATAGAGCGTTACCAGAAGGATGACCGTGCAGAGGATTCCGACATTGATGGCCGGTGTTACACCGTTAAAGGGAAACAGGAAGCCGGTCACGAGCGTGATCGCGATCGTCACCAGAAACCATTGCGCAAGCACGCGGTCATTTCCGTTAATAATCAGTCGGTGGATCAGACCGAAGCCTGCCACGATCGCAACAAGACTGATCAATACATGAAAAAGAGTGAGTAGCAGAATTGCAGACATGTGAACCCCCATCCGTGTCTATGGATGAATTGACGCAAACACGATTTCGGCGAAGCCGGGCACAGTGGCTTCCCGCGCCCAATCCCGTTGCAGTTCGCAAGCAAGCTGTATCCAGGTGATCGGTTTGGCCCCCGCCTGCAGGATCCGATCAAGACCCGCAGCATGCGCTTCATGAGAGGTTCCTGCAATGGCATCCACGACCGGATAGACGTCAAATCCCTCTTTCAATGCATCGAGAGCCGGGAAAACCAGGCAAACCTCGGTCCAGAGCGCCACCATGATCAGCTTCCGGCGTGCGCTCGCCCGGACGGCGTCCGCAAACTCAACGTCTTCCCAGGCATTGATCGATGTTCTGTCGATCGGGGTCAGATCGCCCAGGACTTCGGTGAGCTGATGAATGGTAGGTTGGTTGCGTCCTGTCTTCACATTGACCGTCGAAAGGACGATCGGCAGTCCATAAAGTTTTGCGGTCCTTGCGACCGCCACCACGTTGGCAACGAGCTGCCGCCGTTCCATCGTCACAACGGAAGCGACCTGCACCGGCTGGAAATCGATGATGACGAGGGCGGCATTTTCCGGTGTGAGCATATGATCTTCCACCGGATTGCGGATCTTGGCAGGCGAGGTCATGGGGGAGGCCCTTCTCTGACAGAGTTTGAAAACACGCGCTCATGGGGCCAGGACGTGGCCGGTTGGGACGAAGCCGGCCTGGGCTGCCGTTACTTCTTGCTGTCGATGAATTTTTCGATGACATCGACGGTGGCTTTCGGTTGTTCCTCCATCAGCCAGTGGCCGGACGCCTTAATCACAGCGCCTTGAACATTGGAGGCGGCCGGTTGCATGACCGTTGCCATGGTCGTGCCGAAGGATTTCTCGCCGCCGACGGCCAGTACGGGCATGTTGAGCTTCTCACCTTTGGCGAGCCAGGCTCGATTGTCGATGGCATCCTGATCGAAGGCTGCGAATTGCGCAAAGCCGGAATGCATGGCGCCGGGCCGGGCGTAGAGTTTTGCGTAGTGCTTTCGCGAGGCCTCATCGAACCGCTTCGGATCGGCGGAGAATTCATTCCAAAACCGGTCTAGGTAGATCCGCTCGCGTCCCGCGACGAGCCGCTCCATGTCCGGACCGCCAAAGCGGAAATGCCAGAGCAGCGGGTTCTTCAGAATCTCCTCCCAGGGGCCCACTCCGGGCACCGGGGCATCCATGAGGGTAAAGCTCGTGACGCGTTGCGGGTTCTGTGTCGCCAGTGCGAAGCCCACCATGTTTCCGATGTCATGAGTGATGAGATCAAACTTCTCGACATGAAGCGCATCAAGAACCGACGTAATGTCATGACCTTGATTTGCCTTGTCAAAGCCGCTCTTCGGATGCGACGACAGCCCCATGCCTCTCAGATCCGGCACGATCACCGTATGCTTGGCAGCGAGACGTGCGGCCAAGGGAGCCCACATGTCTCCGGTTTCACCATATCCGTGGAGAAGAACGACGGCTGGCCCGTGCCCCCCGACGCGCACGTAAAGCTCGGCGTCCTTCACCTTGATCATCTTCGTTTGGAAGTCTTTCGGGAAGGGCTGGACATCCGCGAATGCGGTGCCGGCTAAGAGTGTCGCGCTGATGGCGACGGTGGAAAGCAGTTTCATGGGGCAACTCCTGGCAGCAAGATTTCCGTGCGTGAACTGCGCGCCTGTGACGGGTAAAGCTATGCCCCAGAATGCAGTTCATCTTCCGGGTGCGGGTGCATCTTGACGGTGCCGAAGGTTGAAGTCCTTATGAGGATCTTAAAACTTCTGAAAAACAAGCCGCATTGGCAACTGCTGCGCTAACCGATGGAGATGCTCGTTCCGATGTTTGGCCGTTATGCGATCGACCGGGAGCGCCGATGTCTGGTCAACGGGCATGACGTCATTTCGCTTGGCGGCCGTGCTTTCGATGTTCTCGTTGCCTTGGTGGAGGCAAAAGGTGCGATCGTCACAAAGGACGCGTTGATCGAGCGTGTCTGGAAGGGGCGCTTTGTCAATGACAATGCCATTGAGGCTCAGATTCACGCGCTGAGGCGCTCCCTCGGGAGCGACCGAAACCTGATCAAGACAGTTGCCGGGAAAGGCTATTGTCTTGTGGATGTGGAAGCGTCGCGCCTGCCGCCGCCGACCAATCTTAGACCCGATCTTTCCAGTCTTGTGGCCCGCGATGATCTCAAGGCTGAAATTTGCGCGTCTCTCCATCGGCATCGGCTTGTCACGCTAATCGGCCCCGGCGGCTTTGGGAAATCCAGGCTCTCGCGGGTCGCGGCTTTAGCCTTGCTTGAGCAGTTCCCGGATGGTGTCTGGATGGTGGAACTTTCCCCCGTCGACAGCGAGCGGTTCATTAGTCCCGCGATCGCCGGTGTTTTGGACGTCAATCTGAGCGATCCGGGGGATGTTCGGTCTCTCGTGCAGGCGCTGTCCGGCAAGACCTGTCTTCTTCTCCTCGACAATTGCGAACACCTGCTGGACGCGGTGGCAGCGATAGCGCTTGAGGTGCTGTCGGGATGTCCGGGCGTCCGCATTCTGGCATCGAGCAGGCAGGCGCTGGAGGTCGACGGCGAGCGGATCATAGGCATTCCGGCACTTGGCCTGCCGAGAGAGGGGGCGCCGCTGCAGGAATGTCTTTCGTCCACGGCGGTTCAGCTATTTGTGCAACGCCTCCTCGCCGCTGGCGGTCCCTTGGTGCTTCAAATGGAGTTGTCGCAACTGGTCGAGATCTGCCGCCGGGTCGATGGCATTCCACTGGCCATTGAAATGGCGGCAGCGGCAGCACGCACATTGGGCGTGCGAGAGGTGCTGCGTGAACTTGCGACCTCCCTGTCTATTCTCGGCGTTTCCCGGCGCGCCGCCGTTCCCCGGCAGCAGACGATGGAGGCGACCATCGCATGGAGTTACCGGCTTTTGACACCGCCGGAGCAGATGGTGTTCAGGGCGCTCAGTCTGCTATCCGGGCAGTTTACAGCCGAGGCAGCGGCGGCAGTCACCGCCATGCCGAGGGGCAAGCTCGTGAACGTTCTGTCCTCGCTGGTTGGCAAGTCCCTGCTTACCGTCGAGGCGACGGAGCAGGGCAGCCTGTTTCATCTGCTTGAACCCATGCGTCAGTTTGCGCGCGCACGTCTTGATGATGCCGGCGAATATGCCGCGGTGGCGTCCCGGCAGGCCGCTCTTGTGCTCGGGATCTTCGGGCGTCTGGAGGCAGACATTGCAAAGCTGACGACCGTGGAATGGCTCGCACGCTACAAGCCGCACCTGCCTGGCCTCCGGCAGGCCCTGGAATGGTCGCTGGGCGAGGGAAATGATGCAGTGACAGCCGTTCAGTTGGTTGTCGCTGCCGAACCCCTTTGGCTGCATTTGTCCCTGGTTACCGAATTGCTGGAGTTTGCCGACGAGGCTGGTCGTCATGTTCTGGATCATCCGAATCTTTCGCATGAATTGGTCAAGCTGGCGGTCGCGCGTGGCTGCGCACTTCTCTATGTCAGCGGCTCGACGCCCTCGACGCGAGAGGTTCTTCAGCAGGGTCTGGCGGAGGCGCGGCGGATTGGTGATGGTGGAGCGCAAACCAGATCGCTTTGGGCTCTAGGGGTCGCGAGCGTCAATGCGGGGCTGAACGACGATGCACTGCGCTGCATGGCAGAACTGACGAACGTCACTACCGCTTCGGGGAGCAGGATCGACAGTCTGATTGCTTGCCGTGTGCGGGGCTCCATTCATCACCTCGTCGGCGAACAGCATTTGGCGCAAGCGGAGCTCGGGGAATTCCTAAAGGGATATGAAGAACCCGTCGGCAACTTGCCGACCAGCCATTACCATTTCGATCAGCAGGTCGCGGGCCTGGCTTTTTATGCGCGCGTTCTCTGGCTGCGAAACGATGTCGTGCGAGCACTAGACGTCGCACGGCAGGCGCTCGAACGCGCGGTGGAACTGGACCACACCTATTCGATCTGCCACGCGCTGGCGCAAGCATCGATTCCGCTGGCGCTCGACCAGGGTCATCTTGAGGCGGCAGCGCTTTATAGCCAGGAGCTCGTGGACGTTTCCAACGCTCACCGATTATCAGTGTGGATGACCTGGTCCGAGGCCTATCGAGCGTGCCTGGAAACCCGAACCGGCTCGCTCAAAAGCGGTATCATCAAGCTGCAGGCGACGCTCGCCGAGAGCCGGGATGTGCCTTTTTCCATGTACCATTGCGGTCTGATGGGCGAGCTTGCCAGGGCTCACCTCTCGGCCGGTGACGAGACGGCTGGTCTCAATATTCTCAACGAGGCCATCGATCGTGCCGGACGGACGAAGGAGTTGTGGTGCCTGCCGGAACTCCTGCGTTTGAAGGGCCTCGCCTTGTCGCGGCGAGGGCCTACAATGGCTTTGGACGCCGCTGCGGTCTTTGAGGGGGCAAAGACCCTTTCCGCGCAGCAGGGCGCTCTCCTCTGGCAGGAGCGGCTGCAGGCAAGTGTCTAGACGATTGTTGGGGTTACCCCGCCATCGACACGCAATGCCGCCCCGTTCGTGGCAGATGCAAGCGGGCTCGCGACATAGGCAACGAGGCTTGCAATTTCTTCGGGGCGAATAAGCCTTTGCAGCAGCGAACTTGGTCGATGATGCTGAAAGAAGGCGGCTTCGAGTTCATCTGTCGTCGCATTTGGATCGGTCGATATGCCCCGCAGGAAATCGAAAATGCCATCTGAGCGGGTGGGTCCAGGCATGACTGAATTGACCGTGACGCCTGTCCCTCTGGCCGTAATCGCAAGACCGCGGCCAACGGCAAGCTGCGCCGTCTTCGTCATGCCGTAATGAACCATCTCACCCGGTGTCATCAGCCCGGATTCGCTTGAGATGAAGACGATGCGGCCCCAGTTGCGCTCAAGCATGCCTGGCATATAGGCGCGCGACAGCCTGACACCACTCATCACATTCACTTCGAACATGTTCCGCCACTCGGCGTCGCTGATGTCCTGGAAGGACTTCGCCTCATAGATACCGAGATTGTTCACCAGCACATCAATCTGCGGCACGGCGGCGACCAGGGCTTCGACGCCCGCTTCCGTCGCCGGATCGGCCAGCACGCCGCTGACACCGGCTCCGCCGGATGCCATGATATCGGCGAGTGCCGCATCAAGTTTCTTCTGTGAGCGGCCCGGAATGGTGACCAGTGCACCTTCCTTTGAAAATGTGCGGGCGATTTCCAGTCCAATGCCGCCAGTGGCACCCGTCACAATGACGGACTTTCCTTGAAGTTTCAGGTCCATGCTATCTCATCCGGTTGATCAGGTTGGGATGATCAACACGCCATCGAGGCGACGATCTTTGTTGTCGACGTTCCCTGGCGGTCAATCCTCCGACATCCTGATCACGGAGAAGCGCAAAGTCCTGAGAACCGGCTGAAAACTTCCTGAAAAGTTCCAGGGATTGAACGGCGCCCTCGCTTTAATCGGTCCGGCCCATAGAGATCGAAAAGCAGCTTGGAGCGTAAGGAGCGACTTATTCGGTACTGCAACGGCCGCTTCTTGCGCGCCATAACCCCTTATCCGTGACAGCCGTTGATATTATTGCCGGAATCGTGGCCCTTTGCCCGTGGCTTCCCGTAGGGATCGAGCAGCTCGCCGCAGCCTCGCGGTCAACTGTCGGCGCGGTCGTCTTTCTTGCCGTCGCGCCTGCGGCCATCGGTCAGTCGTGCTGGACGTACGCGCTCAAACATTTCGGCGCGGCGCGGGCAGGCCAGTTTCTCTATCTCATTCCGCCATGCGCCGTATTTTTCGCTTGAGCCGGCCTCGGGGAGGAGCCTGAGGCGAGGACGCTGCTGGGTGGCTCCTTGGCGCTGCGCGGGGTCATCGTCGTCAACACGCTCGGCCGGCGATAGGACGAAGTCTTGCAGTAGAAGCCGCTGTCGAGATGGATTGCGAGCAACCAATACTTTCTTCGTCGGCGCTGCCGGCGCGAAGAGGGCAGCCAACATTCGCTGTTGGCTCTCCCTAATTTTTCTAATGCCTAGGGCAAGATTATCTTTGCATCCTCGTGTTCGTGAGGTCCGGTCGCGACAGAACCGGCTGCCTCCAAAAGCCACGTCCTGAATGCCGCCATTGCCGATGTTTCACTTCGGGATTTTTGCGAAGTGAGCCAATAGCTCCCGCGCGAGACAAAAACATCGAACGGCTGCTGTAGGGAACCCATCGTCAGTTGCCGCTGGAACATGAGCGGCGGCGCCAGCGCGACCCCCGCGCCTTGCAATGCCGCTTCGATCATCGCCAGAGACGAGTCGAACATCATGCCCCTGGCGATCGGCGGCTCTCCGCCCACACCGGCGGCGGTGAACCATCCCGTCCACTCGTCCGCGCGATAGGAGCGCAGGAGAACCTTTCTGAAAAGGTCTTCCGGGCGCTTCAGTTCTTTGGCCATCTCCGGAATGCAGATTGCCGAGAGAGGAGCTTCGAACAGATGCTCGGCCTCGATGTTGTGCCAGGCGCCGCTCCCGAACCTGATCGCGAAATCCAAGCCCTCTGCGGCAATGTCCACGCGATTGTTGTTGGTCGACAGTCTCAGTTCGATCTGGGGATGGTGCAGCTGAAAGTCGGAGAGACGTGGCAAAAGCCATCCTACCGCGAATGTGCCGATCACTCCGACGGTCAGGACTTCCCGCACGTATCCTCCCTCGAAGCGCTCCAGCATATCGGCCATGCGGTCGAATGAGTCGCGCAGGACTGGCAGGAGCGCCTCGCCTTCGGCAGTCACCATCAGGCCGCGTGATATGCGTTTGAAGAGGCTAACCTTAAGTCGTTCCTCGAGAATTTTGACCTGATGGCTGACTGCCGCCTGCGTAACCCCGAGTTCAATCGCCGCCCGCGTGAAGCTCAAATGCCTTGCGGAGGCTTCGAAGGCGCGGAGCGCATTGAGAGGCAGATGTGGACGGACCATGTTTACCCAAATTAAATTTGCATCTGATCCCAGATAACGTCGTTTGTGCGGATGGTTCAACCCCTATATCAAACCATTACCGAAACGGCCGATCTCGAGAAGAACGCGGCGGAACGATCAGCTCGCCAAGACGAAGCGAAGCGTCTCACGAAAAGTGAGGCTCGCTTTCTGTTGCCTCCAGATTGGTCTCTTGGCGGGCGGTGGCCGGATCTAGAATGGAGTAAGGGATGAAGCTTCTTGGAGCGATTTTGAGTGCCGGAATCAATCTGGGTCTCGCGCTCGCCCTGATGCTTTATCTCTTGGTCGCAAGTTTCAGCGCCGGTCTCCCCGACCATACCATGCTCGCCAACTGGAAACCCTCCGTCACATCGCGGCTTTACGCCGGGAATGGTACGCTAATGGCGGAATTTGCCCGCGAGAAGCGTCTTTTCATGCCGATCGGGGCTGTGCCGCTGCGGGTAAGGGGCGCTTTTCTCGCCGCCGAGGACAAGAATTTCTACAGCCATTCCGGTGTCGATCCGTTCAGCATCGGACAGGCCTTGCTCTCGAATGTCGAAAATAGCTTGAGCGGCGGTCGCCTGATCGGTGCCTCGACGATCACGCAGCAGATAGCCAAGAACTTCCTCTTGACGAATGACCGGACATTCGAACGGAAGGTGAAGGAAATGCTGCTCGCAGTCCGCATGAGCCAGGCCTTCACCAAAGACCAACTGCTTGAGCTCTACCTCAATGATATCTATCTGGGCGCTGGAAGCTACGGCATCGCACAGGCAGCGTTGACTTATTTCGGCAAGAGTGTGGCCGATCTCGACATCGCCGAGGCCGCGTATCTCGCGGCGCTGCCGAAAGGACCAAATAACTACCATCCGGTTAAGGCTCACGACCGAGCGATCGCCCGCCGAAACTGGGTGATCGAGCAGATGCTCGCGAACAGATTTGTCACCAAAGCCGAGACGCTCCGGGCCATGGCGCAACCGTTGGACGTCGTTGTCCGGGAAAGGCAGCCGGCCGTCCAGAAGGCGGAATACTTCACCGAAGAGGTCCGCAGGTTTTTGCTGGCGAAGTACGGCGAGGCGGAACTCTATCGTGCCGGCTTCAGCGTGCGCACGAGCTTGGACCCTAAGCTTCAACATGCGGCGATGAGCGCGTTGCAGAAGGGGCTCGTCGAATACGATCAGGCCAAGGGCTATCGCGGACCGCTGCTCCATCTGGATAACGCAGGGAGCTGGCCATCGGCTGCCGAAACAATTGCACCGCTAGTCGACGTTCCCGAGTGGCGCATCGCCCTCGTATCGCGGGTTGATACGAAGGGTGTGCTCTTGCGGCTTGATGTCGGCGCCGAAGCGCCTATCGAGATGGATCTGAAAGCGCTCGGTTGGGCACTTTGCGGCCGCATGAAAGGCAAAAGACGATGCGCGAAGGATGCGTCCGACGTCTTTTCGGTGGGTGATGTCGTGTACGTCGAGAAGACGCAAGAGGGGCACCGCCTGCGCCAGCCCCCGCAGGTCCAGGGCGCGCTGGTCTCCATGGAGGCCCGGACCGGGAGGGTCGTGGCGATGGCGGGTGGCTTCTCCTATACGCAATCACAATTCAACCGTGCGACCCAGGCTTTCCGTCAACCCGGCTCCTCGTTCAAGCCGTTCGTCTATGCTGCCGCACTCGACGCCGGCTATACCCCCGCAACCCTGGTGCTGGATGCACCTCTGGCCATTCCCGATGGTGCAGGCAGGCTGTGGCGACCCAAGAATTATGACGGTCGTTCCGGCGGCGCCTCCACGCTCAGGACCGGTCTCGAAAACAGTCGCAACCAGATGACTGTGCGGCTCGCCCGCGCCGTCGGCATGGATGTGGTGGCGGACTACAGCGAACGCTTCGGCCTCTACGATGATCTGGAGGAATATCTTCCGATGTCACTTGGTGCGGGTGAAACCACCCTGATGCGGCTGGTCGCGGCCTACGCCGTCTTCGCCAATGGTGGTCGAGAGGTGCGGCCATCCTTCGTCGACCGGATTCAAGGCCGCGACGGGAAGACGATCTTCAAGCAGGATGGGAGGCGCTGCGAGGGCTGTAACGCTGCGCCTTGGAACGGTGAGCCGGAACCGACCTTGGTGGACGACAAGGACTACGTGCTCGACCCGATGACCGCCTACCAGGTCACCTCGATGCTGCAAGGCGTGGTCCAGCGCGGCACGGCGCGGAGCGTGAACGTGCTCGGAGTGCCGCTCGCGGGGAAGACGGGTACGACAAACGACGAAAAGGACGTCTGGTTCGTGGGCTATACGCCGGATTTGGTGACGGGTGTCTTCATGGGCTATGATACGCCGACCCCCATGGGTTCCGGTGAAACCGGAGGTGGTCTCGCTGCGCCTGTTTTCATCGACTTCATGAAAACGGCGCTCGCTGGCCGGCAGGCAGGCACCTTCAAACGTCCGGAAGGCATGTTCCTCCAGCGCGTCGACCTGCGAAGCGGCACGGCCACAGACGAGCAATCAGGCTCGGTTCTGGAAGCGTTCAAGCCGGGAACAGGCGCTTGTGTGGCCCCATGCGACGTGATTGCCGACACGGCGGACGCCAAGGCAGGTTCATCGTCGGGAAATTTCGATGGTGCATTGCTTGACCGGCTGATGCGCAGCACCGGCGGCCTGTATTGAGATGCGCCGCACCTCGCGATCAACGCCGCGGCCAGGCGGCCGGAGCCGAAATGGCAGGCTCTTGCTGATGACGGCAGCATTCGTCAGCCTCTTTCTGATGATGCTTTTGCGCCTTGCGTTTCTCGGTCTCCTGGAGCCTCCCCTGCTTGCCGATGGGTCGAAGGTCGCCGCGAACCACCGTCCTGCAATTCTGGACAGAAATGGCGCTATTCTGGCGATGGATGTCCCGATCTCCAGCGCGTTTGCGATACCGAGGCTGATCGTCGATATCGACGAGGCGGTCGAGCGGATCACTGCAGTGTTTCCGGCGCTCGATCATCGTCAACTCTATGACAAACTTGCCGCGCGGACGCACTTCGCCTGGATCAAGCGGCAGATAACGCCGCTCGAAGAACAGGCGTTGTGGGACGCCGGCGTGCCGGCGGTCAGTTTCCGAAGCGAGACGAAGCGCTTCTATCCCAACGGAGCACTGGCCTCCCATGTGCTTGGCGCGGTGGATGTCGATAACATCGGCATATCCGGGCTTGAGAAGTGGATGGAGACGGAAGGCCTGGCGGATCTTCGCGCAAGTGGCATGGACACTTCGGCGGATGCGTTGGAGCCTGTGGTCACCACAATCGATCTCCGCGTACAGCATGCCCTCGAGGCTGAATTGAGAAAGGCAATCGAGAAGTATTCCGCCAACGCGGCGGCAGGGCTCGTGCTCCAGGTCGAGACCGGAGAGGTTTTCGCCCTCGCATCCTTGCCGGACTTCGATCCCAATGCGCCTTCAGACGCGCTGAAGCCCGATCGCATCAATCGTATTGCCGCGGCCAATATTGAAATGGGTTCGACGTTCAAGGCGCTGACCACCGCCATGGCGATCGATTCCGGCCGATACTCGATCCATTCGGTGATCGATGCCAGCAAGCCACTCGCTTTCGGTCGGGCAAGAATCCACGATTTCCAGGGCAAGTACAGGCCCCTGTCCCTCCCGGAGGCATTCATCTACTCCTCGAACATCTCGATGGCAAAGATGGCTCTGGATATCGGCAGGCAAGCCCATAGGCGCTTTCTCCAGCGATTCGGACAGATGGAAACCCTTCGGACGGAACTGCCGGAGTCAGCCACGCCGATCCTACCGAAGCGCTGGGACGATATCGAAACGGCGACCGCCTCTTTCGGCCACGGCCTTGCGGTCACGCCGCTCCAGGCGAGTGTCGGCGTGGCTGCCCTGGTCAACGGTGGAAAGCTCATCCGGCCCACCTTCATCAAGGCGTCGGAGCTGGCGCCCCGTCTTCTTGGCACGGACCTCGTCAAGGCAGAAACGACGCAGGCCATGCGCTATCTTTTCCAGCTGAACGCCGAGGTTGGCTCCGCTCGGAACGGCAGAGTGTCGGGATACCGGATAGGCGGGAAGACGGGCACGGCAGAGAAAGTCGTCGACGGCCGCTACTCGAAAACCCTGAACATCACATCGTTCATGGGCGTGGTCCCCGTCGATGCCCCGAAATTCCTAGTGCTCACGCTTCTAGACGAGCCGAAGGGGCTCCCGGAAACCCACGGCTTTCGCACATCCGGGTGGAACGCCGTGCCGACTGGCAGTGCGGTGTTCAGCCGCATTCTTCCAATGCTCGGGGAATTGCCCTCGTTCGAGGTGCCACCCGGTCAATCCTATTCGCTGCCTTGAACTGTCAGATGTTCAGCGCCGATCTCACGCAATCATTCATCGGAGGATTGAATATGCAACGCCTGTTTTTACATGTGATCGCCCTCTTGGCTTGCGCGTCGTCGACGACGGCGCAGGAGGATCGCTATCCCGGTAGGCCGGGTCTGACATTTCCGGAGGGAACGCCCAAGGAAACAGCGGCATGCGGGGACCTCAGCCGAGCCATCCGAAATTTTCGGCCCCAAAGCGATCAGCGGGTCGATCTGTGGGCAACTGGACCGTTGACGATCGTTGATACCGACGGCGTGCTCTTTTATCTCGGTATCTGCTCCCAGCCAGGCATTCGTGTGTTGTGCGTAACCTATTCGGATAACGACATGCGTCTCGGCGAGGTCGTCACCGTCCGCGGCGGCATGAGGATTCAAGATGACCAGCATGTTTTGCTAGATCCTTGCCTTGCCTCCCGCGACTGACACCTAGTAGCCGCTACCTTCGATAAAGATCGAACGCGGCCCTTCGTATTCATTGGCTTGAATGCCCGTCTTCGGGTCAAAACCATCGTTTGATTGTTTATTGCATAGAGGAAAAATCACCATGCGACTGGCACTTTTGATTCAGCTTCTTGCGGCCGTCGTGGTCAATGCTGCCTTGTTTACGGCATCGGCTCACGCGGGATATGCCCATCTGATTATCGACGCCAACAATGGAAAAGTTCTGCGTTCGCAGAATGCGGACACTTTGAATCACCCCGCATCCCTGACGAAAATGATGACACTGTATCTGGTTTTTGAGGCCCTGCACGATGGTCGCCTGCGATGGGATCAGAGCATTGTGATGACGAATAACGGAGCCGCGACGATTCCATTCAAGCTAGACGTGCCAGCGGGCAAAACAATCACAGTTAAAGAAGCCGTTTACGGCATGATGGTGAAATCAGCCAATGATGCAGCCGAGGCGATCGGCGATCATCTTGCCGGCTCGGAAACGAACTTTGGGCAAATGATGACGCGGAAAGCGCGCCAGCTTGGCATGAAGAAGACCGTGTTTCGGAACGGCTCCGGCCTACCGGACAAGCTTCAGGTGACAACAGCCCGCGACATGGCGGGACTTGCGATTGCCTTGATGCTGGATTTCCCAAAAGAGTATGCTTTATTCTCAACACCAGCATTTTCTTTCAGGGGCAAGCTTGTGAAAGGCCATAACCATCTGATGTATCGCTACAAAGGCATGGATGGGATAAAAACCGGATACATCAACGCGTCGGGGTTTAACATCGTCACTGCGGTCAACGAAAACGGCAAGCACGTCGTCGGCGTCGTGCTCGGAGGCAAGACCGCTCGAAGCCGCGACAACCGCATGGCCGCCTTACTGGATGAGGCCATGCCGGCCGCCTCGGTTAGAAGGGGTACGAGAGTTGCCCAGGCATTGATGAAGAGCGAGTTCGATCTTCCGCAAGGGTACATTCCCCTCCCTGTAGCGGCCGTAAGGGAACATTCTCCGGTCTCCAACGAAGTGACTAATTCGATTGTACCGCGGCCTGAGATCCCAGGAAGGGGCTGGATAGTCCAGATTGCCGCGACCAATTCGCACCGAGCTGCACAGAGCCTTCTTGCCAAAGCTCAGGTAGACGCTCTTGCCGCCTTTAAGGAGATTTCCCCATATACTGAAATGGTCAACAGCGGTTCAGACACCCTCTATCGGGTAGGATTCTCTGGCTTCTCAAGCCGATCTTCCGCCATATCTGCGTGCCAGGCGCTCCAGCGCTCTTCCTACGCATGCTTTGTGTTGTCAAACTAGCGACGATAAACAAAGCGGTCAGTGACAGCCGATGACCGCTGTTGGCGCGAAGCGGAAGACGACCTTCGGCCCGGAGAGGAAGTCGAGCTCGGTCCTGAACGTCCATTGACAACTGACCCTGTTTGGAGTGGCAAATAATCGCTACTTTATGGGCTCAATTTGGACAGCGTCCGATAAGATGGAACAATCGCAATACAGCACCGCGTCCCGTTTGCCGACAGTAGAAGAGTACCTGCATCTTCGTTCTGTCGCCGGGCTAAGTGC